>JAFQIY010000075.1 GCA_017415165.1 Oscillospiraceae bacterium | reverse complement strand
CCGATATCAACAAGCCAACCGAAATTCTCGTGATCAACCGCCTTCATCAACGCTTCAACGCGGTCGCTCTGTTGGCAATAATAGCCGTGGTTTTCGACAGAGGTTTTAATTCCCTTCGTCGCGGCATATTCGGTTACCGCGCGACAGCCCTTCGCAAGAATCGGGAGATACTTTTCGAAGCCTTCGAGGGAGAATCTCTCCTCCTCGGGACCGCCCGTCGCATCGTGGCGCATTACCTTAACACCGAGAATTTCTGCGATATCAATCTCGCCCTTAAGACGCTCGATTTCACTGTCGAAATCCTTGTTGACAAAGTCCGCACCGATTGCGTAATTGGTAATCGGAAGTGAAAGCTCGTCCGACAGAGCCTTGAGAGCCTTCGCGTGCTCGGCCTTATCGACACCTTCGGGAGGATTTATCTCCGCGAACTCGATGCCGTCAAAGCCCATTTCCTTTGCAAGGCGCATACGGCTGAAATCATCAGTTCCGAGAGCCGAATAGCTGTAACTGCTGACAGAAATCTTCATAATTAAACACCCATCTTTGCGTTAAGGAATTCAACAGCCTTGCGGATATCGCGTGCAGGATCGTCGCCGACCTCGCGCTCAATTGTGAGGAAGCCCTTATAGCCGATATCCTCGAGAGCCTTGAGATACTCGTCCCAATTTACACTGCCCTCGCCGAGAGGTACCTCGATGAATGAATCGTGGGTAACGATATGAGATTCAACCATACCGTAAACGATTTCGGGGTCAACAAAGAAATTCTGCTTGCCGTCCTTCGCGTGAGTATGTACGATATAATCCTTGAGGTTGTGAACAGCCTTTGCAGGGTCGTCACCCGTTACCATAACGAGGTTTGCGGGGTCAAGATTAACGCCGACACCTGTTGAGCCGAGTGAATCAAGGAAGGTCTTGAGAGTTGCTGATGTTTCGGGGCCTGTCTCGATTGCAAAATGAGCATCAATGCTGTCTGCATAACGGCTGAGCTCAAAGCAAGCCTCCTGAAGCACCTTGTATCTGTCGTGATTGGGGTCAGACGGAACAACACCGATATGAGTTGTAACAACGTCAGTTTCAAGCTCCTTTGCAAGGTCAAGAATACGCTTTGACTTTTCAATCTTTGCAGGATTACGGTCAGCAAAAGCAAATCCGCCGCCACCAAGGTCACCGCAGAGCGCAGAAATTACGAGGCCGTTATCCTTAACGAGGTTAAGGAAATCCTTTCTCTGCTGTGCAGAAAGATTTTCGGGTGCCATTTCACCGCTTGTTGAATAAACCTGAATACCCTGTGCACCGACCGAAGCCGCCTTGACAACTGCCTCCTTGATAGGAAGACGGAAGCTGTCAACGATTACACCGATAGGAAATTTATACATAAGAATCGCTCCCTTTGCGTTTTTTTATATTATATAGAAAGTGTAAGAAAAATTCAATACAGAAAAGTTAAAATAATATTTTTTAAAAAAGTTTCAAAAAAGACTTGATTTTTAATAAATAGGGTGATATAATGCTCTAGCATTAAGAAATGTGCTGCTAGCTCAGCTGGATAGAGTGTTTGGCTACGAACCAAAAGGTCAGGGGTTCGAATCCCTTGCAGCACGCCAAAAGAACAGGAAACACTTCTGTGTTGCCTGTTCTTTTATTTTTTATATTTTGCAAGGGGTTCGAAGCCCGAGGGGGTGAGGAGCGTCAAGAAAACAGTTCATTGAACTGTTTTCAGCTCCGAAGTCTGAGGCGGGTACTGTCGCATCGCGACGGTCGCCGAGGACGCAACCTGCGCAAGCAGGTGTATCCCTTGCAGCACGCCAAAAGAACAGAAACACTTCGTGTGTTGCCTGTTCTTTTATTTTTTGTATTTTGCAAGGGTTCGAAGCCCGAGGGGGTGAGGAGCGTCAAGAAAACAGTTCAGTGAACTGTTTTCAGCTCCGAAGTCTGAGGCGGGTACTGTTGCAACGCAACGGTCGCCGAGGACGCAACCTGCGCAAGCAGGTGTATCCCTTGTAGCACGCCAAGTTAAAACCTTGATATATAACGGTTTCCGTTGTGTATTGAGGTTTTTTCTTTTTGTCTTTTTCAGTTTTTCTAACGCTTTTTCTAACCGATTAGAAGACAAATGAATTTGACAACGAGTTTGCAATATTGTTTTTTCTCTTAATATCAAGATGTGCATAGTAATTCTCTCATAATCCACTATGTGTCGATAACTTCTGAACATTAGAATTCCCCCTATGGTAGTTCATTAATGTTACCATAGGGGGCTTTTTTATTGCAGTGTATTACTCTCCGTAGGTTAATCCGTAACCGCGCGGGTAAGCTGACGAATTTGTATACGTGCCGTTTTTATACTGCGGTATATTAACAGGCAGTTTACCTTGCGCCGAGAACACACCGAACATCACTTCTATACCTGCAATAATATTCGGTCCGTATGCACTTTCCGAGCCCGTTACCCCGCCTGTAAGTGCCTGTGTCGGGTCAACCGTCGAACCTTTGCAGCCATATACCGCTATAACTGCATCCGCTTTTTTGTATGATTGGACGTCATAAGGCTTATCAACTGATTGCACCACCGTTGTCTTTCCGAGACTTTCGGCATAATCTATAACGGTAAGTATGTATTTTGACTCCCAGCTTCCACCGTTCATCTTTGATGCTTTTGTTATTTCGGAATTGAAAATCAGCGTATCCGCCCATTGAATTTTGCTTTTATACGTATTCAGCGTTGTGGAACTGTCAAAACGAACAACCTCTACCTGTGCACCGTCGGGAATAAGACCTGCATTTTTCGCACGGTTCCAGCCCATAATCATCTGGCCTTTTTCATTGTTATAAGGAACAAACATCAGCACCTTACTCGTTTTACTCATTTTAAGCGGAAGAGTATTGTTGCTGTTCTGAACTACCGTTACCGCCGCCGCAGCAATTTCGCGTTCCTTATTTCGGTTTTCCTCACAGCCGACTATACTTTTTGCTTCTGCCAAGGAATAATAATCAACATCTTTTGCAAGTATACCGTTATTGAATTTAACCCGTATAATTCTTCTTACCGCATCGTCAATCCGTGACATCGGTATTTCTCCGCTGTTGATCGCCGAAACTACACCGTTGATTATTTTATCAAGAGTTTTAACATCCTTGAGACAGCTCAATTCACAGGGCATACAAATCATATCAACACCCGCTTTGATTGAATTTACGACCGCTTCAACAGGGCCCCACTTATCCGTAACACCTGCCATATTCATCGCATCGGTTACAACAATCCCGTCAAAGCCCATCTGCTCCTTGAGCAATCCCGTTATTATGTCATCCGACATTGTTGCAGGTAAGGATTCTGCCTTGCCCGTCTTTTCGGAAACTATTTTATCCTTTTCAAGCTGAGGATAAAGAATGTGGGCGGTCATTATCATATCAACGCCGTGTTCGATTGAAATTTCAAAGGGCTTCAGCTCACAGCTTTGAAGAGCCGACAAGGATTTATCAACAATCGGCAAGCCATAGTGGGAATCCGTTGCGGTATCGCCGTGACCCGGAAAATGCTTTGCACAGCCGATAACACCGTACTCCTTCATCCCCTCTATTGCGGCAGAGGCCATATTTCCTATTGCAACGGGATCATCGCCGTAGGAACGCAATCCTATAACAGGATTATTTGCGTTATTATTAACATCAACAACGGGCGCAAGATTCGTGTTTATTCCGAGAACACTCAGCTCACTGCCAATAATCTGTCCTGCCATACGTGCATATTCGGTATTCCCCGTCGCACCGAGCGCCATATTACCGGGCAAAGCCGTACCGCTTCCCAGACGATAGACCGAGCCGCCCTCCTGGTCGGTACAGATAATCATCGGTATTCCGCCGTTCTTTCGTGCTGCAGTCTGCATCTGATATGTCAGATTATATGCCTGTTCAGTTCCCGTAAGGTTCTGTGCAAAATAAATAACCGCACCAAAATTGTAGTCCTCGATTATCTCACGCACCTGGCTGTTCATAATCGTCAGACCTTTTTGTGCAACATTGTCGGATGTATTCTCATCCCAATATCTGAAATCCACCATAAGCATCTGAGTTACCTTATCCTGCAGGGACATACTTTTGACAATGCTTTCAACCGAATCCGTAATGAACATAGATACCCACTGCAAAAGTATGGATATTATTAATAATATAGTCGGAATGAGCGTTTGCATTTTTTATTCCTTCTTTTTGTATTTTCATTTTTTAAAATTATATAATAAACAACCAAACTAATCAAGTATACAGAAAAAACCTTCGCTCATATTCAAGCGAAGGTTTTAACTGAATTTTAAATATTAATCACCGAGCAAGCCGTAGTATCTTCCCATCCAATACGGAAGAAGGAAGACATAGGGCATTGAACATCTCATTGCATTTGCGCCCGCGAAGCCGGGAAGAGTGCTCGTCTTGTTTGTGCGCTTTGTATTGATTGAAACAAACTCCTCGGCACCCGAGTCACAGATGAACTGATTGCCGTCATAGTTGACGAGGAGTCTTGACCAATACTCAACGGGATACTTGAGCTGTGCGGGAACGCCTGATGCCTCCTGCTCCGTATCCCATACGATATCCTTACGGTAGCTGTTGTATACAGGCCATCTTACAAAATCAAGATTCATTTCCGAGAGTGACTTTGCAGCCTCTTCAATATCGCAATAGTTATTCGTGAGTGCACCGTAAACGATGTTGAAGAACGGTGAACGCTCAACTCTCTCGTAAGCCCAGTGGTGAGTCAGACCCATTTCGTAAATTGCCTTATGAGCCTCATTGTCTGTGTAAACAAGAAGCGGATAAATATTTACAAAATCGAGCTGGTCGTCGATGTGTGCAATATGACCGTCCTCACACTTGTACTGAATACAGTTCATTGCATAATGATGCTTTCTGATAAGCATCTCATAAACCTTCTCATACTTTTCATCGCCCGTTACGTGATACGTAGTCTTAAGGAAGGAAAGAATTTCGAGCGAATTTGTGCCGCGCTCGTAATACCATCTGTCGTCGTTATTAAGAAGGTCGGGCTCCCAATTTGCCCACGTTGTCGGGATGCCGTCAACATCGGTGAGGTGGAAGTTGTGGTCGATGATATGGTCAGTAATTTTCTTGACAACCTCGGCAATCTTTTTCTTTTCCTTCTTATCTGCAACAAGGTCATAATAGATACCGTATGCAAAATAGTGACCTGTCATCTCGTCGCTCGAAGTCTCGCCGAGCCATTCACAGTCGGGATTATCCTCGCAGATATGCCACTCCTCGCGGTTGCCCGTGCCGAAGTTTTCTTCGTGTGAATAGCGTGTTGCACGAGCGGTAAAGCCCTCTCTGCCCGTAACCTCTGTGAGCTTTATCATAGCTTCAACAGCCTGCTTTGCGTTAGCCTTTGCCTGTGCATCGCCCGTTACCTTGTAGCGGAAGCACTGGCTGGCGCAGTAAAGTCCCGTGAAAAGACCGTCATTGTCGGAGTTGAGAAGCACACCCGAATCGAGGTCGCCGTACTTACGAAGCACTCTGTCAACGTGATAACCCTCGTTTCTGACGAAATACTTTTCGTTGAGCTTGTCAATAAGACCTGCCTTTTCGCCGAGAGTCATTTCCTTGGCAGTAATAAGGCTGATACCTCTAGGAGTTACGGCGGCGATTGTGCCCTTGTCAGAAACGGTAATCTTGGTTACTGTCGGATGCATAAGCCATGCGCCGTATGAATAATAGGAAATCTTACCTTCGATAAGAGTAATGATACCTGTATCTGTTGCAAAATACTTTTTACCGTCTGCGGCAAAGAACATATCATTGACAGCTCCGTCGGGAACTGAATAGAAGTCGTTGCCGTTGAGCCAATAGCTTCTGCCGTCATATATATTGAGTCCCTCATCCGAGCCAACCCAGAGGTGACCGAGAGCATCAATCTGAATACAGTTGATTTTCTTTGAAAGCACGCCCGTGATATCTGGAAGAAGCTCTGACCAATGGCGGCGCTTTCCCTTCATTGAAAGAAGACCCTCTGCCGTCGAGCCGATGTAAACCGTTTCCGCAAATCTTGCTTTATTATCAAGTGCGGCAAGACAGATTGTCTCTTCGGGAAGGTCAACGATTTTTGTAAATTCGTCGCCCTGCATAAGGAAAAGCTCTGTTTCGGTAATAAGCCATACCGACTTGTCGAGCGCAACGGAGATATCAACAACAGGAGAATCAAACTCCTTTATTTTTTTGATTTTACCCTTCTTGATTTCAGCAAGGGCATTACCGACAGCCGCATAAAGCTTGCCCTGTCTCGTGAAGAGCTTTGAGACAGAAGCAGAAATTCTCTTTACATTGCCGTCCGCATATTCAACGAGGCAATCGGGCTGTGTGATATAGAGTGTTTCACCGTCGAACGCAACGGAATTCACATTTTCAACGTCAATACCGTTATCTGCTGTAATAAAAATTTTATCGCGCTGGGTGAATTCACCGAGGTAAAATGTAGGTTTTTTCATAATACACCATCCTTGGAAATTTATACTTTTTCAGTTTAACATACTTTTTCGTTTTTGTCGATACGGCAATGTTATAAATTGTCTTGATTTTGTTTGTAAAAATGGTACAATAAACGCAGAAAGGACTGATAGTATGAGTAAGCTTCTTTCTGCATCCGTTATGTGTGCAGACCTGATGAATATGGAAAACTCCATTCGTGAGCTTGAAAAAGCAGGCATTGACTACCTTCACGTTGATATTATGGACGGCAGCTTCGTGCCGAACATCACACTCGGCTTTGATTTCATAAATGCGGTCAAAAAAATTACCGATATCCCCCTCGACGTGCATATGATGGTCAATAATCCCACTCAGTTCCTTGACCTTATGAATCTCGGAAAAGACGATTACCTTTGCATTCATTATGAAGGTGACCTCCACGCACAGCGCACGCTCGCAAAAATCCGTGAGAAGGGCTGTAAATCGGGTCTTGCGATAAATCCGCAGACACCCGTTGAATGCTTTGAGCATCTGCTCGACTATATGGATATGGCACTTGTTATGACGGTCAGCCCGGGCTTTGCAGGTCAGAAGATTTTTGCAGGCGCAGGCGACAAGGTCAGAAAGACGCGCGCCTTCCTTGACGAAAAAGGCTTCCGCAATATCCCCATTGAGGTTGACGGCAACATCAGCCCCGAAAACGGCGCAAAAATGAGCAAGTGCGGAGCAGATATTTTCGTCCTCGGTACAAGCAGTCTGTTTATTAAAGATAAGGATATGACGGAATCGGCAAATGCTTTCCGTGCGGTGCTGTGATATGTATAAGAATATTCGTGCCGCAGTAGTCGGCAGTATCAATATGGACATCGTACTGAATATGGAAAAGGTGCCCGATGTAGGTGAAAATGTACTCGGCACAAACTACGGTTATGCTTGCGGAGGCAAGGGTGCGAATCAGGCAACGGGACTTGCCCGGCTCGGCGCACAGACGAAAATGATAGGCAAGGTTGCCGATGATGCAAACGGCAGAAGACTCCTGGAAAACCTTAAAAAAAACGGGATTGACTTTTCGGGCGTTGCAACAAACGGCACACAGACAGGACTTGCCGCAATCATAATCGACGGTGAGGGCAGAAACAGAATTGTTGTATACGAAGGTGCCAATGCAGAAATTGACCCCGATGAAGCCGCGGACTGTATTGACGAAAATCTCGACCTGCTTCTTGTTCAGTTTGAAACAAGAGAAGAGGTTGTTATAAAATGTGTCAACCGCGCAATTGAAAAAGGTATAACAACCGTTATTGATTGCGGTCCCGCGAAGAACTTTGCGCTTGAAGAGATGCAGGGCGCAACGATTATCTCCCCCAATGAAAGCGAAACAAAGGCACTGACCGGCATCTCCCCTGATGACGGGGACAGCATACTGAAGGCTTCGGAAATCCTCAAAAAAAGAAGTAAGGCGCAGTTTGTTGTTCTCAAGCTCGGTGAAAGAGGCTGTTCGGTGTATGACGGAGAAAGCCTTAAAATAATGCCGACTTACAAAACAAACGTTGTTGACACGACCGCCGCGGGCGACAGCTTCACCGCCGCACTCGCACTTGAATATAAGCGAAGCGGTGATATTTTCGCCGCCTGTGATATGGGCAACAAAGCAGGAGCAATCGCCGTCAGCCGTATGGGCGCAGACGCATCCATGCCGACGGTTGAGGATGTTGAAAAATTCAGATAAAAAATGCGGTAGAAAACCTTAAAGGATTTCTATCGCATTTCGTTTTATATTCCGAACATCGTAGGGAGGAAGAGCTTTATATTCATTTCTTCTGCGATTTTTACGGGCATTGAATCGTATTTGTCAATTATCGCGTAAAGCTCTTTTACGTTTTCTTCCGTTTTATTCTTCAGAACTTCCATCAGCTTTTCAAACATATCGCAGGCAACGGAGAATTTCTCCGCCCACCTTGCAAGCTCGTTGCAGATTGGAAGGTCTCTTTTGAGATATTCTCTCGCTTCATTCATTTTCGCAATATATTCCTCCGCAAGGGTTATTGCTTTCTCGCTTTCACCGTTTTTAAGCAGGTCAAGCACTGACGCAAAATGCTTCTTCATTCTTTTTGACGGCACGTCCTTGAGGCAGGAAATATAGAGATTATCCGCAAAAACAATGAACTTTTCGGCATCCTCGCCCACAACCTGACGTATTGCATTCTCCCACGACTTATCGGGATTGTAATTCTCGCTGTCCCAGAGGTAATCGGCAAAGGTTATGAGAGGAATTTTCGAGCACTCGGCATATTCCATACAGTTTGCGATAATTCCCTCGGAATACTTCCACAAATCGGGGTCACGGTTGATAATCGGAGAAATATGCATCTCGTTGAACATCGCCATATCATTGACGGGATAATTATCCCAATAAAGCGGCTTGTGGCTTGTTCCGTCAATAAAGTCGCGTGCCTCGCGGCTTGTCAGCTCGCGCGAGCAGATGTCTCTGCCTGTCCAGAAAAGTGAAATCTGCGGTGAAATACTCTTGCCGAGCTTGGATATGTAATATTCGTTTCCGATACCGTTGTAAAGTGTCGGGCAGACAGTAAGCTTTACCTCTTTGTCGAGGGCAAGAAGCGTTTCGTAATATCTGCCGACAAGTGCAATATGTGCGTTGACCGTCTCGCCGTAGAGGGCCTTGTCCTCATCGTAGAAAAGCTCCTCGTCAATATCATCAAGCAAAAGCCCGAATGAGCGGATACCGATTGAATAGAGCTGTTGAGTTTTTTTCATAAGAGTCTCGAACTCTTCTTCGGAGGAATATTTCATCGAAAGTCCCGGTGCGATGCAGAAGGCAAATTCCATATAATTTTCCTTTGCAAGGTCAACGAGCTCCTTTAGCTTGAGCAAGTCGGCTTCGGGATAAAGCTCGCGCCACAGGTCGCGGTGGTATACGTCATCCTTCGGTGCGTAATAAACCGTATTCATTCTGTTAAGAGCCATAAGTGACATAACGGACTTGCGCTTTTCGTGGGTCCACGGTGTGCCGTAAAATCCCTCAATATAGCCTCTCTTTTCAAAGGTCGGGGAGCAAACGTATTCGCCGTCGGCAACTTCACCGTTTTCGATTCTGTTCTTAAGGTCACAGAGAGCGTAGAAGGCACTCTTCTCTCCCGAGCAATCAATATCGGCAAAAAGCGTTCCGTCCTTATGCGAAACCGTGAGAATATACTTTTCGTCGGTTAATCTGTGAGCCTTTTCACAGTAGCAGACCTTGCGCGTATCGGATTTTTTGATACTGATCTGTACATCTGAAGCAAAGACGCCTTCAAAACGAGGAAAAGAAGCAAAGCTGTTAATCATATTTACCCTCCGAGTGTTGATTTTTATTTGTTTTAATGTTAAAATTTCTTTAAACGATATTAGAAAATAGGAGCACTATAATGATTATAAGGCCTTACGAAGAAAAAGACAAGGAAAATGTGAGATTTATTTGTCTCAACAGCGAAGGCGAATGTAAAATGACGCCCGATGAACAGAAATTCATTCTCACTACGTATTGCGATTATTATATTGAGAACGAGGGCATAAACTGCTTTGTTGCCGTTGATGATAACGACAGGGCAATCGCTTACATAATCTGCACGGAGGATTTTGACAGCTACCGAAAAGTTTTTGTTGAAGAATACATCCCCCGTCTTGACGAGGATATGGTTGTTTGGGGCGGTAACGCACGAAACGGAGCGAGCGTTTCGACCAAGCTGCAGGAAAAGTACAAAAAGGATTTTCCCGCTCATCTTCACATTGACGTCCTCCCCGAATATCACCGTCAGGGTATCGGACACAGGCTCGTTGATACACTCTCAGCGCATCTTAAAGAAAAAGGTGTACGCGGTGTTATGCTGACCGTGGGAGCAGAAAACATAAGAGGTCAGTCATTTTATAAAAAATACGGCTTTGAATTTATCGAAAAAGACGGCGACGATGTCGCTTTCGGACTTCGGTTCTGATTGGAGTTGTTAAGAATGAAATATTATCTCGGAATTGACGGCGGCGGAACAAAAACCGTTGCGATAATCTGTGATGAAAACGGCAAGCTTGTTTCGCGTTACGTCGGCAAGAGCATAAACTACAATTCCGTCGGCACTGATACAGCGCGTGCTAACCTCAAGGAAACGGTTGACGGAGTTCTTGAAGGAAAAGACGTCACGCTCAGCAGTGCTTTTATCGGTATGCCTGCGCTTTCCTCGCGCGCCGATGACAGCTTTACAAAAGAGCTTTGCGGCGGCATCATCGACTGTCCGAAGATTGCAATGGATTCCGACGTTTACATCGGTCTTGAAGCGATGAAAATTGACGGTGCGGCGGCAATGGTTGTCAGCGGTACGGGTTCAATGGCTGTCGGCAGGCTTGAGGACGGCAACGTTATTTTCAAGGGCGGCTGGGGTTACATCCTCGGCGACGAGGGCTCGGGCTATGCGCTCGCGCTTGATGCGGTGAAGGCGGCAATATGCGGTGCGGAAGGCAGTGCAGAAAAAACCGCACTCACGCAAAGGGTTCTTGAGCATTTCGACGTTGATAACGTTTACGGTCTTATCGACATTTTCTACGACCCGCCGATTTCCAACAGCGAGGTTGCGAAGCTTGCACCCGCACTTTTCGAATGTGCAAAGGACGGTGACAGGGTCGCAAACGCAATTATCGACAGGCATGCACAGCTTCTTGCAGATACCGTATGTGCTCTGCTTGCGGAATTGCCCTGCGGTACTCCCCTCGGAATGTGGGGCGGTATCCTCGTCAACTGTGAGATATTCCGTGAAAAATTCGTTTCACTTGTCAACAGTAAATTCCCCTCAACAAAGGCGGAAATCATCAAATACCCACCCGAATACGGTGCAGTTTTCGCCGCGATAAAGGAGGATACGATATGAAAAAAACTCTTGAATACCTGAAGAATATGCAAAAAATTCTTGCCGATATAACAGAAAACCAGATTGATGCTATCGACAAGACGGCACAGGC
>JAFQIY010000074.1 GCA_017415165.1 Oscillospiraceae bacterium | reverse complement strand
CTTTGATTTATCTTGTTTTTCTCGTTGCTTCGCAACGAACCCCTCAGTCACGACTTCGTCGTGCCAGCTCCCCTTTCAGGGGCGCCATTGTTCTACTGACTTTTTATTTCTCCCCGACAAATTGAAATTTACTCCTCTGAAATTTTACCCGTTTCAAGGTTTATCGTAACTATCTTATCATAATAAATATCCGCGTAATCGAGGAAACCTTTTTTATACTTGCCGACGGGTTTATCGGAAAGTTCGGATAAACCAAGGTTAACGGTATCGGGATATTCGGCATCGTAATGATAATCGGTCTGTCTTAATCTGAATTTAATCTGATGAGACCTTACCTCAAGGTCGGAGATATAACCGCGGATAAGCTCCTTGTCATCAAGCGAAATCAGCTTATAGTCATAAGGCAAATTGCTGAGCGTATATCCGCCAGTAATTTCATTCGGTTGAGCATTGATTGAAAGTCCGCCCGACGGATAATACCAATTATTAAGCTTTATATTGTTTTCTCTGCAGTAACCGAGGAAGTCGTCGTATTTTTCAAATTCGGCTCTTGTCTTGTCCACGGTGTTGTATACAACCATATTATCGTCCAAAACGTTGTAAATACTGCCGTTGTAAAGTCTTTTGTAAAGTGCATCCTTACTGCCGTAGTTATCAGCCATTGTCAGCAGGTGTGCAACAAGGTATTTTTCATCAGTGTCGTATGTATATTTGTAAATCACACCCTGCATAACAGTGCCTTCGTCGCCTTCAATTTTGTGAGCGGCGGCAGAAGTTTCTCTGAAGGTATAATTCCCGAAAATAACCTCGCTGTAATCTGTCACACCGGGACCGATACAGGCTGTAAGGCTGAAAAAGGTTACTGCACAGATAACCAACGACAATAAGCGTATGAAATTTTTCATAATTTTCATCTTCCTTTCTTTTCCTTAATTGCATTATACATCTGTATTGTTTTACTGTCAATTGACATTTCCCGAACAAGTAAATATAATAAAACCATAAAATATAAGAGGTGACTTATGAAAAGAGTATTTCTTATTGTCCTTGATTCGTGCGGAATCGGTGCGATGCCTGATTGTGCGGACTTCGGGGATAAGGACTGCAACACCTTAAAAAGAATATCAGCCTCGCCGTATTTTTCGGCGGAAAATACAATAAAGCTCGGGCTCGGCAACATCGACGGAGTTGATTATCTGCCTAAAGCCGAAAAGCCTTCTGCACTTGTTGCGCGCCTTGCCGAAAAATCAAAGGGCAAGGATACGACAATCGGCCATTGGGAAATTGCGGGTGTCGTTTCCGACAAGCCCTTGCCGACCTATCCCGAAGGCTTTCCGCAGAAGCTTCTTGACGAGTTTTCACGGCAGACGGGCAGAGGAGTGCTCTGCAACAAGCCGTATTCGGGCACGGATGTTATCCGCGATTACGGCAAACAGCATGTTGAAACGGGCGACCTGATTGTCTACACCTCGGCAGACAGCGTTTTTCAGATAGCGGCGCACGAGGCGGTCGTTCCGCCCGAACTGCTCTATGAATATTGCAGAATTGCGCGCAAAAGCCTTACGGGTGAGCACGCGGTCGGCAGAGTTATCGCCCGTCCTTTTGAGGGTGAATATCCCGATTTCAGGCGCACCGCAAACCGCCACGATTTTTCGCTCGAGCCGCCGAAGCCGACACTTCTCGATGCTCTTTCCGATAACGGCAAAACGGTTTACGCAATCGGCAAAATCCGTGATATTTTCGCAGGCAAGGGCATAACGGAATATGTTTTTACCCACTCCAACGCCGAGGGAATGGAAGAAACCCTCAAAGCCCTTGATAGGGACTTTGAAGGTCTGTGCTTTACGAATCTTGTTGATTACGATATGCTCTACGGCCACCGACAGGATGTTGACGGCTATGCAAAAGCCTTTGCGGAATTCGATAAGTGGCTCGCGGATTTCATAAAGGGTATGAAGTCAGACGATGTGCTGATGATAACCGCCGACCACGGCTGCGACCCGGGCGACAGCCACACCGACCACACGCGCGAGTACACACCGCTTATCGTTTACGGCGAAAATATAAAGCCCGCAAATCTCGGCACGCGCAACACCTTTGCCGATATCGCCGCCACCGTCGCCGATTACCTCAATGTCCCGTTCAACTGTGACGGTGAAACTATAATTTCATAAACCTGAAACTACCGTAATAACAAAGGTCAAGTAAATCGTCGGGGACGTTTGTGCTACTCTTTTTATTGCGGTATTCGTTTTCGTTCAGACCGAAGCCCGAAACTGCACGCGGAATACCGAGGACTGCCTGAATTTTTCTGACCTCATCAATCAGCTTGGATACGGCAAAGTCGGGGTAATCGTCAATGTGCGCAGTTCCCGTTTTCATAGCAATTTCATAAAGGCTGTTTTTTAAATGAAGCTCCTCGTTTTCCATAATTGTCGGAATAATAAGTGCGCAGACGGACGACCTCGGGTAGCCGAAGTCTGCAAAAAACTTGCTTGCTCTGCTTAAAACCGAGCTTTCAAGGTCGGCACCGTTACGGTGGGCGACAACTGCAAAATACATCGCATATAAGAGCTTCTCGAGTGCGTCAATATTTCCGCGGTAAGCAGGAACAATATTTTTAAGAATTCCCACAGCACCCGCAACCGCAAGGTCCTTTGTGATGATATTGTCCGTATTGTTCAGCGTGTCAACAGCATAAGCAAAGCACGCCATACCGTCAAATGCGACCGTACCCGACGGCATACAGCGGATAATCGAGCTGTCGAGAACTACCGTATCGGGCGAATGGCGGTAATCGTAATACCCGCTGTGCTCAAAATCCGTCATAGCGCATGCACCGCAGCAGGGGATGGCTGTGAACTTTGTTTTTCCTTCGTGTGAAAGAAGCATTCCGCAGTCAATCGCTGCCGCACTGCCGACGGAAATAATCAGCTCGGCTTCTTTTTCAAAGAATTTTTCAGATGCCTGCGAATACAGCCCGTAAACATTGTTGTTGACAACCGTACTCACGTGTGATATTATCTTCGTGCTTTTATTTTTAATTAAATCAAGAAAACCCCGATTAACCATAATGTCGCTGTCACAGATTATGATAGCATGCTCACATCCCTCGGGGTGAAAATCATTAACCGTATCTTTGCCGAAAATTATTTTTTCGGGAAAGTTGATTTCAGGCATATCCAACACTCCTTTTTAATTATTATTACATCAGGAGTGGCAGATATACCCTTGTGCTTTTTGTGCTTTTAGGAGATGTATCTATGGAATCCGTAATAATGTATGCCCTTTTTGCGGTAGGCATTTTATTTATTGTCAAGGGTGGAGACTGGTTTGTTGACGGTGCAGCTTGGGTTGCCGAGGTAACGGGTATTCCGAAGTTTATCGTCGGCGCAACAATCGTCAGCGTAGCGACGACCTTACCGGAGATTTTTGTTTCGTCAATAGCCGCCGTCGAAGGTCACGGGATTTTGATGTCGGGTGTCGGTGATTTTATTTTTCAGGCTGAAGAAAAGGTCGGTCTCGCTATCGGTAACGGAATCGGTTCGGTCATCTGCAATACTGCGATGATAATGGCGCTCAGCCTTGTGTTTATGCCGCCCGAGATTGAACGCAGAAAGTTCTCGCCGAAGGCACTTCATCTCGGTCTTGCACTTGTTGTGCTTATGATTGTTACGAGGACGGGCTCACTTTCAACAAGAGCTTCAATAGTCCTTCTTGTAATTTTTGTATCGTTTATTATTGAAAATGTCAAAAGCTCGCGGAGAGATTCGCTCGATTATGACGAGCCTCCGCAGGTTGATAAAAAAGCAATCACAAGAAACGTACTTGAGATTATTGTCGGCGCAGCGGGTATCGTTATCGGTTCAAGACTTCTTGTTGATTACGGCTCGGATATCGCAAGAAGCTGGGGCGTTTCGGAGTCGATTATCGGTGTTACGATGGTTGCAATCGGAACCTCATTGCCCGAGCTTGTTACGGCAGTTTCTGCGATTATAAAAAAAGAGCCGTCAATGTCCGTCGGCAACGTTATCGGTGCAAACGTAATTGATATCGTGCTTATCCTTCCAATTTGCTCACTTATCTACGGCGGAAATCTGCCGATTTCACAGCAGAATATCTACCTCGATTTCCCCGTGAGCATTATCGTCTCGGCAATTGCCTTTATTCCGACGATAATTGCAAAGAAATTCTGCCGCTGGCAGGGTATTGTATTGCTACTGATTTATGCCGTATATCTCATTATTGTCAGCTCACAGCCGGACTGGTATATTTCTTTATTCAATTAAAAACGAAACCTGCAGAAATTTCTGCGGGTTTTCTTGATTTTTAAGGGTGCGTGTACTATAATAAAAAGGATTGGAGGAATCGCTATGGCTTCTTACAAATCTCTCGATATTTCTAAAAAAATTCTCGTTACGGGTGCGGCGGGCTTTATCGGCTTTCATCTGAGCAAGAAGCTTCTTGAGCAGGGCGTAACGGTTATCGGCTTTGATAACATCAACGATTACTACGACGTCAATCTCAAGTATGCGCGTCTTGAAATCCTCAACGGATATGAGAATTTTACTTTTATAAAGGGCAATCTTGCGGACAAGCAGGCGATTGATGCGCTCTTTTCCGAAAATAAATTTGATATAGTTGTCAATCTTGCGGCACAGGCAGGCGTAAGATATTCAATCGACAATCCGCAGGCTTATATTGAATCTAACGTTATCGGCTTCTTCAACATTCTCGAAGCGTGCCGTCATAACCCCGTTGAGCATCTGCTTTATGCTTCATCCAGCTCGGTTTACGGCAATCAGCAGAAAACTCCGTTCTCGACCGATGACGATGTAAGCAAGCCGATTTCGCTCTATGCGGCAACGAAAAAATCCAACGAGCTTATGGCGTATACTTACAGCCATCTCTACGGTATTCCCGCAACGGGACTTCGCTTCTTCACCGTTTACGGCCCGTTCGGCAGACCGGATATGGCTTACTTCGGCTTTACGAATAAGATTATGAACGGTGAGAAAATCAAAATTTTCAATAACGGCGATATGTACCGCGATTTTACTTATGTCGATGATATTGTCAAGGGTATTGAAAATATGCTTTGCAATCCGCCCGAGGCCGACGAAAACGGGGACAGAGCAACGGTATACAACATCGGCAACAATTCACCCGAAAAGCTGATGTATTTCATCGAAACGCTTGAAAAGGCACTCGGCAAAACAGCGGAAAAAGAGTACCTTCCGATGCAGCCGGGCGACGTTTATCAGACCTATGCCGACGTTACTCCGCTTATCGAGAAATTCGGCTTCAAACCGTCAACATCTATCGAAGAGGGTCTTTCCCGCTTCGTTGAATGGTATAAAGATTATTATAAAATATAAAGGGGCATTTAAAATGAAGGACATTAATTTTGGTACGTTTCCGACGATGATAACTCCGTATCACGATGACAATACTGTTGACTACGAGGCTGTCAAAAACATTACGAACTGGTACATCGAGCAGGGCTGTACGGGTATTTTCGCCGTTTGTCAGTCAAGCGAAATGGTCTACCTTTCACTTGAGGAAAAGGTGAAGATTGCAAGAACTGTTGTTGAGACTGTCAAGGCAAGCGGTAAGGACGTTTCCGTTGTCGCATCGGGACACAATTCCGACGACCCGGACGCTCAGGTACGTGAGCTTACGGCTATTGCGGAAACAGGTGTTGATGCTATCGTATGGGTCAGCAACCGCCTCGACCTTCACAATGACGGCGATGACGTGTGGATTGCAAATGCGCAGAAGCTTCTTTCACAGCTTCCCGAGGATATCGCAATCGGTATCTACGAATGTCCCTATCCCTACAAGAGACTTCTTACAGAGAAAATTATTGATTGGTGTATCTCAACGGGCAGATTTACTTTCATTAAGGATACCTGCTGCGACCCCGATGAGCTTGACAGAAGACTTGAGCAGATCAAGGGCTCAACAATCAAGCTTTATAACGCAAACTCACAGACTCTTCTTTATACTCTCAAAAAGGGCTGTGCAGGCTTCTCGGGAATTATGGCTAACTTCCATCCTGACCTTTATGTATGGCTTTGCAACAATTTTGACAAGGATGAGAAGAAGGCACAGTCCGTGCAGAATTTCATCTGCCTGGCATCCTTCCTTGAGGCTCTTGCTTATCCGCAGATTGCAAAGTATCATATGAACAAGGTCGGCGTTCCGATGAGTCTCTGGTCACGCTCCTGTGACTATAAGAAGTTCACAAGATATCAGCGTATGATTATCGACGACCTGATGAAAGCCGAGGACGATATCAGAGATTTAATTTCCAAATAAACACAAAAAGCGGTGCCTTGACACTGCTTTTTTATGCAATTTGTTGGTAAATATTCTATTTTTATTAAATTATTGCAAAGATAAGGATTATGTGATAGAATTCTCTTAATGTTTTAATGAGACATTATGCTCAAAAGTGTTGCTTTGGAGGTTGTTATGGCGAACAAAAAATATCCATATTATGATGTTGCTGAACCGAAAGACCTTAAAGAATTGGTCGATTTCTGCGCAAAGGAATACGGCGATAAAAAGGCTTTCTGGTACAGAGAAAAGAATACTGAAATTGTAAAATCGTTCAAGCAGTTCGCGTCAGACGTTGAGGCTCTCGGAACATATCTCCTCAGCCTCGGATATAAGAATACTCACTTTGCTCTTATGGGCGAGAACAGCTATGAGTGGATTGTTTCATATTTTGCAGTTGTCAACGCAGGCAACGTAATTGTTCCGATTGATAAGGAAAACGTTGCAAAGGACGTTAAGTTCCAGCTTACACAGAGCGACACGAATGTTTTTCTTTATTCCGATACATATTCCGATATCGCAGAGTTCTGTGAAATCGAAAGCATCAATTTCAAGAGCTACGATGAGCTTATCGCAAAAGGTAAGGAGCTTCTTGCAAACGGCGATACAAGCTTCAGAGATACGGTAATTGATGCAGAGCGTATGTGTGCGATTGTGTTCACGTCAGGCACAACCTCTGACCCGAAGGGTGTTATGCTCAATCACAAGGGTCTTGCGACCGACGCAATCATCAGCTCGAAGAATCTTTACGTACCCGAGGGTACAGTATCTCTTCTTCCGCTGTATCATACCTTCGGCTTTATGGCTTGTGTGCTTTGCCAGATGCTTCGCGGCTGGCCCGTGTTTATCAATACCAGCCTTAAGCGTGCATTTGATGACATCAAATACGCTCAGCCGAAGCATATTTCGGTTGTTCCGATGCTTCTCATTGTTATTTATAATAAAATCTGGAGCAATGTCCGCGCAGGCGGTAAGGAAAAGCTTTTCAAGACTATGATTAAGGTCAGCAACGCTCTTCTTAAGGTCGGCATTGATATCCGCCGCAAGGCTTTCAAGCAGGTATTTGACGCGTTTGGCGGCAATCTTGAAATGCTTATCACGGGCGGTTCCTCAATTGACGAGAAATACATCAAGGGCTTCAGAGATATCGGCATCACGGTTATCAACGGCTACGGTATTACAGAGTGCTCACCGATCGTTTCAACAACAAGAAACGAGCATTTTGCTCCCAAAAGCGTAGGTGCTATTCATCCGACTCTTGAAGCAAGAATTGTTGACGGTGAGGTTCAGATTAAGGGTCCCACGGTGTTTATGGGTTACTATAAGAATGATTCGGCAACACAGGCTGCTTTTGACGGCGAATGGTTCAAGACGGGCGACCTCGGAAGCCTTGATGAAGACGGTCTTCTTTACATCGACGGCAGGAAGAAGAATCTTATCATTCTTTCAAACGGCAAGAATGTTGTTCCCGAGGAGCTTGAAGCAATCCTTATGAACAACGCTGACGAAATTAAAGAGGTTCTTGTTTACGGCCAGGATGACCGCATTGTGGCTGAGATTTATCCTGATACAGAGATTGATGGAGTTGAGAAAATCATCAACAATAAGGTCAGCGAAATCAATCAGAAGCTTCCCGTTTTCAAGAGAATTGCTAAAGTTAAGTTTACCGACGAAGAATTCCCGAAGACGACTACAAAGAAAATCAAAAGAACATACAGCAATAAATAAACAAAATGAGCTGACACCGCGGTGTCAGCTCATTAATTTTTGGTTCTGTTTATTCGACAGGAGCAGGATTGATTTTGTTTGATATCTCGTCTTTAATAAGATTGAAGAGGAATTTCATAATCTTCTTCAGAGATTCAAAGAAATCTGCGTTATAGCGGTCTGTTGTGTTCATATTGTCCGGAATCATCGGAGCAATCGAGCCGTCAGCATCATTGTAAACAAGATACTGCGGATATTCCTCATCCATAAAGACATTGTAATTCTCAACATTGATAATCTTATTGAAAAGAATGTCGAGAGAATCGGGGAATGTCTTATGGTCGAGATTCTTCACGAACCAGGTTGTGTCGGGCAATACGCAGGTTGAAGCATCAATCTGCTTGTCGGGGGAGATGTATCTGTCAGTACCGTTCGCAATTGCATTTGCAATGTAATCGTCAGAAAGGACCGTGTCAATAGTAGCGGTTGTAGCTCCGAGAGAAGCCTTTTTTACCGTACAGTAATCCTCACCGAGAGCATCGGCGTCTGCTGTTACGGGCAATGACTGATAGCCGTACTTTGTTACATTCGTCATATGAATGCCGTCTGCCTCAAAGCCCTTCCACAGCTCGGGGAGCTTAACCTGAACATTATAATGGTAATTATCGATGATATCGATAAAGTTTTCGTACTTTTCAGCATCTGCACCGTAGAATACGGTTTCCTTAGCCTTTTCATAATCCTCATCGGAAACCATAGCCCAATATGCGGGGAAGTTGCCGTATGTATCTCTGAGAAGACGGGGAACGATGTTGAGATAAATGTCCGGATAAACATTGTTTATTGACCAGGCAAGGAAATCAAGACCGTAGGTTTCGTTAAGAACGGTTGCAAAAGCCTGAATAAGCTCGTTAAGATTGCTGTCTGTCGAAAGCTCAAGGTCATAGATAAAGCGCTCAACACCGTCAGCGTCAATATAAAGCTCACCGCAGAAGGCTTTTGATGCAAACTCAGCACCGTTTACAGCACTTGCGTATGAAATGTAGTCAGCAACATACTGTCCGTCATACTTTTCCATATAAGCCGCAGTGATACAGTCGCCGAGGCACCTGCCGAGAAGCGCAACTTCTTTTTCACCCGTAGCTGCAAGAACATCTTCAATATAAGTGTGAAGCTTTTCAGCGGTTACATAGGGGTCAATGCGCCAGTCATAAGCGAATTTAAACTGCTGAGTGCCGTATTTGCCGTTGACCTTTGCGGGATTGACCTTGTTTGTGATATCGATTCGGCTGTTGTCACGGGGATTACCGTTTTCGTCAAGCATAAGGTCGGAGTAAAGCGGAGACATTATGTTGTAAACCGTGTCGCAGAACTCATCCCACTGCTGTGTGACAACTGCTTTTGCAAAAACATCGATATTCTCCTCAACAGTATCCATAATGAAGTTTTCGGGAAGGCTGATGGGGAATATCTTTCTTGTTGTGCCGTCAGGATTGTCAGCGATAAGATGAACACCTGTGCCCACAACATAGATAAGAGGAATATCTGTTCCGTTTCCCTCGTCGGATGCACCTGTATGTACCGCGAAGGAGAATGAGCCTAAAACAAGTATAATGCTCAGAATAAAGGATAAAACCTTTTTAGAAATGCGTTTCAATTTTTACACTCCTATATTATTCCTGTGATGCCTTCCACTCGTCAAGAGTTGCAGACTCGGCTGTTTCAACGTGTGAGAAGAAGAAGTTCTTTCTTTCCTCGCTGTTGATAACGGTTACGGGCTTGATCTGGTTAAGAACAACACCTCTTGCGCGGAGAGATTCTCTGTAATCCCAATATGTCTTGGGCTTGAGAACGAGCACCTCGGGTCTGTTAAGCATACCCCAACGTCTGTATTTTGCGAACTTTTCGTTTACTTCTGAGAACTCCTCGTCAAGGATGTCGATCATTTTCTGTCTGTCATCCTCGGTCATCGGATTCTTCGGCTCAACGAGCATACAATAGCGCGGCGGCTTTGTTGAGAAGTCGGGATAGTAGCTGAAGCCTGTAAATTCGTTATCCATTCTCTTGGATGTGTTTTTGGCAACAAAGTCACACATCTGAGTGGTTGTCTTTTCGTTAGCAACATTCATATCAAGGTTCTTTCTGTAAAGAAGCTCGATTCGCGGAGTGTTGTTATACATTTTTGTAACCTGAACAACGTCCTCAATACGGTATCTGTAAAGACCGGAATAGTTAGTAACAACGATTTCGTACTTCTTGCCGACCTCAAGCTCGTCAATGAGAAGGGTCTTCGGCTGCTCGTCGGGATTCTCTTCAACGTCATCGTCAACGGGAATAAACTCGAAGAAGATGCAGTGCGGAAGAAGAACGCCGTCGTGAACGTCAAGCTCTGTGGGCATAGCGAAGAAGCCTTCAGCAGCGGCATAGCCCATATTGTGAAGCGGAAGGTCGCCGATTGACTTACGGAGCTTTTCAACGTAAACCTTAAGGTTAGAGCCGACCATACCGTGTGCCCAGGTAAGCTTCGGCCAGATGCGCGGAGCGATGGGTGTGTCAAAGCCCTTCTCAAATTCCTTGCGGAGCTCTGCGGCACGCTTCGGATTGGGCTTGAATTTCTTTTCATACTCCTTGCGAAGCTCGGGAGTGATTTTTATGTTCGGATTGATGATACCCTTTTCGATATCGTCACAAAGCATCTCCCAATTTTCCTCGAGGTAGTCAAACATTGTTGTAAGAAGAGTTACAACGATAGACTCAAGGTAGGAAACGTTTCTCTCTTCAAGAGCGAATCTGAGCTGGAGATATGATGTATCAAGCAGCTCTTCGTGCTCGGGGATAAGAAGAGAAACGGGTGACGTTGAGAAAGTGCTGAGAAGCGGCTTGAGGTAGAGGAGGGGAACCTGTCCTGCACCGTTGCACTGCTTGCCGTCCTCGAGCTTGTGACCTGTAAGGATGAGCACAAGCGGACCCTTCTGTGCGGGCATTCTTACGCCCTTAACGTCCTTGAGGTAGTGGTATGCTGTTGCGACGGAAGCGGAGAAGCCGATACACTGCATGTGCCAGAGGTCGATAATTGACTTCGGAAGAATCTTCGGCTTGCCGACACTGCCTGATGATGAGCAGTAACGCACGTTCATACCCGTATACATAAGATTCTTTTCTTTATTGTGAATCATACGGTCAACGTAGCCTTCATAGTCTGCGTATGTTGTAAGAGGAACCTTGGCGCGGAACTCTTCAATAGAATGGATATCCTTGAAGTTTAATTTCTTGCCGTACTCGCAGTTTTTGCTTTTACTGAGAATTTTTTTCAGGGTTCTGCGCTGTGCTCTCATCGGATTCTTGGTATGAAAGTTGATTTCACGCAAGGTAAAGTCGCCGAGGAAAACACCGAAATCGGAAAAATGCATTTTATTCACTCCTCAAAATTTTTGACATAAAGTCTCATATTCCTGTCCATTATAAAATATTTCAACATAAAAGTCAAATACCATTTGTATACAAA
>JAFQIY010000073.1 GCA_017415165.1 Oscillospiraceae bacterium | reverse complement strand
ACGCACTTCCTCAGAAGGCGCAGACAGTTCTTACCCGTGAGTTTGACGAAAAGGGCACGGGACTTTCGGGCGGTGAACAGCAGAAGGTTGCGGCGGCAAGAATGTTTGCTCGCGCCTTTGACCTTGCCGTGCTTGACGAGCCGTCGAGTGCGCTTGACCCGATTGCGGAATACAAAATGTATGAAAGTCTTATTTCCGCAACGCAGGATAAAACGGTTATCTATATCTCTCACAGACTTTCGAGTGCGGTGCTCTCGGATAAAATCTACGTCTTTGACGGCGGAACGGTAGCAGAAAGCGGAACTCACGAAGAGCTTATGCAAAGCGGAGGTATTTATTCGGAGATGTTCACACTCCAGGCTTCAAGCTACAAATCACAAGAGGGGAGTGTGGATGACTGATGAAAAAGAATAATAACAAGACAAAGCACTCGATGGTATCAAACATTTTTTATATGCTCAAGCTGATGTTTAAGATTTCTCCGGCTCTTGTTGTCGGCGAAATTGCCGAGCATATACTCAAAACACTTCCGGGAAAGCTGATTTCGGTTATCGGACTCAAGTACATAATCGACGAGGTGACTAACGGCGGTGACGTTAAAAACGTTGTTATAGGAATAGCGGCAATCCTGCTTATTCTTGTTGTCAGCGAGGTCGGAAATTCGATATTCTTCGAGCTTTTTGTTCACAGAGAGCGCGAAAAGCTCGACCTGGGTATACAGTCTACTCTTTATAAAAAGGCGGCACAGCTCGACCTTTCAAAGTATGACGACCCCGGCTATTACAGCGACTTTATCCTCGCTGTCGAAATGTCCTCCGACAACATCAAATACATTCTTCAGAATGTAAAATATTACGTAGGAGAGATTATTTCTTTCCTCACTATCAGTGCAGTTTTGCTGACGATTGACCCTGTCTGCCTGCTGATTGTGCTGACCTCGGTTGCAATTTTTATTCCTGTCGGCAGATATACGGGCAATCTTATGAATAAACGCCGTACGGAAATTACGGAAAAGCACCGTAAGGGCGACTACTTCTCGCGTCTTTTCTACCTTAGGGATTATGCGGGCGAAATTCGCACGGGCGGACTTTTCGGTCTGCTTGACAGACGCTTCAGTGAGAGCGCGGATGATATTGTCAGTACGCAGGATAAATACGTCAAAAAGATTGACAAAATCTTCTTCGTGCAGGAGACCTCGGTTCAGGTTATCGGCTTTATGCTTGCACTCACGCTTTACATCGGTTACAGAACTCTTGTCACGGGCGATATGACCGCAGGTGATTTTGTTGCAACCTTCAACGGCGCGGTGCAGATTGGCGGCGGCGTGCTCTACCTCACGGTTTACGGTGTACGTCAGTTCACGGAACGCTCGGGTATGATTGAAAAATACCGTGTGTTTATGGCAGAACAATCAAGAGTGCTTGACGGTAAAACGGCGGCGCAGAGCGGTAAGCCCGAGAAAATCACGGTTAAAAACATTTCATTTTCCTATACTGGCAGTGACGAGGATGCGCTGAACGGAATTTCGTTTGAAATTGAGCCGTGCGAAAAAATTGCTCTCGTCGGCTACAACGGTGCGGGCAAAACAACTCTCACCAATCTGCTTCTGCGGCTCTACGACGTAACGGACGGCTCGATTGAAATCGGCGGTACGGATATCCGCGACGTGACGGTTGAATCTCACCGTGCAAGATTTTCAGCGGTCTTTCAGGACTTTCAGATTTTCGGTGCAACCGTCGGCGAAAATGTTGCACTCGAAAAGGATTTTGATGAGCAGAGAGTCCTTGATGCTCTTCGCAAGGCAGGCTTTACAAAGGAGCTGCCCAACGGAGTGAATACGGTTCTTCTTCGTGAATTTGATGATGACGGGCTTATGCTTTCGGGCGGCGAACAGCAGAAGATTGCAATCGCAAGAGCCTTTTATAAGGATTGTCCGTACATTATTCTCGACGAGCCTTCGGCAAATCTTGACCCCGTTTCGGAGTATGAGCTGAACAAGGCTATCAGCCGTGAGTGTGACGACAGAACAGTTGTCTTTATTTCTCACAGACTTTCTACCACACGTCATGCTGACAGAATTCTGATGCTTGAAAACGGCAGAATAATTGAATCGGGAAGCCACGATGAGCTGATGAAAAAGGACGGAAAATATGCTTATATGTTCCGTCTGCAGGCCGAAAAGTACGAAAAAACAAGCGAATAAATAAATTCTGACCGACAATGTGCAACACATTGTCGGTTTTTGTCTTGACTTTTTCTTCAGTTTATCTTAAAATCTACACGTTAATATGATTAAACGGGAAACTGTGCGAATGGGGATTTTTCTATGAGCAATCAGCTTTCGACAATTAAAACAATGGTGGATTACGCTGCTGAAAAATACGGCGACAAGGATTTCTGCCGTTTCTTCCGCGACGGTGAGATGACCGCCAAGAGCTTTAACGAGTTTAAAGAAGACTGCTACGCTGTCAGCAGATATATTAAAAACATTGAAAGCAGAAAGATGCATATTGCTTTCATCGGCAACACGAATTATGAGTACGTTGCCTGTCTTACGGGTATGATCTGCAGCGGTAACGTTGTTGTTCCGTTTGCTCCCGATATCAGTGTGGACGAAGCTTGTAATCTTTTTGACGATGCCGATATCGAAATGCTTTTCTGCGAAGAGGAATTCAGCGAAAAGGCACAGCAGATAAGCGAGCGTTACAACGGTATAAGGCAGATTGTCTCCCTCGGCGATTGGCGCTGGTTTGACGATGTGTTCAAAAAGTATTCTTCCGATTCCGAATATTCACAGCTTTCAGATGTTGAGATTGACCCTCATTCCTGCGCACTTATCATTTACACGTCGGGCACAACAGGGGAAAGAAAGGGCGTTATGCTTTCTAACTCAAACCTTGCTTCAAATTCGTGCTACGATACATACAAGTCAAGGGACGATGACGTTAATCTGTCTCTTCTTCCGATGCACCACGTTTTCTGCTATGCGTGCGACGTGCTTAAAAATCTTTACGACGGCAGTACGGTCTGCCTCAACGGCTCTCTGCTCAATCTTTATAAGAATTTTGTTGCCTTTGAGCCGACAGTTGCGAGAGTTGTACCGCTTATCTGCAAGTCGATTTTAACTAAAATAAAAATTGCCGAGAGACGAAATCCCGAGCTTTCACCGCGAGAGGCGGCGGATAGAATTGTCGGCAGAAGGCTTACAAGACTTATTGCGGGCAGTGCCTTCCTCAGCGGTGCTTTGATTGACGAATTCAAAAAGTACGGTATTACCGCACGTCAGGGCTACGGAATGAGCGAATGCAGTCCGCGTATCACAACGTCAGATTTCTCTGCGGATAACAAGTATTCCAACGGCGTTCTTCACGGCGTTGACGACGTAAGAGTTGTTGACGGCGAAATTCAGGTCAAGGGCCCGTCGGTTATGCTCGGCTACTATAAGAAGCCTGAGCGCACGGCAGAGGCTTTTACAGAGGACGGATACCTTCATACAGGCGACCTCGGTTATATCGAGAATAACCACGTCTACCTCGTAGGCAGAAAGAAAAATCTGATTATTCTTTCAAACGGCGAAAATATTTCTCCCGAAGAGATTGAAAATAAATTTGTTGATGACGGCATTATCAAGGAGGTTATCGTCTACGGCGAAAAGGACAGCATTATTGCCGAGATTTTCCCTGACGAACAGCTTGCCGCAACGCTTAATATTGAAAATATAGAGGACGAGGTCGTTAAGATTATCGACAGAGTCAATTCACAGCTCAATACGGACAGGCAGATTCACCTTTTCCGTTTAAGAGAAAAGCCCTTTGAAAGAACTTCAACGGGTAAAATAAAGAGGACACAGTTCCATTATACGGAGGATGAGAAATAATGGTTGAAAAGGTTTTGCCGAACGGCGAAAAAGTACAGGCATATCCCATTTCCGGCTCCCAGCAGATGATGTACCTTATGTCTCTGAAATACGGCTCGGGCTATCCCGTCAACAATATCGGCTGTGGCTACTATTGGAAGGGCGAGCTCAATGTCAGAATTATGAAAGAGGCTATTTACGAGGCTGTTGACCGTTGCGATACAATGCGTCTGCGCTTTGTAATGGGTAAAAAGCTTCAGCTTCTGCAATACGTAACCGAGCATAGCTCGCTCAAGGTCGAAGAATGGGATTATAGCGATATGACAGTTGACGAGGCGGAGGAAAAGCTTACTGCTTTTTCGCGCACGAATATCCCGATGTTCAACTGTGAGCTTCACAGAATTGCTATCGTTCATTTTGCCGAAGGGTATAAGGGATTGTTTATGCGCATCCAGCACCTTGCAATGGATGCCTATGCGCTCAAGATTTTTATCAACGATATCATTGAGTTGTATCTTCATAAAACGCAGGGAACACCGTACCCGAAGCCGATGCGCCCGTATATTCCCGCACTTGAGGCAGAGCTCAATTATATCGGCTCCGAACAGCATTCGGCGGACAAGCAGTATTGGTTCGATTCGCTTGCAAAGTCAACCGAGCCGATTTTTACGGATTATATGATTGAAAACAGGCTCAAGGAGCAGCAGATAAAGCACCCCGAACACCGCTTTGCGGATATCCATTCGGGTCTTCCTGATGCAAATTCGTTGCATTTCAGTATGACCGCGGAGGACAGCAAAAAGTTGATGGCTCTTTGTGCCGAGCGTAATCTCTCGGTTTTCTCCCTCATTTCTATGGGTGTCAGAACGGGACTTTCCTGCTTCAATGACAATCAGGAGGACGTTTCCTTCAAGATGATTATCAACCGCCGCGGCACTCTTGCCGAGAAAAAATCGGGCGGACTTCGTATCAACTTCCTTCCGATGCGAAGCATCATCAAGCCGGAGGAAACCTTCTGCGAGGCAGTAAGTAAGATTTCCGAAGTGCAGAACGAGATGTATCAGCATTCGAGCCTTGCCTTCCTTGAAACCCTCAAGGAAAGACACAAGTCAATGCCCGAGGATGCAAAATTCGACTCGACCTATGACAGCTTCGGTCTTTCTTATCAGCCGCTTATGAAAATCAAGAGCATTGATGAGGAAATGGAAAAGTCCGTCAGAAGCATCTGGTATAACAACGGCGCAACGATGATTCCGCTCTACGTTACGGTCAAGCACCGTTCGGTTGATGAGGGTCTTGATTTTGTCTTCGAATACAGACAGGAGCCCGAGGCGGAATATGATCTTACAATACTTTATAACAAAATTGCACAGACACTCGTTATCGGTGCGGAAAACCCCGACATTACCGTCGGTGAAATACTCGAAAAAATTGCATTGACAGATGCGGAAAGGAACGGTAAACCCGAATGCAGACATTCGAAAGACTTGTTCAAATCCTTGAAGAATACGTTGAAGCTGACGAAATCAAGGCTGAAGACAGTTTTAAGCTTGATCTCGGCATGAGCTCGTTTGACACAATGTGTATGGTAAACGATATCAAAAGTGAATTTGGTGTCGAGCTTAAAGCGAACGATTTTGTAAACAACAAAACCGTCGGCGAAATGGCAAAGTATATTGAGAGCATTGCAGAATAATTAAGAAAAAATTAATCACCCGTAAAAGATTTGCGTCTTTTACGGGTGATTTTATTTATCATTTGTACCAACGTGGATAGTTTTCTTTAATAAAGTCTTCCATATCCTCAATGTAGTCAAGGTCCTGACAGTCACAAGCAAAATAAATTATTCTGTGCTCCTCGTCAGACACGGCTATCATACCGAAATATTTAGGATAAGTACCGTCGGACAGAACTCTGAATTTATAGCCTTTAATTTCAAATTCTGCCTGAGGGATTGTGTAATGCTCCTCATCATAATCTGTCAGTTGCGGTTCTTCCAAAAACGAATAAGTATTATTGATTTCATCAAGCTTCTTTTCATATTCTTCTGCAGAAAGCTGTTCGGTTAAAGTAATTCCCGTTCCGCCGAAAAGCCTTTTGTTTTTATAAGTTTTTAATGTGTAATTATCATTGCCTTCAACTTCGTTCACGCTCGGCATATATTCTTCCGAGAATAAAACACTCTCCAATGCGGATTTATAATCAATAGTATCTTTTTGGTCGACGGTGGTTGTGCACCCTCCGAGAATGATGACTAACAAAACTGCCAAAGCAGATTTGAATACTTTTTTCATAACGAATTCTCCTTTGCTTTTTATAGTTGTTTCGGGCTGATTAAATCACAAAAACTACATCATTATTCTGTGTCTTCATTTAGTAGTCAGCCGAAAAGCGATTTGTGACATAAAATTTTTGAGTTTTGTTATTTAGCACGTTTTCGGTATACTTTAGTAGACTGCAAAACACAATAATCTTATCTAAATGCAAGAATTTCAATGTGATTTTCGGTTCGTCGGCGAGCGCCGAACCCTACAAATAGATTTTTAGCTTGTTTGATAAATTGAAAATTAATCTTCAATTTTCATAATAATATCATATGCAGTAGAACATTCTTCTTTTGTTAATTTTGTTTCATTAACAAGATATTCTATTGCTTTATCTTTGTCGGCAATTTCTTTTAATATATCTTTTACCTCTTTGAATTTCTCAATAACAAGCTTAACTTCATTGTTCATAATTCCATCTCGCTTTCAAATTAAAATTAATCTGCCTTATTCCTCAACGCCGTAATGCTCGACCATTCTCTTGTATTCTTCCTCCGAAATCGGTACGACCGAGCCGTGGCGTGGCTTGAGGTGGTCAATACCCATTGTTGAACGCTGAACCTGGCGGAAATTCTCGAAATCTCTCGTCATCTGCGTAAAAAACGTTCCGTTGCCGTATTCGTCCATAATCATAATCCACGCATCACTGCCTGTGATGCGGTACATCGAGCTGCCCTCAACGCCGAACCAATTCAGCGAGCAGATTGTATAATCAGTGTTATACGGACCTGTCAGATTTTTTGAACGGACATAGGCGATTTTCTGTGTCAGATCCTCCTTGAAATAAAGATAATAATATCCGTCATCCTCGTTGTAAATAATATCGCCGTCGATGCACTGGATGTTCATCACCTCGTCACGCTCGGGAACGTATTCGTTCCACCTGCCGAAGAGAACCTCGGGCTTTGTCTCAAAGGTCTTGAAATCCTTTGTATAAGCGTAGTAGTGCCCTGCACAGTCATTTTCTTCGGTAGAGTTTGCCCAATAGACCATATACATACCCTTATCCGCATCCCAGATAGCCTGAGGAGCCCACGCTCTGTTTGTGGTTTCAAAGCCCTCAAACTGACGGATGTCAATAACCGTCTCGTCAATCCAGTTGACAAGGTCGTAGGATTTCCACGTGATAAGGCTGTGATTCGAAAGCCAGCCGAGACCTGCATCCATATCCGTTGCGATAATGAAATAACAGTCCTTGCCGTTTTCGTCAACACCTTTTAAAATGTAGGGGTCGCGCACGCATTTTGTGCCGAGAGTCTGCGTGATGACCGCTTCGTTATTGTTAAGTGCCTTAAAGTTATATCCGTCCGTGCTGACGGCAAAATGCAGCGTCTGCTCGCTTATTTCGTTGCCGACAAAGTAGCAGAACAGATATGCACCCTCTCTGCTGTAAGCAGGGTAGGCGTATTGATTGAAAGCATAATTAAAAAGATAATAAGGCATCATCAGAATTGCCATAAGTAATCTTGTAAAGGACAGCCAGCTCATTGAAAGCACCTCCGCGATGATTTGTATTCATATTATATCGCAAAACAACAAAAATTGGTATACAAAAAAATGGCATCCTTCTTGTGAAAGATGCCATAAATTACTATTAATTATTATAAGCCGAGAATTCTCTGGAAGATGTTGACAATCTTCAGGCCGAAATTACGGATGAAAGCAAAAAGTGTATCGAAAATCGAAACCTTAATGTTTCCTGAACCGTCAGAAGCACCGCCGTCAAAGTCAGATGAAAGTGAATTCATCCATTTGATCATTCCGTTCGGGCTGACGAGAGAAACTGTCTGTCCGTTACCGTTCTTTGTCGTAACGTTCGGGTATGTACTGCCGTCGAGCATATGGAAGTCATAAGTAACAACCTTTGCCATGTGGTGGTTGTCGCTTGCAGAGGCTCCTGCAGGCTCAACAACGCTCTCAAAGCTTGAAAGTCTGCAATTTTCGGGATGAGCGTTGTACTTTACAACCTTGTTCCAGAGCGGAGTTGTGATTGTAGTATAGTTGACAACGGGGTCCTTCTTACTTGAAATCATCCAGATTGCAACATCGGAGCAGTAGAGAACGTCTTTTTCTGATACTGTACCCGTTGAAGCAATCGGGAATGCGCCTGCAAAGTACTCGGGGAAGGCAACGATCATATTCCATGTCATTTCACCGCCTGCAGAGCTGCCGCCGATGAAGATTTTTGACGTGTCGATGTTGTCGCCGTGCTTTGCAATAACGTCATCAATTACAGCGCGGAGAGGCTCGATAAGTGTTTCACCCCAATAGATGAGCTTATCCTCGGGAGCACGGGGGAGAAGGATGAATGCACCGCCTTCGTCAAAGCGTCCCTGAAGCTCGGATGATGCCCAGTAGGGGAAGTCACTGTCATCAAGCTGTGCGCCCTCATAGTCAGCGTGGCCGATACCGTGAAGGAAGATAACGAGCGGATATTTCGTATCATCGTTTTTGCCGACGGGTGAGTAGTAAGCATAGTCAAGAGCATGACCGCCTGCCTTCGGAGCTACATCGTGGTCAAATTCGTCACGGAGAGCCTGAATACCTGCGGATGTGCGGAGCGCGGGCTTTCTGCCTGCGGCACTTGCGCTTACAGCAAGCGGAACAAGGCACATACAGAGTGCCATAAATACTGCGAAAACCTTTTTCATAACTTTCACAATTATCACCTCAAAAAATTTATACTTTATTTTATCAATTATTCTTTTGTCTGTCAATGAACAATAATACGCAAAGTGTCGATTTAAAGCCAATTTTTTTCTGCCGACAGATATTTTATGCCGTAAAAGTCAGATAAATCATCTCTACAGTCAAAATACAGAAAAAAACAACCACAAGTGCAATCAGAATCTTTCTGATAAAGCCCTCGTCATCAAAAACCTTGATTCGCTCACCGCACGAGGGACAAAACTGCGTTTTGTATTCTACCCTTGTGCCGCAGGACTTGCATTTCTGAGTTTTTGTTTTTGTTACAGCAAAAACAAAAGGCAAAATCACCCATGAATTGAGCATAAAAGATGCAAGAAGCCACCATTTGACACTCATATTATTTTTGTAAGCGCAATATGAGATTACACACGCCTGCACTATGGTGAAGAAAATCAGCAGAATCATTGCGGGGATGGCGGTAGCCATACCTACAAGCATCGCGCCCATTAAGGTACCTCCTCAAATAAATAACTCCGATATCGAAATCAGGATATACATAAAAATCAGAAACACCTGATAGGATGCACCTATTCCGACAAGAAACCGTCCGACGGAGTTTTTAATCGGTCGTACGGATTGAAGCGTGACTCCGCACAGAATACAGTTTTCATTACCTTGCGGTATTCCTGCGCCGCAGACGGGACAACGCTTATCGCACAGCCTTTTTCTTGCGTGCCAATAAAGACACAACCCTATAAACTGAAGCAGAATAACGACCGCAATCCAGAAACGGGCGTTCATTTTGTATTTACGCGCGTCACGGGTTATGTATATGCTCACAACGGCAATCAGACCTATAATCACAGCCCCGATAAATGCCGCAACAAAAAAGCTCAATATACCCGAAAGAACATAAAACATTTAATTACTTCCTATCCTTCTTCAACAGCTCATACGCCACAAAATATTCTCGCGTGTAATTCTTAATAATATCGCTTTTATTCGGACTGCTAACCTTGCCTATTTTTTCGAAACCGCACCGTTTTGCGATTATTCCTGCGCGGTGAAGGTGATAGTCGGAAGACAGAAAAGCAACCTTCAGCTCGTTCGGATTTCTGCCCGAATGAGCCTTTATTATCTCAAATGCATTTTCGAAATTTTCGAATGTGGTTGTCGATTTATCCTCTAGAATAAATCTTTCTTCATCAATTCTGAGCTCAACTAGATGCTCCTTGATGATGAGTGCCTCGCTCTTTTTCTGTCCGTCGCGGAAGCAGCCACCGCAGGGCACAACAAAGCAGGATGTATTTTCTTTAAGATATTCCGCTGCCGCACGGATTCTTTCAAGCAGATGCTCGCTCGGCGTTTCCTCACCGATTACGAGACCGCCTAGCACAAGCAGATAGTCGCAGTCGTCACGGTAGCCTTTCTTCGCGTCTTTTATTACAAAAGGCAGATATGCGCCTGCCGTTACGGTCAGATATCCTGCAATACCGCCGACCGCTCCGAGCAGAACCTTTGAAAATATATTCATTTTCTCACCTTATTTCTTCGGCAGGGGACGGCACTTTGCGGTATACTCAAGCACGTCGATACGGATAACCCCGACAACTGATGCCATCTTATCCTCAAAGTCGAAATCCTTGCCCGTCTGTGTTTTCATAAGATATTTAAGGGCAGACTTTTTCTCTTCAATATCCTCAATAATGTGCGCCGTGCCTCTTCCCATAATCGAAGAGTATGTAATGCCGTATTTGCAGGCAACCTCGCCCTCAAAAGGCTCGATACCGTATTCCATTTCGAAGAAAACCTTTGGATTAGCACGCATAGCATCAATTTTTCTGCCCTGACGCGCGCCGTGGAGCCAGAGGGTAAGCTTATCTCCGTCGAGCGTGTAGCCGTAATTCATCGGTACAACGTATGGCTCGTCACCGTCAATCATTCCGAGGTGGAGTACCTTTGAATTGTCCAGGATTTTTATAATTTCCTGCATATCGGTAACCTGTCTTTCACGTCTTGTCATTCCGTTCATATTTTAAACCTCCAAAGCTGTTTTATTTTCATTTTGTTGTTTACTGTAAAGTTTCTTTGCCTCGAAAAATGCAAAGCAAATGCAAATAAACGAATAAACCGAAAAAATCAGAAATGTCATCGTTTCCGGTTCTTTCGGAATCATTGTTACATAAAGTGCGATGCTGATAATACCGTTGACGATCATACAGAAGGTGTATTCGACAAAAGCGAACATCGTAAGGAAAAGTACAACAATACCGAGCAGGGTAGTGGCGCTGTCGAGGAAAACGTATTCCGAGCCGATGAGCGGGAGCACTATCCACATTGCAACAAGCACGACGGCATAGCCGACAAGCGACAGAAGTCTCTGCTTCCAAGTCATTTTTCTCAGCTTTGTGGAATGCTGCCACTTGTTTTTATTCCAACGGATGAAGGTGATAAGCTGCATTGGGAACGAGAACAAAAGCGCCGAAAAAGCCGAAGCATAAAGATGATAATAAGCATAAACCGCGGCATAAAGCAGGGAATTGACACTGCCGAGCAGATTGCTGTAACGGTTTACGCGCGATTGGAGTGTTGCAATGATAAGCGAATTATACAGAGGAAGAATACGCAGAAAGCTCTGGTTGAAATTAATTCCCGCAACGGTTATCAGTACCGCGGTACAGCCCATCAATATAAAAACAAAAACATCCTTTTTTGATAAACTCTTTTTACTCAAACAAACATACCCCGAAAATAAATATCAAAAACATTATATATGTAAACAGAATAAATTTCAACCTGAAAGCTTTGATTTTCTATATTTCTTCCTCTCGACACAGGCAGCAATCGCTGAGATGAAATAGGCTTGAGTGCTGACTCATTCTGAATAAACAATCAATCCCCTTGGAGCAATCCAAGGGGATTTTTGTGTTAGTATTATTGAAATTAATCTGTTTTAAAAGCAATATTCATATCAGCTCTGCAGAAAACTTCGGAATTATAAAAATTTTTCACCGTTGTTATTGACTTTCACCTTAGGTAAAATGTTATTATAAGGGTGAAAGAGGGTGATTTTTCTGAAAATTAAAGAGGTTATCGAAAAAACAGGTCTTACCGACCGTGCAATAAGACTTTATATTGATGAAGGATTGGTACTTCCTAACATTGAGGAATCATACAGCGGAAGGAAGAGTATTGACTTTTCCGCGGAGGATGTCAGCAGACTTAACAACATTGCTCTGCTTCGTAAGGCAGGCTTTTCTATACCGGAAATAAAGAGTATTGCTGAAGACAAAGACGCTGCAAAAAAGATTATCGAAGCTTTTATCGAACAGACCGAACAGAATATCAGACACGACACGGAAGTTGTTGAAAAGCTGAAAAGTATATCATCAGATGAAGATATAACCCTTGAAACAATATGCGAATCTCTTTCGGAAACGATCATAGAAAATGAGGTTCCGCAGGAGGATATGAAGCCGAGGTTTGCTTCGGAAACACTCCGTAAAACCGCTTTCGGGGTCGGGATTTTTATGTCGGTACTTTCCGTCCTCGCAATGATAGCGTACGTAGTGATTCAAAAAATTGCATTTATACATCTTAATTTTGACGATGATTTTATCCGAGGATTTTTGTTCGGAAACTGCGGAGTTATTGTAATACTGTTTTTATCGTTGACTCTTGTTTGGCTCAACAGGAAAGAAGAGCATCGAAAGAAACGGCAAAAGGTGAAAAAGATAATCTGCAGTATTTTACTTGTAGCTTTTGTGCCTTTGAGTATATTCTCGTTTTTAGCATCTCTTGGAGGAATGCTGTTTTTCGGGTACTCGCTTACTTATGATATTGAGGATTATCTTGTTCTCGATTCGTGGATTCAGGAGGATTACGGAGCGGAAATTGATGCTGTATTTCCCGATGAGGTGCCGCAATCGGCGCTTGATGCCCCCGGCAGGGAGTTTGATTTAGGTGTTCCTCTCACGACGAAATATTACTATAAGCATACCTTTGTCCTGGATCCCGATTTTGACCTTGTCGCGGAATGGGTTTTGCCTGAGGAAGAATATATAAAAGCAAAGGAAGAGATACAAAAGCCTGCCTTACATACAGAAGAAAAAGGAGATTGGGTATGTCTCTATTACGCAGATACTCAGGAATATGAAGATTGGGAGAATGAGTACTATTGGTTTTTGATATTCGCCTATAACGATAAAACCCGAAGAGTGAGATACATTGCGTCATACGCAATCGACTCCTTTGCCGAAGGCCCGTACTATCTTTCTCTGGATTGGTGATCGGGCTTTAATAGAGTAAATACATCCTATCAGAAAAGCTTATGATTGACTAAAAAGCTGTGAAATGGTATTATAAAGCTAATATCAGATAAAGGAGCGGCTGTTATGACATTTTTATCAATGCTTATGAGCATCATTCTTTTGATTCCTGCACTTTTTGGTCTTTATATGAATGATGCAAAAGACACTCAGGAGGCTTATATCAAGCGCGTCGAGAGTGTCGGTTACGAAAATACTATCGAAACTGCAATTCCGCAGACTGAAATCCACAATATGCTCGTTGATCACTACAAATCCGATTTGCCCGAAGGTAAGACGAAAAAGAAGGCAATCGTTATCGGCTATGACGGATGCCGTGCGGATGTAGTCTCCCTTGCCGGAGGAGATTTCAGCGGTATTACTGCATTACTCAATGACGGTGCGTCAATTAACCTCGCATACTGCGGCGGTGTGAACTTCCCCGACGGTGAGAACACGCAGGATACATCCACCGCTCCCGGCTGGTGCTCGGTGCTTACGGGTGTATGGGCGGACAAAAACGGTGTATACGGTAACGGTCAGCCTAAAAGCCTTGAATACAAGACCATTATGACAGAGCTGGTTGAGGACGGCACAATCGATTCTGCATCCTTTATCACAAAATGGAACGGACATTTTTCGAAGAAGGATTCAACCTACATCAACGAGAAGAAATACTGTGAGGATAACGGACTTGACGTGTCTTTTATCAAGACCACGGGTAACGAAGGCAGTATGATCAAGGCGGCAAAGGAGCTGAAAAAAGAGTCTTGTCCCGATTTTACAATCGCAATTTATGAGAATACGGACAGTAACGGACATAACCTCGGCTTCTCGTTCAACAATCCTTATTACAAAGCCGGCTTTGAGCATTGTGAAAAGTTTGCTTTTGACACAATCCGCACAATCAAAAACAGAGATACGTTTGAAACAGAGGATTGGCTGATCATCATAACATCCGACCACGGCGGTTACGGCACGGGACACGGCGGTGCTACAATTCAGGAAAGAATGACATTTATTGTAGCGAACAGGTATTGATTTATAGAACAAAAAATTACAGCATCACGTTGATGCTGTAATTTTTTTGCTGTTATTTACCAACCGTCTCACCAATTGCACGAAGGAGCGAATCCTCGTGGCTTGACGGTAAATCGCAGTTGTAATGCCATATCATAACGCCGCCGTAGCCGTTGTTGATTGCATATTCGGTCTTCTCTGCGATAACATCGGGAGTGTTGAACCAGAAATCCTTACCCGTGCTTTCACAATGATACCAGCCGTTTTCATCAATGCTTCCGTAGCATCCGTTATATCCGTACCAATATCCTGACATATCCGTCGGGCGGGAGTAGAACGGCAAGCCGATGTTCACCTTATCAAGCGGGACACCGTAAAAACCGACCTTACGCACAAGCTTAATCATATCCTCGCAAGTGGAATGTCTGCCGTTTTCATCGTTCATATCGTAAAGCATAATTTCAAAAGTGTCAATTTCGTGTAATGCTTTTGCGGAAAACTTGATGTTCCAGTCGTTACACGCAACGCCGAGAGTATAATCACCAAGCTTTTTGCCGAGAGAAACTAAAAATTTGTTGTAATAGCGCCATGCCTTGTTGGAAAGCGGGTATTCATAGTCGAAATGCACACCGTCGAAGTCGTATTTGTCAAGCACGGCAATGATATTATCTTCAAGAACACCGCTCGTGAAAGCCTTGTTGTGCTCATCACTCTGGGCTTCCATCTGCTCCTCCCAAACATCAGAATCCGAATACCACGACGGACCGAGCAGATTCAGAGTAAGCTTAACGTCTCTTTCGCCGATTGCGTTACGGATGTTTGTTAAAGCTGTTTCCAGCTTTTCTTTTTGCAAAATCACATTACCTTCATTGTCAAATGATGCACATTCAAACAGAATGACATCGGTAATAATATCGAAATCCTCCAAATAAAGGCTGTCGGGAGACTGAACGTAGTCTGCCCTGATGTATGTTGTGACGCGAAAATTTTCAGGTTTTTCAATACATTCCGTCATACCGAAAACGCCTGCAAAAAATGTGATAAGCGCTGTAAAAAAAGCAATAATTCTTTCAAAAATCATACTCTAACACTCCATTTCATTGTGAATATCATATCTGTAAAGGTAGTTTCAAGGAACGCATAAACAAAAACTACTCAACGATACAGTTGTTTGTAATATCAAAGCATAAAAAGCTGAACCCTGAAACAGTTTTTGTCCAACGGTCGTGCTCACCGTCACAATGCGGGTAATTATCTTTATAGCTGTAATGAGGAAAGCCTAGTTTGATCTGATTTCCTTTGGCACTGCACTTGATTTCCGAAAACTTTTCGTCGCCCGACTGCGGAGTCTTTGCCATAGCGGTCAGAAGCTTATTACCTTCAGAATCATAAAAGGCTACCTCTCCTGTACGCGACTCAACATTAACGGTAATTTTTTCGTTTATGAAATTAATCTCATTGAGAGATATGTATCCGCAAGCCAGATTTATCATCTCTCCGTCAGGATGGTCCGTACTGTTGAAAACTATGTTATGTGTCATTCATAACGTCTCCTATGCTTTTGTAATTGTAACATATATTGTATTCGATTACAATAAAAATCTGTGGTGGAGCGGCTTTTGTTACAACCTAATCGGTTTGGTCTAAATTTTCGAACATATCACAACAAATCAGGTCAGGACCAACTGTTGTATAGGCTAAACCCCATTCGCATGGAGAATTATCCTTGATTTGTCTTGCTTGGGTTATAGGATGACGGATTGTTCCGTACAAAAATTTAGGAAAAAACGCTACATATTGTGACCGATGTTTTGAAAAACCTTCTTGAGATTTTTCAAACGGAGTTTTTCCGTGCAATTCTTTCATCGGAATATCTAAATCAAGGACAATACGGTTGTTTTTATGTAGATGCAAGTAAAGCTTTGAAACAGAATGTAATCCATATTTTCGAGTACTTTCGGGGTCAATGACGGGATTTGTAGAATTACTTATGTACTTTCCCAAGCAATAAGCAAAATACATATGTTGTCCATGACCGTATTCTCCATTAATAGGGTCTTGTCCGATAACAACCAAAGGTTTAAACCTTCTTATTGTGGAAACAATATAGTTCTGTATGTCTTCCTCCGTTGTGTTATGATTGCTTAAATTATTCTTAGCTTCAGGTATAGACATTGACCATTCTTCGTAAAATGGTGCAAAAACAGGATAATTTTTAATTCCAATTTGCCACAAGCCATCAAGCAATTCATTAAATCTATGTAAAGCGAGCGGAGGTGCAAAATAACTGACTTGAATTCTTTTATTCTTGGCAGCATATAAAGGAAGAACTCCTGCAAAGAAGAGTTGTTCATCATCTGAATGTGTGCTCATAGCCAAAAGATCAGCTTTTTCACAGGGGGGCTCCCATTTTTGCACCCAATCTGGTAACTCTCCATCTGTAAAAACATAAATCCTATTAATTTTTACATCTGATGAAAATTTTATACTAATTTTACGAAGAACACTTAAATCATTTAGTTTAATTAGGGTATGCAGGTACTTGCATTGATAAGTTGTATTTGCATTCTGACCTTTAATAAAAATCTTCTGAGGAAACTCCTTATGGAATTTAATATATATGTAGTTAACTTTATGAAAAGGATTAAGTATATTTATTTGGCTATCGTTAATAACACGTATAACTTTTTTATTATTTCTTAAAAATATATAGCGCGCATGTTTTATATTTTTAAATGTTAAACAAAACCATGAAATGTTTTTCGCATCAGATTTAAGGCTACTCTTTAAATCATTTTTCAAAGCCCTGAAATGTATTTTTCTTTTTGCTAATCGCAAGTTTCTTTTAAACCGTTTAATTCTTTCTTTCTTTTTCTTTAGTTTATGTTTGATTTCAACAATGTTAAATTTCATCAGGTAACGAACATGAAGAG
>JAFQIY010000072.1 GCA_017415165.1 Oscillospiraceae bacterium | reverse complement strand
TTATATCACTTTCTCAGGAGTTTGTCAAGCACTTTTTTCATTTTTTTCAAAAAACTTTTTCCGCTCTGCTTGCCACTGTCCAAGTGTTAGCTTCACAGCCTCGGTTTTCAGTTTTTCGTGCTCGCTCTCACGAGACAGCTTCATTAGTATACCTCTTTCTGCCCGTTTTGTCAAGCATTTTTTTGACTTTCGGCGTTGTTCCTATTAAAGGTCACTTTAATTCCACATTTTACGACAAAGTGCACATTTTCATTTCCATTAAATGCAAAAGCAGGCTGAGAATATACTCAACCTGCCGATTTAATCATTCAGTTCCAAGAATAAGCTTCATATAATCAACCGTTGCATCGCTTGCGTCAACGACCTCTCCCTCTGTATCATCAACTGTAACAAAAAGATTTTTTACAACAGTATTTTCAGTTTCGTCATCAACATAGTGATATCTGTAGACATAAACGGAAGTATTATCACTGCTTTTCTTTATAATAGTATATGGCTTAAGTCCGAGTGTACGTTCAGCCTTTTTGATTGACGTGCCGAATTCAACTACCGCAAGGTCTATTGCAAGTGCTGTTTTTTCGCCCATCCAGTTATGTTCAATCGCATTGAAATTCAGAAGCGCAGCCTCATATATTGCGTTATTCGGAGCTTTTTTCAGAACAATTGCCCACTCAGGTACATTTATTCCTCCGACGGCAATGCTGTCTTTCGATTCACAGATATAATCAAAGTCCGCAATATGCTCAACCGAACCATACGCAGATGTATCGTCAAAATCCGTTTCGGTATCCGCTTCAATAATTTCAATATCTCTGCCAAGCGGTACTTTTTCCAGAAGCTTTCTGCCCTCGTTTGCCTTTATAGAAGCTGCAACATTAACCGCAACTATTATTGCAATAATTATCACTATAACCGCAAGCGTAATTATCCCTACAAGCTTCAGCTTTTTCTTTTTATCGTCAGCAGTTTCTACGCTGCTCTCTTTTTTCTTTTTGAATAAGCTTGTTTTTTTCTGAGTTTTTTCAGGCTTTTTTTCTGAGCCCTCAGAGACATTATTTATTATTTCAGCACCACACGCTGTACAAAATACTTCATTGTTATCAATTTCCGCTCCGCATTCGGGACACTTCATAAAATCCCCTCCAACATATAATATAGTACAATATAAAATAAATATACCACTTATGCCGTATTTTGTCAACTGCGGAGATGTACATAAAATTACAAATATCTGCTTTACTAATGAGAAAAAATGTGTTATAATTATTAAAAGTGCACGTGAAGGGAGTGGCAGAGATGTACAGCGAAAATGACGCGGTTATTTTTTCGCAGCAGAATGACACCTCTGACAAACTCCGCCTTGCCGCAGAAGAAATGTGCTTTGGAAGTATCTGCATTTCAGAAGGTGCAAATTCTGCTGAGCTTCTGAAAAAAATTCCGTCGCTTGTCATTGTCAATGCACCGCTTGAAAAGGAATTCGGACTTGAACTTGCTGTTTCCGCCTATGGGTACGGATGCGGGGTAATAATTGCTGCACCGCAAAAAGTCTGTGCTGACATTTCTGCCAAAATCGGAAACCGTGATATTTTCGTCCTGCCAAAACCTTTCAACAGCGCAACGCTGCTTCAAGTAATCCGTTTCGTAATGCTTTCAAAAAGCAACAGCAACGTGCTGAAAGATGAAAAGGAAAAGCTTGAAAGCAAGCTTCGTGATATGAAGCTTATTGACCGTGCAAAATGTGTGCTTGTACAATATCTGCGTATTTCGGAAGCAGAAGCACACCGTCAGATACAAAAGCGTGCAATGGATATGCGTCTGACTCAGGCAGAGGTTGCACAGGATATCCTTAAAACCTACGAAATGTAAACTATATTAAAAAGGAGTATAATTATGGACGAATTCAACAAGGACCCATTCAACGAGGAAAAACCTCAGCAGCCGCAAAATCAGCAGTATCAGCCATATCAGCAAAGCTACAACTACAATCAGCAGGATATAAACCAGCAGGGTTATATCCCACCTCAGCAAGATGGATATGGCTACGGTTATCCGCAGTACACCCCTTACCCTCAGCAGCCAAGTCAGGGAATGGCTATTGCATCACTTGTCATTGGTATTATTTCAATAGTGTTTGCATTTGTTACAGCAATGTTCCCTGTCCTGTTCATTGTTCCGATTATCGGAATTGTACTTGGTGCACTTCACAAAAGCAAGCATCTGCCTGTAGGTAAAGGTCTCTCTACAGCAGGAATTGTAACTTCAATTGTAGGTATTGTACTTACCTTACTCACATATGTACTCTGTGTTCTTCTTGTGCTTTTCTGTATGGAAGAAATGATGGATTTCCTCAGACAGTATTCACCTGAGGACTACGAAATGCTGTATGAAATGTATGGTGAACAATTCCCTGACTGGTTTACAGAAGCTGTTAAATTCTTTGTAAGATAAGTTAAGCCTCCGCTTTTAAATTCAACAAAGCGGAGGCTTTTTTCATACTTGAATTATATATGTGCAGCATATGCCGAAATCCTTTTTGACATCATTAATGCAAGAAAAATCTTTACAACATCAGGAATTAAAAACGGTACAACGCACACTGAAACCGCCGTGCCAAAATCCGTACCTTTGCTGAACAGCATATACCATAATGTACCTATAAGATAGCAGACCGCAAGACCTGCTATCAGTCCGACAGCTTTCACAGATGTTTTTTCTCCGAAAAATTCCGTAACAAGCAGATACACAAGTCCCATTGCCGCAAAGCCGAGGATATAACCTCCAAGAGGTGAGAGAATTACACCTATCCCCCCCTGAAATCCTGCAAACACGGGAAGTCCTGCCGCACCTACAAGAATATAAACGGAAATTGATACAGTCCCACGTTTTCCCCCAAGCATAAGAAGTGCAGAAAATATCCCGAAGGTCTGCATTGTAAACGGCACCGCCATAGGTATCGCAATCCACGAACAAAGCGAAATCAGCGCCGCAAAAAGTCCGCAAAGGACTATTGATTTGTTTTTCATAATAACCGCCTTGATTTTGTTTTCAGTTAATTATATCAATTTCAAGACAGATTGTCAACCTTGCAAGTCAAAATGGTTTACAATACATATTTCCCTTCCAGAGTAGGTTCAACAAAGCTTTTTATTCTGTAGCCTGCCGCATCGCTTTCGAGAATATTTTCCAGAGTTCTGCGCATACCATCACCTATATCATTGACAGTCAATGCAGAAATTTCATCCAATGCACTGTAAAGCTTCGGATTTTCTCTTACTTTCAATGTTACCCCTCTTTCAGTAAAAACAAATTTAAGCACCTTCGTGCAGGACGTTTCAAGGTAACACAACTGAATTTTCACCACAGGGTAGCCGTCCTCATCAGAGGCAAAAGCCGCTGTTGAAGCAACATTATAACCACCCAGAATAAGTTTTTTCGTCCCCTCAAAGCTTATAGGAATAACAGTCTGCAATTCACCCATAGTTATTTTCAGAAAGAAGCTGTCTTCCGAATGAAGAAATTTTACGCCATCAATTCCGCGCCCGAAGCAGCCGTCCATAATCTGAATAAGAAGCGGGACAACGTCTGCACGGTTACTCCCAAAAGAAACGCCTACTCCGTTCAGCACGCTTTCGGGAGAAGTATTGCTTCTGCTGAAAAGCGCCCTGAGTCGGGCAAAAATATTTTTTCTTGTCCCCGTTTCAAGCGGTGTTCCGAATTGTGCAGAAGCAATGGCTTTGCGAAGTGAAGCTGTTTCAGCATAACGGAAGCGTGTTATCGGATTGCTGCTGAAATTGTGGCTGTTACCAAGAAAATCATCTATATACCTGAGTGCATTTCCGCAGGGAAAAAGATTTTCGCTGCCTGCCGTAAGGGCAATCACCATATCAAGCCGCGGAACGATATACACCAGCTGTCCGAACATTCCGCTGAAAATAGTTCCGTGTCTGCCGTTCCACACCTGAAAACCGTAGCCATCGCTGCAAAATTCCCTATGGGAAATCTGTTTTGCCGAAGCCGCACTTATCCAATCCCTTGAAATAAGCTGCACTCCATTCCATATGCCGCCATTAAGCCATAGTTGTCCGAGTTCGGCATAGCCATATATGCTCATATAAAGTCCCCAGCCGCCCTTTTCAATTCCCATCGGACATTTTTCCCAATAAAAATTATTTATGCCCATCGGCGTGAATAATCTTCTTGAAAGGTACTCTGAAAGGCTCAGACCCGTGCGCTTGCAGATTGCCGCAGAAAGCATATAGGTATTCATACTGTTGTAGCGGAAATCCGTCCCTGGCTTAAAAAGAGTTTCCGACGAAAGAAAACTTTCAACCCAGTTTTCGCTGATAAAGGAGCCTGCCTCATTGAATTTTGCACCTGTAGACATTGTAAGCAGATTTCGGATTGTTGCTCCACGCATAGGCTTGTCTGAGTGACCGAAAATATCCGAAAGGGTTTCATCAATTCCAAGATATTTTTCTTTTATGGCAATTCCTGCCGCCATTGAGGTTACACTTTTTGCAAGTGAGTGCGAAACGTGAGGATATTCAGCAGAAAACGGCGCCCAGTCAGCTTTCGAAATAAGCTTTCCGTGACGAATAATCAATGCCGAATGGGGATTTATCCGTCTGTCATCGGATATCTCCTCAAACATTTTCAGCAGTCCCTCCGACTGTACCCCCTCCTGCTCTGGCAGAGCCTCCTGAAAAACACCGGAGATATCAGCAGGAGCAAACAGCGGTTTTTCCGATTGAGAACGGCAATATTTTGTATCACCCTTGAAAAGCCCGTAAAGAAAACTGATTGTTTTAAGCTGAATTTTCAATCCCATACACCACAACTCCTTTTATAGAAGTGTATGCAAGGCAGGATGTGATAATACATCTGAGATTTTTATAAAAAATTTCAAAAAAAGCTTGACAAACATAATTCGACGTGATATAATAATTAAGTCGCTGAGGGAAAGACCTCACGAAAAGTTAATATTGCGTTTGCGGCAGTGCTGGAATAGGCAGACAGGCACGTTTGAGGGGCGTGTGTCTTCGACGTATGGGTTCAAGTCCCATTTGCCGCACCAAAACAATGAGGATACTCTTTAGAGTATCCTCATTGTTTTTATGTAGACTAAGTGACGCAGAGCCGAAAAGCCGAAGGCTTTTCCAGACCCCACGCTTCGGTATCTGTGGTTATACGCAAACTATGGCGTGGGGTGGTTCAAGCTGTCCCATTTGCCGAACTTAAAATATGATTTTGTCCGTTGTTTGTCCGTTATGGTCAGACAGCGGATTTATTTTTGCTGAAATCAAGAGCGTTGGTAATTACATCGCAGGTTTTAGTCCTTGCCTCCACAAACATATGGCTGTAAATTCCTAATGGTTTTATTATATTTATTTGCTTTAAAAAGACAAAAACCCACCCTGCTGCACAACAGAGTGGATTTGCTGACATCATATTTTCTTTTGAATTTTCTGAGTAAAATATTAATCCATTCCCATTTCTTCAAGTGTCTTACGCCGTTCACGTTCAGCCACCTGACATTCAAGGATATACTTGGCAACTATTTCCTCCTCTGTTTCGGAAATATCAACAAACTGGCAGCCGTAACCGACAAAGTTTCCGTTTATGTCATTCTGACGTCGAAGAATTTTTGCTGGAACCTCCAGATTGCCTGAAAATGTATTGAGATATATTATTGTACCCACGTTAAAATACTCATCACATTTCAGCAGTACACCACCAAGGTTGATATTTAGTATCATTGCCTCAATGCCTTCTTCTTTTTCAGACTTGCTTTTATAAACTGTCGCCTTTTCCTTTGTAGCAATTTTAAAGGAACGTCTTCGTTCTTCAATTTCAGTAACCTCTCCGACCTTGACTTCAATCTCTGTTTTGGATGCCGAATCAATTCTTGTAACGGTTCTGTAGCGCTGGCTGTTAACGTACTCAAAAACAAGCATTACAGAATCGCCCTTTTTCATATTAGGCAGATTTTTGCATTTTATAGTCATTCCGATTGTTGAAGTTTTGAACAACGACTTGGCAAATGAGTAAATTCTTGTCGTACCCAAATGCCGTTCTTTCATATCGTAAACTTCAATTTTTGAAATTTTTTCTTTATTCAATAACATATTTTCACCTTTTAAAAGCAAAATTGTACATATTGTCTAAATTTATTATAACATAACTGCACACAATCGTCAACAAAAAAGTCGGAAAGTTAACAAAGCTTTCCGACTTTTTTTACACATTAAGCGCAAGACGCTGTTCAAAGCTCTCTCTTGGGAGAGGCTTATCGAAATAGAAGCCTTGTGCCATATAGCAATTGCTTTCTTTAAGCACCTTGACGTGCTCCACAGTTTCAACACCCTCAACAACGCACTCTATGCCAAAGCTCTGTGCCAGCGAAATAATATGCTTCAGCATCAGGTAATTATGTGCCGTACTTTCCTGACTGACTTCAAGGAACTTCTTATCAATTTTAAGAACATTCCACGGCAGGTCACTGATAAGATTAAGCGATGAATAGCCGATACCGAAATCATCTACCGCTGTACTTATTCCGCTTGCCTGAAGTCCGAAAACAACCTTTTTCAGCTCAGAAAAAGCAACATCGGTTGTTGTTTCAGTAAGCTCAATTTCAATATATTCGTGAGGAATGTTGTATTTATCAACTGTAGCTATAATACGTTCAACCAGCTGCGGCTCACCGAGATTGCATCTGGAAAGATTTACAGAAACCTTTACAACATCCCTGCCATTATCGAGCCAGCTGCGGATATCTCTGCATACGTGGTCAAGCATATAGAAATCAAGTGTACAAATTGCCTTATTGCGTTCAAAAACAGGAATAAACTTAATCGGCGGAATAAGCTCACCGTTATGTAACCATCTGCAAAGTGCTTCTGCACCGGAAACCTTGTATTTTTTCAAAGAAACCTTAGGCTGGTAATAAACCTGAAATTCTTCGTTCATTATTGCTTTACTGAAAAGCGATTCATATTTTCTTCTCTCAGCATCACGCTGCATAACTTCGTCATTATAGAACACGCTTGTAATGTTCATATCGCTCCGTGCAACATTCTTTGCTGCATTGATACAATCCATAACCTGAGCAACATCGGGGCAATCATCGGGTATATCGTAGAAGCCTGCTGACGAACGGATAGTAACCGTTCTTCCCTCTTCGCCGTACTCAACATCAGCCGCAACGAGGTAATCCTTTACCTTTTGGAGATTATCCTTGAAGAAAATAACCGTAAAGTTATCACCGCCCATACGGCATACAGCTTCACCGTCAGCAAGCAATTCAGAAAGCCGGGCAATGTATTTTTTCATAACCTCTGTAGCCTTCGTTCTGCCCAGCATATTATTAACATCGGAAAAATCCTTGATATTGAAGTAGCAGGCATCATATCTTCCGATAGTGCCGTTGATGATAGCTGAATTTACAGTTTTTACAAAATGAGCAATATTGTAGGTTTCAAGCTCTTTATCGTGGAAAGCAAGATAATCTGCAATCTTCATAAGTCTTGAACGGTCGCAGAAAATATGGATAAGGTTAAGGAAAGACTTTATTCTTCTGTATGAGTTCTCATCCCAGTCAGGAGCCTCCTTGTACTGGTAAGCCCTGTATCCTGCAACTGTTCCGTTACCCGGCAGGACACTGAATGCGGCATCCCTTTGCAAGTCAGCATTTCCGCCGTCGAAAACAGTAGTAATATCGCCTCTCTGCTGTTCCGCATCGGAAACATTATTATACATTTCAATATCAAGTCTGGAAATATCAAGAAGCACGCACATTTCCTTCACGTTGTCCGCTGTTAAGGCAGAATTATCGCTGGAATTACGTACCATCGTGAATATGAAATTTTCCAATGCTTTTTCGTAATTACAACAGTCAAAAGCCATAATGCGAACCCCCTTGAATTATTCCTCTGAAACCGCCAGCTGAGGAACCTTGATAACAAATTCTATACCCGATTTTTCGGTCTTAACTGCACTGATAGTTCCGTGCATCTGTTTTATGATGCGTCCTGTAACCGTCATAGCTATATCATCAAGGTCACGGACGTTGATATATTTATTCTTGTTCTTGAAGCTGTTATTTGCCTCGGTAATTTCTTCCATAGAAGTAACCTGCTCAGTTGTGCCTATTCTGATTTCCAGTTCGGCAGCATATGAACAGTGAGGACAAAAAACGCTGAGCAGAAGCTCCCCATCAGGAGCAATACCTTTCATTCTCTGCAGCAGCTTTATCACAGCCTGACTGATACGTCCTGTATCTCCGAACATTTTAGCGGGAACGTTTTCGTCTACACAAAGATTAATTTTGCCGACGTCTGCAAGTTCCTCATCGTCAATAAGCTTTTCAAAAGCTTCGCGCACGCTGTATTCTTCTTCAACAAGTTCAATCTCTCCATCGGTCATTTTAGCAAATTCGACCGTATCCTCAATCGAAGACAGGAACTGCTGTCCCTCAGAGATAAATGTGGAAATGATTTTTCTTATCTGACCGATATCCTCGCTGTCGGCAATGCACCCTGCCATATAAATCCAGTTTTTGATATTCTTGTGCAGTTCTGAATTCATATCTATAATATAGGAAGCCTGTGAGCAGGCAGCTTTTTCAAGGCTTCGGCTTGCTTTAAGCGCCTGATAATTGTTGTACGCCATCTCCGAAAGGATTTCAGCAAGCTTCAGAATAAAATTAGCGGCCTCAAGCACATCTGATTCAGACTTCATATGTACTTCACGTGCAGCATTCAGGTATTCCTGTTCATCAATACCATACTCAGCAGCTTTTGCCCTGATGTGATTTTCATCAAGAGGCTTTGTAAGAATCTGACCGCCCATAATACTTCCGACATACAAACCGTCAACAATAATAGGCGCGGCAAAATCACACAAACCTGCGTGACACTGATAAACAGACGGCTTGCCTGTTTTCAGGGAATTCACACCGCCCATTCTGTCACATTCCATACATCCGATATATCCAAGCTCAGTGTTTCTTGTAAGGTCCATACAAAATCTTGTAAAACCGCTTCCGTTGGTTATTGGTACACCGTTTTCATCTGCAATAAGAGACGCCATATGTGTATACTCCGAAAAAGAGTCCTGAATTTTCTGAAGAATTCCTATATCAATCAAATCAGTAAGCTTCAGATTTTGCATAATGACACCTTCCTCTGAGATTTTATGGTAAAATAACCAAAATTTCACCATCAAAACATATTATACCTATTTAATTATACCACAAATAAAATTAAAATCAATATATTTACTGTAAATTCTACATTATGCACATTTCAAACTTAAACGTTTATATAATTTAATGTTTTTTTGAAAAAGCTCTTGACATCAAGTAGGCTGTAAGTGTTAAAATATTAATATCTAAAATAAACGGAGGTAATTTTATGTCTACCGCTATTACTAAAAAAACAACTGCAGCAAAAATAATAACCATACTTGCTGCCATTGCCGCTTCGGTAATTCTTCCGCAGATTTTCCACGCAATCGGCGCAGTTTCAGGCACAGGCAACGCTGTCGGCGCCGCACTTCTGCCTATGCACATTCCTGTAATCCTCGCAGGCTTTATCGGAGGTCCTGCTGTCGGGCTTATTGCAGGAATAATCAGCCCTGTAGCAAGCTTTGCAATTTCCTCGATGCCTGCGGCGGCTTTGCTTCCTTTTATGGCAATTGAGCTTGGTGTTTACGGTCTGACAGCAGGTCTTATCTCAAAGGTTAAGCTTAATTCCTTTGCAAAGCTTGTTGTTGTTCAGGTTGCAGGACGTGCTGCCCGTGCGCTTGCTGTTCTTGCAGCAATTTACATTCTTGGCAATACTGCTCTTACTGTTGCTTCAATCGCAGAATTCATCACAGCAGGTCTTTTCGGAATTATTCTCCAGTGGGCATTTATTCCGTTTGCTGTAAATAAAATTGAGGAAAAATCAGGCATATGAGCAACCTTGAAAAGGCTAAGGGAATTCTGAAAAGCGGCGGCTGCACCTGCGTACTTTGCAAGGATGAACAGGTTTACACAAGTACGAAGCGAGGTGTTGCGCCAATGCTTGAATTTATTGATAACGGCACGGATTTGAGTGGTTTTTCTGCTGCTGACAAGGTTATAGGCAAGGCGGCGGCTATGCTGTTTTGCCACGCAGGAGTTGCGGAGGTTTACGCAGATGTTATGAGTAAGGCGGCGGCGGAATTTCTTGCTGCAAATGATGTTCCGTTTTCTTACGGGACGCTTGCCGAAAACATCATCAACCGCAAAGGTGACGGAATTTGCCCTATGGAACAGGTTACTGCAAATATATATAACACGGATGAAGCAATTATTGCAATAAAAAAACGACTTGAAGAATTGAGAAAGGGTTGATACAGATGAAAAAATTAGGCTTCGGCTTTATGCGTCTACCGCTTCTTGATGGCAACGACCAGACAAGCTTTGACAAGAAGCAGATTTGCGGAATGGTTGACACGTTTCTTGAAAAAGGCTTTACATATTTTGACACTGCTTATATGTACCACGCAGGCAAGAGCGAAAACGTAATCAAAGAGGTGCTTGTTGACCGTCATCCACGTGACAGCTATGTCCTTGCAACAAAAATGCCTACAATGATGCTGAAGGAAGAAGCTGACGTTGAACGTATTTTCAACGAACAGCTTGAAAAATGCGGCGTTGATTATTTTGACTACTATCTTGTGCACTGTCTTAATGTGGGCAACTACGAAATTGCGGAACGACTCAAGGTTTTCGATTTTGTGGTACAGAAAAAAGCTGAGGGCAAGGTCAAGAAAATCGGTTTCTCCTATCACGATGATGCAATCCTGCTGGATAAAATTCTTACCGAACACCCTGAGATGGAATTTGTGCAGCTGCAGATTAACTACCTTGACTGGGAAAATGAGGGTGTACAGTCGAGAAAGTGTCACGAGGTTGCTGTGAAGCACGGCAAGGACATTATTGTTATGGAGCCTGTCAAAGGCGGCACGCTTGCCAACGTACCGAAAAAGGCTGAAAAGCTGCTGAAGTCCCGTGAGCCTGATATGACCGTACCGTCCTGGGCAATCCGTTTTGCGGCAAGCTGTGAGAACGTGTTTATGGTACTCAGCGGTATGAGCAACACCGAACAGCTGCTTGACAACACGGGCTATATGGAAAACTTCAAGCCCCTTACCGACGAGGAAAAAGATGTCTGTCTCAAGGTTGCCGATATTATCAATTCAACAGTGACTATCCCCTGCACGGTTTGCCGTTACTGTGTTGATGAGTGTCCGATGAACATTCCTATTCCTGATTTCTTCTCGCTGTTCAATGCTGAGGAGCAGGAAATTGAAAAGCCGTTCACGGTGCAGGGTGAGTATTACGACAATCTTGCTGAAAAGCACAACAAGGCTTCTGCTTGTATCGAGTGCAAGAACTGCGAGGCGAAATGTCCTCAGCATATTGAGATTTCCAAGTTTATCAAGCTTGTTGCTGAAAAATTTGAGACTGAATAAAAGGAACGCTTCCGCAGAACAAATCTGCGGAAGCGTTTTTTTACTTTTCAAATCTTTCTTTAAGCTTTTCATAAAAATGCTTCAAGCTTTTATCTCCGTCATTGTCAGGGAAAAGGCAATAAGGCAGACTGTCGGTGTCCCTGTGCTTTTTCACGCAGGCAGCACAGTTTCCGTTGTTTTTACAGCTTGTTTTAGGGCAGCAGCTTCCGCAGTATTCACTCATATTATCACACCTCCAAAGGCATTGAATATATATCCGATTGTGATTATTCCGATAGTTACAATTGCAATAAAAAATCCAAGGAGCTTTGGCTTCACAACCTTACGAAGCATTATCATCGATGGCAGAGATAGTGCTGTTACTGCCATCATAAAGCTCAATATCGTACCAATTCCTACACCCTTTTCGAATAGTGCTTCAGCTATAGGAATTGTACTGAATTCATCGGCATACATAGGAATCCCCACAATTGTTGCTATAATTACTGAAAAAGGATTTTTACTGCCAAGTATCATTTCAATCCACGTTCGCGGAATCCAGTTATGTATCAGTGCGCCAACGGCTACTCCGATAAGTATGAATTTGAAAACATATTTCCAGGTTTCCCAGGCTTCCGAAAACGCAAATCTGCTTCTTTGCCCAAAGTTTTCATATATCGTATTGTCAAGGCGTTCAGCTTTGCCGAAAAGCTTCGGTTCAAGCTGTCTTTCAGGATTGATTTTGCCGATTATTGTACCGCCGATTACCGCAAGCACAAGTCCAACCAATACATAGGCAATTGCTGTTTTCCAGCCAAATACACTTGCAAGAACAACAAGTGACCCAAAATCCACCAGCGGCGAGGAAATAAGGAAAGAAAAGGTCATTCCGAGGGGCAGACCTGCGTTTGTAAAGCCGATGAAAATCGGAATTGATGAACAGGAACAAAATGGTGTAACCGTGCCGAGAAGTGCGGCAAGAATATTGCCGCCAATACCCTTGTACCGTTCAAGAATTTGCTTTGTACGCTCTGGCGGGAACCAGGTTTGTATAAGGCTTATTACAAAAATCAGTACCATAAGCAATACGCTGATTTTCAGCACATCATAGATTAAAAAATGTATGCTTGCGCCAAGCCGTGACGATGTATCAAGTCCACATATTTCAAGCAACATCCCAATCAAGTCCTTAAGCCATTTCATTCCAAGCAATTGGTTCTGTATGAATTCCCATATCATTTGCACGAACAGCTGCCTCCTGCCTTACATTCTATTTCAGCAACGAAGCTTCGGAACTTTTTCCACACTTCACATTTTAATGAGTAGTATGACCATTTTCCCTCTTTACGAACGTTTACAAGTCCGCATTCGCTAAGGATTTTCATATGATGTGACAAAGTCGGCTGGGTAATTTCAAAGCGTTCAAGAAGCTTACAGGCGCACTTTTCGCCTTCTGTCAGCATAAGCACGATTTCAAGCCGTGTTGCGTCACCCAATGCTTTAAAGATATTTACATATTCATTCATCAGTAACCAAGCTCCTCCAGTGTTTCAACTGCGCTGACAATCATATCGACGCAGGTTGTCTTGAAAAGATTTTTCTCTGCTGCTGCCTGCATTTCCTCAGGCTTTGATATGTCGTATCCAAGCAATTCACGGCAAACGATAGACTTATTTTTCGCCTTGAATGCATCGGTAAATTCTTTGGTTTTTTCGTAGCAAAGTGTTCTTCCATCTGTATTTTCAGCTGTGCAATGCCCGTAACGCAGGCTGATTACCATTATTCCGCCTGTTACCGCACCGCACACCTCGGCGTTACGCATACCGCCGCCGAAGCCGCACCCGATTTTCAGTGCTGTTTCCTTTGACAGACCATACTTTTCCGCAAATACCGCAAACACTGACTGGGAACAATTGAAACCTTCTGCAAATAATTCTGCTGCTTCTTTTTTTAACATAATAATCGCCTCACATCGAAGTTTATCTATATGATATAATAGCATACATATAGATAATTGTCAATATGTTTTACAAAAAAATTTCTGCGGTGCAAAAATTACACCGCAGAATAGAATTACTCCTTTACAGCCATAAGTCCTTCAAGAAGTTCAGGGTCAATGAACTTTGCTTCTTCACGGTTGTAGAACACGTCTGTGATGTCCCAGAGGACAGGGCAGAGACCGTTATCGTATGCGGCTTCACATACGGAAGTCAGGTAAAGTCTTACCATTTCGGGAGTTTTATTGCTTGTTGAGCAGCCGAATTCGCCCACAATTACAGGGATACCCTTATCGATGTAGGTTTCCTTCATCATTGTCATATACTTGTTGAGTTCAGCGTAGTCCGCATCTGTACCCCATTCAGTACGAGCCTTGCCCCAGTCTGCATCTGCTTCAAGAATTGCAAATGTGGATGGTGTATAGTAGTGAACGGATACTGCGCAGCGGTTTTCAGGGTCGTTCGGCATTTTATAGAGAGGGTCGCAGGTTAGGTCAAAGTCTGTGTTGTAGCCTGCGATAAGGAGGTGACGCTCGGCGTTGTTGCCGCCTGATGCTCTTACGATATCAACAAACTTCTGATTGATTTCGTTAAGCAGGTTAAAGGACTTTTCCTTGTCACCCTGATTGCTGTATCTGTTCCAGAGTGACTCCCAGCCGCCTTCTTCGTTGAGGGACTCAAACATAAGGTGGTCGCCGTAATCATCATTGAACGCTTCGGTAAGCTGTGTCCAGATACGTTCGTATTTGTACATACATTCTGCCTTCTTGTCATCGTTGGCAAAATCTGTCCACCAGCCGCCATCCCAGTGAATATTGAGGATAACATACATTCCGTCTTCAAGTGCCCAGCCTACAACCTGCTTTACTCTTGCAAGATAGGTTGCGTTGATTGTGTAGTCCTCACCCATCATATTTGACCACGCCACAGGGACACGAAGCACGCCAAATCCGCACTCTGCATAGCCTGTAATCATTTCTCTTGTGATAATAGGACTTCCCCAGCCTGTTTCGTAGCTTGTTACACCCGTTGGTGCAATCCAGCTGCCTGCGCTTTCAAAGGTGTTGCCGAGATTGATGCCGACGCCCATTTCCTTTACAAGCTCCATTGTTGTAATATCACGCATTGAGCCGCCGAATTCAGCCTTCTTTTCACAGCCTGTAAAAACCGAAAGGCACATCACAGCCGCAATTGCTACGGACAGAATTTTTGTAAGCTTCATAATAATCTCTCCTTAATTTATATAATTTTTCTGTACTCCGATGGTGTTTTGCCGTACTTGCTTTTGAACTGACGCATAAAGTTGTACTCACATTTGTATCCGCAGCTTTCCGCAATTTCCTTTACGGTAAGATTTGTTGCACACAGCAGACGCTTTGCACGTTCAAGTCTGCCGTTGATAACGTCCGTCATAACACTTACACCGAACATTTTCTTGTAAAGGTGCTGAAAGCCTGAACGGCTCATACCCATTTCCTCCGCCATATCCTCAACGCTGCCGATAGTGTTTGGCATAGTGAAAATTCTTGTGCGGAGCTGGGTGAACTTGCCGTTACGCTCTGCAATGGAGCGGGGCAAGGTGTATGTTTTTGACTTGACAAGCCTGCCAAGCTTCATAAAGAGGATTTCAACGTATCCACGTTCGATTTCCTCGTGGAAGAATTCCGAAGAATAATGCTCATAAGCCATAACGTGAATAAGCTGGGAAAGCTCGTCAATGTTGCCGAGATAAACAATTTCATTGAACGGAATACCCATTCCCTTGATTTTTTCTATATCGGCTTCATTGGGTTCAAAGAACATCCAGTCATCGGTATAATACTTTTCCGCCGCACGATATCTGCAAGGTGTTTCGGGAGTAAAAAGTATAAAGGAATTCGGTTTTACGTCAAATTTCTCGCCGTTCACCTCAAACAGCGAATAGGTCTTTATCAGGAGCAGCAGATAACAGCCGTTTCCGTTTGGTCTGTCCATACAAAAGGTATTATCGTGCTCGTAGTTATAGCCGATTGCACCGATTTTCACGTTATCACGTCCTTATTTCATAAACACAAAGGATTTAAGCTCAAAGAGGTTTCTCATCTTGAAGTAATCCCCTGTCCAGCCTGTATAGTCAGTTGTAATTTTGAAGAACACGCTATGTCTGCCTGTAACATTCTTCACGATTGCGCTTACCGTACCGCTGTCGTGACCGATATCAACAACACCGATTTCTTCGCCGTCCTCACCGTCGATAAGAATGTGCATATGGCAATCACAGCCGAAGCCGTTGATTTGTGCGGCAAATTCCATTGTCTTACTGGAGAAATCCTCACCGAAATCAAAGTATTTATAACCGATTACGCAGCCGTCAGTGATGTTTGTTACAACTCGCTCAAAGACATTTCTTTCGGTAATCATAATATTTCCGTTGCCGTTTTTCAGCACGCAGGCTATGTCTGCAGGAGTAATTCTGTACGGATTGAGAGAGTCCTCAAAGCCAAGTGAAGTCATTTCAACTGTCGGAATTGTGCCGTCAGGAAGGATTTCTATTTTCTCCACACAGCCTCGTCTTGACATTATCGTACCGTTTGTCATTCTGTGATAGAAAATGTACCACTGACCGTTGATGCAAGCGATTGAACCGTGGTCGTTTCCGCCTGGGTAATCAACACCGTTGTCAACAATGTAACCTCTGTAGGTAAACGGTCCTGTCGGGCTGTCGGAGGTCGCATAAGCAAGACGGCTGCCCATTTTTGGAGAGTAAATCATATAATAGGTATCACCGACTTTACGGGGTGAAGCTGCCTCAAAGAAGCACTTATCCTTTTCGTCAAAGCCGCCTTCCTCGGTTGGCTCGCAGGGAATAAAATGCTCAATGCAGGTACCGTCAAGGATTTCGTACATATTCTCGCTGTTTACTTCTGCAAGGAATGAACGCTCAAATCCGCAGTAGATGTATGTGCGTCCATCATCGTCCACAAGCACACCGGGGTCGATAAACCAGCCGTTGCAGCAGATTTCATCGGGAATTGTATACTTGTAGGTAGAAACAAGCTTGAATGGACCCTCAGGCTTGTCTGCAACTGCAACGCAGCCAATTGAGTTTACGATGTAAGCGTAGAGATAATATTTGCCGTCCTTTTCAACAACGTCAGGAGCAAAAAGCTCGTTGCTGTGATTTGTCCAGTCGGTATCAGACTCGTGGTCACGGTCAGCCTGCGTGTGGAAAACATCACCGTGGCAAACCCACTCATTGAGGTTTGTAACGGGTGCACTCCAGCATTTCAGCACGTAGTCGCAGAATTTGTCAGAGCCAGCTTTATCGTGAGAGCCGTAGATATAGACACGGTCGCCGAAAACTCTCGGCTCGCCGTCGGGAATGTACTCCCAGCTTGGAAGATATGGATTTGCCATTGGAATCGCCCTTTCATAACTGAATTATTTAGCTATATTATACAGCGCATCAAGCTTTTGTGCAATAGCAAATCATTCCCGATAAACTGACTTATTGTGCAAATTTATTCATTTGCAATAATTTTCACTATCTCATTCGGAGACGAAACAATTACCTCAGCGCCATTTTCACGAAGCAACTCTTCCTCACGAAATCCCCAATTTACGGCAATACAGTCCATTTCAGCGTTTAACGCCGTATGCAAGTCAACATCTGAGTCACCTATGTAAACTGAATTTTTGCGCTCAATGCCAAGCTGTGCAAGAATGTTGTTCACACCGTCGGGAGCTGGCTTTTTCGGCACACCTGTTTTTTCTCCTGCAACAGCGTCGAAAATTCCTCCGAAATATTTTACGCACAAATCCTGCACGGCATAATCTGCCTTGTTTGACACAACGGCAAGCTTCACGCCCCTTGCTTTAAGCTGTTCAAGCATTTCTGTTATCCCGTCGTAAGGCTTGGTTTTGTCAGCACTGTGAAGCTTATAATAAGCGTTGAAATCAGCGTAAACTGCTTCAACTGTTGCCTGCTCCGTGCCATTCGGCAAAGCACGTTTTATAAGGTTAAGTATGCCGTTGCCAACCATCATACGCACCTCGTCAGATGTGTGCTGTGGGAAGCCGTGTTGTGCCAAAACGTGGTTAAGGCTGTCTGCAAGGTCATCAAGGGTGTTGAGAATTGTTCCGTCCAAATCGAAAATTGCAAGCTGGTATTTCATTTTCATTGCTCCTAAAATTTAATGATTTTATTATAGCACGGTTTGAGGATTGATGCAACAAAAATCCCTGACCGAAACCAGTCAGGGGTTTTATCATTTCCATTCTACAAAACCGTAGCTTTCGAGTATCTGAAAGAATTTTGCAAGTCTTTCATAAGTCGGGTGGGCTTTTTCGCCGAAGTGTTCCTCCATTGGAGCGCCCATATCCGCAATTTTTTTCTCACCGTCAATCAAACTCCAAACAAAACTTCCGAATTCATCAAGGTGAATATACGAAATTTTCGGCTTTTTAGCGATTTTCTGCATTATCCTGTTCATTATGCCCTTGTTTTCAATTTCAAGGGTTACAATGCCGTTTTCGTTTGTTGTCCAACCGATATGCTCAGGACGCTTCGGACATTTTTCAAGATAATTTTCTTCAGGATTCTGCTTACGCTTCATTCTTCACATCAGCTTTCTTTCTCTTCTTCCAGATGGAGAACTTGAGGAGTGTACAAATGATAAGACCGAATACTACGAGGCTTCCGATGCTTGATACAACAGGTGGGAGGTTGAGCTTACCTGAAATATCGAGTACCTTATCAACACCAAATACAGCGAGGAGTGCAAGCACGATACCTACAAGACCTTCGCCCGCAATCATACCTGAGCAGAAAAGGATACCGTCGTTGATGATTTCCATCTTTTCTTACTCTTCCATCTTCATCATCTTATCAAATACGAGACGAATGATACCGCCAACGAGGATACAAGCGTTAAGCTGTACAGGGAGGTAAACACCGATTGCGAAAGGAAGAACAGGGATACCGATTACTTCAACAAGGATTGCAATGAATGCACCTACGAATACGAGGTTCCAAGGGAGCTCTGCGCTCATTACGCCTTCGATAATCATCTTCATAAGTGTAGCCTGTGGTGCGCCGAGTTCTGCAGAACCGAATCCCCAAGCTGTATCGAGGAGGTAAAGTGTACCGCCGATAGCAAGTGCTGCTGCACATACGCCGATAATTTCACCAATCTGCTGCTTCTTAGGTGTAGAACCGAGGAGATAACCTGTCTTGAGGTCCTGGGATGTATCGCCTGAGATAGCTGCTACGATACAAATGATAGAGCCGATTGCTATAGCTGCAGCCATACCGTCAGCACCGCTTGCACCTGTAAACTTGAGGATAAGTGTTGCGATAAGTAGTGTTGCGATAGCCATACCAGAAACAGGGTTGTTACTGCTTCCTACGAGACCAACCATTCTCGAAGAGACGGTTGCAAAGAAGAAACCGAAAATTACGATAATAAGTGCACCGAGAAGGTTAACAGGAATTGCAGGGATAAGCCATACAGCAAGTGTAAGGATTGCAATTGCAATAAGAACAACCTTCATATTAAGGTCGTTTGCTGTTCTTTCTACATTATTACCTGTCTGACCCTTTACATTGATGCTCTTTACAGCGTCCTTGAATGTACGGATAATAAGAGGAAGGGACTTGATAAGGCTGATGATACCGCCTGCTGCAAGTGCACCTGCGCCTATGTAACGGATATAGCTGCCCCAGATACCGCTTGCGCCGTCTGCTGCAAAAATCTCACCGATTGTTGCCCCGTCGCTTGGGTAGATAACAGCGTTTTCACCGAACATTACAATGAGTGGGATAAGCACGAGCCAGCTGAGCACGCCGCCTGCGAACATATAGGAAGAAATTCTGAATCCGCAGATGTAACCTACGCTCATTACAGCAGGGTAAATCTGTGTACCGATTTCACCTGCAAAGCCCTTTACACGGAAGGAAACTTCACCCGGTACTGCCTTGATACCGTCGATGATGAACTTGAAAAGTGCTGCAAAGCCCATACCTGCGAATACGGTAGAAGCGTTTGCGCCGCCTTCTTCACCTGCAAGGAGAACTTCTGCACAAGCTGTTCCCTCAGGGTAAGGGAGTGTGCCGTGTTCCTTAACGATAAGTGCATTACGGAGAGGTACCATAAAGAATACACCGAGGAGACCGCCGAGAAGGGCGATAAGTGTGATTTCAACGATACCGGGCTTTTCCATTACGCCTTCAGATGCCCAGAGGAAAAGTGCAGGAAGTGTAAAAATAGAACCTGCTGCGAGGGATTCACCTGCAGAACCGATTGTCTGAACAACATTACTTTCGAGGATAGAGTTTTTCTTCATAATAACTCGGATTACGCCCATTGAGATAACAGCAGCAGGGATAGACGCTGAAACTGTCATACCAACTCTGAGTCCGAGGTAAGCGTTAGCCGCACCGAAAACTACGGAGAGGATAACACCCATAATGATTGATGTCACCGTAAGTTCCGGCGTAACCTTTGACGCAGGAATATACGGCTTGAATTCTGTTTTATTTTCCATAACCGCCTCCAAACTGTCACATATTATGACAAGTTATATTTATAGTGCACTAATTATAACACATTTTGACACATTTAGCAAGCAAAAATAACAATGTTAAGACTCCGCACAAAATTCCGAAACAACTATTCCAAATTGTGAGGTAATATATGCAAAATAAAGGTAGAAATTTGTGGTATATGTGGAAATTCAACTAAAACACTTGACGATTTTTCGCATAAATGGTACAATAAGCATATAAAAATAGCAATTAATACCTTTGAAAGGATGATTTATTATGGGTAAATTCGTAATCAAGGCTACAAAAACAGGTTTTACTTTCAGCCTCAAGGCTGGCAACGGTGAAATCATTGCAACAGGCGGCGAGGTTTACTCCAGCCTTGACAGCTGCAAGAACGGCTGTGCAAGCGTTGCAAAGAATGCTCCTATCGCTGCAATTGAGGACCAGACAGTTGAAGGCTTTGCTACTGAAAAGAATCCTAAGTTTGAAATTTACAAGGACAAGGCAGGCGAATTCCGTTTCCGTCTGAAGGCTTCCAACGGTCAGATTATCGCTGCAAGCGAAGGCTACGTTAAGAAGGACAGCTGCAAGAACGGCATTGAAAGCGTCAAGAAGAACGCTGCTGACGCTCCTGTTGTTGAGCCTGAGGAATAATGTACATAAGCCTCCGAGTTTCGGGGGCTTATTTATTTGACTTTTTATGCCAATAATGCTATAATTAATTTGTACTGATTCTTATTCAACGAAAGGACAAAATAATATGAACAGCAATTCTGACATCAAACAACCGCAATCATCAATCGGATTAATTATATTCCTAAATATGATATTCAACGCTGTATTTTCAGTATATGTTCTGAATTATCAGCCCAAAATCGGAGAATATCATATTCTGATTTGTTCAATATTGGGCATACTGATTGTTTTGTTCACAATACTTGGACTTGTATGGTGCATAAAGGATTTAAAAAATAAAAACTCAAACAGAAAAATAACTATCAGTGTTATGCTGATTACCGCTTTGATGGGAGTAATGTGGTCACATACCGCACTTCCTTATTTGAAAGACCTTATAGGCGGCAGTAAAACAGTAACTACAGACAGCTACCTTGTAGTTATTGACACACTGTATTTTCTTGATGATGAGGGTAATGATGTTAATCTGACAATACCTGCTGTTTCCGCTAACGAATTGAAATCCAAGGACAATTATGAATATGACTATGAAAACAATCTGCTGAAATACTATGACAAAATGTCTATTGATTACTTTCCCGAAAGCAAAGTAATCAACAGCATTTCCGTAGAAAACTGATTTATACAGAAAGCCTGAAAGAACAATCTTTCAGGCTTTTATTATCATTATGCTTCTTTCTCAACTTTTTCAACCCCATACTTTTTCAGCAGCTTCTTTCTGCACACGAAATACGCTGGGATAAGGAATGCGTCGGCAAGCACCCATGCGGCAGGTGATGCGAAGCAAGCGGCTGTAAAGCCGAAAATTCCCACAAGGTAGGCAATTGCTCCTCTGCCAACCATTTCGAGCAGTCCTGCAAAGGTTGCAATCGGCGGAAAGCCCATTCCCTGAATGAAGAAACGGACGATATTGACAAGTGCAAGAGGAAAATAGAACGAGGAAAGAATTGTAAGGAATTCCTGAATAAGCGGACGCAGACCGCGGCTGTTTTCATCGAGAAAAATCATTGCGAGGTTGTCCCCGAAGAAGAACATCACGAGAAACGCAAACACAGCGTAAACAGCACCGAGAATTACACAGGCACCGAGTCCCTTGTTGAGTCTGTCCCATTTCTGTGCACCAACATTCTGTCCTGCGTAGGTTGCCATTGTGCTTCCCATTGCGTCAAACGGGCAGCACATAAACATCGAAAGCTTATTTGCGGCGGTAATTGCAGCAACGGAGTCCGTGCCAAGTTGATTTACTGCCGTCTGAAGCACGACGCTTCCGATTGCGGTAATGGAGTACTGGAGTCCCATAGGAAGTCCCATTGTACAGAGGTTGGCAACGTGCTTACTGCTGAAATTCCAGTCCTCTTTTTCGGGCTTGAGCATTGCATAGCCATTAAAAAGCTTGAACAGGCAGCCAAAGCCTGATACAAACTGGGCGATAACTGTTGCAAGTGCCGCACCGAAAACATCCAGTTTAAAAGTTACAATAAACACGATATCCAGCACGATATTGATTACCGAAGCGATTACGAGCCATCTTACAGGTGTTTTGCTGTCGCCGAGGGAACGGAGAATACCTGCGGTCATATTGTAGAGAAAGTACCCCGGAATACCTGCGAAAATAGTGAAAATATATGTATGGGCACGGTCAAATGTGTCCTCGTTTGTTTTCATCAGGGTAAGGATATCGCTGCAGAAAATCAGGGTAAGGGCTGTGATTACGATTGCAAAGAAAATACAGAGCCACACAGAATTTGTGACGTACTTACGAAGCTGTTTCCAATCGTTTGCACCAAACATCTGAGCGACAGGAATTGCAAAGCCGTTGCAGATACCCATTACAAAGCCGATGATGAGAAAGTTTACCGAGCCAGTGCTGCCCACGGCGGCAAGTGCGTCACTGCCGAGAAAACGTCCGACGATTGCGGTATCGGCAAGGTTATAGAATTGCTGAAAAAGAAAGCCGAAAAGAAGCGGTACGCCAAAGCCGAGAATAAGGCTCATAGGCTTGCCCCTTGTTAAATCCTTTGTTGCTGACATAATAATTACCTCATTTTTTCAAATTCAAAACGAGATTATTATAGTTCAGCTTAAATGTAATTACAACAACAATTTCAGACAAATATATGAATAAATTATTTTCGCCATTGTACACAAAAACCTCAGGGAGTTTTCCCCCTGAGGTATAAATTTTATCAGATAATTGTACCTGTAACTGTAAGAACGCTTACGCCCGGCTGAATAGTCCAAGTGCCGTCTGTATTCTGAGTGTAGGCTGCGGCAGGAACTGTAATCTGTCCCGCATTTGTTGCAAATGCGCCTGTTGCTTCGGTATAGGTGTAATTTGCAGGTGACGTCCATACTGCACCGTTGAAGGTTACGCTTGTAATGTTCAGTGCAGGATTGAATGTGTCGGTTACGATTGCGTTATCTGTTGCAACAACAGCTTCATTGCCTGTATTCTGAATTACAAAGGTATAAGTCAGCTGACCGTTTTCAGTAACTGTTGTAGGATTGAGTGACTTGCTGATTGTAAGGTCGGCTGTATTTTCAGGTGTAATTGTTTCGGTAACAGTGATATCGGAAATTCCTGTGCCGCTTACAACGGCTGTGTTTACGATGCTTGCTGTGTCGCCGAGAGGTGCAAAGCTGTTTGTTTCAGCGGCATAGACAACTGTTGCAACACCGCCTGCTGGAACGTTGATTCCTGTGATAACAAGCGGTGCACCTGCTGTAACTGTTGGTGCAGGCTGGAGTGTGCCGTTCACGAAATAACGTACTGAACCGTCAACATAGTCAAGCGGAACAAGTTCAGTTGCCCCGAAAATATATGCGCCGAGGTCATCAGTTACGGTAAGATTGTTATAAGCAATCGTGCCTGAGTTCACAATATTGATAATATAAGTCACTTCGGAATTTCTTGAATAGGTATCAACAACCGCTGTTTTTGTTGCGGAAAGGACTTCAAGAAGCTCGCCTGTAGTAATATTTGAATTGACAACATTTCCGTTGTAGGAAAGAGTTGCCTGATTGAAAAAAGTTGCCATACATTTCCTCCTTGTGTTTCCGATGGGGTTTACCCATCAGTTCATAATATGCACAAAGAAGCTGTACGGTTACAAATCAAAAGCCTGATTACGTCAATCAGGCTTCAATTTGTCGAAAAAGTCTTTTCGACAATGAATAGTGAATATTGAATAATGAAGAATGAATAATTAAGGAATTGCCTTCGGCAATAATATTAAAAATGTCCGCAAAGCGGACACCTTAACTATTCATTATTCTTTTCTCATTAGCCTGATTATAACAATCAGGCTTTTAAATTATTCACTTAATTCTCTGAGGTACTCAACAAGCTCAGCAAATGTTCCCTTTCTGCCGTTCCACGGGTGTTCCTCATATGGAATTGCATTATCGGTCACGATGCAGCAGTCCATACCAATTGATGAAGCGGCAAATGCGTCCTCTCGCTCGTCATTGCCGATATGCAGACACTCATTCGGCTGAACACCAATTCTTTCACAGATTGTTCTGTAATACTCAGGATTTGGCTTGCAGAAGCTGTCGCTTTCATAGGATGTAACCAAATCAAAATCGGTATCCTTCAGACCTACCCAACTTAATCTCATCTGCTGACCATTTATCGGGAACAACGGATTTGTTGCGCAGACAACCTTTTCTGCGGCTTTATGTGCAAGCTTTACAGCCTCAACAGCAAGGGGATTTTCGGATGTATAAACCTTTGCATTTGCAAAATCAGTTGAATAGAAAATATCCGAAGCATCTCTGAAAGGCGCAACTTCCTTCCCTGTCAGTTGCCCGAATACATCCCAGAAAACTTCATCATTGCGGCGTGTGCCGTCATTTTTCACCATAGCCTTTGTTCCCGCCCAAACGGTTTCAATAAGCTTGTCAGGTTCAAGTCCGACGGGAGAAAGCTTTTTTGCAAGCTCCTTGAAATAACCCTTGACGAACACGTTGTTGTCCATAGGGAGAAGTGTACCGTCCAAATCAAACAGTATAGCCTTATATTTCATCCTCTTACCTCTTAAATGCACTCAAGAACAGCGATTGCACAAACGCCTGCGCCAACGTGACAGCAGATACTTACAGGAAGCTTGTACATCTGAATTGTCTTGTCGCCGAAGTGCTTGCGGACAATTTTCTTCCACTCATTTGCAGGAGCAATATCTCCCGAATAAGCAAGGTCAATACGGATATTCTTTCCCTTGAAGCGTGTTTCAAGGTCCTTTTCAATAGCGGCAAGCATAGTTTTCTGTGCGTTTGCCATACCTCTTGCCTTTGCGTATGCGTCCAGCTTTTCACCCTGAATTTGCAGAACAGGCTTAATTCCGAGGATTGATGCAACCGCTGCACCTGCCGCTGTAACACGTCCGCTTTTCTTGAGAAGTTCAAGTGTATTGACAGCAAGGTAGATGCTGGAATTAAAAGCTGTTTCCTCAAGCTTTGCGCAAATCTCAGCTGCAGAAAGACCCTGACCGATGAGAGTCAGTGCATCAAGCACGGACTGACGCTGGCTGATAGAAATTCTTTTATTGTCAACAACAACAACCTTGCCGTCGAAATCTGCGGCAAGTGCCTTTGCAGTTCCGCAGGAACCGCTGAGTGCTGATGACATTGGAATATGAATAATATAATCATTTGTTTTGAGCACTTCATTCCAAAGTGAAGTGAGTGACTCAGGAGACGGCTGTGAAGTAGAAACGTCGCTGCCCGAACCGAGCATTTCGAAAAACTGCTCATAAGTACAGCTTACGCCCTCAAAATATTCTTTCTCGTCTACGATAAACGGCATTGCAAGAAGATAAATACCAAGTTTTTTTGCTTCTTCCTGTGTAATACCACTGTTTGTATCAGTAACAACTGCAATCTTACTCATACTTTTTCTCCTTTAAATATATAACAATACATAATAGTAGTATAAAATAAAAATATATTTTAGTCAATAGCTAAAGTTATTTTTAGTCAAAATAGCACAAAAAACGGTACTGCAAACACAGTACCGTTTTTATTAAGAATAACTTATTCAGAATAGCTTATTCTTCAACAGGAGCTTCTTCAGCTGCTGTTTCGATAAGAGCACGCATAGAAATGCTGATTCTCTTCTTGTCGATGTCGATTTCAGTAATCTTAGCATCAACCTCATCACCGATAGCGAGAACGTCCTTAACGTTTGTTACTCTCTTGTCAGCAATCTGAGAAATGTGGATAAGACCATCAATACCTGGGATAATCTGAGCAAATGCGCCGAATGGTGTGATAGAAACAACCTTAGCCTTTACAACATCGTCAACCTTGTATTCGTTAGCGAACTTAACCCAAGGATTGTCCTCTGTCTTCTTGTAGCCGAGGGAAATTCTGTTAGCTTCCTTATCGAGTTCCTTAACGTAAACTTCGATAACATCGCCTACGTTAACAACCTCGGATGGGTGCTTGATTCTGTTCCAGCTGAGCTCGGAAATGTGAACCATACCATCAATACCGCCGAGGTCAACGAATGCGCCGTATGTTGTGAGGGACTTAACCTCGCCCTTGAATACGTCGTTAACGTTAACGGATTCCCAGAACTTAGCCTTAGCAGCGTCCTTTTCAGCATTGCGGACAATCTTGATAGAACCTACAGCCTTGCCGCGCTGTTCGTTAACTTCGATAATCTTGAACTTAACAGTTGTCTTAACGAGTTCTTCGAGCTTGTCATCTCTGCGTGCAGTTGCCTGAGAAGCAGGGATAAATACTCTGATGCCCTCGTAAAGTACGATTACGCCGCCCTTTACAACACCTGTAACAGTGCCTTCGAGGATAGCGTCCTCTTCCTTAGCCTTAACAATCTTGTCAAAGCCGAGAAGAGCGTCAACCTTCTTCTTGGAAAGAGTAACAATACCTTCAGCATCGTTAACCTTGATAACGATGAGTTCAACCTCGTCGCCTGGCTTTACAACGTCTGCAGGCTTGAGAGCAGGGTCGTTTGTAAGCTCATCGAGAGAAACATAACCTGTGTGCTTTGTTCCGACATCAACAATAGCTTCTGCATCATTAACAGCTGTTATGTATCCTTTCACCCTCTGACCGGTATATATTTTTTTGAAGGACGCGTCGAGCGCCTCCTCAAAGTTAAAGTCCTCTTCCATGATCATTTTTTCACTCATTTGGTTTGTAACCTCCTTGATTATATGTACCGGAGCCGAAGCACCGGCAGTAACACCGATGATAAATTTTTCGCCGGTGTTATTTTTCAGCAGTTTAGCGATATACTGAAAATCGAGCTCAGAAGCATTCTCAACGTGAATACATTCCTTGCAGTGTCTGCTGCAGATTTCCGCAAGCTTGACTGTATTGGAACTGTGCTTACCGCCCACAACGACCATAAGGTCGGCGGTTTCCGCCAGCTGCACAGCACTTCGCTGCCTGTCGGATGTAGCATTGCAGATGGTATTTATTACCTCTGCATCGGGCAAAGCCTCTGCTGCCAAACGGACACAGTTATCCCACATATTTATATTATACGTTGTTTGCGCAACAATTGCAACCTTTTTTTTCGGATTTTTCAAATTTTTTTTGAAAAAATCAGATAATTCAATATCATCGCGGCAGATAATTGCCTTATTCTGACAATAAGATGCAATTCCCACTACCTCAGGATGAGTTCTGTCACCCATAATTATAACGTCATATCCTGCCGCAGTCTTTTCCTCAGCAATCTTTTGTATACGTCTTACAAAAGGGCAGGTGCCGTCATAATACTCAATTTTCTTTTTCTCCAAAAGCCTGAAAATCTCTTTGCCTACGCCGTGAGAACGGATTACAACCGCTTCATCGGTAAGCTCTGAAAGTTCATTTTCTGTTTCAGCAATTCTTACGCCTTTTTTTTCAAGGTCCTTGACAACGTCCCTGTTATGGATAATTTCTCCACAAGTAACAACTTTTTTGCCGTCACTTAATACATTATACACGATTTTCAAGGCTCTGTCAACACCAAAACAGAAACCTGCGTGTTCAGCAACAATTATTTCAGCTTTCATCAGCAACCTTTTCCTTTTCCTCTGCAGTACCTTCAACAAGCTCGGTAATTGCGCTCATAATACGCTTCTTTACGCCCTTTAGTGCCTTTGGTGAAGCATCTTCAACAGCAATTTCTTCGGCAGGAATAACCTTACCGAAGCGCAGAGTCAGCTTTGAACGGAATTTCAGCTTTTCCCCCTCAAAGACAATTCCGCAGGGAATCACGTCTGCACCAGACTTTGCGGCGATAAGTGCAACACCTGTCTTTCCCTTGCCTACCTTGCCGTCCTTGGAGCGTGTGCCCTCAGGGAAAATCACGAGGTTACGTCCCGAATTGAGAATAGCAATTGAATCGTCAATAACCTGCATATCGCCTGCGCCTCGCTTTACAGGAAATGCACCAAGCTTTCTGATAAACCAGCCGAAAAGCTTGTTCTTGAACAGTTCCTCCTTCGCCATATATGTAACAGGACGCTTCATCGGCATTGTAAGGATTACAGGGTCAGCGTAACTTCTGTGGTTGGAAGCCATTACGAGAGGTCTGTCCTGAGGAATATTCTCTATGCCCTCAATATGGAAATTGTAAAAAAGCTTATAGATACCCCATACAGTGTAGCGTACAAATGCGTTCATATCAACACTTCCTTATTAAAGCGGCTTTGTGCCTGTTTTTTCTTCGATTATTCCGCAGAGCATATCAATTGCGCCCTGCAAATCGACCTCGGTTGTATCGCAGAGAACAGCGTCCTCAGCCTGCTTCAGCGGTGCGATTTCGCGGTTCATATCGTTGTAATCACGCTGATTTACGTCAGCAAGAACTTCCTCAAAGCTTACATTTTCGCCCTTTTCGGTAAGCTCAACGTGTCTGCGGCGTGCACGCTCCTCTGCTGACGCTGTGAGATAGATTTTCAGTTCAGCATCGGGAAGTACGACTGTACCGATATCACGTCCGTCCATTACAACGTTATTTTCACGTGCAATTTTACGCTGTAACTCGAAAAGGAAATCACGTACAGCAGGAATTGCCGAAACATTTGATGCACCCATTGAAACCTCGGGAGTACGGATTTTATCGGAAACGTCCTCGCCGTTGACGAAAACGTGCTGAATACCGTCTATATATTTCAGCTCAGGTGTGATATCGTTAAGCATTGCGACAACCTGTTCAGCGTTTTGGGTATCAGCGCCGTGGTTTATTGTGTAGTAAGCGATTGAACGATAAAGTGCCCCTGTATCAACGTAGATGAAGCCGAATTTCTTTGCGGCTGCCTTTGCGATTGTACTTTTGCCTGCACCTGCAGGACCGTCGATTGCGATATTTATTGACATTTTAACACTTCCTTTGTTTTATAAGTTATTTCCTGCGGTAACCCCTGTAGAGAATGCAATTTGCAGGTTAAATCCGCCTGTGTAAGCGTCAACGTCCATTACCTCGCCAGCGAAGAACAAGCCCTGAACAAGCTTTGACTCCATTGTTTTAGGAGAGATTTCGCTGACCTTAATTCCACCGCTTGTGACGATTGCTTCACTTAACGGACGGAATTCCTTTACGGTTACGTGGAAGCTTTTCAGCAGCTTAACAAGGTCTGTACGCTCCTGCTTTGTTACGGAGTTGACCTGCTTATCGGGAGCAATTCCCGAAAGCTTCACGATAACGGGTATCATTTTTGCAGGAAGAAGCTTTGACAGTGAGTTGGAGAAAAGTCTGTTTGGAATTTCCGCAAAATCGCGCTGGATACGCTTGTCCAGTGCAGCGTGGTCAAGTGCAGGCTTCATATCAATGAGGATTTTATAGCGTCCCCTCTCCATTTTCGGAATGTGGCTTGAAGCACTCAGCACCATTGGTCCTGACACACCGAAATGGGTAAACAGCATTTCTCCCTGTTCGGTATAGATGTTCTTGTTTTTGGATGTGTCAACAAGGGTAAGCGCCACATTTTTCAGCGACAGACCCATCATTTCCGTGCAATAGCTTTCCTCGGCAACAAGCGGCACAAGTGACGGTTTAAGCGGTACAATGGTATGTCCCAGCTTCTCGGCAAAGCGGTAGCCGTCTCCGTCTGAGCCTGTCCCAGGGTAGGATTTTCCTCCTGTTGCAACAAGAACGCTCACTGAATTATATATAGTATCCCCGCAATCAACGCCTGTTACGACGCCATCGTCAACGAGAATATTCTTTACCTTTTCGCCCTTGTGTATCTGTACGCCACGGTCACGGCAAGCCTTTTCAAGTGCGTGGACGATATCGTGTGCGTTGTCGCTTACGGGGAAAACACGGTTGCCCCTTTCGGTTTTCAGCGGTACTCCGCAGGCTTCAAAGAAGTCCATACAATCCTGACAGCTGAAGCGGCTGTATGCGGAATAGAGGAAGCGGCTGTTGACTGGAATATTTGCGAAGAAGTCCTCGTCGGTGCAGTTGTTTGTAACGTTGCACCTGCCCTTGCCCGTAATGGCAAGCTTTCTTCCGCACTTCTCCCCTTTTTCAATCAGGAGCACGCTTTTTCCATTGTCTGCGGCTGTTACGGCGGCAATCATTCCTGCCGCACCACCGCCTATTATGATGCAATCAAAAAAGTTGTTCTGCATAATTATTCCTTATTATCAGTATCCTTATCAGTTTTCTCGTACACCTCAAACTCATCATAGACAGCGTTAAGGCGCTCGTAGTTCTTTACAACATAATCGCTCTTGCGCATACCTACGGCAACGATAAGTGCGTTGATTACGCTCATCGGTGCAACAAGTGAGTCGGCAAAGGAAACCATATCGCTTCGTGCGAGGAGCATATTATCGGCGTACTCCGCAAGAGGTGAAGCCTTGCTGTCGGTGATTGCGATAACCTTTGCGCCCTGTTCGTGTGCATAGCGGAAAGCCTTTACGGTATGGGTTGAGTAACGTGGAAAGCTTATACCTATCATAATATCGTTCTCGCCGATATTCAAAATCTGCTCGAACATTTCGCTGGTGGAAGTAGTGTGCACAAGCTTCACGTTGTCAAACATCATATTGAAATAGAATGAGAGGAAACGTGCAAGCACGGCTGCTGAACGTGCACCGATTACATAGATATTTTTTGCGGCGCAGAGTGTATCAACTGTTCTGTAGAACTCGTCACGGTCGCCCTCCTCAAGGGTTTTGCGGATTTTGTCGATATCCATATTCAGAATTTTTTCGTACACGTCGTTACCGCTTAACTGGTCGTTCATAACGTCGATACGCTGGACGGTTGTAAGCTTGTTGCTGGTGTACTCTTTTAGTGCACGCTGTAATTCGGGGTAGCCCTCAAAGCCAAGTTCGGTTGCGAAACGGACAACTGTTGACTCGCTGACACCGACAATTGTTCCAAGCTTTGAGGCTGTCATAAATGCGGCCTTATCATAGCGTGTCATAATAAATTCAGCGATTTTCTTGTGACCTTTTGACAGTGCAGGCATAATTTCCTGAAGCTTATCAAAAAGCTTTGCGTCAGGATTATGTACCATAAGATGTCCTCCTTAACAGGGATTATTCCCAGAGATTATTCTGCATTTCAATAATTTTGTTACGTCTTTCAGAAGTTGCTTTTTCGTCAATGAGGTACTCGCCGTTTTCCCAGAGGATAACGTCTCCCTCTTTTATTCCGTCAGGAAGTGCGCCTGCGGGGATATCAAAGCTGATTTCTCCGTCCTCGATAACGGCTATTCCCTCGGAAATATTTGAAACTATAAGCATATTATCATTCCTTTTCGGTTTCAATATAAATCTGTTTTCCGTCGGAGTAGACGGTTACTGTGCCGTATCGGTCGGTGCGGTAGCTTGTAACACCGTAAGTGTCGAGAAGCTCCATAACCTCAGCGTGAGGGTGACCGTAGTCATTTCCGTCTCCGCACTGGATTATGCATATTTCGGGAGAAACAGCGTCTATAAATGCTTCACCTGACGAGGTGCTGCTGCCGTGATGCGGAGATTTCAGCACGTCTGCATCGACGTCAGCGCCGTACTCCAGAATATCATTTTCGGCTTTCTTTTCAATATCTCCCGTAAACAGGTAAGAGGTTTCCCCGTAGGTAAGCTTTACCACAACGGAATAGTTGTTCAAATCATCGTAATCGGTAACAGGAGCAAGTATCTCAAAGCTTGGCGGTACTTTGCTTACAGAAGCAGCAGTTGTACCTGTAAAAGTATAGGTTGTATCAGGCTTTGCGGCGGTAAGCTTTATCGCCTTTGCGCTGAGTGAAGCAAGGAAATTTTCGTACACAACAGTTGTGGGAGTCAACTCCTCGGCAACCTTTGGCACGATGACCTTTCCCACATCAACAGCGGAAATGATTTCCGACATTGAACCCATATGGTCGGAGTGGGGATGTGTTGCCACAATGTAATCAAGCCTTTCCACACCCTGCTCGTCAAGATAATCAAGCACTGTTTCAGCGTACTGACTTTCGCCGCTGTCGATAAGCATTGAAGCGCCCTCCCACATAATAAGGGAGCAATCGCCCTGACCTACGTCTATATAGTGAATTGCAAGGTCGGCGTCCTTGTCTATGAAATTCTGTGCGGCAACTCTTGGCACATCGTCGCTGCCCAGTTCAAGGTAGCCGCTGTAAACAAAGGTTGCGCCCACAAGCATAAGCAGGAAAACAAGTACAGGGGAAATTCCTAACCTCTCCGCTGCTTTGACTGTTTTCTTTGCTGCTGATTGTGCTTTTCTGACCTGCTGTTTCGTTGGTTTCTTTTTTGCTGCCATTTTGCAGAATCCTTTCGCTGTTCGTTTCGTTTGCGTTCGTCTGCCATATATTTTGCGTCAGGTTTAACAAGGCAATCCTTGGTATTGCCAATCAAGTCGGTGCGGTGAGCCTTTTGCAGAGCCTCGATAACCTTGCGCTGGTTATCGGGACGGAAATACTGGAGAAGCGCACGCTGCATAGCCTTTTCCTCGGCTGTTTTCGGGACGTACACAGGCTCCATTGTATACGGGTCAAGCTCGGTGTAGAACATACAGGTTGAGATTGTTCCCGGTGTGGGGTAGAAGTCCTGCACCTGTTCAGGACGGATTTTCAGGCTTTTCAGGAACAATGCCAGTTCAACCGCTTCTTTCAGCGTACTGCCAGGGTGGGAGGACATAAGGTACGGAACAAGGTACTGCTCCTTGCCGACCTGTCCCGTGATACGGTAGAACTTGTCCTGAAATTTCTTGTATGCTTCAATGTGGGGCTTGCCCATTTTGTCAAGGACAACTGCGGAGCAATGCTCAGGTGCAACTTTAAGCTGACCGCTGACGTGGTGCTCGATAAGTTCACGCATAAACTCCTCGTTTTTGTCCTCAATAAGGTAATCGTAACGGATACCGCTTCGGATGAAAACTTTTTTCACCTTCGGCACGGCACGGATTTTTCTCAGCAGATTGAGGTACTCAGTATGGTCAACCTCAAGCGCCTTACACGGCTCAGGTGCAAGACATTTCTTACCCTTGCAAAGACCGTGTTCAAGCTGTTTCTTACAGCTTGGTGCACGGAAGTTTGCGGTTGGTCCGCCTACGTCGTGAATATATCCTTTGAAGTTTGGAAGTGTGGTGAGAAGCTCAGCTTCTTTAAGAATACTTTCCTCGCTTCGTACGGCAATTTTTCTGCCCTGATGCAAAGCAATTGAACAGAAATTACAGTTGCCGAAGCAGCCACGGTTGTGTGTAATGGAAAATTCAACCTCCTGTATGCCTGGCACGCCGCCTTCTTTTTCATAAATCGGGTGGTAGGTACGCATATATGGAAGTGCATAGACCTTGTCAAGCTCCTCGGTTGTCAGCACAGGTGACGGCGGAAGCTGGACAAGCATTTTATGCTCCTGTCGCTGGATAATTGTTCTGCCGTAAATTTCGTCCTGCCAGTCATACTGCTGACGGCAAGCCTTTGCGTAGGATTTTTTATCCTCACGGCAAAGCTTCAAAGACGGACACTCCACTGCTCCGTATGGGGTATCTTCGGGCTTACAGAGGTAGGCTGTACCACGGATATCGGTGAGGGAATGAATGTCCTCGCCGTTTGCAAGACGGGTACAGATTTCGGTAATCTGATGCTCGCCCATACCGTACATAAGGATATCGGCGGTGCTGTCCTCAAGGATTGAAGGACGGACGGCATCGTCCCAGTAATCGTAGTGAGCAAAACGGCGGAGGGAGGCTTCAAGTCCGCCTATTCCGATTGGCACGTCGCCATAGATTTCACGGATTTTTTTACAGTACACAATAACCGCACGGTCAGGGCGCTTGCCTGCCTTGCCGCCTGCGGTGTAAGCGTCGTCGGAACGCTTTTTCTTTGCAGAGGTGTAATGCGCAACCATAGAGTCGATGTTGCCCGAGGTTACGAGGAAGGCATATTTCGGCTTACCCAAACGGATAAAGTCACGGTCGCATCGCCAGTCGGGCTGTGCGATAATGCCCACGGTAAAGCCGAGGCTTTCGATTATTCTTGAAATGATGGAAATGCCGAAGCTTGGGTGGTCGACATAGCTGTCGCCTGTCACGCAAATGAAGTCGAACTGGTCGATATTCTGTTCGAGCATTTCCTGTTTTGAGATGGGAAGAAAAGGCATAGAAACCTCCGTATTAATTCGTAATTTGTAATGCGCAATTAAAAATGTGAAAAAACATAATAAATACCGCTGAAATAACCACATATAGACATTGCAACAAGCCACATATGTATATGAAAAATAAACTTAATTTTTCCATTAATTGATGTGTTATTGTACCTAACAGCTATAAATCCGCCTATGCTGCCGAACAGTATAGAACAAACAATAGCCAATACTTCTTTTTTCATTTTTACAGCTACGAAAGCAATGATATTGGATAATACACTTAATATTATTATACATAACGATATGTATACAAATGTATCGTAAAAAAACAAATTATAGATTAACTCATTTGACAACGTGAACAACACCGTCAAGATGATACCAAACACATTTATTAATGCGTGAATGTGCTTTTTGATAAACTCTTTCATCACGTCACCCCTTTTTAATGTGTAAAGGTAAATCAGACCAAACTAAATTCATAGTATCCGCAATAATATAACAGAAACGAAAGTGACATCCACACGAACACACACAGGAAAACACAGAAAATTATATTTACTGCTTTTTTCGCACGATAGTCACGATTTACTGTGTGTACGGCTATAAATGCACCAATTTCTCCGCCGAGAATTGTCGGAATAATTCCTGCGGACTTGTCTTTTTTCACAGCTGAAAAGGCAATAAAATTCATTGCTGCAATTAAAATTGGTACCAATATTGGCACGAGGTCATATAACACCCCAAAAAGAAACAATATAAAAGGCAAAGCAAATCCATAAGCGGCAAAACCCTCGCTAAGTAAAGTTATTGCCGCAATTATTATGCAGACAGCAGTTGTTACAAAAACATATCGATTTTTGACAAAATTTTTCATAACGTCACCCCTTATATTACACCACAAATCGTACCAAGCCTGTTGCACCTGCTATCAATGCAAAAATCGGGCACACGATAAAAATAAACAAGTCCAGTTCACAGCAGTAATGATATATTACCTCAACATCATCACTTGACGGTGTATTGCCAAACAGCGTTGTGGAAAGCTTACTTCCAATTCCGCCGCCTAAAATAGAAAGCAGAATTGCGAAGATCTCACAGGTATTGGTTTTGCTGTCAAAATTCTTAGAACAAAGGAAAAAGGTAATACCATTTATTATAATCACCGCAACGCCAAAGCCTAATAAAAACATTGCCATTATCCCCATTCCAAGTGCCGCAAATATATGGGGGAAAATTACTAACAAGACAATTCCGACAATAAAGATAATATGCTTGACAATAAAATCCTTCATCACGTCACCTCATTTTAGAATATGAAACTAAAACCAGCTAAAGCTATTTAGCAAGCTTTTAATTTAGGCACTTGGCATGTGATAATATCCAAATTCATACAAGCAATATACTGTAAGCGGATATATTACAAAAAGAAATGTGTACACCAATGCAAAAATACCAATGTTTTTCTTATCCTCGTGATCCTTATTTACCGTGCAAACGGCAATAAATCCGCCATACACCAATGGAAGAAACGATACATAACCATATGCCTTATTCTTCATTACACCTATAAAACCTACAACGTTAAGCACAATAGCAATACAAAAATAAATGAAAAACGGCACAATTCCTAAACACAACACCCAAAATGAAATCCAAGCAATTGCTTCATTCAAAAACAGTATCATAATAGGAATAAGCAAAACAGCTGTTAATATAAGGTATACCAAATTCTTCTTGATAAACTCTTTCATCACGTCACCCCGTTATTCCTCGGTAACCTCTCCTGTTTCTCCTGCTTCGAGATTGTCCTGATTGATAAGCTTTCTCTGCATCCACATTTCTCTTGTCACGAGGACGGAACGCGGCTTTGAGCCTTCGTAAGGGCCGACAACGCCCATTTCTTCAAGCTCGTCCATAACTCTTGCCGCACGGGCATAGCCAAGCTTCAGCTTACGCTGGAGGTAGGAAACGGAGGCTTGTCCTGCGTCGATGAGGACTTCCACAGCCTGGTCGATTATGTCGCCATCGCCGCTTGGTACGGCTGTATCGCCTGCACCTGCAACCTTTTCGCCCTTCGGCACTGGCATATTCTTTTCGATTTCCTCGATAATTTCGTTGGAGTATTCAACTGTACCGCCGCTCTTGATGAACTCGACAACTGCTTCCACTTCCTTTGTTGAAGCGAAACAGCCCTGAATTCTGACAGGCTTCGGGATACCCTGAGGATAGTACAGCATATCGCCGTGACCGAGGAGTTTTTCGGCGCCTGCGGTATCGATGATTGTACGGCTGTCAATCTGTGATGATACGGTAAGAGCAATTCTTGACGGGATATTCGCCTTGATAAGACCTGTGATAACGTCAACGGTTGGTCGCTGAGTTGCGATAATAAGGTGCATACCAGCGGCACGAGCCATCTGTGCAAGTCGGCAGATTGAGTCCTCGACTTCGTTTGAAGCCGCCATCATAAGGTCGGCAAGCTCGTCAATTACGATAACGATTTTCGGCAGCGGTTCAACGCCGTCCGTAACAGCTGCCATTTCGTTGTAGCCGCCGTGGTCACGGACGTTGTAATCTGCAAAAAGCTTATAACGCTTGAGCATTTCCTGAACAGCCCAGGACAGTGCACCTGCCGCCTTTCGCGGGTCGGTTACAACAGGGATAAGGAGGTGCGGAATTCCGTCGTAAACCTTGAATTCAACCATTTTCGGGTCAATAAGCACAAGGCGCACCTCGTCGGGAGTTGCGTTGTAGAGGATACTCATAATGATACTGTTGGTGCAGACAGACTTACCTGAGCCTGTTGTACCTGCGATAATCATATGGGGCATCTTGCCGATATCGCCAATCATTATATCGCCGTCGATGTTCTTACCCACAACAAAGCTCAACTTGCTCTTGTTTTCGGTAAATTCGGGGCTTTCAATCATTTCACGGATTGTTACGATGTCCTTGACTCTGTTAGGCACTTCGACACCGACAGCCGCCTTGCCGGGGATTGGCGCTTCGATACGGACGCCTGCCGCTGCGAGGTTAAGTGCGATATCGTCTGCAAGACCTGTAATCTTGGAAATTTTTACACCAGCGCTTGGCTGCAATTCGTAACGTGTAACGGTTGGTCCACGGTGAATATCAACAATTCTTGTGGATACGCCGAAGCTTTTCAGTGTTTCAACGAGAGTATCAGCGTTAGATTTCATTTCAGCCTCGGCTTCTGCGGAGTTAAGGCTGTTATCAACATTTTTCAGCAGAGAAATCGGCGGGAACTGATATGTAACCGCAACAGGTTCCTGCTCGGCAATTTCATTCTGAATGTCAGCCGCAGTCGGTGCATCAGGCATATCGAGTTCTTCCTCGGTCTGGATTTTGTTTGAAGCGAGGGTGGACTGCTTCTTTGCTTTTTCAGTTTCAGGCTTTTCTGCCTTTGGAGCAAAGAGTCCCTTTTTCTTTTCGGGAGTTGCCGCCGCTTTCTTTATGATATCGTCAAGCTCGTTTGTTGCCTTAGCGATAGTTTCGGTAGCCTCAACGCTTCCTGCGGAAGGTTCTTTTGAAGGTGCGGAAACAGGGTGTGCAGGCATACTTTCCATAAAGATTTCCTGCTCGGTTTTAGGCTGTTCGGCAGGCTGTTCCTCTGCCTTTTTATTGTTAGGAATAGGAATATCCACGTTGAAACTCTTTGCTTTTTCCTTTACGACAGCAGGGGGCACGTCCGAATTCGGTACAGCCTTTGCGGCTTTCTTTTCAGCAAGCTTGTCAGCCTTGGTTTTCTTTGCCCCCGGAGGTGCAACGAAGTCCTCGGCTTCTGTAGGAGTATACTCTCCCCTTGCCTCGTTTGCGGCAGAAACAGCGTTTCTGAACATATTCACAAGGTCAACGATTGTCTTGTTTGCCATAATCATTATCACAACGAAAATCAGCAGAACAATAATGATTGTTGCACCCATTTTCCCGAACAGCGCAAGAAGCGGTCCAGCAATAAAAATACTCATCACACCACCGCCGCGGTGCTGTTTGCCCTCGGCAAAAAGTGCGGGAATAATTTCTTCAAACAGATTTGTTCCCGTAAGCTGTCCGCTTGTGACAATCTGTATAAATGCAGATGAAAGAAGAATTATCACAAAGCACTGGATAACCTTGCCCTGAACGGCACGGTGGGATTTATCCATAGCTATCATTATTGAAACATACACAAGGATAGCAGGAACAAGGAACACGGAAAAACCGAACATTCCAAGGAAAATATTATGTATGCTGTTCCAGGCAGACTCACCCTCAATAAGGGTAAAAGCAAGGGTCAGCACACCAAGCGCAAAGAGCACCGTTGACCACAGCACCTTATCGCCTGCACTTGATTCATCAACCTGCTGTTTTGACTTCGGCTGAGTTGTTGTTTTTTTCGTAGCCAAGATTTTTTCCTCCCAAATTTTATCCTATCATAATGCGTGTACCGCTTATATTTTCGTAAAGTCCGATGCTGATTACCGCAATGCCGAGAACAAGGGTGTACCAAGCAAAAATACGGAACTTATCATTCACAACCATTGCCTTGATAAGACGGATTGCAAGGTAGCCTGCGATTGCTGAAATTACAAAGCTTACAGCAAGGGGCACGAGGTTTGCTTTAAGCTCCTCAGCCGCTGAGTCGGTCAGGTCGAACAGCTTGACGAATGCACCTGCGAGAATTACTGGAATACCGAGGATGAAGCTGTATTCAACAGCGTCCTCACGCTTCATTCCTGTGAACAGTGCAGAGCAGATTGTTGAGCCTGAACGGGAAATACCGGGGGTAAGTGCAATGCCCTGAAAAATACCGATTGTAAGAGCATTTTTCACGGTTGTTTCGCCTGCTGTATAGCTGTTGTCCTTTTTGACACGGGTACTGCAGAAAAGCAGTGCCGAGGTGTACAGAAACGCAAAGCCCTCAACGATAATATCCTCGTCGGAAGCGAGGTTATCAAAGAAGTCCTTGAATATGTAGAAGCCGAAAAGCGGCAGGATTGACACGATAATCATCATTATCATTCTGCGCTCAGGGTTCATTGTTTTCCACTTGAACTTACCTGTGAAAAGGTCGCCAAGCAGACGGAATGCTTCAAGGATAAGCGCCTTGATTTTGCTCCAGAATGCCACGAATACAGCAACAAGCGTGCCGAGGTGGAGTATGATGGTCATAGTGACGGCGTTTTCACCGTCAAGACCGAAAAAGTGCTGAAAAAGCGAAAGGTGTCCAGAGCTTGACACTGGGAGAAACTCGGTCAGACCCTGAACGATGCCCTGTAAAATTGCTTCAAGAATAGTCATAGTTGTTCCTCTTTATATTTTATTTGCATAGGCTGCGTGGTTTGCAGAAAATCGGCAGGATTGGTTGACATAATCTCCTGCTTCGGATTATTTAAAAATGCAAGCTCACGCTCCTGTGCATATAATACATCATATTCGCCGATAATTGTGTGAAGTACCATTATTCGCTCACCTCATCATCGGGGTAGCGCTTCTCCCCTGTTTCAATCAGCTCATAGAGTGCTTCGATTGCGTCGGAAAGTCCGCCGAGAGAGTCGATAAGCCCCTCCTTGACAGCTGTTTCGCCGTCCACAACCGTGCCCATATCCATAGTCAGCTCACCCGTGTTCATCATCAGCTCACGGAAACGCTCAGGCTTGATATTGCTGTTGCCTGAAACGAAGTTGATAATTCTGTCCTGCATTTTATCAAAGTAGGACAGCGTTTGCGGCACTCCTAAAACTGTGCCGCTCATTCGGACAGGGTGGATTGTCATTGTTGCACTTGGCACGATGAAGGATTTCTTTGCTGAAACTGCAAGCGGCACACCGATTGAGTGACCGCCGCCTACAACGATTGAAACGGTCGGTGTTTTCATTCCTGCAATAAGCTCGGCAATTGCAAGTCCTGCTTCAACGTCGCCGCCAACGGTGTTCAGAATTATCACAAGTCCCTCAATTGAGCGGTCCTGCTCAATCGCCACAAGGGCAGGCATAATGTGCTCGTACTTGGTGGTTTTGTTCTGGGGCGGCAGGATATAGTGTCCCTCAACCTGACCGATAACCGTCAGGCAGTGGATAAGGTGCTTTGCGTTCTGCGACACGACCTCGCCGTTTTTCTCGATAAGGTCGGTACGGTCAAGCTGTTCCTCGGTCTGAGAGGTATTTTCGGCACTCTCATTATTGCAGTTCTTCTCTTTTTCCGACATAGAATTCCCTCGCATTTCATAATATTACAAGGTTATTTTACGCCGAGAAGGTACAATTATTCACAATAAATTATTATACAACATTTCCTGCAAAAAGTCAATTGAATTGAGCAATTATTCCGCCTTGACAACCAATGGTTTCCGTTGTATAATTTAAGTCCCGAAAAAGCAGAGGAGGCTTGCGAAATGATTGGTAAAACCGTAACGGTAACCGTTGACCGTCCGCTGGGGTCGTATCACCCGAAACATCCCGATATATATTACCCCGTAAACTACGGCTATGTAGAGGGAATTATCGCTCCTGACGGCGAGGAGCAGGACGTTTACATTCTCGGTGTTGACAAGCCTGTGGAACGCTTCACTGGAAGGGTTATTGCTATTGTGCACAGGAATGATGATGTGGAAGAAAAGTGGGTGTGTACGCCTGACGGAATGACGTTTACCGAAGAAGAAATTGCAAAACAGCTTCATTTTCAGGAGCAATATTTTGACTCGGAAATCATTTTATAAATTTTTCATTTACCCCTTGACAAATCGGAAAAATAGTATTATACTAAAACGCAATTAATTGTGTTTTAGTTTTATACTGATACAAAAATCAACGAAAGGATACACCGATATGAACAGAACATTCGCATACAGAGTGAATATGGTGATGGCGGTCATGTACATTATGTGCAATGGCTTTAGGTCGCTATGCTCTGAAATTTGCGGATAATCTGTAATATTTTGGCATAAAGCGGTCTGAAGCAATTGTTTCAGACCGCTGTTTTTATTTTCTGAAAGGACTGGTTGTATGTTATTCAGCAAGAAAAAATCCGACTCCGAGGTTATAACCGAGGGCAGATTTGAGATAAAAAGACTTACTGCGAAAGAGGATATCCGTGCTTCGTTACAGCTTGCGGAGGACGTATTTATGCAGTTTGAAGCACCTGACTTCCCTCCCCGCGGCGTGGAAAGCTTCAAAAGTTTCATCTGGGGCAAACGAGTCAAGGAGATGATTGATTACGGCAGCTTTGCCCTGTGGGGCTGTTACTGCGAAAATCAGCTTGTGGGAATGCTTGCGATGCGTGACAACAGTCATATAAGTCTGCTTTTCGTAATGGGCGATTTTCACCGTCAGGGGATTGGGCGAATGCTTTACTCGCAGGCGAAAAAGTATGCGGCTTTGCACCTGAAAAGAAAAATTACGGTTAATGCGAGTCCTTACGGACTACCGTTTTACCGTGCAATCGGCTTCAAGGAGACCGATATGGAGAATGTTGTTGACGGGGTACGGTCTACTCCGATGGAAGCTAAGATTTAATTCGCAATTCTTAATGCGCAATTCGTAATTGAATGGAGGATTTATGCTTAGATTAAGACAATATAAAGGCTGTGACGCTGGAAAGATTGTTGCTTGGTGCAAGGACGAAATCAGTTTCAGAAAATGGTGTTCGGACAGGTGGGCACGTTTCCCTATCACGGCTGATGATATGAATGAAAAATATTTCGGCAGCAATGGGGATTGCCCCGATGCTGACAACTTTTACCCCATTACTGCTTTGGACGGAAATGAAGTTGTTGGACACCTTATTCTGCGTTACACTGATGAGGGAAGAAAAGTGTTGCGCTTTGGGTTTGTAATTGTTGATGACACAAGACGCGGCAAGGGTTACGGAAAGGAAATGCTGAAGCTAACTTTGAAAATGGCATTTGAAATTATGGGTGCTGAAAAGGTTACGCTTGGAGTTTTTGAAAACAATGCACCTGCTTATCATTGCTACAAGGCGGCAGGCTTTACGGAAACGGGAGAATGTTACTTAATGAAGCTTCTTGGTGAGGAATGGAAGTGCATTGAGATGGAGTTGGAAAGGAAGGATTATTATGACAGATAAAATACGAAAAATTCTTGACAAAGGTCACAAATACAACACAGCAGACCTTGCCTACATAAACTTCGGACTTGACAGCAGCGTTGAGTACGATGCACTGGTTGTTGCACCGTCCTTTACGCCGTACAAGCTTATCCGTGACGACAGCTTTAAGATTACCGAGCTTGGTTCGCAAAGCTACTGTGCAGGTTATCTTGTTGAGCGTGACGGACTGAAAATTGCTTGGATAAAAACTGCGGCAGGCGGTTGCAATATGCTTGATTATCTGATGATTTGTGCTGAACTCAGCTTCAAGAAGCTTATTTTTGTAGGTGCGGTTGGTGCACTGAAAGCGGAGTTTGACATCGGTGACATCTGCACGCCGAGTTATTCAATTGCAGGCACGCTGGCAAATACTTACCTCAAAGACAGCCTGCGTGATTACATACCTTTTGAGAAGATTTATCCCGATGAGGAGTACGTTGACAGCGTTGTTGAATTTGCAAAGGAATGCGGTTATACCGTGAAAAAAGCAAGCGTTTTCTGCACTGACTCGATTGTTATGGAGTACACACATCTTGACGAAATCCGCTCATTCGGCACGGATTTGATTGAGATGGAAACATCGGTATTTTATGCTGTTGCAAAGCTTATGGAAATTCCTGCGATTGCTTTGCTTGTTGTTTCGGACAACTCCGCAACGGGTATTCCGTTGGTTGGAAGAAGCGACGAGGTACAGGAAATTTACGACAGGGCGAGAAGGGTTGTTCTGCCCGATTTGATTTACAGAATTACAAGGAGATGATTTTATGCTTAACCACAAAGGCAGCAAAACTATAGAAACTGACCGCTTGATTTTGCGGCAATACAGAAGTACGGACGCTGAGCTGATGTTCCGCAACTGGGCAAGTGACCGTGAGGTTACGAAGTTCCTGACCTGGAACGCACACCGCAGTATTTCCGACACAGAGGCTATTATAAATCTGTGGGTGTCAGAGTACAACGAATTGTCACGCTACAACTGGATTATCGTGCTGAAGGAAACGGGCGAGCCGATTGGCAGCATTGATGTTTGTCACATTCACGCTAACATTGATGCGGCGGAGATTGGATACTGCATTGGAAAAGCACATTGGGGCAAGGGTATTATGACTGAGGCTTTCAAGGCTGTTATAAAGTACCTTTTTGAGGAAATCGGCTTCAATCAGGTTCGTGCTGCTCACGCTGTGAAAAATCCCGCTTCGGGCAAGGTAATGGAAAAGTGCGGGCTTGCTCTTGACGGCACATTCAGACAGTTTTTCCGTGCAACATCTGGCGAACTGCTTGACATAAGCTACCGCTCGATACTCCGTGAAGATTATTTTGCCGATAAAGAAAAATCTTGCAATGACGTGCAAGATGTGGTATAATTATTTTTGGAATTTTATTACTTGAAAGGAATAAATGCTATGAAAGAACTTAATCCAAATGCTAAAATTGAAACAAAATGCCTCCACGCAGGCTACACACCTAAAAACGGCGAGCCAAGAGTAATGCCTATCGTTCAGAGCACAACTTACGTTTACGACTCCACAGACGATGTTGCGGCTGTTTTTGACGACCCTACCAAGAGCCTTATTTACTCACGTTTCGAGAACCCTACAACTGACGCTGTTGAAAAGAAGATTGCCGCTCTTGAGGGCGGTGTTGCTGCAATGTGCACATCAAGCGGTCAGGCTGCTTCCCTCCTCTCCATTCTCAACATCTGTGAGGCAGGCGACAGCTTTATTGCTTCCTCCTCCATTTACGGCGGTACAATCAATCTTTTCGGCGTAACTCTCAAGAGAATGGGTATCGAGTGCATCTGGGTTGATGTTGACGCTACTGAAGAAGAACTCAATGCTGCATTCAAGGAAAACACAAAGGCTGTTTTCGGCGAAACAATTGCTAACCCAGCACTTACTGTACTTGATATTGAAAAGTGGGCAAAGGCTGCACACGCACATGGCTGTCCGCTCATTATCGACAACACATTTGCTACACCTATCCTCTGCCGTCCTATCGAATGGGGCGCTGATATTGTTATCCACTCCACTTCCAAGTATATGGACGGTCACGCTGTACAGGTTGGCGGTGTAATTGTTGACAGCGGCAAGTTCGACTGGACAAACGGCAAGTTTCCTTGTATGACTGAGCCTGACGAAAGCTACCACGGCATTGTTTACACAAAGGATTATGCTTTCGCTCCATTCATTGTTAAGGCAAGAATGCAGCTGATGAGAGATTTCGGCTGTTACCCTGCTGCAAACAGCTCATTCCTGCTCAATCTCGGTCTTGAAACTCTCCACGTAAGAATGAAGCAGTACTGCGAAAACGCAATCAAAGTTGCAAAGTTCATTGAGTCCACAGGCAAGGTTAACTTCGTTTCCTACCCAGGACTCGAAAGCGACAAGTACCACGCACTTGCTGAAAAGTATCTCCCACTTGGAACAAGCGGTGTTATCTCCTTCTCCATCAAGGGCGGACGTGACACAGCTGTCAAGTTTATGGACAGCCTGACACTTGCTTCCAATGAGGTACACGTTGCAGATATCCGCACCTGCGTGCTTCACCCTGCTTCCGCAACTCACCGTCAGCTTACTGACGAACAGCTTGTTGCGGCTGGTATCGATGGCGGTCTTATTAGATTCTCCGTTGGTCTTGAGAATGTTGAGGATATTCTTGAGGACGTTAAGCAGGCGTTTGAGAAGATTTGAGGATAATACTGATATAAAAAATCGGTACCTTTCGGGGTACCGATTTTTGTTTTTATAAGCCAAGAAGCTGTTTTTTCTTTGCTTCAAATTCTTCCTGTGTAATAACTCCGTTGTCGAGCAGGTCTTTATATTTTTTCAGTTCGTCGGCATTGCTATTGGCTTGTACAACATTTGTTTTAACAGTAACAGGGGCATTTGCAACTTTTGAACTGCGTTTGTAAACATCAATAATAACAATAGCAATCGAAAGAATTACAACAAGCCAAAATCCCACAAGAGGTGTTGCACTATAATAAAACTTATAAAACCACTCTCCACCCACACCAATAGGAGATATTTCTATTAATACCATAAATACTATTAAAAGTAACGGCATAATACAAGTCAAAATCATTGTTATTTTTCTATTAAAAAATTTAGATACAGCTGAAGTATCAGATGCAATCAAAGATACAACACAACCTGCAATACTCATTATTGTTAAAAATATAAACAGACATCCAACTAAAATTATAGCTGTTGACATTTTCATAAAAGAAGCATCTTCAATTATTTCAACAAATGAACTATCTGTAAAATATTCAGACCTTGCCATTCCGTATGAAATAATATTGTATTTTCCATTTTCGAATATAATAGGTACAAATAATAGTATCAATATTATGATTGAAATAGCTAATTGAATAATGTTCAACTTTTTCTTCATACTCTATTTCTCCTTTTATTCAATTCTGGTAAGTTTGTGATTTCCAGAACCATCACTGTTTGTATCTGTCAATTTAAGTGTATCGTTTTCTAATGAATATTCAATAATAGTATCTATGTCTCCGTCTGACTCAGTAAGAATTATTTGTGTACCTTCAATTTTATATGTTCCTTCACTTTCAGAATTTTTTTTAGGTGCGTTCTCATTTACCCATTTCTTCTGATATGTGTTATCTGAACTAAAAATGTAAAATTGATAACAAGGACCATTTATGCTCATTATTTGATAACCCCACGAACCACTCAACTGTTTTTTTACTTTTCCTGTGTTTCCGCAACCAACTAAAGATATAGTCATTACTATTGTCAAAAGAACTATAATCGCATTTTTGAACTTTTTCATTTTACAAATCTCCTTTACTCTTTTTCATTTGTTTTTTCTTGTCTTTTTTGTTCTTCATTAACGCAATGAGGACAAGCGGGATTGCCATTTTCTAAAAACGCAACCATCTCACCATCAAAACTTTTTCCACAAATAGGGCACTCCATTTTTGCCATTTTTCACAACCTCTTTTCATATAAATCGTGTTGTAGCATTAACAACCAACAGTTGTATTATATCACAACAAATAGTTGTTGTCAACGCTTAATAGATTTTTTATATTATGCAAAATATCTGATAAAATAAAGCTATGAACAAAAACAGGAGGTGCATATATGGTTAAAAACTTACGGTTGTTAAGAGAAGAAAAAGGAATATCACAGCAAAAGCTTGCGGAAATGCTTAATACTTCTCAACAGAATATATTCAAGTATGAGAAAACTGCTTGCGAGCCTGATATTTCAACTTTGATTAAGATTGCTGATTTATTTAATGTTACTGTTGATTATTTAATCGGTAACTCTGAAATAAGAGAAAAAGATATTAAACTTAATGCTGTTATGCTTACTGAACAGGAAAAACAGCATATGAATTTATGGAGAAAGTTGCCACAAGAAATTCAAGAAAAGATAGATAAGCTTATTGAAAGCATAAAAAAATAACAGGCATCGGAACTGAACCGATGCCTGTTATTACTTATTCAATTACGCCTGTTCGAAAGCGTCCTTGCCGAGACCGCAGGTCGGGCATACCCAATCATCGGGGATATCCTCCCACGCTGTACCGGGTGCGATACCGCCGTCAGGGTCACCGATTGCAGGGTCATATTCATATCCGCACGGACAAATATATTTAGCCATATTAATTACTCCTTATACTTTTAATAAAAATTAACCGAAATATCTCTTGAGGAGACCTTCGAAACCGCAGCCGTGTCTTGCTTCGTCCTTTGCCATTTCGTGGACTGTGTCGTGGATAGCGTCCAGACCCATTTCCTTAGCCTTTGCAGCAAGCTTCATCTTGCCTTCGCAAGCGCCGTTTTCTGCCATAACTCTCATTTCGAGGTTCTTCTTTGTGGAGTCTGTTACAACGTCTCCGAGGAGTTCAGCAAACTTTGCAGCGTGCTCTGCTTCTTCCCAAGCTGCCTTTTCGTAGTACATACCGATTTCAGGGTAGCCTTCACGGTGAGCAACTCTTGCCATTGCAAGGTACATACCAACTTCTGTGCACTCGCCCATAAAGTTCTGGTTGAGACCTTCGATGATTTCAGCGTCAGCACCTTCCTTGCCGATACCTACGATATGCTGGCAAGCCCAGTTGAGCTGGTTTTCAACTACCTCGTTGAACTTTGCAGCAGGTGCTTTACACTGTGGGCACTTGTAATCAGCAGGGAGATTTTCGCCCTCGTAAACGTAACCGCAGATTGAACAGACAAACTTTTTCATAATTGTATCCTCCTGAATTTTAATTAATTTAATTTTACTACATTATTTATTTTTGTCAACCCTTCGTGGGTTTCTTTACTGTACTTAAAGTATACCAAATCGGTATACTTTTGTCAATAGTCTTTTTAATGGATTTTGTTACTATTTTGTGAATTTTATAATAAAATTGGATAATTATTACTGTAATTGTGACACTTTAAGGTAAATATTATCATTATCTGCCAAAACAACAGCTTTATCACCCTTTTTTACCGTTCCGTCCAGAATGTTCTTTGACAGCATACTTTCTACTGTTGTGGTAATTTTTCGGCGTAATTTTCGTGCACCTGTCTTGTCCAGTCCGTCGGAAATAAGCGCGGAAATTGCCTCGTCGCTGAATTCAACGGAAATTTCCAACGCTTCGGCACGCTTGCACAGACCCGACAGCATTTTTCGTGCAATACCTGAAAGCTCGTCCTTGCCAAGCTTATTGAACACGATTATTTCGTCCATTCTTCCTACAAGCTCAGGTCGGAAACGCTTTTTTACAGCACCCATCACGTCCGATTTAACGCTGTTATCAGTATTTTTTGCGGCAAAACCAAGGGCATTCTTATCACTGATATGCTCAGCACCGACATTTGAAGTGAGAATTATTACGGCACTGCGAAAGCTGACCTGTCTGCCCTTGCTGTCGGTAAGAATTCCGTCCTCCATAATTTGCAGAAGAATATTGTAGATATCGTCGTGTGCCTTTTCGATTTCGTCAAAAAGAATTACGCTGTATGGCTTCTTGCGCACCTTTTCGGTGAGCTGTCCGCCCTCCTCACAGCCGACATATCCCGGAGGTGCACCGATAAGCTTGCTGACGCTGTGCTTTTCCATATACTCGGACATATCAAATCGGATAAGCGATTTTTCCGTACCGAAAAGGCACTCGGCAAGTGCTTTGGAAAGCTCGGTTTTACCTGCTCCCGAGGGTCCGGTAAACATAAAGCATCCCATTGGACGTGACGGGTCTTTAAGTCCTGCACGGCTTCTTCGGATTGCGTCTGCAACGGCTGAAACGGCTTCATCCTGACCGATTACACGCTGTTTAAGCTCTGTTTCAAGATTGAGCAGACGCTTGCCCTCGTCATCGGAAATTTTTGTCACGGGTATCCCTGTTGCTGTGGAAATGACCTCAGCAATGTCCTCAGACGTTACAAGCACAGGCTTTGCTTCGCTGTCGGAATACCAGCTTGTATCGCCGCTTTTCTTGCGTGAATTTGCATTGATTGCCTGCTTTTCCAACATTCTTTTCAGGCTGTCGGCAAGTTCACGGAGCGTTTGCGGTGTTTCGGAGGCTTTCATTCTCGCTTTTGAGCAGGCTTCGTCAATCAGGTCGATTGCCTTATCAGGCAGAAAACGGTCAGGCTGATAGCGTACCGACATTGCTACTGCGGCATTTACCGCCTCGTCGGTAATAGTTACCCTGTGAAAATCCTCATAGCAGTGCTTCAAACCTGTAATAATCCGTATGGCTTCCTGCTCGTCAGGCTCGTTAATCATCACTTTCTGAAAACGGCGTTCAAGTGCACTGTCCTTTTCTATGAAGCGGCGATACTCCTCAAGGGTTGTTGCACCGATTATCTGTAATTCTCCTCTTGCAAGCTGTGGTTTAAGAATATTTGCGGCGTCAATTGCCCCCTCTGCTGCACCTGCTCCTACAATTGTATGAAGCTCGTCTATAAAAAGGATAATATTTTTATTTGCGGCAACCTCGTCAAGGCACTGCTTGATACGCTCCTCAAAATCACCTCTGTATTTTGCACCTGCAAGCATTGAAGTAAGGCTCAATGAAAAAAGCTGTTTACAGCGGATTGCGTCAGGAACATTACCTTCGGCAATTTTCATTGCAATTCCCTCGGCGATTGCTGTTTTGCCGACACCTGCTTCACCGACGAGGCAAGGGTTATTCTTTGTTCGTCGGGACAAAATCTGCACAACACGCTCAATTTCCTTGTCACGGCAAAGCACTGGGTCAAACTTCTTTTCACGGGCGGCTTTTGTCAGGTCTCTGCCGTACTTCATAAGGGTCGGCACTCTTGAAGCTGTACCGCAGTTTTCTCCTCCCATTGAAGCTGAACAAGCACTGGTAAGACGTGTTACATTGCCGCCGATTTCATTTATAATTCTGCTGCCTGTGCAGGTTTCCTCACGCAGCATCGCAAGAAGAAGGTGCTCTGTACCTGCAAAATGAAGTTTATTTTCAGTTGAAATAAGAATTGCACGCTCAATTATTTTCCTAACTGTCGGAGTAGCTCCGTCACGCTCAACGATACACGGCTCACCTCTCCCCACAAGCATATTTATTCTTGCCAATACGCTTTCTTCCTTTACACCGCATACACGGCAGATGCTTGCTGAGGTGCTTCCCTGCTCGGTAACAAGCGCAAGCAGCAGATGCTCGCTTCCCATATAGACGTGACCGAGACGGCCTGCGTGCAGGTACGCTTTATTGATAACGTTATTTGCTTTTTTTGTAAAGCCTTCAAGATTATACATAAGCTTATCTGACCTTTCTTTTTAACTTATGTATATTATTTCATATTCATCGGGAAATATTTGTCGAATAATACAAATTATAAATTTCTGTAACCAAAATTGCTCCGCATCATAAAATGAACTATGAAAAGTCAAACGAAACGGAAAACCGCTTCGGACTTTCAGAATACATTATCTAAAGGAGATATCTTTATGAACTGTGGATTTAACTTTGGCAATGGCGGTAACTGCTGCTGGATTATCATCATCCTTCTCGTGCTCTGGTTCTGCTGCGGCAATAACAACAACGGCTGCTCCAACAACTGCACATCCAACTGCGACTGCAACTGCAACTGCAACAGCATTTGCTGATTAAACCGCAAACAATCCGAATAAGTTTTACTTACGGACAGACGGAGAATGACCGTCACGAAAAAGTGTCCCGGCGTACTCAGTACGGCGGGACACTTAATTTCATCAGGGACACCTCCCATTTTATTTTTTTCGCTTGTCAAAAATAGATGTACGCTCATACTTTTTTCTAAGCGACTGCAATGCCTTTTTCTCAATCCTCGAAACGTAGGAACGGGAAATATCAAGCTTTTCCGCAACCTCCCGCTGCGTCAGCGGTTTGCAGCCGTACAAGCCGTAACGGTGCTTTATAATGGTCAGCTCACGCTCGTCAAGGCATTCATCTATGAAGCGGTAAAGCTGCTCAGATTTGATGTTAAGGTCGATTTTGTCAACTATTCCGTCGTCCTCGGCGATAATGTCTATAAGAGTAAGCTGGTTTCCCTCTTTATCGGTGTCAATCGGCTCGTCAAAGTAAATGTCCCCTGCGGTTTTCTTCAGGGAACGGAAGTGCATAAGAATTTCGTTTTCAATACACCGAGAGGCGTAGGTAGCGAACCTTGTTTTTTTGGAATAGTCAAAGGTTGACACCGCTTTGATGAGTCCGATTGTTCCTATGGAAATCAAATCCTCCTGGTCGGTTGTTACGTTGTAATACTTTTTTATAATGTGCGCAACAAGACGTATATTGTGCTCGATAAGCTTGCTTCGGGCGGCGGTGTCCCCCTCGTGCATTTTACGGAAGCAGTCTTCCTCCTCGGCGGCGGACAAGGGTTTCGGAAATACGTTTCCTGTTTCAAGATGCAGGGCGAAAAAAAGCAGGTTGTCAAACAGCAGGTTAAATAGTTCAAACATTTTCTCAGCTCCATGGTACAATAGATTGTATTTTACAATATGCAGCTGAAAGAATGTCCTATGATAAAAACCTCTTTCCTGATATCAGAAAAGAGGTTTTATCATTTTATTCTTTATCTTTTAACCAATCCAATGAAAGTGCTGTACCCGGAATACGCGTTTCCATTATGTCTTCATATGTCACTTCAACTGAATGGGTCTTTTTATCAATTGTATATATGTTTTTACATATTGAAACTGAAGAATCCAAACCCCAATCTCCGCCACTGTATAAAAAATAATAAATACTGTAAATATAACTCGATTTATTTTCTTCAATTTCACGATAAATGATACGATTATTAACGTTATTCATCAATAATAAATCCATTTGCTGTACAACATATTTTTTATTCAACTTACCTAAAAGCAATAAACTATCACTTTCATGGTCCACAATAAAAGTTTTAAAATATGCTGTCCTGCGTTCATTTAATAATTTTTCTGTTACGGCATTGTCATCTTCGTTTTCAACTGTATACTCGCCATAAGAGAGTTGACGGTATACGATATAATAATCATTTTCTCCAACACACATTATTTCATCATCTTCATCAGCAAATTCTCTTATATCAAATTCAGCATATTCATTGACTTCATCTGATGGTAAAGCCTTTTTCAAATTAATTTCCGAACTTATATCGCTTGTTGATACAAGTGCTGTAAATGTTACACTTCTTTCTTCCAAAGGAACATCAAATGTGCTTACTTTCTCGTATGTTCCTTCGCTGTAAAATTCATCAATGGAATAACCGTTTTCATAAATTAATAAGAGTTCTTCATCACTCATATTTTCAACTTCTTCTGCCGAATTAAATCCATATTTACTTGTGTTTTCTGTATACTCCACTTCATCGCAGGCGGAAAACCCACAGCAGATTACTGCCGCAAGGGCTGCTGAAAACAATTTTCTCTTTATCATAAAATGTCCTCCGTTTCAATGTTGTTTATAATATTATAACACAGATATTTCAGTTAAGCAACAGATTATTTTATTCCCTGATTGACATTCACGGCAATTTCTGCTAAACTGTTATTACTTATGTAAATAAAAAGGGATTGAAAATATGAGTATTTTAAATGTTGAAAACGTGACTCACGGTTTTGGTGCACGACAAATTCTGAACAATGCTTCTTTCCGTCTGCTCAAGGGTGAGCACATTGGTCTTGTTGGTGCAAACGGTGAGGGTAAGTCCACATTTCTGAACATTATCACGGGCAAGCTTGCTCCTGATGAGGGTAAGATTGAGTGGTGCAGGCACATTACCACGGGTTACCTTGACCAGTACAGCACGCTTACAAAGGGCAAGACGATTGCTGACGTGCTTCGTGATGCTTTTGCCCACTATGCTGAGCTTGAACAGGAAATGATGGCGCTTTACGATTCTATGGCGGAATGCTCCGATGAGCAGATGGCTGAGGCTATGGAAAAGGTTGGCGAAATTCAGGACATTCTCGATTACAGCGGTTACTACACCATTGACGCTAAAATTTCGGAATACGCAAACGGGCTGGGACTTGGTGAAATCGGTCTTGACCGTGATGTATCCGAGCTTTCGGGCGGTCAGCGTGCAAAGGTTTTGCTTGCAAAGGTGCTGCTTGAAAATCCGATGATTCTTATTCTTGACGAGCCGACAAACTTCCTTGATGAAAATCATATTGCGTGGCTGAAAAACTTTTTGCAGAACTACGAAAATGCGTTTATTCTTGTTTCGCACGATATTCCGTTCCTCAATGATGTTGTCAATGTTATTTACCACGTTGAGAATGCGGTGCTGACGAGGTACACGGGTGACTATGACAATTTCCAGAAGATGTACGAGCTGAAAAAGCGTCAGCTTGAACAGGCTTACGAAAAGCAGCAGAAGGAAATTGCTGACCTTGAGGATTTCATTGCGAGAAACAAAGCGAGGGTTGCTACGACAAATATGGCGAAGTCACGTCAGAAGAAGCTTGACAAGATGGACAAGATTACGCTTATGAGTGAGAAGCCGAAGCCGAATTTTTCCTTTCAGCCAGCACGTACCCCAGGGCGTGTGGTAATTGAGTGCAGGGATTTGGTACTTGGTTACGGTGAGCCGCTTACGAATCCATTGTCACTGAAGCTGGAATGTGGACAAAAGGTTGCTGTCAAAGGTGTAAACGGTTTGGGTAAGTCGACTCTGTTAAAGACGCTTTTGAAGCTTATTCCGCCTGTTTCTGGTGAAGTTGAACACGACCAGTTTGTTGAGGTTGGTTACTTTGAGCAAGAGGAGGAAGCTACTTCCGAGACTGCTTTACAGACGATATGGGACGAATACCCAGCGATGACGAATGCGGAGGTGCGTGCGGCACTGGCGAGGTGCGGACTTACCACGGAGCATATCACGTCGCAGATGCGTGTGCTTTCGGGCGGTGAGAATGCAAAGGTGCGATTGTGCAGACTTATGCTGAAAAAGATAAATCTGCTTGTACTTGACGAGCCGACAAATCATCTTGATGTTGATGCAAAGGACGAGCTGAAATCGGCTATCAGGAATTTCAAGGGCACGGTGCTTCTTGTAAGCCACGAGCCTGAGTTTTATCTTGATGTTTGTGATGAGGTCTGGAATTTGGAGCAGTGGACTACTAAAATTGTGTAAGACAAATTGGAAGTTTGGAGTTTGGAGAGTGGAGTGAGGAGTTAAGAAAAGCTATGACTTACACATCAACTCCACACTCCACTCTTAACACTCCACTCTCATAAATTATAGTTTACTAATCAAACAAAAGTAACCGCCACGGCAACTGTACCGTGGCGGTCATTTTCATATTAGAGGTTGAAATATCTGTCAAATTCTGCTGGGTGAGGAATCTTGGAAAGCTCAAAACATTCCTTTCTCTTATTTGCGATGAATGTCTTGATGAGCTGTTCTGGGAATACGCCGCCTTCTGTGAGGTAGTCGTGGTCAGCTTCGAGTGCATCAAGAGCAGCGTCGAGAGTTGTTGGGAGGGAAGAAAGCTTTGCCTTTTCCTCGTCGGAAAGCTTATAGAGGTTGAAGTCGTATGGTCCCCAGCCGTTTGCGTGTGGGTCAATCTTGTTCTTTACGCCGTCAAGACCTGCCATAAGGATTGCTGCATAAGCAAGGTATGGGTTACAGGTTGCGTCAGGGTTACGGATTTCGAAACGTCTGAGCTTTGGTGTTTTAGCATAAGCAGGGATACGGATTACGGCACTTCTGTTGGAAGTTGCGTAACCAACTGTTACTGGTGCTTCAAAGCCAGGTACAAGACGCTTGAAGGAGTTTGTGCTTGGATTTGTGATTGCACAGAGGGAAGCGATATGCTTCAGCAGACCGCCCATAAAGTAGTGTGCTGTCTGGCTGAGGTGTGAATAGCCGTTATCGTCGGAGAATACCGGCTCGCCGTCCTTGAGGAGAAGCATATGAACGTGCATACCGTTGCCTGCTTCGCCGTAGACAGGCTTTGGCATAAAGGTTGCAACCTTGCCATACTTGAGAGCTGTATTGTGGATAATGTACTTAATCATCATTGTTGCGTCAGCCATTTTGGACATCTGACCGAGCATTGGCTCGATTTCAAACTGACCTGCTGCGCCAACTTCAGGGTGGTGGTACTTGATAGGAATACCAGCCTTTTGCATTTCCATACACATTTCGGAACGGCACTCATAGGAAGTATCAAATGGCTTAGCGATGTGGTAGTTCTTCTGATGAGCAACTACGCAGCCCTTGCCCTCTGTTTCGCTGTTCCAGTAAGCCTGTGAAGTATCAACGTACATACCGATTCTTTCAGGTGTTACAGACCAGCCTGCGTTATCGAAAAGGTGGAATTCAAATTCAGGGAGAATAAGCATTGTATCAGCAATGCCTGTATCCTTCATATACTGTTCAGCAGCAAGAACGATATTTCTTGGATACTGGTCAAGAGGTCTGTTTTCTGGGTAATCAATAACCATTGCGTTACCTGTGATAGAAAGTGTTGGCACGCCGCAGAATGGGTCAACCATAGCTGTATCAAGGTCAGGAATGAACACCATATCGCTTTTTTCCACAACTGCATAACCATAGTTGGAAGCGTCAAAGCCGATACCTTCCTTTAAGGTATCCTCGCTGAACTGTTCAGCAGGAATTGTAACGTGACGGAACTGACCGTTGATATCAACGATTTTGAAGTCAATCATCCGGATATCATTATCCTTAATCATATTCATAAGCTCTTTTACTGTTCTTGCCATTTGATAACCTCCAATATTTTATGTTGAATTGTGTTGTACAAATCGACAACCAATATTAACATTATACCACATAAAATATGAAAATGCAACAAATATTTTCATTTTCACTGCATATTTGCAGTTCAACGAAAAAACAGTCTTTGAAGCTAATCAAAGACTGTTTTATTATGCGATAATATTAAGCACTGATTGCTGATGATTACGGAAGTGACCGAAAATGTTATTCTGTGTCTGATTGAGAATCTGATATTTGGTATAATCAGCATACTGCTTTGCCATATCCGCATCACGGATTTGCGATTCAGCCGCAGAAAGGTTTTCGATATAGTTCTGACGGTTTGCAAGTGCGTGCTCGGAACGGTTTTCATAAGCACCGCTTACTGCACGCTGCTTGGAAAGGTAATCATTTGCAAGGTTAAGACGGTTGATTGCCTTTGAAGCTCTTTCGGCAGTTGTTACACCTGTTGTATTAATTCTCATAAGGTGTTCGTCAACGCGTGTCTTTTCGTACATAATATAATCATCTGTACGGCGACCCTTATGGATACCGATATCAGTATCCTCATCTCTGCTTTCGCCGCCGTAGATAATATCATTTGCAGCGCTGCCTGTGAACTTATTGAACACAAAATCACCGTTTTCAATGGTATAGAACATTATTCTGCCGTTACGGTGACCTACTCTTACGTCTGAGCTTGCAGCAGAAAAGCTGTTGTTTAGCTGTTCGGCAAGTTCTTCCACTGTATATTCGCCGTGAGGAATATCAACGCTTGCAGGTACACCGTCAAGCTCAAAACCGAGAGTATCGTTTTCATCATTGATTACGATACCGTCGGAAAGGTCAGGCTTACCGTAGAATGTTGACGGCTGAGGAGAACGTGTTGCGTCGTAGAAAACTCTGTATGCGGAATTGCCTCTGATACCGTCGATAATTGCTGTAATCTTGCCGTTTCTTCCGTCATCGGGAAGCTTGCACCAGAGAACGAGCTTATCGGAACTGGAAATACCTGTATTATTTTCAGCTACTCCAAGCTCGGAAAGACCGATTGATGCATTGAAGAAATCGTCAGGGAAGCTGTTGCCTGTGTAGTCGGTAATCTTCGCAAATTCTTCTCTGCCCTTCTGTTCAATTGCATCTGCAAGTTCCTTTTTGGTGTAATCACCCGCAGGAATTTTAAACTCGATGGTGTGAGTCTGTCCGCCGTAGTTAAGGTCAAAAATCATTGTGTCGTTAAGGTCGGTGTAGATACAAACGTCCTTGCCTGAAAGCTGTTCATCCTTACCTGATGGTTCAAGGCTATTTCTGCCGACAATATATGACAGCGTACTGCCGAGGGAAGTACCATTCTTTTCGGTATGAACGCTTACACCTGTATAGCTTACATTCTGGAACACCTTATCGAAAAGACGTCCGCTGAAATTGCTGATTTTGCGTGTATCGGAAGGGGTTGCACCCTTGATTGAGATTGTTCCGTTATTGTTTGAAACAACAAGCTGGTCGCTGCCGAGAGCGTTGTCAATAGCAGTCTGGAGTGCTGTTTTCAGTGTGTCGGCTGTGTAAGTTCCTGCAGGAACGGTAATTTCCGCTCTGCCCGTAACAAGGCTGCCGTTTACATCTGTAGCGTAATCAAAGGACATCTTGTTGTTATAATTCTCAATTGTTATGCTTGAAATATTATTTCTCGAAGTAATTGTACATCTGCTGTCATTTCTTGAAACAGTGCTTTCCTTTGCAACGTTGTTGGACTTGCTGAAAACCTCAGAAGTATTTGCACCGCTCATTGAAATTGTTGCGGAAGTACCCTTCGCATCGGTTGTAATTGTGAGGGTTGAAGCTGAAGCCGCTACTGTCACGCCGCTGCCTGCAAAGCCTGTCTGAAGCTGGGAAACAAGGCTGTTCATACCTGCTGTGCCCACATAATCTCCCTCTGTAAGGTCAAATTCAACTGTATTGCCGTTGATTGTGAGGGCAACGTGCTTGTTATTGGCATTGACTTCAAGACCGTCACCGCTGAAAAGGGTGTTGAACTTATTGTTTGTGATTGTTGCAGGATAGTAAACCTTATTTGTTGTTGTATCAATTGTACCGTTGCTGCCTGCGCTTGTCTTGGAGATATACTTGTCAAAGCCTGCTGTGCCGCCGAAGTTGCTGAGGGAGTAGCCTTTACCGCCGTTCTTGGTAGTGAAGGTAAGTCCCTTGCCTGATGCATAGCTTGCAGAGATAATGTCCTTGAGTGCGGGGTCATTGCTGACAACGTTGCTGATTGCCTGTGCACATTCAGAAGCGGAATTATATGTTTTGTCAGGAATAACAATTGTCACATTTCTGGTTTCGGTTGGTGACTTATAAGTAAATGTTATAGTATTGTTAGATGAATCAACTGTCATAGGGAAATGGGAGTCAAAGCCTGCGGCGGTAACGGAAGCAGGTTCCTCGATTTTTCCTGTTGCAGGATTATAATTCGGGTTACCTGCTGTTTCCTTTACATTTTTGGTTTTATAAATATTGCAGGTAGTTTTTGCTGTGTCAATTGTAAATGAACCGCTTTCCTTGAGTGGTCCTTTGAAAACAAGGGACTTGCCGCTGCTTCCCACGGAAACAGTTGTCTTGGGATTGCCGCCGTCAGCTTCTGCAATTCTTGCATTAAGCTCATTGGCAATTGCCGCAACGGATGTATATGTGTCGCCTGTAAGGGTAAGATTGTAGGTTGTTGCACCTGCCTTGAAAACAAACTTATTGTTTGAACTGTCAACTGTATACGGAAGCTGTGAAGCAGCATTCGGAATTGTCATTGAGGACGGTACATAAACTCTGTTGTGAGTTTCGTCCACAACTGCGTCTGTTCTTGACGCAATAGTATTCTTGCGTGCGGAATTTGCCATTGAGCAGCTGCCTGTTGCAATCTGTACACCATCGCCCTTTTCGGTTGTTGTTACAACAAGGTTATTGCCGTCAGCCCTTGCTGCAGCCTTGCCGTTAAGCCCATTATTGATTGCAGCAATAGCTTCATCCTTTGTTGAGCCCTTAGGAATTGTGATATTGAAAGCTGTTGAACCTGTTGTATCTGTTACAGAAAGAACAAGATTGATGTCCTTGAGAGATTTTCCTGCTGCTGTAAACTGGGTAAGAGCACCTGCCATAGTCATAGTTGCAGGGAACTTTTCAATTCTCTCGTCACCGATGATTGACTCGCTGTCATCGTACTCAACCTGATAACCGTTCTTGATGGACGGACTAATGCTGCTGTAAATGATATAATCCTGTGTAATCTGAGCATTTGTTGTTACCTGATTTGAATATGTAACAACATCAGTGGTTTCACCTGCTGTGGAAGAAACCGCTGGCTGACCTGACGGCATTGTTCCTGAGCCGCTTGCGTAGGTTTTCTCGCTGCCCTGATTAATGGTGTAATTATCTGTATAGTAAACGCCGCCGATAAGGTTTGCATAACCGCTTGATGAGGAAGAAACTGAGAAGGACTTGATATCTGCACCGCTGTATTCGATTGCTGAAAGTGTGATTGTGCTTCCTACTTTAAATTCAAGCTTTGAGGAAAGGTCGGGATAATTTGCCGCAACCTGATTGTTAAGCGCATTCTGGAGAGAACCTGCTGTGTATGTCCCCTGAGGAACTGTTACGGACATAGTCTTGTTTCCGCTGTCGGTTGCAACCGTGAAAACAAGCTCATTTTCGTTGGCAGGAACTTCAATTGAGCTGCCGAGGTTTTTATTTGCTGTAAGGCTTGCAGGGCGGAAAGAAGATGTTGTTACGGACGGATTAAGCTTATTGAGAGTACCCTTGTCAAAAAGGTCATAAACCATATGTCCGCTTGGTGCACGGCTTTCAACGAGGTCAATCTTACACTTGTCGCCGTACTGGTCGGATTTGATTACAAGAGTTCCTGAGGAACTGATTGACGCTTCAAAAGGAATATCCCCAAGCTGTTCGTTAATTCTTGCTGCAAGGTCGGAAGGATTTGGGTAAGTTCTTTCATTTTCCGAGTTATCGAGAAGATTAATCTGCACTCTGCGTGTTTCGGCTGCATCATTTGCACCATACCAGCTGAGGTCGAGGGTAAAATATTCATTTCTGCCTCTTACGATTTCGGTATTTACAGGGATAACCTTTTTACCTGTAAGTACAGACTGGGTATTATTTGTATAGCCATAGTTTGCAATATCGTAAATCGGAGAGGATTTATTATCCATTTTAAGGAAGTTGCCTGTCAGACCTGTAATTGTTTCCTTGCAGGCAATACCGATAATCATACCGCCTTGTGCATTTGTTTCAGGAACTGCCTTGATATCGCCCGGAATACCTGATGCATTAAACTTAGCGTTCATATGGTCGATAAGCTCATCTCGTGTATATTTGCCTGCATCAAGAGTAATTGAATGGATAGTATCGCTGTCGCCAAGACGGAAGGACATAACGTCGTTTTCGCCTGTGAAGATTTCAAGCTTTGCGTTTTCGTGCACAAAGGTTGTTACACCAAGGAGGTAACCGCTCTCTGAGCCGATTGTTGCGTCATAGAAAAGGGTTGCACCGGGACCGCCTACATAGTCGATTTTGCCGGGCTCGGACTGGATTGTAAATTCTCTGTTTTCATTTACGCCGATAATAAGGTTAGGAACTTTTTCGTAAAGCTCTGTATCAATTATATCAGCAAGCTCCTCAGCGCTGTATGTGCCGTAAGGAACATTGATTGTGTATTCCTTCTGCTGGTCATCGAGAGTATATCCGATAACAAGAGGCATATTAAGACCGTTTACGACAACAGCTTTATCGTGCACAACTACGCCCTCGTTAAGACCGTAGGACTCAAGGTGCTTTTCAAAAAGAGGAAGTCCGTTGAAATGGGAGGTATCGGTAATCTGACCGATTTCCTCAAGAAGCTGCTGATATTCAAGGTCGAGAGCACCTCTGTCGATGCTGTCATAAGTGCCGTTAGCCGCCTGAACAGCAATTGTTTCAAGGCGGTGAACGATATTATGTATTTCCTGTGCGGAACCGTCAACGGAATGGAGATAGCTGATGCCGTCATTAAGGTTCTTGACGCCCTGGTCAAGACCTGCAATAATTCCCCGCATTTTTTCCGAAACAGCAAGCCCTGCCGCATCGTCAGCAGCACGGTTAACCTGATATCCGCTTGCAAGCTTTTCGAGGGATTTCTGGAGCTTGGAATTTGTTTTCTTGTTTCTGTTAACGAGAAAATCCGCACCTCTGAAATTAGTAACGGTCATTTCAGCTTCCTCCTTTCCTGAATTAATAACAAACTTACAATATATTTATCGGCAAATCCACAAAAAACTTTAGTATTTTATAGAAAAAATTCTCAATAAAATTCAGTAATAATAAACAAAGAAGCCTTACCCTCAGGTAAAGCTTCCTCTTATTCAGATATTAATTGCCACGCCATTCGGCATTTTCAGTTCTTTCACGGATAAGCTCCATTATGTACTTACCCGTTTCGCTCAGGATGCTGTCCTGTTTAAAAATACTTGAGCCCTCGTCCTTGTCGTTTACTGCCCAGTTACAGCTTGAAATATTGTTCTTGTCCATCCACTCAAACCATTCCTCGGTAGAAGTCCTGTCAATGCTTCCGTTTCCGTCTGCATTTACGCTGCCCCACTCGGTAACAAAAAGCGGAATTCCCTTTTCAAGCGCCTTATCAGCATTATCCCTGAGCCACTGCTTATGAGTACCTGCATAGAAGTGGAGTGTATACGCGATATTTTCGCCGTTGACAGGATTATCAGCCGCTAAAAGTACGTCCTGCGACCAGGTCGGTGAGCCTACAATAACAAGATTGTCCGAATACTTTCTTATTGCAGGAATAACCTTTTCAGCGTATGCTTTTACAGTATCCCAGCTGACCTGCGTAGGCTCATTATAGATTTCAAAAATGACATTGTCATAGCTTCCGTATTTTTCCGCAAGCTGCTCAAAATAAGCAATTGCCTCATCGGGATTATTGTGTGCACCGTGAGAATGCCAGTCAACAATTACATAGACGCCTCTTTCGATAGCCTGTTCAATTACGTCCTCGATAAGCGGCTCGCAGGATTTGTCGTGGGGCACACCATTATCCTGCACGCCGTATGAACAGCGCACTATCTCACAGTTGTAATCGTCCACAAGATAATCCACATAATCAGCGGTATAATATTTCTGCGACCAGTTGCTCCAGAAGAAGCTCATTCCTGTAACACGGACAGTTTCACCGGTGTTCTTTCCCACAAGCTTATTTCCGTCTGTAATTATCTCGCCGTAGTATGCAACGGGAGTGCTTTCTGTTTTTTCGGTTTCTGAAACCTCCGTGGTTTTGGTTGTTTCCTCAGCAGAGATTTCCGTTGCTTTCTGAGTTGCTTCAGCAGAAGCTTCATCGGCTATGGAAATGGTTTCAGCAGCAGTTACCGTAATCTGCTCAGTTGTCTGCACTGATACATCAGAAGCGGCACCTGTTTCACAGCCTGTCAGCATTGCGCACATCAACAATAAAATCACAGCTTTTTTCATAATGCTCCTCCGAAATATTCCGTTATCATCTTACACCCTGATAAACTCGTCCTGACCTGAGACGTTTTTCAAATTCACTGCACGGCAGCGGCTTGTCAAACAGATAACCCTGTGCCATACTGCAGCTGAAATTCTCCAGCAAATCAGCCTGCACATTCGTTTCCACGCCCTCGGCAACAACTTTCATATCGAGTTCATTTACCATATTTACAATATGTCGAATTACAACTTCGTCAGATTTCTTTTCATCCCCGAGATTATCAAGGAATGACTTGTCAAGCTTGATAATATCAACATCAAGGTCTTTAAGCAGATTAAGCGAGCTGTATCCCGTGCCGAAATCATCAATAGAAGTGCTTACACCATAGCTTTTCATTTTTCTTACAAATTCAGCCAGCGCTTCGTAATCCTCATAACCTGACGACTCTGTAAGCTCTACTTCAATAAGCGACGGGTCTATTCCGTGCTTGTTTATTATTCCGATAATTCTATCGGCAAAATCCTCATTGTGAAGATGAAGCTTTGAAAAGTTTGTTGAAACCCTGACAGGAACAAGTCCCATATCAAGCCAGCGCTTTATGTCAGCGCATACCTTGTCCAGCACGTAAAAGTCAAGACGGCATATTGTTCCTTCACGTTCAAGAACAGGAATAAAATCTGCAGGGGAAATAATCTTACCGTTTCTTATCCAGCGGGTAAGTGCCTCACAACCGCAAAGAGAATTATCAGAAAGTCCGACCTTAGGCTGATAATAAACTGCAAATTCCTCTCTTATCAGTGCGTCAGGGAAAACAGATGAAATTTCATTTGCCTTTATCGTTTTATCAAGCATATCTGCCTTGAAACGGATTACATCACCGCGTCCGGATGTCTTGGCAATATTCAGAGCCGTAGAAGCAGCGTTAAAAGCAACCACTATCGGGTCACCTTCATTTACCATATATACACCTGCTCTGGAATTAACGTTTACGATACGTTTTTCTCCTGCTGCCTCAACCTCAAAGGATATACCTGAAATGAATTCAAGGAAATCATCAACACGTTCTTTCTTTATTATTGCACAGAAATTGTCTCCTCCGGGACGTGCCAGCTTCTCATCGTCGTTTATATAATTCAGAAGCTTTTTAGCATAATCCCTAATGATAAAATCGGCTTTTCTTTCGCCAACACTCTGATTTATGAATTTGAAATTTTTCAGATTAATGAAAAATACTGCATAATCCTTGAAAGCACCTGATTCCAAAAGCTGTTCAGCGTGCATACCAAGCCCGCTCATATTCGAAGCACCTGTACCTATATCGGTAATGCTGACTTTTTTCAGCACGCTCAGCATCTGAACTCTGCCGCCGATTATGAAAAGGTTTTCAGCTATAAAAGAAATATCTGAAAGCTCAGCTTCATTCCAGATATGCCCCTTTTTCGGATAGAAAGATATACTCAGGCTTCCGCCCTCGCCTGTATGAAAAACGAAAGTCTCAGGGTGTTCATCATATCCTTCAGGATGTTTATAGAATGTCACCGATTGATTAATTCCATTAAGATTGAATGGGTTTTCAGGAGCGATAAAAGTTTCTGCACAACATCCGATTTCAAGCACCTGTGCAATTTCAGGCATTGCCCCGCTGACTTTTGAAATAAATTCGTCCATTTCAAATGTCATACCATTGATTTTGTAAAAGAAATCCCTGTAAAGCTCGCTGCATATTTTGCTCATAATTATTCTACTCCCATATGGTTTTGTGTTCGGGCACACGTCCGAGAGCATAAAACCGATTTTCAACAATATTTTTACACATAATTGACAACCGACATAACCTTTTTATAATTATAACACTACGCATTACTGTTGTCAACTGTTATAAAAAAATCGCACAAAAATCATCATAATAACCAATTGACTAAAACAGCAGATTATTGGTAATATAAATGTAAATAATTTCAATTATCTTCAACAGAGGTGACCGATTATGAAACGAATTTTATCAATCATCTGCGCAGCAGCATTGCTGCTAAGCTTTTCTGCCTGTGAAAAGAAAAACACAGACAATTCGGAGTACCATTCCGCAGAAGCTTCATCAGTAACTGCAGCTGTTGCTGAAACAATGTCTGAAACTGTTACTGAAACAATGTCTGAAACTGTTACTGAAACAGCAGCTGCTGTTGAAACCACGGCAGAGGAAATTACAGTACCTGAAACCACTGTTTCAGAGTCTGCTGCCGAAACTGCTGCACAGGAAACAATTGAAGAAACGGCTTCCTCAACTGCTGCATCAGCTTCCGAAACAGCCTTGACAACTACAGCGGTTGAAACATCTGCTACATCTGAAACAACTGCAAAAGCCGAAACAACCGCAATTCAAACAACAGCTGCTAAAACAACTGTATCTGAAACGCCAATCAGCACCGAAGCCGAAACAACCACTAAAGCCAAGCCGTCTGCCTCAGACTGGGATATGACTACTCAGGAAATTGTTGCAGATATGGGTATTGGCATAAACCTTGGAAATACATATGAAGCCTGCGGTGACTGGATTGTACAATGGGGCGACGGCACACCCGAATCCTATGAAACTGCGTGGGGAAGTCCTGTTATCACAAAGGCAATGATTAAGGGCTACAAGGTCGCTGGCTTCGGCGTTTTGCGTATTCCTGTGGCGTGGTCAAATATGATGGGTGAAAATTACACCGTCAGCAAGGAATACATCGAAACCGTCCGTGAAGCAGTTGACTGGGCGCTGGAATGTGATTTGTATGTAATAATGAATCTTCACTGGGATAACGGCTGGATGGAAAAATTTCCTACCGAAACAGATGAATGTATGAAGCGCTACACAAAAATATGGGAACAGGTCAGTGCAGCTTTTGCCGATTACGACCACAGACTTGTATTTGAGTCTCAGAATGAGGAGCTTGGCTGGAGCTCGGTATGGGACCCGTGGAAAGGCGCTGCAGGCAAGTCTGAGTCCTACGCACTTGTCAACAAGGTCAATCAGACTTTTGTTGACGTGATACGTTCATCGGGCGGCAACAATGATAAGCGTCACCTGCTTATTTCAGGCTACAACACCAACATAGACCACACCTGTGACAGCCTTTTCAAAATGCCTGACGACCCAGCGGGAAGATGTGCCATTTCGGTACACTATTATGCACCTGCAACATTTGCGATTATCACGGAGGATGTTGATTGGGGTAAATCCCAGCGCACATGGGGTACAGCCTCAGAAAAGGCTTATCTGGCTGAACAGCTTGATCTGATGAAAAAGACTTTCACCGACAAAGGTATTCCTGTAATAATCGGCGAATACGGCTGTCCTACCGAAAACAAGGATATGGACTCGGTAAGGCTGTATCTTTCAACGGTATGCAAAGAGGCCTACAAACGAAATATGTGTCCCGTACTCTGGAGCACACCTGGCGGTCACTATGACAGAAACACCTGCAAAATGATTGACCCTGAGCTTGCGGAAATGTATGAAAAAATCATAGAATGACAGTTAATCCCCTTGCTTTATGAGCAAGGGGATTTTTGCTATTTACGCATAATCTGTCCGCTGTCAATATTGAGCGTGCCTGAAAGCACCCTGATTATGACTGTATGCTCACCATCGGCAAGCTTGCTTCTGCTGTAAAAAATTTCACGGTTTCCTACAGAATTTATTTTTCTTTTTTCAGTTGTACCGTCAACGCTGACTTCTATTTCAGCTTCATCATTATTTCCGAAAAGGGCAAAACCTGTCCCACGGAAACGGAATATCGCTTCTGCACCTGCGCTGCCTGTGGAAAGGGTGCGTTTATAATTTGCAAATCCACACATAAGCGAATGCTCCCAGCCGTGCTTGTACTCAAAGCAGAAATCCGTATCATCAACACGCTCGATACAATACGGCTTGTTTTCCAGCGGCACAATTCTTATGCAGGAAAATGAATTCTTGTTATATGAGCTGTAAAGTGCGGCACGTCCTGCACTCAGAATAATTTTATCTGAATACTCAGCAATCGTTTTTCCGTTTATACAGGCACTTATTTTTTCTTCATCAGCAGAAACGGTAATTGTGTTGGTTTCATATGGATTGAAATCAGCTTTTCCCGTCAGGACGGTTTCAGTGTTTCTTCTCAGCTGCCACGTGCGGTTTTCAAAAACAATAAGGGAATAACCGCTTGCGCCCATACACGCAAGACTATAACGCAGACCTGCTCCGACGAAATTTTTCTCAGGATTATCCGATTTTGCAAGCTGTACATCTGCCGAAACGGAATAATTGTACCAACGGTCATCACCCAAGCAGGTTGTCGGGGCAGGTGTACCGCCCCATTCCATAGCCTTTGTTTCGGGAGTAATTTTCTGTACCAGCCTGCCGTCTGCAACCTCAAACGCTCCGCCTTGGTCAGTAGTATATTTCGGTGCACCGCCTCTTGAAGAAGCAAAAGCTTCGTCATAGCTGAAATTGTCGATATAGGGCAATGCCATAACCTCGGACTTGTACTCACTGCGCTTTTCTTCCGCTGTATCGAGGGTTGAAACGGTGACTAATGAAAACGGCTTTACTGTTACGGAATATGTAAATTCTTCTGCCGATTTTTGCGGGATAATACTTGCTGTTTTTCTGAAATAATTTTCATCGTAAGCTCCGTTACCGCTGCCTCTTGTTTCCCATATATTCACCGTTTTTGCAGAGTCCGCTTCAAATTCGTAGGTAATATCCTTATCGGTTGAATTTACAATAACCGTGCTGTAGTCACCTGTTTCGGGGTTGCAAGCTGTCATAAAGCTGTACACAGTATCAACCAGTGCGTGACCGTCACCTCCCTTTTTGCTGTCGTTGTAACAAGCGCTGTCAATCATACTCCAGCCCTTAGGGAAAAATCGTGAAAAGTGCAGTGACATATAGTAGCCGCTTTCGAGGGTATAATAACCGCTCCAAGGCTCTGCGGCATTGATAAGTGCTTTATGGCAGAAGGTCACGCCGTCATAATAGGCGGAAACAACAGGCTGATACTCGTACAGAGTCATTCTGCCGCAGGGGTACATTGCAATAATTCTGTTGGCAATATCAAGTGTACCGTTTATTCCCGAAAGTCCTGAGCCGTTAAAGCGTGCTGTGCCTTTCGGATAGTTCATCGGAGGACTCCCCTCACTGAACCATATTTCCTTCCCATATCTGTCGGACATAAGCTTTGCGTTATCGGTAGCGTGGCTTGTATAATGGCTTCCCACCACATCAACAGCATTTCTCACATCTTCGTCGTCAGCCATTATCTGAGCAATCCACCAGGCGTTATCCTCATCTGCGGCAACAATTTTTATTGCTGAAAAATCATAGGGGCAATCCGTTTCGGTTTTAAGTCTCTTTGCAGCGTATTTTATCCATTCAGGTTCAATGTCACGCTCATTTCTCGAAAGGCTTACATAGTCAAATTTCAATCCGTATGTATTATAGGCAGCAACGAGTGTTTCCTTGTACCACTTGTATCTGGAAGCGTAAACGTCCGCAGATTTCGTTACCCAGGCAGGCTCGCTCCAGTAGAGCATATCAAGAGTAACATCGGGGTAACGCTTTTTCACATCAGCGGCAAGCTGAAAACCTGCTCCCCTTGTAACATCGGGGATTTCGTCCTCATATCGCATAACACAGGGCTCTGTGCCAGAGGTTGAATTTATATCCGAACCCATTTCAAGCTTCAGATGATTTACACCGACACCATCTGCACCGAAAATACAGTCAAGGATTTCATAGTACCTGTCGGGATGGTCTGCCTTGTAGTCAAGCAGCAGACGCGAGGAATTATTTCCGCTGACCATTCCTGCACCGCGCCACAGCTTATTTTTATTCAGATTTGCCTTTTTCGTTTCAATTCTTATTTTCACAGGATATCCTCCTTGAATTCAGATTATATTTATTATCCTATTTTATTTTTCAAATGTCAACAGGCTGTTCCAAAAATTCAAAAAAATAACCGTAATTATCTGAAATACACTCTGCAATAAAAATTGCCCGATAAAAAAGCTTTCCTATAGTGCTATCCAAACACCATAGGAAAGCTGTGTGCTGTCCGTGGACTTGTGAATTTACTTAATAAATCTGAATGACTTGAAATCGAAATCGCTGCCAGGAAGGAATGTAAACGAAACCTTACACTTGCCGACGAGATTTTCAACAGGGAAAATACGCTCGGTGTATTCCTCGGCACGCTCAAATTCAACAATAATTCTGCCCTCGGTATCTCCGCTTGTAAGAATGTTTATGCTGTTCAGCGGAAGCTGTGACCTGCCTGTTACGGCGACAGCTGTCGGGGCATTTTCCGTGAAATCAAACTCGCCGAAATCAAGTACGACATTGTTTCCGATACCTGTTACGTCGTCAGCGTTTACTGTAAACTTATCGCCGTAGATTTTATCGCAGTCAACTGCCATAAGCTCGGTAAATTCCTTTGCCTGCTTTTCAAAGATGAAGCCCTCGATATCAAAGCCGTCAGCCGACTCAAAGGTGATAGTGTGCACGCCTTTAAGCTTCTTTGAAAGCTTGTAGGTTTCGGGGATATATGTAAGCCAGATTGATTTCTTCTGATAGCTGAAATCACCGATAAGCTCTCCGCCCTCGTTGGGAATACCGTCATAAACCCTGATGCCCACTGCATTTGCACAGTTTGCAAAAATCGGGAAGGTTACCGTATCGCTGCCCACAGCACCGAAATCCACATTTTCAAATCCGAACCAGCTTGAATTATAGGCAAACTTTGCACCGTGCTGAATACCGTTTCCGATATTTTCGCTTGCAACAGTATGCAGACCGCCCCGTACAAGCTGATACGGGTCAAAGAACGCTGCACCGAGTCCCTCGCCGCTGAGTTTAATCTGTGAAAGTATGTGGTACTTGTCAGTTCCGTTTTTGCAAAGTGCTCTCAGGTAGAATTCGCCGTCGCCCTTGCAGTGTACAGTTACAGCGCCGCCCTTCACAGAAACTATTTCAGCAAGATTTGAGGCAATGCCGAGAACAGTTGTAATGCGGTATTCTATCTCATCACAGTAGGACGAATTTGCAGGATAAACCTCTGTACGGAAGGTCAGCTCCTTATACTCAGGAGTAAACACCTTTCTTTCACTGACAAATGCAATTTTTCTTACAGGAATATCATTTTCTGCGGCTGTGCAGTCGAACTCGCAAGGCTTATTTTCTTCCTGTGCGGAAATGCCCTCAATAACTTCAGCAGGTACAGCTTTAAGCTTCAATGTGCTGTCGGGAAGTGTCGGTGAAGTTACGGTCACGTCAATGTCCCCTGCAGTTTTCTTTGCGGCAATAATTGCAAGAAGCTTGCCTGAGAAAAGTCTGCGTGAAGTGCCCTTATACTGCTCATAATCGGTTGAGTCACCGTTATCAAGACCCACAAGTCTGCCTGCGCCGCTTACATTTACAAAGACACGGTTGTTAGCGTTTGCAACGTGCTCACCGTTCTTGTCATAGGCGGAAATATCCACAAAAATAAGGTCTGTACCGTCAGCTTTAAGCTCGGTTTTATCGGGAACAAGCCTGAGTTCTGCGGTATCGCCGAAGGAACGCTTCACATCACGGGCAATCTCGTTTCCGTTTTCATCGTAAGCAACCGCAAGGAGCTCGCCCTGTTCATATTTCATAATAACATCAAGAGTAAGCTCCTTGCCTCTGATGTGGTCAATTTCCTTTGCACCGATTTCATTGCCGTTGAAGAACAGCTTGACAAGTGGTGCATTTGAGGTTACACGGATGTCAATATCCTCGCCCTCGGTAAAATCCCAGTAAGGGAAGATATGCACAAACGGAGATTTTTTGTAATCTGTCCACTCAGCACGGAAAACGTAAGCGCTGTCCTTAGGGAATCCTGCAGTATCGTACTGACCGAAATAGCTGTTCTTGGTGGAGTACGGCGTCGGCTCACCGATATAATCGAAGCCTGTCCATATAAACTGACCTGCACAGAATTCAGCGTCACGGTCGGGAATAATACAAGCCTCAGTATTTTTCGCACCCCAGCCTGTACAGCAGTTTCCTATTGCGGAGCACTGCTCATTATCGTCTGCAAGAACGGACTGTGAAAGCGGAAAATGATAAATTCCTCGGCTCTGAATTACGGAAGCTGTTTCACTGCCGTAGATAAGCCAGTCGGGATGCTGTTTATGGTGCTCATTGTAAAGCCTTTCAGCATAGTTGTAGCCTGCAAGCTTAACAATGTCTGCGCACTTCTGAGCGTTTTCAGTCTGCATATAGTTTGAGCCGATTGTTACATAGCCGTTGCACCTCGGGTCGTGACGGCGCACCCTGTTCATAAGAAGTGAAGCTATTTCCTGTCCCCTCTCACCTGCACAGGTATCATAAATCTCGTTGCCGACGCTCCAGCCGATAATTGACGGATGATTTCTGTCACGGCGAACCCACGAAGCAACGTCCTTGTCAATCCATTCCTTGAAGAAACGTGCGTAGTCGTAGGTTGTCTTAGGCATTTCCCACATATCGAAGCCCTCTGAAAGAACAAGAAAGCCCATTTCGTCAGCAAGCTCCATAAGCTCAACAGCAGGCATATTATGGCTTGTACGGACTGAATTTATTCCCATAACACGAAGCTTTTCAAGCTTACGGCGGATAGCTGCCCTGTTCACAGCTGCACCGAGAGCGCCAAGGTCGTGATGCTCACAGCAGCCGTGAAGCTTGACGTGTCTGCCGTTAAGGAAAAAGCCCTTGTCAGGTGTGAATTCAATCTTTCTCAAGCCGAAGCGGTTTTCCTCGCAGTCAATAACCTCACCGTTTCTGACAAGCTCGGTTTTAAGCGTGTACAACACGGGAGAGTCAATATCCCACAGCTTCGGCGCAGGAATTTTCATACGGTCATCATTTACAGCGTAAAGACGATTATCGTTGAGAACATATCCGTCAATACAACTTCTGTCGCAGGCACAGCAATCCTTTTCGACTGAGACAATTTCCTCACCGTCAAGAATAACAGTATGACGAAGCCTGAGTCCCCAAACGGAAACACCCTCAGGACGTTCTGTTTCCGTTGTTACAGTAACGCTGCCGTCGGTATCTGCGCTTATGTAAATTCCATCGGGAACAATTCTGCATGCAGGATACTGTCTGAAATAAACGGGACGGAAAATACCTGCTCCCGAATACCAGCGTGAATTCGGCTCACGGTGGTCAACCCTCACGGAAATGAGGTTTTCGCCCTCTCTGAGCAAATCGGTTATTTCAAATTCAAAGGTGGAGTAGCCGTACTTCCACTCACCTGCACATTCGCCGTTGACGTAAACCCTGCAGTCCATATATACGCCCTCAAAGCGCAGGGCAGCGATGCCCTCGGCAGGTGTATAGAAAAGCTTTCTTCTGTACCAGCCTGTAGAGGTTTCGTAGAGATTTTTGGTGTTGTAAATCAGCCAGTCGTGCGGAAGGTCAACGGACTTCCATTCAAGGCTGTCGGAATACTCCGTGCCTATGGGAGTCTTGACGAATTCCCAGCCGTCGCAGATAAGCTTTGTTACGCTCATAAAGCACTCTCCTTTATTGATTGATTAAATACTATAAAAAACATATACAGGACTTTCATCTAACCTTTTTATTATATCACTATTATAACAATTTGTAAATACTCGCTATTCGCCTTTTCTGAATTGTGTCGGAGTCATTCCCTCATATCTTCTGAAAAGCTTGCAGAAATAACTTCCTGTGCAGAAGCCTGTTTCTTCGGCAATCTCATCTACAGTTTTGTCAGTGTCGGTAAGCAATTCCTTTGCCGCCTGAATACGTCGCTTGGCGGCGTACTCCATAGGACGGGAGTTAAGCGTTGAACGAAAGAGACGGCACATATGCTGCTTTGACACGCCTGCTGTCTCACAAAGCTGCTCCATAGTTATTTCTTCGGTGTAATTTGCATTTATATAGTCAACTGCCCTGACAACCGCAGAATTTGCTGTAACAGCCGTCCCCGACTCTGTCACAAGTCTGTGCAGTTCAATGAGAAAATCGTACAAGTAACCCGAAGCACGATAATTACCGTAAATTCTATCGCCCGCAAGTGCTTCGTGCATTTTCCTGAAATGATGCTCCAGCATTTTGACATCGCCAAGTTCAAAGAAGCTTAGTCCGTCAAAACCCATATGCTGAAGCAATTCGTCAATTGCATAGCCTGATGGCACTACCCAATGAATATCCCACACATCTCCGTTAGGGTAATATTCGTGCGGGACGCCTGCTGGAATAAAGACTGCTGTATACGGTGCAATAATATGTTTTGTATTTTCATACAGAAACGTGCCGCTGCCCTTGGTGCAGTAAAGTATCTGATGATAGCTGTAGCCTTCTTCCCTGATGATGTGGGGCTGCATATCGTGAAGTCCCATATTGACAAGATAAACAGGAAGCTTGCTTTCGGTACTTATTATGGGAAAATCGTAAAAGTGCATAATTTTCTTCACCTTTATGTTCATATTGTTATATTTTAATAATATCATTTATTGACTTGAATGTCAAATAGAATTATAATTTTAAAAAAGCACAAAGGAGAATACAAATATGAACATCTCATCAATTTCAAAAAAAGACTCCGCAAAAAGCAATATGATTTACCACGAAAATCCCGAACAGCTTCACATCGGCACGCTACCTCCGCACTGTTATTTTATTCCTTTCGGCAAGGAACAAAATCCGTTTGACAGCAGAGAAAATTCTGCGTACTTTGAACTGCTTAACGGCGATTGGAATTTCAGCTACTACGAAAGCATTATTGATATGGAAGATGATTTTGTATCAATCAAGCCGAATACAACAATTCCCGTGCCATCCAACTGGCAGCTGCACGGTTATGACAAACCGCAGTACACAAATGTCTGCTACCCTATTCCATATGAACCGCCTTATGTTCCGGACGATATACCTGTCGGTGTTTACAGCAGAAGCTACAGCTACACTCCTGACGGTATGCGTAAAATTCTGACCTTTGAAGGTGTTGACAGCTGTTTTTATCTTTACATCAATGAAAGATTTGCAGGATACTCACAGGTTTCACATATGACCGCCGAATTTGACATAACCGATTTTCTGCAGGAGGGCGAAAACAAAATTACTGCTGCGGTACTGAAATGGTGTGACGGTACATACCTCGAAGACCAGGACAAGTTCAGGCTTTCGGGAATTTTCCGTGATGTGTACGTTTTGTCACGTCCCGAAAAAAGGCTGGAAAATTACCGTGTCAGAACCATCCTTAACGGTAATAATTCCGCTGTTCTTGAACTTGAAGTTTACGGCACAGACGCTGAAATCACCCTTTCCGATGCTGACAGAAAAACTGTTTTCTGCGGAAAGGCTGCTGACGGAAAAAAGCTGGAAATCAAGGTTGAAAATGTACAGCTGTGGTCTGCCGAAAAGCCTTATCTTTACAAGCTGACTATGGTTACTGACAGCGAAACCGTAGGCGAAAAAGTTGGTTTCAGAGATATACGCGTTGAAAACGGCGTTGTAAAAATCAACGGCAAGGCTATAAAATTCCGTGGCGTAAACAGGCACGACAGCTACCCCGACACAGGCTATTATGCTTCTGTAAAGCAGATGCGCACTGACCTTGAACTAATGAAAAAGCACAATATAAACGGTATCAGAACCTCACACTACCCTAATTCACCTGTCTTTTATCAGCTTTGCGACGAATACGGCTTCTATGTGATTGACGAGGCTGACCTTGAAATGCACGGCTGTGTTGAGGTTTACAACGACTTCAAATGGAGCAAGGGTTACGACGGAATTGCTCTGCTTGCAAGCGATGAGCGTTTCAGAAAGGCAATTGTTGACCGCTCTGAGCTGATGGTAAAACGTGATGTAAATCGTCCCTGCATTGTATTCTGGTCTCTCGGCAACGAAAGCGGCTACGGTACAAATCTGCTTGCGGCGGCTGAATACATCAAGGCATTTGATAGCACTCGCCTTGTCCACTACGAAAGCACTCACAAGCTTGACGACACCTCTGATGCTGTGCTGGACGTTGTTTCGCAGATGTACACATCAATCGAAGATATGAAAAAATTTCTTGAAGATGAAAACGAAAAGCGTCCGTTTATTCTTTGTGAATACTGCCACGCAATGGGCAACGGTCCAGGTGACCTTGAGGATTACCGCAGCATTTTCCACTCCAATGAGCGCTTCTGCGGAGGTTTTATATGGGAATGGTGCGACCACGGCTTCTCCCTTGGAAAAACCGCTGACGGCAAGGATAAATTCGGCTACGGCGGCGACTTCGGTGAGCGACACAATGACGGCAATTTCTGTATGGACGGACTCGTTTACCCTGACCGCCGTGTTCACACAGGTTTGCTTGAAGCGAAGCAGGTCTACCGTCCTGTGCGTGTTGAAAAAGGTGACACGACGGACAGCTTCGTGCTGAAAAATATGCTCTGCTTTGAAAATGCAGGTAACATTCTTGACGGACGATACGAAATAACCTACGACGGTGGAAAATATGCGGAGGGTACATTTGATTTCAGTGTTGAGCCTATGGGTACAACGATTGTAACAATCCCCAAAGTCGCTGAAAGCCGTAACAAAACCGCTTATATACGCTTCATTTTCACAATGAAGAATGATATGGGCTGGTGTGAAAAGGGTTATGAGGTCTGCTTTGACCAGCTTATGCTGAGCGAGGTCAGCAACGGCTGTGAAGAAACTGTCTGCGGAAATGTTGAGTGCACAGAAAAGCCGCTTTCCGTTGAAATCAGTGCAAACGGTACGGAATACATTTTCAACAGACGTACTGCAAGCTTTGACTCAATCAAGCACTGCGGCACTGAAATTCTCGACAAGCCGATACAGTTCAACTTTTTCCGTGCACCTACTGATAATGACGTTATGAAGCACGACTGGTACAGGGCGCATCTGAATGACTACATTGTAAAAGTCCACAGCACGGAGGTGCACGCTTGCGAAAACAACGTGGAAATCAAGGTCAAGCAGTCCTTTGGCTGGAGTATTCATCAGCCGTTTGCCTGTGCAGATGTTGTTTACACAATTGACGGAGGCGGTGAGCTGATTGTAAAATGCAAGGTTGAAATGTCAGACAAGATTGATATACTGCCGCGTTTCGGACTGAGACTATTCGTGCCCAAAGCCTTTGACACGGTCAATTATTTCGGTTACGGTCCATACGAAAGCTACATCGACAAGCATCAGGCTTCGTACATCGGCAACTTCACTTCCCCAATCAGTGCAATGCACGAGGATTACACAAGACCGCAGGAAAATTCCTCACATTATGGCTGTGCATATATGGAGCTTACTGACGGAAATGTGAGTGTACATTTTGAAGCAGGCAAGGATTTTTCGTTCAATGCTTCGGAATACACACAAGAGGAGCTTGCAGGAAAGCGCCACAACTTTGAACTTGAAAAGTGTGAAAGCAACGTAATTTGCGTGGATTACAGAATGGCAGGCGTAGGCTCAAATTCCTGCGGACCTGCTCTTGCTGAGAAGTACCGCATTGAGCTGCCGAAGTTCAACGCTGAATTCAGAATAAAGGTACAATAAATCGGTGCTCCGTAATTTTACGGAGCACTTTAAAATTTATTCTTCAACTGTTTTCACTTTTCTTTTTATATGCACCTGATATGCAATGAAATTCATAAGAAGAGCTCCCGTCCAGGCTGCCGCTTCCGCAATTGCAGTTGCCGCAAATCCGATTTTCGGCAGAAGCAGTACAATTACAGCAATTCGCATTACCATTTCCAGCACGCCTGAGCACATCGGTACAAACGGATATCCCATTCCCTGTACAGCATTTCTGAAAACAAACATTACACTTATAATCCAGAATGTTGCTCCGACAATCCGCAGGAATTCTGCCGCAAGTCCGATTGCTTCATCGCCGTTAAGCATTATCACAGCAAGGAATTCGGGTGCAAACAGCATTGCTGCACCTACAAAGGCATACGAAATCAATGCTATTGCAAGGCTTACTTTTACGCCCTCTCTTATACGGTGAAATTTTCCTGCGCCGTAATTCTGACTTGCAAAGGAAGATGTTGACAGACCTGCTGTCAATGAGGGTATCATCAGCAGGTTGATATATCTTATTCCCACAGAATATGCAGAGGTGTATACAACACCAAGCGCATTGACGTAAGACTGAACAATCATACTTCCCACCGCAGTTACAGAGTTCATACACGCCATAGGAATACCATTTTTCAGCAGCACGCCATTAAGCTTCATATCAGGTGCAAAATCCTCACGGCTGAGGGAAATCATATCAATCTGTCTTATTCTTGCAAAGCATATAACTGCAGAAAGTGCCTGTGAAATAATTGTTGCAACAGCCGCACCCCAGACACCTGTACCAAAGCCGAAAATGAAAACACAGTTCAGTCCCACATTTACAATTGACGACACGATTATCGCCTTGAACGGAGTTGTGCTGTCACCAAGCGCACGGAGTATACCTGAACACATATTGTACGCAACAGCTGTAATAAGTCCGCCGAAAATGATATAACCGTACACAAGACTTTCATTCAGAATATCCTCGGAAGTATTGATTGCAATCATTACAGGCTTGAGAAAAACCAGTCCCACCGCCGTCAGCAGCGCAGCAATAATCGCCGCAAGCTTAACCGATGCGGCAATGCTTTTCCGAAGCTTGTCAGGAGAATTGCTGCCGTAATTCTGAGCAATTATTACACCGAAGCCGTTTGTTATTCCGATAGAAAAACCCGTTATAAAGAAAGCAAGCGAAGTCATATTTCCTACTGCCGCAAGAGAGTTATCGCCAAGACCCTTTCCGACAATTGCGGCGTCGGCAAAAGTATATACCTGCTGCAGCAGGTTTGTAAACAGCATAGGAAAGAAAAATCTCAGAAGAATCTGTGAAACCTTTCCATCTGTAAGATTTGTTGTTTTAGACATTTTATCACCTCATCAGGGGATATTATAACTTAAAAATCAAACATTATATATTCAAATTTGTGTTTTTTATGTCATAATTCTGTTAGTTTTTGTAAAACAAATTATGAAAATAAAAGGGTACTGTTTTTTAGCAGTACCCTTATTATCATTCATTTTCCTTTTTCTTAAACGGACGCTCCATAAGAAGCGGAATTGCCACACCCACAAAGAAAAGAATTATTCCGATTATTCCCTGCGCATTGAAACGGAATTCGGCAGGGAAAATATGCGGCACAGACCCTATAATCAAGCCTATAATCAGGCAGTAAATTCCCTGACGATATTTTTTTATGAGCACGTCGATAATTTTTGCAGCAACAAACACGCCGATTATCACACCTGCTCCGAAGCTGAAAAGCACGGGAAATTCAAGATTTGCAACGGCTGAAATTACAGAGTCATACGCACCGAAAATTTTCATTACCATTGAGCCGCTTACTCCGGGGATAATCATTGTCACAGCAGCGATAAATCCCATCACAATATAAAGCACGACATCTCTCAGACTGATTGCACCGCCTTTGAACATAGGCTCTCCGCTGCCAGCGAAAAGAAGTGCAATCATAAATATTACACCAACCGCAAACGGAACAAGGTTTATCGGACGGATTTTTTTCTGCTCTTTTTTGCACTCATTCAGCACAAGCGGCAGACTTCCCACGATAAGTCCCATAAACAGAAGCTGTGTAGGTACGTTATAATTCTCAAAAAGCTGTTCCAGCGCAATTGCAGTCAGAAAAATACCGATTACCATACCAATTCCTACAGGAATAAGGAAGGGCATATTTTTGATAAGCTTCTTTATATTAGGTGTGATTGCACCTATAAGACGGTCGTATATTTTTGTCACAACAGCAATTGTGCCGCCGCTTACACCTGGAATTGCGTTGCCGATACCGATTGCTGAACCTTTAAGCACGAGGAAAATGCTGTCCTTGGCTTTTGCAAAAAAACTCATAATTTTTATTCCTTTCGAAAATACTACAAGGAATATTATTGCACAAAAACTGCTCAAAAGCAAGCTTTTTTGAAAATCTTTACCAAAAAGAAAAGGAACTGCCGACCTGACAGTTCCAATTATATGTAAAGTTTAGTTAGGCTGAATGTTCTGGTGGTCTCACTCCATTTTATCAGATTTTAAGTTTACTCAGATACATTTTCATAGACACCGCTTCCTTTCAGATTATTGCGGATATCTTTCAAGCCATTGGACTCACTCCCTGAAATTCATATTCCTTTGAGATAATGTGAATTACCACATATAACGTTCATCTCCTGTTTGGAATTTCATTATCGAGAATGGACTTATGCCATTGGACTCACTCCTTAAAATTTATATTCCTTTCGTGTCAGCATAATCATTACCATTTTGCCGCCATCTCCTATCGGAATTATTTTAACGGTGAAGGCATACGCCTCAGTTTATGACATCGGACTCACTCCTGTATTCTCAGATTTTATGGGATAAAGTCATTCTGATTACCATATAAAATCACTCAAATTCTTAATTTATTTTATCTGAAATCGGCTTATAGCCGCCTTACCTGTCCTGTCGGACTCACTCCCTTACGTTAGTAATCAAATATTCAGATTATGATATGTATATTTCATATACATCCCTTCATTTCATTAAGATTTGGGTCAAGGTAAAGTTAACTGCTTTGGTGGTCTCACTCCAATCAACTTAAATTACACGGTTATTGAAACCTATTATTAATCTTGCTGTCATAGACATCACTTCTTTCTGAAATATCTCTGACGCTTATTTCTCCATCGGATTCACCTTTTTAATCAGATTTTTTCTGCAGCGTTTTATATAAAACCCATCGGGTATTCTTTGCTTACAGACAACCCACATTGACCTTCGCTTGCTTTCAGGGTACAAAAATACCGCACTCCCTACAGCTTTTGCTTAGTGATGCGGCCCGTTATATACTTTAAGTTTAAATCTTATACAAATCGTATCAAATTTGGAAGTGAAGCTTATAGCTTTACATTTAGACTTCCCGGGTTAAACTTAATTTTCTTAAAGTATAGCTGCAAACGAGTCGCTGCGGACTGTCTGTGAAATAAACTGTTCTGATGCCATCGGACTCGCCAACCTTTCCAAGAAAATTCTGAATTACCGCCAGTCTGGAACGGAAGATAATCTGCAATTTCTTCGCCCTTGCGATTTCAGTTCTTTGGGATTTGGAACCTTGTTTTATGTTGTTCCTTGTCCTTGAATATAATATACCACAACTTTTGTGCATTGTCAATAGGTTTCCACACAAAATACTGTACAGTGTTTGTACATTATTTTTGTTTATTTTCTATCTTGACATTTTTGTGCAAAAGTTGTACAATTAAATAGTTGGGTGTTGCAGCCGTGTGCTTCGTAACCTGACATTATCATATTTTTTAGGAGGATTCTGCTATGAACGATATGGAAATGGCTGCTAACCTTTATACTCTTGAAGATGAGGACGGCGTTGAGCAGCAGTTTGAAATGCTTGACACTCTCGAAGTTGACGGTGAACGCTACTACGCTCTCGTACCTTATTATGAAGACCCTACAAAGGAACTCGAAGCTGACGCTGAGCTGGTTGTTCTCAAGGCTGAATACGATGAAAACGACGAAGAAATTCTCGTTACAATCGACAGCGATGAGGAATACGAAAAGATCGGTAATATGTTCCTTGACCGTCTTAACGAGCTTTACGACGGCGAATAATTGAGTACCATACGGAAGTGCCTTCAAGCACTTCCGTTTTTTCTTGACAATTCGTGTAAACCGTGCTATAATGCATAAGTACGCAGAAACAAATACATTCAGAGGTTGATTTTATGTTCTGGAAAATGATTAATGTACAACTGCAGAAAGGTTCCATTTTTCCCTGCTATGGGGATAGTGCGCCCTTTTTTAAGTTGGACGGTCAAAAACAGACTGAAAATTAACCATTTCTAACCAACTTGATATAGGTGTTCATTATCTTCTTAACGATTAAAAAATTAAGTTAAGGAGATTTTTTTATGTTTAAAATTAAGAAGCAATTATCAAAGTTATACACATCGGCCGTGCTGGGCAGCCTGTCGCTTACGGGTGCGTGGGTTGCAATACTTGCGGCACGGGGCTACAGCCTTGTGGAAATCGGAATTGCCGAAACCGTGTTCCACATAACAAGCCTTATTTTTGAAATTCCGTCGGGTGTTCTTGCGGACGTTTTCGGCAGAAAGAAAATGCTGATTGTCAGTGCAATTATGCATATGATTGGCAACGTCATAATGATTATGTCTGACAATCTTTTTATGGTTTGTCTGTCAATCGCTTTTATGGCACTCACCTACAACTTCTCGTCAGGTTCAGGTGATGCACTTGCCTACGACTCGCTGAAACTTGCAAAACAGGAAAGCAGATTTGAGAAGTACGAGTCCAACCAGCTGATTATTTACCGTCTTTGCAGCGGTATTTCAACACTTTGCGCAGGCTTTGCACTTACTATCGGACACAAGCTTGCCTATGGCGCTGACCTTATTATGTGCGCAGCACAGATTATTGTTCTTGCGTCCTTGCGTGAGGTTTACGCTGTTGCACCGAATACTGACGTGCCACTTGGCAAAAGGCTGATTTCCTGCTTCAAGGAAAGCTTTGCGTTTATTAAGGAAGTGCGTAAGGCAATCGGTTTGATGCTTTGCAACTCATTTGTGGGTGCTGTTGATATTCTGCTGTTGTTTTTCTTACAAGCTAAACTTCCCGAAAAAGGTATTCCCGAATGGGGACTTGGAATTGCGCTGTTGTTTATGGAAATGGGCGGAATTGTCGGGTCAAGGCTGATACTGAAATTGCCAAAAATCAGCTACAAATGTATATTTGCGATTTCAACGTCACTGGTGCTGATGGGATTTATTGCGGAACACTCGCCGCTTTACTGGGTTATGGCGTTTGGAGGATTTATTGCGGCTGTAGGAGATGATGCATTGCAGGTGCGGACAAATGCAATTTTACAGGATATGTTCCCATCGGAACAGCGTGCGACGCTTACTTCTGTCGAGTCTTTCAGCTTTTCCGTAATTATGATAGTGCTGTCGCCCCTTGCAGGATTTGTTTTCACATATTGGTAAGAATGTGCATATCATATTTTGTCAGCAAAAAATCTAAAAATTACTATTGATTTTTCGTTTTAGTTGTGCTATACTACTATCAGAAAAGAGATTTCTGCCTTGTTCGATGAAGTGTGATTTTATAATCCAACACATTATATTAGGGATTTGTCCTCCATCAGCGGATTGCAGACCTCCCGCCGCATTAGATGTGCGGAGTAACGGACGCAGGGAGCGCGAAACTGAAGGGGCATTGCCCACCTGCCGGAGTGCGGGTTTTATGCTTCACATGGCGGCAAGGCGGTTTTTCTTTATATCAACATCAAAGGGTATCGGAGTTATTCCGATACCCTTACTTATTTTTGTGCAAATCAATCATAGAAAATATCGTTGTTGTAGTCACCTTTTCCGCAGTCCTCACGGATTTTATCAATTGTTTTGCTGTACTCCTCTGCCTTTTTTTCAGCACGTCTGCCGTTAATGGAACAGGTCAGCAGAAGCACGGCTATTCCCGACATAATCAGCAGGTTACCGCTGGGGATTTCGAATTTATCTCCCACAACCCACAAAATCACCGTCCCTATGGCAAACAGCAGACTTGATATGCGCAGAAGTGCTGACGAGCGCTTTTTGGGTGTATATAAAAAACGGTTACTCATATTATTCCTCCGAAATAATGTTATATCTCCTACAAATTATAGCACATCATTTTTCTGCGGTCAAGCCACACAAACAGTAAACCTCCTGCGATTTCGTTTTTCGCAGGAGGTTTGCAATTTGCTTACTTTTCGATTTTGTCGCAGTAGATGATACCAAGACCTACTGTACTCATATAACATCTGCCGTAAACGTTCATATCACCGCTTACGAACTCGCCGTTGCCTGTACCGCCGAACTGGTGCAGGTCATCGTTAATCTGTACCCACGTTGCGCCGTTGTCCTCGGACATATAAAGTCCGGGCTTATCAGCCTCCATAGGCGTACCCCAGATATAAATTACCAGTGGGTCGCCGTCATTCTTAGCCTTACCAAGACCTACAGCTTCACAGTACTTGACGCCGTTTACATATTCGGAGGTTGCACCGTAATCCTTGGTTACAACAAGTCCTGCGCCGTTTGCAATATAAACTGTACCCTCATTCTCAGGGTCAACGCAGAGTCTGCGGAAGCTTGGTGCAATTGTGGAATTTCTCTTAAAAGTCTTGCCGCCGTCTTCGGAATAATAGAATGCGCTGTTGCCGCAGCCGTAAACATAATTTGCGTTATTAGGGTCACCGATAAGGTAGAGGTTGCTGCCTACAAGACCCGTTACCTCGTTCCAGGTTGCGCCGAAATCCTCTGTGTAATAGGATTTCAGACCGTTTTCAGGACTCCATATAAGTCTGCTGCCGTCTGCTGTAAATGCGATTTTACCCTTGTAAAGAGTCTTTGCAGGGTCAGGGCAGTTGGTAATCCAGTTCCAAGTCTTGCCTGCGTCGGTGGAATAAGTGAGTGCAAGTGTCTTTTCGTCGCCGCCTACCTTAGCCCAGTAATCCCTGTTCTGTGCAGCAATTGTGATACTTGTTGTTGAACCAATCATATCCTGATGTCTTGTTGCTGGAACAGTTACGTCCTCGTGCACATAGCCGTCATAGTCATAAACTGCGGAAACGAGAGGATAATCCTTGTATGTGATGATATCGGAAGGAACTGTTTCCTCGATACCGTAGGAGTCAAAATAGAACTTTGGTGTTTCGTCCCAGATGTTGTCGCAGGAGAAAATGCCGTTACCTGAGTTAACCATAATTCTGTTCGGATTGAACGGGTCAATTGCAAGGGAACTGCACCAGTGAATTGCACAGCCCTCCACCCAAGGCATACCGTTTACGTCCATTTCCATACTTTCGAGTACGTTTCTCCAGGTCTTGCCGCCGTCAGTTGAAGTATAGAAAACATCACCGTAAGCACCGTTTGCCTGAAGCTTCCACATACCTGATGTTACTGCAACAAGCTTGTTGTCGTCCTCAGGGTGAATAACAATGTCACCGATAGAGTCGTTGGAAGGCTTAACTTCGTCAACAGTGCCGTCTGTATTGTAGCGGTAAAGCGTACCCAGTGCGCAGTTCCAAGGTCCTTCATTGTTTATGTAGCAGACATAAAGGTTGCCCTTGCTGTCAAGCTTCATACGCTGTACCATATATTCTGTAATGCTGTTTTCAAGCTTCTTCCAGCTTGCACCTGCGTCCTCGGAAACAAAAAGGTTGCCTGCTTCATCGCCCTTTGCGGAAACAGCAGCGTAAATCTTCTGTGTTACGCCGTCCTTTGCTGTGGACGGGTCAAAAAGGATAGAACAGATACCGTTGCCGTTTGCGGTTGAAGTAATCGGGAAATCAACGCTTTCCCAGTTTTCGCCGCCGTCGGTACTCTTAATCATACCGCCTGTACGTCCGCCTGCGAAAATGATATCGCCGTTGTTCGGGTCAACAGCAATTCTTTCACCGTTTCCGCGTCCCATACCATTGCCGTGCACCTTGATTTTGTCAGTTACATCAATAACCTCAACGTGTTCGCCGTAGTCATCGGACTTTATAATGCAGGTCTTGCCGTTGCTGAAATATTCAGTACCTGCAAGGAGATAAACCTCGTTAGGTGCCTGCGGATTGTATGCGAGACCGTCAATGCCGAGAAGTCCTCTGTCGTCAGCTGTTACCCAGTAGTTCATTGACTTCCACATACCTGTTTCAGCTGTACGATAATACGCACCGCCAACGTCGGTTCTTGTGTAGTAAACGTTTTCTTGCGGAGTTGAAAAAACGCCTGTGATAAATCCGCCGCCGCCTGCTGAAACCTGACCGTATGTCCAGTCGGTATTTACAAATACGTCGCTTGCTTCAACCGCTTCGCTGCCTGCATTTGCAGCAGTAGTTTCGGCAGGAGTATCATTGTTTTCCTTACAGCCTGTAAATACCGACAGACACATTGCTGCCGACATAGCCAGCGCTGCAAGCTTGCTTATTTTTTTAGTCATAGCCATACTTCTCCTTGATAAATTATTCAGATAAATTATAAGCCATTGTCAACTCATTGTCAAGTAATTTACTGTTAATTTCAACAAAATATTTTCCCCTGCTTTTTCAAAAAACGTTTAAATCGTCCTCTTTGTATTGTAATATACCAACAAATATGGTATAATTAATTGTACTATATAAAAGGAGAATTTATTATGACATATACCGAACTTCTTTCAATTGCTGACAAGGCTATGAAAAACGCTTATGCACCCTACTCAGAATTCAAGGTAGGCGCTGCGCTTTTGTGCAGTGACGGCACTGTTTTCACAGGCTGCAACATAGAAAACGCTACATACGGCGCAACAAACTGCGCTGAACGTACCGCAATATTCAAGGCTGTTTCCGAGGGACACCGTGATTTTGAAGCAATTGCAATCGTTTCCTCGGGAGGAGATGAAACCTTCCCCTGCGGTATCTGCCGTCAGGTTATGGCAGAATTTGCCCCTGAACTTAAAATTATTCTCCGTGACAAAAACGGCATCGAAGCAATTTACCAATTATCGGAATTATTACCAAAATCTTTTAGCCTGTAATAACGTATTTTAACCGTTCTGTAATTGACTTTACAGCAATAATGTTATATAATTACTGTATGTCTAAATGTTGTTTGTTAAGGAAAAGAGGTTAAAATGCAGTATCGTTTTCCAATTCGTTTGTTGCCGCTTATGCTTGCTGCCGTTATTACCGTAACGGGGTGCAGGAATGTTTCGGAAGAAATCCCGCCGACATTAACTGAAATTCAGGCTTCAACAGCTGAAATTACGGTTGAGGATACTCCTTCCGCCGAAAGCGTGTCGGAAACGGTCGGAAGTACGGCTGAAACGTCGGAAACTGCGATAGAAACTACGGAAACGGAAATAACCGAAACGGAACAGACAACAGCTGCAGAGAAACCGACAGAAACCACGCAGGAAATGACAGAGAAAAAAGAGGAAACGGAAACAGAAACAAAAGAAACCACAGCGGAAATCACAACCGCAATTCCGAAAACGACAGCCGTTCCCGAAACAGCCACGGAGGAAACAACTACTGAAACAGTTCTTACGCTTCAGTCGGAAAGTCCTCCCGAAACATCGGTGCAGACTGCTGCTGAAACCGAGTCAGCTGCGGCTTATTACGGAACAAACAGCTACAATGCCCTCAATTTCCGTGAACAGAAAGGCTTCTGGATTACATATCTCGAATACGCTTCTATAATGAAAAACAAGTCGGAAAGCTCTTTCCGCAAATCTGTCGGCACATATTTCGACAACATTTCCGATTTGGGCTTCAATACTGTATATGTTCAGGTAAGAGCCTTCGGTGACGCTTACTATGACTCAGATTTGTACCCGTCAGGTGAACAGTTTGACGGCACAATCGGTACAAGCAACGATTTTGACGCTTTGCAGGTTATGATTGACTGTGCCCACAACAGAGGAATGTCAATCCACGCCTGGATTAACCCTATGCGTCTGATGTACACCTCACAGCTTGAAGGTATTGACGACAGCTATCAAATAAAAAAGTGGTACGACAGCGACAAATACAACGGTACCTACATTGTGAAATCCGGTGACCGCTGGTATCTTAACCCTGCTTACAGCGAGGTTACCGACCTTATTGCCTCGGGAATAACCGAAATTGCGGCAAATTACGATGTGGACGGTATTCAGATTGACGACTACTTCTACCCTACTACCGACGCATCATTTGATAAAAGCGCTTATTCCGCTTCGGAAACGGATTTGTCCCTTTCCGACTGGAGAATTTCCAACGTAAACAAGATGGTGAAAAAGCTTTACAAGGCGGCCCACAATGCAAATTCTTCCATTGTTTTCGGAATTTCCCCTCAGGGCAGCGTTGACAACAACTACAACCAGCTTTATGCTGACGTAAAAACCTGGTGCAAGTCAGACGGCTACTGCGATTATATTCTTCCGCAGGTTTACTTCGGCTTTCACAATGCCACTCTCCCATATGAAGATGTTATTGCGCTTTGGAGCAGTATGGTGAAATCCGACGATGTAAAGCTTGTTATCGGTCTTGCGGCGTACAAAATCGGCGCTGAGGATACCTACGCAGGCAGCAGCGGAAAGAATGAGTGGCTGAACAACGATGACATTATCTCACGTCAGATGGCTCTTGCAAAAACATTAAGCAATTACGGCGGCGTGGCTATTTACAGATATGACTCCCTTTTCAACCCGTCATCGTCCGTTGCGGCACAGGTTGACAAGGAAATTAAAAATATAGAAAAATAAAGAACACAAGAAAGAATTAAAGAAAGGAAAAGAGAATTGAACAGAAAGAAATCACGAATTCTCGGACTGATAACGGCGTTTGCTATGATGGCAGGCTTTTCCGCAGATATTTCGGCAATTGCTGACAGCTTTACCGTTTATGCTGAGGACGACATCGGGCAGATTACTGTTATCGAGCCTCAGCCTGAAATCAACAGGGATGAGGAGCTGGAGACTTTTGTTGAACCTGAATTTACCCCGATGTACAGCTTCCCCGAAAATATGCGCGGCGTATATGTTACTCCGACAGTGGATTTTGCTGTACCTGATGAGGAGGGCAACTCTCCGTCCGAGGAAGATATTTATGCACAGGTTGAAGCAATGCTTGACAGCGCCGAAAAAAATCGTCTTAACTCAATTATCGTCAATACCGACCTTGACGGCAAAACCTTCTACAGCGCTGATATGAACGAAACCGTTGAGCGTGCGCCCGTTGAATATGTTATTGACGGTGCAAAGGAACGCGGCTTCTATGTTTATCTGAATTTCAGTATTAACGGTGCACTTGACGCTCTCAAAGACAGCGAACTTCAGTCGAGAATTGACAGGCTTGCTATTATTGTGCACAGCTTTACGGTGAAGTACCCCGTTGACGGAATTATTCTGGACGGCTACTACTCATCAAAGGACAACACCTCCCTGAACGATTATATGAAAAACGGTTCGGGTATTGGCTTCGAAAACTGGCTTATGGACAATGGTGCATACGTTTTCAGCCTTACTGCCGATGCAATAAGGCGCACCAACAACACTGTCCCTGTAGGCATTGCTCTGAATGATGTATGGGCAAATTACACTACCAACGAAAGCGGCTCGGAAACTGACGTAAACTTTGAAGCACTTACTGACGGCTACGCTGACACAGTAGGCTACATTGAAAAAGGCTATGCCGACTTTATTATGCTTAAAGCGGAAGGTTCAATCTCCGATGATGAACTGCCCTTCAACAAAATTGTGGAGTGGTGGGACGCTCACGCTGTAAATGCTGAAATTCCGCTTTATGTTCACCACTTCAACGAGCAAATCTGCACTGATGCAGAGGGCTGGGGGTCTCCCGATGAGCTTGTAAAGCAGGTTATTGCCGCAGGCGAATTCGACTCCTATGGCGGAAGTGTGTTCAACTCACTTGATGCTCTTGAAAACGACCTTATGGAGTCAACAACTGTACTTATGAAGCATTACGATGACACCATTGACCTTGAAGGTCTTAACAGCGAGCTGGAAATGACGCTTCCTAAGAAAACAACATTCAAAACAGAAGAACCTGAGGTTATTTTTGCAGGTTCATTTGACCCTAACTTCCCTGTTTACTATCAGGGCAAGGAAATTGAACTTAACGAAGCGGGACGCTTCTACTTCACGGAGGAGCTTGAAGTCGGCGTCAACACATTCAAATTCCAGAACAAGGCTAAGGTTATCACATATAAAATCACGCGAACGGTAAAGGTATTGAAGGACGTTGCTCCAACTGACGAAACAATGCGTGTTGAGGAGCAGTCCACAATTGCGCTGAGTGCAATTGCATACCGCGGTTCAAGTGTTTCTGCAAAAATCAACGGAAAAAGCATTACCCTTACCGAGGTTGAAAGCCAGCTTGATGAGCTTGACCCTAACTCCAACTACACCAAGTATGTGGGGTACTACACGGCACCTCAGGGCAAGCGCGGCGAGGATATTGACCTTGGCAACATTGAATTTTTCGGCACTTATGAAACAAGGACAGGTGACTTCAACGAAACCCGAACGGGTGCACACGTCATTGTAAATGCTCTTGCTGAGGTTGCAAACGACTACAGCGGCAGCATTATCCGTATAAACAACGACAACACAATGGTTTATGACTACAAGTCCACAAGTGCAAACCCTACTCCCGATTGTGTAAGACTGCCTGCGGGTACTCTTGATTACGTTGTAAAGACCGTTACATATGACGGCAAGGATTTCTACCTGACCAATTCGGGCAAGCGTATCCGTACAAATGCTGTTACGGTGCTTGATAACCAGCCTCTTGGCACTAACCCTATGAGCGTTGTTGCCGCAGGAAAAGACGGCACAGACACTGTTATCAAGCTGAAAACCGCGGTTAAAATTCCGTTCGCTATGACCTTCAACAATCAAGCCTACAGCGAGGGCGGAAACGGAAATCACTACATTTCATCATTCAATGCTGACTCGATTACGCTTACCTTTGACTACATAACAAGCGTTTCGGCAGGCGATATTTCTTTCCCTGACAGCTCTGTTTTCACTAAGGGAACCTGGAATATTTCCACGAGCGGAGATATGACCAAGACAAGACTTACACTCAACCTTCGTCAGCAGGGTGTTTTCGGAGGTATTACCTCCACTTATGACGGCGAAGGCAATCTCGTGCTTCGTTTCAATGGCTGCCGAAACAGCCTTAGCGGTGCAAAAATTGTCATTGACCCGGGACACGGCTACACTGGCGCTGAAACCTTTGACCCGGGTGCTGTCGGTCACATCAAGGAACAGGAAGCAAACCTTGCAATTGCCAAATATGTAACCCAGATGCTGGAAGATGCAGGTGCAAATGTTGTCCGTCTGAAAACGGAAAGTCAGACTTATGTCACAGAATACCGTGCTTCGGATTCAAGACAATACAACCCTGATATGTTTGTTTCAATCCACTGCAATGCGGCAGGAAAAACCGCAAAGGGCGGAGAGGCTTACTACTTCACACCATTCTCACAGCCGCTTGCAAAGTATATTTCCGAGGAACTTGGCGAGGTACTTACTCAGGTGCACGGTTCATCCGATGGTACAAACAGAGGTGAGAAATACAATTACTTCTTTGTAACCCAGCAGCAGGATTTCCCGTCAGTGCTTGTTGAAACTGCATTCGTTACAAACTATGACGAAGCTATGGCGCTTGCAAATTCCAAATATCAGAAGAAGTTTGCGCAGGCTATTGTAAACGGTATGAGCCGTTATTTCACACGCACGAATTACTCCTGCTACGGCGACGGAAGTGCAAGCTGGACAAATACAGACGGCACAGAGGGCGGAAGTGCTCCGATTACCGAAGAAACCACTCCTGCGGAAACGCTTGACCCGTCTGAGGTCGAAACAACTGACCCGTGGGAAAACATCTGGGAGGATGCTCCTGTTGTAACAACAGTTCCCGACAACGAGGATAATGTTTTTGAAACTGAAACAACGGTTGACCCGAATGACCCATACTATTTATTCTATCAAAATCTGTATGGTGAATAAAATTCAAGCGGTACAAGGATAAAATTCCTTGTACCGCTTTTACTTGCAATAAAAAAGCAGCCCGTTTGCAACGAACTGCTTTGATTGGCGGAGACGGCGAGATTCGAACTCGCGGGGGATTACTCCCTAACTGATTTCGAGTCAGCCCCGTTATGACCACTTCGATACGTCTCCACAACAAAAGTTATTATATCACATTTGCCATTGAAATGCAAGTATTTTTTCAAATTTACCGCAGGAATTATTCCTGCGGCTTTTCTGTTTCTTCGGGAATTGCTGCAAACTGGTTCAGCTTTTCATCATAAGCGTAACCAAGCTTTTCCATTGCGGAAGTTATTTCCGCCGCGTCTGCATCCATATCCTCACATAAATCCTCAAAGCTTTTGTAGCTGTCCCTAAGCTTCATATTAAGAACACTCAGCAGCATATAAGGGTCCTTAGGCAAGTTCATCTCCTCAACCTCCATTCTTGGTATCTGTATAATCATCATATCTCCCTCGCCCTCTGCTTCGGCAAGAGCAGTGCTGTATTCAGCAATCAGCTTGGACAAATCCCTGAAAATACAATATTCACGGTACTCAATTTCCAGTAAATCAAGATTTGTCATAATTGTCAGCAGATACGGTTTTTCGCCGTACACAATCGCCATATCGTGGAAATTGCCGCCGTGCCAGCCGTATTTGCGTACCACTTCATCACCCTCGCCGCCGTAAATCATTGCATTGCGGCTGTGAGTCATATGGTAGCGCAAATTTTCGGAGTACGGATTTTGCTCCTCAATAAAATCATATATAGCACGGGAAAAAACAATTGCTGTTTCACCGCAAATCTGCGGCTGATTGAGAGCTTTTGCATCATCTGTGTGAGTTACTCCAAGGGATTTTATGTAGTCAACATATCCTTCCTCAGGAAATTTATCCCTTAGCATCGCAAAAGCTGAATTATCACTTTCTTCAAGACAGTACCCGATAAGCTCCTCAATGGTAAATTCCGTACCGTACTCCATTTCCTTCAGCACACCAGTACCCTCACGCCTGAAAGCCTCGGTGTACACAAGCTTTTCTTCAAGGTCAGCCTCACCATTCAGCGCAAGTCTGTATATGTAAAGCATATACGGTGCTTTCATAACCGAAGCAAGATAGTAGTGATTATCGGGATTGATAATCAAAGAAAAACCTGTTTCAATATCGTAATAGGACATAGAAATGTCGTAATAAAGAAAGTGGTCATAGCTATCAACGATTTCGTCAAGCCTGCTGTAAAACTCGTCAGGCAAATCATATACGGTGATTTTTTCTGCAGCTGTCTCCTCCGCTGCAAGCTCTGCAACCGTTTCTGAGGTTGTTTCGGACATAGTTGTTTCTTCAGAATTTACAGGTGTAGCTGTTGTCAACTCATTCGTTGTTTCGGTTGCTGTGGTTGTTTCATAAATTTCTGTATCAACTTGTGAGCAGGCGGAGAGAAGCATTGCACCAGCCAATATTGCCGCTGTATATTTCAAATTCATTCTGCTCACTCCCTTCATTAACACAGAAATTATAGCATATATACAGGCACTTGTAAAGCAGTTAAATCTGGGCGTCGAGGGTCAGACCGTATGACGGCAGGAATTCCTTGATAAATTCCTCCGCTTCGGGTAAATTCATTTCGTGGACTGACTTCAGCGTGCTTTTTTCCGCCGCAGTAAAATCCATATTGCCCATCTGTTTTTCTTCAAGACATTTTATCAGCGCCGAAAGCTTGTCCGCAGCCTTCACCAGCTGCCACAGCTCAGCTTCCTCATCAGTCTTACCCAACAGCGGACGGTAATACTCCTGCAAATCATCAGGAAGATAGCTTATCATCTTTTCCTTGGCAATTTTCTCCACGCGGTCGTACTCAGCTTTGATTTCCTTGTTGTAATATTTGACAGGAGTCGGCAAATCACCCGTGATGATTTCAGTTACATCGTGATACATAGCTAACAGCGCAACTCTTTCAGGGTCAACATTTCCGCCGAAACGCACATTGCGGTAAAGCGCCAGCAGATGCGCAATAAAAGCCGTTTCAAGGCTGTGCTCGCTGATATTTTCAGTAATGGTATTACGCATCAGACCCCAGCGGTTGATGTACTTCATTCGTGAAATAATTGCAAAAAACTTTTTTTCTTCCATAGTTACCTCGCAAATAAATGTCCTTATCAGCAAGTGATAAGGACATTGGTTTGTATTGAATTTTATCAGAAGCCTGCCATTGACTGGAGTGTCTTTTCAAGCTCCTGACGGTCTGTACTGTATTCAAGAGCAGTCTCGTAGGAAATAAGATCCTTCTTATACAGCTTTGCAAGGCTGTCGTTGAGTGTGCACATTCCCTTTGAAGTCTGGAGCGTGGACTCAATCTGAGGAATTTTATTGCCGCGGATAAGGTTCTTGATAGCGTCTGTACCAAGCATAATTTCAAGAGCAGCGACTCTTGTTCCGGTTGTTGTAGGAACAAGGTTCTGAGCGATAACACCCTGAATCATATTTGCAAGCTGAGCACGAACCTGTTCCTGAGCGTCAACAGGACAAGCGTCAATGATACGGTCGATTGTCTGTGCTGCACTTGAAGTATGGAGTGTTGCAAGAACAAGGTGACCTGTTTCAGCAGCTGTCATTGCAAGGGAAATTGTTTCAAAGTCACGCATTTCACCAACGAGAATTACGTCAGGGTCTTCACGGAGCGCACTTCTGAGCGCGTAGCTGAATGAAGGAACATCTCTGCCGATTTCACGCTGATGGATAGTAGCCTTAGCCTGTGTGTACTTATATTCAACAGGGTCTTCAATTGTAATGATATGACAAGCACGGCTCTGGTTAATCTGATTGATAACAGCGGAAAGTGTTGTGGACTTACCTGAACCTGTAGGACCTGTTACAAGGATAAGACCTCTTCTCTTCTGAGCAAGCTCGCTGAGTGCGGGCGGCATTTTCAGCTCCTCAAGTGTTGGGATTTTATCGTTGAGAAGTCTGATACAAGCTGCAAGTCTGCCGCTCTGACGGAATACGTTAACACGCTGTCTTGCGCCGTTTGCAAGCTCGAAGCAGAAGTCGATATCGCTGCCTTCTGTGAGAAGCTTTTCCTGCTCAGCGGAAAGAATTGAACGGATTGTACGGTTTACAACAACATCGGAAAGGTCGCCGAACTTTACAAGCTCGCCGTTTACACGTGCAACTGTAGGAGCGCCTACTGTAAGATGAATATCGGAAGCATTCATTTCTCTTGCCTGCATAATAAATTCTTCAAATGTCATAACAATTTTCCTTTCTATGTAAATTTACTTGATTTTGAACTGGATACCGCTTGCGGAGAGGTAAACCTCATTGGACATATTAGCGATTCGCTGGTTTACCGTACCGAGAATTTCCCTGAAATTCTGCTGTTCACGGTTATTCGGCATAACGGAGAAGCCTGTCTCAAGAGTAATTGTAATCATACTTCCGTCGATAACCATTACCTGGTCGTAGATTGCAGAAATATCATCTATAATTTTCTTTTCGATTTCCTTTTTCAGTTCAACAGTCATATCCTCAGGATTTGGACACATTTTGTCAATAACCTTTGAAACATAAGCAGCAAGATTATCGAGGATTACAAACTTATGGTCAGTAACGTAATCAGCAAGATTACAGTCAGCATTTGTTTTGATATCCCACTCAACAAAATTCTGCTTGTTGCCGTATTCAATTCTGCTCATTGTATCATTGTCAACCGCATCTGTCACACAAAGGTAAAGAACATAGTCACAAGCTGCAAAATATGATACTGCCCATCTGGTTTTACCGCTGGCAGCGCCGCCTGTAACCAACATAGTTTTTGACATTCTGTACCATCCCTTTCAATCAATATTTTCAAAATTGTCAATAGTAACCACTTGGTACACATTATAACATATTTATTAATAATTGTAAATAGTTTTTTTAAAAAATTAGTGCTGTAACCTTTATTACAGCACTTTGAAATTTATTGTCTGATATGAATTCCCTGTGACTCGATATATTCTTCAAGTTCCTCCTTGGCGTCCTCCGCCCAGAAGCTTTCATCGGGAATAAGATTATGCCTGTCACCGTTTGTCTGAGAAAGCACATCATTGCTTCCGTCCAATATAACTTCTTTTTCCATATTGAATGTCCTTTCGATTTTATGCGGGAGGAACTGCAATCGGCTGAATACTTGTAATTAATTCAAGAATATACAGAACCATCATAACTATAATACTCCAGGAAGTGACTGCTACAGGAAATGTGCGTTTGCGGTGATACACCGTGTACTCAGGAAGCTTCATCCGTCCCGAAACAACTTCGGGGATGAACGCAAACATACCTATAATCAGGAACAGCGGAATATAAATTACATTTATTGCGTAAGAAGCATTTTCATTGAAATAACCCACAATTGACGGAATACTCGCAACTGCATTGTTTGCCATATGACAAATAATTGCAGGAATAAGCGAACCTGTGCGGATTGTAATAATCGCAAGCGGAATACCAAGCAGGAAACCCAGCACAAACTGATACGGATTACCGTGCATAATACCGAAAATAAACGCAGAAAAGAAAATTGCAAAACGCTGGCTCACCTTTGCACTGCATCTGAGCACTACACCTCTGTATATAAGTTCCTCACCGATAGGTGCAAGAATAACCGAAGCGATTACGTCCGCCGCATACACCGCAGGGGTGTGCTCATAAACCATATTCATTGCAGGCACTTCAAGTCCGATGGCATACAAGCCATTGGAAATTGTCAGGGTACAGAAGAAAGAAACCTGCTGAAGCATAAGGATAATCAGCGCATAACGGAAAACCTCTCCGCCCTTTACTTTTTCCGTGCGGAAAAGCTCACTTGGTCTGTACCGTGTAAAAAGGCAGTAGCCGCCGAAAGTAAGCATTGAAACAAGCGCAGGAAAACAGCCGCCGATAATGGCTTCTTTCAAACCGATTACAGTCATTCCGTCATCATCGACAATAATGTCGGAACAGAAAATTCTGTAGCAAACATTGCAGATAACCACAGTAAGGATATACGCCGCAAGCAGCACAATTCCTATAGTATTGAAGTTTCTGCGTATTTTCTTTTTTTCCTCCTTGTCAGGTGTAAAATCCTGAGGATAGTACATCTGCGGAGGGGGTGTTGTGTAATTCATTTATTGTCATTCTCCTTTGTGCTTTTACATATATCTTATAACTGCAACGATACGACCGATAATTTCACATTCATCAACAATAATCGGGTCCATAGTGTCGTTTTCAGGCTGAAGGCGATAGTGACCGTCCTCCTTGTAGAAAGTCTTTACAGTAGCCTCTTCACCGTTAACCATAGCAGCAACAATCTCGCCGTTGCGTGCTGTGGAGCACTTCTCCACAACAACGATGTCGCCGTCCAGAATAGCGGCATTAATCATACTTTCGCCCCTTACCTTCAACGCAAACAGCTCACCTGCGTAGCTCTTGGGCTCGTGAAAATTTATGTAGTCAGTAATATCCTCAACCGCAGTAATAGGCTGACCTGCGGTAATTGTACCAACGAGAGGAATTTTTGCCGCACCCTTGCCTGCAAGCTTGATAGCACGGTTACAGCCGTCAACCTTGTCGAGGTATCCCTCGGAAACGAGGGTGTTCACATATCTTGCCGCGGTTGATGTGGAGCGGATATTGAGTGCAGAGCAGATTTCACGGATAGACGGAGCATAACCCTCCTCAATTCTTTCCTTAACGTACTCAAATACTCTTTTTTCCTTTTCGTTCATTTCAATCTCCCTTTCTGTTCAGTTATTTGTTCTCCAAAAGCTTTAAAATTCTTCGTGCCACCTTGTTTACGTCGCCGCAACCGAGTGTAACGATGAGGTCACCCTCCTCGGCATTTTCCGCAACGTACTGTGCAACAAGCTCAAAGTTTGCGTCGTGTTCTTCTTCTTCAAAATAAACGCTTCCCTCGATTTTTTCAGCAAGGGATTTGGTGTGTATACCGATTGTATTCTTCTCACGTCCGCCCATAATTGCCGCAAGAACAACCTTGTCGGCGATTGCAAGTGCCTCAGCGAAATCGTCCAGCAGAAGCGATGTACGGGAGAATGTGAAAGGCTGGTGCACTGCCCATACCTTATTATAGCCAAGCTTCACAGCAGAATTGAGTGTTACAGCAATTTCAGCAGGATGATGAGCGTAATCGTCAACAACAGTTATGCCCTTTACCTCGCCGTACTTTTCAAAGCGTCTGCCTGCACCTCGGAAATTGTAAAGTGCGCTCTTTATATTGCCAAACGGCACGTCAACGCTTTCAGCAGCAGCGATTGCCGCAAGTGCATTCAGCACGTTATGTCTGCCTGCAACATTAAGTGTGACCCTGCCGAGACATTCGCCGTGACAATAAGCGTCAAACTCGGTAACAAGTCCCTTCAGCACGATATTATCGGCAGAATAATCGTTCTCCTTATTAAATCCGAAAGTGATTATTTCCTTGCCCTCAATGCCGCGGACAGCCTTCATTGAATTCTCGTCGCCTCCGTTGATAATGATTGTCTTTGTGGTATTTTCGCAGAATTTACGGAACGACTTTATGATGTTATCGAGATTCTTGAAATAGTCGAGATGATCCTCGTCAACGTTGAGGATAACCGCTGTATCAACCGCAAGATTAAGAAAGTGATCCTGAAATTCGCAGGCTTCACACACCATAACCTCGCTCTTGCCCGCACGTCCGCTACCGTGGATAAGCGGGAGCTTTCCGCCGATAACAGCGCTTATATCAAGATTATTTTCAACTAAAATCTGCGTAATCATAGAGGTTACAGTGGTTTTGCCGTGAGTACCGCTGACACAGATTGCGTTGCCGAATTCCTCTGTGATAAGTCCCAGCAGTTCGCTTCTTTCAAGCACTGTAACTCCGCTTGCCTTTGCGGCGATAAGCTCAGGATTATCGGGAAGAATTGCTGCCGTGTGCACGATAAGGTCTGCACCTTCTATATTTTCGGCACGCTGTCCGAGGAAAACGGGAATGCCCATTTCACGGACAGCCTGCAGGGTTTCAGTCTCGTTATTGTCAGAGCCTGTCAGGTAATAACCTCTGCTGTGAAGTATCTGTGCAAGGGGGTACATACCGCTTCCGCCGATGCCAATAAAATGGATATGTTTGCTATTGTTAATAATTTCTTTATTCAAAAAATACACCCCGCAAATTTTTTTTATGAATTTCGTTCAGAATATTATGTTATAATGTTTACCGTGATATATAATATTAACAAAATTTTATTTTTCATACTGTATAAAATTCCAAAATGTGTCTAATAATATTCTTGTAAGTCATATATCACATAAAAGCAATAACCAAGGAGGACGTTACTAATGAACATCACCGACATCAAAATCAGAAAAATTATTCCGGACGGCAGACTCCGCGCAGTAATCTCTATCACAATTGATAATATGCTTGCTGTACACGACATCAAGGTCGTACAGGGCGATGAGAGATTATTTGTTGCAATGCCAAGCAGAAAGGACGAAAGCGGCATTTTCAGAGATATCGTACATCCGATTTCCCCTGACGCTCGTAAGCTTGTTGAAGACCAGATTCTTGACGCTTACACTCGCCACATTGAACAGATGCAGGCTGAGGCTGAAGCTGAAGAAGCAGGTCTTTAATCCGCATTTGTAATTTTTCGGATCATATAGGAGAGATGATTTTATCAGCAGTCCCGGGGGATTTGGGGCTGCTGATTTTTTATCCTGCCTGAGTTACTTGCCGAGAATTCGTGCCGCCTTGAGAATTGCGCACTGTGTTTTTGCATCGGGAAGCTCGTTGTTCATAACCATTTCAACGGCATCCTCAAGCTTGATTTTCATAACGTCAAGGAACTCATCATCATCGAGATCCTGATTTTCAAAGGTAAGACCTGTTGCAAGGTACATATGGATTTTTTCCGTAAGGTACGCAACAGATGGATAGCATACGCCGAGGTATTCGAATTTTTCGCATATCGCACCTGTTTCCTCACGAAGTTCGCGCAGTCCTGCTTCACGGTGGTCCTCGCCCACTTCAAGCTTACCCGCAGGAATTTCCACAAGCGCCTCCTTGAACGGATATCTGAACTGCTTTACCATAAGCACCTCTCCGTTCTCGTTAATGGGAACAACGCATACTCCACCCGGATGCACAACCAGTTCACGGTTTACAATTTCGCCGTTTTCAAGTTCAGCGGTATCTTTTTTTACGGTAATGATTTTTCCGTCAAAAATAAGTTCTGAAGTTACTGTTTTTTCAAAGAGGTGCATAAAAAAGTCTCCTTTATGGCAATATATGTAAAAACGCACAACAAATGTTCTGTTTTAAAAATATTATAGCACATATGAACGCATTTAACAAGGGGTTTCAAACATTTTTTCGGCTTTTTTTGCAAAAAATTTTTCAAATCTCTTGTAAAGAAGCTGAAAAACATATATAATGTAATATGTATATTTTTAAGTAAATATAATTCAAAACTTTTGTAACGGAGGATTACTTTGGAAAATTCACAGATTTCGCTTAAATTCAGTCCGAAAACGTTCCTGCTGAACAAGCGTATTTATATTCTTGCCTTCTTTGTTTCGATGATTATACTGCTGGTGTCGTATTGCATTTTCGGAATTTACCCGTTCGGAGAAGAATCTGTGCTGGTGCTTGACCTGAACGGTCAGTATGTATACTATTTTGAAAATCTCAGGGATGCTTTCTGGGGCAACGGAAGCCTGCTCAACAGCTGGAGCCGTAACCTGACGGGTGAAATCATCGGTATGTACGCTTATTACCTTGCCAGCCCGTTCACGCTGGTTGTAATGCTTCTGCCCCGTTCGATAATGACAACCTCCCTGCTGATTATGCAGATGCTCAAGGTCGGCACGGCTGCCATAACATTCTGCTGGTATCTGCGTGATTCCCGAAAAACAGCTCCGTACACGGCGCTTATCTTCGGTCTGATGTACAGCCTTATGGGGTATATGGTTGTTCAGCTTATGGACCCGATGTGGCTGGACGGACTTATTTATCTGCCGATTATCTGCCGTGGAATTGAGAAAATTATTGACAACGGAAAGTGGCTTCTGTTCATTATTCCGCTCGCGCTGATGTTTGTTGCAAACTTCTACATCGGATGGATGATTGCAATTTTCTGCTGCTTCTACTTCCTTGCGTATTATTTCTTCCTTTCAACGGAAACATCACCTTTCCGCTTCAAGCATATGCTTCTTTCAGGTGTGAAATTCGCAAGCGGAGGAATTATTGCGGCGGCTTGTGCGGCGTGGTTGCTTATTCCGCTTTACTACAGTCTCAGCCTCGGTAAGTTTGAATTTTCCGAGCCTAATTATACTTTCAAGACACAATTTGATTTTATCGACTTCTTTGTAAACCTGCTCCCGAACGTTTATGACACCTGCCGTCCCGAAGGCTCTCCTGTGGTATACTGCGGTGTAATGACGCTTCTGCTTGTTCCGCTGTTCTTTATGAACAACAATATCAGACTCCGTCAGAAAATCGGTTTCGGAGTGCTTGCGCTTACAGTTGTTCTCTCAATGTATCTTTCCACAATTGACCTTGTATGGCACGGCTTTCAGGTGCCGAACTGGCTGCCTTACCGTTACTCATTCACAGTAAGCTTCCTGCTGCTGATAATGGCTGCACAGGCATTTGAACGTATTGAAGGAATTTCCTACAAGGAAATAGGCGGCGTATTCGCTGTACTTGCGGCATATGTTTTCTATCTGGACAAGCACGACAGCGAACGTCTGGACATTATTGCGGCGGTATGGTTTACCGTTATTGCAGGCGCAGTCTACGCTTTGCTTCTTTATGCACACAAGAAATTCTACAAAATCAAGCCTATTCCGATTGCAATTGCTGCATTTCTTATCATCGAACTTACTATTACGTCCACATACACGATGTACAAAATCGACAAGGACGTTGTTTACTCAAATTATGACTCCTACAACAGATACATTACCCTCGGACGTAACACCGTTGAGAAGATTTACGATATGGACGACTCACCCGTTTATCGTATCGAAAAGAATTTCCACCGTACTGTAAACGACCCTATGGCTTTCGGCTCATTCGGTCTTTCACATTCAAGCTCAACCCTTAACGCTGCACCTATTCAGCTGCTCAGAAACCTTGGTTTCTCCTATGGCGGACACTATATCAAGTACAAGGGTGCAACATACATTACTGACGCAATTTTCGGTATCAAATACGTTATGGAAAAGGGCAATGCCGTAACCATTGACGAAAACGGAGACAAGGCTGAAATTCCTGAAATCGAACCATCCAAGCATTACAATGACAACCTTGTTCTTGCCAACGGTGACAAAAAGGAAATCGTGTATGTTTACGAAAATCCGTATGCGCTTCCAATCGGATTTATGGCTGACAGCTCAATTGCGGACGTTACCTTTGAAAACTGGTACAATCCTTTTGAAAATCAGAATATGCTGTTCTCGGCGCTTCTTTCCGACACTGAGCAGGAATTCTACCAACGCATTGAGATTGATGAGGTTCTTCCTGAAAATGCAAAGCCCTCAACCTACGGCACTCACACAAAGTACGTGCCGAGAATTGAAGGCAGCAATTCACATATTGAATTTCTTTTCTCCGCTCCGACAGATGATATGGTTTATATGTACTTCCCTTCACAGTTTGAGCGTGAGGTAAATCTTTGGCTTAACAAGGATTTCGTTGACTACTACTACGAGGGCGGAAAGATGTGTATTCAACCGCTTGGACGCTTTACTCCCGGCGATGAACAGTCCTTTATTATGACAATCACAGAAGACAACAACGAGGTTCTTTACCGTGACACATTTTTCTATTACCTTGATGAGGAAATGTTCCAATCCGCAATTGACGAGCTGAAACAAAATCCGCTTGAAATTGAGCACTTTGAGGAACACCACATAAAGGGTACAATTACTGCTGATGAAGACGGAATTATGTTCACTTCAATTGCGTGGGAGCCTGGCTGGACGGTTTATGTTGACGGCGAAAAGGTTGAACCTGTAAAGCTTGTTGACGCGCTTATCGGCGTACCTGTTACAACTGGCACACACACTATTGAAATGAAATTCTTCCCTGCAGGAATGAAGCTTGGCATAATCGTTTCGCTCATCGGTGTTATCACTGTAATTGTAATTGCGCTTTATGAACGCAAAAACCGCACTATTATGCTTGACAGACTTTATGAAGTATAAAATTAAGGGTACCTTGATAGGTACCCTTCAGTTTGTCGAAAAAATTTTTCGACAATGAATAGTGAATATTGAATAATGAATAATGAATAATGAATAATTAAGGAATTGCCTTCGGCAATAATATTAAAAATGTCCGCAAAGCGGACACCTTAACTATTCATTATTCTTTATTCATTTTTCATTAGTCTGTCGACTTTATCGACAGGCTCAAGGGTACCTTGATAGGTACCCTTTTTTATTGCATATTTTCGGTAAACATTTTCATCACGCGTTTCAGCCTTGCAACGGGAAGTCCCATTACCGCAAAGAAATCGCCGTCGATTTTCTCAATAAGCACGCATCCCTCGCTCTGGATACCGTAAGCGCCTGCTTTATCCATCGGGTCGCCTGTTGCGATATACTCTCGGATTTCCTCGTCGGTCAGAGGATAGAACTTTACGTCAGTTGCCTGTGAAAAGCTGAATGTTCTTTTTCCGCAGGCAAGACAAACACCTGTTACGACTGTATGTACCTTGCCCGAAAGCTTTTTCAGCATTCTCTCAGCGTCAGACTCGTCCACAGGCTTGCCGAGAATTTCACCGTCAACTATTACAACGGTATCGCTTCCGATTACAACGCTGTCAGGATGCTTCTGTGCGATGTGGACAGCTTTTCTTACCGCAAGGAATTCCGCTGACTCATCGGCAGGCACTCCTTCGGGAAGTGTTTCATCAACATCTGCGGGCATAACCTCAAATTCGGGAGTTATGTATCTGAGCAGCTCCTGCCTTCTTGGTGAAGCGGATGCAAGGATTATTTTCATTGCTGCAACGCCCTTTCTAAAGTAACTTTATGTTACAGTATATCACAAACGCTTTAGCTTTTCAAGTCCTGCTGCTCCATAAGACGCACTGCATTGCGTCTTGCGTCAATCTGCATTTTCATTTCCCTGTGATAATTGATTTTCCACTCTATAGCTGCTTTATAGTTACTCAGGACTTCAAGCTGCTCGTCAACGGTTTTGCCGTGCTCGATAAGCATTTCAATTCTGTCGTCAATGGTATCGTCGCCCTCAAGACACCACTGCACAAACTGCTTGATTTTCTTTATGGGCATACCTGTCCCTCTCAGGCAGCAGATGAGGTCAAGCCAGCCTATATCGCTGTCTGTAAACACTCTGTTGCCGCTTTCACTTCTTTCAACGGGAGGAAGTACACCCTCGGTTTCGTAATATCTTATGGTAGGAATTGTTAAATTTGTTTTTTCAGCCACTTCTTTAATGGTGTAAGTTTTGTTTTCCAAATATCATTCTCCTTTGCAGATTAATTTCCATTATTTATTTTATAACCTAAAGTGCACTTTATGTCAAGAGGGTGTTTTTTGTCCTTAATTTTGCAGAAAAATTTAAACAAAAAATCGTACACATTTTATTATGTCATTGTGCAACTTAAACGTTTGAAATTCAATTTTATTCCAGTGCTAAAGTGTACTTTATGTTAATAATCACTTTTATACAGTGTCTATCTATCCGAAAATTCGTCGTAATTACCATAAAGAAAATTCTTCAAACCCCTTCCCTTTTTATTTTAATCTGTTATAATAGGTTTTGCATAATTTGAAAAGTAACTTTAGGTTTTAGCACGGAACGGAGGATTATTATGTTCCAGATAAAATGGATATGGGAAAATATGAAAGGCTACAGGGGGAGATACATACTTGCGCTGTGTATGACTGTTATCGGACAGGTTATGTATCTTACAAGCCCTATTTTCAGCCAGAATATTGTCGATACTTTTATTTACAATGAAAATGCTGCTGAAAATCTCAAAAACAACAGCAGGCTGCTTATCATTCTTTGCTGCGGAATGGTGCTGTTTACGCTTATAAGAACAGTTATCCAGTTCAATGCAAATATGCTCTATGAGAAATGCTCACAGGGTATGCTTTCCAAAATCAGGAACTACCTTTTTGCAAACGTGCAGAAGCAGGATATGACCTACTACGACCGCTACCGCACGGGTGACATTATGACTCGTCTGTCAGGTGACCTTGATATGGTTCGTCACAGCGTTGCGTGGATTATAAAGACTCTGCTTGAAAGTATCGTTCTTTTCGGTTCAACAACTGTGTTCTTCTTCATTCTTGACCCTCTTATGGCACTTTGTCTGCTGGCGCTTACTCCGCTGATTTTTGTTATTTCAGGTATGCTGCGAAAAGAAGTCGGTCCGAAATTCGTTGACCTCAGAGAAAGACTTTCCCAACTCAACACTCAGGCTCAGGAAAACATCGCAGGCAACAGAGTTGTCCGTGCATTTGCCCGTGAAAGCTATGAAATTGAACGCTTTCAGGAAAAGAATGCTGATTACTCAGCAGCTAATAAGACTGCTTCACTTACCTGGCTGAAATACTTCCCGTTTATTGAAACAACTGCACAGGGTCTGACCATTGTGCACCTTATTGCAGGCGGTATTTTCGTTATCACAGGCAGACTTACTATGGGCGAATACGTCGCTTTCAGCGGTCTTATCTGGACTCTTTCCAACCCGATGAGAAATGTTGGTGCACTTATCAACGACCTTCAGAGATTTCTTGCGTCTGCTTCCAAAATCATTGAGGTTTACTACTCACGCCCAATCGTTGTTGACCGTGCTGACGCTAAGGAAATGCCTGAACATCTCAACGGTGAAATTGAATTCAGAAATGTAAGCTTCAGCTACGGAGAAACCGAGGTGCTGAAGGATATCAGCTTTAAGGTAAATTCGGGCGAAACTGTTGCTATTATGGGTGAAACAGGCTCAGGTAAGACAACGCTTGTCAACCTTATCCCGCGTCTTTATGATGTAAACAGCGGTGAGGTGCTTGTTGACGGCGTAAACGTGCGTATGATGAAGCTTAACACCCTCCGCAGAAACATCGGTATGGCTATGCAGGACGTGCTTCTCTGGTCGGACACAATTGACGGCAACATTGCTTTCGGTGACAGCGATATGCCTGAGGAGGACATCGAAACATTTGCAAAGGCTGCTGATGCGGCAAACTTTGTTGAAAATCTTTCTGACGGCTACGACACAATTGTCGGTGAAAGAGGCGTTGGTCTTTCGGGCGGTCAGAAGCAGAGAATTTCCCTTGCAAGAGCACTTGCAATCCGTCCGTCAATTCTTATTCTTGACGATACAACCTCCGCTGTTGACCTTGAAACAGAAAAGCATATTCAGGAAAATCTTGCAAATCTTGATTTTACCTGCACAAAAATTATTATTGCACAAAGAATTTCCTCCGCTAAGGATGCTGACAAGATTATCATTCTCAAGGACGGAAAAATCTCCGAAATGGGTACACACGACGAGCTGCTGAAGAATAAGGACGGTTACTACACTGAAATCTACAACCTCCAGCAGGGCAACATTGAGTAAGGGGGCGATTTAAATGGCAAGAAATAAATTTGACGTTGACGAAAATCTTGAATCCCCTTTTGACATACGACATCTGAAACGTGCGATGTTTTATGTGGGACGCTACAAATGGAGAATGATTCTTTCTCTTTCCCTCAGCGCACTTGCTGTTGTAATCGGACTTTTTGCACCCGTTATTACTCAGCACGCTATTGATGAGGTTATCCCAAGCGGCAATATTCCGCTGCTTCTTATGTGGGCAGGACTGCTTCTGCTTACAATTGTGGTTAATATCATTCTTGCTACAGTACGTTCGAAGATTATGACAAAGGTTGGTCAGGACATCATTTTTGATATCCGCTCCGATTTGTTTGTGCACCTGCAGAAGCTTTCCTTTGAGTATTATGACAGCCGTCCCCACGGCAAAATCCTCGTAAGAATCATCAATTATGTAAACAGCGTTTCCGATACCCTTTCAAACGGTATTATCACATTTGTACTTGAACTGTTCAACATTGTTTTCATCATTGTATTTATGCTGGCAATGCACTGGCAGCTGGCGCTTGTTGTTCTTGCGGGCGTACCTTTCCTTATGGCATTCATTCTGTTCATCAAGAACAGACAGCGTAAAGCGTGGCAGGCTGTTTCAAACAAAAGCTCCAACCTCAACGCTTATCTTCACGAGGGAATTGTCGGCGTAAAGGTTACACAGCTTTTCGTCCGTGAAGATGAAAATGCCGAAATTTTCAGCGGACTCTCCGAGGCATACCGTGAAAAGTGGATGAAGGCTGTTACTTACAATAACCTGCTCTGGCCTACAGTTGATACAATTTCCGTAACTGTCAGCGCTTCCATTTACCTTGTGGGACTTCTTGTTATTGGTCCTGCATCCGTTTCGCTTGGTACAATTGTTGCTATGTCAGGCTACGCGGGACGCTTCTGGCAGCCGATTATGAACCTTGCAAATATGTTCAACAACTTTGTCAATGCGGTTTCCTACCTTGAAAGAATTTTTGAAACCCTTGACGAGCCTGTTAAGGTTGACGACAAGGAAAATGCTGAAATACTTCCTGCAATTGAGGGCAGTGTTGAGTTTGACAACGTTACTTTTGCTTACGATGAAAGCAAGACAATCCTCAAGGACCTTTCTTTCAGCGTAAAGAAAAGCGAAAGCGTTGCGCTTGTCGGACCTACGGGCGCAGGAAAGACTACTATCGTAAACCTTATTTCCCGTTTCTACGACGTAGACGGCGGTGCAGTAAAGATTGACGGACACAATGTTGCTGACGTTACACTTAACTCGCTCCGTTCGCAGATGGGCATTATGCTTCAGGACAGCGTTGTGTTCAGCGGCACAATTGCTGACAACATCCGCTACGGCAAGCTTGACGCTACTATGGACGAAATCGCTGCGGCTTGTAAGACAGTCCGTGCCGATGAATTCATCAGAGAATTTCCTAAGGGTTACGACACTGAAATCACAGAGGGCGGCTCGACACTTTCTCAGGGACAGCGACAGCTTATTGCCTTTGCAAGAACTCTTATCAGCGACCCGAAAATTCTTGTTCTTGACGAGGCAACATCCTCTATTGACGCAAAAACCGAAAAGCTTCTTCAGGAGGGTCTTGACAAGCTTCTTGAGGGCAGAACATCATTCATCATTGCGCACCGTCTTTCCACTATCCGAAACTGCGACAAGATTATGTATGTTGCAAATCAGGGAATTACTGAGTGCGGCACTCACGATGAGCTTATGGCAAAGAAGGGCGATTACTACAAGCTTTGTACCGCAAGAGAGCGTGAGGAAGAAGAAAAAATCAATCTCAAAAAATAATTTCACAGTGCTTTCGCTTAAGGATACTGACCATACAGAAGTATTGCGGAGACCACTGGGGCAAACCTTTCTGAAGAAAGGTTCTTCCCCAGACCCCTTTCCAAAGACTTTCAGTCTAATTTCCCATATAGGGCTATAGCCCTATATGGGAAATTACTT
>JAFQIY010000071.1 GCA_017415165.1 Oscillospiraceae bacterium | reverse complement strand
GGGCCGTTTGATTCCTCAAAAATTACACCTTCAGTTCCGATAGTAACGTAATCTGCATAGCTGTCAACCGATTTGCCGCCAAGGTCGACAGCATCAATTGTTACGGCTATTGTTCCGATTGCATCTGCCGCCGATGCAAAAGGCACTGCAAACGGCATTATCATAAGCATTGCAAGTAAAATTGAAATAATTTTTTTCATAAAAATCACCTTAACTTTTAGGCTTTCCGCATTCCGTGCAGAACTTGCCTTTATTTCTGTTTCCACAGGAGCAGACCCAATCTTCAGGCTTTTTGGTTCCGCATTCGGTACAGAACTTGCCCGAATTGTTGTTACCGCAGGCACATTGCCAGATGGCGTTACCCTGCGGCGCAGGAGCAGAAACGGGAACAGAGTTTATTGATGCCATAGTTGAAAGCATTTTTTCAGTCTGAGGGTCAATTATAACAATCACATTATTTATTGCGGTGGCTCTGATACCTGCTCTCGCTTCCCAACCTGCAATTGCGAAGTCCTGCAGAATCAAATCAGCCTGTGTGTCTGCCTTATATTTCAGCTCATCAACAGAGCAGCCTTCCGCAAACATTTTTGTGAAGGTCATTTCAGCAACACGTGATGCATCATTTTTAATAAGGTCAACGGGAAGCTGACCGCCGAACATAGTATTGAATTTATCAGGATCTGCAATCTCAATAATGAGAGTTGCTGTAAACTTAACTTCTGTAAACAGTTTATATGTACCCTGCACCACTTCGGTATGAAAACGACCGTCAAATTGAATTCCGTTAAAAGCTTCCATTTGATTCACCTCCGATTATGCCCAAGGGTTTGCGCTTTCCGGCTGACGGATACCGACGAGAATAAACTGCTCCCAGAGATACCATTTGCCGTCCTTTGCCTTACGCATCTGAACGCTTCTGGGAGCGTCTGCACCGCCCGATGTGATATAAAGCGTTGCATAACCCTCATTCTGATATGAATAGGGACTTTCGCTGACGATTATTGTGTAGGGTTCTGCAGGAGTATAATCGTTTGCAGGAGTTGAGCCTTCAAAATAGGAACGGGGAACGTAATCACTGTCACGGAATCTGTCTGCAATAAAGGATATATCTCCGCCGCTTAAAGGTCTTGGTCCACGAAGGAAGTTAACCATCTGCAAAGCAAGGTCTTTGTTCTGCGGATAATAGCAGAAGGCAAGAACGGTCATTGCGGCTGTTTCAAACGGAGTTGACAAAGCCGCCTGAGGCAGAGAAGCAAACTCCTCAAAAGATGAGGGCAGAGAAGAAAAAACAATTTTTTCTTTCTTGTTTCCGAGATTGCTGACTGCGGATGTAGCTTTGTTAATGCCTTGTGTTACAGCGGAGTTCACACTCTTTTTAATAGCGTTTTCCGCTTTGCTTTTGAATATGTCAAAAAGTGCCATATATAATCACTCCTTAGAATTTTGCACCCGAGCCGCTGTGAGTTCTGCCTGAAGAGCTTGTGTGCGTTGAGTCATCGTCGCTGCTGTCGCTTGTCTGCTTGGGCTTTGTGTCAACGAACGAATATGC
>JAFQIY010000070.1 GCA_017415165.1 Oscillospiraceae bacterium | reverse complement strand
TTCCCGATGCAGAAACTCCTGAAAAGCCTATAATATAGGTGGTTTTCAGGAGTTTACGTGTTTCATTCAGAATGTTGAGCAACAAATTAGCAACAAATTTGTCAAAAACAGGGGTTTTCTGACCTGTTTCCGCTACAAAGATAGTAATTTTCTCAGGAAATTGAGAATGCCGCCGCCAAATCTTTTTATAGTGTATTTTATCAATAGAAAAGCAAGACACGCCCAAAAGCCGTAAATTTGTGTTTTCTGAAACCACGTCAATTCACGGGGAACAGGAACTTCTTTTATCTCAGTGACAGTCTTTGTCCGATATACCACGCTGTCACGCTTCTCAACAGGCTTCTGAATTTCAGCGGGTCTCTTCTGAGGCTTTGTGTTTAGATTGTGAAACAGAGAGCCGTCAGAGTTGATACGAGCGTCTGACGTTGCGAAGTCGTTTTCAAGGTGTGAAGTACTATCACGGGTTGTCCGTTCTGCCGTCTGTGCGGGGACTTCAACAAATACCGTATCTTTGACGTATTCTGTCACAACCTTAATACGAACACTGTCACGCTGTTCTGTGTTGACGCTTGCTGTTAGTTTGCGACCTGCCCCACAGCCGCTCAATAAAACGGCACATAGGGCAATGATGATGTAATATAAGAATGTTTTCATACCTCACGAATTTAGATAATGTTTGATACCTGAGACGTGAAGACACGTCACTGCCTGTTTGCCCTCTTCGCTGAGAAGAAACGCCACATCTTCACGATTATCCTGAAACAGGTTTTCTGTCAAAACAGCGGGACAGAGAGTGTCACGACAAATTGCAAGGTTTTGTTCCCAATAAGGCATCTGATGAGCGTATTTTCTCACTCTCAACCCCTGTTCCTCTGCCGCCTTAATCAGTGAGCGGGCAAATTTCTTTGAGGCGGCAGAAGCATTCAGAGAAACGTGAGCGGAAAAACCTCTCGCCTTGTGCCACTGACCGTCATTAGGCGGGGCTGCGTTACAGTGAACAGAGACCACAAGAACATTCTTTGAGCCAACCTGACGGCAGATCGTGTTGATACGCCGACAGCGTTCTTCCAGGCTGATATCCTGTTCTTCGGTTACTATCTGTTCTGCGTCAAAGCCCTCTTTTCTGAGAGCCTGAACAATTCTGCGGGCAATTTCTCTTGTATATGAATACTCTCTGAGAGAGCCGTCAGGGGAACGCTTACCCGCTGTTTCAACCCCGTGACCGTTATCTATTAGGATTTTCATAAACTGTTTATTTGTATTCAGGTAAAAGGTATTGAATGTTTGTTGCAGCCGTGTGCATAACAGCCTTGATTTCATCTTCTGATACAGTCATCGGGTGTGTGAACTCACAGAAGATTGAACCGACCCAATCGTGTGTGTTATCTGAAAGACGCTTCACTGCTGCCGCCTCACAGCCCCCGTGTGCAAATAACGCTTTTGCGTGTTTGTCAGAAACCTGTTCTTCAATATTTGATATATATATAAACAAGTTTCGGACAAGGTCAGAAGAGAACTTTGCCACCTCAGCGATAGGAAGGTCTTGAATGTTCTGCTTCATCCCCTCAATACCTTTCCGCTTAACCTCAAAATATACGCTCAGCATACTTTCGTTACCAAGAGGGTGCGGCTGAACAATATAGACCCTGTCTGCATCAAGTTCGTGAAGAATGTTCCACAGTTCGCCATAAACAAGAGAACAGTTGTCTGCTCTGCGTTTGTTCTTGCTTTCTTCGTTTTTCTTGATTTGTTCAATCTTCAAGGCTGTCATTTGGTCTTTTGTCTTTTGATTATAAGCAAACCAAGCGACAATGATTGTCCCGATTGCGCTGATAATAGGTGCTAAAAATTCCATACTCTTACAGGTTTTAATAATTTCTGCACAAAGGTACGCTAAATGATTATAATATAATCACATTTTGGGGATAATCTTGCAACACAGCCTCCAATTCATTGATTTTGTCACGCTGAGCCTGTCTTTCAGCGTGAAGTTTATCAATGTCGTAGGGAAGCGTTCCACCTGTGAGAGAGGCTTCATAACACTTCGTTACCATATAATCAGAACCACTCAAAGCCTCTTTCAAAGCCTCAATTTCTGTCTTGACTTTCTTCACGTCAAATTTCTTGATGTAGCGGTAGCCGATGTGGTCTCCCGCATCATAAGCCTCAGGGATGACGATATAATCTTCGCCCCCTGATTCCATTGTATCACTGTCAATCAGGTCAACAGGCTTCCATTCTCCTGACAGTTCTGCCGCCTGTTCCTCAACCGTGATGATACGGACGTGATTGTTGCCCTCTTCATCTGTTATGACTTCTCTTTTCTCAGAGAGGAAGCGGGAAATAAGTCTCCCGCCCTCAATGTAACCGTATTCTCTTTCTTCCATAATCAATTAAAATTTGAAACGTGAAACAACCCAAACACTGACGTTCTCATTATTTATCGCAAACTTTGTGAAGTGAGCGATAATAGTCTGACCCGTACCTGCGTCATAGTATTCATTCTCAGAAGTGTCATCATAAATTTTCTGACCTGAGCGGGGATAAACTCTCAAAGAACCCGACCACAACTGTTTGAAAATAACCGTATGACCCTCTCTGTCTGTTGCGGGCAAATACACATGGCGTCTCTCACTTGCAAGACCGACAACAAGGGTTTCACTGTCTGTCAGATAGGTGTAACTTGCCGTTGAATTGAAAATCTTCTTAATGCCAAGGAATAAGCCTTTTACTTTCAGGTTATAAATATAGCCACCATAAGCGGGAGCCGTGCCTGAATTTGAGGCGTATCCGTATAGAGCCGCAATGAGGGCTTCATCCGCATTCAAAGACCACTCTGACTTGTTCAGGTTTCCATAACCCAACGCACATATTGCCGCCCGTTGGTCATAACCTGTTGTTGCTGATACACAACGTGTCCCCGCTCTGTTTGCGAAGATACCTGATGGCGACATATAAGACACGGCTGACGTTGAACCCGTTGCTCGTGTCTCAACAATTCCCGTTGCAGCGTTAAGTTCAATGGCAGAACCGAGACTGTTTTCAACAGCATAGATTCCACCCGACATCGAAGACTTGATATATATACGGTTTTTCTTTGCGTCAAGTTCAATGATGTCTCCCGTGTTGAGTGTTGAGACAATCTTGCCACCGCTCATAAACCAATCTCCAATGTTGGCGTTCTCAGCCAACAACAGATTTGTGGCAACACTTTCAAAAGACGCTCCGAAACTATTCCATTTGCCCGTGTTCGGCGGTGTCACGTTAGAGAATGTTCCCGCATCAATTCGGGCGATATAATAGGTGTCGCCGCTCTTCACACAGTCAAGGCGTTGAGCGTTGCCGTAATATGTCTTTGAACTGTCATACACGCCACGATAAACCATAACAGGGCTTGACCCGTTCACACCGTCCTGACCGTCTTTGCCGTCATACGGGGTAACCCTGACAGGCGTTGACCACTGTTCAATCAGAGTTTTGCCGTCAGCAGACTTTTTCGCAATTGTCATCCACAAGTAATAACCTGTTGAGATTGCGGGCTGTGTTGTTGTCCAATTTGAGGGTTCAAGGGCTGTTTTTGTCAAGGCGGGTGCTGAAGTGGTTGAACCGTTCTTTGCGTAGCGTATCTCATAATACGGTGCATCTTTACCGTCTGAGCCGTCAGAACCGTCTGAGCCGTCAGAACCGTCTAAGCCGAACTTCGCCCATAGAGCCGCCTTTGTTTTATCGGCATAAGAGCCAATGAAAGCCCCCCAAACGCCGTCAACTTTCTTGCGATAACAGAGCCATTCATACTTGTATGTTGTATTAACGCCTGACGGGGCATCCGTCCACCCTGACGGCACATAATCGTCATTTTGGCTGACTGTTGTTGGTGTTGTTGGAGCTGTATTTGCTATTGTTCTCTTATATATGTATTCATAGCCGAAACCGTCATCGCCTTTCCATTTGCTCCATGAATACTTACTCCAAGTCAACTCATCTGTCGGGTTGTTGTCTGTGTAAATACCCATATATTTGTCAGGTGTCTCTCCGTTATTATCTGACCAATCGCCCTCTGTCAGGCTCTTTGCGTATTTGATATGAACATAAGCATTCAAACCGTTCATGCCGTCTGCTCCGTCTTCGCCCTTGTCTCCCTTGAATTGACCCGCATCTACCCAACTATCGCCGTCCCAAACAAAGAGGTTCTGACCAACGATATAACAGTCTGAGGGGTCAGCGGGCGGGTTCGGGAGTTCATCAACAGAAGTCTTTGTTCCTTGAATTTTGATTGAAGTTCCGTCTTCGCCTTTCTCTCCCTTGATACGGGAAATTTGCCAAGAAGACCAAAGCCCGTTACTCTTGACGCTTGTTGCCATCCATATTGTGTTAGCGTTAGCGGTGCTGCTCCATTGGGTGTTAGTGTTCGGGTGTCCTGACGGTGCTGACGGGTTAAGAACAGAAGAAAACTCAACGTCAAAATTTGCGGTGTCGGTCATCTGACGTGGCGCAGTCCAACTGTCTTGCTGAGGGGCGAGACCGTCAGAAGTGAAAATGCGTGTCGAAGCCCACAGTTTCTCTTCGCCTGAGGGAATGCCGTCTGACCAACCTGACGGCACAGGGTTCGCATAAGAACCGCCTGTCGGTGTCGAGGGTGTTGGATTTGACCTAAAGAAAACGGTTGACTTGTAAGCCGTATTCGGGCTTATGCCGTCAATGCCGTTCACACCGTCTTTACCGTCATCGCCCTTGTCTCCCTTGTCTCCTTTTGAACCCTCTGCAATCACTTGCCAATAAGTTGTGTTTGACGGTTCAATTCCCTTTGAGGGCTGAGCATAGATGTAACGGTATGTTGAAGTGAGACCGTTCAGCGTGTATGTCACTTCATCGCCGTTATAATATACGTATGAAGCGTTGAAAACACCTCTGTAACACCCGATATAACTTTCATCGCCGCCGTCATTCTGAACGATTGTACCCTTAATTCTCAGAAGCCCGTCTCCCTGTGTATTGAAAGACAGTTTGTCTCCGAGTTTCAGGGCGTTGGCAATCATATCAAAGAAACTGTTTCCGTCCCCTGATACAACACGGTCAGTCGTGACACGGGCGGGGAGAACCTCTGTGAAGCCGTAAAGGGTCACAAAGCTGCGCTCGCCGTCATACTCTGAGTTGAGAACGCCGACAAGCAGATGAAAGTAGTCTGAGACCTGTTCAATCTTTATCGCCGTTTCTGACAGAATGAAAGAACCCGTCTGAGCCGTCTTTGAAACTTTGGCATACAGATAGAACTTCTTTTCAGCCTCTTCAATGCGCCCGCTCAGGTATTCTTCAATGTCCCAAAACTTATATTCTGAAACCTTATGCGATGAACTCAGAGAAGAAATGCCGAGCGTCATGTGCTGAATAATACCCGCTGCTGCTGACAGTTGTTTTTCTTCATTATCCCAAGTGATTGAGTGAGCCACCTGAACAGGGTTCTCCTTTGAGTTCACGAAACGGAATTGAAGACTTTCATCGCCAACAAGTAGGCTCATCGTCTGAACGGCAATCGGGCTGATTGAACCTGTGAAGTTTTCAAGGAGAGAGGCTTCAAGCATTGAGATAGTCTCCTTTGCGTCCCTGAAACGTCTCTTCGTGAACTGAATTGCTTCACGGCGGTAGTCTTCCATAAGCACCTCTTGCGATTCAAGTTCTTTCAGTGTTGAAGAGACCCCGCCTGTCACAGTTGAATTGCTCAATTCAATCACAGGACTGTACGGCTTGTTCACATAGTCTTTGATACCTGTTATACGAACGAGAACGCCGTCAGGCTGAAAACGGGTGTCGCTGAACTTGATGAACCCGCCGAGAACAATTCGCCCGCCGATATTGAGCCAATCTTTCTTTGACCAAATGCCGTCAAGTTCTCCCGTGAACGTGAACTTCTGTTCTTCGTTGTCAAACATATAACGGACAGCCTCACGGAACATTTCCCATGAAGCACCTGTTTTTGTCTCATTATCGCAAATATAAGCGTCAGGCATCATACATTTGAAAACAGCGTATTTGTCTCCCTCACGGGGCGCAAATGCGCTGTTCGGCATTGTCTGTCCGTCAATCTCCTGAGGCACGATTTCAAAGCGGCGAGCGGCTTTCTTGACACCTCTGAAAGTCTTTGCTTCGTGACAGTATTTGACTTCAAATTCACGCCCCGCAAGCATTCCTGACTGAAAAATCACAGTCATAGTTTCTCCCGCTATCAGACAGTCTTCAAAGTTCAGGCTGCTCGGAATGCTGTTGTCAACGATGTCATAGAAGTTGTTCTCAGCGTCAACAGTCACAACCTGTGAAACCGTTCCGACACGTTTCGGGCTGATTGAAGAGCAGTCAAGGCTGTCTTCCGCAAGACTTGAAAGCTGCTTGTCGTAACGTCTTATAGAACGCCCGTCCTCATCTGAGGCATACAGTCGGGCTGTCTCCTGATTGAAGCCGTCTTCCGTGTCAAAGTGTTCTCCGTCAAAAGACAGTGTTTGGCTCTTCGGAAGAAGCAATTCAGTAGAGCCGTATTTTGAGGGGTCAAGGTTATCAGTTCCACCCTGAACGTAGAGTATTTCAACGGGCGGCGTTTCCCCTGTGTTTGAACGCCCAACACCTGACTTAAAGCCGTTACCCCGTCCGTAACTCAGCGGGAGCGGATAACTCTTGTTATACTCAACCTTTTTCAGCGAGACACGTTTCCCCTTGAACTCATACTCCGTCTTGAACTCAGAAGCCATTTGGCTGAGAGCGTCAGAACAAAAGGCGTGGTCATAACTTATCAACTGTTCAACGCCGTCAACACAATCCCCGACAGTCCAACCCTTGTCACGGCGGTTCATATTGTCAACGAACATTCGTAGATGTTCAATAGGCTTTGCCGTCAGACAGAACTTCAAACGCCCGTCAACTGTGTTGCGGAATTTCCATATTTTTGCTTTCGCTTCGGGGGCTTCAAAAATGACCGTGTATTCAAACAGGCGGCTGTGCTTCATCTTCAACGCCTCAGGGCGTTCAAGCGTGAACGTCTCGCCTTGATATTCACAGTATGACCCCACGGGTATCTCAACGTGTTCAGGAAGCGAAAAATACAGGGTCAGGCTGTGTTCCCCCATAATAACCCTGTGACGATAACTGTTATCGTCAACCTGAATGTCGAGGATTTTATATCCGAGATTGTTGAATATCTTCATTGCTTAAAAAAATTGAGTTATTTTTTCCAAATTTCGCCGTATTCGCGTTCAAATTATGAAATGGTATGTTTATACCATAATCACTTTGAAAACGTCTCTATGGGGCTAATTTCGCGTTTCCTGATTTTCCCTCAGGAATGAGCCTGACCACCGCCGCCTGAAAGCCCCGCAGGGCTGTCAACTCCCACAGGTGTTATCAGAACGGCGGGGCGGCTCTCTGTTCAACGGTAATATTACTTGATACCGAGTTCTGCACAGTCTGTGTCAACCTGAGTTTTTAAGGCGGCACGCTCAGTCAGGAAATCGGTGTAAGCCTGAATACGCTTCTTTGCTTCTTCTCCTGTCTTCGCACCATACAAACCGAGTTGAGCAGCGTTGTACTCATTCACAAGTTTCTGTTCAAAGTTGTTCTCAAACTTCTCGGTAAGAACCTTTTCTGTGATTTTGTTTGATGAAAGCGGAGACCAAACAATCACTTCTTCGCATACCCACTGAGTTTGCCCCTGAGCCTGTTCTGTGGTTTCTGTGTTGTCACTCTGAGCGGGCTTCTCAACTTCCTGAATGTTATATCGGTACGCAAATGAGCCGTTACCGATAGCCTCTAACTTAGAGGGCTTGTTGTCATAAAATGCTTGCATAATACTGCGGTTTAATAATTGTTTTTAATAAATGTCTCGAATTACTGTGCTTAGCCCAACCGAGCCACGGGGCAAGAGCCTGTTTGTATGCTTTTGCGTCAAGCCTCTGACGGTTCAGTCGTGAAGCGGCACGGCAGAAATTCTTTTTAATTGATTTTCTTATCAGTTTTTGGCTGCGAAAGAACTTGTAGCCAACATAGTCAACGGCTCTTCCGTGACGGTCTGAACGGTTCACGGCGACAGGGAATATCTGAAAGTTTCCTTTTACGGTCAGTTCAAGTTCTGTTTCAAGATACTCCGTGACAAATTTTAGAACCTGATGAAGAACAGCCTTGCTGTCAGAAAAGAACGGAATGTCGTCAGCGTACTCAGTCGCCTCTATCATTGGTTTTTCAGACAGGTTCAGAGCCTCTTTCACAAGTTCAGGCAAACACTCATTTACCCAATGCATAAAATAGCACAGATAGAGGTTTGCGAGATATTGACTGAGATAATTCCCAATAGGAAGACCCTCTGCGCTGTCAATGATTTCATCCAAGAGCCACAACAGATTAGCGTCTTTCAACTTGCGGCGAATAAGACGCTTCATTACTTTGTGACTGATTGAGGGGTAGTATTTCTTGATGTCAATTTTCAGGCAATACAGAGGCTTCCCCTCAAACTTCTTGATGATTTTATCAACCTGACGGGCGCATCCCTCAATACCCCTGTTTTTGACACAGGAATAAGTATTGAAAGTGAATGTTCTTGACCATATCGGCTCCAACACGTTCATAACAGCGTGATGAACAATTCTGTCGGGGTAATAAGGCAAACGAAATATAAGACGCTCCTTTGGTTCAAAGATTGTGAACACTTCGTAAGGAGAGGTCTTGAACGTCTTTGTCAGCAAAGCCTCGTGAAGAGCCTGAATATTGGCTTCACGGTTCAGGTCGTGATGCTTCACGCCGTAGGTGTTTGTTTTCCCACGGCGGGCTTTCTCATCTGCCAATCTCAGATTTTCAACTGAGATAACCTTTTCCCATAAATCATTATATCGTTTCATAATCAATTTGCTTTGCTTTTCTTACTGAGAGTCTTCAATAGCCCATACAACAGGCGTTTTTACCAACACTCTTCGGGGTTTCAGAACTTTTTTACCAAGTGGTAAGGCTGTCATTCTTTTATATTGTTTCAGAACCGAAATTCTGTCTTGAAAGCATAGGTGAGAGCCGATGTTCGCATTCGTATTCGAGGGGGTGTTATTCGAGTTCGCATAGGCGAGACCTGCATTCGCACCGTTATTCGCATTACCGCTGAACAGGACACCACGAGAATGACCCACCTTATTTCGTTTGACCTTTCTCACGTTATTCAAAGAAGAACCTGTTCCCGCAACTTCTCAAAGTCACACGGCGGGGGAAAGCGTTCATTTCTTTGATTTTCTTACAAACGTAGAGAATATCGGAAGACCCCGTGAAGAACTTCCTTGCTTCACTCTCAGGGCTGTCTTTCTGAGGCTTGATTTTGACAAGCGTCTGACCTGACTTCCCTTTCGCTTTACTGAAACGTGTCTGAACGTCTTCAATGAAGTCAACCACCCAAAATTGAGTGTTGACCAACTTTGACTGAGTTGTTTCGTCACAGTTGAAACTGCGGCTGTTTTCGTCACGAAGTATGTTCAAGAAAGCGAGGCTTCCATCGTCAGACCCCTGACCGTTCATCGGTCTGTTATCTTCTGCCATTTTATCTTTTTTTATAACCCCGACCCCCTAAAAGAGGGCGGGGCTTGTTAAACTTCAAAGAATGTATTCACACTGAAACGGGGCTTATGCTGTTACAACATAGCAAAGGCGAGAGCCGAGGTACGCAGACGTATACGAGGGGGCGTTAGCCGAGCCCGCAAAGGCGAGACCCGCAAGCGCACCGGAATTCGCACTACCGCCGAACAGGACACCACGCAACGCCTCTGTTGTTGGAATGTTCGTGTAATGGTAGTCACAATGGAACTGAGTTGAAGACCCGCCGACAACTGACGGCATAACTTCGCCCCCCTCTCCAAAGACAATCTCTTTGACGTATCCCTCTGTACGGGCTTCGTTGCCAACGTGTTGGTAACCCGTATAGTTTGTGTCGTTCAGTTTTGAAGTGTCTTCACAGATGAAAATCTTTGAAAGGTTATCGCCGCCGTTTGCCTCTGTCGGGCTGATACGGATATTGATACCGTCAGTCCATTTCCAAATGTGACCAAACGGGTTTTCTATCCCACGATAACGGGGTACGTTGGTTGTCTTCAACTCTGCACCGCCCTCGTCTGTGATTGTGTAAGCCACAACGCCTGTCTGATTTCCAAGCGTGTCTGTGTGACCGCAAGGCACAAACGGGAAGTAACCGTTGAAATTGTTCCAAGACGTACCGTCCCAATCAGTCACACCCGCTCCGAGACCGCCCTGACGGTAGCCCTCAGGGGTCAGTTCTGAATTGTAAGCCGCCTGACTGTTCAAGGTTGCGTATTCAACAGTGAAGAGCCAAAATATGGCTTTATGAGCCTGATACAGGTAACAGTTCCAAGCGGTTGAGCCTGTCTTTCTCTTTCGGGCTGCTGTTCTTAATGCCGTGCGGCTGATTGATGTCACAGGGCGACCAAGAAGAGAACGGTATGTGCCGTCCCACGTTGCGTTATTTCCACCGCCTCTGTAATCAGTTGTGTCATTCACAACTGAACAGAGTTTGCCTGTTGAGCGTTCCAAACTTGCCTCATAAGCCGAGACGTACATTTGTGGAACTTGATGATAGCCTGGAAGAGGGTGTTCAGAGAGGCGCACGATACGTTCTGTGCCGTTTGTTTCAAACTTGCGGTAGTGCATAGGTATTTCTACCATAACCTGACCACGTGAACCGTCTCTGACCTGACCCGTCCAATCACGGGGGTCAAGGTATTCAACCACCTGACCGTCATCGTCAAGCAAACAACCTTTCATACGGCTCTGAATAGGCTGTGTTTTATGAAGAGCCACATTACCGACACGGGTGCAAGACGGAGAAGCGACAGAGGTGTCAAACTTCACGCCGTATGAACACTCTTCTTCAAGATAGGGGAGAAGCGAAGCGAGAGCGGCTTTCTTGCTCTCTCCGTCTTCATCAAGAACCTCACAATAGAGATTGTAGGGGTTTGTACCCTGTACGTTTGGCAAATCGCTCAAACGCTTTCCGTTTTCAAAGGCTTCAATAATCTGTTGGATTGTAGCCTCTTGTTCTGCTGTTAATGCCATAATTTTTACTTTTTGTTTAAGAATTTGAAAACTGTTTTACCATTCACACTGATGAACATTGCCGAAGTGGGCGTATTGAGCCTCATTTCTTTCTTACGGCGTTTCTCAGTCCAAGCCCTGATACGCCGTGACACGGACAAGAGAATTGAAACTATCATACGCTTTCCTCAATACTTTGACCACTTCCCCAAAACAGGTCATTCGTGTTCAGAATTTCCGTGTCAGGGGCAAGTTCACTGATAACAAGAGGCGACCAATCGTTGAACACAACAGGTGCGGGAGAGAAGCCGTCCTCTTGATAAAGTTTCACGTTCAGAACGGTGTCAAGCGTTGAAACGCTGAACTTAGGTCGCACGTAGATCGTGAACGCCTCTCCGTTCGGGAGACGGAAGCCGTTTGACAGGTCTGTAATCTGACCGTGAGAAACAATGCGTCCGCTTCCCATAATTTCGCTGATGTAACCTTTCTTTGGCATACGAATTATAAATTAGAGAATTAAACAAAATCAGGTCAAACGTAAGCCGCCCGCCTGAGTGAAGCGCAGCTTCGTACTTGATGAAAGACGCAGACGGGGGGCACAGACCTCAATGAGGCAAGTTTGTGAAAGTTCTGTGTTCATTGTCGGTATGACGTGAACACGGCTCACACCCTTTGCCACAGGGGTCAGAACGCCGTCTTTGCTGACTTCTACGGCTCTGTTATCACTGAGAAATATCAGATTTTTCATCGCCGTCACGGGGCTGAGAACCGCTTTAATTTTGACAGGTGTCACATTACCCCAAGTGATGCGTTTGATACAGTCAACCGTCAAGGCAGAGGGAACAAGAATTGCGATTTTGGCGAGCGTGTCTTCTGTTGCCGCTCTTGCCTCTTCTGTTACCTGAACCGTGTCTTTTGTTGCCGCCTGAGTTTCTTCTGTTGCCTGAACTGCGGCTTCCGTTGCCTTGTCAGCCTCAGTTTTTGCCGCCTGAGCCGCCTGAGCCGCTGAATTTGCCGCTTCTGTTGCTTTGTCGGCTGCTGTCTTTGAACTGTTTGCCGCCTGAGCCGCTGAATTTGCCGCTGACGCTGCTGATGAAGCAGAAGCCGCCGCAGTGTTTGCGCCGTCTTTGGCTGTTGTCGCCGCCTGAGCCGCTGAGTTCGCTGAATTTGTGGCTGTCTTAGCCGCTGAGACGGCGGCATTTACCATATCTTCAACAAATTGAAGAGAGACCTTGACGCTCCTGTTCAGACTGTCAACGCCGATTGTGAACAGCCCTTTCAGGGTTGTACTAATCGGCAATTCTGAGATTTTGAGTTTCTTCATATTACTTCGCTTTATTGTTAATTATTAAATCTGAAACTTCCGTTAGAAGTCAGGCGCAATGTCTGTTTGTTGTTGACAAAACGAACACTGTCAAAGCCGTAACGGTCAAGCAACAAGTCGATGAAGTAAACGCCGTCTTCTGTGACAATGGGAATGCCGTCTTCTGAGACAAGAATAGTTCCGTCTTCGTTGATGCGGAAATCCCGTGTGAAAGTCAGGGTCAGCGTGAATTTCAGCCATATTCTATCCTCAGGATAAAACTCTGAAACGGCACAGGACTTATAACAGAAAGGAAAATCCTGTTCAAGTTCTTTCACGGTCAACGCTCTTTCCTCAGGTCGGATAAGGTCATAGAGAAGAGCGTCATAGTTGCGCCATAACTCTGCCAACGTATCAGCCCGCATGAGGCAATTCAGTTTCACGTCTTTGGCTTTATAGAAGACCATTTCTCCGTCATAAATAGCCCCGCTCTGTGTTTTGATATTGCGTAGCATATTCTGTTTGACAGCAGCCGTTTTCAACACCTCTGAGAAAGAACCTTGAAGAACCCTCAGACCGTAGTTTGTAGTCTGAACCCCGTCTATCAGATAATTGTCATTAGCACTCATCTTACTTGACGGGACTTTATATGTATATCCTGAGAAAGGGAAGTCATCGGCAAATTTCAATGTCTCACGCCCGAAAGTTACCGCATATTCCCTGTTGCTCTGACTGACAAGTCTGAGCGTGTATTTACGCTCTATGACAGCGCATTCAAAGACGTGATAAGAACCGTCTGAGAGCATTTCTATAAAGTCATTGTAACGGCTGAATACGTCTGAAATGGCAAAGGTCAGTGACACTTCACGGGTATTCAGAACGGGTTCAGAGAGGTCTGCTTCTATTCCGTCTTCTTCGTGCCAATCATTCTGTTCAGGCTGTTTCAAAGGGGGAAAGGCGATGAGTGAAGTCCACCCACCGTCAGGGACATAGATACCGTACTGTTTGTACACGTCATATCCGTCAACATATAACTTTCCCGACATCATAAGATTATAGCGTTTTCAGAGACGTTTTTAATGACCCGTGCGCCTGTCACGCCTTTAATAGACACAACTGACCACTTACGGGCGTTAACTGTTGCAGAAGCCCCTTGAAACACGTAAATCTCGTGTCTTTCAAGAGTGTCACAATCAATGACCGCCGTTGTGCGACCGATGAGAATAGCCCTTTTCGGGTTTTTCAACTCAACGAACCCCGCATCAATGTAAACACCGTATTTCTCAACGCCGAAAGGCTTGAAGAGCCTGAATGTTGAGAGGTTCGGGAAACGGTTTTTCAGGCAGAACTCCATTCCTTTTGTTGAAGAGAAAAGCCTGAAAATGTCTTCAAGGGTCTTCTCCCGTCCTGTGAACAGAGAGCAAGCCCCAAGAAGTTTTGCCTGTGCGTAAATCTGTCTGATAATATCTTCCATATTATTCCTTTATTTAAGTTTCACACCTTTCAACTGAATGTCGTTCACAGCGTCTTTAACCTCTTTGATATTCTGACGGACATCTGAGAAGCCCTCCGAAATTTTATCAGTGTGCTGCTCAATGTTCAGAACGCTTCTCAGAATGAGGTTCACAGAAGCGAGAAGAAGTTTCGTGTTCTCTGCAATTGAGAACGTGTGTCCCTGTATGGCTGTCGCCCGCCCGTTCAGTTCATCCACGCTTTCCTGTGAAGCCGTTGCGATTCCTTTCTGAGAGGCTTCACGGCTTGCCTCGTCTGTGACTGTGAACATATTTTTCACACTGTCAGGGAGATTCTCCCAAATAGTGGCGAACTCTTCTCCAACGGCGTTTAGGTCAGAGGCGAAACCGCCCATTGAATTGATAACAGCGTCAAGCCCCTGAAACTCTCCGTTCTTAAACCATTTCGCCTTGTACTTGTCAAAGATTTCTCCGAGCGGCTCTTCAAGGAATTTACTGATGAGCATACGTTTCATAACGTCAGCGACAATCTCATTCACTTTCTCGCCCCACGCTTCGGCGTAGTCTTCGCCCGCCTGAAACGCTTCAAAGAAAGCGTCTCCAAGTTCAGACGCAATGTCGGCACTTGTGCCGCCGATGATGTCTTCCACCATTTCATTGATAATCTGAACAGCCTGTTGCCCGAGTTCTTCAATCTTACGCTCCATGTCCTCAATAGCCCCGTGGTCAGTGTCTTTCTTGTCCTCTTCCTGTTTTATCTGCTCATTCAAAAGAAGCTGCTGTTTGCTGATGTTTTCAAGTTGTTCACGGGCGTTTGCATACTTGTTGCCGCCGAGAGCCTTGTCAGCAGTGTAGGCGATGTTCCCGTAGGCTGTGGCAAGTTTGTCAGCGGTCTTTTCAAGGAGTTCAGAATTTGTTCTGACGTTGCTGAACAGAAGAGACCAAACAGCGTTCCAATCGTTTGTTGCAGCCTTAGCCCGAAGAAGTTCAAGATAGGTTGCGGAGAGGGTCTGTCTCACACGGTCAATAGACTTCTGTGAGTTCTCTTGAAGCCTGAGAATGTCTGCATTATCAAGTTCCCATTGGAGTTGGTCAATACGTCTCTGTAAACGCTCTATTTCTTCCTGTTTCGATTCGTCATCGTTGAAGAGATTTGCAATGGCAGTCGCAACCTGTAAGGCGGCTGAAATTACAGCGAGAATGACAGAGGCTTTTTCAACCGTCTGAATAGCCTTTGAAGCCGTTGTAGCGGTTGCGGTCATCGCTGTTGACGACATCTGAACCAACTGAACAATACCGTTTATCATTGAGAGGGTTGAAGTGGCTATCTGACCCGCCGCCGAAATAACTTCTCCGACAGTTCCACCGACAGCCTCTCCGATTTCTTCAAAAGAACGGGTACACTCATTCAAGGTCTTGTAAAGGTCTTGCCATTCCTTGATTGAGCGTTTGTCGGGGGCAACGTCAGTCTTTGCCTTTTCTTTCGCTACGGCTTTCTGAGCCGTCTGAACCTTTGCCCTTGCCTGAGCGAGTTGAGTTCCTGAGCCGCCTTTCTTTTCAAGGTCTCTCAGTTCCTCTTCGGCTTTTCTCAGTAATTGTTGCAACTGTTCAAGGCTGAGTGTGGCGATGTGATTGCACCAAGCCTGATAGGTCTCTTCACGCTGAGCGAATTGAACGTCAACAGCGTTCAGGGCTTCTTGCTCCTGACGGTTCAGTTCATCCACATTGCCCTGTGTCACGCCTGTTCTGAGTGTGCTTGTAACATTGCCCTCAGCGTCCTTCTCATAAAGAGAATTACGCCTTTCAGCGAAGTCTTTCTCAATGTTCTGACGTTGCTGTTCATAGGTCATTACGTCTTTCAACATTTCATTCAGGGCGGCTTTGTTTCCCTCAATTCTGATTTGGTCATTCACTCTTCCGTATGCCGCCAACATATCTCGTTGCTCCTTTGAGAGGTCAGCCGTTGTCAGGTTCAAAGAAGCACGGTAATTTATCTGTTGTTCCTTTGTCGCTTCGGGGTTCGCATTGAGCCATTCAAGAACCTTTTTGTCTTTCAGTTCTTCAATCATTCTGTTAGCCCTGTCAACATTCTCAGCGGTAAGACGGGCATAGTTCAAATCCACCTGAGCGATAGACTTTTCATAGCCCTCATCCATAGCGTCAATTTCAGCCTGACGGATGTCAAACTCAGCCTGAATGACTTCTGCTTTTACCTTTTCTGAATACTCTCTGATGTTTGCTGCTCGTTCAGCGGCAGCGTCAGCAAGTTTTGATTTACCTTGCATTTTAAATTATCCTTTCTAAAAAAGAAATAAGGTGCGGAATAAATATAATAAGCCCTGTGACCGCTGAGAATATGGCAG
>JAFQIY010000069.1 GCA_017415165.1 Oscillospiraceae bacterium | reverse complement strand
TTTTCAGTTCATCGTTCGGCAACGAAAGAATGATGTTACACATAGCTTCATTCTGATAAATCAGAGTGGGGAGACATTCAAGCTTTTCTTCCAGTTCGCTTACTACGTACTCCTGCTGTGCTTTCTGTTTTTCTTTCTCAAGCTTTAAAAGTTTCTGTCTGAATTCCTTTCTGTTACCCATATAAGGTAACCTCCCTTCGTCATAAATTAATGTCATCAGCTTTGCGCTGTGCATATCAAATAAAATATTTCCTTACAAACACAAAGCCCTGCTATACCTACTCGGCATAACAGGGCTGCACTTCTTAAAATCCCGTATGCCGAATTACTTCTCACTCTCAGTGTCAGGCATATTTTCAGCCTTACACTTTTCAAAAAATTCCTTACCTTCTTCGCTTTCGTAAAACTTGCGAAGCTCGGGAAGAATCATTCGAGCGAGACCTTCGATAACATATTGCGGGATTTCTTCTTGATTGAAATTGTTCATGTCGGTACTCCTTTGACGGACTCAGATGTTACTACGAATGTTAACATAAAATGTTACGGCTTAGTTGTCATTATAGCATTCAAATTTATGAATGTCTATTGATAAAAAATACAAATTTTTTCATTTTATCCCCTATAACACTTTTGTGCAAATTAAACAATATTCTTTCTCGCCATGGCTTCGTGTTACAATTTTGTTACAAAAAACGCACCATTTTTGTTACAAAATTGGTACAAGCCAAAAATTGGTATATTCTTTCTGATGCAAGTCAAAATTTTTCAGTTTCACCTCTACGATGTCTACTATAATAAATAAATTTTCTTCGCCAAAGAATAAACTTACGAACAATGTACTTAAGATAAGATTTGATGTAAATATAAAACCAGTGCTCACGCACTGGCGGATTGGTTATAAAGTAATATATATTCTAATTGTATGTTACTTTTACGGCAGAGGAACTGCCGTCGGGATAGAGTCAGGATAGTGTATGACATTATAGGAGTCTGCACTGTCCATCTTTGGCATTGTTCCCACAAATGAACACAGGTAGACGTGAATAGCGGACTGTAAACTTATCTTTATTAAAGATTAGTTTTTATCATATAACGGTCTGCTGTTTTGCGTTTACGGATTGGAGGTCAGATGAATGTCAAAACCAGCACTGGTGTGTTGGCGAGTTTCTTCTAAAGAATTTGGTAATTCAAAGTAAGAATTCACGTTCTATATTATTGATATTATCATGTTCTATAAAACCGTCTCTGGTGAGACGGCGGATTGTTCTCAAAGATATGTAATGCCTGCCGGCGGCAATTATGTATCTGAAAAAATATTTTACAGGAGGTAATTACTTATGGTAATTACAGAAATTAAGATTCGTAAAACTTTTACAGACGGTGCACTCAGAGGTATTGTGTCCGTCACAATCGATGACTGCCTTGCAATCCACGACATCAAGGTCGTTCAGGGCAGTGAAAGATTGTTCATCGCCATGCCAAGCCGCAAGGACGAAAACGGGATTTACCGTGATGTAGTTCATCCGATTTATCCTGAGGCAAGAAAGTACTTCGAGGACACGATTCTTGAAGCTTACAAGAATTATGTTGAACTTGAAAGCGTGCTTGACTCGGAAGATGACAAGATGTCTTTCTAAAAGAATGGCTTGTGCAAAGGCCTACTCAGCTTTTGCACAAGCCACATTTACAAACGTACAAATCAAACTTACAATCACAAAGGAGTTACAAAATTTATGACTATTACTAACGTAAACATTCACAACATTTTTACAGAAGGCAAGCTTAAGGCTGTTGCTTCTATCGTCATTGACAACTTTATTGAGGTTCACGATATAAAGGTTGTTCAGGGTACTGACAGACTCTTTGTCGGGATGCCAAGCAGAAAGACTGCTGATGGCGGGTTTGCTGATATGGTGCACGCTATTCACAATAGAGCGAGAGCCAGCATTGAAAAGCCTGTGCTTGATGCTTATGAAAATTACTTGGCACGGGAGTATACAGAAAAATAAAAAGGTATTACTCTTTAATTTTTTAATGTAAAAAATGCTTTGAAAGACGTTTGATTATTCAATTAAAGTTGTATCAGTAAAAACCAAGCGTTTTTCATAAGCTTTTTTGCTCTCAAATCCTTTGCAGGAAACGGCTTTGTGCAATTTGACTACAAAGCACGAAACATATATGCGAAATAATTTTTTGAGGTCAATTTTTCAAAAAGCACTCATAAATGAGTATATTTTGACACAGACTGTGTTTTGAACAATTTTTAGTAAAATTGTTCTATTTATCGTTTGTTTCAACACATAATTACAACAACTTACACTAAAATTAGCAAGTTTTGTTAAAAATGAATTCATAGTTAGGTGAAAATATTCTCAAAAAAATATCCAAAGCAGTTAATTGTGAAATTACACAAACTTTTCCCAAAGCTATTGCACTTTATAAAGGTTAGTGATATAATGAGGTCAATGACAAAAATACAACTTTTATGCTAACATTTTTATGATGACAGTAAAAATATTGAATTAAATTTACGCTGTTGTCAGGATTCGTACTATGTATAATTCAGATAACAGCGTTTTTTTAATAAATATTTAGACGAAAGGAGTGAACAGTATGTTCACCGAACATGACAAAGCAGTTATTTTGACAGCTCTGAATGTACTCATTGAAAACCTTGAGGTTAAAAATGATACAGATTCAGAAACACACAATCCTAAGCCGATTATGTACACCATCAAGGAATGCAGTGAGTATAGTGGTTTATCCGACTATACTATACGTACTTGGGTGCATCAGGGAAAGGTATTCTCTCGTAGATCAGGCGAAGGAAAGAATGGTAAGATTCTTATCAGTAAGTCTTCGTTTGATGAGTACCTTACTAAATTAGCTTAACACAAAAAAATCCGTACAGCTTTCGGGCTGTGCGGATTAACTATTAATATATACTTTTAAAAGAGTTTTCATAAGGGTTCTCTATAAATTACCTTTAAATAATAGTATACAAGGATGATTTTATGGCTAATGTAAGAAAACGCGGAGATTCTTATCAGATAAGAGCTTTCTGCGGATACAACACAAAAGGTAAACAGATTGTTCGGACAAGGACTTGGAAGCCGACTGCCGGTATGTCAGAACGGCAGATTGAAAAAGAACTTAATCGTCAGGTCGTGAAGTTTGAAGAAGAATGTGAGCACGGTCAGATTGTCACAACGAAAAAGTTCTCTGAATTTGCTGAAACGTGGTTCAATGATTACGCAAAGCTGAATCTGAGAAAAACAACCTACGCAAGAGTAGAATATCTCAGAGAGCGTACCGACAACGCAATCGGACACTTGCGAATGGATAAAATAACATCAAGGGATATACAGAAATTCATCAACAGTCTTGCTGCTGACGGAGTAAACGAAAGAACAGGCGGCGGGCTTTCCCATAAGACAATCAAGCATTATCTTTCGTATATCTCAACCATATTTGATTTCGCGATAAAGATGCAGATGCTTCAGAACAATCCTTGCAGGAATGTTACTGTTCCAAAGGGAGAGCCTAAAGAGCGTGAATTTTATACCATTGAAGAAGTTGAACGTCTTTCGGAATTGCTGCAGGATGCACCTATGAAGTACAGGGTATTTTTCAATCTTGCCATTTACAGTGGTTTCAGAAGAAGTGAGCTTCTTGGTCTTGAATGGAAGGATATTGACTTTGATGAAGGACTTGTACATATCCGCCGTACTTCAAATTATGTAGCAGGTGAGGGAATGTACACCGACACAACAAAGACTAAAAAGTCCCAGCGTGTGATAAAGCTTCCTCCCGTAATGCTTGATTTGCTTAAAGAGTATAAAGCTGAACAGCATGACCAGAGTGTTGAAATTGGCTCAAAATGGGTTGAAACGGACAGACTTTTTACAACTTGGGATGGCAAGCCTATCAACGGGACAGTTCCTTACAACTGGCTGAAAAGATTTTGCAAGAATAACAATATGCGTTTTTGCAACATTCATTCTTTGCGTCACTTTCATACTTCCGTGCTTATTTCGTCTGGCGTAGACGTTACAACTGTATCAAATCAGCTTGGACATAGCAATTCCAACACGACTTTAGGAATTTACAGCCATATGTTTGCAGAGGCAAGGACTAAAACCTGTGACGTAATCACCAACGCCCTTGATTTCAATAAAAAAGAGTCCAAGAACAGAAAAGACTCATAATGGACAAATAATGGACAAAGCGATTTTTTGAAAAAAGAAAAACTCACAAACCACGTATTTTCGTGATTTGTGAGTTTACTTTTTGGTGCGGCAAATGGGACTTGAACCCATACGTCGAAGACACACGCCCCTCAAACGTGCCTGTCTGCCTATTCCAGCACTGCCGCAAACGCAATATTAACTTTTCGTGAGGTCTTTCCCTCAGCGACTTAATCATTATATCACGTCGAATTATGTTTGTCAAGCCTTTTTTAAAATTTTTTTCAGAATTTTTCTTTGAATACAAAATCTTCCATAATAAACCTTGCCACGCTGTCCTCGTTGTTGCTGCCAATAATGCCGTCAGCGATTGATTTTAAACAGCTTGAAGCGTTTGCAACAGCATAACATTCGTCCGCCGCCTCAAACATCTGAATATCGTTTGCACCGTCACCGAAAACCACAAGCCTGTCGCACCCAAAATGCTTTTTCAGCTCCAATGCCGCATTTGCCTTTGTCGCATTCTTCGGCAAAACTTCCAGCCATTGATTGCCGCTGTAAATGTCCTTATCGAAAATACATCGGAAATTCTTCTCCAGAATTTCGCAGGCAGGAGCAAGCTTATTCGCATCGTCAATGCAGGTGAAGTAAAAAATCTCACCCTCACGCATTTCATCTTCGTTTGCTGCAACACGCTCACGAACGTCATTTTTTCGTGTATCAAGAAATTCTCTCATTCCGACTGTGCACCGCTCATCAATGTAGGAAAACTTTTCAACACCTTCAATCACCGAGTACACAATCGGGTCAATGCCGTGTTCAAGCAGAATATCATAAATCCAAAGTGCCTCCTCACGGCTGAACATATTTGACAGAATTCGCTCACCCGTGCCGCTGTCAATTGTGAAAACGCCGTTGTAAACGATAATCGGAATTTTTGCCGTAAGTCCCGCCGTTGCCTTTACCGCTGTAACCGCAGAGCGTGCAGTAGCATAGGAAAAAAGCAACCCATTTTCAATCAGGCTGTTGAGAATTTTACAGCTTTCAGCGGAAATTTTCTGCTCGCTGTTGAGCAAAGTCCCGTCAAGGTCGGAAAGATAAAGCGTTTTCATAGTTATAACCACGCTTTGTAAGAAGCGTGTCCTCCTCTCTTGATGATTTGTTTTTGTGACGGTAGTCCAAAAGAACAAAACTCATAGTCTGAGAATTTATTTTCAGACTTGCACCACATTTTTGAATTGATTTTATTATAGCACGGCAGGGGAGTACGGTCAATACAAGAAATTTCATTTTACTACTTGTTAAATTTCCGTTTTTGTTGTATAATAAAATTAATTATGACAATTTGAAACGAAAGGATTGAAATATATGGCAGTTTATCTTGACAACGCCGCTACAACCCGTCCCTGCGAGCCTGCTGTATCAGCTGTGTTTCAGAATATGGTTGAGGATTACGGCAACCCATCTTCGCTTCACGCAGTCGGTCTGAAAGCCGAACAGAATGTTACCGAAGCGAGAAAAGCAATCGCTGCCGCACTTGTCTGCGACCCGCAGTGCATAACCTTTACATCGGGTGCAACCGAGTGCAACAACACCGCAATTTTCGGTGCTGCTAAGAATTACGGAAAGAGAAAGAAGAAAATCGTTGTTTCCGCAATCGAGCACCCATCCGTTGCAGAGCCGATTAAATATCTTGAAGAAAAGGAAGGCTTTGAGGTTGTCCGCATCAAGCCGTCAAGAAGCGGTGAAATTGCTGTCGAGGATTTCATCGACGCAGTTGATGACAATACCTGCCTTGTTTCCTGTATGCTTGTCAATAATGAAACAGGCTCAATTCAGCCTGTCCGCAAGATTTTTTCCTATGTCAAGCGCAACTTTCCCGAATGTATAACCCATTGCGACGCTGTTCAGGGCTTTATGAAAATTCCTATGAAGTCCGCTGAACTTTTCGCCGATATCATCGTAGTTTCGGGACACAAGGTACACGCTGTCAAGGGCGTCGGTGCAATGTATATCCGTAAGGGTATCCGTGTTGCTCCGCTTATTATGGGCGGCGGTCAGGAGAAAAATCTCCGTTCGGGAACAGAGTCCGTGCCCCTCATCGCAGGCTTCGGCGCAGCTGTAAGAGCGCTTATGCCGACTATGTCTGTGGCTCACAGCAATGCTGAGGAAATTTCCGAATATCTGCTGAAAAAGCTTGCAAAGCTTGATTATATCACGATTAACTCAACCGCTGAAAATAAATCGCCTTACATAACAAACTTTTCGGTAAAGGGTATCCGTTCGGAAATTATGCTTCATTTCCTTGAAAGCAAGGAAGTTTACGTTTCAAGCGGTTCAGCCTGCTCAAAGGGGGCGCACAGCTCCGTGCTTACGGCTATGGGTATTCCCGATAAGCTTGCTGACTCGGCTATCCGTGTTTCAATCGGACGCACCACCACAAAGGGCGAGATTGACGTGCTTGTCAATGCAATTCAGGAAGGGTATCAGTCCCTTGCTAAGACTAAATAAGGAAGGTAAACTATGAAAGAATTAATCATATTCAAGGAGGGCGAAATTGCTCTCAAGGGTTTAAACAAGAGAACATTCGAGGACGCTTTTATCCGTAACCTCAAGCATCGTCTGAATAAGCTGGGCAAGTTTGAGTACACAAAGGCACAGTCCACAATTTACGCTATTCCACAGTCAGAGGATATTGACCTTGATGAAGCTGTTGAGCTTGGCTCAAAGGTATTCGGTGCGGCAGCGCTCTGCCGTGCTCTTGTTGTGGAAAAGGACTTCGACGCAATCTGCAAGGAAGCAATTGCCTACATCGAAGAAACAGCTATGATGTCACGCACTTTCAAGGTTGAAGCGAAACGCTCCGACAAGAAATTCCCGATGAAGTCGCCTGAAATCTGTATGGAGCTTGGCGGAAAAATTCTTGAAGCATACCCTCATCTTACTGTTGACGTGAAAAATCCGCAGATGGTTGTAACGGTTGAAATACGCGATACAGCCGCTTATGTTCACGCAGGAAATCTTCCCGGTGCAGGCGGTATCCCTGTGGGCACATCGGGCAGTGCAATGCTCCTCCTCTCAGGCGGCATCGACAGCCCTGTTGCGGCATATATGATGGCAAAGCGCGGCGTAAAGCTTTCTGCTATCCACTATGTTTCTCCGCCGTACACCTCTGAAAGAGCACGTCTGAAGGTTGAACGCCTTTGTGAGAAGCTTACTCCTTACTGCGGTGACGTGGCTTTCTACTGCGTACCGTTTACGAAAATTCAGGAGGCGCTTCGCGACAACTGTCCAGAGGAGCTTTTCACAATTCTTATGCGCCGTCTTATGATGGAAATCGCACAGCGTATTGCTGAGGAAAAGGATATGCAGGCACTTATCACAGGCGAAAGCGTTGGTCAGGTTGCAAGTCAGACTATGGGAGCAATCGTCTGCACGGACGCTGCTTGCAGAATGCCTGTTTTCCGTCCCGTAATCGGTATGGACAAGACCGAAATTGTGGAAATTGCAAGAAAAATCGATACGTTTGATATTTCCATTGAGCCATATGAGGATTGCTGCACAGTCTTTACTCCGAAGCATCCTAAAACAAGACCTGTTCTTGCCGATGTTGAAGCGGCACAGAACGCTTTCGACTTCGAGCCGCTGATTGCCGAAGCTGTTGCCGAAACTGAATTGAAGGTCATCAAACTGTAATAAAAATGCACTCACAGCCCTGAAACAAACCGTTTCGGGGCTTGCTTTTTGATAAGTACGTGTAAAAGGCGTGAAACCTTTTGGAATAAACTACAAAATGCCCGAATTTCCTTGACGAATTGACAAAAAAGGTGTATTATAGTATTATCAGTAGTTGTATGTACTCGCTGATAATTATACCGAACGGAGGCTTGAATTTCAGTTATGGCACTTTCCGCAAGCGCTAAAAAAGCCTATAAAAAAGCTTTTAAGGCGAAACAGAAAAAGAGGCGGGGACATTGGCTTCTTATCCAGAAGGGGGATTGTGCCAAGGAGATTGCAAGTAAGCTTTTTACCCAGTTTGCACTTGTGGTGCTTATCGCTTGTATCCTTATTTTGGCAAATGAAGTAAGGCTTTCCTTGAGCGCAAGGTTTCTTAACAGCTCTTTGCAGGATTTGTATTATACCTATATAAATCCTGATGACAACAACGGTGAAGTCCTTGACAGCGCCAAGCAGCTGCTTGAAATAAATCCTGATACAGTCGGCTGGGTTCATATCGAGGGGACTAACGTTTCTCTCCCTGTGGTTCAGAAAACCACTAAGGACGGAAATGACTACTATCTCAAAATTGCCTTTGACGGCAGCTCGAACAAGGCGGGTACTGTCTTTATGGACAGACGCAACAAAATCAGTGCCCGTGAGCGCTCCGACAATCTTATCCTGTACGGTCACAATCAGAAGGATAAGTCAATGTTCGGTGACCTTGCCAACTATAAGAAAAATCTGACATATTATTCAGAGCATCCTGTAATTCAGTTCAGCTCCAACTATAAGGCTGACACATATAAGATATTTGCGTACTTCGTAACTCCCGTTCTCGAATCACAGACAGCGGACGGCGTAATCTTCGATTATCATAATGAACTGAATTTCAAGGATAAATCGGAATACAACAGCTTTATTGATAATATAATGCTACGAACACAGATTATTACGCCTGTGGACGTGCAGTACGGCGACGAGTTCCTTACACTTTCTACTTGCTCAAATGAATTTGAACCTTCAAGATTTGTCGTTTTTGCAAGAAAAGTCAGAGAGGGGGAGAACTCTGAGGTTGATGTTTCACTGGCTTACCTTAACACTGAGGCGAAAGAGCCTGACTGGGACGTAATTTATAAGTAATGAGGTTTATTTATGGCGAAAAATACAAGCATTATAGACAAGCTTCTTCCGCGCAGGGGCGATTCAAAGGTTGAGCTTGCAAGAAAAATTATAACATTGGTTTGCTGTGTGGTGCTGATTGCATCACTTGCAATCCTTGCGTGGTATTTTGTTCAGCAGGCGAAAAATCAGAGTGATATTGATGATATGCGTAACAAGCATACCTCTGCTGCAACTGTTATTACTCCTGCAACAACAACGGAAACAACAGCTCCTTCCGACACGACTCCCGTTGAAACCGAGCCGCCTCCGCTGGTGCTTCTGGAGAGTATGAAGGGCTTTGTTGAGGACAACCCCGATACGGCAGGCTGGATTACTGTTCCGAATACCAATATCGACAATGTTATTGTTCAGACCGACAATAACGATTATTATCTTGATAAGGATTTTGACGGCAATTATAATATTGCAGGTCAGCTTTATATTGATTTCAGATGTATTGCCAATGACTATAACGATAATCAGTCGGACAACCTCATTATCTACGGTCACAATCAGGCTGACGGAACAATGTTCGGTACTCTGAAAAAATATAAAATCAAAAAGGACAGCACCAAGAACTTTGACTTCTATCTTGAAAATCCCACATTTACATTCAGTAATCTCTATGAGGAATATACATACAAAATCATAGGAATGTTCGTTATCGAGGTTGAGCCTTATCAGACAAGAGACGGTCTTATCTGGGATTATCACAACTATGTGAACTTTACAAAGAAAAAGAGCTTTTCAGCCTTTGAAGAAAATCTCCTTGCAAGAACAGCTGTAAATACAGGTGTTGACTTTAATGAGGATGATAAGTTCATTACACTTTCAACCTGTTCAAACGAATTTGAACCATCACGTTTTGTTGTAATCGGCAGACGTGTCCGTGACGGCGAAAGTCCTGAGGTTAATGTTTCTCTTGCGGAAATCAATTCCGATATGCTTGAGCCTGATTATAATTTTATATATAACCAGTAAGAGGTATTTTACTTATGCCCAATAATGAAGAAAAAAAATATACAGTAGACGATATCCTTGAGGAATATGATAATGCCGTAAATGAAAAAAAGGGCAATGATGAAGTACTCCCCGAGGAGGAGTTTATTGCTGAAACTGATATTAACGATGTGAACTCAGTTGAAGAACAGGACGGAATTGCTGAAGAAAATTCCGATGAAGTTACCGAGGAGATATTTCTGGAAGATGTCGCAGATGAGGACGAGGAAATTCCCGAGGAAATACTGGAAATTGATACTTCAGAATCCGAAAATGCGGATTTTATTCTGAAAAAGGAAGAAAATATAGAGGCGATGGTCGAGGAGGCAATACTCGGTGAAGCTTCCCTTTGGAAAGACAATATAGATTCTGAGGAAATGACGGAAGCGGAAGCTGCGGCGCTTGTTTCCGAAGCGCAGACTGAAACTCCTGATGAAACTGAACAGCCTGAGGATAATTCAGCAGCAGATGAAGCTGAAAAAGAAGAAACAGTTGAACCTGCTGAGGAAAATGAAAAAGCAGAAAAGCCTGAGGAGGCTGCCGAAGAAATGCCGGAAGATGTAAATGATAAGTTTCTGAAAAGATTTCTGAAAGGTCTTTTTCCTTGGAAAGGCGACAGCATAGGTGAAATAATCAGAAAAATTATTTTCCTTGCTGCGGTAATTGTTTTTGTCGGAGCAGGTGTAATGCTTGTCAGCACGCTTATACAGTCCGAAGAAGCGGTTGAGGAGAAAAAGGAAAACCAGAGCATTATCACAACGACCGTTGCAACGACGGTTGACAGCGAGGGAAATATTATTACGATTGCTCCTACCGAGGAAGAAATTGCCGAGCACAATTTCAATGTTGCAGAACATTTCAAAAGCATCAATGAGGATTATATCGGCTACCTTGAAGTGGACGGATGCGACATTTATGAGCCTATAATGCAGGGCGATGACAATGATTATTATCTCGACCATAACTATTACGGCGGTACAAACAAGGCAGGAACGGTGTTCCTTGATTACCGCTGTACCGTAAGCGAGGAATATATATCTCCGAACATCGTTTTTTACGGACATAATCAGGAAGACGGTACAATGTTCGGCAATCTGAAGGATTATAAGCAGAATGTTGAATTCTATCAGGAAAATCCCGTTATCAAGTTCAGCCCTGAGTTTGAAACAGGGGAGTATGTGATTTACGGTTACTTTGTAACTCACGTAAGACCTGAACAGCATAGCAGCGGTATCGTTTTCCATTATCACGACTACATAGAGACACTTAATGATGAAGAAACCTTCAACTGGTATATAAATGAAGTTCAGAAGCGTAATCAGATTGTATCTCCTGTTGATGTTCAATACGGTGACAAGCTGCTTTGTCTCTCAACCTGTTCAAATGAGTTTTCGGATTCGCGTTTTGTTGTTTTCGCAAGACGTCTCCGTGACGGCGAGTCAATAGAGGATTTTGATTTTTCAGAAGCATACCTTAATTATAATGCTGAGGGTGTTGACTGGGAAGCAATTATGTCCAACGAAACAACACTTACCGAGGAAATTTCTGAAACGGAAGAAACAGAGGAAACAGAAGAAGCTTCTGAAACAGAGGAAACGGAAGAAACTGAAATAACAGAAGAAACTACTGCTCCTGAAGCTTCCGAAAAGGTTACTGAGAAAACAACCAAAAAGAAGTATAAAAGCTATGCTGAAAAAATGAAGGAATTGAAAACCGCAACCAAGGCGGCTGAAACCACTGTTTCCGATGAGGAAACATCGGCTGCCGAAACCTCTGCTCCCGATGAAGCGGCAGAAGCTGAAACAGCGGAAACAACAGCGCCTTCTGAAAGTTCAGCTGCCGAAGAAACAACTGTTACTCCGTAACTTAATGTGCAGAAAAAGAAAGGAATGGTTACCAAATGGCAATGTCGGATGAAGTCCGCGCAGCTCCAAGGTATAAACAGCCACAGAAAAAGAAAAAGAAAGGTTTTGTGGAGAGCTTTATACCGCTTAAAGGCGATAAATCAAATGTTATAATAAGTAAGGTTATTGTGCTTATTTCCATTTTTGCACTGGTAGTCTGTGCAGTAATCCTTGCAGTATATTTCTATCATATTTTTGAAGCAAAACAAAATCAGAAGGATTTAAGCAACAAATATAATATTTTTAATAACCTGAGCAATCAGGTGCAGTCCGGCGAGGCAGAAACAACTCCTCCTACTGTTGAAATTACGGATGATGGCGAAATTATAAGAAATCCGCTGGTTAATATGGCTTTTGCGGACGAAATGCTCGCAATCAATGAGGATTACGCAGGATATGTTTCCATCCCCGGTGTAATGAGTGAGGCTGTTGTTCAGGCAGATGACAATGATTATTACCTCAAAAAGAATATCTATGGTCAGACACGTTCCTGCGGTACGGTTTATGCCGATTACCGTAATGTTGTGAATGACTATCCGGATTTACAGTCCGATAATATTATTCTTTACGGTCATAATCAGCGTGACGGAACAATGTTCGGACAGATGGATTTCTATAAGTGGGACGCAAAATACTGGCTTCAGAATCCATATATCTATTTCGACAACAAGTATGAGCAAAGCACATACGTTATTCTTGCTTCCTTTGTTATCAATACAGAGCCTGAGCACGATAACGGAAATGTCTTTGACTATCACAACTACATCAATTTTGACAAGAATCATACATTCGAAACCTTTATTGAGGAAATAACTGAACGAAGCCATTTCCACACAGGAATTAATGTGAACGAAAACGATAAGTTCATTACTCTTTCCACTTGTTCATATGAGTGGGAGCCTGCACGTCACGTTATTATCGGAAGAAAGCTCCGTGCGGGAGAAACAGTTGAAAATCTTGATACAACAGGCTTTGCTGTTAATAAAAATCCAAAGTGGCCTGCTGTTTATTATAAGTATAATGGCGGTACATATGTAGAATAAAGGGACACAGAAAAGGAGGGGATAAATATGAAGCTGAATACCACTCTGAGCGGTATTGCGGCACTTCTTCTGGTTGGCATTTTCTATACCTTTGCATTTATGGTAGAGGATGTTGATGAGAATGCCATTTCAATGGAATATTATTATTCGACTGAAACAGAAACTGTGACTGAAATTACATATAAAGATATAGATGCGGAAATTGTTGATATTCCTCAGGTGTATGACGAAACAGAGGTTGTTGAAGCTGTCCCTGCTTTGCCTGAAAATAGTTTTCAGGAAGAACAGACAGAAGCTCCTGCTGATGAAGAAACAGCTGAACAAACAGAAGAACCTGCTGTGACAACTGCTGCACCTGTTATGGAAGAAGCTGAGAAAACCGTTTCAGCTGCTCCTGAAAAAACATCTGCGGAAGAACCTCAGGAAGATGATGAGGATGTAGATTATCCCGAGGATTTTGATGTTGATGAGTATGATGACGGAAGTGCCGAAGCTATGGAGCAGTCCGTTTTTGGTGAGGATTCAAATGAAGATAAGGTGATTTCCAATGATGAGGAAGAGCCTGCGGAAATTGTCCTGGAGCAGACAGCTGCTCCTGAAACAGAAGCAACTGAAGAAACAGTAACATTCGTGTTTGAGGAAGATGAAAATTTCGATAATACCGTTCCTGATGCTTCCGAAGATATAATTATCACCCTCTGGACTGATGATTCAACCCAAAGCACGGAAACGTCCGTATCTGTCAGCGTGGTAACAGGTGCTGATATTTCTACAGATGAAACTTTTACTGCAAAGTTCAACGGAAGTACACAGACAGTCAACGCTTACGACCTTATCTGTCAGATTGTCAACAATGAGATTTCCGCAAGCTTCAGCGATGAAGCAATCAAGGCTCAGGCAGTTGCAGCATATTCTTATGTTAAATATCACAACGTAAACGGACTCACTCCGTCCGTTCTTGTTAAGGGTAATGTACCTCAGCGTATCAAGGATTTAGTTTCCGAGGTATGGGGTGTGTGCTGTTATTATAACGGAAATGTTGCACAGACAGTTTATATGGCTTCATCGTCAGGTTATACAACCGATGCAAAGAATGTATGGGGCAGCAGTGTTCCGTATCTCAAGAGCGTGTATTGCCCATTTGATGTCGGAAATGACCCGAACTATGGTTATCAGATGAAGGTAAGTGAGGAAAATATGCGTACGCTTACCGAAGAAAAGCTTGGAATAACTCTTTCGGATGACCCGTCCAACTGGTTTACGGTTACCGAAATCATTGACGGAAATTACGTTGCAAAGGTAAATATTGACGGTCAGAAGGTTATTACAGGTCGTTCAATGCGTGAGTCAATTCTCAATTACAAGCTCAAAAGTGCAGCTTTTGAGGTTACATACAGCGATGGCTACTTCACGTTCACTACATACGGCTACGGTCACGGTGTTGGAATGAGCCAGAATGGTGCGAATATTCTTGCAAAACAGGGATATTCTTATGAACAGATACTCAAACATTATTTTACGGGAATTGAAGTGCTATGACTATTTATGAAATAATTACCAAGAAAAAGCATAACGTCGAATTAAGTACAGAGGAAATCAATTGGGTTGTTGCCGGATATGTGTCCGGCAGCATCCCCGATTATCAGATGTCTGCACTTCTTATGGCGATATGCTTTTGTTCGTTATCGGACAGAGAAACAACCGACCTGACTATGGCTATGGCAAGGTCAGGGGATATGATTAAACCTGAAACAGGCGGATTTAATGTCGATAAGCACAGTACAGGCGGCGTAGGTGATAAAACTACTCTTATCGTTGCACCAATCGTTGCTGCCTGCGGTGTGTGCGTGCCGAAAATGTCAGGCAGAGGACTTGGACACACAGGCGGTACAATTGATAAGCTTGAGTCCATACCCGGTTTTAAAACGGAAATATCCTTTGAAAAATTCGTTGAGAATGTAAAAAAAGCAGGTCTTGCTGTTGCAGGGCAGACAGGCTCACTTGTACCTGCTGATAAGAAAATCTACGCATTGCGCAATGCTACCGCTACCGTTGATAGTATACCCCTTATCTGCTCATCAATTATGAGCAAGAAGCTTGCAACAGGTGCAGACGGAATTGTCCTCGATGTTAAGGTCGGAGACGGTGCATTTATGAAAACTTACGAGGACGCTGAAAAGCTTGCGGACGCAATGGTGCGTGTTGGTAAGCTTGCAGGCAGGAAGTGTGTTGCCGTAATAACAGATATGGAAAAGCCGTTGGGACGTGCTGTTGGTAACTCACTTGAGGTTATCGAAGCGATTGAAGCGCTTAAAGGAAATGCCCCTGACGATTTGCTGGAGGTTTCTCTTGTGCTTGCAACAGAAATGCTTTATGTGGCAGGAAAGGGAAGCACAGAGGATTGCAGAAAAATGGCTGAGGAAGCTGTTTCATCAGGTAAAGCACTCGCGAAACTCAGCGAAATGATACAGCTTCAGGGCGGAAATCCTGAGGTGATAAATGACTATACCTTTTTTGCTCAGCCAAAGCGCTCAAAGGAAATATTTGCGTCAGAGGACGGCTTCGTAACAGGAATTTCCTGCGAAAAAACAGGTCTTATCTCACTTAAACTCGGTGCAGGACGTGAAACCAAGGAGTCGGATATTGACTTTACAGCAGGAATAATATTCGATAAAACCGTTGGGGACAAGGTCAGCAAGGGTGAAAGGATTGCAACCCTTTATACCTCAACCAAATGTGATATTGATGCAATTGCAGAGGATTTTGCCAAGGTTTTCACTTATACAGCGACGGAAAATCCGTGTCCTGAAAAAATTGTAAAAAAAGTTATAAAAGGGTATTGACATTTAATATTATATGTAGTATAATATTGTTGTCAAGCAAAATAAACGAATATCCACATACAAATTTTTGAACGGAGGAATTTATAATGAGCGATATCATCAAAAAGATTACTGACACAATCACAGAGACAGGCAAGAACGTAGGTGAAAAGACAAAGCAGGTTGGCAATACTGCAAAGCTGAACGCAAAGATTATTTCTTCCGAGCGTGCTATCAGCGAAAACTACACACTTATCGGTAAGTATTACTACGATATGTACAAGGAAAATCCTGATGCAGAAATTGCTGACGCAGTTAACTCTGTAACAGCTTCCCTCGATACAATTGCAGAGATGAAGAACCAGATTCTCGCAATCAAGGGTCTTGTTAAGTGCAGCTGCGGTGCAAGCTGTCCGATTGAGGATTCTTTCTGCGGCAAGTGCGGTGCAGCACTCGAAAAGCCTGAGCCTGTTGTTGAGGAAGAGGTTGTTGAAGAAGTTGCTGAAGAAAAGGCAGACATCGAAATCGTTGTTGCTGAAGAAGCTGCAGAAGAAACAACAGAAGAATAATAACGAAATGCCCTCACGGACTGAAGCCGTGGGGGCATTTTTCATAATACGGTGTATTCAAGATTTTCCCAGAGCAGGCGAGTGCCCTCGTCTGTTTCCTCAGGAAGCAGTGCGCGTGCAACAAGAACAGTGTCGTCTGTTACAATGTCAGTACGCTTCAGCACCGCATAATCGCCGTCAATTCTGATAACAACATATTCAAAGGAACCCATATCAACCCTCCACAACAATGTAGTTGTCAGCAGCGTTTTCCTTAGTGGCATATTCAGTAACGTTAGTAACCTTTACCTTGAGCGGCTTCATACCGAGATTGATTTCAATTATATCATCAACCTTAACATCGTAGGAAGCCCTTGCAATCTTGCCGTTTACGGAAATTTTTCCTGCATCGCAGGCTTCGTTGGCAATAGTACGTCTTTTTATGAGACGTGTAACCTTTAGATATTTGTCAAGTCGCATAAAATCACTCCTATAAATACAATAAAAAGAGCAGACGGAACAATCCTGTCTGCTCGTACATTTTATAAAACTGTTAATTACTTAGCGTCAACAGCATCCTTGAGAGCCTTACCAGCCTTGAAAGCAGGAGCCTTCTTTGCAGGAACCTTAATCTTTTCCTTAGTTCTTGGGTTAATAGCTTCCTTAGCGCTTCTCTCACGAACCTCAAATGTACCGAAACCAACAATCTGAACCTTGTCACCCTTTACGAGAGCGTCTGTGATAGATGCTACTACAGCGTTGAGGGACTTTTCAGCGTCCTTCTTTGTAAGACCGCCCTTTTCTGCAATTGCATTGATAAGTTCTGCTTTTGTCATTTTAACTACCTCCATAAATTTGATGGGAAACCCCATTTTTTATTTTGTTTTAGCTTTACGCCAATAAACGTCAAGCTCATTTATGTTAAGGGACTTCATATCAATCCCGTCACATCTTACCATTTCCTCAGTATCCTTGAAACGCTTCATAAACTTTTCAGTAGAACGTGTAAGTGCCTCCTCAGCGTCACATTTGGTGTGACGTGCAAGGTTTGTGCAGGAGAAAAGCACATCTCCAAGCTCCTCCTCGATACACTCCTGTCTGCCGCTTGCAATAGCTTCTTTAAGCTCAGCAATTTCAGCTTCAAGGCAATCAAGAACCTGAGTAACATTCTCAAAATCCATTCCCGCACGTTCAGCACGCTTGCCGACTTTTTGTGCACGCATAAGAGCAGGGAGAGCAGTGCAGACGCTTTCGAGAGTTTCGTAGTAAGTTTCCTGTCCCTTAGTCTGCTGCTTGATGTCATTCCAGTTTTTCAGCACCTCATCACTTGTTTCCGCAACAACATCAGCAAAAACGTGCGGGTGACGGATAACCAGCTTCTGACAGACCTCATCAACAACATCATCGAAACAGAAATTTCCTTTTTCCTCCTCAATACGGGAGTGGAAAATAACCTGTAAAAGCACATCGCCAAGCTCCTCACGAAGCAGGGCAGTATCTTCAAGGTCAATAGCCTCAACAGCTTCATAAACTTCCTCGAGGAAGTCCTTTCTGATAGACTGGTGAGTCTGTTCTCTGTCCCAGGGGCAGCCATTTTCCGAGCGGAGAATTTCCATAATACGGAGAAAATCATTTATATCATATCTCTTTTTGAGAACAAAGTCCATAAAACCCTCCGAATTGAATTGCACACGCAAAAATGGTACATTTAATATATTAACCGATAAATCAAATAAATTCAAGGGTTTTTTCAAAATTTTTAAGAAATAAGCAATTTTAGTGTGCTTTTCGTAAATATGCCCAATAAAAAGCCAAATAATATGTAAAAAATTACCCCAACAAAAATGGAAATAAATAGCACATACGGCGTATTTATCGTATTTAAAAGGATATTTTCGGTTAGTTTTGCGGAAACTGCACACATAACAGAACAGTAACATAATTTACATAAATCTACAAAAAACCTGTGTGCGGAAATATTTGTCAGTTTTATCATATAGTATATCGCTGGAATGAAAATTACAATGTAACATAAAAGTGTTGAAATTGCTGCACCTGCAATATTCAGTTCGGGAATCGGTACAAGAAAGAGATTTCCGACAAGCTTTACGGCTACTCCTGCAATCATAATCTTAACGGGAAGCTGAGGTTTTCCTGCTGCCTGAAGTACAGAAAAGATTGTTGATGAAATGCAAAGGAAAATAACGGCAATTCCAAGAATTGACATTGATGCGGCGCTGAGTTTAGCTTCAACAGGTCTGGAGGAAAATAGAAATCCGAGAATATTTTCCGACAGCGCAAATATTCCGAACCCCGACGGAATAGCAATTATCGCTGTTGAAAGCAATGCTTTTTCCGTGTTCAAAGCAATTGCTTCGCTGTCTTTTGATGTAAATGCTTCTGAAAGAGAGGGGAGGATGCCCTTGCCGAACATATTGGTAAAGGAGGGGATGAGATTGAATACTGTGATTGCAAGCCCCGTGAAGCTGCCGAAAAGGAAATTCGGAAGCTGAGAGAGGTTATCGGACTGAGTTACTTCTATAAAATAGTCAGGATTATTTTTTACAGCATTTTCCAGTGAGCGGGTGATAGTTACAAGGTCTATAAGCGATGTCAGATTTGTAACGAGTGCACCTGCCGCAACAGGCAAAGCAATTTTAAGCAGCTGTGAAATGATTTTCCGTGTGCTATCACTTTGATTTTCTTGTGAAGCAACCTGAAATTCCGAAATTCCATCTCCCCACAGCTTGTCACGGACAATGAGAAAAATCGTTCCTGCCGCAGATGAAACGGTAATTCCGAGTATTGCCGCAGCTGCAGCGATTGCAGTCGTGCCGCAGCTGCCGAAAAAAGCACTGATAAAATCAAATTTTTCAGGGTTGCGCATTACATATATGCAGAAAGCAAGTCCCGTACAAAGCTTGAAAAGTCCTTCAATGACCTGTGAAACAGCTGTGGGAAACATATTTCTTAACCCTTCATAGTAGCCGCGATATACAGAGGTTACACAGCAGAAAAAAATCGACGGTGCAATCATAAGCACTGACGGGATAGTTTCAATTCCTGCCGTGAACATACAGAAGGGGTAAGCGATTAAAATAAGAATAATCGTAAATGCAAGTCCTGTTATACCAAAGAAAAGCAGTGCTGCAGATTTTATTTTATGTATATTTGCGTAACGTTCAAGTGCAGAGTTTTCGGCAACAAGCTTTGCAACGGCAGTGGGCAGTCCCGTTACGGAAAGTGCATAGATAACCATAAAAATGCCGTATGCACCCGAAAAATATCCCATACCTGTTCCGCCAAGCATATTTGCGAGGGGGATGCGGAAAAGTGCACCGATAAGCTTGGCTGCAACAGCAGATAAAATAAGTATTGCCGAACTGAAAATAAAGGTTTGTTTTTTCAATGATTGCCCTCCTTTGATTTTTTTAAAATTTTATGTTGCCTAAAGAAGAAATATGTGCTATAATATATAAGCATTTGTAAAATTAACTACATCTGTTTTAGTATATTAATATAGTATAGTATTTTGAAGGGATTTGATAATATGTCCGAACAGGTAAACAAAAAGAGAATATTAAGCGCTATACAGCCAACGGGAACATTTACTCTCGGCAACTATGTGGGTGCTGTTTCGCATTGGGGTAAGCTTCAGGATGAATTTGACTGTATCTATGCCGTTGCTGATATGCACGCAATTACTGTCCGTCAGGACCCTGCAAAGCTTCGTCAGAACACTCTCGAAGCATATGCACTTCTTCTTGCGTGCGGTGTTGACCCTAAGAAGTCCATTGCATTTATCCAGAGCCACGTTAAATCCCACGCTGAGCTTAACTGGATTTTGTCCTGCTCAACACAGTTCGGTGAGCTTTCAAGAATGACCCAGTTCAAGGATAAGTCCCAGAAGCACCCTGACGATATCAATGCAGGTCTTTTCACATACCCTGTGCTTATGGCTGCGGATATCCTTGCGTATAAGGCTGACCTTGTTCCAATTGGTGCAGACCAGAAGCAGCATCTTGAACTTGCAAGAAATATCGCTCAGCGCTTCAATAATAAGTACGGCGAGCTGTTCACAGTTCCGGAGCCGTATATTCCGAAGGTCGGCGCAAGAGTAATGTCCCTTCAGGATCCTGAGAAGAAAATGTCCAAGTCTGACGAAAATCCTAATGCTTGCATTTTCATTCTTGACGAGCCTGATGTAATCATCAGAAAGTTCAAGAGAGCCGTTACAGACAGTGAAGCTGTTGTAAGATATGACGATGAAAAGCCTGGTATCAGCAATCTTATGTCCATTTATTCCGTTGTAACAGGCAAGGATTACGCCTCTATCGAGCGTGAATTTGACGGAAAGGGCTACGGAGATTTCAAACTTGCTGTAGGTGAAGCTGTAGCTGACCACCTTAAACCTGTCCGTGACGAGTTTGCAAGACTTATTGCAGATAAGGCGTACCTTAAAGAATGTTATACGGCAGGTGCACAGATGGCACTCAGCGTAAGCAGAAAAACTGTTGCAAAGGCATACAGAAAAGTCGGTTTTGTTGATGCACCGTAAAAAAGCCGTGTAAGCGTTTACTTTAAGTCAGGTAAACAGGTTAAACGTTTAATTGATTTTTTAAACAAAAACGATAAAGCAAAATAAAAATGGTTGTATCATTTAACTATATGAATGTCAATTTATGTCAAAACGTTCATTTAAAATTAATAAACGATTGGACAAAAAGACTAAAAAAAGTAGATAATGTTATGCAAAAAGACTATTTTTCACTCAGAATTCACAAAACCCATTGACAGAATTGATTTTCGGTTGTATATTTATTAACGAAAGCGGCGAAAACGTTTAAAGCTTTCCAACAAAATTAGGCAGGGAGATGTGTTATGGTTTCGATAAAGGACATAGCTTCTGCCTGCGGTGTTTCGATTGCAACGGTCAGCAAGGCGCTGAATAATCATAAGGATGTCAGCGAAGCTACAAAGGCAATGATACGCGAAACTGCCAAAAAGTTGGGATATCTTCCGAACTCACAGGCAAGAGCGCTGAAAACCAACCGTACATATAATTTGGGTGTTCTTTTTGCGGAACAGGCCAACAGCGGTCTGACCCACAGCCATTTTGCGGCGGTGCTGAACAGCTTCAAAAATGAGGCTGAGTCAAGGGGCTATGATATAACATTTATCAGCCGTCAGATTGGCGACAACAAAATGACATTTTATGAGCATTGTATATGCAGAAACGTTGACGGTGTGTTTGTTGCTTGTGTGGACGACTTTGAGGATGCGGAAATTACAGAGCTTCTCAACAGTTCAGTCCCTACGGTTACAATTGATAATAAGAGTCCTAATTGTCCTGCAATTGTTTCCAACAATGAGTTCGGTATGAGATCTCTTGTTGAATATGCATATAATATGGGACACAGAAAAATTGCGTATATTTATGGCGATACTTCAGCTGTTACTTCTACAAGAGTCAAAAGTTACGAAGATACACTGAAAAGCCTGAATATAAATATCAGAAGCGATTATATGCTTCAAGGCAGATACCATGACCCGATTACTACGGAGCAGCTTGCGGCACAGCTTGTAAAGCTTGACGACCCGCCTACCTGCATTATTTTGCCAGATGATTTTTCGGCAATCGGTGCAATAACGGCGTTCGAAAAGCTGAATATGAGTGTTCCGGAGGATATTTCGATAATGGGTTATGATGGCATTATTCTTTCACAGTATCTGAACCCAAGGTTAACAACCTTCAGACAGGATACGGAGAGAATCGGTGCGGAAGCCGCAAAGCAGCTGATTGCCCTGATAAAAAAAGAGATAACCGGCAATGTTGTTCCTGTTGTGATTGACGGCTATCTTGAGGAAGGTTCATCGGTTAAGAGATTGACTGATGATTAAACCAAGCTATTATATTTTTATAATATAATATATTTTTAAGGAGGAAAAATCAAATGAAGAATTTTAAGAAGAACATTGCTCTTCTCGCAGCTCTTGCATGTGCTGGAACCATGCTCGCTGGCTGCTCTAGCGAAGAAAAGACAGACACACCTGCTGCTGAAGGTGACACAACAACAGTTGCAGATGCAGGCAACGCAGATGCAGGTAACGCAGATGCAGGCAACGCTGATGCAGGTAATGCTGATGCTGCTGCTGGCGACAAGCTCACAGTTCTCTGCTGGAACACAGACGACATCGACCCAATGCTCAAGACTTTCTGCGAACAGACTGGTCACACAGCTGACGAGTTCAACGTAAAGAGCTTTGGCTGCGGCGGTGGTGAAGCTGCTGAAAACTATGACAACTACCTCTCTGACGCTAACAACGATGCTGATATTATGTTCGTTGAAGCTGACTGGGCTCTCAAGTACATCAATGATGACTCTGCTGAGACAGGTACAAAGGCTCTCTCCGATATCGGTTTCTCCGATGCTGACTACGGCGATCTCTACGGCTATACAGTAGAAATCGGTAAGTCCACAAGCGGCGTTCAGAAGGGTCTCTCCTGGCAGGCTGCTGCAGGTGGTTTCTGCTACAGAACAGACCTCGCTGAAACATATCTCGGCGTTACAACACCTGATGAAATGCAGGCTCTCATCGGCGACTGGGATTCCTTCGTTGCTACAGCTGCTAAGGTAAGCGAAGCTTCCGGCGGTCAGACAGCTCTCACAACAACAGCTGCTGGTGCATGGCAGGTATTCTCCGCTGGCAGAAATACTCCATGGGTAGCTGACAACAAGCTCACACTCGATGATTCCGCTAAGGGTTACATCGACCTTGCTAAGCAGATGTATGACAATGGCTACATCATCAAGGATCTCGGTCAGTGGTCCACAGACTGGTATGCAGCTGGTCAGACAGATACAACAATGGGTTACTTCGTATCCACATGGGGCTTCGGCGATGCTATCCTTTCTCAGGCTGCAGGCGGCGAAGGCGGCGCTACATACGGTAAGTGGAATGTAGTAGTTGGTCCACAGCCTTTCTACTGGGGCGGTACATGGGCTACAGTTGCAAGCAGATGCAACAACCCAGAACTCGCTAAGGAATTCATCTCCTTCTTCACAACAAACACAGAAGGTGCTACAGCATACGCTAACGACAAGGGCGAATACGTTTCTAACAAGGCTGCTATGGCTAACGTAATTCCTAACTATGCTGGTCTCGGCGTACTCGGCGGTCAGAACCACTTCGAAGTTCTCAACGTAGTTGCTGATCAGATCGATATGGCTGGCGGTATCACACCATATGACTCCACAATTAAGACAGCATTCAACGATGCAGTAACAGCTTACTGCCAGGGCACATACGCTACAGCTGATGAAGCTATCGCTGGTTGGGCTCAGAACGTAGCTGCTGCACTTCCTGATCTCGACTACTCTAACTTTGAGGGTTAATCAAGAAGCAAATAGCTGAATAATTTTAAGTCTTGGGGCAGGCTTTATGTCTGCCCCATAGATTTAAATAAATATTACTTTTGATTTTGAGGAGAGAATTTTATGGCAAACAGATCAGGCGGAAGAATTCGCTCTATAAGCTATGCTAAATATGGTTACATATTCATTCTTCCATTCTTTTTAGTATATGCAATCTTTCAGATTTATCCACTTTTTAACACTTTTTACCTCAGCTTCTTTGGCAATGGTAAGAAGATAGACGAATTTGTTGGTTTTGAAAACTTCAAGACCCTTCTGTTTGGTGGTGGATTTGCTCAGCAAGCAGCTCACGATTCATTTATAAGAGTTCTTAGTAACACTTTTATTCTTTGGTTTGGTAACTTTATTCCACAGATTATCCTTTCACTTGTGCTTGCTGCTTGGTTTACAAATGCTCGCTTGAAAATTCCAGGTAAGGGTGCGTACAAGATTATTATGTACATGCCTAACATTATTACAGCTGCTTCTGCTGCTGCACTTTTCGTTATGCTTTTCTCTGACTCCCAGCTTGGTGCTATTAACGCTATGCTTCTCAAGAATGGCTTTACAACTGAAACAATCAGCTTTGTAAGCGGTAAAACAGAAGCTCGAGTTATGATTATGATTATCCAGACTTGGATGTGGTATGGTAATACAACTATTATGCTTATGTCCGGTATTATGGGTATCAATGGTTCACTCTTTGAAGCTGCAAGTATTGACGGTGCTTCACATACACAGCAGTTCTTCAGAATTACACTTCCACTTCTCAGACCAATCCTTCTCTACACAGTTGTAACATCTATGATTGGTGGTCTCCAGATGTACGATATGCCTGCTCTTTATAATGTAGGTACTTCTCAGAACAAGTTTACTGAAACAATTGCTGTTTATATCTTCAATAACTTCCACGATACAAGCCTTAATAACTTCGGTTATTCTGCTGCTGCATCTGTAATCTTGTTTGTAATTACTTCTGTTCTTGGTTCTGTATGCTTTGCTATTAACAGAGATAAGGATGTTAAGGTAAAGAAGAGCAAGAAGACAAGCAAGTTACTGTAAAAGGATAAGGAGGTTATTATACTATGAATATGGTTGAAGAAAAAGTAAATCGTAGTAAGCCAAAGCCATTGGATATAATCGTTACAGCGTGTATGATTATCCTTTGCGTACTTAGCTTGATTCCAATTTATGTTCTCGTTGTTAATGCTACAAGAACATCTGTTGATATTACTGGTAACGGCGTTTCACTTATTCCTGGACTTAATCTTTTCAAGAATATTGAAACAATGCTTGATTGGTCCGCAACAGGTAAGGTTCAGTATGACGCATTTACAGGTTACATCAACAGTGCAATTATCGCATTCTCTTGTACATTCCTGACTGTTCTCTTTGCAGGTGCAACTGCTTACGGTGTCTGTGTATATGACTTCAGACTCAAGGGTCCTGCATATACATTTATCCTCGCAGTAATGATGGTTCCTGTACAGGTAACATCCGTAGGTTTCTATCAGTTTATGTCCAAGATTGGTCTTACTGATAACTACCTCCCACTTATCATTCCTGCAATCGCAGCTCCACAGGTTGTATTTTTTATGCGTCAGTATATGAAATCTTCCTTCCCTCTTGAAATCGTAGAAGCTGCAAGAATTGACGGTTCCAACGAGTTCAGAACATTCTTCACAATCGCAATTCCAATGATGAAACCGGCGTTTGCTGTTCAGGCTATCTTCGCTTTCGTTGCAAGCTGGAACAACTACTATATGCCTTCTATGATTCTCGTATCCAGAGAACCAAACCAGATGACACTTCCAATGATGGTTAATACAATCCTCTCGAACGATAAGCTGGCTGACTTTGGTGCTAAATATGCAGCAATTATGCTTTCTATCATTCCTGTAGTTGTTGTTTACTTTATCTTCTCTAAGTTCATCGTTGAAGGTGTTGCTCTTGGCGGTGTAAAGGAATAATATGTTCATTGAAAGCTGTACAGCCTTGGTTGTACAGCTTTTTGTTTGTTTAATATAGAATATTAATACTATTTCTATTGACAAACATATGTAAAATATGGTACAATTGTATTTATAGTGAGTACACTTGTTTTTATCACAAGGACGTTATTCGACGGAGGTTAGTATGGGTAATTCATCGTTTGTAGTTATCAGTACCGATGTTCTTCCTGAAATTTTTCCTAAAGTCTTGGAGGTAAAAAGGCTTTTGGCTTGCGGAGAAGAAAAGAGTTCAGCTTCTGCCTGCAAAAGAATTGGTATTTCAAGAAGTGCATTCTATAAGTACAAAGAGTGCGTATTTGCATATGAGGAAAAGCTTACGCAGAAAATAATATCATACTACGCTGTCCTGAAGGACGAACCTGGAGTGCTTTCTGCAATTCTTGCAGAATTTCATCGACAGGGTGCAAACATTATTACTGTTAATCAGAATATGCCAATAGACGGCGTTGCTGCGGTCAATATAACCGTAAGATTGTTTGGTGATGAAGCTGATGCATATGGTCTGAAAAATGATTTGGCAGCTTTGAATGGCGTTGTTGATGTAAAATTTATCTCAGGTGAATAAACAAGTTGTCAATAGAAAAAGGAGTAATTGTAATGTCAAAAATCGCAGTTTTAGGTTATGGTGTTGTAGGCTCAGGTACGGTTGAGCTGTTTTATAAAAATAAGGATAAGATTTGCGCTAAGTCAGGGAAGGATCTTGATATCAAGTATATCCTTGATATCCGTGATTTTCCCGACAGCCCTTATGCTGATAAATTTACAAAGAATTTTGACGATATCGTTAATGACCCTGAGGTAACAATTGTTGCTGAGGTAATCGGCGGTATGAAGTTCTCATACGGCTATGTAAAGGCTTGTCTTGAGAATGGTAAGAATGTTGTTACTTCTAATAAGGAGCTTGTTGCGGAAAAGGGTGCTGAGCTTCTTAAAATTGCTGCTGAGCATAACTGCAACTTCCTGTTTGAAGCTTCAACAGGCGGTGCAATTCCAATTATCCGTCCTCTCCACGTTTGTCTTGCTGGTAACGATATTTCCGCTGTTGCAGGTATCCTTAACGGTACAACAAACTTTATCCTCACAAAGATGATTAACGAGCAGATGGCTTTCAGCGACGCTCTCGAAATGGCTCAGAAGCTTGGTTATGCTGAACAGGACCCAACAGCTGATGTTGAGGGTCACGACGCCTGCAGAAAAATCTGTATCCTTTCTTCCCTCGTTTTCGGTAAGCACGTTTACCCTAAGTGGGTGCACTGCGAGGGTATCACAAAGCTTACTCTTGAGGACGTTATGTACGCTCAGAGCTGGGGCGGTGAAATCAAGCTTATCGGTTCTGTAAAGAAGTGTAATGACGGTAAAATCCTGCCTATGGTTCGTCCTGCATTTGTTTGCAATAACAATCAGCTTTCACATATTTCCGATGTTTTCAACGGCGTGATGGTTTATGGCGACGGCTTTGACGAGGTAATGTTCTACGGCAGAGGTGCCGGTAAGCTTCCTACTGCAAGTGCTGTTGTGGGTGATATTGCTGCAGTTGCAAAAATGACATCCACATCTATTTCTCAGACTTGGGCAGACAGCACAGATGACAGCTTCATTGCTGATTATAAGGACGATGTTGTTTCAATCTACGTTCGTGCAAACGGTGTTGCTGCGGAAAAGATTTCCGAAGTGTTCGGTACAGTTGAGTATCTCAGCCGCGAAAATCAGCCTGACGGCGAGCTTGCTTTCATAGCACCTGCAATGCAGGAAAAGCTTTTTGACGAAAAGCTTGCACAGCTTGGCGGCGAAATTCTCGGAACAATCCGTGTTCTTGAGCTTGAATGATTTCCTGAAAGGACTATCTTCGGATGATTAAAATACAAATTCCCGCAACAAGTGCAAATCTCGGTGCAGGCTTCGATGCACTGGGTCTTGCATTGAATTACTATAACTACGTCAATATCGAAGAAGCTGACGGAATTTTTATCGAAAGTCTTGACGGTACAGACGTGCCCAATGACGCTTCTAATCTTGTGTATGACTCTGCAAGAATACTTTATGATATCTGCGGCAAGCCATTAAACGGGTTGAAAATTCAGCAGATTAACAATATCCCTATGGCGAGGGGGCTCGGAAGTTCGTCGGCGTGTATCATAGCAGGTCTTGTAGGTGCAAATCAGCTTCTGGGTGAGCCAATGGGACTTGACGACCTGGTTAACCTTTCGGCACAGATTGAGGGACATCCCGATAATACCGCTCCTGCACTTCTAGGGGGTATTGTGACAGCGGTTTTTGACGGAAAGTCTGTTCACTGGGTTAAGCAGGAGGTTTACACAACTCTCAAATTTGTTGTTGTAATCCCGAATTTTGAGCTTAAAACTGAAAAGGCGAGAGCGTGTCTGCCGCAGGAAATTTCCCATAAGGACGCTGTTTATAATCTTTCAAGAGCAGCGCTTTTTTCCGCGTCCCTGCTTACAGGCAAGTATGAAAACCTGCGTACAGCGGTGCACGACAGGCTTCATCAGCCATACAGAATGGAGCTTATCCCCCACGGCAGAGACGTGTTTGATACAGCGTACAGCCTTGGTGCATATGCCGCATATCTCAGTGGTGCAGGTCCTGCCCTTATGGCAATTGTTGACGCTGACAACGAATATTTTGAGGGAAAAATGAGGTTTGCTCTTGACAGAATGGGACTTTCCGATTGGGATGTCCACGAGCTTCATATTGATAATATAGGAACAAGAATTATTAACTGATAAACAGGGGTGATTTTGGTGGAAATTGAATATTTCTCTGAAACACGAAATGACAGCGATGTTATTGACTTGTACCGTGCCCTGAAATGGTACAGACTGCCAGGTTATACCGATGATGATATCGAAAAGGCAAATAAAAACAGCTTCTATTCGGTTTATGCCTATGACGGATATAAGCTTGTAGGCTTGGGCAGAGTTGCTTCGGACGGACATATTGCTGCAATAATGAGCGGAATATGCGTGCGCCCTGATTACCGCCGCAAGGGGATAGGCGAGCAGATTGTTACCCGTCTGGTGTATTATTGTCAGTCAGGCAGCAACAAGCTTAATGTTCAGCTTTTCTGTGAGGACAGTCTTATTCCCTGGTATGAAAAGCAAGGCTTTGAAAAGCGTAACAGAGGAATGTGCAAGAAAATGATTCTCCCTGAGGACAACTGCCGTTTGCGCCGTAACTTCCGTGACATATACGGTATTGAGCAAATTACTGATATTGCGCCTGATTTTTATTGGTACAACTTTGACGCATTCGGAGATTTTAAATATTACAGTACGCTCAGCAACGGCGAGTTGGTTGCAAGCGTGTTTATGACGCTGTATTGCGATGAACCAAAAGCTTTTTCTGTTGATATCATTTTTGAAAATGTCCGTAGGTTTGAAATCGGCTGTACGGGTGTAAAAACAGTGCTTACAGGATTTGATATAATGAAGGTTCGCAACACTGATATGCTTAGCGGAATGAATTACCGTATCTGTTCACTTGAGGATGATGATATCAATTTCTTCTGTGAAAGCTTCAGAATTATTAATGTTCAGACTGAGGAGAAATAAATGATTAAGGTAAAAACAGCTTCTCCTGAAGAAACAATTGCCTTTGCCGAAAAAATCGGAAAGCTGCTCAGGGGCGGAGATGTTATCGCATATAAAGGCGGACTCGGTGCAGGAAAAACAACCTTTACCCGTGGTCTTGCCATTGGAATGGGACTTCCTGATGAAGTTTTCTCTCCTACCTTTGCCCTTGTTAATGAATACAGGGGTAAAGGTGTAACACTTTACCATTTTGATATGTATAGAATTATGAACGCGGAAGCGCTTGAAACAACAGGCTTTTACGATTATCTTACAGATGAAAGCGTTGTTGTATGCGAGTGGTCTGAAAATATTGAGGAGTGCTTACCTGTAAAGTGCATAACCATTACAATAAATCATTGCGGTGATAACGAAAGAGAAATCACCGTTGAAGGAGATGAGCGTTTTGACGCTGCTCGGAATTGATACTTCCGGAAAAACTGCATCTGTTGCATTGTGCACGGAGGATAAAGTGCTTGCACAGACAACGGTATATACATCACTTACCCATTCACAGGTTATCCTGCCTATCTGCAACGATGTGCTGAAAAATGCAGGTGTTGACCTTTCAGATGTGGACGGCATTGCTGTTGCTGCAGGTCCGGGTTCATATACGGGACTTAGAATAGGAATATCCGCTGTAAAGGCAATTTGCTTTGCACAGAATAAGCCGTGCATAGGTGTATCAACCCTTGAGGGGCTTGCTAATAACATTTCCTTGCACAAAGGTATAATCTGTGCTGTAATGACTGCAAGACTTGATTTGGTGTATTGTGCTGTATTTAAATCAGATGGGTGTAAAGCTGAACGCCTTACCAATGATGAAATCCTTCCTTTGGAGGAATTAAAGTCAAGGCTTGATGAATATGACGGTACAATTGCTGTTGTCGGTGATGCTGCCGATAAGCTGAACGGGGAACGCCTTCTGATTGCCCCGCCTCATCTGAAGTTACAGCTTGCAACGGGACTCTGTTCAGCTGCTTTTGATAAGGAGCTAAGCACACCTGACAAGCTTGATGCGGCATATCTGCAGATAACAAAGGCTGAAAAGGATTTGCAGGAAAAGTAAAAAATACTTGCCTGAACGGTTTTTGTGTGGTATAATAAATAAGTAATTTATCTTTTGGAGGTAACTATGATTGCAATTGGCAGTGACCACGGCGGATACGAACTTAAAGGCGAAGTAATTGCGTGGCTTAAGGAAAATAATTATGAGTATATGGAATTCGGCTGTATGGACGGTAGCAGTATTGATTACCCGAATGTTGCCGAAGAGGTATGTGCAAAGGTTCTTGACGGTACTGCTGAATACGCAATTCTCATCTGCGGTACAGGAATAGGAATTTCTATGGCTGCAAACAAAATCAACGGGATAAGAGCAGCGCTCTGCACAGACACATATATGGCAAAGTACACCAGACTTCACAACAATGCCAATGCCCTCTGTATGGGCGGACGTGTCCTCGGCGCAGGTGCAGCACTTGAAATTGTTGATACATTCTTGCATACAGGCTTTGAGGGCGGCAGACATCAGCGCAGAGTTGACCTCATTACCGATATCGAAAACAAGATGAAAGGATAATCATTATGAATAAAGTTACAATAATCGAGCACCCACTCGTTCAGCATAAAATCTCACTTCTCCGTGATATCAATACAGGCTCCAAGGAGTTCAGAGAGCTTGTTTCCGAAACAGCAATGCTTATGTGCTACGAGGCAACACGTGACCTGCCGCTCAAAACAGTAGAGGTTCAGACTCCTGTTGCAATTGCAAAAACAAAGGTTATTTCAGGCAGAAAGCTTGCATTTGTGCCAATTCTCCGTGCGGGACTTGGTATGGTTGACGGTGCTGTAAAGCTTGTTCCTGCTGCAAAAATCGGTCACGTTGGTATGTTCCGTGACCCTGATACAAAGGAAGCTGTTCAGTATTACTGCAAGCTGCCTTTTGATATTGCTGAGCGTGACGTAATTATTACAGATATTATGCTCGCAACAGGCGGTACAGCTGTAAAGACTATCGAAATTCTTAAAAATGCCAACGCAAAGAGCATCAAGATGATGTGCATTATCGCTTCACCTGAGGGTATCGAAGCAGTTCACAGCGTATATCCTGATGTGGAAATTTACTGCGGTTCTGTTGACGAAAAGCTTGACGAAAGACTTTATATCGTTCCTGGTCTCGGTGACGCAGGCGACAGAATTTTTGGTACAAAGTAAGCATAGAATTTAAGGGGATACGCTTAGTTTATTAAGCGTATCCGTGTTTTATTTCTGTATGGATTGGAGATGTTCTTATGTGCGGAATAGTTGGATATGTAGGCAGGGAAGCCTGCGCAGATATTCTTGTTGATGCGCTCAGAAAGCTGGAATACCGTGGCTATGACTCAGCAGGTATCGCAGTTTTTGAAGATGATAAAATCAAAACCGTAAAGGCAAAGGGAAAAATTGATGAGGGTCTTGCTGTAAAGCTTGATGAGGGAGACACTTTGCAGGCAACCTGCGGTATCGGTCATACAAGATGGGCAACCCACGGCGAGCCGTCCGATGTGAATTCCCACCCAATCGGAAACGGCAGAGTTTCTATTGTCCACAACGGTATTATCGAAAATTACCGTGAGCTGAAATCCTTCCTTATCAGTAAGGGATACGGCTTCGAAAGTGAAACAGATACCGAAACTGTTGCTAAGCTTCTCGATTATTACTACGAGGGCGACCCAATTGAAGCAATCGAAAAAGCACTCGGAGATATCGAGGGTGCATACGCTCTCGGAATTGTTTTCAGAGAGCACAAAAACAAGATTTTTGCAGTACGCAAGGATAGTCCGCTTATCGTTGGCAAGGGCGAAGCTGCAAGCTATATCGCTTCTGACGTAACTGCAATTTTGGAGCATACCCGTGACTATTACTTCCTTGAAAGAGGAGAAATCGCTATCCTTAGCGAAAAGGGCATACGCTTTACAGATATTCACGGTCTTGAAATTGAAAAAGAGCTCCAGACTGCAACTTGGGACGTTACCGCTGCACAGAAGGGCGGATATGAGCACTTTATGCTCAAGGAAATCCACGAGCAGCCTGAGGCGGTGCGCAATACCGTTTCTCCAAGAGTCAAGGACGGACTCCCTAACTTTGAGGAGTGCGGACTTACAGCTGAAAAAATCAGAAATTACAGAAATATCTATATCGTAGGCTGCGGCTCAGCAATGCACTCAGGTATGGTTGGCAAGTACCTTATTGAGGATTTGGCACAGACTCCCGTTATTGTTGACATTGCTTCCGAATTCAGATACAGAAATCCGCTTGTTACAGAAAATGATTTGGTGGTAATCATTTCCCAGTCAGGCGAAACTGCTGATACTCTCGAAGCACTCAAGCTTTCCCGCAAGAAGGGTGCGGATACCCTCGCCGTTGTAAACGTGGTAGGCTCATCAATTGCCCGTGAAGCGGATATGGTTATCTACACCAACGCAGGTCCTGAAATTTCTGTTTGCTCAACAAAGGCATACGCTGTTCAGGTCGCATTTATGTACCTGTTTGCTTTCGCTGTTGCTTATGCGCACGGTAAAATTGACGAAGCAGAGTGCAAGCGCCTTACAGCAGGACTTCTTGCAATTCCTGAAAAAATCCAGCTTTGTCTCGACGATATGTCCAACTATCAGTATGTCGCTTCAAAGCTTATCAATGCAGACAGCCTGCTCTATATCGGCAGAGGTCTTGACAATGCCCTCAGTATGGAAGGCTCTCTTAAGCTTAAAGAAATTTCTTACATTCATAGTGAAGCTTATGCAGCAGGTGAACTTAAGCACGGCACAATTTCTCTTATCGACGATGGTATGCCCGTAATTGTTGCCGCAACACAGAGCAAGCTTTTCGACAAAACAATTTCCAACGTCCGTGAGGTAAAGAGCCGCGGCGCTAAGGTTGTCATCATCTGCCGTGAGTCCGTGAATATTGATAAGGATTGTGCAGATTATAAGGTAGGACTCCCTGACGCTGAGGATTTGTTCCTGCCGCTTCTTTCGGTTGTAACAATGCAGCTTATCGCATACTATACAGCCGTGCAGAGAGGCTGTGACGTCGACAAGCCGAGAAACCTTGCAAAATCCGTTACTGTAGAGTAAATGAAAGGAAAACCTTGAATGGAAAAAGAACTGATTTCAGTTATCGTGCCTTGCTATAATGAGCAGGAGGTGCTTCCGCTGTTCCGTGAGGAAATACTCCGTGTTTCCTCGGAAATGACCGAGAAGCATCCGCACCTTGAATTTGAATTCCTGTTTATAAACGACGGCTCACGGGATAAAACCCTTGAAATTCTCCGTGAATATTCTGAGCAGGACAGCCGTTTCCGCTATGTTTCGTTCAGCCGCAATTTCGGCAAGGAAGCAGGTATGCTTGCAGGGCTTGAAAATTCCAAGGGCGACTATGTGGTGATAATGGACGCCGATTTGCAGCATCCTCCGAAGCTTATGCCGCAAATGTATGAGTACGTTTCAAGCGGAGAGTATGACTGCGCAGGAACAAGACGTGTTACCCGTAAGGGCGAGCCGAAGCTGTTGTCATTCTTTTCACGAAGCTTCTATAAGGTTATCAATAAAATTTCCCAGACCTATATTGTGGACGGTGCACAGGATTACCGCTTTATGACCCGTCAGATGGTCGATGCAATCCTTGCAATGCCCGAATACAATCGCTTTTCCAAAGGCATTTTCAGCTGGGTAGGCTTCCGTACAAAATACATTGAGGTTGAAAATACAGAGAGAGCCGCAGGTAAAACCACCTGGAATTTCTGGAAGCTTTTTATGTATTCCCTTGAAGGAATTTTTGCATTTTCAACAGCACCGCTTGCGCTGTCGGTTGTGGTATCAATGCTGCTGTTTGTCCTTGCAATTGTGTTTATTATCATAGCAGTTGTAAACTCCGCAGAGTACCTTGCAATTATAGCAATGGTTTGCCTTGTGGGCGGACTTAACCTGTTCTGTATGGGCGTGCAGAGTCAGTATATCGCCAAAACCTATATGGAAGTAAAGGACAGACCAAGATATATAATCGGTGAAACCGAAGAATTATACAAGAAAAGAAAGGAACGATAATTATGAATATCTGGCACGATATTTCCCCGAACAGAATTACCAAGGAAAATTTCTTTGCTGTAATCGAAATTGAAAAGGGCAGCAAGATGAAGTACGAGCTTGATAAGAAAACAGGCTTTCTTATGCTTGACCGTGTGCTTTATACATCAACACACTATCCTGCAAACTATGGCTTTATCCCAAGAACCTATGCCGAGGACGGCGACCCGTTGGATGTTCTCGTGCTTTGTTCAGAGTCAATCTGCTCACTTGCACTGGTAAACTGCTACCCAATCGGTGTAATTTCAATGCTTGATAATGGTGCACGCGACGATAAAATTATCGCAATTCCTTTCAATGACCCTACATACAATTCTTACCGTGATATCAGCGAGCTTCCCAAGCATATCTTCGAGGAAATGTCCCACTTCTTCAGCGTTTACAAATCCCTTGAAGAAAAGGAAACTGTAATCGACGAAATGAAGGGCAGGGAAGAAGCAATCGCAATCATAGAGCGTTGTATAGACAGATACATTGATAGCTTCTGCAAGGGCAGGATTTCTGAATAAAATATAAGGTCTTTGAGTAACTTGCTGTTCTCAAAGACCTTTTCTTTAGTATTTGATTGCTTCGGCAATTCTTTCTGCAACTTCCTCAGCCGTGCCGTTTCCGTCAACAGCTGTCGTTGAATTTTCACGGTAAACAGGTGCTCTGCCGTTGTAAATTTCTTCAAGCTGTTCCTTGGTGTTGTTCATAACAAGCGGACGGTTAGTATCACCTGAAATGCGTCCATAACAAACCTCAAACGGAATGTCAATGTAAACCACAATGCCGTTTTCGGAAGCAATTTCCGCATTTTCCTTTTTAAGCATCGCACCGCCTCCGCAGGCAATTACCGCTCCCTTTTCGGCAAGTTCACCGATAACCGCGGTTTCAGTGTCACGGAAATATTTTTCTCCCTTTTCAGCAAAAATCTGCGGAATAGTCATTCCCTCACGTTCAACAATGTAATCGTCCATATCAATAAATCCGCAGCCGTTTTTACGGGCAAGGATTTTTCCCACAGTGGATTTTCCGCAGCCCATAAAGCCGCACAGATACACAGGTTTCATATTATTTCTCCTCATCCTCAGGCTTGTCAGCGGTGAACTCAATAATCTTGTTGTGAAGTTCTTCTTCAAGGCAGGAATAGAACATCGCAAAAAGCACGTCCACAAGTCCTAACAGGAACATATTCTTGTTGGTAATTTCCGCAAGAGAAGGGACGTTAGTGTAAATGTAAGTCTTGTACCAGTCTGCAGTAAACGGAGGAAGCTTCTTGCCTTTACGCACCAGATATTTGGTTTCCAGAAATGTTTCGGAAATCATATCCTTGTAGTTTTCCGCACCCTTTTCCATAACCGCCGTGTACAGACGGTACAGCTGGTCATCGGTCATAAAGTCGTCGCCGTTTTTTACGTTTTTCAGCGTCGGAATACGTACTGCAAGCGAGTAAACAATCATCGGCAGCACACGGTTGTATTCTTCATTCTGCATTTCTATGCAGGTTCTGTCATTAATTCTCAGACCAAGCGCCTGTAGGCTGTCTGTGTCAGTAATGTTGTTCAGAACAACCTTGAAAGCGTCCTTGATGTTAACGTTGTAAAAATCCTTTTCCGTAATGGAATAGATGTATTTTATAGCGTTGTAAAGGCTGACGCCGCCTTTGATAATTGTGTCGGCAATACCGTTTATAGCAGCCGTTTCATTTATAAAAAACATTCAGAAGCTCCTTTCGGTCAGTCCTTTTTACCGTAAGCGTCCTCACGGCTAAGGCGCTCCCATTGCGGCATTTTTATTTCAACGTGCTTCTTCTCACGCTTTTCAGGCGCAACCTTTTCATTTTCGTCATCATCGTTGTAACCTGCCATAAATGCGTCAAAAAGCGTGTCAAACGTCTGCGGAACAAACGGTTTTACATTTACTTCATCAGAAGAAACAATGGTAGCAACCTGTGGTTCAGCAGGTGCTTGAACAGGTTCATTCTGCACTACAGGCTGTTGTACAGCAGGTTCAACGGCGTTTTGCGCAGGAGCACTGTTCCTTTCGTAAGTTTTCTCGACAGGAGCGTGAGGAGTCTTTGTCTTGCTTGCACGCTTGACTTCCTCGCAAAGTCTGTCGGAGTAGTCAAGGAATTCGTCAAGCTGAGAAAGTGTGGCCTCACCGATTTTCAGGTTGCGCTTCATATTTGAAAGGTACTGCGACCATTCCTTGAACTCGTTTTCGTCGATACCCTTGCCGACACGCTTGTACAAAGCATTGTAAAGCTTCTGACTGCGTTTCTCCGTCTCAGGCGGAACAGTAACAGGGATATCGGGTTTAGTTTCAACAACAGGAACAGGTGTAGGTGCAATTTCTTCCTCAGGCATATTGACCTTTGCCGCCTGAGCAATGCTTTCAAGAAGCTCCTCATACTGTTTGCGGCAGGTTTTACCTGAGCTGTTTACACGGTCACAGCGTGTATTATCGTCTGTAACAGTAAAATATCTTCCGCAGGATTCACATTTGCGCAGATAAATACCGCGCTGAATCATAAGTTCAACCTCAAGGTCTATGACGGCTTTAAGGCTGTCAGGGAGATAAAGCTCTGTAGGGTTGTCACGGATTGCCTCAAGAGCAAAATTCATATCAATTTCACCCGGACGGGACATATTCTTTACATAAGCATACGCTTCCATTGCAACCTGGTCGTGGATTTTTGAACAGTTTCTGTTTTCAAGCGCAGACATATCCTGACCGTGGGAAAGTGCCTCGGCAAAGCGTCTGTAAATAGCTTTGGAAACCTTGCTTACCGCAAAAGCCGCATTCGGGAGTGTAGCAGGTGTGCAGAGACGTACCGACGGCATAGCATTATCAGGGCAGCCAAGCTCATTTGCCGCAACTGAAACAGCAAGGTCAAAATATTCCTTTCGTGTGCGGATAATTTCCTCAGTAAGCAGAGGTTCACCCTCAGAAGTGCCGAAAATGAATTCCAGCTTGTTGCGTGCGTATTCCTGAAGCCGCACAATGCTTGTCCAGCGGTTCATCGCACGGTTTGCCTTGTATTCGGAAATACGGCGGAAAATAGCCGTCTCGTAAAGATTCTTCGGAGTAATGCACCTTGCCCACAGTTCTTCAAGACCAATTCTTTCGCTGTGGCAGATATACTCAATAATGCAGTCAGTAACAATTTCGGAATAGTCATTGGAAATGCACGCCTCAACAAACGGGTGAGCACGGCTTACCACGGTTTTGGCGTTGGAAATGATATTCTGCGGCAGACGGCCGTTTTTGCGTGCCATTCTTCCTGCCTCAATGCACTGTTCCCAGAAATAGGTAAAATCAAATTCAGTAAATTGCAGAAGTGTCTTGGACAAATCAATCTTGTAAAAATTATTGTTATCGTGAACCGCAAATCTTACAATGCTGTTGTTCATTTCCGAACTCCTCTCCGAGATAAAACTATATTTATTTAATTATATCATATATTTCTCTTTATTTCAATTATTTTTGCAAAAAAACATATGCGGCGCCGTCAGGAAATGAAAAAGAAAAAAATTGAAAAAGTGCTTGCAAAACGGAAAAATGTATGCTATAATGTTAATACTTACGGAGTATATCCGATATATAGGTGTGCGGGCCCTGTGCAACGGAACACCGTGAACCATGTCAGGCGGGGAACCGAGCAGCATTAAGCGGAACGTTCTGTGTGCCGCAGTCAGCCTGCACACCTATGTATCGGATTATTTTATTTTTAGGGTGGTAAACTCATTGAAAATAACGGACAGAATTGTCAGATTGCTGAAAAGCTTTCTTCCTGTGCTCCTGTTTCATATAGTAATATCTGTGACAGCAGGTGCTATTATAATAACATATTCCTATGGAATTGACGAAGTCAGACAGTATTATCAACCGCTTCTGATTGCGGCTGGTCTGTCTCTTTTTCCTGCTTTGCTTGCTTATCATTTCTTTTTCAGCAATGACGCGAAATACAGCAGTTCAAAGCTTGGCGAGTTTGACGTAAATATGCTTATGCAGTTCGGTGTAAAATATGAAAAGCTGCTCAGAGAAGCCATAATTGATATGCATCACTTTGATTTCAATACCTCTCTTGATAAAATGGAGGAAATTGAGGGAAAGCAGCTTGCAGACATCCAGAAAGCTGTCCTTTCCTTTTATCAGGGACGCTGCTATCAGTTGATGGGTTATCCCGCAAATGCAGTAAAACACTTTGAAAACTGCCTTGAATTGGGTATGCGTCTTAACGATGTTTACCTTCTTGCCGCAAGATGTCTTGCTCAGAACGGCAGATTTGATGATGCGATTGAGTATTATAACGTGCTTATCGAACGTGAAAGTTATTTCGAATTTATATATACCGATATAGGTCTTGCATACCTGAAAAAGGGTGACGGAGAAAAGGCGCTTGAATATTTCAGGAAGTCCGTTGATGAGGGTATGAACTATTCCTTTGCGTTGGGCGGCTGTTCTCTTGCCTGCCTGCAGATGAAAGACCTTGAAAAAAGCAATGAATATTTCAGAGAAGCTGTCCGCTGTAATATGGAGGACGTCAACGGCTTCAAAATTTTTTATTGCAATATTGCCGAGTCCGTGGGACTTATAAACGATATTGATGAAACTATGAAAAATAATACAGATATTACGAAGGAGCTTGTCAGATAAGGAGTGAGTAAAATGTATAAGGCACTTTACAGAAAATATCGTCCGATGACTTTTGACGACGTTGTTTCACAGCCTCATATTACCACAACTCTGCGTAATCAGCTCATTAATAATAAAACTGCCCACGCCTACTTGTTTACAGGTTCAAGAGGTACGGGTAAAACTACCTGTGCAAGAATTCTTGCAAAGGCACTCAACTGTCAGCACCCCGTTGACGGAAATCCCTGCCTTGAATGTGAAATCTGCCGTGATGCAGACGCAAGCGCACTTGCAGATATTATCGAAATCGACGCCGCTTCAAATAACGGCGTAAATGATATCCGTGACCTGCGCGACGGTGCAGTATATACCGCCGAAAGATGTAAATACAAGGTTTACATCATCGACGAAGTCCATATGCTCAGTAAGGATGCTTTCAATGCCTTGCTGAAAATAATGGAGGAACCGCCTCCGCACGTTAAATTCATTTTAGCGACAACAGAAGTCCATAAGGTTCTGCCTACAATTCTTTCACGCTGTCAAAGGTACGATTTCAGAAGAATTCTGCCTGCTGACATAACTGAAAGACTTCTGTACGTTGCAGAAAAGGAACAGATTAACCTCGACCGTGAGGCTGCCGAGCTTATTGCCAAAACAGCCGACGGCGGTATGCGTGACGCTCTTTCACTGCTTGACCAGTGTGTGGCATTTTCCGATAATGTTACGCTTGACATCGTTTCAAATGCGGCAGGAATTGCTGGACGCGAACCTGTTTTTGATATTATTGAAGCAGTTGCCGATAATAATGCTGCAAAGGCAGTTGAGGTTATTGACAAGCTCTATAATATGTCCAAGGATATGCAGAAGCTTTGTGAGGAGCTTATTTCTCAGTTCAGAAATATTATGCTTGCAAAGGCAGTTCCCGAAAATATCGATTTGCTTGTGTGTATGCCCAACGAGCTTGACCGCATAAAAACGCTTGCGGATAAGCTTACACTTGATGAAATAATGTCCAAGCTTGAAATTCTCCAGTCCTGCAACGAGCGTGTGGCAAAAGTCAGCGCAAAGCGTGTGGAAATGGAAATGAGCCTGCTGAAGCTTTGCTCGGTTAAGCCTGCACAGACAGCTGCGGCGGTAAGCCCTGAGCTGCTGGCGAAAATCGATATGCTTGAACGTAAGCTTGCTGAACAGCCGGTTCAGCAGAATACACGTCAGAGTTCAAGACCCCAGTACGTTCCACAGCAGCAGAATGAAGCGGCTGACCTTACAGCAATTCAGTCCGTTCAGCTTTTTGATGAGCCGAGATGGCAGGATGTCCTCGAAAAATTTGCGGAAATCTGTCCGTCTGTAAAGGGTGCATTAAGCGGCTCTTACGCTAAAAAGGGCGGAGGATATATGTTTATTGCCACCACAAACAGCTTCTTTATCGACCTTTTGCGTAATAAGGAGCACGTTGCAAAGCTGAGAGAGGCAATTTATCTTGTAACAGGCGAGAAGCTGGCAATCAAAGCAAAATATGTGGGCGACAGAAATAGTGCCCAGAACGACAAATTAGCGGGTGTTCTGAGCAGAGCGCAGGAAAATAATATTCCTGTTGAACAGCAGTCATAAGGATTTACAGTTTCATTTGAAACGTAATTATAAATCTGTAAAATCACGGAGCATCTCCCGCCGATGGATGTTTCGTTTAATCTATTAGTTTTTGCGGCGGAGAAACGGAGTAAAAAAATGAGAGCAAGATTACCACAGGGAATGGGCGGCGGTGCTCAGAATATGAACAGTATGATTAAGCAGGCTCAGAAAATGCAGGAGAAAATCACTGAGGTTCAGGAAGATATCGAAAACAGAGAGTTCTCCACAACTGTAGGCGGCGGTGCTGTAGAAGTAACAATGACAGGCAGAAAGGCAATCAAGAACCTCGTTATCAAGCCTGAGGTCGTTGACCCTGACGATATCGAAATGCTTCAGGACCTTATCATCAGCGCATTCAACGATACTGTAAAGCAGATTGAAGAAACAACAGAAAAGGAAATGGGCGCAATCACAGGCGGCGTTTCTTTCCCAGGTCTTTTCTAATTGACACTCTTTCGGCATACACGTCAACCCGTGTATGCCGTTGAACTTTATTATAGGAGGAAGTCTGAAAAAATTTCAGACTCCGAGTTTTGTTTTCGAAACAGCAGTTTCGAATTTTGCGAGCAAAACCACAAAACGTCGGAAAGGAGTGCATTTTCCTTATCAGGAAAATGAATATTTATATGGGTAACAACAGTACCGCACTTCCTCTCGTGCTTCTTGCAGAGCAGTTTGCACGTCTCCCCGGTATCGGTATGAAAAGCGCACAAAGACTTGCATATCACGTTATGAGTATGACCGATAAGGAGGCGCAGGATTTTGCCGATGCAATAATCCGTGCCCACAGTACAATAAAAAGCTGTGCAGAGTGTCAGAATTTAACGGAGGATGAGCTTTGTCCCGTTTGTGCAGATGAACTGCGTGACCACAGCACGATTTGCGTTGTCGAAACACCAAAGGATATATCAGCCTTTGAGCGTACCAACGAGTATAAAGGCGTTTATCACGTCCTGCACGGTCTTATTTCTCCTCTTGACGGAATAACCCCTGATAAAATTCGTCTCAAGGAGCTTCTTGCACGCATACAAAAGGGCGGCGTAGAGGAGGTTATTATGGCAACAAACCCAACCGTAGAGGGCGAAGCAACAGCTATGTACATCTCAAAGCTGCTTAAACCGCTGGGTGTAAAGGTTACAAGACTTGCGTTCGGTTTACCCGTTGGCGGCACTCTGGAGTACGCAGATGAGGTTACACTTTTTAAAGCTTTGGAAAACAGAAACGAGATATAGTTTCGAATTTTGTGCAAAATCACGAAAATAAAAATAACTATTGACAACGCAAGAAAAATATGATAATATATATAAGTCGCTTGAAGAGATTCGCTGATATATCCAATAATGGGATATAGCCAAGCGGTAAGGCAGCGGACTTTGACTCCGTCATTTCGGTGGTTCGAATCCACCTATCCCAGCCAGTCAAAAAGTTCGTTGTAAATGAACTTTTCACAGCGAACTTATATACTGGGGTGTCGCCAAGCGGTAAGGCACCTGACTCTGACTCAGGCACTTCCGGGGTTCGAATCCCTGCACCCCAGCCAAATGCAGCCTCATACTTATGTATGAGGCTAATTTAATAATGAATGATGAATAATGAATAGTGAATAATAAATTGACAGGCTGCATTTGTATTATTCGTTATTCATTATTCATTTTTATTTATTCATTAAAAGGAGTATGTTATGGAAAATCCTCTTTTGGATAAATCATTGCACTTTGCCGCAAGAATAGTAAGGCTTTGTCAGTATCTTCAAAAAGAGAAAAAGGAAGCTGTAATTTCCAAACAGATTTTACGAAGTGGCACATCAATTGGGGCAAATGCTAATGAAGCGGCATATGGTGTCAGCCAGGCAGATTTTATTGCCAAATTGCAAATTTCTCTAAAAGAAACTGCTGAAACTGAATATTGGTTGAGACTGCTGATTTTGACGGAATATATAGAAAAAAATCTTGGCGAGTCTATGCTTGAAGATTGTCTTGAAATCAAGCGGATTTTAATTTCATCTTTAAACACGGCTAAAAGAAACCAGAAAAATGATAAAGGCAGGTAACATAATGCTCGACGATATTATTGAATTTGTTGTTGAACTTGCAGTAGAAATATTCTGCTCCGTGACCGAGGGCAGCGAGAAGAAGCCGCTGAAATTAGGCTGGGTAATAGCTTTCACAGTAATTATGGGCATCGCCCTTATCGCTTCTTTGTGTATCTTTGCAACAAAGGGTAACGAAAACCGATTTCTCTTTATGGTGTGTGCAATCGGTTTGGCACTTGGAATTGGCTTTATGTGGCGAAAATATTTTAATGATAAAAAATAAGTCGGAAAGATTGGTTTCTTTCCGACTTTAATTTTATTCAACAAAAGCAAATCTCGGCTTAATATTGCCGTGGTCGTCAACATCTTCAAGGAACAACTTCAAAGGTCTTACCCAAACTGTCGGCTTGTCGTAAATCTGCATATAAACAACCATTTCTTCAAGAGTTTCGCTGTCTTTTGCAACATTCAGCACAACATAATCTCCGCCCTTGAAATGCTTGTAGTGACCGCCGAGAACGATTTTTCTTCCCTCAGGCACGCCAATTCCTACAACGCCATTATTCTTTGGTGCAGGTTCTTCCTTTACTTCAACAACAGAAGCAACAGGAGCAGGTGCAGGCTCAGCAGGTGCTTCAACCTTAACCTCAATAGTCTCAGGCTCAGGAATTTCCACAGCCTTGCTACCGTCAGCAATAATCATAGACTTGTTCTTCGGTACGCAGATTTCAGCATTTCCGCCGCCGAAAGTCTTGCCCGTAAGCAGGTCAACAAGCTTGCCGTACTTTGTGTTGAAACGGAAGGTGTAATCCCCGTCGCTGACATTCAGCAGAATGTAAACCTCCTCGCCGTCCTTTTCACGCTTGAAAGAGAAAGTCTGGTTGCGAAGCTCCATTTTGGAGTAACCGCCCGACTGAATTGCAGGTGTGGAAAGTCTTATCGCACCAAGCGCGGAAATGTGCTTCAGAAGCTCGTCATTTCTGTCAGGAATGTTGTTCAGGTCAAGGCAAGGTCTTACAGGCAGGTCAGCCTCAGCGCCGTGTCCCTTTGCACCGTAAATGCCGAATTCACTTCCGTAGTAAATTGACGGTACACCGTACATTCCGTACATCATCGTGTAACAGCATTCAACCCTTGCAGGGTCTTTCAGCACCGACATAAGACGTGAAACATCGTGATTGTCAAGAAAATTATACATATAAAGATTGCCGTACTGACCATTCTGATAGTCAATTGAGTGAGCGATTTCAAAGTAGTTGCGGTCATTGTGTGAGGAATAAATTCCCTTGTAGCACTGATAATTTGTCACGCAGTCAAACATTTCAGGGTTAGCCCAGTGATTGTACTGTCCGTGAATAATTTCACCCATCAGCCAGAAGTCGGGACGCATACTGCGTGTCAGCGTGTGAATACGTCTGATAAAATCATCTGTAAGACAGTCGGCGGCATCGAAACGGATACCGTCAATGCCCCATTTTTCAATCCACATCTTTACCGCACCGAAAAGATGCTCCACAACCTCATTGTTGTAAAGGTTCAGCTTTACAAGGTTGTAGCAGCCATTCCAGCCGTCATAGGAGAAGCTGTCGCCGTAAGGGGAGCGACCTCCGAAATTCACACCTGCAAACCAGTCCTTGTAGCGTGAATTCTGACCGTTCTGCTGTAAGTCCTTGAAAGCGAAATGGTCTCTGCCGACGTGGTTGAAAACACCGTCCAGAATAACACGGATGCCGTTCTTGTGCAGTTCTTCGCAAACCTTGGCAAAATCCTCGTTCGTACCGAGACGCTTGTCAATGGTGTAGTAATCGGTTGTGTCGTAGCCGTGCTCAAAGGACTCAAAAATCGGTCCGAAATAAATTGCATTCATATTCAGGCTTTTGAGGTGCGGAATCCACTCAATAACCTTCAGAATTCTGCCCTTGTTAAGGTCTTTTGCTTCGGAGCGGAAACGCTCACAGCCGCAGAAGCCGAGAGGGTAGAGGTGATAAATATTACTTTTTTCAATCCAGTGGGACATAGTAAAACTCCTTTTCAGTTTGCATAAATCTTTTACATTATACCATAATGCTGTCCGTATATCAAGTGCCTGATATAAATTTCAACAAAACCATACTATTTCCAACATTTGATTTTGTTGAATTTGTACCAAGCGGTGACGAATAAATTTTCCTGAAATATCTTGCAATTTGCTTTGAAAAATTGTATAATATATGTTGGATATGTCGGTTCGCCGATTATTTGTGTCATTTGCCGCCGTAAATGATATTTTTAATTACAACGGCGGGGAAAAGGAGATTTTTTTATGTTTAAGGAAATTACCGCAAATACTGTTGCAAAGGCTAAGGAAGAGGTTTCTGTTTCAAATGGTGTTATCGTGCTTATCGCAGTGGTGTCCTTCCTCGTGGGACTCATCATCGGTATCGTTTGCACAGCAGGCGTAAAGTCCAAGAAAGCAAAGAAAAACACCTTCAATGCAGATGATTACGCAAGAGAACTCAACTTCGGCTATGACGACGAGGACGATTTCGATTTTGATGAGGAAGAACTCTCATTCTGATACTTATTTGCTAAAAAATAAAACACAGTAAAGGATTTTCAAAGATATGAAGCTTGGTATGGTTGGTCTCCCTAACGTGGGAAAGAGTACACTTTTTAACGCACTTACAAACGCAGGCGCTGAGTCTGCAAACTATCCGTTCTGCACAATCGAGCCTAACGTGGGTATCGTTTCCGTTCCTGATGAAAGACTCGATAAGCTGAAGGAAATGTATAACCCAGATAAGTTCACCCCGGCAACCCTCGAATTCGTTGATATCGCAGGTCTTGTAAAGGGTGCGTCAAAGGGCGAGGGTCTTGGCAACAAGTTCCTTGCAAATATCCGTGAGGTTGACGCTATCGTTCACGTTGTACGCTGTTTTGAGGATATTGATATTATCCACGTTGACGGCGAAATCAACCCTGAACGTGATATTGAAACAATTGACCTCGAACTTATCTTCTCCGATATCGAAATGGTTGACCGCCGTATCGACAGAGCAAAGAAAGCCGCTAAGGGCGACAAGAAGTTCCTTGCAGAAGTAGAGTTCCTCGAAGCTTTGAAACAGCACCTTGAAGAAGGACATTCCGCACGTTCCTTCGACTTCACCGAGGAGCAGGCAGAGCTTATCAAAACAACTCCGCTTCTCTCCGCAAAGCCTGTTATCTACGCAGCAAATCTCTGCGAGGACGACTTCAAGAACAACATCGAAACTTCCGTACACTATAAAAAGGTGTGCGAAATTGCAAAGCGTGAGAACGCAGCAGTTCTCCCAATCTGTGCACAGCTTGAAGCTGAAATCTCCGATATGAGCGACGAGGACAAGGAAATGTTCCTCTCCGAGCTTGGTCTTGAAGTTTCAGGTCTTGACAGAATTATCAAGGAAGGCTACGCACTTCTCGGACTCATTTCCTACCTCACAGCAGGACAGCCAGAGGTAAGAGCGTGGACAATCACAAAGGGTACAAAAGCACCACAGGCGGCAGGTAAAATCCATACCGACTTTGAAAGAGGCTTTATCCGTGCCGAGGTTGTCAGCTTCGATGACCTTATGGAATGCGGCTCACTCAATGCCGCAAAGGAAAAGGGTCTTGTCCGTTCCGAGGGTAAGGAGTATGTAATGAATGACGGCGACGTTGTTCTGTTCAGATTTAATGTATGATTTTTGAGGGCGGATTTTTCCGCCCTTATTTATTAAAGGGTGATTACAGTGAATGATTTAAATGTTAAGTTCAATATTTCGTTTTATAATTGCAACGTTGAAACATCTGAAATCAATTAACGTATTGTGAAAAATATTGAGTCATTTTTGAGGTTTGGCTATGGACGAATTTAAGAAATATAAACGGATATCCTTTTGCTTTTTTTTGAATTCTTGCACATGGGTATTTTACCCCGGTTTATTTAATTCAATACCTATTGCTTGGTTTATGTTTTTAGATGTAATAATTACTGTAATTGGTATAATTACATGCACTATAAAGGCTATTTCTAATTTGAACACTTCAGAATCAAAAAAAGTATTGTTAGTTGTTGAACAATTAATAGTATATTTTATCATATGGGTAATTTGGGTTTTATTTGTTCTTCTTTATATAAAAGATCGCCCTATTGGACCAGGGTTATAATTTATAAATATAATTGTTATTTAAATTATCTGTTGCTATATGCCAATTATATGTGACATTTTTCTTTTATTTTGCCAGCTCTCAATAATTTTGAGGGCGGATTTTTCCGCCCTTTGTTTTTAGGAGGTTATGATATGAAGTTTTATTTTATAGATCAAAATTATTCAAATAATTATGCTCAATTAACTGCAAAAAATTATAAAATAGAAGAAGTACAGGTTTATGAAAATGGGGAATTGAGTACGGGGGTAAAATTTGTATATACAGAACCATATTTATATACAGTTAAAGGGGTAAAACTTGCAGACCATTACCCATTAATGGCAGGTACAAGGTTAATAAGTAATGCTGTTATTGAGATTTTTCAAAAAGAAGGGATTAAGTTCGGTGATGTAATTCCGTGGGTATGCGATGGATGGACTGATAAAAAAGGAAATGCTCTTGATATTGAAAGGATAAAGTATTATATGTTAAGTCCCGTTAAATGTGGAGTTCTATATGATAATGATGGCAATGAAATTCCAGCAAGCGGACCTAATTTAAGCAATAAAGGTTTTTCAATAGATATTGATAGTTGGGATGGTAGTGATATATTTACATTTAACAATTTTGGTGCATATGTTGCAACAGAACGTGTAAAAGAAATTGTTGAAAATAATAAGCTGAAGAATTTTACATTTAAAGATATTGGCGAACCTTGGTTTAATAATTGAACAACTAACGCTTTGCGTTCGTTTTCCACTCTCAATTAAGTTCACAAATTAGTAATTGACAAACAGGAAAATATATGTTAAATTAATCATATGGAAACGATTACTTTTATATAAAAATTGTTATTTTCTGACGAAAGGTTGTATGAAAAATGAGCGAGAAGATTTACGGTATCCATATGGGCGCTGCAAAGTGCGCCGTTGACCTTGGTGACGGCTCCGAAAGAGGCGAGTACGTTAATCAGGACTATATCCTCCACGCCCTGGGCAGACCACACAGAAGTATCAGCCTTATGTACTGCTACTACCCACTCGACAAGGAGTGGCCCGGCAGAATTTCCGAGGTAATGAAGGACGCTAATGTTTCCTTCCAGTGGGACTACCCATATGATGACTACTTTACATACAAGGGCGGTCTTAACGGCACAACCAACGACGAGCCTTTCACTTATATGAGAGATGTCCGCCGTCACGGTCAGGACGTAACCCTCACACTTACCGTTGACCCTAACGTGTCCGACGAGCACCTCATCGCAATCGCAAAGGATTTGCGTCCCTTCGGCAGACTGCTTCTCCGTATCAACCACGAAGCAACAGGTGACTGGTTCTCGTTTACAAAGCGTACAACCTATCAGGGCGTTGCTGATTTCTTTGTTCGTTTCAGCAAGATTATCCACGAGCACGCTCCTAACGTTAAGACTATCATCTGCATCGGCGGTGTTGAGCACCCTGAAAATGGTCCTGAAATGGAAAAGGAAAAGGAATTTGCTCAATGTATCCCTGAGGCTGATATCTGGTCTGTTGACAAGTATATGGCTCTCCACTGGGGCTGGCCTTTCGACGTTGCACAGAAGGGCGGAAACAGCTTCTCCAGAAGCAAGGTAAGAGATACCTACAACCTCACAAAGCTCAGCTTTGAAAGATATAAGGAGCTTAATGGCGGCGTTGCAAAGCCAATGGTAATGTCCGAGTTCAATGCTGACGGCGACGTAACAGGTGCTTACGACCAGGCAATGATGGTCAAGGAATTCTGTGATATTATGGAAGAAGAAAACGCAGACTGGTTCAGCGGCTTCACTTTCTATCAGTTCCGTGACAGAGGACGTCTCGGTCTTGAAATTCAGGATCCTAACAACGCTGACGTTGGTATTCCGCAGCCTGTTATGAAAACTTACAAGGAAATTATCCACAGCGAGCGTTTCCTCCCTAAAATGGAGCAAGGCACTGAAATTGAACTCCCTGTAACACTCCGTTGGGGCGGCGCAGAGGACGCAGAAGGACTTGCAATTCCAATGCATTTCGACAGCAACCCGCACTTCTGCGAGCTCTATTTTGATGAGGACGACGACAGCAACTATATGATGGAAATCAACGGCAGATGGTTCTATAAGTCACCTGAAGCAAAGTGCATCGACCTTATGAGCGCATTCTATGAGAAGCCTCTCAACGGCGCTTGTGATATGACTCTCAAGCTTTTTGCACCTCCTGCAAGCGGCGAAAACGACCCATCTCAGGGCGATGACTGGGCAGAAAATTACTACTACACAGTAAAGAAGCTGCCAAAAATCAGACTCGAATTTGAGCCAGTTGTTCTTTAATAAATTTAACGGCAAAGATATTTTGGTATCTTTGCCGTTTTTTGTAACGTTTTGCACTTATCGGAGTTTAATATACAGAAAGGGGGTGAACAGCCTGAAACTTGACGAAACATATAAAAAGTATGCAGATATGGTTTTCAAATATCTTTTGGCAATGTGCGGTGATGCTGTCCTTGCTGAGGAGCTTACACAGGAAACCTTTTTCCGTGCAGTAAAAAGTGCAAACCGTTTTGACGGAAAGGTAAAGGTGACAACCTGGCTTTGTACGATTGCTAAGAATTGCTACTATACATATCTGAAAAAGGAGCGACGAAACAGCGGACAAGATATATATGAAACGGAAATCGTCGAGGATAAGGACATTCTCGAGCGTGAAAACTGCCGCGAAATATATAAGGCTGTTCACCGCCTTGAAGAGCCTTATCGGGAGATAATTCTGCTCAGAGTCCATACCGATATGAGTTTTGCCGAAATAGGCGAAATTTTTGGTAAATCCGACAGCTGGGCAAGAGTAACTTTCTACCGCGGCAAGGAAAAACTGAAGAAAGAATTGGAGGAATTTGAATGATTACCTGTAAAGTGATAGAGGATTTGCTTCCTCTTTACGCAGACGAAATCTGCTCAGATGACAGCCGTACAATTGTTGAGCATCATATATCCGAGTGCAGTGAGTGCAGGGAAAAGCTTGAAGCAATGAAGATTAAGCTTGTAAGTGACAGCGACACAAAAGCTGAAATAGAGCATTCAAAGGTGTTTAAGCTTTTTCATAAGCGTTATGTAAGGTTAGGAATTATAACATTGCTTATCTGTGCGACAATACTTATACCAAGTGCCATATTATGTATATTGACTATAAACGAAGAAACTGATTTAGGCTATACATTTTCAAGTATTATGACCGAACATAAGCTTAAACAGTTTGGTAAAATGATAAAAAATGGGGAGTACAGCGAATTTCTTGACAGTGTAACGCTTCAAAATCAATCAGGATATACAGATGAAGAAATTGCTGAACTTAAAGCTATGTATGCAGAGGATTTTAAGAATTACTTTGAAAAATACCCTGTAAAGCGATATACCGTCGAATGTGAGGAAGGACAAACATCTTACGGCTACCTGCTTCTTGAACTTGAAACTGACCTTGCTAAGAATGACAAAAAGGCGTTCCGAGTTATTCACTTTGATTGCAGTCAATATGCACAGAATTTCAGGTTAGGTGTAAGTATGGCTGGATATTACAAAGATGATATTGATGATTCAGAACTTGCATATGAACTATGTAAAGGATTTCCTGCAACGACACTTATTAGTAAAAATAAGATAAAAAATTTTTTTGACGGACTTAAAGAAGAAGGATATTATCATAAAGCATTTTACTTCTACAATTATGAAAAATTAAAAGCAGAGCATAATATGAATGTGGATTTGAGTTTCGAAATTACTCGAGAAAATGAAAAGAGGCTTGAAAATCTTTTCACAGATTACACTTATGTAAATTGCGAAACAGGGGAAATAACCTATATGCGTGATGAAATAATCGAAAACTGCGACAGATATTTCTCACAGTACACAATCCTTACCATAAAAAATGAGGACGGTACAGAATTTACGGTGAGCTTTGATTTGCCTATACTTAATGGGTATATCTACTATTCAATTGAAAACATAACCTACTCTGACAACACCCCCGAAGACTTCAAAACCCGTTTCGAAGAAATATTTGCATAAAAAAGCTCTCCCTTAACCAAAAGGGAGAGCAATTTTTATTCTTCACCATTAGTAAGTGCATAAGAAAGCATCATAATGCTGTCACCAAGGTGAACATTTTCAACCACAACGTCTTTGTGGGAAATTTTGATATCGTAGTGACTGAAATTCCAGAATGCCTTTATGCCTAATGCAACAAGCTTGTCAGCAAGCTCCTGTGCCGAGGTTTTCGGAATACACAGAATAGCAATCTGCGGCTGTTCAGCTGCAAAAAAGCTTTCCATCTGCGTTACAGGCATTACATCAAGCCCCGCAACAGTAGTTCCTGCCTTTGCCGCATCGCTGTCGAAAATACCCACCAGCTTGCAGCCGTACTCGCTGAAATTCATATGCGTAGCAATAGCACGTCCAAGGTTACCTGCACCGATAAGCACAGTTTTGTACCCCTGTGTAACCCCAAGAATTTTGCCGATTTCAGCCTGAAGCTCGATTAAGTTGTAACCGTACCCCTGCTGCCCGAAGCCGCCGAAGCAGTTTAAATCCTGTCTGATTTGTGAAGCGGTAAGCGACATTTTCTCAGCCAGTTCACCGGAGGAAATCCTTACCGTACCCTGCTTCACAAGCTCGCCTATAAAGCGGTAATACCGCGGCAGACGCTTGATAACAGAGATTGATATACCTGATTTCTTTGCCATTTGCGTGCACGTCCTTTATCTTTACTGCATTAATTTTGCAAGTCTTTCGTTGATAGCAACGAGGAAAGCCTCTGTGTCAACAGTCTGCTTGTTAGGAATAGAGGAGAGAGCAGCAAGGTCGCCTGTCATAACGCCCTCTTCAATTGTCTGAATTGTAGCCTTTTCAAGCTTGTCAGCAAATTCAACAAGGTCAGGTGTGTTGTCCAGCTCGCCTCTCTTGCGGAGCGCACCACTCCAAGCGAAGATTGTAGCAACGCTGTTTGTGGAAGTCTTTTCGCCCTTGAGGTGCTTGTAGTAGTGACGCTGAACAGTACCGTGAGCAGCCTCGTACTCGTAAACGCCGTCAGGGGAAACAAGAACAGAAGTCATCATAGCAAGGCTTCCGTAAGCTGTAGCAACCATATCGGACATTACGTCGCCGTCATAGTTCTTACAAGCCCAGATGTAACCGCCGTTTGAACGAACAACTCTTGCAACAGCGTCGTCGATGAGTGTGTAGAAATATTCAATGCCAGCTGCTTCAAACTTTTCCTTGTACTCGTTCTCATAGATTTCAGCAAAAATATCCTTGAAGCGGTGGTCGTACTTCTTGGAGATAGTATCCTTTGTAGCAAACCAGAGATCCTGCTTCAGGTCAAGAGCATAGTTGAAGCAAGCTCTTGCAAAGCTGCCGATGGACTTGTCTGTGTTGTGGAGACCCTGAATGATACCGTCAGTGCCGCCGAATTCGTGAATGAGGGAACGTGTTTCGTTGCCGTCCTTGTCAGTAACAACAAGCTCAGCCTTGCAGCCTTCTTCAACACGCATTTCAGTGTTCTTGTAAACATCGCCGTAAGCGTGACGAGCGATAGTGATAGGCTTTGTCCAGGTGGGAATAAATGGAGTGATACCCTTTACAATGATAGGTGTACGGAAAACAGTACCGTCAAGAATAGCACGGATAGTACCGTTAGGGGACTTCCACATTTCCTTGAGGTTGTACTCAGGCATACGAGCAGCGTTAGGTGTGATAGTAGCACACTTTACAGCAACACCGTACTTCTTTGTAGCCTCAGCAGAGTCGAAAGTAACCTGATCGTTTGTTTCGTTACGGTGAACAAGACCGAGGTCATAGTATTCAGTGTTAAGCTCAACATAAGGAGTGAGAAGAATGTCCTTAATCATCTTCCAGATGATGCGGGTCATCTCGTCGCCGTCCATTTCAACAAGTGGGGTAAGCATTTTAATTTTATCAGCCATTTTAATAACCTCCGTTTATAATAAATTTAAAATTACCTATTGTAACTGTGTCAGTGTAGCCGTAATAATCAGGTGCGTCAACGTGAAAAGTGTAATCATAAGCCTGATAATACTTTCGATAAAGCATACTTTCGGCTTTCTTCACCTTAATATCTACAGCACCATATAAAACGTCAATCATTTTTTCAATAATGTCAAAAATCTCGTTGTCGGTAAGTGCTGTAAATTCCGTTTCTGATATAGCTGTATCTTCAGCAAAGCCAAGATAATTAGTTCTTGCAATATCATCTGCAAGCAGAATTTTACATCCCATAACCTGAGGTGCATCAAAAATGATTATTTCAGGGTAAATTCGAATAGAAAAATAATTGATAGGTGTTTTTTTATCCCATAAGCAAATATAATATCCTTTTTTGGGAGAACAGTTGTGACCAAACGGCAGAATTTCATAATTCTGAGTATTGAATATCAACTTGAACTTATATTTTTGAGCAATAGCTTCAATTGTATTTCTGACAACATCTTCTTTAAAATTAAAGCGTGTTTTCGGAACTCTTGGTGCAGGAATCATTTCCACAGGCGGAATATAAGAATTAATCTTCTCCAGTTTTTGTTCTGTGCTTTCGTGAGTCAGTGCCCAGTAGAAAATCCATATCAACGGAGTAAATATAAGTCCCGGTGCAGATATTGTGAGCAGTACAACAGATAAACTATAGTGTTCAGGATAATTTACATTAAGATGAATTCCAGCAATCAGCATAGCAATAATAATTGCAGTAACAGCCATTGCCGTATAAAGAAATACAACAGCATTTGCTTTGAGAAAATCTGTTATCTCGTCAATAAACCTTTTCACCTAATCACCCGACAATCATATACGTCATTTATTTTTCTTAGTAATATCAATCATAACGCCCACAGCAGTACCAACCAGAACACACGCAAACATAACCGCCGCAAAGCTTCCCGACAATGCACCGAAAATCGCACCAACAACCACACCTAAAGCAACTCCGCCGAGAATGTAGCTTCGTGAATTATTTTTCTGTACGTCATTTTCTTCCGCCCAGCGTTTCAGCGTAACAAGCCGTTCTCCGTCATCGCCTTCTTCTTCGTCGAAAGCAGTGTTGCGGAGCAACTCGCAGGGGAAACGTGAGCAGCATCCGCAATGCTCAAGCTCCTTGCCTTCACAGCAAGCCTTGATTTCGCAGTCACCAGCCCAGTTGCCCTCCTCAAGCTCAAAACAGCCTGCACATAATTCTTCAGTTTTCATTTCGCATTGCGAGCAATCCTTGCCGCAGCGTGACGTCACAACAACAGAAGGATTGTTATTATTTTTAATATCCATACTATTCAATAGAATTTGCAATAAGCACTGCAACAACAATAACTATTGTAGAAATTATATTAAGCTTGGATTCGCTGATGTCGGGAAAATATTTTTTGGCAAAGCTTTTTATTGCATAAATAACAATTAATGCACAGATAAATGCAATAAAATCAGCCGTCGACCAATGATGATGTCTGCGATATCTGAGTAAAAATGTAAGTTCCATTGACTTGAATATCTCCTTTATTTTGCTGCATAACGAATTCCGATAATGACCATAAAAAGAACCATAGCTATTCCAAATGTAACAGAGTCACGTTTCTTTTCGTCCATATCAGGAAAAAATCTTTTTGCTGCCCATTTCATTCCATAAAAAACAGCTATTGCACAAAGAAGAATAATCAAATCAGGTGTGTCAAGATAAAAACGTCTTAATATATTCATTACTTCAAACTCTCTCTTGTGTAGTCAAGCAAACCGCCTGCAAGAATAATATCCTTAGTTCTGCCTGAAAGCTCGCAGAGAACAGGAATGTCTGCACCTGTTGTCTTGTTCTTTACTACAAGCTCAGTCTTGCCAGCTTCAATATCAGCACGAACATTAGCAAGTACAAGCTCATCGCCCTGAGAAATCTTTTCGTAGTCAGCCTCGTTCACGAATGTGAGTGGGAGAATACCAGCATTGATAAGGTTGGAGCGGTGAATTCTTGCAAAGCTCTTAACCAGAACAGCCTTTACGCCGAGGTGGAGAGGAGCAAGTGCAGCGTGTTCACGGGATGAACCCTGACCATAGTTTGCACCGCCAACGATAATGCTCTTTCCAAGGCTTTCAGCACGAGCAGGGAATTCCTCGTCGCAAACTGTAAAGCAGAACTTGGAGATAGCAGGAATGTTGGAACGGAGTGGAAGGATTTTCGCACCTGCAGGCATAATGTGGTCAGTTGTGATGTTGTCGCCAACCTTGAGTGAGCAAGGTGCTTCAATGCTGTCTGCAAGAGGCTTTGTAACAGGGAAAGGCTTGATGTTAGGACCACGGAGAATTTCAACCTTATCCATTTCCTCAACAGGAGCAGGTTCAGCAACCATATTGTCGTTGATTACGAATTCCTTAGGCATCTCAAATACAGGCATATCACCAAGAGTTCTTGGGTCTGTAAGAACACCTGCAATAGCGGAAGCAGCAGCAAGCTCAGGAGATACAAGATAAATCTGACCATCCTTTGTGCCTGAACGTCCCTCAAAGTTTCTGTTGAATGTACGGAGGGAAATACCCTTGGAGTTAGGGGACTGACCCATACCGATACAAGGTCCGCAAGCACTTTCGAGAATTCTTGCACCTGCATCAATCATAATAGCAAGAGCACCGTTCTGAGCAAGCATATTGAGAACCTGCTTTGAACCAGGAGCAATAGAAAGAGAAACGTCAGGGTGAACAGTCTTGCCCTTGAGAATGTGAGCAACCTTCATCATATCCATAAGTGAGCTGTTTGTGCAGGAGCCGATACAAACCTGGTCAATCTTCATACCTGCAAGTTCAGTTGCAGACTTGATATTGTCAGGGGAGTGAGGACATGCAGCAAGAGGAGCAAGCTCAGAAAGATTGATTTCAATAACCTCATCATAAACAGCGTCAGGGTCAGCAGAAAGCTCTGTCCAGACCTCGCCGCGCTTCTGAGCGTCAAGGAACTGCTTTGTGATTTCGTCGGAAGGGAAGATAGATGTTGTAGCACCAAGCTCAGCACCCATATTTGTGATTGTAGCACGTTCAGGAACAGAAAGTGTCTTTACGCCCTCGCCTGTGTATTCGATAACCTTGCCAACACCGCCCTTAACGGACATAATGCGGAGAACTTCAAGAATAACGTCCTTAGCAGCAACCCAAGGATTGAGCTTGCCAGTAAGCTTAACGTTGACAATCTTAGGATATGTAATGTAGTAAGCACCGCCGCCCATAGCAACAGCAACGTCAAGACCGCCAGCACCGATAGCAATCATACCGATACCGCCGCCTGTTGGAGTGTGGCTGTCGGATCCGATAAGAGTCTTACCGGGAATGCCGAAACGTTCAAGGTGTACCTGATGACAGATACCGTTGCCTGGACGTGAGAAGTAAATGCCGTGCTTCTTAGCAACAGAACCGATGAAACGGTGGTCGTCAGCATTTTCAAAGCCCGACTGGAGTGTGTTGTGGTCGATATATGCGACAGAACGCTCTGTCTTAACTCTCGGAACGCCCATAGCCTCAAATTCGAGGTAAGCCATAGTACCTGTAGCGTCCTGTGTTAATGTCTGGTCAATGCGGATTCCGATTTCCTTACCCTTGACGAATTCGCCGTCAACAAGGTGAGCCTTCAGAATTTTTTCAGTTAATGTGTATCCCATTCTGAACCGTCCTTTCAATTTATAAAAATACATAATATAGTATACCATTTTTCGTGCGGTTTGTCAATAATTTATCAAGAAAACAGCGTGGGGCAGAAAAATACCCCGAGGGGTTTCTCGGGGTATCGACATTTTGCAGACAAAGTGGGATTTGTTTAATAATGTTCCATACAGAAGTCAACCCATTCTTTAACCTTTTTTCCTACCTCATCTGCATTCAGATTATCGACATTTAAAACATCCACATTTTCTTTTCCTATAAACCATTTTCTTTTTAATGGCAATAAATATTTTAAATGATGTTCGAAAAAATTTCTAGAACGAGTATTATCATTTTCCTTGTGTCTTAATAATACTTCATTTGAAGCATCTAAAAATAATATTCTTGTTGGCATACACTTTCGAACTTGCTCAAGTTCCTTATGTAATGCATTTTCTATTTCCCATTCTTGCCCGATGGTTTTTGGATAATTTAATGTATAAAATTCAATTTCTTCTGCTCCGAAATCCATAATACTACAATTAAACTCTTTGGCTTTATTATATCGAACAACTTCTTTATTAAGCCATAATTTCTGTATTTCCAAATAATCTTCGTATTTGTTTTTATCTAACTGACGTCGCTTCACTTCATCAATAATATCTGTATTGATTTCATAACTAATATTTACATACGGAGCATTTTCTTGTAAATATCGTACCGCAGTTGTTTTTCCTACAGCCATACAGCCTTGTAATGAAAGTATCATATGTTTTCCCCACAAATTCTAATTTATCTCACACTTCACTTTGAAAAATCACGGCAGGAAAATTCCCACCGTGATTTATTGCATTACATATCGTAAACTTCTTCAGCCTTGAGAATAGTGAAATTATTTTCCTTGAGCGCCTCAACAGCCTTGTCGTTGTTCTCAACACGGAGAATAACGTAAGCCTGATCCTCGGACTTGGAAATGAAAGCGTACATATACTCAACGGAAATGTTAGCGGAGTACAGGCAATCCATAGCAGCAGAAAGTCCGCCGGGCTTGTCGTGAATACCGATTGCAATTACGTTTGTAAGGGAAACTGTGCAGTCAGCCGCCTTGAGAATTTCGCAAGCCTTTGTAGGATTGTTAACGATAAGACGGAGAATACCGAAATCCTTTGTGTCAGCAACGGAAAGTGCACGGATATCAATACCGTTGTCGCTGAGAAGCTTTGTAACAGCGCTGAGTCTGCCCGGCTTGTTTTCAACGAAAATAGAAATCTGCTTGATTAACATAATATTTTCCTCCTTTGTTTATATGGAATTATTTTTGGCTTTTATGATGAACACGCAGATACCGAGTTTTGCAAAGCAAATCTCGGAGACAAAAAATCGTAGATTTTTTGTTTTTTAGTCGTGAAGCTTACGCTTATCAACTACACGAACAGCCTTGCCTTCACTACGAGCAATGGACTTAGGAGATACAAGGTGCACCTTAGGATTGATACCAAGAATTGTCTTGATAGCCTGAGCAAGTTCATATTCCTTCTCCTGAATGCCCTTGACTGTATCGGAGAACTGTTCCTCAGTAAGTTCAACATTGATATCAAGTGTATCAGTGTTGTTTCTGCGGTCAACTTCAATGAGATAGTTAGGAGCGTAGCCCTGCTCGATAAGTACAGTTTCAATCTGGCTTGGGAACACGTTTACGCCGCGGATGATAAGCATATCGTCGCTTCTGCCCATAGGCTTGCACATCTTGACAAGTGTTCTTCCGCAGGAGCACTTTTCTCTTGTAAGTACGCAGATATCACGGGTTCTGTAACGGAGAAGCGGAAACGCTTCCTTAGTAAGGCTTGTGAAAACAAGTTCACCCTTTGAGCCCTCAGGGAGAACCTCACCTGTGTCAGGGTCAATAATTTCAGCAAGGAAGTGGTCTTCGTTGATGTGCATACCTGTCTGTGCTTCACATTCAAAAGCAACACCAGGACCGCTTGTTTCTGTAAGACCGTAAATATCGTAAGCCTTGATGCCAAGGGACTTTTCAATCTCACGACGCATTTCTTCTGTCCAAGGCTCTGCACCGAAAATACCTGCCTTGAGCTTGATATCATCAGGAGAAATACCCATTTCCTTGATTGTTTCACCGATGTAAGCAGCATAAGAAGGGGTGCAGCAGAGGATTGTTGCACCAAGGTCAGTCATAAACTGAATCTGTCTTTCTGTGTTGCCCGAGGACATAGGAAGTGTCAGACAGCCAACCTTGTGAGAGCCGCCGTTAAGACCCGGACCGCCTGTGAAAAGACCATAGCCGTAAGCAACCTGACAAACGTCATCCTTTGTGCCGCCAACAGCTGTGATAGCTCTTGCACAGCAGTCCTCCCAAAGGTCAACGTCGTGCTGTGTGTAGAAAGCAACAACACGCTTGCCTGTTGTGCCGCTTGTGGACTGAATTCTTACGCACTCAGAAAGAGGCTTTGCAAGAAGTCCGTAAGGATAAGCTTCACGCAGGTCAGCCTTTGTAAGGAAAGGCAGCTTGTGAAGGTCGTCGGTTGACTTGATGTCATCAGGTGTAACACCCTTTTCGTCCATAAGCTTCTTGTAGTAAGGCACATTTTCGTAAACGTGCTTTACCTGAGCAACAAGACGTTCGTCCTGAAGCTTCTTCATGTCCTCACGGGACATACATTCAATTTCTTTGTTCCAGTAATTTGCCATTGGCAAAACCTCCAATTTTAAATTAAAAATAAGCAAGTCACTTTATTTACGCATTCTTACCCAGCTCAAAAGCCTTCTTGTTGAGTTCAAGGAACTTCGCAGGTACACACTGCTCAATAGCGTCCTGCCAGAGCTTGTCATCAAACTCAGTCTGAGAAGCAACCTTGCCCATCAGAACAACGTTTGAAGCCTTTGCGTTGCCTGCCTGCTCAGCAAGTCCGAGAGCGTCAACAGCAGTAACTTCAACACCAGCCGCCTTGATTTTCTCAACAATATTTTCAGGGTATTCAGCCGCACCTGTAATAACAGGCATAGGGTCAAGCTTCTGTGTGGAAGTAATCAGCTTGCCGCCTTTCTTGAGATAAGGTACCCATCTTGCAGCCTCAAGCTGCTCAAAGGAAATGATAACGTCAGCTTCACCCTTTTCAATAACAGGGGAGAAAACCTCGTCACCGTATTTAACATAAGTAACAACCGAGCCGCCTCTCTGTGACATTCCGTGCACCTCAGATACCTTAACATCGTATCCCTGTGCAAGAAGAACGTTGCCGAGAAGTCTTGAAGCGAGGAGAGAACCCTGTCCGCCCACGCCGACAATCATAATAGAACGTGTATCCAAAAAAATCGCCCTTTCAATTTTATTAAGTAGTAATTTTATTATTCAATAGCACCGAACTTGCACATTTCCTGACAAATTCCGCAGCCAACGCACTGTGTATGCTCAATAACAGCCTTGCCGTCCTTCATAGAAATTGCAGGACATCCCAGCTTCATACACATCTTGCAGCTCTTGCACTTGTCAGCGTCAACCTTGAGTGCAGGCTTGTGCTGGACGTATTTGAGAAGTGCACAAGGACGACGGGAAATGATAACGGAAGGCTCTTCGATTGAAAGTTCTTCCTTGATAGCCGCCTCAGTTTCAGCGAGATTGTAAGGGTCAACAACTCTTACTCTCTTGATACCGATAGCCTTGCAGAGTTCTTCAAGGTTTACAGCTGCAGCGGGGTCACCCTTGAGGTTCTTGCCTGTAGTAGGGTTCTGCTGATGACCTGTCATACCTGTGATGGAGTTGTCAAGAATAATAACAGTAGAGTTTGTAGCATTGTAAGCAATATTGACAAGACCTGTCATACCGCTGTGCATAAATGTAGAGTCACCGATAACAGCAACAGTTGACTTTTCAGCCTCAGCACCGCGAGCCTTGTTGAAGCCGTGAAGTGCGGAAATGGAAGCACCCATACAGATTGTAGTATCCATAGCGGAAAGCGGAGCACTTGCGCCAAGTGTGTAGCAGCCGATATCACCAGAAACAGTAATCTTGTTCTTTGACAAGCAGTAGAACAAGCCTCTGTGAGGACATCCCGCACACATTACAGGAGGACGAACAGGAACGTTACCGTCAAATACAGCAGACTCCTTCTTTTCGCCAAGAAGCTTCTCAGCAACGATAGCCTGAGAGAACTCGCCTATGTAACCGAAGATTTCCTTGCCCTTAACATCAAGACCCATCTTCTTGCAGTGTGTTTCGATAATATCATCAAGTTCTTCAATAACGTAAACAGTCTTGTACTTAGCGCAGAAATTCTTGATAAGGTCAACAGGAAGCGGATTAACAATACCAAGCTTGAGATAGGAAGCCTTGTCGCCCATAGCCTCTCTTGCGTACTGATAGGAAATACCGCTTGTGATGATACCGATATCACCGCCGTTGTCAATAACCTTGTTGAGAGGTGATGTCTCAGCATAAGCACGGAGCTTTTCAAGACGTTCCTCAACGAAAACGTGTCTGCCTCTTGCAAAAGCAGGCATCATAACATATTTAGCAGGGTTCTTTTCGTATGGCTTCTGTGCAGGAACAACTCTGTCACAAAGCTCAACAGCAGACTGTGAGTGAGCAACTCTTGTGCACATACGAACAATAACAGGTGTGTCGAATTCTTCGGAAAGGTCAAAGGAAGCCTTTACAAATTCCTTACATTCGGAGGAGTCGGAAGGCTCAACCATAAGTACCTTTGAAGCGATAGCGTGATGACGGGAGTCCTGCTCATTCTGAGAGGAGTGCATTCCCGGGTCGTCAGCAACAGCAATAACCATACCGCCGTTTACACCTGTGTAAGCGGCAGTGTAGAGCGGGTCAGCAGCAACATTAAGACCAACGTGCTTCATACCGCAGAAGGAACGAGAGCCGGCAATAGAAGCGCCGATTGCAACCTCCATCGCAACCTTTTCGTTAGGTGCCCATTCAGCATACATCTCATCATATTCAGCCGCATATTCTGTGATTTCAGTGGAAGGAGTACCGGGGTAGCTTGAAACTACAGTAACTCCCGCCTCATAAAGCCCTCTTGCGAAGGCAGCATTACCAAGCATAAGCTTTTTCATAGTCAAAAATCCTTTCTAAAAACAATACATATACACATTATAGCATACTTTGATTAAAAATGGAAGTGATTTTTCACAAAAAATGTGCGAAAATGACAAAAAGTCCTGCACAGTCAAACCGTGCAGGACTTGAGAACAAAATTTAATTATTCAACAGGTGTTCTGCTCTTGCCGATGAAAGCAACAGCAATAGCGTCAGCGCCAGTGTGTGAGCCGATAACAGCACCGATTTTGCCGTATCTTACACGCTTAACGTCAGGCATCATCTGCATAATAACCTTGCCGAGGTACTGTGCATCTTCAAGGCAGTCAGCATCGGAAATGAAAATTTCCTCGTTTTCACCCGGAAGATATTTTTCCTTCATATGCTCAGCCATTGTGTCAAGAGCCTTCTTTCTGCCCTTGATTTTAGCATAACCGTTAAGTGCACCCTTAGGGTCAACGCAAAGTAGAGGCTTAACGGAAAGGAGAGTACCCATAACAGCAGAGAACTTTGAAATTCTGCCGCCTCTCTGGAGATGATTGAGGTTGTCAACAGTAAAGATATGAACAACGTGACCCTTCATACGTTCAGCGTATTTTTCAAGTTCTTCAAGAGAAGTTCCTGCATTCTTTTTCTTAACGCAAAGGTGGAGAAGGAGTCCCTGACCGAGAGCAGCAGAAATGGAGTCAATAACCTTGATTGTACATTCAGGGCGCTTTGTCATAACGTCCTGAGCGGCAATCTGACAAGTCTGATAAGTTGTACTGAGCTCGCTGGCAAAGCAAATGAAGAAAATATCCTTTCCGCTTTCAGCAATACCCTCCATAAGTTCAAGAGCATCCTCATATGTAACAGGGGAGGATTTTGGAAGAACACCGCTTCTTACTCTGTCGTAGAACTTTTCTGTTGTAAGGTCATCGCTTGAACACTGTGTATAAGTCTTGATACCGATAGTGTAATGCAGACCTATAACCCTGACATCGTTCATATTGTAATAGTTCATATCCATATCAGCGCATGAGTCAGTAACAATAACGTAATCTCTTGCCATAGTAAAAAATCTCCATTCGTAATAGATTGAACTGCAAACCGAAATAAACAAGTTTACAATTTAAGCCTTAATAAAACATAGTTATTATATCACATTGTTTAAGAAATGTAAATACTTTTATGTAACCATATTATCGAAAAAAATTCAAATTTTATAGTTAAAACGTCAATAAAACGTTGACACATCAACAATAATTTGTTGAGTTTTCAACAAAAATAAAGAGTAGGGGCGATATATCATTCACACCCCCAACTCTTTGCTTTGTACAATTATAGTATTTTTTCCATCCTGATATGCTCGCAGTCCTCATCAAGATAAACCTCGCCGTAAGCCGTGTAACCGCATTTCTCATAGAAGCCGCGAACCCTGCACTGTGCCGAAAGAACAATCTTGTCCGCACCAAGTTCACGAGCCTTGTCCTCAATCCGAAGCATAACCTCCGCACCGAGATTTTTTCCTCGGAATTCCTTTCTCACAGCAATTCTGCCGACGTGCCACGAGCCGTCCTTGTCCTTGAAAAGCCTGCCTGTGCCCGCAGGTACACCGTCACAGCAAAGCAGAATATGTACGCTGATATAGTCATTTTCGTCAAATTCGTAGGAAAATCCCTGTTCCGTCATAAAAACGTCCTGACGGATTTTTCTTGCCTCAGCAGGAACATTTCCGTCGAAAAAATCGTGCGTAATAATCACTTGCAAAGCTCCTTTTCACCGAACCAGTAGTGCAGGAAGGTCTTGAAACCAAGTCTGCCGTACCACCAGTCAAGATATGTAAAGTGAATGAATACATCGTCACAGCCTTTTCCCTTGATGTCGTCCATAGCCTTTGCAACCATACGCAGACCGATGCCGTTTCTTCTCATTTCAGGAACAACACCCACACAGCCAATAATACCAACATTGTTTTTGCCTGTGCTGATAATCGTGTCAGCATTTTCGTCAACGATGCAGAAGCCTGCGATTTTTCCGTCCTTTTTAGCTGCAAAAACAGGGCTTTCCATAGTGAAATATTCTACCCAGTCAGGACTGACCTTGCCTACAGCTTCAACAAGCTCAGCCTTTTCGCTCTTGTCAAGATAGCCGAAAACAACATCGTCGGGACAGACAGGAATATCAAGCTTGCCATAGTCAAAATCAGCAAGACTCATCTTCATTTCAAGACAGCCGTTGCGTGCGGAGTAACCTTCACGCTCAAAGAAACGGTTGCGCATATCATTCCACTGATTTTCAGGAGTAACCGCACCAATTAAAAACTCCGAGCCCTTGTCACCGAGAATAGCCTTGTCAAATCCATTTTCGGAAATGTACTGTTCACACTTTTTCATAAGCTTGCTGCCGATGCCGCGTCCACGGTAATCAGGAGCAACGCAAAGCAGACGGATACAGCTGCCCTTTACAACAGCAAAACCAGCCAGAACCTCGTGCTCATAGTGTGGGATAAGCTTGCAGTTTTCCATATCAATCAGTTTCAGGAACATTTCTTCTTCCAGCGGAAGCTGAGGGAAACACTTGCAGTAAATATTATAAGCCTTTGTTTTCATAACAATAACCTCACATAAAAACGACATAATTTTTCAAAAAAACGCACACAAAAAATATTATATATGTTTTTAATACTTATGTCAAGAGAATTTATCCAACACTATAAAAACAAACCAGCTTTTCATCATAATTGATAAAAATAATGTCTGTGTGAGGGTGATTCCAGTAAAAATTTGAGTTAATTATATGGATTTCCGTGTTGCTTTTGGAGTTATCAATGCAATAAGGTGCGTTTACATAAAATTCCAACCCGTATCCTTCTTCTGCAAGCTCATCAAACCTTGCAGAATTTTCCGCCGAAAGTCCGTTATTGTATTCCTCCATAGTAAATGACAGCACTGCATTTTCAGTGTAAGCCTTGTACTGCTCAATATCCTCCGTGTTGAAGCAAATATAGTAGTAACCGCTTGCCTGCATCATAGGAGGTACATATTCCGTGCGGAAGTTTTCAGCGTCCTCAGGGAGCTTGTCAGGAAAAAATCCGTCAGTGTCATCATTTGCCATAAATTCGATGTACCAGCGCTGAAAAGGATACTGCCACTTCATACGTCCCGAAAAGAATGCAGTAAAAAATATAAAATACGCTAAAAGAAGTACAGCAAAAAGTTCAACAGCAATTGCTTTTGCATCATACTGCTTTTTTCTGAAAGCAACGAAGAAGCAAGCTGTGCAGATAATCATCATAACGACAGGCATAAAAGCCGAGGTCATAACAACAACAGCAAGATTTATCAAGGCTATTGCAAGAAATAAAAATGAAATTACTTTTCCGATTGTATTTTCAATTCTTTTAGTATCAGCCATAATGTCACTCCTTGTAAAAAAGGCTCATTGCCTTTGCGGAACAATGAGCCTTAATTTCATTTAGAAACCGAGAATTCTCTGGAAGTCTGCGGAAATCTTTTCTTCAAGTGCGTCAGCCTCAGACTTTGTTGCACCTGTTGTAGTGTAGTAAGCCTTAATCTTAGGTTCTGTGCCTGATGGACGGATAATAACGGAAGCGTTGCCTTCAAGTGCAAATGTAAGAACATCAGACTTAGGAAGTGTAAGCATTGTCTTATCACCTGTCTTGCAGTCAACGGAAGTGCTTGCAAGGTAATCGTCAAAACGGATTACAGCAAGACCGCCGATTTCCTTAGGAGTATCTGTACGGAGCATTGTCATAAGCTCCTTCATCTTCTGCATACCTGTTGCACCTTCGCAGGTGAAGGACTTCTGAGTATGTGTGTAAACACCGTATTTCTTGTACATATTCTCACGAGCCTGAAGCATAGTGATACCCTTTGTACGGTAGAATGCAGCCATTTCACAGATAAGCATAGAAGCAACAACAGCGTCCTTGTCACGAACGTAAGAGCCTGCAAGGTAGCCGTAGCTTTCTTCGAAACCGAAGATGTAACGGTCTTCCTCGCCCTTGTCTTCGAGGAAACCAATCTGTTCACCGATGAACTTGAAGCCTGTAAGTACGTCGATAATCTTTACGCCGTATTCTTCAGCAATAGCCTTTGCAATGTCAGTTGTAACGATTGTCTTTACAGCAATCGGGTCCTCAGGCATTGTGCCGAGCTTTGTTCTTTCAGCACAGATGTATTCGAGGAGCATTGCACCAACTTCATTACCTGTGAAAAGAACGTAATCGCCCTTTCCGTCAGGAACAGCAATACCAACACGGTCAGCGTCAGGGTCAGTAGCAAGGAGCAGGTCAGGCTGTACGCTTTCGCAAAGCTTCAGACCGAGAGCAAGTGCTTCCTTGATTTCAGGATTAGGGAAAGGACAGGTAGGGAAGTTGCCGTTAGGATATTCCTGCTCAGGGACAACGGTAACGTCTGTGATACCAATCTTGTTGAGAATCATACGAACAGGCTTGTTGCCTGTACCGTTGAGAGGTGTGTAAACAACTTTAAGACCGCTTGTTGCGCAAAGGTCAGTGTGAATACCCTGCTCAGAAACCTTATTGATGTAGTTTGTGATAACTTCCTGCTTGATGTATTCAATAGTGCCGTCCTCAAGACCCTTTTCAAAAGGAATAACCTTTGCACCGTCAAACATAGGAACGTTATTGATGTTCTTGAGCACGATTTCAGCAGCACCGAGAGTAAGCTGACAACCGTCAGAGCCGTACACCTTGTAGCCGTTGTACTTTGCAGGGTTATGGCTTGCTGTAACAACAATACCTGCGCTGCAGTTCAGTTCACGGACAGCGAAGGAAAGCATCGGAGTAGGCATAAGCTCGTTGTAGATGTAAGCCTTGATACCGTTTGCAGCAAGAACAGCAGCAGCTTCCTTAGCGAAAACATCGGACTTGATACGGCTGTCGTAAGCGATAGCAACGGAAGGATTAACAGGGAAAGCTTCCTTAACGTAGTCAGCAAGACCCTGAGTAGCACGTCTGATTGTGTAGATGTTCAGTCTGTAGCAGCCTGCACCGATAACGCCGCGGAGACCGCCTGTACCGAATTCAAGGTCACGGTAGAATCTGTCGAGAATAGCCTCGTCATCGCCTGCAATGGACTTGAGTTCAGTCTGAAGGTCAGGGTCGTCAACTGCCTTTTCACACCAAAGTGCATAGAGCTCTTTTTCGTTCATAAAAAATACCTCCATATAAGAAATATGAATGATCTAACCAAATATTGCTTTATCAGCATAATATGATATAGTATACCACAAAATTTTCCGCTTGAAAATAGGTTTTAAAAATTTTTAACAACTATTTATTTGTTAGGGCAAAATTAAGAGTAAAACAGCCAAAAATATTTTTTTGCAGGAGAAAAAATTGTACATTTTTTCTCTGAAACAAATTTTTGCGGTAAACTCTTGTTAAAAATATGAAACGGTGATATAATAAAATGCAGTTGTACTATTATTAAAAAGTAGGTGGAAACAATGAATTATGACAAAACATCTGACTTTTTCAGAAGTTCAAACGGTACGGATAATATTGCATATTACATATACAAGCCTGCGGCTGAGCCGAAAGCAGTTATTCAGATTACTCACGGAATGTGTGAATATATCGGAAGATATGAGGAATTCATAGCTTTTCTCTGTGATAACGGCTTTGCTGTGTGCGGTCACGACCATCTGGGACACGGCAAATCTGTCCTGAATGATGATTATCTCGGTTATTTTGCTCCGCAGAAGGGCTGGCAGTATCTCGTGAAGGATACCGTGCAGATGTCAAAAATAATCCGTAAGCAGTATCCTGAAACGCCGTTGTTCTTAATCGGACACAGCCTTGGCTCGCTTACTGCAAGGGTTGCCGTGTCAAAATGCGGATACCTTTATAATGGTGTAATTCTCCTCGGTGCGCTGAATACAAAGGTAAAGGTTGATGCCGTTATGGCAATGGCGGATACATTCCGCAGGGCAAGCGGAGATATGTGCCGTTCGGAGCTTATCGAAAAGCTGGTTTATGGATATACAAATATCAAAATAGATGACCCTGCAAATAAATTCGGCTGGCTTACGAGAGATGATAATATTGTCTATAAGTTCTATGATGACCCGAAATGTAATTTTATATTTACAATAAGTGCCTACTGCGACCTGATAAAGCTTTTTATGTATGCAACAGATAAGAAATGTATTGAAGCAACTCCGAAGGATAAACCATTCCTTATACTGGGCGGAGAAGCTGACCCGATAGGGCAGTGGGGCAAGGGTCCCCGTGAGCTTTTTGAGGTGCTTGATAATGCAGGCTGTACAGCTGTTGAAATGAAGCTGTATGAGGGTGCACGTCACGAAGTACTTAACGAAATTAATCGAAATGAAGTGTATAACGATATTGTACAATGGTGCAGCAACCATATAAATGAAGTGGAGGAATAATTATGTTTGCCAAAGTGAACAGCCTCGGACTTTTCGGTCTCAATGCGTTTCCTGTTGAGGTTGAAATAGAAACAAGCAAGGGCGCGCCTGCATTTGATATAGTAGGTCTTGGCGATACAGTCGTAAAGGAAAGCCGTGAAAGAATTCGTTCGGCACTGAGATGCTGCAACATCGCTTTTCCTCTTGCAAAGGTAATCGTAAACCTTGCCCCTGCCGATACAAGAAAATCGGGAAGCGTCCACGACCTTGCAATTTATGTTGCACTTCTCTGCGTAATGGGACATATTCAGGATGATATTTCAAAATCCGCATTCATCGGAGAGGTTTCCCTCAACGGTGACGTAAGACCTGTAAACGGTGTTCTGCCAATGGTGCTTATAGCCAAGAAAGCAGGCTTTGAGAATGTGTTTGTTCCTGCTGACAATGCTTATGAAGCAAGCGTTGTCGAGGGCGTAACCGTGTACGGCGTTGAAAATGCAGGTCAGCTTATAAGGCATTTCAGCCGTGAGGAAGTAATTCTTCCTCAGCGCCCATACGAAATAAAGCCAGAGGAAAGATTTGACACTCTTGATTTTGCTGACGTAAAGGGTCAGTATGCAGCTAAAAAGGCACTGGAGTACGCCGCAGCAGGGGGACATAATGTGCTGATGATTGGCAGCCCGGGTTCGGGTAAGTCAATGCTTGCCAAGCGCCTTAACACAATTCTTCCTGCAATGACCTTTGAGGAGTCAATCGAAACAACCAACGTCCATTCGGTTTCGGGACTTGTAAATAAGGAGCACCCGCTCGTTACAGCACGCCCTTTCAGAAGTCCCCACCATACAATTTCTTCGGCAGGACTTGCGGGTGGAGGAACAATTCCGCGTCCCGGGGAAATATCACTTGCACATAACGGTATGCTGTTTCTGGACGAGCTTGCCGAATTTCAGAGACCTGCACTTGAAATCCTCCGTCAGCCCCTTGAAGACCAGCAGGTTACGATTTCTCGTGCAGCAGGTGCTATTACATATCCGTGCAGCTTTATGCTTGTTGCCGCAATGAACCCCTGTCCCTGCGGATATTACGGACACCCCACGAGAAAATGCACCTGTTCGCAGAAGCAGGTTTCTGCATATCTCTCAAAAATAAGCGGCCCTCTCCTTGACCGATTTGATATACACGTTGAAGTTCCGCCTGTTGAGTTTGAGCATATTTCTTCCACAGCCAAAGAGGAAAGCTCCGCACAGATAAGAGAACGTGTTCAGGCTGCAAGAGAAATACAGAATGAACGCTTTAAGGGTACAAAGGTTACCTGCAATGCGAGAATTACCTCGGATATGCTTGCAGATGTGTGCGTAATGACCGACAGGGCAAAGGAAACGCTGAAAAACGTGTTTGAGAAGATGGGACTTTCCGCACGTGCGTATGACCGTATATTGAAGGTTGCAAGAACAATTGCCGATATGAACGGCTCGGAAGTAATCGACAAGGCTCATATCGCTCAGGCTGTACAGTTCAGAAGCCTCGACCGTAAATATTGGGGCGGATAATAAAATATAACACAAAATATTGTGTTTTTTGTATAAAATAAAAAATAACCGTATTCGTTTTTGCTTCGAATACGGTTATTTTTAATAAATCTAATAAATCGTGGAAAAATCCTTGACAACGCTTGAATATTGTTGTATAATAATATACTGTATCATAATGTAATCTTATGCCGTTTTGACGTTATATATAGTATAACACATTACTTTTAAGATTGCAATAACTCCGAAAAAATATTTTCGGAAGATGTTCTATCCCCGCAAAAAAATAAGGAGGGACCCGCCTATGGTGAATGTCAAGCCGGTGCAGCTCGGTAAAACGACGAGAATGAGTTTCAGTAAGATTAATGAAGCTCTCGAAATGCCGAACCTTATCGAGGTGCAGAAAAATTCCTACAAATGGTTTCTGGAGGAGGGACTTAAAGAAGTATTCCGCGATGTTGCGGCAATTACAGATTACAACGGTAATCTCGTGCTTAACTTTGTGGACTATTCCATCGACGACACACCTAAGTATTCCGTTGCAGAGTGTAAGGAACGTGATGTTACTTATGCTGCTCCGCTGAGAGTAAAGGCTACTCTCTGGAACAAGGAAACAGGTGTAGTAAAAGAAAATGAAGTGTTTATGGGCGATTTCCCGCTTATGACAGACAGCGGTACGTTCGTAATCAACGGTGCTGAGCGTGTTATCGTATCACAGCTCGTTCGTTCTCCCGGTGTTTACTACTCATTTGAAAAGGATAAGACCGGTAAGGACCTTTTTAAAGCAACTGTTATCCCTAACAGAGGTGCATGGCTTGAGTACGAAATGGACTCAAACGATGTTGCTTATGTAAGAATTGATAAAAACAGAAAAATTCCTCTTACAACATTTATCCGTTCCCTCGGCTGCGGTACTGATGTTGAAATCGAAGAAATTTTCGGTACAGACGAGCGTCTTAACCAGACAATTCTTCAGAAGGATACTACAAAGAACAGAGAAGAAGCTCTTCTTGAAGTATATAAGAAGCTTCGTCCGGGTGAACCTCCTACGGTTGAAAGTGCGGAAAATCACCTCAACGGTCTTTTCTTTGACGCAAAGAGATATGACCTTGCACGCTTCGGACGTTACAAGTATAACAAGAAGCTTGGCGTAGGCTCAAGAATTTCGGGACACTATCTCTCAAGACCTGTTGCCAACCCTCTTACAGGCGAAATTATGGCTGACGAGGGTGACCTTATCACTTACGATAAGGCTATGGAAATCGAGCAGGCAGGTGTAGGCGAAGTATGGCTCCGTGTTGAACATAAGGAAACCTTCACAACACCTACAGGCGAAACATCTCACAGCATTGAAGAGCGTGAAGTAAAGGTTCTCGGCAACCGTATGGTTGATATGGCTCCTTACGTTGATTTTGACCCTGAAAAGTACGGTATCAACGAAAAGGTATACTTCAAGGTTCTCAAGGAAATCCTCGAAACTGCTTCCGATAAGGAAGAGCTTGAGGAAATGATCAAGTCCCGTGCTGAGGAACTCGTTCCTAAGCATATTATCCTTGACGATATCTATGCTACAATCAGCTACTTCATTAACCTTTGCGAAGGTGTAGGGCTTGTCGACGATATCGACCACCTCGGCAACAGAAGAATCCGTTCTGTCGGCGAACTTCTTCAGAACCAGTTCAGAATCGGCTTCTCCCGTATGGAAAGAGTTATCCGTGAAAGAATGAATATCCAGACTCAGGATATGGATTCCATCACTCCGCAGGCTCTTATCAATATCAGACCAATTACTGCTGCAATCAAGGAATTCTTTGGTTCATCACCGCTTTCACAGTTTATGGATCAGACAAACCCTCTTGCAGAGCTTACACATAAAAGACGTCTTTCAGCCCTCGGTCCAGGCGGTCTTTCCCGTGACCGTGCCGGATTCGAAGTTCGTGACGTACACTACTCCCACTACGGAAGAATGTGTCCTATCGAAACCCCTGAAGGACCTAACATCGGTCTTATCTCTTACCTCGCTTCCTTTGCGCGTATCAATGAGTACGGCTTTATCGAAGCTCCATACAGAAAGGTTGATAAGGCAACAGGTGTTGTAACTGATGAAGTTGTTTATATGACAGCTGACGTTGAAGATAACTTTACAGTTGCTCAGGCGAACGAACCTCTTACAGAAGACGGTAAGTTTGCACGTCCTATCGTTAATGCACGTTACCGTGACCAGATTCTCGAATGTGAACGTGAACGTATCGATTATATGGACGTTTCTCCTAAGATGGTAGTTTCCATCGCTACTGCGATGATTCCGTTCCTTGAAAACGACGACGCAAACCGTGCCCTTATGGGTGCGAACATGCAGCGTCAGGCTGTTCCGCTCCTCAAAACCGAATCACCTATCGTTGGTACAGGTATGGAGTATAAGTCTGCTGTTGACTCAGGCGTATGTGTTGTTTCCAAGCACGACGGTGTTGTTGAACGTGTTTCCGCTGACGAAGTTGTCATCAAGGAAGGCACAGGCGCAACACACACTTATAAGCTTACAAAGTTCAAGCGTTCCAACCAGGGTACTTGTGTAAACCAGCGTCCTATCGTTGACAAGGGTGAAGAGATACACGTTGGACAGGTTCTTGCCGACGGTCCTGCTACCTGCAACGGCGAAATTTCTATCGGTAAGAACGCTCTCATCGGCTTTATGACCTGGGAAGGCTACAACTACGAGGACGCCGTTCTCCTTAATGAACGTGTTGTTCGTGAAGATATGTACACCTCTATCCATATTGAAGAATATGAGATTGAATCCCGTGATACAAAGCTCGGACCTGAGGAAATCACACGCGACATTCCTAATGTCGGTGAAGACGCTCTCAAGGACCTTGACGACCGCGGTATTATCCGTATCGGTGCTGAGGTTCGTGCAGGCGATATCCTCGTTGGTAAGGTTACACCTAAGGGTGAAACCGAGCTTACAGCCGAAGAAAGACTTCTCCGTGCAATTTTCGGTGAAAAGGCAAGAGAAGTTCGTGATAACTCCCTTAAAGTTCCTCACGGTGAGGCTGGCGTTATCGTTGATGTTAAGGTATTTACAAGAGAAAACTCCGAGGAGCTTGCTCCCGGCGTAAATATGCTCGTCCGCTGCTACATCGCTCAGAAGCGTAAGATTTCTGTCGGCGATAAGATGGCTGGTCGTCACGGTAACAAGGGTGTCGTTTCCCGTATCCTTAAATCCGAAGATATGCCGTTCCTTCCTGACGGTACACCGCTTGATATCGTTCTTAACCCTCTGGGCGTACCTTCCCGTATGAACATCGGTCAGGTTCTTGAGGTTCACCTCGGTATGGCGGCTAAGAAGCTCGGCTGGAAGATTATGACTCCTGTATTTGACGGCGCACACGAAGATGATATCCGTGAGTGCTTCAAGGCAGCAGGTATGAGAGAAGACGGTAAGACCATTCTTTACGACGGACGTACAGGCGATAAGTTTGATAACCCTGTAACCGTTGGCTATATGTATTACCTCAAACTCCACCACCTCGTTGACGATAAGATTCACGCACGTTCCGTTGGTCCTTACTCACTGGTTACACAGCAGCCTCTCGGCGGTAAGGCTCAGTTCGGCGGTCAGCGTTTCGGTGAAATGGAAGTTTGGGCACTGGAAGCTTACGGTGCTGCATATACACTTCAGGAAATCCTTACAGTCAAGTCTGATGATACTGTAGGACGTGTAAAGACCTACGAGGCAATCGTTAAGGGTCAGAACGTTCCTAAGCCTGGTATCCCTGAGTCCTTCAAGGTACTCATCAAGGAACTCCAGTCCCTCTGTCTTGATGTTAAGGTTCTTGACGAAAATGAAGAGGAAATCGACCTCAAGCAGACATTTGAGGACGACGACGATATTATTCCACCTCCTGTTTCAGACGCAGATGATATGGACGCAATCGTTGAAGAAGGCGATTTCGATGACGGCTTCTCGCTGGAAGACGGCGAAGATGACGATTACGGTGATTATGACGGTGACGATGAGGACGAAGAAGATTACTCCTTCGACGACGAAGACGACCTTATCTGATGATTAATACACTCGGTTCTGTCCCGTGAAAATCGGGACGGAACATCGCTTCTCATTGAAACAACAGTTTAAAGGAGTGTTATATTTGGAATTCAATACTTTTGAATCTATAAAAATCGGTCTTGCGTCCCCTGAGCAGATCAGAAAATGGTCTCACGGTGTGGTTGAAAGACCTGAAACAATAAACTACAGAACCCAGAAGCCTGAGCGTGATGGTCTTTTCTGTGAAAGAATCTTTGGACCTCAGAAGGACTGGGAGTGTCACTGCGGTAAGTATAAGAAAATCCGCTTCAAGGGCAAGGTCTGCGACCGCTGCGGCGTTGAAGTAACACGCGCAAAGGTTCGTCGTGAGCGTATGGGTCACATTGAGCTTGCTGCTCCTGTTTCCCACATCTGGTACTTCAAGGGTACACCTTCCAGAATCGGTCAGGTTATCGAAGTATCTCAGAAGCGCCTTGAAGAAGTTCTTTACTTCACAAAGTATATCGTTATCGATTCAGGTAACACCGAACTCGTAAAGAAGCAGCTGCTTACTGAAAAGGAATACGCAGATATGCGTGAAAAGTACGAGGACGATTTTGTTGCTGAAATGGGTGCAGAAGCTATCAAGGAACTCCTCGATGAGTATAACCCTGACAGATATGACACCTATATTATGCAGCACCTTAACGAATTCGCTAAGGTTACAGGTATCGACGAGGATCAGATCAAGGACTTCCTCGCTAAGCGTTACTATGTAATTTCCGACAATGCCGAGAACGAGAATTACAATATCGGTGATGTTGTTTCCAGAACAACCTATACCGAAGAAATTGTTCCGTTCAACAGAAGACAGGCTGAGGAACAGGGTGCTTTCATTACAGTTGAAACAGGCTCTCAGTATATCGAAAAGATTTTCTTTGAGAACCTTGAAGCTGCAAATGCAAACGGCGAATACAATGAAATCGCTGATAAGGAAAACTGGACAAATAACCTTGTGGCAGCTGCAAACGAGCTTAAATCCGAGCTTGCAGAGCTTCCTCCTGGACAGAAGAAAATCAAGCTCCTCAAGAGACTTGAAATCATCGAAGCATTCCGTATTTCAGGCAATAAGCCTGAGTGGATGGTTCTCGATGTAGTTCCTGTTATTCCTCCCGATATCCGTCCTATGGTTATGCTGGACGGCGGCAGATATGCTACTTCCGACCTTAACGACCTCTACAGACGTGTTATCAACAGAAATAACCGTCTCAAGAAAATGCTTGAACTCGAAGCTCCTGATATCATCATCAGAAACGAAAAGAGAATGCTTCAGGAAGCTGTTGACGCACTTATCGACAACGGCAGACACGGCAGACCTGTTACAGGTCCTAACAACCGTGCCCTCAAGTCTCTTTCCGATATGCTCAAGGGTAAGCAGGGACGTTTCCGTCAGAACCTCCTCGGTAAGCGTGTTGACTACTCAGGCCGTTCCGTTATCGTAGTTGGTCCTGAACTCAAGATGTTCCAGTGCGGTCTCCCTAAGGAAATGGCACTCGAACTCTTCAAGCCTTTTGTTATGAAGCGCCTTGTTGATACAGGCAAGGCTACAAATATCAAGTCTGCCCGTAAAAAGGTGGACAGAGCTGAAAATGATGTGTGGGATGCACTCGAAAACGTAATTAAGGACCACCCTGTATTCCTTAACCGTGCCCCTACGCTTCACAGACTCGGTATTCAGGCGTTTGAGCCAATCCTCGTAGAAGGCAGAGCTATCAAGCTTCACCCACTGGTATGTACAGCGTTCAACGCTGACTTCGACGGTGACCAGATGGCTGTTCACCTTCCTCTTTCCGCAGAAGCACAGGCTGAAGCACGCTTCCTTATGCTTGCTGCAAACAACCTCCTCAAGCCTTCCGACGGACGTCCTGTTGCAGTTCCTTCACAGGATATGGTTCTCGGTTCCTACTACCTCACAATGAAGAAGGAAGAAAAGGACGAGAACGGTCAGTATCTTGAAAAGGGCGGAGGAAAGGTATTCCGTGATGTAAACGAAGCACTTATGGCTTACAATGAGGGTGTAGTTTCCATTCACGCACCAATCAAGGTTCGTATCTCCAAGGATATCGGCGGAAGAACAGTTTCCAAGCTGATTGAATGTACAGTCGGAAGAATTATCTTCAACGAAAAGATTCCTCAGAACCTTGGCTATGTTGACAGAACAAATTCCGATAAGCAGTTCGACCTCGAAGTTGACTTCCTCGTTAAGAAGGGTCAGCTCTCCGATATCGTTGACCGTTGTATCCGTATCCACGGTACAGCTAAAACTGCTGAAGTTCTTGACGATATCAAGGCACTCGGATATAAGTTCTCTACAAGAGCTGCAATTACCGTTGCTGTATGTGATGCTGAAATTCCTGAAGCTAAGAAGGATATCCTTGCAAACGCAGATGCAAAGGTTGAAAAAATCAATAAGCTTTATAAGCGCGGCTTCATTTCCGCTGCTGAAAAGTCTACACGCTTTATCGATATCTGGAATGCAGCTACCGATGAGGTAACAGTTGCCCTTAAGGATGGTCTTGACAAGTACAACCCAATCTTTATGATGGCTGACTCCGGTGCCCGTGGTAGTATCAACCAGATTCGTCAGCTGGCAGGTATGCGTGGACTTATCGCAAATACTTCAGGTTCCACAATCGAGATGCCTATTCGTGCTAACTACCGTGAAGGTCTTAACATCCTCGAATATTTCATCTCCTCCCGTGGTGCTCGTAAGGGTCTTGCCGATACAGCGCTCCGTACTGCCGACTCCGGTTACCTTACACGTCGTCTCGTAGACGTTTCTCAGGATGTCATCATCCGTGAGGAGGACTGCGGTACAAACGAGGGTATCGAAGTTTATACAATCAAGAATGGTAACGAAATGATTGAGCCTCTCAAGGAGCGTCTCGTTGGCCGTTACCTTATGGAAGACCTCCGTGACCCGAATACAGGCGACCTTATTATGAGCCATAACAAGCTTATGAACGAGATTGATGCTCAGAAGGTTGTTGACAGCGGCGTCGAAAAGGTTAAAATCCGTTCTGTACTCAATTGTAAGGCTAAGCACGGTGTATGTGCTAAGTGTTACGGTGCAAACCTCGCAAACGGCAACCTCGTTGCTGTCGGTGAAGCTGTCGGCGTAATCGCTGCTCAGTCCATCGGTGAGCCTGGTACACAGCTTACAATGAGAACGTTCCATACCGGTGGTATCGCTTCCGCAGAAGATATCACACAGGGTCTTCCAAGAGTTGAAGAACTCTTTGAAAGCCGCCGTCCGAAGAATGCGTCCATTATCGCACGCATCAGCGGTACAGTCCGTATGGAAGAAATCAAGAAAATCAGAAACGTTATCATCACAAATGCTGAAACAGGCACAGAGGAATACTATCCTGTTCCTTACGGCTTCAAGATTAAGGTTCACGAGGGCGACACGGTTGAAGCAGGTGCACCGCTTACAGAAGGTGCTATCAACCCAGGCGATATCCTCGCAGTTAACGGTCAGCAGGCTGTTCAGAACTATATCATCACAGAAGTTCAGAAGACCTATCGTCAGCAGGGTGTTGATATCAACGACAGACATATCGAAGTTATCGTTCGTCAGATGCTCCGTAAGGTTAAGGTTGATGAGAGCGGTTCAAGCTATCTGCTCCCGGGTTCGCTCGTTGATAAGCGTGAAATTGACCAGATTAACGCAGAGCTTCAGGCAAGAATTGACGCAGGTGAAACAGGTATTACACTTGTTACAACACTCCCTGTTCTTCAGGGTATCACAAAGGCTTCGTCCAATTCCGACAGCTTCCTGTCCGCAGCTTCCTTCCAGGAGACAACAAGAGCACTTACCGACGCAGCAATCAAGGGTAAGAGCGACTATCTCCAGGGTCTCAAGGAAAATGTTATTATCGGTAAGCTCATCCCTGCTGGTACAGGTATGGACGTTTACAATAATACACAGGTTGTCAAGAACGAAACTGCAGAGCATACAGCACCTGCAACAGTTTAATCTATCCAAACGGCTTCCAATTACGGTTGGAAGCCGTTTTTACATAATTAGAAAAAAATAAAACTTTTTTGCAAAAAAGACTTGACAAATGTAAAAACATCTGATATAATAATTAAGTCGCTGAGAGATGCGATACAATAAATGGAGAAGTCGCCTAGTCCGGTTTATGGCGCACGACTGGAACTCGTGTATGGGTTAATAGCTCATCGAGGGTTCGAATCCCTCCTTCTCCGCCAAAATAAAAGCATCGTCTTGGACGGTGCTTTTATTTTTATAGCAAAATGAGGTGGCTTATATGGCAAGGATGGTATGCAGATGTGGAGCAACGCTGTCAAATTCAGCTTGTCCAAACAATGTATCTTTAAAAGTTTATACAGATGAAGAGTGGGACAAAATAATGGATTGCGAAACTATCTCTCCGTTGAATATTCCGCTTCCCAAATATGATGTTTGGAAATGTCCTGATTGTCAACGTATTTATGTTTTTGAGGACCAAAATGATGAAGCAATTATGGTGTATAATTTAGAAAAGTGACAGGAGGTCACCAAAATGAACATTCTCGTAATCGGTGGAACAAGATTTTTCGGCGTGCATATGGTCAACGCGTTGCTTAAAAAGGGTCATAACATTACCATTGCAACAAGAGGTACAACCGCAGATAATTTCGGTGACAACGTAATACGAATAATACTCGACAGAACAAATCCCGAAAGTTTAAAAAGTGCACTTGCAGGCAAGCATTACGACGTAGTAATTGATAAAATCGCATATTGTTCCAATGACGTAAAATATCTTATGGACGTTGTAAATTGTGATAAGCTTATCCATATGTCAAGCACCGCTGTGTATGAGCCAAAGCATATTGATACAAAGGAAAATGAGTTTGACGGAAACAATAAGAAGCTTGTTTGGTGCAACAGACCTGATTTCCCGTATGACGAGGTTAAAAGACAGGCTGAATGTGCTCTGTCACAAGTGTATAGCGATACAAACTGGATTGCCGTTCGTTGTCCTTATGTTGTTGGTACGGATGATTACACAAACAGATTGTATTTTTATGTTGAGCACGTCGTAAAATCAATTCCTATGTACGTTGACAATCTTGATTGCCAGATGGGATATATCCGTTCAGATGAAGCAGGGGAGTTTATGGCTTTCCTTGCTGAACAGGATTTTTCAGGTGCAATAAACGGCTGTTCAAACGGTACAATTTCCCTCAGAGAAGTAATTGCCTATGTTGAAGAAAAGACAGGAGCAAAAGCAATTCTTGCTTCTGACGGAGAGATTGCACCATACAACGGTGAAACCGAATACAGCATAAATACAGAAAAAGCAGAATCGCTTGGCTATAAATTTAGCAATGTGAAAGACTGGATATTTGATTTGCTGGATTTTTATATTGATAAGTTGAAATAATTCTATCCCTCTCCACCCCGAGAGGGATATTTTTTACCCAAAAATCTGCATAAACAGGCGATTTTTTCTAATTATATATTGCAGTTGCAAATCTTTTGTGGTATAATATTATGGGTATTTTGTAACCAAACTTAAGAAAGAGGCAAGTCTGAAAAATTTCAGACCCGAGTTTTGTTTTCTGCACTGCCGTGCAGAATTTCGCAAGCGAAACCCAGACAACCTTGCGTTGTTTTAAACATACGGAAAGGAGTGCATTTTCCCTGTCGGGAAAATGATTATAAAATGTTTGTAGATAAAGCGAAAATTAAGATAAAAGCAGGTGACGGCGGCGACGGTGCCGTTTCGTTCCACCGTGAAAAATATGTAGCGGCAGGCGGTCCTGACGGCGGTGACGGCGGCAAGGGCGGCGATATCGTTTTTCAGGTTGACGATAACTTCTCAACTCTCGAAGACTTCCGCTACAAAAGAAAATATATCGCACAGCGAGGCGAGAATGGTTCGGGTGGTAACCGTACAGGCAAGAACTCTCCTGACCTTGTAATCCGTGTTCCAAGGGGCACGATTATCCGTGACGCTCAGACAGGCAGAATTATGGCTGATATGTCTGGTGACGAGCCGAAAATTCTTGCAAAGGGCGGCAAGGGCGGTAAGGGCAACGCTCGTTTTGCCACACCGACAAGACAAATCCCGAAGTTTGCAAAGCCTGGCTTCCTTGGTGAAGAATACGAGGTAACTCTCGAATTGAAGCTTATTGCCGATGTTGGTCTTGTAGGCTTCCCGAATGTCGGTAAATCCACGCTTATTTCAGTTGTTTCAGCGGCAAAGCCAAAGATTGCCAACTACCACTTTACAACCCTGACACCTGTTCTCGGCGTTGTTAAGGTTGAAGAAGGTAAGTCCTTCGTAATGGCAGATATCCCAGGACTTATCGAGGGTGCAAGTGACGGTGTAGGTCTGGGACACGAATTCCTCCGCCACGTTGAACGCTGCCGACTTATTGTGCACGTCGTTGATGTATCGGGTATTGAGGGCAGAGACCCCGTTGAGGACTTCGAAATCATCAACCGTGAGCTTGCCAATTTCAGTGAGGATTTGGCTGAACGTCCGCAGATTGTTGCCGCAAATAAATGCGATATGGCAACTCCTGAGCAGATTGAAGCATTCAGGCAGTATGTAACCGACCAGGGACTTGAATTCTTTGAAATTTCCGCCGCAACAACACAGGGCACAAAACAGCTTGTTAACGCAATCACAGCTGAGCTGGACAAGCTTCCTCCAATCAGAGAGTACGAGGCTGAACCTCTCACTCAGCAGGAGCTTGATGAGCGTGCAGGAATGGGCGAGAAATTCGAAATCACAAGAGGCGACGACGGCGTTTACTACGTCGAAGCTGTTTGGCTTGAAAATATTATGCGTACCGTGGATATGGATGACTATTCCTCTCTCCAGTATTTCCAGCGTGTTCTCCGCAACAGCGGTATTATCGACGAACTTGAGCGTATGGGCATTGATGAGGGAGATACGGTCAATATCTTCGGCTTTGAATTTGACTTTGTATTTTGATGTAAAGGAGCATTTTTATGGGATTGCTGGATAAGCTTATGGGTAAGAAAAAACCAACTCTTGAAGATGATATTCATTCTGCCTGTGCCTGGATTGTTACTGCACTTAATACTTCGGGATACAATGCAGACTATACCCTCGAAAGTATGAAGGAAATAGACCGCTTTTTTGATGAACAAAGCGGAGCAGGCGGTATTATTACACCCGAAAGAAGGGGAAATATAATTTTCTCAATTGCAGCTTACATTGGTGAAACGGTTATAAAGCTTTATGGCGGCAAGTGGATTACCGATGATAATGACCCGATGGGCGAGGTTAATATTGCGGTTCAGCTTGATAACGGCACCATCATTTTTCCTGCTCAAAGAGCTATGAAACGTTATCAGAACGGTAACGAGGACAGCATTTACGCTTATGTTTATGTGTTAAGTCAGTCATAAGACAAGGAAGTGTTTGATATAGATATTCAGCGTGCTAACCAGTACAGCCCTCTTACACTTGCATTTCTCGGAGATGCAGTGTATGAGCAGCTTGTCCGTGAAAAAATTGTGCTTACGGCAAATATGCCCGTGAAGAAGCTTCATAAGGAAGCTGTTGAAAGAGTCCGTGCAGCATATCAGTCAAAGGCTGTTGATGTGATAATGCCATATCTGACAGAGGAAGAAGAAGCTGTTTTCAAGCGCGGACGCAACGCAACAGGCAATACCGTGCCGAAAAGTTCCAATCCCGTGGAGTACAGACGTGCAACCGCTCTGGAAACTCTTTTCGGGTATCTCCACCTTACGGGAAAGTCAGAAAGAATAGTTGAATTGTTCGACATTATATGGTATAATGTTAATTTGGCAAACGAGGAAAGCTGATATGAATTTAGATAATGTTAATCTCATCAACTGTGATAACACCAACTGTTACATAATCAGGGGCACGGACGGCGATATCCTCGTTGATACGGGTATTCCGAAGTACCGTGATGAAATTGAAACCTGGCTTCTCAACTACAACGTGAAGCTTATCGTGCTTACCCACGGTCACAACGACCATATCGGCAACGCCGCTTATTTTTCGGAATTGTACGGTGCACCGATTGCGATGAGCAAGGATGATGAATTGCTTGCCGAGGATAACCTTTGCAGACACTTTTATTCAGTAGGTGCAGCAGGAAAGGTTGTTGCCGCACTTTCTAAAAAGACAATGAGCCAAAGGTTTGAGCTGTTTGAGGTAAGTATTTACCTTGAGGACGGTATGGAGCTTGGCAAGGATTTCGGTGCAGACTGCAAAGCAATCAAGCTTGACGGACATACCAAAGGCTCATTCGGATTTATGAATAGTACGGATTTGTACCTCGGTGATGCGGCAATGAATTACATAGCACCTGCATTCCCTGCAATCTGCGAAAGTCCGAAAGCTGCAAGGGCGTCACTTGAGAAAATCAAGAAGCTGAAAACCGAAAGAATTTTCTTCGGTCACGGCGAACCAATAGAAACAAAGTCTGCGGTATACCGCAGAATGTTTTTAAAGTAAAATAAATTTTTTATATAATTTGAAGGAGAGTTTTATTATGTCAGGACATTCCAAATGGAACAATATCAAGAGAAAAAAGGAAGCTACAGACGGCGCAAAGGCTAAGATTTTCACCAAAATCGGACGTGAAATCACTGTTTGCGTAAAGGAAGGCGGCGCTGACCCCAACAACACCGCAAAGCTCCGTGACCTTATCGCAAAGGCTAAGGCAAACAACGTTCCTAACGATAACATTGACCGTGTAATCAAGAAGGCAGCAGGCGGCGCTGATAAGACAAACTACGAAGCTAACGTTTATGAGGGTTACGGTCCTAACGGCGTTGCTGTAATTGTTGAAACACTTACAGATAACAAGAACCGTACAGCAGGTGACGTTCGTCACTACTTCGACAAGTTCGGCGGTAACCTCGGTACAACAGGCTGTGTATCCTTTATGTTCTCCAGCAAGGGTATTATTGTTGCTGAAGCTGACGGCAAGGACGAGGATACAGTTATGGAAGACGTGTTCGATGCAGGTGCTTCCGACTTCACAATGGAAGACGATATGATTGAAATCGAAACAGAGCCTGCTGATTTTGCAGCTGTAAGAGATGCCCTCACAGATAAGGGCTACAAGCTCGTTTCCGCTGATATCGAAATGATTCCTGCAACATATACAGAGCTTACAGACGAGGACTCCATCAAGAAGATGAACCTTCTCCTTGAACACCTCGAGGACAACGACGACGTTCAGAAGGTATACCACAACTGGGATATGCCTGATGAAGAAGACGAGGACTAATACGTAATTTACCTTTGAAAGGAAGTTTTGAAAATGAAATGGACAGGACTTAACGACCTGCGTGAAAGCTATCTTAAATTCTTCGAGAGCAAGGGACACCTCAGAATGGACTCTGCTCCTCTCGTACCACAGGGCGACAACTCTATCCTGCTTATCAATGCAGGTATGACACCGCTTAAAAAGTATTTTCAGGGCATCGAAGAACCGCCTTGCCACAGAGTAACAACCTGTCAGAAGTGTATCCGTACACCTGACATTGAGAACGTTGGTAAAACAGCTCGTCACGGTACTTACTTTGAAATGCTCGGTAACTTCTCCTTTGGTGACTACTTCAAGCACGAAGCAATTGCCTGGGCTTGGGAGTACCTCACAAAGACACTTGAAATCCCTGAGGACAGACTCTGGGTTACAATTTACGAGGAAGACGATGAAGCAGGCGAAATCTGGGCAACAGAAGTAGGTGTGCCACGCGACAGAATTATAAAGCTTGGCAAGAAGGATAACTTCTGGGAACACGGCAGCGGTCCTTGCGGTCCTTGCTCCGAAATCCACTTCGACAGAGGCGAGAAGTACGGTCCTTTCGAGAACTTCGAACAGGCTTCCGACTGCGACAGAATTATCGAAATCTGGAACAACGTTTTCACACAGTTTGATAACGACGGTCACGGCAACTACACACAGCTTGCTACAAAGAACATCGACACAGGTATGGGTCTTGAAAGACTTGCCTGCGTAATGCAGGACGTTGACAACCTCTTTGAAGTTGACACCGTTCAGAACATTATGAAGAAAATTTCCGAGCTTACAGGCAAAACATATAAGGCTGACGCTAAGGAAGATATCTCTATCCGTGTTATCACTGACCACATCAGAAGCACAACCTTTATGGTCGGCGACGGTGTAATGCCTTCAAACGAAGGACGCGGCTACGTTCTCCGCAGACTCCTCAGAAGAGCAGCAAGACACGGCAGAATTCTCGGCACAAACAAGCCTTTCCTCTATGAAGTTGTTGATACGGTTATCAACGAAAATGTCTGTGCTTACCCTGAACTCGACGGTAAGCGTGACTACATCAAGACAGTAATCAAGAAGGAAGAAGAAGCTTTTGCAAAGACAGTTGACAAGGGCTCTCAGATTCTCGACCAGTATATTGCAGATATCGAAGCTAAGGGCGGCGAGATGATTCTCGGCGGCGATGAAGCATTCAAGCTTCACGATACTTACGGCTTCCCGCTTGACCTGACAAAGGAAATCTGCGGCGAAAAGGGTATCTCCGTTGACGAAGAAAAGTTCCAGGAATGTATGAAGATACAGAAGCAGACCGCACGTGAAAACAGAAAGCTCGGCGGTGGCTGGGACGACGCTACAGCAAGCGTTCTCACACAGTACACAACAAAGTTTGTGGGCTATACAGACCTTACAGCCGAAACAAAGCTCCTCGCTATGATTAAGAACGGCGAAGCTGCTGATATGTGCGAAGAAGGCGACAGAGTAACAGTTCTCCTCGAAACAACTCCTTTCTACGCTGAAAGCGGCGGACAGGTAGGCGATAAGGGTACAATCGAAAGCAACGGCAACGTTATGGAAGTCCTCGATACACAGAAGCTTACAGGAGGTCAGTTCGTATGTGATTGTGAAGTAACAAGCGGCGGCTTTACAACTGGTGCAGATGTTACTGCAAAGGTTAACCCTGAAACAAGAGCAGCTGTAATGCGTAACCATACCGCTGCACACCTTCTCCAGGCTGCACTCCGTACAGTTCTTGGTGACCACGTTCACCAGGCAGGTCAGCTTGTAAACGACGAAAGAGTACGTTTCGACTTCTCCCACTTCGAAGCTGTAACAGCTGACGAGTTAAAGAAAATCGAAGCTATCATCAATAAGAATATCCTCGACGCAATCACAGTTACAATGACAGAAATGCCTATCGAAGAAGCGAGAAAGCTCGGCGCTATGGCTCTGTTCGGTGAAAAGTACGGCGACGTAGTTCGTGTTGTAAATGTTGATGGCGTATCAATCGAATTCTGCGGCGGTACACACGTTGATAACACTTCCAAGCTTGGTCTGTTCAAAATTCTTTCCGAAAACTCCGTAGCAGCTGGCGTAAGACGTATTGAAGCTGTAACAGGCGCAGGTGTTCTCGCTCTCATCGACGAGTATAAGACAACAATCACAAGTGCAGCACAGGCTGTAAAGGCACCAAATGCTACAGAACTTGTTTCCAAGTGTAACGCTGTGGCTGGCGAGGTTAAGGCTCTCGAAAAGGAAATCTCCGAACTCAAGAGCAAGATTGCCGCTTCTCAGCTTGACTCACTTTTCAATAACGCTGAAACAGTTGGCCCCGTTAAGGTTATCACAGCTGTTCTCGAAAATACAAAGCCTGACGTTCTCAGAACAATGGGCGACCAGATTAAGGACAAGGCTTCCGACGCTGTTGCAGTAATCGCAGCAACAAACGAAAACGGCGGCTCAATCATTTGTGCTTGCGGTAAGGATGCTGTTGCAAACGGTGCACACGCAGGTAAGATTGTCCAGAAGGTTTCCGCACTCACAGGCGGTAAGGGCGGCGGACGTCCTGACAGTGCTATGGCTGGTATGGGCGACGCTTCCAAGGCAGCAGAAGCAATCGCAGCAGTAAGCGGAATTGTTGCTGAATTTGTAAAGTAATCGGGAGGAAATGAAAATGTCTGATTGTCTTTTCTGTAAAATCATTGCTGGGGAAATCCCAAGTACAAAGGTGTACGAGGACGAATTCGTGTACGCATTCAAGGACATAAATCCTCTTGCTCCCGTCCATATTCTCGTAGTGCCAAAGACTCATATCGCAAGCGCAGCTGAAATTACAGCTGAAAACTCTGCATATGTTGCTCACATTTTTGAAGCAGCTGCAAAGATTGCCAAGGAGCAGGGCATTGCCGAGGACGGCTACCGTGTTGCAACAAACATCGGTGAAAACGGCTGTCAGAGCGTTAAGCATCTCCACTTCCACATTCTCGGCGGAAGAAAGCTCAACGAAACAATGGGCTAAGTAAATCAAAGGGGCTGACCTTTTATGGTGCGGAAAATGGCTTATATAGGTGCATCTTATCTTATAGGGCTGTTTTTCGCATCATTTTTTACATACAGAATTAACTTGTGCCTGTCAGCAGCAATTTTAGCTGCAGCAATTCTTTCAGTGACTATTTTCAGAAGTAAATCCGTGAAATTCACGGTCTGTTCATTCAGTGCCGCAGCAGCACTTATGCTCTATAGCTTGTATGACTTGACAGTGTATCAGAATGTAATCAAGTACGACGGTTACGACGTGGAAATCAAAGGCACAGTAACCGATGTAAGCGTGTACGACGGTGATAAATCATCATATATAATCAAGGGCATAATCAACGGCGATACCGAAGCGTATGTAAGCTTCTACACCGACACCTATGCAGTTGAAATCGGTGACAGTGTAAGCGTGCTGGGGAAAGCCGAGGAGCTTAGGGACAGCTATAAATTTCCCACTAAAACCTACTACAAATCTAAAGAAATATTCCTGCGTTTAAGCAAGGTTTATAAGTTAAATTATACAGAAAATAACGGGTTTTCAATCAAGAAAACTCTTTTGAAATACAGGGATTATATCCTCTCAACAATCAACAGAAATATGGACAGCCGATACAGCGGGATAATGACCGCTATGCTTTTCGGCGACAAAACGGGACTTGAAAGCTCGGACAAAACATTGATGTACCGTGCAGGAATAGGGCATATTATGGCAGTTTCGGGCGTACATCTGTCAGTTGTCTGTTCGTTTATATGGCTGATAATTTCCCGTATTCCTATGAACAAGTACCTGCGTTTCGGACTGCTTGTTGTTCCCGTGCTGTGCTTTGTGGTACTGGCAGGAATGTCAAATTCGGTAATCCGTGCCGCAATAATGATACTTCTCGTGTACAGCGCAGAGCTTTTCCGACGTAAAGCAGATACCTTCAATTCATTGGGAATAGCCGCAATCCTGCTTACGATAACATCACCCTTTGCAGTAAGGGACGCATCATTCCTGCTGTCGGTAACAGGCGTTTTCGGAATAGGTGTAATTGCACCGAAAATAATAAAGGATATCCGTAAGGAGTATCATTTGGGAAAAATCGCAGAATCGCTGATTTCATCGCTGTGCGTTATGATTGTGGTGTTTCCCGTGACAGCACTCTTTTTCGACGAGGTCTCCGTAATATCACCTGTATCAAACCTGATATTGCTGCCGATATGTGAATTCATTCTTGTAGGCGGAGTAATCGTTACTATAACAGGCGGACTGCCGATAATAGCAATTCCCGTGCTGAAAATATGCGAAATATGCTGTGCAGCTGTTTCGCTGATTTCAAAATTTATCGGAAGTCTGCATTTTTCCTACATTCCGTTAGGCGATGAAAATACAGCAGTATTGATTGCCTCCGCATTGATAGCAGGCATAATTGCTTCGTTCCTTTGCAGGAGTACGAAAACCGCCTCCGCAGTAATAGTCAGCGTGTTTGCTTTAGTAATATGCTTTGTAAATGTACAGCAGTATATGTCCGATAACACGCTTACTGTTGCAATTATTAAGAACAATACTTCCGTTTCCGCAGTTATCCACGACAACAAATCCGCCTGCGTAATTGACCTGAAAAAGGGAGGCAAAACTGCGGAGTACGCCGTGAAATATCTTAACCGTGCAGGCATACGGAAAATAAATTCACTAATTATGAATGTGGACGTTGTTTCTTCGCAGATTATATATGATAAACAGTTTGACATCTTTGAAATTGAAAAATATATGGTTCCTGAAGCCGACAGAAATTTCGTAAGTACAGAATATAACAATATGATTTTTTATGCAGACGGAAGTACACTTGACGCAGACAGATATAAAATCGAATTTTTCAGTGACACGGTCAGGATTAATGCAGATGAAAATGAATTCTTGCTGTGCACATCAAAAAGCGACATTGCTGAAAACGAAAGCTGTGAAGTTGCCGTGCTTTACAGCGGTAAGACGTTTACAAATCAACCTGCTTCAGATGTGGCAGTAGTGATGAATGAAGCACCGAAAGAAAATGCTTTGCCGAATGCCGTGTACACAGAGGAAAGCATAAAATTTGAAATTGATAAATACGGAGAAATCCGTTCTGAAATCATAAGATAGGAGAGAAAGCAATGGCTGTTGTAACTGAAAATGATATTAAAACTGCGGTGAAAAACAATAACTACAGCCGTGCATATTATTTCTACGGAAAAGACGCGGTTGCTGTTGAAAAATATACAAAGGCACTTTCTGCACGTCTTGTCAGCAAGGACGACGAAACCTACAATCTGCATAATTTTGACGGAAAAAACCTTGATATCGAACTGCTTTCCGACTCCTGTGAAGCACTTCCTATGTTTGCGGACTACGTCTGCTGCATAGTTTCTGACCTTAATGCTGAAACGCTTACCGCAGACCAGCTTAACACGGTTGTGGATATTGTAAAAAATCTCCCCGAAAGCACAGTGCTGATTTTCTATTACACTTCCGTAGACGTTACCGACGGGAAGAAGTACCCCACAACCAAGAATAAAAAGCTTATGGATGCCGTAAGCAAAAACGGAAGCGTATGTAATTTTGCACTTAAAACTCCTGATACCCTTGCAAAGGAAATTATGGCAGCCGTATCAAAGGCAGGCTGCGGAATTTCCCGTGATGCAGCACGTTTTCTCGCTGAACAGTGTTCCTGCAATACAATGCTTATTTCCAACGAGGTTGCCAAGCTTACAGCCTACGCACAAGGCAACGAAATAACAATGGATATAATCCGTCAGCTTTCCCCAAGGCAAATCGAAACAACAACCTTTGACCTTGCAAAAGCAATAATGCGAATGGACAGAAAAAATGCAATGCGCTTGTTCAATGACCTTGTTGAAGAAAAAATCGAGCCTATCGTGATTTTGTATACAATTACAGGCAACCTTCTCGATATGTACCGTGCAAGAACAGCAATGTCCGTGCGTAAAGGACCTGCCGACGTAAAAGCAGATTTCGGCTACGCAAAAAACGTGGAATTCCGAGTGGACAACGCATTCCGTGACGTGCAGAAAATATCAATGCCCCACCTGAGAATGTGTATCAATACTCTCGCAGATACAGACGCATTGATGAAATCCTCAAAAACCTCTCCGCAGATTTTGCTGGAGGAAGCCCTTGTAAAAATGCTCACATTCAAAAGATGATGAAAGGTATGCACTTATGCTTCATATAAAACAAGCCGTCATAGTAGAGGGGAAGTACGACAAAATCAAGCTTTCCTCAATTATTGACGCAGTAATAATTCCCACAAACGGCTTTAAGATTTTCAAGGATAAGGAAACTTTGAAAATTATAAGGTATTATGCTGCCGCAACGGGAATAATAATCCTGACCGATTCCGATACTGCAGGCTTTAAAATCCGCTCATTCCTTAAAGGTGCAATTAAAAACGGAAACATAACAAATGTCTATATCCCCGATATTTTCGGTAAGGAGAAGCGCAAGTCCGAGCCTTCAAAAGAGGGCAAACTTGGTGTCGAAGGAATTGAAAAAAATCTTATCCTTGAAGCCTTTGCAAAAGCAGGTATCGAGTCGGAGGAGCGTCCCGAAAATCCCGACCCGATTACAAGAATTGACTTTTATGAGTGCGGTTTCAGCGGTATGCCGAATTCCTCTGCACTCCGCAAAAAGCTTCTTGCCGAGCTTGACCTGCCTGAATTAATGTCATCAACCGCAATAATCGACATACTCAATACGCTTATGACAAAGCAGGAGTTTTTCGCTCTTGCCGAAAAAATACACAACGGAGAGGAGCAAACGGATAACCCGTAAATTATGGTATTTTCAAGCTTAACGTTTCTATATTACTTTCTCCCGATAGTAATGATAATATATATTCTTCTTCCCGATAAAATCAATGCAGGAAAGAAAAAGCCGATTGTAATCCCTGCAAGAAACCTGCTTATTTTGCTTACAGGCTTCTTTTTCTACGCTTGGGGAGAGCCATTCTATATGATTTTAATGCTGTTCTCCACAGCAATTGACTACTTTGCAGGACGCTTTATGGCAAAGTACGACGACAATCAGAAAAAGCGTACAATCTGTCTGCTTGTGTCCGTAATAATGAATGTTGGTCTGCTGGCTATTTTTAAGTACAGCGACTTCTTTATTGATACAATCAATTCAATCTTCAAGAGCGATATCACTAACCCGATTATCCTCGTCAATCGCTGGATTAACGAAAATATCTATGATTTCGGCTTAACGGAGGACAGAGTTGCACTTCCAATCGGTATCTCGTTCTTTACCTTCCAGTCAATGTCCTATACAATTGACCTCTATCTGCGTAATATCAAGGTGCAGAAAAGCTTCATTGGCTTTACTTCCTATGTAACACTTTTCCCGCAGATTGTTGCAGGTCCGATTGTACGTTATGAGGATGTTGCAGCTGAAATCAATGAGCGTACCGTAAACATCAACAAAATCAGCGAGGGTATCGGTAAGTTTGTCAAGGGACTGGCAAAAAAGGTACTCCTTGCAAACAATATCGGTATTATATGGACTCAGATTAAAGCTATGGACTACAGCGAAATCAGTGTAGCAACTGCCTGGATTGGTATTCTCGCATTTACATTCCAGATTTATTTCGACTTCTCAGGATATTCTGATATGGCAGTAGGTCTTGGCAAAATGCTTGGCTTCAATTTCCCACAGAACTTTGACCACCCGTATATGTCAAAAAGTATAAGCGAATTCTGGCGCAGATGGCATATTACCCTTGGCACCTGGTTCCGTGAGTATGTCTATATTCCACTCGGCGGTAACCGTAAGGGCAAAGGCAAAACCCTCCGCAACCTGCTTATCGTGTGGGGACTTACAGGTCTCTGGCACGGCGCAAGCTGGAACTTTATTTTGTGGGGACTTTATTTCGGCGTGCTGATAATTATTGAACGTCTTGGCTGGGGCAAGGTGCTTGAAAAGCTGCCCACACCAATCAGTACGCTTTATACCTTCCTGCTTGCAGTATTTGGCTGGGTGCTTTTCGATACAAATACACTTTCAGACGCATTCCGTTATTTCGGTGCAATGTTCGGTGCAACAGGCGTCCTTGCCGACAGCACAGCAACCTATATGTTCACAACAAATATTGTAATTTTCGCACTCTGTATCTTTGCGTCAACCGACTGGTTTATGACCCTTGTAAACCTGATAAAGAAGAAAAAGGAAAAGTTTGTTACCTGTGCTACACCAGTGCTTATTGTTGCAATGCTTCTTCTTTGCACCTCTTATCTCGTGGACGCAACCTACAATCCGTTCCTGTATTTCAGATTTTAGTGAATAGGAGAAAGCTGAAAATAAATTTTCAGCTCTGAGTTTTGTTTTCGGAACTTGCGTTCCGAATTTCGTAAACGAAACCACAAAACATCAAAAAAGGAGAGCGCACGTTTCTTGCGAAGCGTGGTTATATGCATATGAAGAAAACAAAAAAGCTTAATGTTGTAAATTTAATAACTTGTATAGCATTTTTCGGAATACTCATTGCTTTTCCGATTGTAACAGCTATTGCACCAAAGGAAACTTTTTCCGATATAGAAAACCGTACCCTCCAGACAATGCCCAAGGCTTCCGTAAAAACAATCTACGACAGAAGCTATATGAATAAGCTGGAAACCTATATCTCAGACCACTTTGCTGGCAGAACCGACTGGATTAAGGTTAAAACTGCGGTTGAAACTATGGCTGGCAAATATGAGCGTAACGGAATATATATACTCGATGACCGCCTTGTGGAAAAGGTCAGTGAACCTGATTATACAGCTATTGATAAGAGTATAAGCGCAATCAATAAGTTTGTGGAAAACAATAATGTCCCCGTGTATTTTATGCTTGCCCCCACATCAGCTGAAATCTACCGTGAACAGCTTCCTGAAAGTGCACCGAATGTAAATCAGCGTGATTTTATAAACTACGTTTACGGAGGCTTGTCAAAGGCTGTTTCGACAATAGACGTGTATTCAGCAATGCAGTCCGAGAAGTTTGATTATATCTATTATCGCACAGACCATCACTGGACAACCCACGGCGCATATTATGCCTATGAAGCGGCTGCAAAAAAAATGGGCTATGAACCTGTTCCGGAGGAAATGTACGACATAGAACACGCCTCCGATGAATTTCTCGGTACGTTCTATTCAAAAGCACTTTATGACGGAGTGGAAAAGGACAGCATTGACATTTACCACTATAACGGCGGCAGCAGCGTTACCGATGTCCTGATTACATCGGAGTACGGCAAAGCACCTGAAAGCTACGACAGTATGTATTTCAGAGAGTACCTCGACGTCAAGGACAAGTATTCCACTTTTCTCGGCACAAATCAGCCGCTTGTGACAATAAAAACCAACAGCGAGGGCGGCAAGCTCCTTATGTTCAAGGATTCCTATGCACACTGCTATGTACCGTTCCTTACCCAGCATTACTCCGAAATCACTCTCGTAGATATGCGTTATATCCAGATGTCCTACAAAAATGTAGTAAATCCTGAGGATTACGACCAGGTAATGTTTCTCTACAATGCGTCCTCATTTATGACAGACGTAAATATCCGTAAGCTTGCCTACGGGTAAATAGTACAAGTAGCGAAAAATCTGAAACTGCATAAACTGAATTAACGGGTAATAACGGTTTATGCAGCGGAAGTGGTATGCAGCGGAATAATACTGTTCTTTGATTAAAGATTAGTATAAGCGATACCCGTAGGGGAGCTTCAGCATAAGCGTATTCCGTGTATGCCTGTATAAAATAGATTTAGGTCAAATGTCAGTTTTTTGGCATTTGACCTTGATTTTTTATTGGAAATATTATATAATAAAATGTGGTATGCTTTTATTTAATATTTGGAGGACTTTTTGTGAAAAATATTGCTTCAGCTTCAATTTTAAGCGCAGATTTCTGTAACCTCGGCAAGGATATTGCAAGAGCTGAGGAGGCAGGCTGCGAATATATACATTTCGACGTTATGGACGGCGTTTTCGTACCGAATATAAGCTACGGAATTCCAATTCTTAAAGCCGTGTCAAAAATAGTAAAGGGCACGCTTGATGTGCATCTTATGATTATCGACCCGATTAAGTATGTCAAGGACTTTGCCGATAACGGCGCTGATATTATCACATTCCATTCGGAAGCGGAGTCCGATATTGCAGAAACAATTGATGCAATTCATTCCTGTGGGAAAAAAGCAGGACTTGCAATAAAGCCAAATACTCCCGTTTCGGATATCGAGCAATATCTCGATAAGATTGATATGCTTCTTGTTATGACTGTAGAGCCGGGTTTCGGCGGACAGGGCTTCATCAGCGAAACACTTGATAAAATTGCCGAAGCAAAGAAAATTATTGATAGCAGGGGACTTAACGTGCCTGTTCAGGTTGACGGCGGAATTAACGCAGAAACAGCTGAGCTTGTAAAGAAAGCAGGAGCTGAAATCCTCGTTGCTGGTTCATATCTTTTCGGTGCGGAAAATATGAGTAAAGCCGTTGAGCAACTTGTAAAATAAAGGTGAATTTAATGAATTCAAAAGAAGTAAAAACCAAATTAAGCATAATGACGGATATGCTTATCGTCCTTATTGTAATAGCGGCTATGTCTGTTTATTATTACGGATTGAGGGCAGTGGCTGTTATCGGAGTTACAACAGGAGTATGCGTTGTGACGGACTTTATCTGCTGCAAGCTGAGAAATAAGGATTATGAAAAGGAAATTTCCGCTTTGATAACAGGTCTGACATTGGGTTTGATGATGTCGGCGTCAGTACCGTATTATGCCGCGGCAATCGCAGCTGTTTTTGCAATAGTTGTCGCAAAACACGCTTTCGGCGGTCACGGCTGTGAAATCTTCAATTCAGCAGCGGCAGGCTTTCTGTTTACAGCACTGTGCTTTCCGCAGAATATGCTTACATATCCTAAAGCATTTTCAGAAATACCAATATCATCGGTTGTATCTCCGGATATCCTTTCGTCCTCATTTACAAGTACATTCCTTGTGACGAAAAGTGCGGATTTGTCATTGATTGATGCATTCATAGGAAAATTCAGCGGTCCTATGGGGACAGGCTTCGTGCTGCTTATGTGCGTTGCAGCTGTTTTCCTGATGCTGAGACGTTCAGTTTCCGCAATAACCTTCTTTACAGAGCTTGCACTCCTCGGAGCATACGCATTTTTTAAGTACGATAAAGATATAATGTGCGTGCTGTATTTCTTTTCAAGCGGTATGCTGCTTTTCGGAATGATATTCCTTTCCTGTGATTACAGTATTATCCCAAAAACAAGAAGCTCACGTTTTATATACGGCGTTGTATTTGCAGCCTGTGTAATAATTTTTCACAGCTATTCATCAACCGAAAATGCAGCTATTTACGCAGTAATAATTTCATCGCCAATCGGAATTGAGCTTGACAGACGCGCTCTTTCCTTTGCTGATATGATAAACAAGAGAAAGGGACTGCTCAAAAAGGCGAACAAGCCCCTTAACCACATCAGCGAAACCCTTGAAATTCTCGAAACAAACGAACAGGAGAAATGACCGTGGCAAATGATAACAGCTGTAAGGGAATTATAAAAAATGCCCTTCTGAATAAAAATCCTATACTTGTAAGCGGAATGGTTATTGCACCTGTTGTAGTAATGGCAAATAACTTTTGGGACGCAGTAACTCTTATTGCAGCTTTTTCGCTGATAACATTCTTTACTCTGCTGATATCCTCTTTTGTTCCGAAGAATATTGTGTATACAATCAGAATTATCCTGTATACGTTAATCGGCGCATTGGTGTATGTCCCCTCGGTTATAATGCTGAAATATCTTATGCCCGATGAAGTGGAAACGCTCGGAATATTTTTCCCGCTCTTTATAACCAGCAGCTTTATCATTTCACGTTCCGAGTCGATTTTCTTTATGGAAACCAAAGGAAAAATGCTGCTTGATATAATATTCTGTATCATCGGCTACGACGCAGCAGTGCTTCTTTTTGCTGCGGTAAGAGAAATCCTTGCCTTCGGTACAATCGGCGGAACAATAATCGGTATGCCTGTTCAGCTGTCAGCATTTCAGAATCCTTTCGGCGGATTTATCCTGTTGGGACTTATGGCAGCGCTGTTCAGAAGTATACTGCTGTTTGTAAAAAGATTAAGACAAAAATAAAGGTGTTTTTATGGAATTGATGGGAAAGATAATGATGACTGCATTTGTTGCGGTTTTCGTTGAAAATACAATTTTTTCAAGAGCCTTGGGAACAAGTACCCTTGTCGTTATTGCAAGAAGCAGAAAAAACCTTTTCGGCTTCGGACTGAGTGTAACTTATATTACCGCACTTATAAGCGTGCTGACTTATTTTGTTGATACACTTTTTATCAGCAGCAATAGATATGTGTATATGCCGCTTGTGTATGTGACAATTCTCGGTTTTGTCTACATTATAACCTTGCTTTGTATGTGGAAATTCACACCGAAGCTTTTTGCACGCATAAGAAAATATATCCATATTTCAGCCTTCAACTGTGCTGTGCTGGGTTCAATGTTCCTTATCTCAAAATATTGTGAAACCCTTTCCGATTATTTTATACACGGACTCGGAATAGGACTCGGTTTTGTATTTGCAGTGTATCTTACCGCGATTGTATATGATAAAATTTATTCCGAAAAAGCACCCTATGCATTCAGAGGTTACCCGCTTATGCTTATTTATATCGGCATATTAAGTATGGCATTCTGGGGCTTGTCGGGGCATACTCTAAATTATTGAAAGGAAGGGTAATATGGCAAAGGGCGGAAGAAAAATCTACAGAACATCGGCAAATCATCGTAAAAAAAGAACCCGTAAGGTCTTGAAGGTCATTCTTGTTATTATTTTGCTTGCTGTACTTGTTTTTCTCGGTTACAGCATAGCAAAGCCCATTCATAATTATATACTCAACAAAACAGGCGAAAATGTTACGGAGGACGAGGTGTGGACGCCGCCTGTTGTTACCGAAAAGACCGAAGAAACAGCAACAGAGGAAAATGAAACAGCGGAAACCGTGAAGCCTCCTGAGGAGGAAGCACCGGCTGAGAATAAGTTTTCTGCGTATCAGCTTCCGATAACTGCACTTGAAAGTCAGGATGCACTTGTTACTGCACTTAACAACGTAAAGGACAGCGGATATACCGCAGTTACCGTGCCCCTTAAAGCACGGGGCGGTAAGATTTACTATAACACAACTTCCGAACTTGCCAAAACATCCGAAGACGCTATTGCGGGAACAATGTTTGCAGGTCAGATTTCTTCCGTAATAAGAAGCAACGGCTTCATTGCAATTGCATACGTCAATCTTCTTGAAGATAATAACCGCTACGGTGAAAGCCGCAAAGGCTCATACCGTATCGCAAGCGATGACTCTACCTGGCTTGACAACGCACCTTCCAAGGGCGGTAAGCCTTGGCTCTCACCATTTGAAACAGATACACAGGAGTATGTGAAATTCATTTCTTCCGAAATTGCAGGTGCGGGCTTTGATTATGTTGTATTTGACGGAGCAATGTTCCCTGCATTCCGTAATTCCGACCTTTCTTATATAGGTGAAAAGGTAAAATCCGAAACAAGATATAAAGCACTTATTAATATTACAGCAATCGCTGCCGAGGCAGTCAAATCAACGAATGCAACAGCAATTCTGAGCGTTTCCGCTGCGGATATTCTTGCAGGAACAGAAGAAGTGTTCAAGCCGTCCGAGCTTAATTTTGAAATGCTTGCAGTTGAATTTGTTCCATCTGAGCTTCCTGCAATCGCATTGATAAATAACGAGGAGGTTGCTTTGGCAGAGCTTCCTGCAAATAACAGAGCATTTGTTGTTTTCTCAGAAATTCAAAGACTTGCAGGAGACAATGTAACAATAGTTCCCGTCCTGAAGCAGTCTGATTTTTCACAGGCAGATTTCAACGAAACAATAACTGCTATCCTTTCACTTGATTGTGAATCCTATATAATACAATAACAGGTGAAAGATTTGTGATGAAATAATTACAATTTGCGGTGTAATTATTACAATACGGAAATTACCGTTAACAAAAGAAAATATATGTGGTATAATCCATATATACAAAACGGCAACCTTGAGAGAGGAGGACACGCTCCTTTGAAGCGTGGGCATAAGTATGGCAATAAATGAAAATACTCAGGGCGAGCGCTTTGCTGAGCCGCCCAAAAAGAAGAAACGCAAAAAAAGGAAGGTAAACCCGATTAAGCGTACCCTTGCTGTAATCGGTACAACCATTCTTTCGCTTGTCCTGATAGTTGTTATCACAGGCTCAATTATCGCAGCTGCACTTACCGTTTACGTTCTCCAGTTCGTAGATCAGGAGCAGGTTGATATCTCCCTTTCCGACCTTGACCTTGACTACACGACCTTTATCTACGGCTATGATGAGAACGGTGCAACGATTGAGCTTGCAAGCATCAGCCGTAACGCTGACAGAATTCCTGTTTCCATAGACAGAGTGCCTCAGCACGTTCAGGACGCCTTTGTATACACTGAGGATGAGCGTTTCTATGAGCACGCAGGCGTTGACTGGAAGCGTACATTTACAGCGTTCCTTAACGAATTTTTAAGCTTTCTTGGTTCACGTCAGGGCGGTTCGACAATCACCCAGCAGCTTGTCCGTAACGTAACAGGCGACGATAATCTCGACTGGGACAGAAAAATGCGTGAAATTTTCCGTTCCGCACAGCTTGAAAAATACTGTACCAAAACGGATATCCTTGAAGCGTATCTGAACTATATCGGCTTCGGCGGAAGTGCCGCAGGTATTCAGGCTGCTTCAATGAAGTATTTCGGCAAGGACGTTTCTGAGCTTACAATTGCTGAGGGCGCTTGTCTTGCTGCAATTCCGAAATCACCTGAAACACTTAACCCGTTTGCCGATGAAGAGGGCAACCTTGAACGTCAGAAAACTGTTTTATGGCTTATGTACAAGAATGCCTGCATTTCACAGCGTCAGTACGAGGCTGCAATTGCTGAAAAGGTTGTTTTCAGAGACCCTAATGCCAAAACAGAGGGCGAAGAAGAAAGCAACGGTATCCAGAACTGGTTTGTGGATATGGCAATTAATGATGTTATAGGCGAATTTCAGGAAATGTACGGTATCGATTATCAGGAGGCAAGTGATAAGCTTTATAACGGCGGTTACGAGGTTTATACAACGGTTGATATAGAAATGCAGAATGCAATTGAGGAGAAGTACAAGGATTATACAACCTTCTCCGAAACCGTACTCAATGACCCGCCCCAGTCTGCATTCATTGTTATGGACTACACAGGAAATATCAAGGCGGTAGTCGGACGTATCGGTGAAAAGGCAGAGTCTATGTCGTGGAATAATGCTACCCATTCAAAGCGTTCTCCCGGCTCCTGCATAAAGCCTATTACTTCTTATTCATACGGTCTTGAACACGACTTTTTCCATTGGTCAACCGTGTTTACCAATAAACCGCTAGAAGATGAAATTCTTGATGAAGATGGCAACCCAAGAAAGTGGCCTTACAACTATAACTCCAAATCGTGGGACTACGGCGGATATTTTACCTTCCAGGCACTCCAGCGTTCCCTCAATACAATTCCTGCACAGCTTATCGAGCAGGAAACACCGCAGGAGGTTTTTGAATTCTTGCAGAACCGTTACCAGATTACAACTCTTGTAGCGGATGACGCAAATATTGCTCCTCTTTCAGTAGGTGCACTTACAAACGGTCTTACCCTTAAAGAGCTTGTTGCTTCATATCAGGTGTTCGGCAACGGCGGTAAGTATTATAAGCCAACCTCCTTTACAAAGGTTGTTGACGCAAACGGTCAGATAGTTATTCAGCATAAGTATACACCTATTCAGGCAATCAGCGAGGATACTGCGTATATTATGAATAAGCTTATGCAGACCGTTATCGAAGGTCCGAACGGTACAGGTAGAGCAGCAAGGCTCCAGAATACACCGCTTGTCGGTAAAACAGGTACATCTCAGGATTGGCACGACCTTTCCTTTGTAGGCTGTACCCCTGACTATGTCAGCGGCGTTTGGTACGGTTATGAAACACCTAAGCAAATTCCGACAGGAACATATTACAGTTCAGCACAGGTATGGAAGAACGTGTTCGGTGAAATCGCCGAAGCCGAGGAGGGTAAGGAATTCCCTGAGTGCCCTGACGTTCTTGAATATTACTACTGTACAAAAACAGGTAAGCTTGCAAGTGCGAAGTGTCCGACAGGTTCTGTAGGATATTATAAACAGAGCAACATTCCTGAAATGTGTTCGGGCGTTCATAAGTCCGATAAGGAAGATGAAGAAAAGAAAAAGACAAATGAAGAAGATTAAGGATTTAGGGATATGAATTTGATTAAAATGGCTTGCCCGTGTCACTTTGGGCTTGAAAGCGTGCTGAAATTTGAGACCACAAAAATCGGCGGACAGGATATAACTGTTTCCGACGGTAAGGTTATCTTTTCGGGAGATTTTTCCGTCCTTGCCAGAGCAAATCTCTGGCTTGCAACAGCAGAAAGAGTTCTCGTTCAGCTTGCAGAGTTTGATGCATTCAGCTTCGAGGATTTGTTTCAGGGAACCAAAAATATTCCATTCGAGGATTTTATCGGAGCAACTGACCGTTTCCCCGTAAAAGGCTATTCACTCAACTCAGAGCTTCACAGCGTACCTGATTGTCAGTCAATAATCAAGAAAGCCGCAGTAGAGCGACTTAAAGGTGCATACGGAATAAGCTGGTTTGAGGAAACAGGCGCACTGTTTCAGATTCAGTTCAGTATCCTTAAAAATCACGTTACAATTTACCTTGACAGTTCAGGTGCAGGACTCCATAAGCGTGGCTACAGAAGAAATTCCAATGCCGCACCAATCAAGGAAACCCTCGCCGCAGGTATCGTTGACCTCGCTTACGTAAGAGGGGACAGCATTGTCTGTGACCCATTCTGCGGAAGCGGAACAATTCTTATCGAAGCCGCGTACAAGGCGCTTAACATTGCCCCAGGCTTAAAGCGTAAATTTGCCGCTGAAAACTGGAATGTCATTCCCGCGGGAATATGGTCTGATGAACGTCAGAATGCACTTGACTCAATCCGCAAGGATACCGACTTTTACGCTTACGGATACGATATTGACCCAGAGTGTGTCGCACTTACACAGGAAAACTGCCGAAAAGCAGGTATACAGAAGCGTGTGCAGATTAAGCAGGCAGACGTCCGTGACTATGTGAATGAAGATAACATCATCACAATCAGCAACCCGCCTTACGGTGAAAGACTTCTCGAACTGAAAGAAGCAGAAAAGCTCTATGCAGTAATGGGACAGCGTTTCAAAGCCGACGGGGAGCACCCTTGCTTTGTAATTTCTCCGCACGAGGAGTTCGAGAAAATCTTTGGCAAAAAGGCAGACAAACGCCGTAAGCTTTACAACGGTATGCTGAAATGTCAGCTTTATATGTATTTCAAATAATCGTTATCGGGAAAGATTTACGCTTTCCCGATATTTTTTTGCAAATAAGTGTTGACATTTAATATTATATGTTGTATAATATTAAAAAAGAGGAGGTATCATTATGAAATGTTCAAGATGCGGTTCATATGATGTTACAATACAAGCGGTTACCGAAACACAAACCAAAACAAAGCACAGAGGCTGCCTCGGCTGGGCACTGTGGATACTTCTCGCGGTCTGTACCTGCGGACTTGTGCTGATTATCCCCGCAATTACCAACACACGGACAAAAACCAAAACCAGAACCCATAGCGAAGCAGTGTGCCAGTGTTGTGGACATAGGTGGAAAGTTTAAAAATTCCCTGTTGCAAAGTCAGAAAAACTATGTTATAATATAAGTGTAATCGGAAAGGTGCGCCTGACCGTGAACAACTTATAACATAATCCCTGTTCTGACGCCCGAAGATTTTTCTGAGGGGAAAGGCAACGATAAAATATTACGTTATTATTGTACCTGTCGGCAGAACTGTCGGCAGGTTTGTTTTTTTGGAGGAAATATGGACACAAGAGTAGCACTCATCGGAATTGTTGTGGAGAACAGCGAGTCAGTTGAACAGCTGAACAACGTTCTCCACCAGTACAGCAACTACATAATCGGCAGAATGGGTATCCCGTACCGTGAAAGAAACGTTTCAATCATCAGCGTTGCAATTGACGCACCTGCCAACGTAATAAGTGCATTATCAGGCAAACTGGGTATGCTTGACGGAATTTCCACCAAAACCATTTACTCTAAACTAATGGAGAAAACTAATGAATAGAATATATGAATTAATCGACAAGCTGGAACAGCAGCACGTCTTAACCAAAAGCGAATTTGTCGAAATAATCGAAAACCACACCCCTGAAACCGACGAGTACCTTTTCGCAAAGGCACGGAAAATCCGTGAACAGCACTATGGCAAGGACGTGTACATCCGTGGACTTGTTGAGTTTACCAACTACTGTAAGAACGATTGCTACTACTGCGGAATACGCCGAAGTGCCAGGCAGACCGAGCGTTACCGACTTACAAAAGAGCAGATTTTGTCCTGTTGTGAGCAGGGGTACGCTTTAGGCTTCCGTACCTTTGTAATGCAGGGCGGCGAGGACGGCTTCTATACCGACGAAAAAATGGTAGATATTATCTCCGCAATCAAAGCAAAATATCCCGATTGTGCGTTGACCCTCTCAATTGGTGAGCGTCCCCGTGAAAGCTATCAAAAATTCTACAACGCAGGCGCAAACCGTTTCCTCTTGCGTCACGAAACCGCCGATAGCTGTCACTACAGCAAGCTGCACCCCGAAAATTTAACCCTTGAAAACCGTAAGAAATGTCTTGCTGACTTGAAGGAAATCGGCTTTCAGACAGGCTGCGGATTTATGGTAGGCTCACCCTATCAGACAACGGAAAATCTTGCTGACGACCTGATTTTTATACACGATTTCAAGCCACATATGGTTGGTATCGGACCGTTTATCCCTCACCACGACACCCCATTTGCAAATGAAAAAGCGGGCACACTTGAAACCACCCTGCTTATGCTGGGACTTGTCAGATTAATCCTGCCAAATGTCCTGCTTCCGTCAACAACCGCACTCGGTACAATCCACCCAAGCGGCAGGGAAAAGGGTATCCTTGCAGGCTGTAACGTTGTAATGCCAAACCTTTCACCGCTTGACGTCCGTGAAAAATATCTTCTGTACGATAACAAAATCAGCACAGGTGACGAAGCGGCGGAAAGCGTTGCAAATCTGAAAAAGCGAATGGAAGCCATAGGCTACGAAATCGTAACCGCAAGAGGCGACTGGAAAAGCGAATAATTACGGGTAAACCCGTTCAAGAAAGGAAATAGAATTATGTACAATCCAAAATCATTAAAGGCTGAAGAATTTATCAGCGACGAAGAGATTCGTGAAACCCTTGCCTATGCCGACGCAAACAAGGATAATATCGAGCTTATCGACAGCATTCTCGAAAAGGCGCGTCCTAAGAAAAACGGTAGCTACGTAACCTGCGCAGGACTTTCCCACCGTGAGGCTTCCGTGCTTCTTGCTTGTGAAATTCCTGAAAAAATTGAGGAAATGTATGCACTTGCTGAGGAAATCAAGCAGAAATTCTATGGCAACCGTATCGTAATGTTTGCACCGCTCTACCTCTCAAACTATTGCGTAAACGGCTGTGTTTACTGTCCTTATCATATGAAGAACAAGCACATTGCCCGCAAAAAGCTTACTCAGGAGGAAGTACGCAAGGAGGTAATCGCACTTCAGGATATGGGACACAAGCGTCTTGCTCTTGAAGCAGGTGAGGACCCTGTAAACAACCCAATCGAATACATTCTCGAATGTATCGATACAATCTATTCAATCAAGCATAAGAACGGTGAAATCAGACGTGTAAATGTAAATATTGCCGCAACAACCGTTGAAAATTACCGCAAGCTTAAAGAAGCAGGTATCGGTACATATATCCTTTTCCAGGAAACCTACCATAAGGAAAGCTATCTCCAGCTCCACCCGACAGGACCAAAGCACGACTATGCTTACCACACCGAAGCAATGGACAGAGCAATGGAGGGCGGCATCGACGATGTTGGTCTCGGCGTACTGTTCGGACTTGAACTCTACCGCTACGAATTTGCAGGTCTCCTTATGCACGCCGAACACCTTGAAGCTGTTCACGGCGTAGGACCTCACACAATCAGCGTACCACGTCTCAAGAGAGCGGACGATATCGACCCTGACCAGTTCGATAACGGTATTTCCGATGAAACCTTTGCAAAAATCTGTGCACTTATCAGAATTGCAGTACCATACACAGGTATGATTATCTCCACAAGAGAAAGCCAGTCTGTAAGAGAAAAGGTTCTCCGTCTCGGCGTATCACAAATCAGCGGCGGTTCAAGAACTTCCGTAGGCGGTTACGCAGAGGAAGAACGTCCGCACGACAGCGAACAGTTTGACGTTTCCGACCAGAGAACACTTGACGAGGTTGTCTGTTGGCTTATGGAAATGGGCTTTATTCCATCCTTCTGTACAGCCTGCTACCGTGAGGGCAGAACAGGTGACCGTTTTATGAGCCTCTGCAAAACAGGACAAATTCAGAACTGTTGTCACCCTAACGCACTTATGACCCTCAAGGAATACCTCACCGACTATGCTGAACAGCGTACAAAGGAAGTGGGCGACGAGCTTATTATGAAGGAAATCAACAACATTCCTAACGAAAAGGTAAGAGAAATCGTAATCAAGAATCTTGAAGAAATTACAAAGGGCAAGCGTGATTTCAGATTCTAAGAAAGGAGCGGTGCTGTTATGAGCCTTAACAATACACCATCCGCAAACCGTGTCCATATCGGCATTTTCGGTAAGCGCAACGCAGGCAAATCCAGCGTTATGAATGCCCTTACCAATCAGAATTTAGCAATTGTTTCCGACGTCAAGGGTACAACAACCGACCCAGTGCTGAAAGCAATGGAGCTTCTTCCGCTTGGACCTGTAGTAATGATTGATACCCCCGGCATTGACGACGAGGGCGAGCTTGGTGCACTCCGTATCAAGAAAAGCTATCAGATGCTCAACAAAACCGATGTTGCTGTTGTGGTAATCGACGGGGCAGAGGAGAGTGCAGAAGATAAACAGCTTATTGAAAAAATCAAGGCGAAAAATGTTCCTTATGTGATTTTTCATAACAAATCCGATACCTTTACAGCTGAAAAAAAAGAGGGACACCTCTATGGAAGTGCCCTTGAAAAAATCGGTATTGATGAGCTTAAACAAGTAATTGTAACTCTCGCAAACAGCGAGGATAACGATAAAAAAATCGTTGCTGATTTGATTGAGCCACTGGATATTGTCGTGCTTGTCGTGCCAATTGATGCAGCCGCACCAAAAGGCAGACTTATCCTCCCTCAGCAGCAGACAATCCGTGATATACTTGACGCAGGTGCGGTTTCCGTGGTTGTCAAGGATACCGAGCTGAAAGAAACACTTGCAAAGCTTGGTACAAAGCCAAAGCTTGTCATCACCGACAGCCAGGCTTTCGGCAAAGTTTCTGCAATTGTACCTGATGATATACAGCTTACTTCATTTTCAATTCTTTTTGCACGCTACAAAGGAAGTCTTGAAACCGCTGTTAAGGGTGCTGCAGCAATTGAACAGCTTAAAGACGGGGATAAAATTCTTATCTCCGAGGGCTGTACCCACCATAGACAATGCGGTGATATCGGTACAGTAAAGCTTCCCAACCTGCTGAAAAAGTACACAGGAAAAAGCTTTGACTTCGAGTTCACATCAGGAACAGAATTCCCTGAGGATTTGAGCGATTATAGGCTTGTTATCCACTGCGGAGGCTGTATGCTTAACGAAAGGGAAATGAAATACCGTTACCTTTGCGCCGCTGAACAAAATGTACCGATAACCAATTACGGAACAGCAATTGCCTATATGAACGGGATTTTAAAACGAAGTGTTGCACCGTTTGAGGAAATACAAAAACTTCTTAAATAAAACATAAAGACCTGAACTTTAAAAGCTCAGGTCTTGTTTTTTATCCGAAATATGCTGTAATTGTTACATCGCTTGTGATGTTTTCAAGGCTTGTGTCCCAGAAAAGGAAGGTCTGACCGCTTGCATTTTTTGCAGGCCAGAAAGGTGGCTCAACAGTGCCGCCGTGCTCAACCTTAGCTGTGTAGAACTGACCGTCAATGATGAAAGTAACTGTGTGATAGTTGTCATCTTTAAAAAGAGCGGTAATTGTAGTATCAGCAGTAATGTTTCCAACATTTTTGTCCCAGCCGGTGAACGCATTGCCCTGACTGTCATAAGTAGGAATGTATGGTGGATATGCAGTTTCACCGTAATTAACATCAACAACAAAGGTGTCGTTCTCAATTACAAACGTAACCTTGAAAACATTTCTTTCAAGAATAGCTGTAATAGTAATATCCTCCGTGATATTGCTGTAATCCTTGTCCCAGCCTTTGAAAGCATAACCCTCAACATTGATTGTTTCAGGAAGATTTGCAGACTGACCGTGTTCAACCTGAATAACGGTAGACTTGTCGCCGATAACAACAGTTACATTGTGGACAACATTAAAATTAATATCAGTGTCGTCATTATTATTTGAATTATCAGTGACAAGGGCTTCGTCAAACATAGCTGTAATAATTCTGTCCTCAGTGATATTTTCAAAGGAGTTATCCCAGCCGATAAATGTAAGTCCTTCAATCTGCGGGTCAGCAGGCTTTTCAGCATTTCCACCGTGAGGAACTTCCTGAATGGTTTCCTCGCCGTCAATAATAATGGAAACAAAGTGATAAACATTGCTCTGATTTGCAGTAGCTGATGATGTGGAAGCAGCTGTCGTGGAAGCAGCAGATGTCTTTGGCTTGGTTGTAGTCTGTCCCGGGAGAGTAGTTTCCGTCGGAGGAGGATTTGTAGTAACAATCGGTTCAGCGGTCTGAATTGTATCTGACGTGTCAACAGGCTCAGTAACCGTAACAGTTTCTGATGGCTGCTCCTCAACGGAAATTCCGCTGCTATCGTCAGCCTTTGTGTCATAAACAGCTTTAAGCTCAGCAGGTGTGTACGGGAATTTTTCACCCACAATGTTTGCAATTGTAATGAGTGTTTTCAGGTCAAACGCAGTAAGCTCATTAAGGTCAATATCAAGATTAAGCGCCTCAAAGGAAGGACCGCTTTCGGAAACTACACGACCCCACTTCTTTTCAATCTGCATTTCCGCACTGTTTACCGGATTACCAAGCTGGTCATAGAGCTGTATCTGGCTTGTACCCATAAAAGTATGTAAATCCGTGTAGGACATAAATTCATTGGTGTAATAAGCAATCTTTGCAACGCTGTCTGCTGTAGTTACAGATGAATCAGCAGTACGGAAGATAACAGAGGAATGGTCTTTTTCAGCAAAGTTTGCAATTACAGTACCATTTCTGAGAAAAAGCTCACCATCTTTTTTGCCGTCAAAATTACTCATAACAAGAACTTGCGAATCTGGACCGATAACAATGTAATTATTTTCGGAATTCTTTCCGCCCTTGTAAGCAAGAGTGCAGGAGGAATTTGCTCCGACTGTGATAATATCACCCTCTGTAAGCTGGTAACCTGCCGTTGAAGCGGTTACATTATCGGAGTTCGTAACGCTTACAGTTCCGTATGCGGAAGAAACATATAATCCATATGCGGAGGAAAAACCGCCCGTAAGCAGAATAACAGTCAGAATAACTGCAACAAGTGCGCAGCCTCCTAAAATAATCGGAATTTTATAGCTTTTGAATAATTCTTTCATAATCAACAAACTGAATAAATCAGTATGCTCCTTTCAATTTAGTCAGCAGATGTGCCTGCTGTAACAGTTTCCTGAGGCTCCTGTTCTTCTGTTTCTTCATCTTCTGTGAACCAGTCCTCATAGTCGTCAGTATCTGTGTTGCTGTTGCCGGTAAGCTCCCACCATTTAATACCTGAGTAAGTGGTATATGCGTGTTTTTTCTGAGTTGTGCTCAGCGTATCATACGACATAGGCATATCTGTTTCCTCAGTGGCTGGAGGAGATGTGGTTATTGGAACATCAACAATTGGCTGCGGGTCTGTAATAGTAGTTGTCACAGATTCTGTAATTTTAGTGGTCGTTGTAACAGTTGTAGTAGTTTCAGATTCTGTGCTTTCAGAAACAGAGACAGTTGAAGTCATTGTTTCCTGACGTTTTTCTTCAAGTGAAACGCTTTTAAATGCAGAAGCAACTTCTTCGGGACTGAAAGCCAGCTCCTTGTTTTTCTGAGCACGGATAAGCTCACCCAGAACCATACTGTTCATAGAATGTAAATCAAAGCCGTAATTCAGATAGCCGTACTGACATAAGTTTTCAGCAGTAAGAAGCTGAGCCGAAGTGCGCTCCGTAAGAACCATAGGTAAATCCTGAGGCTCCTGATTAAAGTTATAAAGCTGAAGATTGGCAGAGCCCTCAAAGTTCTGAACCTGAGTAATCATCACATTCTCATAGCCCATATATTCCGCAGCATACTCAAACTCAGTACGGAAAACAGTTCCCGTAACATTGATAGAGCTGTTAGGCGTTTTCAGCTTGAAGGTAGCATTCTTTTTCAGCTTTTTATTAACCTCGCAAATCACAGCACCCTTGCTGAGGTTTACAGAAATATCGCCTTTTGAAGCAATATCAGTAAAATGTATGTACACCGTAGACTCAGGCTCAACAAGAATGTATTTGTCATCGTCAATACTGATTCTCAGTGAGGAATCTTTATCGGTATTTATAATGTCACCGCTTACAAGACGGGAATTTTTGCTTGCATTGACAATCTTTGTTTCTCTGCTGATTGTAGCACTTCCCTGAATTTCCGTGACGATAAGCTCACGGGAAACCTCACCGCCGAAGTACAGGCTGACAAGAATAGCAGCAGCAATAATCATCAGAATTGAAACAAGACCAACCATAATAAGTTTCAGATTTTCAGAAAGGATTTTTAACAAATAAAAGCCGCCTTTCTATGTTTCAATTGAGTATACATAACTAACGTACATTATATCACAAAACTCGCTTTTTGTCAAAACATTTCTGCTGTTTTTCAGCAATTCATCACATTTGACGGCAGGAATGATTTGTGATATAATGTATATGTCAAATTACCATAACTCTGAAAGGAGTAACCCAATGAGCAGTATTGTAACTTACAAATATATACAGCAGAACCCCGATATCCGCACCTACATAAAAAATGCCGACGCAGCCGTGGAAGCACAGGGTTTTACAGAACATTCCTTTGCCCACGTTGAAAAAACAGCCGCCTCAGTTGAACTGATTTTGTCAACCCTAAACTATAGCGAAAGAACAATAGAACTCGGCAAAATTGCCGCTTATCTGCACGATATCGGCAACGTCGTAAACCGTTCCGAGCACGCACAAAGCGGCGCAGTAATGGCTTTCCGTCTGCTTGATAATTTTGATATGCCCGCCGATGAAATCTGTGCAATTGTCTCTGCAATCGGCAACCACGACGAGTCAACCGCACAGCCTATAAACGCAATTTCTGCCGCACTTATCATCGCAGATAAAACCGACGTGCGCCGAAGCCGTGTCCGTACCGAAATGATTAATTTCGATATCCACGACCGTGTTAATTATGCCGTGGAAAAATCCGAGCTGTATTTTAATGAGGATAAGTCCGCAATAATTCTTGAACTCAGCATCGACAGCGAGATTTCTCCTGTAATGGAGTATTTTGAAATATTTCTCCAGCGTATGCTTCTCTGCAAACGTTCTGCAGAATTCCTCGGAATTAAATTTCACCTGCGCATAAACGGCGGAGATATCATCTGACCTGTTCCGTAAACCTGCACCACCTCAAATAATTCGCTTTCAAGAATGTCATTAGGCGTAACAATCATACCACGGTCTGAGTCAATGTCATAGCCGTGTGCAGCGTAAGCAAGCCATACAAGGTGAGCGCATTGAGTGCCGCTTGCAATTTCAAGTTCGCTGTATTTTGCAGGAATTACTCCGATTGTAGCAACATAAGGAATGTCGTTCAGATAATCATAGGCAGAACGTGCTATCGCGGCACGTTCTTCTTTTTTTGCATCTTTAAGCCGTAAAACAACAAAATTAGGGTAGTGCCGCCATTTGTCAGTATCCTGCATTTTTGAATTTTTCCCGATAACAACCGCTTCAAGCGTTATCCCGTTGTCAGCGTCAACAACAATCGCCGCGTGTCCGTTTCTCCAGCTGAAAACGTGTGAGGAATTTGTAATAAGTACATCACCGTCCTCCAGCGGTGCAAGAAGAACGGGACTGTTTTCAATTCTCTCCTCAAAGGAAACAGGGGAGTTCATCGTGCAGGTGAACTCAATCTCTGCAAAATAGCTTTCCTGATAAGCCATCAGCAGTAACGGAGAAGCAAGGCTGTCAACCGCCGCCTTGCCTAAACCGGTTTGCTGAAAAATCAGTTCATAATCCTCATCAGTATAGTCCGAAACAGCCTTTTTCGTCAGGTGCGAAATATCTGTCCTCTCAGCAGACGGCCTAATGTGTGCAAGCGGTTCGATGTAAAAAAGTGAAGCAACGTAATTTGAAACCACTCCATATATAATACAAATCAGAAGCAGGATTTTTTTCATTATAAATTCACCGTAAATATTATTTGCAGCGGCAATAAAAAAATTCGGTTTCAGCCGAATATATTCTTCTTGCATAAAGCAATAAAATATGCTATAATCTTCGTAAAGTATAAATTATTCGACATTACCTAACGGAGATGAAAAATGAGCGAATTAAAAGAAGAAAAAACTATTGTTGAAGAACCCGTTCCTGTCGATGAACCAATCTATGAGGAAAAGCTTCTTAAAACAAGAAAAATGCTTAAAATGCCACTCAGCCTTGCAATAAGCCTCTCAGCCGCAGCAATTGCAGTAATTATTATTCTTTCGACAGCCGTTGTAATTCTTGCAACCAAAGCACCAAAACAGCCTGTGATTGAACCTGAACCCGAATTTATCCCGATTACCAATAACCGTGTCTACGACTTCTTTGACGAGGACGACACAATCATCCTCAACGACTCATACTTCGGTGATATATGGATTAGGGCTTTTACGGATTTGCCCCGTCATTCCTATAATTATGACGGACTTGAATTAAAAAACGGAAGATATACATATACTGAAAACGGTACTCAGATTTCCAAAACAGGTATCGACGTCTCATATCATCAGGGCGAAATTGACTGGCAGAGAGTTGCCACAGACGGAATTGATTTTGCAATTATGCGTGTCGGTTACCGTGGCTATGAAATGGGAGCTATAAATCTTGATGAGCGATTTCATACCTACATCAACGGCGCACTTGACGCAGGTCTTGAAGTCGGTGTGTATTTCTACTCGCAGGCTGTAACCCCCGAAGAGGCAATCGAGGAAGCCAATTTTGTTATGGAGCAGGTACAGCGTTACGACATAACCTTCCCCATAGTCTATGACTGGGAAATAACCGAAGCTGATAATGCACGTACAAAGAATATTGCGCCATATACCGTAACCGAATGTGCAGCTGCTTTCTGCGATACAATTGCTGACGGCGGCTATATACCAATGGTTTACGGCAGCCTTAAATTTTCTCTCTATAAGCTTGATATGAGCAAGCTCAAGGATTACGGCTTCTGGTATGCCGAATATAAGCACGGCTATAATGAGCCTATGTATCCCTACGATTTCAAAATCTGGCAGTACGCAAGCGATGGAAAGGTAGACGGCATCGAAGGCGACGTCGACCTGAATATCTGTTTTGACGCTTATTACGGGGAAGCCCCATCGGCTTTTACCTGATTGGAAAGGAAGATTTTTATGCAGACAACAATTTCAACTGAAAAAATCAATGCTGTAATTGACAGCTTCGGTGCAGAGCTCCATTCACTTAAACTTGGTGATACGGAATATTTATGGCAGGCTGCTCCTGATGTGTGGAAGCGTCACGCTCCTGTACTTTTCCCTTTTATCTGTAACACCGACTCAAAGAAGTATTATTACGACGGCAAGGAATACAGCCTTTCAAACCACGGCTTTGCCCGTGACAGCGAATTTGAGCTTTCCTCATCAAGCGATACAGAAGCAGAATTTGTGCTGAAAGCAACCGATGCAACAAAGGCAATTTATCCATTCGACTTCAACTTGTTTGTCAAGTACGCTGTTTCTGCCAACAAGCTTACCGTTACATATACCGTAAAGAATACTGACAGCAAGGATATTTACTTCTTTATCGGCGGACACCCTGCATTCAGAGTACCGCTTAACGATAACGAAAGCTTTGATGATTACTACGTTGAGTACGAGAAAAACGAAAATCTTGTACAGGAATATGGTGGTAAGAGCACTGTAATTCTCGACAATGCAAATACCGTACAGCTCAGCCACGAGCTTTTCGCAAATGACGTTTTTATGAAGGACGCTCCGAATTCCTCGTGGGTTGCGCTTGTAAACAAATCAGGCAGAAAGGTTAAGCTTAACTACGATAAGAGCGGCTGTATCGCAGTATGGTCATCATATTTTGCCGATAAGACACTTACCGAAAAGGCTGAATTTGTATGCCTTGAACCTTGGAGCAGTGTCCCCGTATACTGTGATAAGGAAGAGGATATCACAAAAATGTCCCACGCAATAAAGCTTGCTCCTGAAAACGAGTATGCTTTCACATACAGCATTGAACTTGAGTAAAATAAACGCCGCTTCCGAATTGTTTCAGAAGCGGCATTGTAATAGAGGTAACTATGAAAAGCTTGCTAACAAGTACACTGAACACAAGAGCAATTCTTCCTGACAGCCTGAGATACATAAGAAGTGACGTGCCACATAAAATAAGCGAAGCAGAAATTCAATGGCTTGTCAAAAATAACGTTACAACTATTGTTGACCTGCGTGAAGAAATTGAACAACAGCAGAAGAAATGTCCGTTGGTTGACAACACTGACTTTACTTATCTGCATATGCCTGTAAAAGGCGGAAATGCTGTTCCAAAAACGGTCAACGAGGTTTCAGCGTCCTATATCAGAATGGCTGACAGCAATATGGATAAAATAATCGAAACGATTATTTCTGCCGAAACCAATGTAATGTATTTCTGCAACGCAGGCAAGGACAGAACAGGTGTAGTTTCAGCAATCTTGCTCCATAAGCTTGGCTATGACAGGGAATACATCGTAAATGATTATATGCAGTCAGCAGCTAATCTTAGTGAAATGCTTGAAGCATTTTCTGCACAGCATCCTGAAGTGAGGGACATAATTACGCCGAACAGAAGATATATAGAAGAATTTCTTGATTGGCTTGAAAATTGATAATAACCGATATTCCGCACATACTATGAAAAAAGAAAGGAAAATCTGCAATGGAAAAAATAGCATTTTTTGATACAAAGCCTTATGACAAATTGTGGTTTGACAAGCTTAATACCGACTATAATATCAAGTACCTCGACTATAAGCTTACCCCCGACAGCGCCGCTGCAGCAAGAGGCTGTAAAGCAGTTGTTGCCTTTGTAAATGATACAATCAGCAGCGAAACAATTGACGAGTTGTGTGCACTTGGCGTAAAGCTTGTCGCACTGCGTTGTGCAGGCTACAATAACGTTGATTTAAAGTATGCAAAGGACAAAATCAGTGTTGTGCGAGTGCCTGTTTATTCACCGTACGCAGTAGCCGAACACACAATGGCACTCCTGCTTACCCTTAACCGAAAAATCCACAAAGCCTTCATCAGAACCCGTGACTTCAATTTCAGCCTTAACGGTCTTACAGGCTTTGATTTGCACGGCAAAACCGCAGGTATAATCGGTACAGGACAAATCGGACGCATTTTCATTGAAATCTGTAAGGGCTTCGGAATGAATGTTATCGCCTATGACCCTTACCCGATTGAGAACAGCAATATTGAGTACGTTCCGCTTGATAAGCTTTTTGCGGAAAGCGATATCATTTCTCTCCATTGTCCGCTGACTAAGGATACGCGGTATATTATCAACGAAAGAAGTCTTGCACAAATGAAGGACGGCGTTGTAATCCTCAATACCTCCCGAGGACAGCTTATCGACAGCGACGCACTCCTGCAATCGCTTAAAGACGGAAAGGTCAGGGGAGCAGGTCTTGACGTTTACGAGGAAGAAACTGCACTTTTCTTTGAGGACTATTCCAGTACAATCGTGCAGGATGACGTCCTTGCACGTCTTGTATCTCTGCCGAATGTTATTATGACATCGCATCAGGCATTCCTTACCGAGGAAGCACTGCAGAAAATTGCCGAAGTAACCTTGTTTAATCTGCAGCAGTTCTACAATGGTGAGGCACTCAAAAACGAGGTTGCTTATAAAAAATAAAAAATGCCGTTTCAGTATATCGCTGAAACGGCATATGTATTATATGAACATATCGAATGTGTAAGAAGCAAGCTTGCTGTCAACGTCAGCAGATATCTCGCCGAATATCCTCTGAAAACAGCATTTCCCCGACATACCACGGTTGCAGCCGTGTTCAGGGTCAAGACACCTGCTTAGCTGATATTTACCCTCAACCGTTTCAATAACATCTTTAAGGGTGATATCCTTTGGCTCTTTTGCAAGAATATATCCGCCCTGAGTGCCCTTGAATGACTTGACAATACCGCTTTCAACAAGCTTGCGAAGAATTTTCAGTGCAAACCTGAGAGTAACCGTAGAGCGCTCCGCAATAGTTTTTGCCTCAAGACGTGTTTCAGACTGCGCAAGACAATGAACTATCCTGACAGCGTAATCTGCTTCCAAAGTAAAATACATATAAATCCTTTCTCTTAGTCAAGGAAATCCTTGACCTTCTTGCTTCTGCTTGGGTGTCTGAGCTTTCTGAGAGCCTTGGCTTCAATCTGTCTTATACGTTCACGGGTAACGTTGAATTCCTTGCCGACTTCTTCAAGAGTTCTGCTTCTGCCGTCCTCAAGACCGAAACGGAGTCTGAGAACCTTTTCTTCACGCTCTGTAAGTGTGGAAAGCACCTCGCCAAGCTGTTCCTTGAGAAGAATAAGAGAAGCAGCCTCAGCAGGAGCAGGAGCGTCATCGTCAGGAATGAAGTCACCGAGATGGCTGTCCTCTTCCTCACCGATAGGAGTTTCAAGAGAAACAGGGTCCTGAGCTATGCGCATAATTTCACGTACACGCTCAACGGGCATATCAAGTTCAAGCGCAATCTCATCAGGGGATGGGTCGTGACCATTCTTGTGGAGAAGCTGACTTGTAACCTTTTTAACCTTAGTAATGGTTTCAACCATATGCACAGGGATACGGATGGTTCTTGCCTGGTCAGCAATAGCTCTCGTAATAGCCTGTCTTATCCACCAGGTAGCGTAAGTGGAGAACTTGAAGCCCTTGGTGTGGTCAAATTTTTCAACAGCCTTGATAAGACCGAGATTACCCTCTTGAATGAGGTCAAGGAACTGCATACCACGACCTACATAACGCTTTGCAATAGAAACAACAAGTCTGAGGTTGGCCTCGGAAAGACGCTTTCTTGCCTTAGGGTCACCCTGAGCCATACGCTCAGCAAGTTCAATTTCCTCCTCAGCTGAAAGCAGCGGAACACGTCCGATTTCCTTGAGATAAATCTTTACAGGGTCGTCAATGGCAATACCCTCAGTGGAAAGGGACATTTCAAGGTCGTCAGCAGATTCGAGAGGAATAGAAAGGTCATCGGTATCAATAGTAAAGTCCTCAATAATTTCAATGTTCAGATTTGTACAGCTGTCATAGAACGCCTCCATCTGGTCAACGTCATATTCAAGCTCCTCAAGAACATCCGTAATCTCCTTAGTGGAAAGCTTACCGCTTGCCTTGCCCTGTTCCATAAGGCTTTCAATAGTTCTCTTATTGTTCTGCATAAAAGGTCATTCCTTTCTTTTTACTTCTTATTTTTCAAATTCTGAATATATTTCAAAAAGTCATCATTTGACATATCCTTGATATCAACCTGATTGTCAGCGACCGATGCAAGAATGTTAATAAAATCCTCAACAGTGGTTTTATTAATATTTACATCTTTGCTATTGACTTCAATTTCGGTTATTTTACCCATTTCATCGGCAGTAAATTCACTTTGCAGCGAATGAATATCGGAAAATGCTGAATTTCTGATTTTTTCGAGCATAACCTGATATACTTTCCTGTTGAAATCTGTCACAAATTGTTCGGGAGCAACCTTTGATGAAACATATTCCGCCTCATCAGGATTAGCTGCAAGATAAGCAATAATGCCAACCTCAGCCTTGTATTCCTTAGGGTGACGGTATGAATCAGGATTACTTTTGTATTGCTTCTGGAATGTCCGTATTTCGGTCCATTCCTGACTTTTAGCCTTGTTAATCCTGCGTTTGATTGAACCCTCAACCTGCTGTAAAAGCATATCCTTGCTTACACGGTTTGCCTCAGCAAGCCTGCCAATGTAAACCTCGCGTTCAATAGGTGAACTGATGTCAGCGAGCATATTCACACAGCGCTTCAGATATTCAATCTTACCGTCATCAGTGTCAATGTTAAGACCGCTTTTACACTTTTCAAGCTCAAACTCAATCGCACCGCCTGATTTGTCAAGCAGCTGCCTGAAACGTGCCGCACCAAATTTCTTTATGTATTCATCAGGGTCTTTAGCACCCTCCATATGAATAATCTTTGTGCGTACACCAACCTCTGAAAGCAGATTTATAGCCTTGTGAGTAGCATTCTGACCTGCACCGTCCGAGTCGTAAGCAATAATAATCTCCTCAGCATACTGGGACATAAGCCGTGCCTGTTCCTGAGTAAGCGCCGTGCCAAGAGTTGCAACAACATTTTCAAACCCCGCTTGATTAATGGCAATAACGTCCATATAACCCTCTGCAAGAATAAGCCGCTTTTCTTCGGATTTCTTGGCAAAATTAAGCGAGAATAAATTTCGGCTTTTCTTGAACACAGGTGTGTCGGAGCTGTTCAGATATTTCGGACCGCTTCCGTCAATAATACGTCCGCCGAAAGCAATGACATTGCCCCTCAAATCAATGATAGGGAACATCACACGGTCACGGAATGAGTCGTAAATGCCGCCGTTTCTTCCTCGTCCGCAAAGATTTGCCGTAACGAGTTCTTCCTCGGTAAATCCCTTGGATTGCAAGTAATTCGAAAGCTTGTGCCAGTCATCGGGAGCATATCCTAAACCATATTTGGTAATAGTGGCAGGGGAAAGCTGTCTTTCAGCAAAATACCTGCGTCCCTTTTCGCCATCAGGCGATTTAGCAAGTGTATTATGAAAAAATCTTGCCGCAGTTCTGTTGATTTCAAGAACACGGGCTTTAATTCGTGAAGCCTCGTTGTTTTTTGCTTCATCGGGCATACTCATTCCCGCACGGTCAGCAAGGAACTTTATTGCCTCAACGTAATTAAGATTTTCAATCTTCATTATAAACGTGATTACATCTCCGCCCGTACCGCAGCCGAAGCAATAGAAGCTGTTGTTGTCGAGATAAACCGTGCAGGACGGAGATTTCTCCGAGTGAAACGGACATAAGCAAACACAGTTTCTGCCCCTGCGGTTAAGACCGACATAAGAGGACATTACGCTGTCAATGGGGTTGTTCTGTTTAAGTTCCAGTATAAATTGGTCAGGAAAAGCCATTAAATTCTCCAGCCTTTCGGTATAAACAATTCATTGTAAAGGTTGACAGCATAAACATCAGTCATCCCGGCAATATAATCGCATACAGCACGTTCCTTGTCAAAGCGTGCCATAATTTTCTTGTAATCGTCAGGCATCTTGTCAGGGTTGCGCAGAAAATACATATAAAGCTTTTCAACCAAAGCCTTAGCCTTTGCCTCTTCATTCTTTGCAACAGAATTCTTGTAAACATTGGCAAACATAAAAGAGCGCAGTTCATCGTGTGCTTCCTTGACATCAACGCTCATATGAATATCCTGAACACCGTTGTTAATTATGGACATAATAAGAGTCGTGATACGTTCACTTTTGCTGTGCCCAAGTATATCCGTAGCCGACTTAGGCAGATCCGACTCTTTAAGCATACCCGCACGGATAGCGTCATCAATATCGTGATTTATGTAAGCAATCTTATCAGCAAGCCTTACAACGTAACCTTCCTTTGTAACAGCTACCTTGTTTGTGTGGCAGGCAATACCATTCTTAACCTCATAAGTAAGATTAAGCCCCTTGCCGTTTTTTTCTATGTAATCAACAACACGAACGCTCTGTAAGTAGTGGCAGAAGCCGTAAGGACAAATTTCATTTAGAATATCCTCACCGGAGTGTCCGAAAGGAGTGTGACCAAGGTCGTGACCAAGAGCAATAGCTTCTGTCAGGTCCTCATTAAGTCTGAGAGCGTTTGCAATTGTCCTTGCAATCTGTGAAACCTCAAGAGTATGAGTCAGTCGTGTACGATAATGGTCTCCGACAGGGGAGAGAAAAACCTGAGTTTTCTGCTTCAAGCGTCTGAAAGCGTTGGAGTGGAGAATTCTGTCCCTGTCACGCTGAAATTCGGTTCTTATAGGGCATTTCGGCTCACTGCGCACACGTCGTCCCGTACCCTTTGAAGTACAAGCGTCCTCGCAAAGCATACCAAGCTCCATAATTTCTGTTTGCTCGCGTATTGTCATAAGTGGCCATTCCTTTCTTATATATGTTAATAAACAGAATAAAAATCCTGCTCCGATTTATTGCGACATAAAAACTTATTTAACATCTATATATACGAATTTAGTATAAAAAAAACCTTGTGAAAAAATAAAATTTGTGTATATCGGCAAATATTTAGGCGAAATTCTCGAAACATTCGTCAAATTGCTCAATCAAAACATTACCATTAGTGATATCGGTAAGTTTTTCTTTTAACTTGTCAATGAAATCAATTTTAACAAGCATTTTCAGAGTAACATCTGACGCAAAAACAGTGTCAAGAAGCTTTACTTCAAATTCAGGAAGTACATAGTTGATTTTTCCGTATAAATTGTAATCAACCGTCACATCAATCGGGCAGCACATACACATTATCAATCTTTCGGCAGCATCAACAGCAATTTTGGCACTGTGAGAGTATGCCCGGACAAGTCCACCACCGCCTAAAAGTATACCGCCGAAATACCGTGTTACAACACAGCAAACGTCAGTTAATCCCTCTTTTTGAAGTACATCAAGGACAGGCACTCCAGCAGTACCCTGAGGTTCACCGTCATCGGAATATCGGGATGTTGAACCGTCACGCAAAATATAAGCATAAACATTGTGAGTAGCCTTGCGGTGCTTGGCGCGGATTTCATTTATAAAAGCAACAGCCTCATCATTTGTTTCAACGTGTTTTATATAGCCGATAAATTCCGACTTGCGTTCAATGAATGAAGCCTCAGCAGAACCATTTATAGTAGAATAATCATTGTAATTCATATTTGCAACCACTTTCCGGTAAAAAATAAGCCTGCGTAAAACCTACGCAGGCTTTTTGGAATTACTTATCAAGACCAAAACGCTTCTTAAATCTGTCAACACGTCCGCCTGTATCAACAAGCTTCTGCTTACCAGTATAGAAAGGGTGGCACTTGGAGCAAATTTCAACCTTGATGTTCTCCTTAGTAGAACGAGTGTTGATTACATTACCGCAAGCGCAAGTGATAGTAGTTTCCTTGTAATCAGGATGAATTCCGGCTTTCATTAAAAACACCTCATTTCTCGCCAATATATCTATGATTGCATAGCAGCCCATCACAGTATATCGGACAGTAGTGCTAATAAATCACTTACGAATATAAATTATATCACATAATCTGTGAAAAGTCAATAGTTATTTTCAAAAAAACAATGCACAGAATTAACTGTGCATTGTTTGAAAGAGCAATTAATTAGTCTTCGAAAAGAACAATTACAAATTCGCCGCCCTTAGTGATGTTGTTGAATGTTGTCTTACCGCTGTTGCTAACTGTTGCAGTATCAACAAGCTGGAGAGAATTTCTGGAAGCGTTGTAACGGTAAATCTTAGCGCTATAACCAGCACGCTTGGAGTTGAACTTAACTGTGAGGTCAGAATCGAAACCGAAGGAACCTTCGTCGATAGAAATCTGAGCAGAACTTACAGCACCGTTCTTCTTGAATGCATTCTGGATGAGCTTCTTGGAAACGCTCTTTGTGTTGTATGTTACATTGATTTCAACATTCTTGGAATCTTCAATGTCCTTACCGTTTACAGTAAGAGAAGCACCGTTATCCTGAACGAACTTAACAGTAACATTCTTGCCTTCGATAGCAGAGAGAACAGAGGAAGGAACTGTAGTTTCATCGTTCATATTAACTGTTGCGGAAGAACCTGCGCTTGACTTGTTAAGCTGATTAGCAATAGCTGCCCAACCTGTCTTCTTGCCAAGTGTAGCAGAAGATGTATCCTTGCTTGTAGTAGTACCATTCTGCTTGCTGAGCCAGTAGTAGTAGTATGGGTCAAGGTTGGAATCATTTGTGCTTGTGGAAGCACCGTTGAATACAGTAACCTTAGAGGAATTATTACCGGAAGCCTTGAGAGCAGCATCATATGTGCTGTAGAAGGAACCTGTTACCTGAGAGAAGTAGTCGTCAGGAAGATTTGTATAATCTCTTACGAGAGAGATTATGTCAGCATTACCTGCTGCAGCAGAGTATGCTGCGGAATATGTTGGGTAGTATGTGCTGCCAACCTTGTAAACTGCAGTCTGGTCAGGTGTTTTTGTCTTATCGTCATCATCGTTATCCTTAGATGTAGAGCCGCCCTTTTCAGAGGAGTTTTCGTTGTTGGAAACACCGCCTTCAAAGCCGCTGGAGAACTGCTGCCAGTAGTCACCGGAAACAAGGAATGTACCGTGTGTTGTTATGCTTGTATTAAGGTCGTCTGCCTTAACAATTTCGCCTGTGAATGCATATGTAGTTGGGTCAACATAAGAGCCCTGTGTACGATACTTGCAGTCTGCAAGTATTAAAGTATCGCCGCCTACTGTTGTATATTTTGCATCCTGATATGTGCTGCCTGCAACACCGCCGATTACAACGTATGGCTCACTATCATCAATAAGGAATACTGCATAGTCCTCATCAGCAGAATCTGGCTTTTCAGTGTGGCTGAAGCCTCTGTGCTTAGGAGCGTAAGCTTCTTCAAATTCCTTCAGAACAACCTTAGCTGCGTCAGTCATTTCCTTGTATGCTTCCTTAGCAGCCTCCATTGCTGGCTCGTAAACTGTTTCAACATACTCGTCATATGCTTCCTTAGCGGCTGCCTTTGTATCAGCATCAGCATCCTTGCAAGCTTCCTTATATGCTTCGTATTCTTCTGCCTTTGCTTCCTTAGCAAGCTTTTCAGCTTCCTTCTTGTGAGCGGAAGCAATCTTTGAAAGGTCGGACTTAAGAGCAGAATATGCCTTGCTGTACTTAGTGGAATATTCAGACTGGTTCTTGGAAGCGATAGTGCTCTTAGCTGCATCACGTTCAGCTAAAGACTTGAAGTAAAATGTTTCCTCTAAGAGCGGATCGCCTGCAGTTCCGTCGCTGCCTCTTTCGAGAATGGAGTCCTCAGGCTTAACAACAGTTGCTGCACCTGTGAAATCCTTAGCGTTCTTGTACTGCCAAGTGCTGCCGTCGCTGAAGTTAAGAGTGTCGAGATAGCTGCCAAGATAATCTGCATCTGGCTTAAATACAGTAGCAAATTCACCTTCAACCTTAAAACCGGTTGTGAAAACAGCTGCATCATCAGTGTCTGTTACATAATCATTATCACCCATAGCATTTGTAGCACTTGCACTACGAGCTGTGCTTGCAATACCCTTGTAAGTAAATTCATAAACCTTGGTAGGGAAAGCGTCAGCAGAAGCAACAATTGCGATAGATGACATTGTTGTGAGACCTGCAAGGCTGAGCGCTGCAGCTCTGCTTAACATTTTCTTTTTCATTTTAAATATCTCCTTTTCAAATAAAATTTACATTCGAATATGCTGAACCTAAAATTCTGCTTGTTACCATTATACAACAAAAAAATTTGTTTTGCAATAGTTATTTTGCAAAAATATATTACAATTTTATGACGAATTGAGAAAAAACGATGTAAAAAAGTTACAAAAGAACATCAATTTGTAACTTTTGTTTCCATTACAATCACTGAATTTCAATCTTTGTTGTAAATTCTTCTGCGCAAGGACGAACTGTTCTTGAAGCAAGTCCGTAAAGATTTGTAGCACGGTTGGAAATATCTGCAAATCTGTTGATAGGCGGCTTCTGGAGCTCAACAATGTCCTTGAGGGATGTGTTGAACGGAATAGCGTACTTGTTTTCCTCAGCCTTTTCCTTGGCAGCCTTGAGAATTTCGGTACCCTTTTCATTGAATGCAAGAACTCTGCCGTAAGGAGGCATAATCATAAGGTCAGAAGCCTTTGTGCCGATATACATATTAAGAAGAATTCTTCTCATCTTTGCAGTTGTGTAACGCTTTGTATCAACTGTTTCAAGGAACTCATCAATAGAGTTGGACTTGATTGCTGATGCAAAAATAAGATTTGCAAGACCCGGGTCAACGTCGGGACACTCGGAAATTGTCGGAGGAATGGAAGAACGGAGAACATAAAGAAGCTCACGTTCGAGGTTGTCAAAATAAGCGAGCATTTCCTTGTCCTCATATTCAGCGGCAAGGTCAGCCATATCCTTTGGCACATATGCACTGATATCTTCGCCGTCCTCAATCATCTGACGGAGGAGTGTACCGCTTGCAATGCCGTCAGCGGCAGTAAGGCTGTCGTGGTCAGCGCCCTTTCTCTTGATTGTGAATGTTTCCATATCGAGGTTGAGAACCTTGAGCGCCTTGAGATATTCAACAGCAAGAGTGTTGTTTGGTGAGTCGAAAACGGAAGAAATGATAGGACCGTATTCAGCACCGATAATCTGCTGAACAGCCTGAGGGAAGGACATACCCTTTTCAAGGAAAGGCTTTACCTTTTCAGGAGTTGTTGCGTTGATAGATGCCATAGCAGCGTTCTTGAGGAGAGCAAGGTCACCGCATTCGCTGCCGAAGGAAATGCCGTCAACACAGCCAAGTGCGCCAAGCATCATAACACCTGCGCGTGCAAAGAAGTTTGCACTTGAAAGGGAGTATACGACAGGCATTTCGATAACAAGGTCAACACCGTTGTTTACAGCAACCTTGGCACGAGCGAACTTGTCAATCATTGCAACGTCACCGCGCTGAACGTAGTTACCGCTCATAATTGCAACGATGTGTGTAGCACCGTGTTTTCTTGTTTCTTCAATCTGATGAATGTGACCGTTGTGAAACGGATTATATTCACATATAATACCATATGTTTTCATTACAGTATCATTCCTTTCTTTTGGGGTCGCACAGGTACAGTACACCCATAGCGTACAAACCCATACATTAATATAGTAAATGATTTTGTAGCAATAAATATGGAATAATTATTATTATTTTCTTAAAATATTGTGAAACTATTGATTTTAGTCCCATTTTGTAATAGTATATAAAGGTATGATTAGAAATTTTTGAAAGGAAGTTCAAAATTATGATTATTCTCGTAGTAAACGCAGGAAGCTCCTCACTCAAGTATCAGCTTCTCAATATGGAAGACGAAAGCGTTATCGCAAAGGGTAACTGTGACAGAATCGGTATCGGCGGTCACGTTTCCCACAAGACCTTCGACGGCAGAGCTGTTGATATGGACTGCGATTTCCCGACACACACAGAAGCTTTTGAAAAGCTCGTTGAAGTTCTCACAACAGGCGACGCTGCTGTAATCAAGTCTATGGACGAAATCTCCGCAGTTGGTCACAGAATCGTGCAGGGTGCTGAAATCTTCGATAAGACAACTCTCGTAACAGACGAAGTTATCCAGCAGATTGACGACCTCCAGGACCTTGCTCCTGTACATAACCACCCACACGCACTGGCTCTCTGGGCTTGTAAGAAGGTTCTCCCAGCTAACGTTCCTCAGGTTGTTGTATTCGATACAGCATTCCATCAGACAATGCCTGCCAAGGCTTATATGTTCGGTCTTCCTTACGAGGATTACGAAAAGTACCACGTAAGAAAGTACGGCTTCCACGGTACTTCCCACAGATTTGTTTCTGCAGCACTTGCTGAAGCAATGGGCAAGGATATCAAGGACCTCAAGATTGTTTCCTGTCACCTCGGCAACGGTTCTTCCATCACAGCTGTTGACGGCGGTAAGTCCGTTGATACATCTATGGGCTTCACACCACTTGACGGCGTTGTAATGGGTACAAGAACAGGCTGTGTTGACCCATCTGCTGTAACTTTCGTTGCTGAAAAGCACGGCTTTACAACAAAGGAAATGAGCGACTATATGAATAAGAAGTCAGGCTTCCTCGGCGTTTCAGGTATTTCTTCCGACAACAGAGATATCTCTGCTGCTGCTGCTGAAGGTAACGAAAAGGCTCAGCTTGTTACAGATATGCTTGTATACGAAATCAAGAAGTACATCGGCGGTTACGCTGCTGCAATGAACGGTCTCGATGCTGTTCTCTTTACAGGCGGTATCGGCGAAAATGCTGCTGAGGTTCGTGAAGCGGTTTGTGCAGATATGGACTTCTTCGGTATCAAGATTGACAACGAGCTCAACGCAACAATCCACGGCAAGCTCACAAAGCTTTCCACACCTGACTCCAAGGTTGAGGTTTGGGTTGTTCCTACAAACGAAGAGCTTCTTATCGCAAGAGATACACTCGCACTCATCTCCAAGTAATCACAAATTTTGTAAAGCCGTTTCTGATTTGTTTCAGAAACGGCTTTTTTCATCGGAGGTAATATAATGGAATTATGGGACTTATATGACGAAAACAGAAATCCAACAGGCAGGGAACACATCCGCGGAAACGAAATCCCCGATGGCTGTTATCATCTTGTTGTCCACGTATGGATACGCAATAGTAAAGGTCAGTACCTTATTTCACAGCGCTCAGCAAACCGTCCTACCTTTCCGCTTATGTGGGAAACAGTTGGCGGCTCAGTGCTGAAAGGGGAAACAAGCCTGCAAGGTGCAATCCGTGAGGTAAAGGAAGAGGTCGGAATTGATATAATCGGCACGGAAAGCAACCTCGTTTTCTCACAGGTACGTAAGCAGATTAACGGTAAGAATTTCAACGACATTCTTGACGTGTGGCTGTTTGAATATAACGGCGAAGTTCAGCTTGGAAATGCCACAACCGATGAGGTTGCACAGACAAAATGGCTTACCGTTGCCGAAATAAATGAGCTTTACGAAACAGGTCAGCTTGTATCAACGCTGGGGTACTTCTTTGATAAGATAGGAGGTCAATATGAGTAATCAGAACATTTTCGATAACGAAACATTTTTCAATGGCTACAAGGAATTGCGTGCAAAGGATATATGCCTGAATGACCTTCTGGAGCAGCCTGCAATGGCTGAAATGCTTCCCAACCTGACAGGAAAGACCGTTCTTGACTTAGGATGCGGCTGCGGAAGGAATTGTCTTGATTTTGTGCAGCGTGGAGCGTGTAAAGTTGTGGGGCTTGACATATCTGAAAAGATGCTTGAAGTTGCACGAAAAGAAGCAACACACGCAAATATCAAGTATATCCGTATGAGTATGACAGAAATCAGCAAGCTTGATATGAAGTTTGATTTGGTGTACAGTTCGTTAGCTTTACACTACATTGAGGACTTCGGTGCACTTATGACCGATATATGTAACCTGCTTAACGTCGGAGGAACACTCCTTTTCTCTCAGGAGCACCCCATTATTACCGCAACAATCGACGAAAGTAACGCTCACTTCAACTATGACGAAAACGGTCAGCGTGTTTCCTATACCTTTTCCGATTACAACAGGGCTGGCAAGCGTGAAAAGAATTGGTTTGTTGACGGTGTTATAAAATATCACCGCCCTATGGGGCAGCTCCTTACCGAAATTATCAATAGCGGACTTACCCTGAAAGAAATTGTTGAGCCGATTCCGAAGCCGTGGGCGATAGAAAAGCTCCCGACTATTGTAAAGGAGTACATCAAGCCGAATTTTCTTATCGTCAAGGCTGTGAAAGAGTAGTTGCAAAATGCTTGAAAATCTGATATAATATCATTTGAAATTATTTTTAAGGAGCAAAACTATGACACAGGAAAAAATCAATAGAATAAATGAGCTTGCAAGAAAATCCCGTACCCCCGAAGGTCTGACCGAGGAGGAAAAGGCAGAGCAGGCACAGCTTCGTCAGGAATACCGTGACGGCATCAAGGCTAACCTGACAGGTCAGCTTCAGAATATCGAATTCGTTGACAAGAAATAAGGAGTAAAAAATGCTTGATTTTGACATCTCAACCCTGCCCACACCCTGCTATGTAACGGACGAGCGTCTGCTTGTAAAAAACCTCGGAATTCTCAAATCCGTGCAGGACAGAACAGGCTGTAAAATTCTTCTCGCGCAGAAAGCTTTTTCAATGTACAGCACCTATCCGCTTATCAGCAAGTACCTTGCAGGTACAACCGCCAGTGGTCTTTTTGAAGCAAAGCTTGGCAAGGAAGAAATGCCCGAGGGCGAAACCCACGTCTACGCACCTGCCTACAGCGAAAAGGATTTCGCCGAAATCGTAACCATTGTCGACCATATCGTGTTCAACAGCTTTGCACAGTACGAAAAATATTTTCCAACTGTGCAGAAAAGCGGACGCAAAATCGAAGTGGGTATCCGCATCAACCCCGAATATTCCGAAATCGAAACGGATATTTACAACCCCTGCTTCAAAAATTCACGTCTCGGAACAATTCTCGCCGAGTTCCCCGAAACACTTCCCGAGGGAATAAGCGGACTCCATTTTCATACAATGTGCGAGCAGGGCGCAGATGTACTTGAACGTACAATTGCCGTTGTGGAAGAAAAATTCGGTAAGTACCTTTACAACCTGAAATGGCTCAATTTCGGCGGCGGTCACCATATTACCCGTGACGATTATGACGTGGAAAAGCTGGTGCAGATTGTTGACCGTGTGCAGAAAAAGTATGATATTCAAGTGTACCTCGAACCCGGTGAAGCCGTTGCACTCAACGCAGGCTACCTTGTAACCGAAGTTCTCGACACGCTGAAAAACGGAATGAATTTAGCAATCCTTGACACTTCAGCAGCGTGCCATATGCCTGACGTGCTGGAAATGCCTTACCGCCCCAATATTATTGGCGCAGGTATGCCCGACGAGAAGCCGTATACCTACCGTTTTGGCGGATCGACCTGCCTCGCAGGCGATATTATCGGCGACTATTCCTTTGATAAGCCGCTGAAAGCAGGGGACAGACTTGTTTTCTGCGATATGACGATTTATTCAATGGTCAAGAACAACACCTTCAACGGTATGCCGCTTCCTGCAATAGTGCTTCATACTCCTGACGGCGAAAATAAAATTGTCAAGCAGTTCGGGTATGAGGATTTTAAGTGCAGATTGTAAAGGAGTAACATTATGTCAGACTTTTCAGTAAACGAAATGCTTGAAATGCAGAGAAAGCTACAGGACAAGTACAAGGATAAATGGGAGAAAATCTGCCCCGAAACTGGCAAAAACAAGCTGCTGTGGATGATTGGCGAAATCGGCGAGGTTATCGACATTGTCAAGCAAAACGGCGGCACAAAGGCTTGTGAGGACGCAGAAATCCGTGCTCACCTTGTTGAAGAAATGGCAGATGTGCTGATGTACTATAATGACGTTTTGCTTTGCTACGGAATAACCGCTGACGAGCTGAAACAAGCGTATACCGAAAAATTTGAGCGTAATATGAAACGATGGTAAAAGCTTACCCCTAAAAGAAATTCAATTCTTTTAGGGGTAATTTTACTTTGCATTCTTATAAGAAATCGCAATATGGCACGGCGCAAAAATAACCGCAGAAACAATCAGCAGTACCGACCTGCACATTATTCCGCTGAACAGAAATATAACCGACGGAATAATCGAAAGCGACAATGCCCTGAATACACTGTTTTTCCTGAAACAAATAATCCATATAGCACAATAAATCAGTACAAGTATAGCATTTACAATCAGATAAACAGCAAATGCTTCATCTGACCACCAACCAAACCAGGTGCCAGGAATGTTGATTATCATAAATCCGAAACAGCCAAAACGTCCGATTTGTTCAAGAATTTCAACAGTCTTGTTATTCCATTTGTTTTCAAAACCGTCCTTGCATTTTATCGCAAAAACAATATTCGGTATTATAATAATGATAATGAAAACCAGCCCGAAAATATTGAACCATTCCAAGTTAACATCTCCTATAAGTTAAGCGGCTTCTGAAAATCAAAAGCCGCCCTATTTTTTATCTGTCAGAAAGTGACTTGTAATCCCTGTGTGCCTGTACGCTTCTGTAAGCAGGACGAATAATCTTTCCCGTGTTGAGAAGCTCCTCAATTCTGTGAGCAGACCAGCCCGCAATTCTCGCAATCGCAAAAATCGGAGTGTAAAGCTCAGGCGGAAGCTTCAGCATACTGTAAGCAAATCCACTGTAGAAGTCAATGTTTGCGGAAACACCCTTGTAGATGCGTCTTTCCTTTGCAATAACCTCAGGAGCAAGCTTTTCAATCTTCTTGTAAAGCGCATATTCCTTTTCCATATGCTTTTCCTCAGAAAGACTCTTGACAGCCTGTTTGAGTACAAGCGCTCTCGGATCGGAAACCGAGTAAACAGCGTGCCCCATACCGTAGATAAGTCCTGACCTGTCAAAAGCTTCCTTGCGGAGCAGCTTTGTGAGGTAGTCACGGATAGCGTCCTCATCCTCCCAGTCGGAAAGCTTGTTTTTCATATCCTCAAACATCATCGTAACCTTGATGTTTGCACCGCCGTGCTTAGGTCCTTTCAGAGAAGCAAGTGCAGCAGCAATTGCTGAGTAGGTGTCCGTGCCTGATGAAGTAACAACGTGAGTTGTAAAGGTTGAATTGTTACCGCCGCCGTGTTCAGCGTGAAGCACAAGCGCAAGGTCAAGAATGTGTGCTTCAAGCGGTGTAAATGAGCTGTCATGACGAAGCATATGCAGAATATTTTCCGCAGTTGAATATTCGGGAACAGGCTGATGAATGAAGAAGCTGTCACCGTCGTGATAATAGGATTTAGCCTGATAGCTGTAAACCGCAATAAGAGGGAACAGAGCAGTCAGTTCAAGTGACTGACGAAGAACATTCGGAATAGAAGTGTCGTTCGGCATATCATCATAGGAATAAAGCGTCAGCACACCTCTCGCAAGACCGTTCATAATGTCGTTGCTTGGGGACTTCATAATTATATCACGGACAAAGGTTGTAGGAAGCTGCCTGTAATCAGCAAGGATTTTATTGAATTTCTTCAAATCAGACTTGTCAGGAAGCTCACCGAAAAGCAGGAGATATGTAATCTCCTCAAAGCCGAAGCGCTTGTCCTGAGTAAAACCTGCAACAAGGTCGTTGATGTTGTATCCTCTGTAATATAGCTCACCCTCGCAAGGAACGGACTCGCCGTCAATGGTTTTTGAAGAAATAATCTCCGAAATCTCTGTAAGTCCCGCAAGTACGCCCTTACCGTTGATATCTCTCAATCCTCGTTTTACATCGTATTTGGTGTAAAGCTCTGGGTCAATACGGTCATTCCTGCTGCAAAGAGAAGCAAGGTCAACAATATCCTGTGTAACTTTAGAAAAATTATATCCGGAACCCAAATTCAATCCGTCCTTTCTTTAAAATATTATGCAATTAATTATATCATATTTTCAATATAAAATCAAGCTAAATTTTTCATATTTATCATTTGTTGGAAGCACAGTAAAGTTTTTGCGTTAAAACTATTGTAATTTACGGCAAATTATAATATAATAAATATGTGTATACCAGTGAAATTCGTTGTTTTACGATAAATTTTCCCGATATTTTAGTAAAGGGTGATACCAGATGGCAATTGAAGAAAAAAAGACTAATGAAGCAACCGAGGAAAAGGCAGCCAAGAAGAAAACCACTTCTAAAAAAACAACCTCCAAAAAGAGCACGTCAAAAGCTCCTGCCAAAAAGAAAGAGCCTAAGGTTCTTCGTCCTCAGGAGGAAAGCGAGATTTTTGCACTCGATATCGGTACGCGTACAATCGTCGGCATAATCGGTCATATGTCCGATAATACCTTTTGTATCGACCACGCAATCTCCGTGCCCCATAAGCAGCGTGCAATGATTGACGGTCAGATTGAGGATATCCCTGTTGTTGCCGATGTTGCAAAGCAGGTCAAGGAAAAGCTTGAAGCAAAATCAGGCATTAAGCTTTCCCGTGTCGCAATCGCAGCCGCAGGTCGTGCGCTTAAAACACGAAGCACAGAAATGTCCTTTGATATCAAAGACAAAGAGGTCATTACTCAGGATGATGTGAAAGCATTTGAGCTTGAAACTGCACTTAAAGCACAGGACGAGCTTGATGCAGAAACAACAGATTCAAACAGTTCATTCTACTGTGTAGGTCATACTGTTATCCAGTATCTTCTTGATGATTACAAAATCAAATCCCTCGTAGGTCATAAGGGTAAAAAGGTTACCGTTGAGCTTATTGCCGCATTTCTGCCGAGTCCCGTTGTGGAAAGTCTTTATTCGGTAATGGATATGAACGGCTTGCAGGTTGTAAGTCTTACCCTTGAACCTATCGCCGCAATGAATATTATTATTCCTCCCGAAATCCGACTTATCAATGTCGCTCTCGTAGATATCGGCGCAGGTACTTCGGATATCGCCATCGCACAGAACGGCAGTATCGTTGCATATGCAATGTCAACCGTTGCAGGTGACGAAATTACCGAGGAAATAATCAGAAAATATATAGTAGATTTCCAGACAGCTGAAGAAATGAAGCTAAGCAGCTATCAGGAGCAAATCTCATACAAGGATATTCTCGGTTTTGACCATACCGTTGAAACAGGGGAGTTCTTTGCAAGCCTTTTCCCTGCGGTTGACTCGCTTGCTGACGATATCGCAAAGAATATCATAAAAGCCAACGGACAAGCACCTGCCGCAGTATTCCTCGTAGGCGGCGGAAGCCTTATCCCTGACCTTGCAAAGCAGGTTGCGGAAAAGCTTGAAATCCCTGATACACGCGTCGCTGTCGGCGGTAAGCAGGTTATGAAAAACGTTTCCTTCGGCAAAGCGAAAATCACAGGACCTGAGTACGTTACTCCAATCGGTATCGGCGTAACAGCTACCCAGAATCAGGGTTACGATTTCTCTGTAGTAACCGTAAACGATAAGAAAATCCGTATCTTCGATACAAGAGCAGTACGCGTCCTCGATTTGCTCTCAACCGCAGGATATAAGTCCACCCAGATTATCGGACGTTCGGGACGCAACCTCACATTTACCCTCAACGGCGAAAAACAGCTTCTCAAGGGCGAGCTTGCAACCCTTGCAGAAATCACCCTCAACGGTGCACCCGCAACCCTTGAAACAACTGTCAAGCAGGGCGACAACCTCGTGTTCAAGCCTGCTAAAAGCGGTAATAATGCAGAGGTTAAGGTTTCCGATATCGCAGGCGAAATTTCCGCAAGAAAGGTGTTCATTGACGGTACAGAATATCCATTCGGCGTTATCGCACGCGTCAACGGCAAGCAGATTACAGGCGATTACCAAATTCAGAACTCCGACAACATCTCAATTACCGAAATTGAAACTCTCGGCGATTTGATGCAGACATTCACCTTTGACGCTTCAACATTAAGCTACTATAAGGCAGGCAAGCTTCTTTCCGTTGACTATTATCTCCACGACGACGACGATATCGTTACCGCAGATAAGGTGTTCAACCCCGAAGCAAGAGAGGGCAAGCTTGCAAAGGCAATCGCTGACAGCAACGCACCTTCTCCCGATATTCTTCCTGTCCTTTCCGAAGCTGTAGAAGCAACGGTTGTTACTGAGCCTGAACAGACTACAGAGGAAGAACAGCCAGCAGCTCCCCGTGACTGCCAGCTTATTCTCAACGGCAGAAGCGTAACCCTTCCGCCACGTCCAAATAATCAGCCACACGAATTCATCGAGCTTATGGCAATTGCCGATATCGACCTTGATAACCCACCGCCAAGCGGCGATATGATACTTACCGTAAACGGCAAGGACGTAAGCTTTATGGACAGAATTACAGACGGCGATATCGCAGTTATCAGATGGGCGGATAAGTAAAGGAGCATTTTATGCAAAGTATAAGAATATATGAAATGCCAAAATGTAAAATGGTTTCTTCGGGAATAGGAATGTTCGGTGAAGAAAAATTTGAACATTTTAATGAATGGATGTCAGCACAAAAACGCAGTATGTTCCCGAAGGATTTCCTTTTCTGGGACAATAGTGGTTTTCATTGGCTGTATATGTATGATGAAAGCTTGAATGTTCCGTCTGAATTTGAAATAATTGATTTTCAGGGTGGTTTGTATGCTGTTGCAACAGATATTGACCAGCAGACAGATAATGAACTTATGAAAACAGAAGTTGATAAATTTCTGAATGAAAACGGTTTTGAACGTGATTTATCTCGTTCAGAACTCGGAAATATTATCACTTCACCGCTTGTACAGCAAACATTAGGCTATGAACAAATGGATTATTATACACCAATTAAAGTAAAATAAAAAATTTCCCCGAAAAGAACTCAACTTCTTTTCGGGGATTACTATTTTAAAGTGTAAGCTGGTCAGGGTCTTCAAGATCCTTCGCAAGACTTCCCGCCGCAGGAATATTCTTCGCAACGAACTTCTTCACGCTCTCAGCCATTTCCTCCGTAACAATGTACGCATTGTCAACCAGAGCCTTTGCCTTGAGCGTCATAACCTGAACACCGATTGTGTCACGGGCAGACTTCGGCAAAATCATTCCCGTGTTGAACACAATAGCCCTGCCGTTTGTGGAACGGAGCATAATGTCCGTGTTGTCAGCCACAAGGAACATCTTAACAAGCCTGGACTTCGCCGTGTAAGCGTTGGCAAGCTTCTTTCTATTGGTCTTGGTTTCGTAAGCGTTAAGGGGCACTTTGGCAACCTTACCGTTTTCGAATACCATAATCAGATGACCGCTGTAATCAAGCGTGGAAATCATCGAAATCACGTTTTCGTACTCATCAAAGCCAAGCTTGACAGGAATAAAGTCACCAAGCTCGGATGCCTTTGTATCCTTGAAAGCACTTGCCTTTGTCTTGTAAACCTGACACTTGTCCGAGAAGAACAGCAGCTCAGTCTTGTTCGTGCCCTCAATAGCCGTCATCATCGTATCGCCGTCCTTGAACTTCTGTTCACTCGCCATACGGAGCGACTGCATAGTGATTTTCTTGAAGTAGCCGCCCTGAGTAAGGAACAGATTGACAGGGTAGTCAGGTGTGTCGTCCTCAATATCAACCTCGTCCTCATCATTTTCATAGTAGAACATAGTCTTTCTCGGCTGCTGATACTTCTTGACAACCTCTTTGAGTTCCTCAACAATAATGTTCTTGATTTTCTTGTCGTCCTTGAGAATACCCTCCATCTCGGCAATATCCTTTTCAAGTCCCTCAATGTCAGCAGTACGCTTGAGAATGTACTCCTTGTTGAGATGACGGAGCTTGATTTCAGCAACGTATTCAGCCTGTACCTCGTCAATACCGAAGCCAATCATAAGGTTTGGAACAACCTCAACTTCTTCCTCGGTTTCACGGACAATCCTGATAGCCTTGTCAATGTCAAGCAGAATTTTCTGCAAGCCCTTCAACAGGTGCAGCTTCTCTTTTTTCTTTGTAAGCTCAAAGTATGTCCTTCTCTTGATACACTCTCTGCGGAACGCAATCCATTCATCGAGAATTTCGTAAACACCCATAACTCTCGGTGAACCGCTTATGAGAATGTTGAAGTTGCAGGAATAATTATCCTGAAGCGGAGTCATCTTGAACAGCTTCTTCATCAGCTTGTCAGGGTCAACACCACGCTTGATATCAATCGCAAGCTTCAGACCGTTAATGTCTGTTTCGTCACGGATATAGGAAATCTCACGGATTTTACCTGCCTTGATAAGCTCGATAATCTTGTCCATAATCGCTTCAACAGTAGTCGTAGGCGGAATTTGCACAACTTCAATGCAGTTTGCTTCCTTGTCAAACTGATAGCGTGAGCGTACCTTTACAGAGCCACGACCCGTGCGGTAAATCTTCTCCAGCTCGTCCTCATCGTAGAGCATAAATCCGCCGCCCGAAAAGTCAGGACCTTTCAGAGTTGTGAGAATATTATGCTCAGGATTGCGGATGAGTGCAATTGTAGTTTCACAGATTTCTGAAAGGTTGAAAGAGCATACCGCACTCGCCATAGAAACCGCAATACCTACGTTTGAGTTTACCAGTACAGACGGGAAAGTCGCAGGCAGGAGAGTAGGCTCAACAGTTTCATTGTCATAGTTTGGAACAAAATCAACCGTGTCCTTGTCAATGTCACGGAAAAGCTCGTTACAAATCGGGTCAAGCTTAGCCTCCGTGTATCGTGAAGCAGCGTAAGCCATATCACGGGAATAAGCCTTACCGAAGTTACCCTTGCTGTCAACGTAAGGGTGCAGCAGAGCCTCATTACCACGTGCAAGACGTACCATAGTCTCGTAAATAGCAGCGTCACCGTGAGGGTTAAGCTTCATCGTCTGACCGACAATGTTAGCGGACTTCGTCTTAGGACCTGTAAGCAGTCCCATCTTGTACATCGTGTAAAGAAGCTTTCTGTGCGAAGGCTTGAAGCCGTCAATCTCAGGCAGCGCACGGGAAACAATTACACTCATCGCATAAGGCATATAGTTCTTTTCAAGCGTGTCAGTAATCTGTTCCTCCGCAACAATGCCGCTGCCCGCAATATATGCATTGGGAATAGCCTTTTTAACAGCTTTATTTTCAGTTTTCTTGCTTTTTTTAGCCAAAACAAGACCTCCTTAAATTTTGTAAATCAGCTTATGTCAGCCAGTTCAAGATATTGATTACCGTACTGTGCAATGTAATCCTTACGTCCCTGAAGATTATCACCGAGAAGCAGGTCAAACATATTTGCAGTAGCCTCAATATCTGTCGGAGTAACCTTGATAAGACGTCTTGTGTCAGGATTCATAGTAGTCAGCGACATCATCTCAGGTTCGTTTTCACCAAGACCCTTTGAACGGTCAATCTTGTATTTTTGTCCCTTTATCATTTCAAGGATTTCAGCCTTTTCCTGTTCGTTGTAAGCAAAATAAGTCTTGTCCTTAGTGTTGATTTCGAACAGGGGAGTTTCCGCAATGTAAACATACCCCTCGTTGATAAGTGTCGGAGTAAGTCTGTAAAGCATCGTCAGAATAAGCGTTCTAATCTGGAAACCGTCAACATCGGCATCGGTTGCGATAATAACCTTGTTCCAGCGGAGATTGTCAAGGTTGAAGTTGGAAAGCTCCTTGTTAGCCTTTGAAGTAACCTCAACACCGCAGCCAAGCACCTTGATAATATCAGTGATAATATCATTCTTGAAAATCTTTGCATAGTCAGCTTTAAGACAGTTGAGAATTTTACCTCTTACAGGAATAATAGCCTGAAATTCAGCATCACGTGCAGTCTTACAAGCACCAAGCGCCGAGTCACCCTCCACGATGTAGATTTCACGTCTTGTCAAATCCTTGGTACGGCAGTCAACAAATTTCTGCACCATATTTGCAAGGTCAATCTTCTGTGTAAGTGTCTTCTGAAGGTTTACCCTTGTCTTTTCAGCAGTTTCACGGCTTCGCTTGTTTACGAGCACCTGTTCAGCAATCTTTGTTGCAAAATCAGGATTTTCAATAAAGAAAACTTCAAGCTGATGCTTGAGGAAATCCGTCATAGCGTCCTGAATGAACTTGTTTGTGATAGCCTTCTTAGTCTGGTTAGCATAAGAGGTGAGGGTAGAGAATGAGGACGAAATCAGTACCAGACAATCCTGAATGTCCTCCCACTTGATAGATTTTTCACCCTTGTTGTATTTGTTGTTATTTTTCAGATAACCGTCAATAGCAGACAGAAATGCCTTGCTTACAGCCTTGTCAGGTGAACCGCCGTGTTCAAGGAAACTGGAGTTGTGGTAGTATTCCAGCAAAGCCGCCTTGTTGGAGAAAGCAAAAGTAACCGAAAGCTTAACCTTGTATTCAGGCTTGTCCTCACGGTCACGACCCTTTCTGTCGCACTGCCAGTACTGCGGCGGAGTAAGGTATTCCTCACCGATAATCTCGTTGATGTAATCGGAAATACCGTTTTCGTATAAATAAGTTGTCTCCTCGAACTTCCCGTCAGTAGTCTGATAGCGAAAAACAAACGAAACATTCGGGTTGACAATAGCCTGCTTCTTGAGTATATTTTCAAAGTATTCACGGCTGACGTTGATGTCTGTGAAAACTTCAAGGTCAGGACGCCATTTTGTCTTTGTACCTGTTTTCTTGCGGTTGGTTTCTTCCTTTTTCAATCCGCCGATGTTTTCACCCTTTTCAAAGTGCAGGTTGTACTTGTAACCGTCACGATGAATTTCAACGTCCATATATTCAGAGGAATACTGAGTAGCACACGCACCAAGACCATTCAGACCAAGGGAGTATTCATAGTCACCGCTTGCATTGTTCTGATACTTGCCGCCCGCATAAAGCTCACAGTAAACAAGCTCCCAGTTGTAGCACTGTTCCGTGTTGTTATAGTCAACAGGACAGCCGCGTCCGAAGTCCTCAACCTCAATGGACTTGTCCTGATAGAATGTAACAATAATCTTGTCGCCGTGACCGTCACGAGCCTCGTCGATTGAGTTGGAAATAATCTCAAAAATCGAGTGTTCACAACCCTCTATGCTGTCCGAGCCGAAAATTACAGCAGGACGAAGTCTTACTCTGTCCGCACCTTTAAGCTTGGTAATACTGTCATTTCCGTAGTTTTTAGTTTTTTTACCCGCCAATTTCAATCTGCCTTTCTGTTATGATTTTACAGTTATATTCATAGCAAGCTTTGCCTTTGTAATATGTGTTTCTGTACCATCGGGAGCAATTCTGATTATGTGCCGCCCGTTGGAAATTATAACGTCCTTGTCGCAAAGCGTGTAATCAAGCACACCCTTCTTGATAATTTCCTCGCTTCCGTCAGCAAGCCGCTTGATAAGCATACGGCTTGCAGGCATAATTCCCGACATCTTGTCACCGTCTGCCTCATTTATCTTGTCCAGCTTTTCAGCATTGATAACATTGCCCTCAATAATCAAATCCTTTTCGGAGCGCTGTTTGAATTTTGCACCGTTTGCCGCACCGCCGCTTTTCAGTGACTCACCGCCGAAAAGAATGGAGAATACGTTGAGAAAACCGAAAATACTCTTTATAATTCTGACAGGGAAGAGAAGCACGTCCTTGAAAGTTATTCCGCTTTCAGGCTTTTCACCGCCGTAAGGCTGACGTATGTAATAAAGTACACCGTTCTTGTCCTCCTGTGGATGAAGATAATCGTAAGCCTCATCAGCAACAATCTCCGACATAGAGGAATTGTCAAGATTAAGGTAAGCAACAGAACGTGGACCTGTTGCTGCAACTGCACCATACTGATTTCTTGCGTAACCCGCTGTGGAAAAATAAATACCGTTTTTCTTTGCCGCCCAGCTTGGATTTTCTTCAATGGTGTCACCGTCAGTGTATTCGTTGTAACGACCCTTGATGTCCATTACACCAATATGAAGCGAGTTTGAATTTGCACCCATACTCACAGCAAGCTGGTCACCCTTGCAGTCAAACGAACCGAAAACAAATTCATTTGAAGCACGGACAAGTCCCTCACTGTCATCGGACGGGTCAAAGCTTCTGTGGTAAACACTTCCCACACCTTCAAGATTTACGCCGTAAATCAATTCATCACCGCATACACCTAGTCCCGTAATCTGCACAGGAAGCAAGTCAGCGTCAATCATTTCCGCATTCATTCCCATAAATGCAGCACCGCTTCCGCTGGTTTTCCATTCCTTTTTCTGCTGAATGCTTCGTATGGTTTCTCTGTATTTTGTAATCTTACCGCAGGGAATTTCGGTAAGAAGCTTTTCACTTTCATCATAGCTGAAAATCTTGTTATCAGCCGAATAAATAATAGTCATTTAATCAAGTCCTTTACGCTTTGAATGATACTGCAACCCAGTCGTTTGCCTCACGCTGTTCAACAAGTGTGTAACCCTTAGCCTTGACAGCGTCAATAACCTCGTGGCAGCGCTCTGAAATAATTCCCGAAAGAATGAGAGTGCCGCCCTTTTTCACGAACTTTTCAAACAGCGGACTCATCGCAATCAGCACGTCAGCAACAATATTTGCCGCAATAACATCATATCCGCCGCCGATTTTTTCAACCAGTTCATTGTCATCAATAACATTTCCGCAGTACGCCGTGTACTTCTCAGCAGCAATGTTGTTCTTCTCAGCATTTTCCTTGGCAATCTTCACACTGTTCTGATCAATATCAACCGCCGTAACTTCCTCCGCACCAAGCAGAATAGAAGCAATCGAAAGAATACCGCTTCCGCAGCCAAGGTCAAGCAGCCTGTCACCCTTGTTAAGATTTTTCTCAATCAGTTCAAGACAAAGCTGAGTAGTGTTGTGCTGTCCCGTGCCAAAGCTTGAAGCAGGGTCAATTTCAAGAATAATGCGGTCATCAGTCTTGTTGTATTCCTCCCAGGACGGCTTGATAACAAGCTTGTCACCAACAGTAAGCGGCTTGAAGTACTGCTTCCAGTTGTTAGCCCAGTCCTCCTCACGAACGTTTGCAAGTTCAACAGCAAGTCTGCCGAAAGCCTTGTCCTCATCACGTCCGCCCAGCGCAACCATCTCCGAACGGATTGCCGCAAGCATATCCACACCCTGCGAGTTGTCAGGCAGATAAACCGTAACACAGGTCTCGCAGTCCTTCAAATTCATAAGGTCATCATCAATGTAATCCCAGTTGCCCGTCTTGTCGTTGAGAAACTCCTCAAAATCCTTAGCATCCTTGATAACAAAGCCCGTAACGCCAATTCTCAGCAGGCAGCCGCAAACAGGGTCAATACCCTCAGTAGTAGTGTAAATGTTTACCTCAGTCCAGTTCATATAAAAAATCCTTTCCAGATGTTGATTTGACAATATACATATTAATTGTACACCATTTTATAACAACTTTCAAGCATTAAAGGGAATTTTGTGCAAAAATCCCTGCGAATTTTGTTCCCCAAAAACTGATACAGCCTGTAGCTGTTGGTTGTGCCAAATATTGACATAATATTGCAAATATGCTATAATTGCCGTAAAGGAGGAATGTGCGGTGAAAAAAGCTTTAGTTGTAATATTTTTTGCGGTAACTATGCTTATGCTGTCCTCTTGTTCAACAAGTAAAAATGGCTCGGAAACCTTTACGCTTTCTCAAACAGCAAACGGCTCCAGCGGAAGCTATTGGGAGTATACCCTCAGCACCGACAATGTAATAAAGGAAATTGACTATTATGAAACCTCAATAATCGGACCGGGATACAGACAATACTGGACATTTGAGATAACAGGCGAGGGAGAAGTTACAATAAACTGGCTTGCATACGAGGGGGATACCTATACTGAAAAGTATTCTTATAGCGTGACGTATTACTTTGATGAGAATGGAAATAGGGAGATAATTGAGTAAAAAATGGGTAAAAATGAATTTTGGGAAAATAAACCGATACGCTTTTGGATAAGAGATGAAATTGAAGAAATCATCAAAAATGAAAATATAGACAGAACTCGATTTTATGAGTTTTCTAAGCTTGCTTATGAGGATATAATAAAAAAGTTTTATTATACTTTTTCGGACAGAAAGAATTATTCTCCATCACAAATAAAGCTTGAATATAATTTAATGCATTTTCGTTCCGAATTGAAAAAGGAATTTATTGATTGTTTTTTCAGAACATATAATTGGACAGAATATTTGACGACAATAAAAAATGTTATCCCATATTCAACTCAAAAGGTATTTTTGATACTATGCGAAGGATGGGTATATGAAGGTTGTATAGATGAAATCTTTACAGTTTTGAATGAAGTGGGATGTATTAAAGATTTTTACATAGTTTCAGATAAATTCGACTGGTTTATTGCTGTAACTGATATGGAGGATAATGCAATTTTTTATAAAAGATAAATGAGTACAAATAACCCGTGAAGGACAGCCTTCACGGGTTATATCTATATATGCTTTTAGTAGTAGGTTACCTTTTATTCAGCAACCCTATCAGGAATTTTCTTCATCAGATAATATCCGTATCCAAAACTTACAACAGTAATAAATACGCAGGTAATAATTGCTTCAACAGTTCCTCTATCACCACTGAATGTGCTTGAGGTATTTACGACAATATGAGAAATAATGCAGGGGAGAATACTGCCCGATTTCACGAAAATGATTGTAAACATAAAACCGATTGCTACCGCATAGATAATCTGTAACATTGTCGGCAGAAAGGCACTTCCGTTCAGCAGATTTACAATATGTCCCATACCGAATGTGATTGAGGAAACAATAATTGCCGACTTCATATTGTCCTTGCTCATCGCCTTGAAAAGGAAACCACGGAAAATGACTTCCTCAAGGAAACCTACAAAAATCATACTTGCCGCATAGAGAATGCTTTCAAGCACAGACCTGTTCAGCTGTAAGCCAAACCAGAAATTAGTTGTGGACATTAAAACTACAGGAATGAAATACAGCCACTTTTTAACATCATATTCACCCTTGCATAAGCCGTAATATTCCATAAAACCGTTCTTCTTTACAAACGCAAAAATAATTATGGACAACAGCACACAAACTGCCAGTGTTACACTCTTAACCAACCCGATTTGCTCGGAAACAGAGTCACAAACACTGAAAATAACCACATACGCAATAATCCAAATCACCGCAAACCAGATTTCACTTTTTTCTCTTAACTTTGTCATATTAATCCCTCTTTCATTGTCCCAACCGCACCCATAAATACGATTGTCAGAATTTTCTTGATGTACTCCTCATCATACTCCATAGAATTGTTCGCAAGCATACTTGCAAAACCGTGAACCGTCAGAAAAACTGTTGCAAAAATATCCCTCGCCGCAGAAAAATCCACGCCTGCCGCTTCTGAAATAATTCCAAGCACAGGAGCAAATTCCTCCGACGCAATCATTCCGTCAAGCCCGTCTCGGTCAAGTCTGTCCGACTGAAACAAGTAGCGGAACAAATTCCGTTCCTCAACAGCAAATCTGATATACAGCATACCGATTTCCGTCATAGGGTCATCATAACGCCCCTGAATATCACTGATGTACTGCGAATGAAACTCGTCAGCCTTGCGGTAAACCTCTTCCTTGATTTCATCAACCGTCCTGAACTGATACATCACAGGTTGAGTGGAGCAGCCAAGCTTTTTTGCAATACTCCGTGCGTTTATGCTTTCAGCCCCTTCACTACGAGCAATCTCAAAAGCAGCGTCAATAATCATTTCTTTTGTAATTTTTGTATTCGGCGGCATAACAACCCTCCTTAATAACGTTTGTTATATAACATTTGTTATTATATCATAGCAATTTCGATTTGTCAATAGGGGAGAATAAAAAACTAACCCAAGAAAAAATCTTGGATTAGTTGAAAATAACGCTAATATTTTTCATGATATATTATTGAGCAGTTATCAAAATTATCATATCTGAATGTAATTATTTCATAAGGATTTCCTTTTTCAAGCTTAAATGATATCACTACCGGCCACATAAATGTAGTATAGTCCTTTTCAAGCTCAAATTTGATTTCATCATAAAAACAACTAAATATCTCATCTGATACATCTTTTAAAAATTCATATCGTGATAGTCCATTATGATTATATTTTCTTTCAAATTTTGCACTGTTCATAAACGTTATATTTATATCATACTCTGTGATATCTACAATTTCCAGATCCGCTCCAAATTTTTCTTCCAAATTTATAAACGACTTTGGAAATCTATGTTTCAATGAATCTACTGCACTATCTTTTTCTCGTTCGATCCAATCATATGATATTCTGTGAATACCATATGCAGCTAACAGTAATACAACAAATATAATCGTTATTTTTTTTACTTTCAGAAGTATGCTTTTCAAAATTTATTCACCTACAAATCAAAGCGGCTCCCGAAAATTCAAAAGCCGCTTTGCAATAAATATTACTTGATTTCGCCCATCTTGTTCTTGTAATCATCCTTGAGACGCTGAAGAACAACAGAGTCGTCCTTACGCTTCTGCTTAGCAGTTTCCTGAATCTGTCTTGTTTCCTCAATACCGTCAACGATAATCTGCCAGGTCTTTTCAAGAGTTTCAATCTGAATGGAGCTGCCTGTAGCCATCTGAGTTGTGAGCTTAGTCTGAGCAACAGTGTTCTGTGCATTCTTGAGGAGAAGTTCATTAGTCTTTTCGTCAAGAGCCTGCATAGCCTCAGCCTGAACACGCTGTCTCTTGAGCATAATAGCCTGAGCAAGAGCCTGCTTGAACACAGGCATTGTGATGATGAATGCAGAGTTAATCTTTCTGATAAGGTTAAGGTTGGAGAACTGCATAGCCTTGAGCATAGGAACAGTCTGCATAGCAACGTTTTCAGCAATCTTGAGGTCCATTACACGCTGCTCGAATACCTGTCTTGTCTGCTCAAGAGTCTGAAGGTCCATAGCAACAGCACCCGAATCAGGGTTAGCTTCAAGCTTTGCACGGTAATCAGTAATATACTGGTCAAGCTCTACGCAAGCCTGTTCACCAGCCATAATGTAAAGGAGAAGCTCCTTGTAGTAGTTGATGTTAGCATTGAACATTGTTTCAAGCTTAACGTTGGAAGCTTCGATTTCCTTTTCGTATTCACGAAGCTGAATGTAAATCTTGTCAACATCCTCACCCATAGTGTGATACTTTGCAAGAAGCTTGTCAAGCTGCTTTCTGAGATTTGCGAAAAGACCCTTCTTTTCTTCGGTAAGTTCCTTTGCGTCAAACTTTTCCATAATAGCAGAAAGATGCTGGAGAAGCTCGCCTGAGTCGTTAATCTGGTCCATATTCATAGAATTAAGAACCTGGTCGGAAGCCTTGGAAATCTCCATAGCAACCTCGTTACCGAACTTAACGATAGAGTTAACATCATTGATGTTGATAGAGCTTACAAGCTTTTCAACCTCTTCATTTTTAACAAGTTCCTGCTTGAGAGTTTCGGTTGTGTTAATCATAGAAAATTCCTGTGCTTCTTCAACCTTGACATCAAGTGTCTTTTCCTCAGTTGCTGTAACAACAACCTCTTCTGCCGCAGCTGCAGCAGCCTCTGTAGAAGGTGTGAATTTAAGTGCCATTTACTATCTTCCTTTCTTGAATAATTTGCTGAAAAATCCGCCCTCGCCCTTAGGTTCGGGAATAGAATCAGGGATTTTAAAACGTGGGATGTGTGCATTATAAACAAACTCATTGAGAGTATGAGTTTCAAACGCCATTTCGCTTACAAAGGTTTCAATGTTTCTGTATCCTGTCGGCGTGTAAATAAGAATGTCAATGCCCAACAGATTATACAGAACAAGCTGAATACATTCAACCTTGCTGAATGTGTCCTCAATAACATCAATGATAATCAGCTTAGGAATATCCTTGGTGAAGTCATACTTCTGCAAAAGCTTCAGCACTTCACGGTCAAGGTTTGTTCCCACGTATAAAACCATCGGCATCAGTTCACTCGGGTCAAGCTTCAGAAAACCGCTGTCAACCGCTTCCTGCATCTTGTTGAAAATGAGAAGCTGCAAATGGTCTGAAAGATAATTATACTTGTTGAGCGGAGAATTCTTCAGCTGCTCTATAAGTATCTGTTCTCCATTGTAGTACGGTTTATACACGCCAAGCTGAGTTTCGGCATATTTTTTGTAGCTTGGTGACTTGATGATGACTCTTGTGTTCGGAGAAAGCTGCCATTTGATGTTGTCCCAGTAATCTCCGATGTCACCGTCCTTGACGCCGCTGATTTTAGCGAAAATATTCGGAACAGTAACCTTGGTTTCCGAAGCACCGAAGCCTGTTCGGTACTTTGAAGGCTGATGCCACAGAACATTAATTTCATCGTAGGTTGTCTTCAATGTCAGCGACTGCATATCAGTAAACTGGAAATCACGGAAAATCGAACTTCCGTTGTAAAGCAGCTGGTCAAGCTCCTTTGAAGCATTGTAAGCAACCGTAGCAAGCTTAGCCTTTACAGGTTTGTCAGGATACGGTGTAACAGGAACTGAGCAAGGCTGCTCAAAAATCTGCATACGTCCCTCAAAGTTGTTTCTCTTTACAGTTGAGAGTGCAGAAAGATTGCTGCAGATATAAACCACATCAATACCAATTCTCGACATAAAATGCAGGAAATTGACCGTTGCAGGAACAATATTTCCGTAGTACATCAGAAGCGGAATTTCAAAGTGATTGTTTTTGTAGGTATCCGAGTTAAGACACCTGTTCAGCCAGACAATCAACGGCTTTGCCATTTCAAGCATAGCCTCACCGCTGAGATTGCGGAGCATAACAGGGAGAGTGTCCTTGGCAAGCTTTGTCCTTACTTCATCACCCTTGATGTTAATCAGACCGCAAAGTCCGTTCAGCAGCGCTTCATCGCTTGAAGTGTTTATTCCGTCAAAAATCGAAAGTTCATCAGGAGTAGGGGATTTAAGCTCGTGTTCAGTGTAAATCAGAAGCTTAGGGCACTTAATCAGGTCCTCACGAAGATTATACAGCATATTATGAAAGTTTGCCTGTTCATCTTCTTCGGTAGGTGCCCCTATAAGTCCCATAAAATAAACAGGAATAAGCTCTTCTGGCTTAAAATGATTACCTCGTGACATAAGTCTGTCGGAATGTGTTTCAAAAATATCCTTGGTGAATGTATCCGCAGTTGTGGTAATATTCTGAACGAGCTTATTGTTTTCAGTGGAAAAGCCCTCAAAAATCATATATAAAAACCTTTCAGGAAAAATCAGTACAGTAATATTATACTATACAACGTATAATATGTCAATATGTTATTTTAATCAAGCATATTTTCCGAGAACCTTAGCTGCATTTCTCAGTACAACAGCAGTTTCTTCAAGACATTTCTTTACAGAAGCACTGCTTGTATCCGAACTCATCTCCATAGCGTGGCTGAGAGCGTCACGACTCACATCAACCTGAGTCTGATACAGGGAGTCAAGCTGCTTGATAGCGTTTTCTTCCATAACCTTGTAAGCAGCCTTCAGATCCTTGACAGTCTGATTTCTGATATCATCGTAATTTTCAAGAGCCGTGTCAATAACATCAGTCTGACGCTTTTTGCGGAGAATATTCTTGAATGAGGACATTGCACCCGATGGGAAAACCTCTCCATTGCCTGCCGAAGCCGCATTCATAACCGATTTTGAAACCAGCATATTGAAATCATTCATAGATTCCTCAACAGAAACATTCGCATCATCAGCAAGAGAACTGATACCAAGCTTATTGGCAAGCTCAGCACCAAGCTGTGCAATAATCAGATTGAGCTGCTGCTGGTGAATATCAAGACACTTTCTGTAAGCCTCACCAACCTTGTCAACAAGGAAGGAATAGAAGTGCTTGTCAATGTCTTCGGGAGAAGTAGTGTTACGGCTTTCAAGAATATCTTCACGAAGCTTTGAGAAGAAGCCGTACATCCACTGTTCAGCCTCCTGCTGCATTTCGGTAATGCTGAGAAGAATTTTCGGCTTTTTGCTTTCAAGAGCGTTTGCAAGTGTAGAGCACTCGCGCTCAATGCTCTGTGAAATGTCATCAAGCTTCTTTCTGTCCATAGCCATCATCTCGTAAATCATACGGATACGGGCAGCCGTGTCCTTAATCATAAGATTAAGCATTGTAAGCACACGCTGAGTACGGATAATATCCTTCTGAAGAATAATCTCACGCTTGAGGGACATCTCAAATTTCAGGAACTCATTCTCATAGAATTCCTGGAAGCCCTTGATATCAGGACGGTTAAGACCGATTTTGCGTCTGTATTCATCAATGCCGCTTACACCGTAAACAAACGCATTCGGCATAATTGACTCACAGCGTTCGCTTACACGGTTGATAATCTTTTCAATGTCCTCCTGAGTGTTCATAGCGTCAATCATATTGACCAGAACATACAGCTTGCTGAAGCTGAGAGGACGGATGTGACTTGCAAGGAAAAGCTGCTCCGACTCAGAGAACGGAGAGAGCGCACTTGCAATATAAATAACAGCGTCCGCATTGACAAGGTAATCCTGAACCTGCTTGTCAAGACAGTCAAGGTCACTCAGACCCGGAGTATCAACAATTCTGATTTCCTTGAGAATTTCAGCATTGTCACGGATATCAATGTATTCAAGAGTGTCGGGAAAAGCTCTCATAAGCTTTTCGAGTCTTTCACGAACAAGGTCGTCGGCAGTAAGAGTAATTCTCTGACCGTTTTTGAGCACAGCCTCAGCCTTAGGAATTTCGCTGTGGCTTATAGAGTTTATAGTAAAGGTTTCGGGAGCAACATTTACAGGAGCAATTGACTTGCCGAGAATAGCATTGATAATTGTACTTTTGCCGCGCTTGAAGTCACCGAGAACAACAAGTGAGAACGGTTCTGTGCGGCGCTTTGTGATAGCCTTGTCCCAATCGCGGAGATGCTCTGTAAATTCGTCACCGAGAATAGTGCACAGCGGCTTGTTGTTGAGAAGCTCCTTGAGCTCATTCTGTACATATTCAATATCAGGCTCGGCAGCAGCATAGTTGAGAGAAATTGTATTTTCTGACATATTAAGCACCCTCCTTTGCCGCATCAAGTATAATTTCGCATCTTACTTCCAAAGCCTGTTTATTGACTGTATGTATGTCAGCCCTGCTAAGGTCAGTGCGCCAATTGTAAAGAATTTCACAGCTGAGGAATTCAAGTCCCGCAAGCACTCTTTTTTCAATTGAGGTGCAGTCAGGCGGAAGAACGATATTTCTTGCAGGTGTAATGTGAAGCACATCATACAGCTCCATAAGGTCAGGAAGCTCAAGAGCGTCCTTTTTGTATGTAACAAAAATACCCTTGCTGTGAAGACTTGCAACAATCGAAGGATAATCCTGCGGCTTGCTGAGACAGATAATGCCTGCACGGTCACTTGTAATATCGGAAAGCTTAATCCATTCAGTAATTGTACCTGCAATCTGCCTAACCGAACTGTCATTTTCAGATGTAGTATAGTCATCAAGCTCTTCAAGATTGTTCACCCCGAAATAGGGAGCCGCCATATTGAAGATACAGTGGTTGTTCTGAATGTGACCGCATTCGCAGCCAACAAGAAAACGCAGTTCTTCCTTTGTGCAGACATCAGCAAGACCTGAAGTAACAACAATAAACGGGTCAGTGCCATCAGCAGCAATGGAATAAATCTCATATTTATTCGGCGCATTTCTTACATAAGCGGTAGGAACGCTTATCTGTAATCTTTCAGCGCAAACCTTTACAGCATCGTAAATTTCGGAATGTTTAAGAGAGCCTGCAATGTCTGTTGACTGGAAAATACGTTTGATTTTGTTTGGAATTTCCTTGCTGATAAGAGTTTTGTAAACCTTTGACCAGCTGGAAAAAGTAGTGATTTTCTGCTTAATCGAAAAATCTGCATCGAAAGCATAGTCCATCGTACCGCCTACAATATGGTCCTTGTAGGAACGTGTACGGGCTTTAAGATATGCAGCAAAGCTTGTATCTATATCAAGCAGCGGATTGTTGTCCGCAGAAGCTAATGTACCGAACATATCGGAAACCTCCTTAAAAAATCTGTATCAGCAATTACTGCATATTGTCAGTAAGAGTTTTGTGCAGGTTATAAGTTTCTGCAAGCAAAGCGCCTGTGTATTCGGCAATAGTCTGGAGCTTTTCTCTTTCATTGTCAGACATAGTTTTCTTCTCAGCCTTGAGTTCATTAAGGCTGTCAAGGGTTTTCTGAGTGTCAAGAAGAATGATTTCTGTTTCTTCTTCAATCTTAGCCTTGAGACCCTGGAATGAAGCGAATACCTGCTGACGAACGGTTTCCGTAAAGTCGGAATTGATTTTCATTTCGTGGAACTGTTTCTTTACACCCTGCTTGAAGCTTGCCTTGTACTTGTCAATTCTTTCCTGAACAAGCAGCTTGTCAACAGCAAATTTACCTGTAAATGTACCTGCAAGACCTGCAACAGCCATAATGCACAGTGCAGCAGGACCTACCAGCGGAACACCGAGGAAGGTTGTAGCAGCAAAAAATGTCAGGAAGAAGCTTGCAAATCCTGAAGCACCGCCGAGAAGTGCGCCCTTGATACCCGCCTCACGGAAGCCGATGAAAAGACCGCCTGTGCCGACGCTGCCGATAGCAACACCGATAATTTGGTCAACAACGCCGCCGTTTCTTGAATGTTTCTGCGGAACAGCAAACATTTCCTGAATTCTGCTTACAGAAGCGAAGAATTCATCTTCGAATGACTGCAGACGTTCAGCTTCATCGCTGAGAGCAACATTGATTTCATTCTGAATCTGTTCACAGATAAGCTGAGCCTTGTTTTCAATGTTTTCCTTGATTCTTTCAGTGAGCTTTGCATAAACAATCTTCAGCTTGTCACGCTTGAGATCCTCTGCGCTCATTGGATAATCATCAATAACCTTCATAGCTGTTTCTTCAATCTGTATCCAGTAGCTGTCAAGGATAGGCTGTAAGCCTTCGAATACCTTGTTTGCAGCGTCATTGATACGAACGAATTCAGCACGTTTCTTGGTACGGATTTCATCAATTTCTTCAATAGCAGCAGTGTACTTATCCATAAATTCGTCCGTTTCCATCATAAGGGAGTTTTCACGGATCATAATGGAGTTGATAAGCTCTGAACCGGAGCTGATAATCTTGTTTGCAAGAATCTGCAGGGTAATTGCACCACGCTCCTGAGTGAGCATAGTTTCAAGTACACGCTCAAAAGTAGGGAAGTTACTTTCTTCAAGCATAGCAGCGTCGCCGCTTTCCTTAGCCATAAGAGCCTTCTTTGCATAAACGCCGATAACCTTCGGAGTACCGATTTTACGCTTGTACACAGCAAATTCCTTTGAGTTTTCACCCATAACCATCTTTGCCTTTTCCATAACATAGCTGCCGATACGCTTCTCAACAGTTTCAACGATTCTGTCCTCGTCCTCCTTGGAGAAAGTACCGAAACAGTTTACCGCAAAGATAATTCTGCCCATATCGCTTGTAAGCATCTTCTTTTCAAGGAATTCCTTTTCAAACTGCGAGAAAGGAGAGTTTGCACTGATAACAAAAACAGCAGCATCAATCTCAGGGAGAATGGACAGAGTAACGTTGGTCATCTGCTCATCATCATTAAGACCCGGAGTGTCGATAATATCAACATTATTCTTACAGAAAGCAGTATCGTAGTAAACGGTAGCCTGCTTTACGGTTTCAGCAGTCTTTTCAGACTCATAGGAAAGCTTTGTAACATAGTCAGCAAGCTTGTTTATGTCAACCTTTTCTTCAGCACCATTCTTGTATTCAACCATAACATATGGTTCTTCACTGTATGTAACTCTGTTAAGTGTAGCAGTTGCAGGAAGAACATCGGCAGGGAGAACCTCCTGACCAAGCAGCGCATTTATGAGGGTACTCTTACCACGCTTGAATTCGCCGACAATAGCAACCTCGAAATGCTCCTTGGCAGTTTTATCAATAGTTTCTCCGATTGATTTGGCAGTATGCTCCAGACCGATATCCTCGCTGTATTCCTTAAGCTGAGCAAGACTTTCCGTAAGTTCGGAAACCGTCTGCTTAAATCCGGAATAGCTGCCATAATTTAATACCTGTTCCATAGAAATCCTCCTACATTATTTTTATGAAAGCACTGGTTATGTGTAAATAAACCTAAATATACTATTTTATTATACCATAGTTTTGTAAGGATTGTCAATCGTGTTAATAATTTTTGTACACATATTGCGAAAATGTAAATTCAAACTGTTGAATTTGCTAAAAGAATAAAGCAAATTATTCAGGAATACCGAATTTCAGCGCTTTTGTAACAACCTCCAGCCTGAAATCCGTGCCCTCATAGATTTCACCGTCAACGGAAATAAAAAATCCCTCAGGCGCTTTTATTTCTACCGTTTTGCATCGTGTATAGCAAATGTATTTCCTGAATTTTTCCGAGTCAAGGTGCAGACCCTTTTCATACAATCCTATAAGCGAAGCAAATTTAGGGACGGAAACGGGCTTTACAAGACACAAATCAAGTATTCCGTCATCAAGGGAAGCCCTCGGTGCACATTGATACTTGCCGCCAATAAACTGACCGTTTGCAACCGTGCAAAGAAGAAATTTCTCATCGAAAAAAAGCTTGCCGTCAACCGTAATTTCAGCCTTGTTCTTCATTGCTTTCAGAATTGCCGCCACAATGCCCGTATTGTACGCATTATTTCCGCCAATCAAAGGCTTTCTGCGCACGCTGTTCATAGTCTTTACAGCATAAGCGTCAAAGCCGAAATTCACAATGTTCACCGAGTAAATATCATCATTTACCTTTATCAAATCAATACTCTTATTTTCAGCACGGCACAGCTTTTCAATATCAAGAAATTTTTCAGCACCGCCGTAATTCTTCACAAAATCGTTGCCGCTTCCGCAGGGGTAACAGGAAACGCTTGCATTTGCAAATCCCGCCGCACCGTTAACAACCTCGCTTAAAGTCCCGTCACCGCCGCAGGCGTAGAAGCGGACTTCCTCACTATGCTTTCCGCACCATTCACGGATAAACCGAATAGCATCCTTAGGTGCAGAAGTGTTGTAAATCTCCCAGTCAAAATCCGTTTTTTCAAGCTGCTGACGGATAAAATCAGTGCGGTCATTCTTGCCTGATTTCGGATTTATAATAAAAATATGCTTCATAAATAATAGACCCCTTTAGCGATGTTGATAAAAATACAATAACCCATTATATCTATTTTACAACATTTTGCCTATAAATGCAATACAAAAATTTCCTCTTTGCCATTGCAAAAATTGTAAATACATTGTATAATATATCTATTCACATTTTGGAGGTAAAATAAATGGAATTCAGACCTTGTATAGATATCCACAACGGAAAAGTAAAACAGATTGTAGGCGGCAGCCTTGCCGATAAAAATAATAAAGCCGACGAGAACTTTGTGTCCGATTACGGCGCAGAATTCTACGCAAACCTGTATAAATCCAAAGGCATAAAAGGCGGGCATATCATAATCCTCAACGCCGCCGACTCCGAGTATTACAACGCCGATTTGCAGCAAGCCTACTCCGCACTTGCCGAGTATCCGAACGGCTTGCAGGTAGGCGGAGGAATAACCGCAGAAAATGCCGCAGGCTTTCTCGAAAAAGGTGCGTCCCACGTAATCGTAACATCCTACGTATTCAAGGACGGCAAAATCAACTTCGACAACCTGAAAAAGCTTGCTGCCGTAACAGGCAGGGAACACCTCGTAATAGACCTTTCCTGCCGAAAAAAAGATAACGACTACTACATAGTAACCGACCGCTGGCAGAAGTTCACCGATGTCAAGCTTACCCCAGAAACAATGGATATGTTCGCCGAGTATTGCGACGAGTTCCTTATCCACGCAGTAGACGTCGAGGGCAAAGCAAGAGGTGTCGAACAGCCACTTGCCGAAATGCTTGGTAACTGGAGCAAAATCCCCGTAACCTACGCAGGCGGAATAGGCTCATACAACGACCTTGACGTGCTGAAAACTTTGGGTAGAGGACACCTTAACTTTACTGTAGGAAGTGCCCTCGACATCTTCGGCGGAAACCTTGATTTTGAGAGAATTTGCGAGTACAGATAAGGAGGAGATAAAATGCGCCGAAAGACAGGCTTTAAAATTTTCATAATCGCAGGGATAAGTATCATTGGAGTAAGTCTCATTGCTGTCTTGATTGCAATGGCTTGGGTAATTATATTTGCAAACAACTATGATGCTGTCTACAGCAGAAAAGTAATTCTTGATACTTCCGCAGGTCTTACTGCACAGCAGCGTACCGAAGATTTCTCACAGCTTTGTGAACATCTTGAAGCGTATGTTCCCACGCTTTATGAATATGAGAAGCTTTACGGCATAAGCTATGATGAAACTAAATCATATTACAGCACTCTTGCCGCAAATGCCGAAAATGATTTTGAGTATTGTACGGTAATCCGAGGCTTCCTGAATAACATTCCGAGTGCACATATGGCTGTTGGATTTCCGTCATTATCAAAAATTGATGAGTATTTTTCAGCAAGACTTTCCAAAAATAAATCCTTTGTAAATGCACAGGATTATTGGTTGGACGTGTATCATAATGAGTGCAGAAAATATTATGACAAGGAAATCACTCAATTGGTTTTTGCCTACTATTCGGGAAAGTACAGAGGTGTTGCCGAGCCGATTGACAACGACATTTACGGTGTAAACAAGGCAACCCTGCTCACAGTAAACGGCGTTTCGGCTGACGAATTTGTAAAGCTTACCCCGTCGGTTTATAAGCTCAAATATGACCATTCAAACCTAAGACCATTTCGTGATACTATTATTTTCAACGACAGCATCGGCGAAGAATGTACAATTGAGTACCTTGACGCTGACGGAGAAAAGCACAGCGCAAGAATGTATTACGGTGCGGAAGCCGATACGGTGATTGCATATAGAGATTATTTTATGTCAATTGACGGTGCAGCGGCAGATACCATTTCAACAACTGACAGCGAACAGGCTTCTTATACAACAATAGGCGATATGACCGCGGAAAAAAGCGAGGAACATAACCTGCTGTATGTCTGCATAAATTCGTTTGAGTCGGAAACAGCTGACGGAATGGTTATGGCAAATTCACTGAAAAGCATTTCCGAGGAAACGGACAATATAATTATTGACATCCGCAAAAATCGAGGAGGATATTACGATTATGCCAAGGCTGTTATCGGTGCACTTTCCGATAGCGATATAGAATTTTACAGCGAGGTGTATATTACCGAAGCAAGCTATAACAAATTCAAAGAAGAGCGTACTTATGTATTTGATGAGTCAACAGGCTTGTATAAGACAATTATCAATGAAAGCGTTAAGGGGACAGCGGCAGAAAAGAAAAATATCTACCTGCTTGTTTCTGACCAGACAGGTTCATCCGCTGATAATTTTGCTTACGAATTCAAGAAAAACAACCTCGGCACAGTTATCGGTACAAACAATACAGGCGGCGAACGTAACGGAACAATGTGTTTGGATTATCTTGATATAAGCGGAATTTACTTTGCCTATACCAGATATGCGGCTATGAATTCTGATGGTACGTTTAGTTCCGTCACAGGAACATCCCCCGATATATATCTTGGGCAGCCTATTGAAGCGTATTTTATCCGTGTCAGGCTTGAAGCCGAGGGCAAGGATATAAACAACCTTGAAAACCGTCTGGAATGGGACAGCGTCCTCATCGAAACGGTAAAGATGATTGAAGAAAAATCTTGATTTTGAGAGAATTTGCGAGTATAAGTAAAACACGATATAAGTGCGGTGAATAAGTTATGTTAAAATACGCAACTGAAAAATTTAATTTGGACAATGACGAAATATTATGGGAAAATTTTATGTGCTTTATTAGAAAAATAATTCCTTACGAAGCAACTATTTTTAATACATTGTCAGAAAAGCAAAAAATAGTAATTACAGCATTTAATTATTCTTCCGAAGTAATGGGTGACGGACATATGAGCTTTTTGGAATTGTACGGAAAATATATCAGTTTTTCCGATGTTATTGCTGCATTAAAAGAAATTTCTGTGTCGGATAAATACATAAAGATTTTAGAAGATATACCAACTGATGTTGAAGTAGATGTTGATTCTTTTGATGAATTCGATGCTCGGTTTTATCAGTATGGAGATGAAGAACTCATTGATAGAATAATCAGATATATCCGTCAGTATCATTTGGAATTTTTTGAGTATGTGTAATCATTATACTTGATATAAAATAATTAGAATACAAAACATAATTTTGTCATCAACGATTTGGAGTGCAAATGAATTATGAATATATATTATTTAATGATAGAAGCTGTCCCAAATGAAGATAATGACGAACGTGAAGAAGTCGATGGTGCGTATATTAACTTTTGGGTAAAGGCAAATGAATATGAAACTGCTTTGAAAGAGGCAATGGAATATATTGATAATGAAAATTGGCAGTCAATAAAAGTTAAAGATTCATTTATTGCAAAAAGAGAGTTATACATTGATGAACCTGATTCATTGGAATGTTACGATGAAGCCTGTGAGAATGGAATTGCTGCTATTTTTTATACTTGGTAAATTTTATTTAGGAGATGAAAATATGACAGAAGCTTCAAAAAATATTGCTATTGATTTTTATAAAAGCTGTGAAGAAAAACATAACTTTTCGGAAACGATTGTGTTTGATGCTATGAACTTTTTATCAGATGATTTTACTCAGTTTTGGGAAGGAGATAAACAATTCGTTATCAAAGCAATTGAAGCCATAAAGTTAAAAGATGAAAATGCAGAATTTTTTATTGAAATGTACGGTTGTGATGGCGAGAAAGGGAATATTGATTTTATTTATTCAGATTCAATAATCATTAAAACTGTATTATCTGATTCTGAAATAAATGATGAATTTGAAAAGTCAGGAGAAGATACATTTCCAACAGATGTATGTGATTTTACGGTTGATAAAAGCTATCATTTCATAAATGATGATGGAACTTTATCAGATTTTTCAGAAAAATGTGTACTTAATGATAATCAAAATTTATTCAGTGCGTGGTGGGATTAATAAAAGCCTGAGAAGAAAATCTCTTCTCAGGCTTTCTCATTTACCCTTTCCAATACCCACCAGTATGGAAATTTTCATTTCCAAGCGGTTTAGCTGTCAGACGAAACATAACGCATCCGTCAGGACAAACAACCGTCTTGCTGTATTGACCATCACCGCCAATGTTCCGCAAATCTCCGCCGCTTCTGACCGCTTCCATAATCGGAAACAGAACAGTCATAGCCTTGCTGCAAATTCCATAACCGTCCTTATTCACAGGACAGCCGTAAGTGCAAGTATATATGTCACCGATTTCTTCACCGTTTCGGCAGTAATTTTCTGTTTTGTTGCCATTCATAAATCCCGTAACTTTGATTTCAAATTCGTATTCTTCGTCATACCACTTTTTCATAGCTGTCACTCCTTTTCAGAATACGCAATCCCATCCACCTGAAACATCAAACCATCTTCGCCGCCCTTGTGTGCAAATTCTGTCTGAATAGATTTTCTGACTGGATATTTACCGTTGAAACGTTCTTTGATAACCTTTTCCATTATCGGAATATTCCATACATCTCTGAATAAGCAATCCATCTGAACAACATTTTCAAGTCCAAGACCAACCATTTTCAGCCTTTGTTCCATTTGGTCAAATGCACCGTTTATCTGCAACTCAACAGGTTGCCCCACATTGCCTGCACAGTACCCGATAAAATACAAATTTCCAGCCTTGATTATTCCACTGTGTGCCCAATCCTCATTAACGTCAAATCTTTCAATTTCACTCATTTTATGTCCTCACTTTCAGCAGCTCACTTCTCCAGCATCTTCCTCAGATACTGTCCTGTGTAAGATTCCTTACAAGCCACAATTTCCTCAGGTGTGCCGCACTTCACAAGCGTGCCGCCCTTTTCGCCGCCCTCAGGACCAAGGTCAATGATGTAATCCGCACTCTTGATAACGTCAAGATTATGCTCGATAACCAGCACCGTGTTGCCCGTGTCAACAAGCTTCTGAAGTACGTCCGTCAGCTTGTGCACGTCAGCCGTGTGCAGACCCGTCGTAGGCTCGTCAAGAATGTAAATCGTCCGTCCAGTTGCACGTTTTGAAAGCTCCGTAGCAAGCTTGACTCTCTGTGCCTCACCGCCCGAAAGGGTAGTAGCTGGCTGTCCGATTTTGATGTATCCAAGACCAACATCCTGAAGCGTCTGAAGTTTTCTTGCCAGCTTAGGAATATTTGCAAAGAATTCAACACCCTCATCAACCGTCATTTCCAGCACATCATAAATCGACTTGCCCTTGTAGTGAACATCAAGAGTTTCACGGTTGTAGCGGTGTCCCTTGCAGACCTCACAAGGCACATAAATATCAGGCAGGAAGTGCATTTCAATCTTAATAATACCGTCACCCTCGCAGGCTTCACAGCGTCCGCCCTTTACGTTGAAGGAGAAACGTCCGCTGTTGTAACCCTTCATCTTTGCCTCGTTCGTGCTTGCAAAAAGGTCACGGATATCCGTAAACAATCCCGTGTAAGTAGCAGGATTAGAACGCGGAGTACGCCCGATAGGTGACTGGTCAATAGCAATAACCTTGTCAAGATTGTCAATTCCGTCCATACGCTCAAACTTGCCAGGACGAATTTTCGCACGATTCAGCCTGCCCGCAAGGTTCTTGTAAATAATCTCGTTTACCAGCGAGGACTTGCCCGACCCTGAAACACCCGTTACACAAGTGAAAGTACCAAGCGGTATGGAAACATCAATATTTTTCAGATTATGTTCCTGCGCACCGATAATGTCAAGTGTCAGACCGTTGCCCGTCCTGCGTGTTTCAGGCACAGGAATAAACCTCTTGCCGCTGAGATACTGTCCTGTGATAGAACGCTCACAAGCCTTGATGTCCTCAACCGTACCCGAGCAAACAATCTCGCCGCCGTGAATTCCCGCATAAGGACCAATATCAACAATATAGTCCGCACTGTACATTGTGTCCTCATCGTGTTCAACAACAATCAGCGTGTTGCCAAGGTCACGAAGCCTTTTCAGCGTAGCAATCAGCTTGTCATTGTCACGCTGATGCAAGCCGATTGACGGTTCATCAAGAATGTACAATACACCCATAAGGGAAGAACCAATCTGCGTAGCAAGCCTGATACGCTGACTCTCGCCGCCGCTGAGCGTACCCGAAGCACGGGACAGCGTAAGATATTCAAGTCCCACGCTGCGTAAGAAACCAAGACGAGAATTGATTTCCTTGATAATCTGTCCGCTTATCATCTGCTCACGTTCAGTAAGTTCAAGGCTGTTGATGAATTCGATGCAGTCAATAACCGAAAGGTCGCTGATTTCCGAAATGTTCTTTCCGCCAACCGTAACAGCAAGACTTTCCTTTTTCAGCCTCTGACCGTGACAATCAGGACACGGACTTTCCGTCATACACTCCTCAATCTCGTTCTTGCTGAACTCGGAATTCGTTTCACGGTAACGCCTCTCCATATTCGGAATAATTCCCTCAAACGGCTGATAATAAACACCGCCACCGTATTCCGTAGCACGATGAAGCTTTAGCTTTATGCCGTTCGTGCCGTACATAATAGCATCAATAACCTCGTCAGGCAAATCCTTTACAGGCGTGTCAAGTGAAACGCCGTAATACTGCCCGATGCCCTTGAAATACATCATCGCAATTGAGTTCTCGTCAGTAGTAGCCCAACCCATCGCCTTTACAGCACCTTGCCTTATTGACAACTCCTTGTTCGGAATAATCAGGTCAGGGTCAATTTTACGGAACACGCCTAAACCAGTACACTTATCACAAGCACCGAACGGATTGTTGAACGAGAACATTCTCGGAGAAAGCTCCTCAATGGAAATGTTGTGTTCAGGACACGCATAATTCTGCGAGAACAGCATTTCCTCACCGTCAATAACATCAACAATTACAAGCCCGCCCGAAATAGTCGCAACCGTCTCCACGCTGTCACCAAGACGGCTCTCAATACCTTCCTTGATAACAAGTCGGTCAATAACAATTTCAATGCTGTGCTTCTTGTTCTTTTCAAGCTTGATTTCTTCCGAAAGGTCGTAAATTATACCATCTGCACGAATACGAACATAACCCGCCTTGCGAGCGTGTTCAATCTCCTTGACGTGCTCACCTTTACGCCCACGTATAACAGGCGCAAGCAGCTGAATTTTCGTGCCCTGCGGTAATTCCATAATCTTATCAACAATCTGGTCAACCGTCTGCTGCTTGATTTCACGTCCGCAAACAGGACAGTGCGGAATACCGATTCTCGCATAAAGCAAACGCAAGTAGTCGTAAATCTCAGTAACCGTACCAACTGTTGAACGTGGATTTTTCGACGTGGTTTTCTGGTCAATGGAAATAGCAGGGGAAAGTCCCTCAATGCTGTCCACGTCAGGCTTTTCCATCTGTCCAAGGAACATTCTCGCATAGGAAGAAAGACTTTCCACATAGCGCCTCTGACCGTCAGCATAAATCGTGTCAAACGCAAGTGAGGACTTGCCCGACCCCGACAACCCCGTCATAACAACAAGCTTGTCACGGGGGATTTCTATGTCCACATTTTTAAGGTTGTGCTCACGGGCACCCTTAATAATAATTTTATCAATCGCCATTCTGAACTTCCTTTCAGTCCTTGATTTTCCTTATGGGGTGACGGATAACCGTCTTCCACTTTTCAGGAGCAACACGTCTTGCGTCCGACAAATATATCTCGTGGTGCAAGCGTGTATCATTTATATCATTCTCGTAACCATTCTCTTTCAGATATCCGTCCATAATCGCAACCGTCGCAGGCTCATCATCAAACGGCCCATTATGCATAATCTGCACGCATAACCCCTCATCAACCACGAAAAACTCCGCCGAGGAGCAGTCCAGCTTCTTTTTCCTACTCGCTTCCTCAACCGCCCATCTGAAATCATCTTCCGTAACAAAATCAGGCAAGCGGATAACAGAAATCCAGTTGAAAGAGTCCTTGTCCGAGTAATCAACCCCGCAAACATCATCCTGCCACCAGAAACCCTCCAGCGGCGGAACAACATACTCAAAAAATCCCTCTATTCTGTGGGAGCCCTTGTAGCTCATCTTTATTGTGTACGCAACCGCGTAAAGTATGCCGATAGCCTGCTGATAAGCGCCACCCTCAACATTCGGATTGCCCTTGCCCCGTACCGCAATGTAATTCATCTTCGGCACAGTAACAATTTCAGGCTTGTTCTTCGGCATATAAAATTCCTTGTATTCCTTTTTAAAGTCAAAAGCCATATTTATTCTCCGTTATGTATTATCAATGTAATCCAAATAAATTAAATTATCCAAAAGTATTAACTGTTCATTTGTGAGTGACATATTATTTCTCCTTTAAAATAAAAAACTGTTCATCAACTACAAAATATATTATTTCAGATTTATGATTAAGTCCAAAAGTAATATATTGCGGCGAATAATCCCAATTATTGGGATTATTCCAAGCATAATAAGTATCAACTGTTAAAGAATCATAATTGTATTTTGAGTCTTTATCAAATACTGCAAAATCAACATTCACATATATTAATTTGTTTTGCAAATCACTGCAAAATGATTGTATTTTTTTTATTACATTATCTTTATCTCTAAAAGCTGGTTGTTCTTTTAAAAAAATATCTATACTTGCATAGTTACACGCACGAATATTATCACTATTTTTTTGATAATTAAAGAAATCTTCCAAAGAAGTGTTTTTATCAAATTCATCTGACATATATTTTGTATTGCTTAAACCACTAAATTCAAATCGCACAAACACCTTAAACTCATCAAAATATTTTGATACAATATCAGAAACATATTTCTCATAATCATCACGAATTATTATTCCATAATAATTATCGCTTGCAAAACGTCTGCTTCCGATTGAAAAAGTGTTTTTTCTGACTACGTTAAATGCGTCTGTGGTTGGGTTACCATCTTTCGGACAGCAGGTAAGTTGGTTTGTGGGGTGACCCGCTATTGTTGCCCCGAAAAAGCCGTTTACGTCAAATTCTTCGTGATATTTATGGAAAAGATAATTCTGAACGCCTATCGGCATACCGATATCTGTTCGGTAAAATACAGCAAGTCCAAACCATAAAACAAATACGAACAAAAACACCGAGCCTGTTGCTAAAAGTTTACCGAATTTCTTACTCAATATTTTTTTCATAAAGTTCGATATGTGTTTTCTGAATAAAAACAATAGCACAACAACTGACAAGCAGAAAAGAACCTCAAACAATGTCAGGAAAATAACCATTATAGGCGATATGGCAAGGGCAAAAATACCAGTTAATATCGGTATGACTTTTTTAGAACAACTTTTCACCCAGCCGATATATGGTCTGCAAAGCAGTACCATAACCAGCAGGATAAACAAAGCCTTCAATAAAATATTCGTCATAAAAATACCTCCACGTCCTACTTTCTGTTAAATACCTTCTTGCCCTTGTGCTGATATTCTTTCAGCTCGTTAATCTTGTCACGCAGATAAGCCGCGTGCTCAAACTCAAGAATTTTCGCCGCATTCTTCATTTCTTCGGTCAGCTTCTTAATCATTTCCTCACGTTCCTCAGGCGTCAGGCGCTTCTGCTTAGCCTTTGCGGTCTTGCTGTCCGTGTCAGCCTTCGTGGAAATTTCAATTACATCACGAACGTCCTTGATAATCGTCTGCGGAACAATTCCGTGCTTCTCGTTGTAATCCATCTGAATTTTGCGGCGGCGCTCCGTTTCCATAATCGCATTTTCCATAGAACGTGTAACCGAGTCCGCATACATAATAACCTGACCGTTCGCATTTCTCGCCGCACGTCCAATCGTCTGAATAAGCGAGCTTTCCGAACGCAGAAAACCTTCCTTGTCAGCATCAAGAATAGCAACCAGCGAAACCTCAGGAATGTCCAGACCCTCACGAAGCAGGTTGATACCAACCAGCACATCAAACTCACCAAGTCGCAGGTCACGGATAATCTCCATACGCTCAATCGTGTCAATGTCATAGTGCAGATAACGCACCTTTACTTCCATCTTTTCAAGGTAAGCCGTAAGGTCTTCCGCCATCTTCTTAGTCAGTGTAGTAACAAGTACACGCTCATTTTTCGCAACCCTTGCATTTATCTCAAACAGCAAGTCCTCAATCTGCCCCTCAACAGGCTTGACAATAATCTCAGGGTCAACAAGTCCCGTCGGACGAATAACCTGCTCAACAATCTGTGCCGACTTCTCACGCTCCAGCGGACCGGGAGTAGCCGAAACAAATACCGCCTGATTGAGCTTGTCATAGAATTCATCAAAGGTAAGCGGTCTGTTGTCATAAGCCGACGGCAAACGGAAACCGTAATCAATCAGTGTAGTCTTTCGCCCACGGTCGCCCGCACTCATCGCACGCACCTGCGGCAGCGAAACGTGACTTTCGTCCACAATAAGCAGAAAATCGTCAGGGAAGTGGTCAAGCAGCGTAAGGGGAATACTTCCGGGTGCACGTCTTGCAAGCACTCTCGAATAGTTCTCAATACCCTTGCAGAAGCCGATTTCCTGTAACATTTCAATGTCATAATTAGTACGCTGTGCAATTCTCTGTGCCTCAATCAGCTTGTCGTTGTCCTTGAAGAATTTCACACGCTCATCAAGCTCAGCTTCAAGCTCAGCAATAGCGTCCTGCATCTTGTCACGGGAAATAACATAGTGCGAAGCAGGATAAATTGCCGTGTGTGCAAGCGTGGCAATAACCTCGCCCGTCAGTGCCTTGAATTCGGTAATGCGGTCAATTTCATCACCGAAAAATTCAATGCGAACAGCATTTTCCGTTGACCCCGCAGGGAAAATCTCAACCACGTCACCACGCACACGGAACTTGTTTCTTATAAAATTAACGTCGTTTCGCTCATACTGAATACCAACCAGCTTAGCCAGCAGCTCCTCACGGGATAACTCCATTCCCTGACGGAGCGAAATAACATTAGTACGGTAATCATCAGGCGAGCCGAGCGAGTAAATGCAGGAAACCGACGCAACAATTATTACATCACGTCTTTCCGCCAGCGCAAGTGTAGCCGAGTGACGAAGCTTGTCAATCTCATCATTTACCGCCGAGTCCTTTTCAATGTAGCTGTCGGTTGAAGGTACGTAAGCTTCAGGCTGATAGTAGTCATAATATGAAACAAAATACTCAACAGCATTTTCAGGAAAAAATTCTCTGAATTCCGTGCAAAGCTGTGCCGCAAGAATTTTGTTGTGAGCAAGCACAAGGGTAGGTTTGTTTACCCTCGCAATAACATTAGCCATAGTGAATGTCTTACCCGAGCCCGTAACACCAAGCAAAGTCTGTTCCTTAAACCCCTTGTTGATACCCTCAACAAGACTGTCAATAGCCTCAGGCTGGTCACCTGACGGAGTATATTCTGAAACAAGCTTGAATTTATCCATAAAACAAACCGCCTTTCAAAAGCTGTTATGAAAAAAGTGTTTTGTAACCCATCTGCCTGAGAGAAATTGAACAATCCTCAGAAACAATGATATGGTCAATAAGTTCAACATCAATAAATCTCATAGCAGCATTAATTTGTTTGGTTGCCTCAATATCTTCAGCAGAAGCAAGCGTGTCACCCTGAGGGTGATTATGTGCAACAGCCGTGAATGCAGCTTTTGTGCGAAGCGTTTCTTCAATAATTTTCCGTATGTTTACCGTGGTTGAGGACGGTGCACCCGAAGAAATCAGAATGTTGGAAACCATATGTAAATTGTTGTCAAAGCAAGCCAGCCTGAATTCTTCGTGAGTAAGTCCCACAAAGTATGTCGAGAACATTTTCTTCAGCGCATCGCTGTTGGAAAATACAGCCTCCTCAGGACGTGAATTATAATAAAGCGGAAGAAATTTAGGTATCATTTTGAACAGCGTTGCAGTATTCTCTGTAATATTTTTAATCTCTGTAAGTTCGTTGTAATCAGCATCCATAATTCCCGCAATACTGCCGAATCGGTCAATAAGCGTGTGCGCAAGCTCATTGGTGTCCTTTCTCGGACAGGCGTAAAACAGAAGCATTTCAATAACTTCGTGTTCGTTGAAGCCATCAAAACCTGTTTCACGGAATCTTTTTCTCATTCTTGCACGGTGTCCCTCGTGGACATTTACTTTTTTATCCATTTCAAATAGTTCCTTATAAATTTATAAAACAAACGTTTCTATTATTATACTACAAATTTTTTTGTTTGAAAAGATGTTTTTTGAAAAAATTTGTGTTATAATGATAATTAGTATATTTAACTATAATTTCAAGCAATAGAGTGGTGTAATTAGTGAAAGAGTTTATTATCAATTCCAACGACGCAAATCAGCGCCTTGATAAGTTCATACAGAAGTCCGTCCCAAGGCTTCCGCAGAGTATGATGTATAAAGCCATACGCAATAAGCGTATCAAAATCAACGGCAAGCGTGCAGAAATATCAACAAGGCTTCAGACAGGCGATATCGTGCAGATGTACATAAACGACGAATTCTTTGATACAGCAGTGGAAACTGAATTTATGGCAGCACCTGCAATACTTGATATTGTGTACGAGGATGAAAATATTATCCTCATCGACAAGAAAAACGGACTTGTAGTCCACGAGGACAACGAAAATACCGTCGATACCCTTATCAACCGACTCAAGCATTATCTGTACCAAAAAGGCGAGTACAAGCCTGAGGAGGAAAACAGCTTTGCCCCGTCCCTGTGCAACCGTCTTGACCGTAATACAGGGGGAATTGTAATCGCCGCAAAAAATGCAGAGTCCCTCCGTATCCTCAATCAGAAAATCAAGGACAGGGAACTTGAAAAGTATTATCTTTGCGTAACAGTCGGAGTACCGCCGAAGAAAAAGGATACAATTACAGCGTACCTTGAAAAAAATTCCGATGATAACACCGTAAAGGTTACCGACAGGAAAACAGATAAAAATAAAACTATCATTACAACCTACAAGGTGCTGAAAACAAAGGAAAACCTCGCCCTGCTTGAAATAAAGCTTGATACGGGACGTACACACCAGATACGCGCACATATGGCACATATCGGCTGTCCTCTGTTGGGCGACGGAAAATATGGAATAAATAAGGTGAATAAGGAATATAAAATAAAGACACAGGCATTGTATTCGTACAAGCTGAAATTCACTTTTGAAACAGACAGCGGATGCCTTGAATATCTCAATGGAAAAGAATTCAGAGTGAACGATGTATGGTTTGAAAACAAATTCGTCTGAAACCAAATGAATTATCCATAAGTTCATATAAATGGTATTTTTCAGTAATTTTTGATATATTTCATAAAAAAGCTTGCAATACAGTGTTGGTTTGTGGTATAATTTATGTATTAAAATTCAGGGGAGATGAAGTTATGAAAGGCGACCTCCATTGTCACACAAAGCTGTCAGACGGTTCCTTGGGAATCGAAGATATAATTGTCCAGGCAAAAAGAACAGGCATTGACTTTATTTCAATCACCGACCACGACACAATGTCATCAATTTCCAGAGCGAAAATTCTCGGTGAAAGATACGGCGTCCAGATACTTCCCGGCGTTGAACTTTCTGCGTGGGACAAAACCCGCGGCAGAAAAGTACATATCCTTTGCTATGCTCCGCAGAAACCCGACCGTCTTGAAGGCGTTTGTATAAAAGCCTGCGAAATCCGTAAGGCGTGCGCAAAAGAGATGGTTGAAAACGTAATGAAAATTTACCCTATCACAGCCGAAAGCGTTATGAAGTACGCAACAGGCTCAAAGAGTATTTTCAAGCAGCACATTATGCACGCCCTCATCGACTACGGCTATACAACTGAATTCTATGGTGAATTGAGTGACGAACTTTTTGACCTGAAAACAGGCTCCTGTATAGTAGAGCGTGAGTATCCCGACGTGAATTTCGTCCTTGACCTTATTCACTCCGCAAGAGGTGTCGCAGTAATGGCGCACCCCGTATACTATGATTCCTTTGATTTGCTGGAAGAACTTGCCGCAAAGGGCAAGCTTGACGGTGTCGAAGCATACCACTATACAGCAAATGAAGAACAGCAGAAGAAAATTCTCGAAATTGCAGAAAAATACAATCTCATCGTAACAGGCGGCTCTGATTTCCACGGTCTGTATAACGCTTACCCTACACATATCGGCAGCAATACAACCGATAAGGAAAACATCGACAGAATTATCAAGCTTGCCAACAAAAAAGAAAAATAACACAACAAAGCTTGCCACGTTGAATGACGTGGCAAGTCATTTGTACAAATTTAAATCGAAAGGTTCTTGTAAAAATGGATATAATGCAGTCCTCACTTGAAAAACACTACGAATGGAAAGGCAAAATCGAAATTATTTCCCGATGCGAGGTTTCCAACCGTGACCAGCTTTCACACGCCTATACCCCCGGTGTTGCACAGCCTTGTCTCGAAATCGAAAAAAATCCCGATTTGTCATATGACCTTACACGACGTGCAAACCTCGTTGCCGTAATAACAGACGGTACAGCCGTGCTCGGTCTCGGCGATATCGGACCGCGTGCTTCAATGCCCGTTATGGAAGGTAAATGTGCACTGTTCAAGGAGTTTGCAGGTGTAGATGCATTTCCTATTTGTGTCAACTCAAAGGACGTTGACGAAATTGTCCGTACAATAGAACTTATTTCATACAGCTTCGGCGGAATCAATCTCGAGGATATTTCCGCACCACGTTGCTTTGAAATCGAGCGTAAACTCAAAGAAAAGCTTGATATTCCCGTTTTCCACGATGACCAGCACGGTACAGCAATTGTTGCTTCAGCCGCAATGCTTAATGCCGCAAAGGTAACAGGCAAAAAGTTTGAAGATATGACTCTCGTAATCAACGGAGCAGGTGCAGCAGGCTGTGCAATCGCAAAGCAGTTTATTTCCCTCGGAATCGGCGATATTATAATGGTTGATATCAAGGGTATAATATGTGACGGAGACGAGTTTGAAAATCCGTCCCATTACGAAATGGCAAAGCTTACAAACAAAACACACCGCAAGGGCGGACTCGCCGATGCAATGAAAGGCGCAGATGCATTTATCGGCGTGTCAAAGCCAAACCTTGTTTCACAGGATATGGTACGCTCAATGGCGGACAAGCCTATTATCTTTGCAATGGCAAACCCGACTCCCGAAATTATGCCTGACCTTGCCAAGGAAGCAGGTGCATACGTCGTAGGTACAGGACGCTCTGACTATCCAAACCAGATTAACAATGTTGTCGCATTCCCAGGTATCTTCAAGGGCGCGCTTGCAGTCCGTGCAAGCGATATAAATGAGGAAATGAAGCGTGCCGCAGCATACGCAATTGCAGGAGTTGTCCCCGAGGACAAGCTTTGTGCAGATTTCATTCTGCCGAACGCATTTGACAAGAATATCGCCGTTGTAGTAGCAGAAGCAGTTGCCGAAGCCGCAGTAAAATCAGGTGTAGCAAGACTTAATAATTAATAAAATAATCGGAGGTTAAAAATGACTATAAACTATCTTACAAGAGGAGTCTGCTCAAGACAAATCACTATCGAAATAAGCGATGACGGTATTATCGAAAGCGTTAAGTTTTTAGGTGGCTGTAACGGTAATACACAAGGAATTTCCGCACTCGTAAAGGGTATGGAGGTTGAAGAAGCAATCAAAAGACTTGAGGGTATCGACTGCGGCGGCAGGGGAACATCCTGTCCCGACCAGCTTGCAAACGCTCTCAAGCAGGCATTATAATGGATATGGTAACAAAAGGCACGCTCATCAGAACGTGCCTTGCTGTATTGTTTGCCGCAGGTTTTGCAATTTTTCTTTTCCCGCCCGTATTCAGCGGAGTATTCTTCAATATCGGCAATACCGCAGGTATGCTTGTCTGCACTGCTTTATTTTTTGTAACAATCTACTGGAGCAAGCTTCTTGCCTTGCTCAGCGAAAATAAAGCACTCCGCATCACAGCTATAACTATAACAGCTATAGCCGTTGTGCTTGTTGTCCTTGCCGCAGTAATATCAGCATTTATGCTTTCAGCCGTAAACTCACCGCCGCCCGAAAATACAACCGTAATAATCCTCGGCTGTAAGGTAAAGGGCGAGCGTCCAAGCCTTATGCTGAGCAAGCGTATCAACGCCGCATATGAGTATCTTTCCGAAAATCCGGGCTCAATGTGTATCGTATCAGGCGGACAGGGAAGTGATGAAATAATGTCCGAAGCAGAGTGTATGAAGCGTGAGCTTGTGAAAAAGGGAATAGCGGAAGAAAGAATAATTATGGAGGATAAGTCCACCAGTACCGACGAAAATCTCCGCTTTTCGCTTGAAAAAGTGCAGGAAAACGGACTTAGCGGAAGCGTAACAATCGTAACAAGCGAGTTCCATCAACTCCGAGCAAAAATGATAGCCTCCGAGTATTTTCCCGAAAGCTATGCAGTATCCGCACCAACAGTATGGTATCTGTTGCCAACCTATTGGGTAAGAGAATGGTTTGGTGTAACGTATCAGTTTATATTCAAATGAAAAAGGCAAGTGCAGGCATAACCCTCACTTGCCTTAATTTTATTCAACCGCAGGAAATTCTTCCTCCATAAATTCATCTTCACTCGGAACAAATTCATCTGTCGGCATCTCAGCTTCATCAATAACAGGCTCAGGTTCCTCACCAATGTTGTGACCGTAAACCGAGGAGTAGAACTTGTTCAGTATATCCATACTGTCAGGAGTATACTTGTCTTTGTAAACAAGAAGTTCATCGAGAATAGGTGCAAAATCTTCAACCTTTCTCGGAAGCTCCGAACGTGCGTCATATTTTGCTTTAAGATTAGCATCCTTCCAGACACGATTGAGAAAGGCTATTATGTAACGTCCCTTTTTTTCAGAAAGAGTTTTCTTTACAACCGATGGAATGGGCTCCTTAAAAGTATGATAATTCTGAAGAACAATAAGTTCATCAAGTGCCTCAAAAATTGTATCAAAATATGTAAAGAAATTCTGAGGAATTTTAGTGGCAGCAATTCCTTCCATTGTCTGATTGATAGTTTTCATTCTTTTGGAAATGTAATGCTTTGTCATTTCAGTAAGAAATTCAGGCGATACCATCAGCTTCTTTTCATTTGTGCCAAAAATAATATTCTGCAATTCAATCTGCTTTTTTTTGTCGTAAGCAGGTGCCATAAATACATATCCTTTCCTAAATCTGTGATTTGCGTTTGAAAATTTTGCCGTAAACAGAAGCAACTGCGGGCATAACAATTATTACCAGCGGAATAAATACAATAAGCTCACCGGCAATTTTTCCGCAGCGAATGTAAAACTGCTCAGCAGTGCTTGACATAAAATTATAATATCTCAGTACCAGTGTGTTCAGTACGAGCGAGATAACTGCCGAGTCTGCAACCCTTGCAATAACAGACATTGTAACAAGCTTTACACCGCTTCGCTTGTAAAGCATAACTCCGTACAGAAGTCCCTCCAGCACAGCCGTGCAGGAAAGCAGGGGCAGGGGAGCCTGACCGCCGAGAATACAACCGATAAGGTCACCAGCAAGTGCCGCAAGCATAGCAGGTACAGGACCAAACAGCATACCTACTGAAGCAAGTGCGGTAAAAGCAAAATTGACCTTGATAAAATCGCCGATTCTTATGGAAAACATATCAAGAATAATAAAAATTGCCACAAGAATACCTGTTACCGTGAGACAGCGTACAGTTTTCAGTTCCGCCGCAGAGTCTTTGAATGTAGAAAAAAAGCTTTTCATTATAATACCTCCTTAAAATTATGCTAATTTGCATAATCGGGAGAAACATCATTTCAATGAAAAGCTCCTGTTATGCATTTCAGCGGGATGCGACAGATGTACCGCAAACAAAGAATGTTTTTCGTCAAGGCGGCAACTCCCCGTCCGCCAAGCACTTATACGCACATCTGTCTACTCTGTAAATGCCGATATTTAATTAGAAAGAAATTTCGTTAGCAATCTTGTAAAGATTTTCATCAAATGGCTTCTTCATAGAAAGAGCTTCCTTGATGTCAAAGTCAACAATCTTGTTGTCACGCATAGCAACAACGCGGTTACCGATACCCTGATCGAGAAGGTTTACAGCATAGTAACCCATTTCACTTGCAGCAACTCTGTCACGAACAGTAGGACAGCCGCCTCTCTGAACGTGTCCGAGAATTGTAGCACGAGCTTCAATACCTGTTCTTGCTTCAATTTCCTTTGCAAGAGCCTCTGAATTGCCAACACCCTCAGAAACGAGAATGATAAAGTGCTGTTTCTTTGCTTTCTTTGAAGCTTCCATCTTAGCAATAATATCATCAAGATTGAAAGGAACTTCAGGTGTAAGGATAGCCATAGCACCAACAGCTGTACCAACATTAAGAGCAATCCAGCCTGCATTTCTGCCCATTACTTCAACGAGGGAGCAACGGTCGTGGGACATAGCAGTATCACGGATTTTATCAACCATTTCCATAGCTGTGTTCATAGCTGTGTCATAGCCGATTGTATAATCTGTGCAGGAAATATCGTTATCGATTGTACCAGGGATACCGATACAAGGAACGCCTGCCTTTGAAAGGTCAGCAGCACCTCTGAAAGAACCGTCGCCGCCGATAACAACAATACCAACAAGACCGAGCTCATCACAGCGTTCCTTAGCCTTCATAACGTATTCCCAATCCTTGAATTCCTTGCAGCGAGCAGTGTAAAGCATTGTACCGCCGTGCTGGATGATGTTGGAAACGTCACGAGCACCAAGATTGACAGTTTCACCATTGAGAAGACCGTTATAGCCTCTCTGAATACCAACAACCTCATAACCCTTGCCGAGAGCAGCTCTTGTAACAGCTCTTACAGCAGCGTTCATACCGGGAGCGTCGCCGCCGCTTGTTAAAACACCTATTCTCTTCATACCTTTTTCCTCCAAATTATATACAAAAATTGTACAAATTATACTTTTCCAAACATAATATATTATACTATTTTAAAAAGCCTTTGTCAAGACAATTAAATATATTGCTGCAACAATTAAGCATTTTGCTACTTTAAAGCAATATTTTCACACCCTGTTACAGCAGAAAGACCATTGAACAGCTTGTCATCAAGCCTTATGCCATTAATATTTTTGGGTGAGACTTTTTTTCTGATATCGTGGAAATACAGAATGACCCTGTTTTTACCGGGAAAATCAAAGCAAATATCAATAATGTCCTGGATTTTTTCTTTTTCGTAAGAACCGCACTTAATATACAGTGACATTTCCTCAATGCGTTTCAGATAAGTCTCCGCATCAAAAACCTGCTCAATAATAAGCTTAGGCTCATCATCCTTGTAGGAAAGTCTCGCATTCAGGAATACCTTTTTCCCCTTCTGAATAATATTCCTGTTTCCTGCAAGAATATCCGCAAAAACAATTCCCTCTGCTTCGCCGCTTGTATCTTCAAGCGTAACAAAAGCCATCTTTGCACCGTTTTTTTGCGTGTAAAGCTTGACGCCCTGCAATATGCAGAACATCGAAACATTGCTGTTATCCTTTAACGGACGTGTTTCATCAAGCAGCTGTGCAATTGAATTTGTCCGCAGAAGCTTTGCGTACAAGCCATAGCTGTCAAGAGGGTGTCCCGAAATGTAAGTTCCGAGAATTTCTCTTTCCATTTCAAGCTTTTCAGCAATGGGATATTCCTCATAAGGTTCAATGCTTACCGAAGAAGTTTCCTCACCCGAATCAAGCTCAAAGAAGTTAATCTGCCCCTCCATATTTCGTGAGGAGTACGCCTGTATGCTGCTGAAAATCCTGTCATAATTTTCAATCATCTCACGTCTGTTAAGTCCGAAGCAGTCAAATGCACCGCACTTAATCAGACTTTCTATTGCACGCTGATTTATGTCATTGCCGTTCATACGCTTGCAGAAGCTTTCCAGCGATACGAACCTGCCGTCCTTTTCACGTTCCGCAATCACATCACGGATAGAGTTGACGCCAAGGTTTTTTACAGCCAGAAGTGCAAAGCGAATTCCCTTTGCAGTCGGAACAAATCCCGTACCGCTTTCGTTTATATCAGGCGGAAGTATAGTTATGCCGTTTTTCGCACATTCCTCCGTGTATTCAAGAATTTTACCCGTGTTGTCAAGAGAAGCCGTCATCAGTGCCGCCATATATTCCTTGTAGTAGTGGCATTTCAGATAAGCCGTCTGATAGGAAATGTAAGCATAAGCCGCTGCGTGTGACTTGTTGAATGCATAGGAAGCAAAGCTTACCATCTCGTCGAAAATATCATTTGCAACGCTTTCCTCAACACCGTTTGCCAGCGCACCCTCAACAAAAACGCTCCGTTCTTTAAGCATTACGTCAGCCTTTTTCTTGGCCATAGCACGCCTTACAAGGTCAGCACGTCCGTAGGAGTACCCAGCCATTTTGCGGCAGATTTCCATTACCTGTTCCTGATAAACAATGCAGCCATAAGTTACATCAAGAATATCCTTTAAAATCGGATGCTTGTAGGTAACCTTTTCAGGGTTGTGCCTGCACTCAATATAACGCGGAATACTGTCCATAGGACCGGGTCTGTACAGCGAAAGCACCGCAATCAAGTCCTCAATCGACTCAGGTCTAAGCCGCATAAGTACCTGCCTCATACCCGCACTTTCAAACTGAAATACCCCCGACGTGTACCCCTGAGAAATCATCTCATAAACCGCCTTGTCATCAAGCGGCACTTTTGTTATATCAAAGTCAGGAACAGCTTTTTTTATATAATTTTCAGCATCACGGATTACAGTAAGGTTGCGAAGTCCCAGAAAGTCCATTTTCAGCAAGCCAAGACTTTCCAGTTCATCCTTTGCATACTGCGTAACAATAGCGTCACCGTTTTTCTGTACAGGTACATACTCACTGACAGGCGCATCGGAAATTACCACACCTGCCGCGTGAGTCGAAGCGTGACGGGGCATACCCTCCAGCTTTTTCGCCGTGTCAATCATCTTACGCACGTCGCTGTCATTCTTGTACAGCACCATTAAATCCGCATTGTTTTTAAGCTCATCTTCAAGGGGTGCACCCGACAAAAGCTTTGAAACCTTGTCCACAGCCTGATAAGGAATACCCATAACACGACCAACATCACGGATTGCACCCTTTGCCGCCATCGTACCGAAAGTGATAATCTGAGCAACCCTGTCCGTGCCGTATTTCCGTACAACATAATCAATAACCCTCTGCCTGCCCTCATAGCAGAAATCAATATCAAAGTCAGGCATCGAAACACGTTCAGGATTGAGAAAACGCTCAAACAGCAAATTGTACTTCATCGGGTCAACCGAGGTTATCCCAATGCAGTACGCCGCAATACTTCCCGCACCCGACCCACGTCCCGGACCAACAGGAATTTTTTGTTCACGGGCATAACGAATAAAATCCCATACTATTAAAAAGTAGTCAACGTACCCCATTCGTGTGATAACGTCAAGCTCGTATTCCATTCTCTCAGTAATTTCCGCACTGGGATTTTCTCCGTAACGCTTCTTCATTCCTTTGTAGCAAAGCTTTCGAAAATAATCAACGTTATCAGTTACACCCTCAATCGTAAACTTCGGAAGCTTTATCTTGCCGAATTCAAACTCAACATTGCACATATCCGCAATTTTAGACGTGTTGTCCACAGCCTGCGGAACATTGGCAAACAACTCACGCATTTCCTCTTCCGACTTCATATAGAACTCATTTGTCGGAAATGAAAGGGGATTAGGCTCACTAAGAAGCGTGTTAGTCTGAATTGCAATCAGCACACGCTGAACTTCGTGGTCTTGTTTGGTTATATAATGTGCGTCATTTGTAGCAACAAGAGGAATACCCGTTTCCGCCGATAACCTGTACAACAGCGGAAGTATTCTCATTTCCTCGGGAATATTGTGGTTTTGTATCTCAATGTAATAGTTGCCCTCACCGAAAATCTCACGATATTTCAGCGCAACAGCCTTTGCACTCTCATATTCACCATTAACAAGCTTTCTCGGAATTTCACCCGCCAGACAACCTGACAAAGCAATAAGCCCCTCGTGATATTTCCCGAGAAGCTCAATGTCAACACGGGGCTTGTTGTAGAAGCCCTCCGTGTAACCGTATGAAACAAGCTTGATTAAATTCTGATAGCCTGTGTTGTTTTTGCAAAGCAGTACAAGATGATAAGGCTTGTTGTCCTGACCGTGGATTTTGTCAAACCTCGTCCTCGGTGCAACATAAACCTCACAGCCGATAATAGGCTTTATACCTTGTGCAATTGCCTCATTGTAAAATTCAACAGCCGAATACATACAGCCGTGGTCAGTAACCGCAACAGTCGCCTGTCCCAGTTCCTTCGCATAACTGACCAGCTGCTTTATGCGGCACGCACCGTCAAGCAAGCTGTATTCGCTGTGCAGATGAAGATGTACAAAGCTCATAAAAACGACCTTTCAGATAATTTACCACGATAAAATTTTCCAAAATAAAAAGTAAAGTTCATCTCCTACAGAGAAAGAAAAAATACTCGCCGAGTTCATTAATGATGGTAAGCCAAAGAAAAATAACTCTCCAATATTTATAAGGCTAATAAGTATCAGTTTGCTATTTTTGCTTATTGCCATAATAAAACAAATTATAAAAATAACTAAACCTATTATAAATGTGACAGATGTTTCAAGTGTTGCAAATAATAACCAGAATATAGGCAATATAAAAAATGACAGGAATTTTTTAGTTGAATACAAAGTCGTTTTGATATTGATATTCGGGTCATCTTCTTCAGTTTTTTTGAAATGCCTATACCCAAGTATCCTTGCAAGTAAATACACCCCATAAATAACAATATGCAAAACCTTCACCCTCTTTATTTCTGTCCGTTCTCATTCCGTTCCTCACGCAAAGCCTCCGCAATCTCGGAAATCCTTTTAAGTCTGTGATTTGCACCCGACCGTCCAAGCGGCTTGTCCAGATTTTCACCCAGCTCACGAAGCGACATCTCAGGATATTCCATACGAAGCTCCGCAATGTTAATCAAATCCGCAGGCAGGTTTTCCAGACCAATCGTATCAGCAATATATTCAATATCCGCAATCTGCTTGTCCGAAGCCTTGAGGGTGCGTTCAATGTTAGCCGAGTCGCAGTTTGCAATACGATTAGCCTTGTTGCGTACATCCTTGTAAATCTTGACGTTCATCAAGTCGATGCTACTCATCGTTGCACCCATCAGAGTCAGCAAATCCTCAATAGACTCGCTGCCCTTGAGATAAATAACATACATATTCTTTCTCTCAGTGTACTTTGCATTGATGCCAACCTCAGTAAGCAGGTTAAGCAAATCCTGCGTCAAATCATAGTATGGCACAACAAATTCAAGATGATACTCCTTGATAGGCTCAGTAATGCTACCACAAGAAAGAAAAGCTCCCGCAATAAACGCAAAAACGCTGTTGTTGTCAATATTCTCACGCTGAATACGGTGAATAAGCGTGCGGCTTGAAATTCTGTAACGATAAATAATTTCCTCACGGAAATGCTCCGAGGAAATATTCAGCGAGTACAGCGTAACATCATTTTTTTTCTTGGTTTCCGTAACCTCAACAATATTTCTTCCGCCGATAACATCATCGGTAAGATGACAGAAAAGCTCACAAACAAGCTGATTTTCCGTCTGAAATGTAATCGAGTCGGGAGTGAAATTCTTGCAGAATAAAAGCATCCCGTATAAACAGCAGTATTTTCTGTCTTTATCCGTAATAATCGAGCAAAGCTCCTTTTTTACCGAATGTGAAAAAGACATTTATATCAATCCTTTATTTGTCCTTGTTAATGTCCCTGTGACTTATTCTGCAGCGCATATTCTTGTCAACAAGGTGCTTGTAGATAGTTTCCGCAAAGGTAACGCTTCTGTGCTTGCCGCCTGTGCAGCCGAAAGCAATCACAAGCTGACTCTTACCCTCGTGAATGTACAGCGGAATAAGAAAATCCAGCATATCTTTAAGCTTCTTTTCAAGTTCCTTTGACTGGTCAAAGCTGAGCACATAATCACGCACACAGCTTTCAAGTCCCGTGTGCTGTTTAAGCTCAGGAATGTAGAACGGATTAGGCAGACAGCGTACATCAAATACAAGGTCAGCCTCACGGGATATTCCGTACTTGAAACCAAAGGACATAACCTTTACAACCATCGACTCATTCGGGTTGTCAAGGAAAAGGGAATAAACCGTTTCCTTGAGCTGCCCCATAGAAAGGTCAGAAGTGTCTATGTAGTAATCGGCGTGCTCACGAACAGACGCAAGCACCTCACGTTCCGTGTTGATAGCCTTTTGCAGGCTTCCGTGACTCTGCTCATCAAGCGGATGTCTGCGGCGTGTTTCCTTGTAACGCTTTATCAGCACCTCATCACTTGCGTCAAGAAAAAGAATAGAGGTGTCAAGGTTGTTGCTTTTCAGATAATTCAAGCCCTCATCAAGTTCAAAGAACAGCTCGCCGCCTCGGATATCCGTAACAATAGCAACCTTCTGCATCTGACCGTTGTTGATACAGATTTCGGCAAATTTCGGAATAAGCTGTGGGGGAATGTTGTCAATGCAGTAGTACCCGATATCTTCAAGCACATTTACAGCACCCGATTTTCCTGACCCCGACATACCTGTTACAATCAGAAATTTCATATCCTCTCACATCTCCTTATCCGAAATAATCAACGGCTCACATTCAAGAACATAACCCGTTTTTTCCTTTACAGTATTCTTTACAATTTCAATCAGCTCCATAAGCTGAGCGAAGTTTGCATTGCCCTTGTTGATAACAAAACCGCTGTGTTTAGTGCTGACTTCAGCATCACCAACGTGAACACCTTTCAGTCCGCATTGTTCAATCAGCAGCGAAGCGTAGCTTCCCTCAGGACGCTTGAACGTGCTTCCCGCACTCGGATATTCAAGAGGCTGCTTGCTGCACCTGCGTTCCATCAGGTCGTCCATCTGAGCCTTGATTTGTTCCTTGTCACCCTTTTCAAGCTTTACCACAGCAGAAAGAATAATCTCACCGCTTTCCGTAAAACGGCTGTGACGATAGGAAAAATCAAGCTGTTCGGCACTGTATTCAGAAATTGCACCTGTAATGTCCATAACCTTTACGCTTGTCACAACATCCTTCATCTCTCCGCCGTAAGCACCTGCATTCATAAATACAGCACCGCCAAGGCTTCCGGGGATACCGTAAGCGAATTCAAGCCCCGTAAGTTCGTTTTCAAGTGCAAACTTGCAAAGCTGAGAAAGCGGAGTGCCAGCCGTGCAGAGAATGGTTGTATCATCAATAAGATTAATTTCAGCATAATCCTTGCCCGAAACGAAAACAACTCCCATTATTCCGTCTGAGTCAACAATTAGGTTAGAACCCTTGCCGAAAATGTAGTACGGCACACCAAGCTTTTCAGCAAGCGGAATAAGCTTTACAAAGCTTTCCTCACCGTTAAGCTTCACCAGTAAATCACATCTGCCGCCAATCTTGAAAGTGGTATAATCCTTGAGAACTGCGCCCTTTTCGGTATAGCACCCAAGCGCCGCAGCTTCCGCGGTAATCTGTTCAATTTTTTCATCCAAGCAACCCATAACGTTACCGCCTTTTGTTTCTATATGATAAATAATTTTATGCCTGTTAACCGAAAATATTTCCTCTATTTGCGGAAATAAAAGAATACAGCCTGTCCCAATCAGCATTGACAATCAGCTTTTCGGGAAAATCCTGTTCCTCAAGCAAACGGATTGCATTGTCAAAATGTCCCACAAGCGTGCAGAAATGTGCGTCGGAGTTGACAACAACAGGCACTTCGTATTTCCTGCAAACACGAATAACCTCACGGAAGTTGTTTTCCGTGTTCTTCCAGATAATTGAGCTTTCGTTTATCTCAACAAGCTTGCCGCATTCCTTGAATTTTTTCAAGCATTTTTCGTAATCAAATTCATAACCAACCGTAGCACAGTGCCCGATTACATCAACATAAGGATTTTCTGCAACTCCAAGATACAGCTTGGTAATCTCCTCAGGGGCAGCCTTGGCAAGCTGATTTCTGTGAATTGAAGCAATAATCCAGTCCAGCGACTTACATTCATTTTCAGGAAAATCAATGTTGCCCTCATAATCAATAATGCTCGACTCTGCACCGAAAATAAGCTTCACACCGAAAAGCTCACGAGGGAGCGCCTTGTGTAAATTGTGAAAATGCCAGACGTGAGGACCGTCCGTAGAATTCGGTGTATGGTCAGTAATTGCCAGCGCTTCAAGTCCCGCCTTTTCAGCATACTGCGCCATTTCAAGCACAGTCGAGTAAGCGTGTGTCGAAGCAACCGTGTGTGTATGTGTATCTGCAATAATTCGCAAAGGAATTTCCTCCAATCAATAAATATCCCATTTCTTGATAGTTTCCTTGCGGTCCATATCAAGTCCGAGATTGTCAAGAAGCTCCTGAGCAGCGTTGTAGCCCATCTTCTTCTGACGGTTGTTCATAGCCGCAACTTCAAGAATTACAGCAAGATTACGACCCGGCTTTACAGGAATAGTCGTGCAAGGCACTTTTACACCAAGAATGGAAGTGTACTCATTGTCAACACCCATTCTGTCGTAAACTTTTTCGCTGTCCCAGGGTTCAAGCTCAACAATCATATCAATCTTTTCAGTAACCTTTACCGCACCCATACCGAACAGGCGTCGTGCGTTAACAATACCGATACCGCGAATTTCAAGGAAGTGACGGATGTTTTCAGGTGAAGAACCAACAAGACTTATGCTGGAAACACGTCTGATTTCAACAGCGTCATCCGCAACAAGTCTGTGACCTCTTTTGATAAGCTCAACAGCAGTTTCACTCTTACCAACGCCGCTTTCACCGAGAATAAGCATACCTTCACCGTATACTTCAATAAGTACACCGTGACGGGTAATTCTCGGAGCAAGATGCAGGTTAAGAAAAGCAATCAGAGCTGCCATAAAGCTGGATGTGCTGTCCTTGCTGCGAAGAAGCGGAACATTGTATTTCTGAGCCAGATCAACCATTTCAGGGAAATAGGGAAGTTCTCTTGAAATGATAAGTGCAGGAATGTGCTGTGCAAAAAGCATATCAAGACGAGTAGAGCGAGTTTCCTCATCAATTGTAGCAAGATAAGCAAATTCCATCTTTCCGAGAATCTGAATACGTTCATTGTTGAAGTATTCGTAAAAGCCCATAAGCTGAAGACCGGGACGGTTAAGGTCGGTTTCCCTTATCATAAGCTTTGAGGAGTCCTCAGGGAGATAAATGGTTTCAAGATGGAATTCGTCAATAATATTTTTAAGTGCAACGGTAAACTTTTTCTCAGCCATAAAATCATTCCTTTACTTTTTACTGTCCTTACAAAAACGCAAAAACATACTTAATTTAATTATACATAATTTCAGAAAAATATCAAGTAGTAAACGCCCTTTATTTTCATTAAGAGTAAAATTTAATCTGCCGCAAAATATAAAAAGTGCTTGCTATTTTGTGCAATTTGTAGTATACTGTTTAATATGTTATTTTAATTGCTGTTGAAAGGACGATGATTTATGACAGCAGTAGGATTTATCGGTGCAGGCAATATGGGCTTTGCCATTATTAAAGGTATAGTAGGAAGCGGTTTGTGCGGTGATGTGAAAGCTGCATCATCAAGAACAATCAGCCTCTATGCATACGACCCGAATAATGAGATGATAGAAAGATTAAAGCAGTTCGGTGTTGAGCCTTGCGCAAGCGAAAAAGAACTTGTTCAGAAGTGCGACTATGTTTTTCTTGCGGTTAAGCCGCAGCAGCTGGACAGCGTGCTTGACAAGGTCGGCGGTGACTTCACAAAGGATAAAATAATTATCTCAATCTGTGCAGGTATCACAGCCGAGTATCTCCAGTCAAAAACACTGGAAAATGCAAAGGTTGTCCTTGTAATGCCGAATACACCGCTTCTTCTCGGAGAGGGTGCATCTGCACTTGCAAGAAACGCAAATGTTGCCGACGAGGAATTTGAATTTGTAAAGAATATTTTCGCATCCTGCGGTAAAGCAGAGGTCGTGCCACAGGATAAAATGAAAGAAATTATCGCAGTAAACGGCAGCAGCCCTGCATTTATCTACCTCTTTGCAAAAGCATTTGTCGATTACGCAAAATCCGTTGATATCGACGAAGAAACCGCAAAGGGACTTTTCTCCCAGTCACTTGTGGGTTCAGCAAAAATGATTACCGACTCAGGATATACTATTGACGAGCTTATCAAAATGGTATCCAGTCCCGGAGGAACAACACTTGAGGGACTTAAAGAGCTTTATGACGGCAATCTTACCGAAACAGTAAACAAGGCTTGTGAAAGCTGTACAAGAAGGGCATACGAGCTTTCAAAATAGTTCTTAAAAATAATTATCCGCATATACTTTACTAAAAAAGTAAAGGACGATTTATATGACGGATAAAAACATTTCAGTCGGCAATAAAAAAATCAGACTGGCAGGAATTACTCTGCTGTACTTTCTTGGAGTGCTGTCAGGAGTAATTCTCTACTGCTTTCCCCCTGGCGGACAGACCTCACATTTTGAAGCAGCTGCGGAAAATTTCGTATCAGGCAGACTTAATAAAGAGTTTTCGGAAATTCTGGTCAATTCATTCTGTGAGCCGTTTATAATGCTGCTGGCGTGCTTTCTGCTTGGTTTAAGTGCAGTTGCCCAGCCTGTTGAGTATCTCGTTCCCGTTTTTCACGGCTTTGGTACAGGAATTACCCTTGCAGGTATTTACAGTATATACGGTACAACAGGTATCGGTATAGCCGCCGTAATGATAATTCCCGGTACGGTTATCTCAGCATTTGCTGTTATAATCGCTGTCAGGGAAGCGCTGAATATGTCCTCGGATATATGTTCAGCCTCATTCGGCAAAAACTGTATGGGGACAAAAATTGATTTCAGACTGTATTTTACAAAATATGTGATACTTTGTGCAATTGCTGCAGCAGGCGCTTGTGCCGAAAGCGCACTTATCTTTTTATTTGCGGATTTATGGCAGGTTTGAGATAGAAGGGGAACAAAAATAAAGGAGTTGTAATTTTGGGTTTATTCAGTAGTAATTACGAAAAGGCAGGCAGCGGCGTAGCCAAAGATGCGCCGAAGAAAAAAGCATTTTTTGAATTCTTTGACCTGTATTTCAGATATTGGTGGAAGCTTATCAAGCTTAACCTGCTTACATTTATATTCTGCCTTCCGATTGTGACAATCGGTCCTGCAATCGCAGGTATGACAAGAGTCCTGAGAAACTTTTCAATGGATAAGAACGCATTTGTGTTCCACGATTTCTGGAAGGGTTTCAGCCAGAACTGGAAGCAGGCTCTCCCTGTCGGTATCGTAGATACCTTGTTCTTCGTTTCCGCATTGCTCGGACTTGAAATTTATCCTCAGCTCAGGGACGCCGCAGAGTCAGGCGGAACAATTTATATGGTAATGTGCGTAATTTCAATCAGCTTTGCACTGACCGTGTTTATGATGAATTTCTACATTTTCCCTATGATTGTTTCGACAACTCTTTCGCTTAAAAACATTATCAAGAACGGCTTTTATCTTGCTTGTCTCGAACTTAAAAAGAACTTCATTACACTTGTAATAGTAATGGCGATTGTTTCCGTTCTCGTTGCTATGACGTTTGTAAGTCCGATTACGCTGCTTCTTATTCCTGTCTGGGCAATTTCGTTTATCGGATTTATTATAGTATACAATTCATATCCTAAGGTGCAGAAGTACGTTATCAATCCGTACTACGAGGAAAAGGGGATGGACAACCCCGAGTTTGATTATCTCAAGCCCCTTTCAGCCGATGAAAGCGTGTTTACCGATATGGGCGGACAGGAAACTCCTATTGAAGGAAAAAAGAAAAAAGGAAAAATTATTTCGTAAAAACTCTTTACAAATGGGTTTTTGTGTGTTATAATTTATGAGTTGCGTTTTAAAATGCAGCATAAGTCCGTCTACTTGGTTTGCGGAGTAAGCCGCTTGCGGAATAATGCCTGCCGTTTACTATGTTGCGGATAATATTAAGAAAGAGGTGTTTTGGCTATGATGCTGAAAGAAGAAAAGACAGCGATTATCGCTGCAAACAAGACAAGCGAAAATGACACAGGTTCACCTGAGGTACAGATTGCAATTCTCACAAAGAGAATCAACGACCTTACTGAACACCTGAAGGTTCACAAGAAGGACCACCACTCAAGAAGAGGTCTTCTCAAGATGGTAGGTCACAGACGTAACCTCCTCAACTACCTTGCTAAGAAGGATATCAACAGATATCGTGCAATCGTAGAAAAGCTCGGTCTTCGTAAGTAATAATGTTTTGAGGGCAGTAAGTAAAGGCGTCAGCCTTTACCCTGCCTTTCATACGTTAAAAAGGCAAATCGTAGGGAGCAGTTGTTTAGCATTAAATCGTGCCCGATTTGGAAATAACAGGCAGGATTTATTGCTAAAACTGCGACCTGAAAAATTATTAAGGAGGCAGTTAAAATGTTTGAAAACCACAGAATTTTTAAAACAACCTATGCAGGCAGAGAGCTTACTGTAGAAACAGGCAAGACCTGTGAACTCTCCAACGGCTCGTGCTGGGTTAAGTACGGCGAAACAGTTGTTATGGCAAACGTAACAGCAAGCGTTAAGCCAAGAGAAGGAATCGATTTCTTCCCACTTTCCGTTGATTACGAGGAAAGACTCTATGCAGTAGGCCGTATCCCGGGCTCTTTTATGAAGAGAGAGGGTAAGCCAAGCGAAAAGGCTATCCTTACTTCGCGTGTTGTAGACAGACCAATCCGTCCTCTCTTCCCTAAGGATATGAGAAATGACGTTTCTGTTGTAATGACAGTCCTCGCAGTTGACCCTGACAATTCTCCTGAAATCTGCGGTATGATTGCAACTTCCATCGCAATCTCCATCTCCGATATTCCTTGGAACGGTCCAATCGGCGGCATCAGCGTTGGTCTTGTTGACGGCGAAATCATCCTCAACCCAACTCTCGAACAGCGTGAAAAGACAGACCTCAACCTCACAGTTGCAGGTACAATGGAAAAAATCGTAATGATTGAAGCTGGCGCAAACGAAGTTGACGACGACACAATGCTCGAAGCAATCCTCAAGGGTCACGAAGAAATCAAGAAGATTGTAGCTTTCATTTCCGATATCCAGAAGGAAATCGGAAAGAAGAAGTTCGAATTTGAGTCTCAGGAAGTTGACCACGATATGTTCGACGCTATCGAAGCACTCGTTGGCGAAAAGGTTAAGGTTGCTCTTGATACAAACGACAAGAACATCCGTGAGGAAAGACTCAACCCAATCAAGGACGAAGTTCACGCAGCATTCGACGAGCAGTATCCTGAAAAGATTGCTATGATTGACGAGTGCATCTATAAGCTCCAGAAGAAGATTGTAAGAAACTGGCTCTACGAGGGCAAGCGTGTTGACGGCAGAGGCATTGACGAAATCCGTCCTCTCGCTGCCGAAGTAGGCGTGCTCCCAAGAGTACACGGCTCAGGTCTTTTCACAAGAGGTCAGACACAGGTACTTACAATCGCAACTCTCGGTCCTGTAAGCGATTCCCAGAGAATTGACGGTCTCGACGAGGAAGATACAAAGAGATATATGCACCACTACAACTTCCCATCTTACTCCGTTGGCGAAACAAAGCCAAGCAGAGGTCCGGGACGTCGTGAAATCGGTCACGGTGCACTCGCTGAAAGAGCACTCGAACCTGTAATTCCTTCCGTTGAAGAATTCCCATACGCACTCAGACTCGTTTCCGAAGTTCTTTCTTCCAACGGCTCTACATCTCAGGGCTCTATCTGCGGCTCAACACTCGCACTTATGGACGCAGGTGTTCCGATTAAGGCACCTGTTGCAGGTATTTCCTGCGGTCTTATCACAAGAGATGACGGAAGCTTTATGACAATGGTTGACATTCAGGGTCTCGAAGACTTCTTCGGCGATATGGACTTCAAGGTTGGCGGTACACATAAGGGTATCACAGCTATTCAGGTAGATATCAAGGTTGACGGTCTTACACCTGAAATCATCAAGGAAGCTTTCGCAAAGACACATAAGGCAAGACTTTACATCCTCGATGAAATTATGCTCAAGGCAATTCCTGCACCAAGAGCAGAGGTTGGCAAGTACGCTCCTAAGATGCTCCAGACAAAGATTCCTGTTGATAAGATTCGTGAAGTTATCGGTCAGGGCGGTAAGGTAATCCAGAAGATTTCCGCTGACTGCAACGTTAAGATTGATATCAACGACGAGGGTAACGTATTTATCTCAGGTATCGATATGGACAATACAAAGAAGGCTCTCCAGATTGTTGAAACAATCGCAAACGACCCTGAAATCGGTGCAATCTATAAGGGTAAGGTAGTTCGTATTATGAACTTCGGTGCATTTGTAGAAATCGCTCCCGGTAAGGACGGTCTCGTTCACGTTTCCAAGCTCGACAAGCAGAGAGTTGAAAAGGTAGAAGATGTTGTTTCCATCGGCGACGAAATCGTTGTTAAGGTAATGGAAATCGACAGCCAGGGAAGAATTAACCTTTCCAGAAAGGATGCCCTCGCAGACATCGAAGCAAAGAAGAACAGCTAATTTTAAAAGCCGCTTTTGATTAAGTCAAAGGCGGCTTTGTTGCGTATGGAGGTAAAAGATGATTGATACAATTTTATTTGACTTAGATGATACTTTACTTGACTTTCAAAAAGCTGTAGAAAAATCACTTTCGAAAACTCTTATCCATTATAATATAGAGCCAACTGAAAGTGTTATTGCAATGTACAAGGAAATTAGTACAAAGCTGTATAAAGACTATGAAAAAGGATTGATTTCAGCATCTGACAGAAGAAATATGAGATATAAGCTGCTGTTTGATAAATTGAATGTAAATCATTCTCCGTCGGAAGCAATAAATTATTATAATAAACAATTAGCTATCGGTCACTATTTTGTTGACAGTGCAGAGAAAGTGCTGAAAAATCTGACAGGGAAGTACAGACTTTATATCGCTTCAAATGGTTATACAAATGTACAGATGAGCCGAATAAAAAGTGCAGATATTGCGCAATACTTTGAAAATATTTTCATATCAGAAGCTATCGGATATGAAAAGCCTGATATAAATTTCTTTGAGAAGTGCTTTGAAAAAATTGATAACCTTAATAAAAATAAAACAGTAATTATTGGTGATAACTTAAAGGCTGATATAAAAGGTGGTATACAGTCAGGCATAAAAACCATTTGGTACAATCCTAAAAAGTTATCATACGGGGATATAATTCCAGATTATCAGATACATAGTTTGTCAGAACTTCCAAAATTAGTTTCATCAATGTAATGCACGCTGTCCCACTTCTTTCATAAAATAAAGTGAAAGGAGTGTCGTTATGCACTGTTTGCAATCTCTGCTGATTTTATCCGCGGTATTCCTTGCGGAGCAACTCGTCTTTCTTGTCCCACAGCTGCTGGGAAAGGTCAACGTAATACTTGTGCGGATTTTCAAAACGCTTTACCTCGTCCCATATAGTGTCAAGCTGTGCAGCACAGTATTCACGGATATCCTCTGTTGACGGACACTCGTATATACATTCGCCGTCCATAAAGATAGGCTCCATAAGACGTACAGCACTGAAATGTTCAAGCACCTTTCGCTTGTAGGTGTACTCAGGGTCAAAAATTTCATAAGGCTTTGTGTCATCAATAATTTCGCCGCGGCAGGTGAGTACGTCAGCAATCGCCATACCTGTCGTAGTGTCAAATAAACGCCATACTTCCTTGAAATCAGGGTTTGTAATCTTCGTAACGTTTTCCGAAAGCTTGATTTTCGGTACGATTTTTTCGTCCTTTTCAATAGCAACAAGCTTGTAAACACCGCCGAAAACAGGCTCAGACTTTGATGTAATCATACGTTCACCCACGCCGAAGCTGTCAACCTTTGCACCCTGTCTCAGCAGGTCACGGATAATGTATTCGTCAAGCGAGTTTGACGCAACAATCTTTACATCAGCAAAACCCTCATCATCAAGCATCTGCCGTGCACGCTTTGAAAGATAAGTGATATCGCCGCTGTCAATGCGGATACCAACAGGCTTGTGCCCCTTTGCACGCATTTCCTTGAATACCGTTATAGCATTAGGCACACCCGATTTAAGTACATTGTATGTGTCAACCAGCAATGTAGTGCTGTCGGGGTAACATTCAGCGTAAGCACGGAAAGCCGCAAGCTCGCTGTCAAACATCTGAATCCAGGAGTGCGCCATTGTGCCAAGAGCGGGAGTCTGCATTTCCTTGTCGCAGATTGTGCAGGCAGTGCCGCAGCAGCCGCCGATATAAGCCGCACGTGCACCGTAAATTGCACCATCAAAGCCCTGTGCACGTCTTGAACCGAATTCCATCACAGGACGTCCCTCAGCCGCACGGACAATTCTGTTTGCCTTTGTAGCAATAAGACTCTGATGATTAATGCAAAGCAAAATCATAGTTTCAACAAACTGCGCCTGAATAGCAGGACCACGCACCGTTACAATCGGCTCGTTAGGGAAGATAGGCGTACCCTCAGGAACAGCCCATACATCACAGCAAAATTTGAAATTGCGGAGGTATTCAAGAAATTCCTCGCTGAAAATGCCCTTTGTGCGGAGGAATTCAATGTCGTCCTCCTCAAATTTCAGCGATTTAAGGTATTCGATAACCTGTTCCAGACCGCACATAATCGCAAAACCGCCGCCGTCAGGAACGCTTCTGAAAAACATATCAAAGTAGGAAATGGTTTCACCCATTCCGTTTGCGAAATAACCGTTCGCCATTGTAAGCTCATAAAAATCAGTAAGAAGCGTCAGATTTCTTTTATTCTTATCCATTTGAAATTCCCCTTGATTCAATCCTTATTTTATTTCTTTGACAAATTTTATGCCGCTGTCCTTCATAAGCTTGTAAGCAGCAATATTCATAAAGTCAGCGTCGTGACCCGGTGCGTCATATGTTTCAACAGCATTCACAGGAATGTAAATTTCAATATTTCTGTTCTGCTGAGTGTACCAGGTTTTCAGTGTAAGGCAGAACTGCATCACGCATATATCTGTACAGTCGCCCACAACAATAAAAGTATTGGTTGTAGGGTTCTGAATTAAGCACTGCTTGAAAACTTTCTCGTGAAAACCGTTTGTGGAATTCTTTTTCATCAGGAAGTAACCGCCGACCTTTTTAAGCTCGTCAACAAGCTCGCTTTCGGATGTGTTTTCGATGCAATGGGGAGGGAATGAAGCAAATTCAGCGCAGTCCTCCTTGTGGCAGTCAGCAAACGCAACAACAGGAATTTCAGCCTTGTTGCATTTTTCCATAAGTGAAGCAACCTCAGGAATAATTCCCTCAACCAGATTTGAAGCCATAGCTCCCTCACGGATAAAGCCGTTTACAACATCCACAACAATCATTGCGGTTTTTTCGGGTGCAAAATCTGAAAGTGACATAGAAGAAAGACCGTTGATTTCGTCAATAAGCTCAATTACAGCATTTTTGCAATTGTCAGGGGTCTGTGCAGAAAATTTTCTCATAAATATGCACTCCTTAAAATAATAATCAGCCGATGAAAAAGCTGTTACATACATTATAGTATAAACTTTTTGTCAAATCAATATAATTTTTGAAAATGATTGAAATTTTGGGTAAAATCGGTTATAATTATGTCTATAATTATTTATGTCTGTAATTATTGTGAAAGAATGTGAAGAAGTGAAAAAAATAATTTCAATAATAGTATCTCTTTCTTGCTTGGCAGCCTTTACATCCTGCGGGAAACCTGTTGAGGAAGTTCCTGCAATGGCTACAGTAACTTCTGCTGCCGAAACAACAGAAACGACTACCGTAACAACTGTCACCACAACAGAAACAACAACCGTTATTACCGAGCCTGAGCCTGAATTTGCAACTGTAAGCATCGCTGCAGTGGGGGATAACCTTATCCATTCCAGCATATACAATCAGGCAGCAGCACGTTCAACCGACGGCGGCTATGATTTTACATATGCCTATGAAAATGCTGTGTCCCTTATCCGTGACGCAGATATGGCAATCATAAATCAGGAAACCCTTATCTGCAACGACCAATATGAGCCTTCAACCTATCCGCGCTTCAACAGCCCTGTTGCTTTGGGTGACCATATGCTTGAAATCGGATTTGACGTGTTTACAATTGCCAATAATCACACCCTTGACAAAAACGAGGACGGTCTTATGGCTTGTCTTGACTATTGGGACAGCCGTGAAAATGCTATTGTAGCAGGCGCTTACCGCAATGCCGAGGACAGAGCCGATATCCGCACAGGCGAATTTGAGGGGATAACCTTTTCTTTCCTTTCATATACCGAGTACCTCAACGGTCTGTATCTCCCCGAAGGGAGCGTTATGGAAATAGGTGACGCATTTGATGTAGAAACAATGGTCAAGGAAATTACTGCCGCAAAGGAAATCTCAGACGTGTGCGTTGTTGCATTGCACTGGGGTGTGGAAAATTCCGATATAATCAGCGACTATCAGCGCAGTACGGCTAAACAGCTTGTTGATGCAGGTGCAGATATAATTATCGGCAACCATCCGCACGTCCTTCGTGATATTGAGGAAATCGAGCGTGAGGACGGCACAACAGCTTTGTGTGCGTATTCCCTGGGAAATTTCATTTCCGCACAAAGCGTGGGACAGAATTTAATCGGCGGTGTGCTGAATTTTGACGTAACAATGCGTGTAGACGAAAATGCAGAGGAAAATCAGCGCCCGATTATTGATAATATAGAGTTTATTCCCGTAATAACACATTATGACGGAAACTATCACGATGTTCGTGTGTATCCTCTGAATATGTATACAAGAGAGCTTGCTGACTCTCACGGAGTAAAGTCAATGAGCAAATTCGGCTATGAGTACATATTTGAGGTGCTTGACAGAAATATAAACGATAAATATTTTGATGCTTCAGAATATTATGTTGCAGAATAATTACAATTCGGAACCAATTTGGGAAATCTATTGAAAAAGGGCGGTCAATACGCTATAATTATACTTGTGATTTGTACTGTGTAAAATTATGTACCGCATAAAATAAATATGCGGAATTTGCAGAAAGGAGAAGTGCATTATGGTAAAGAAAATCTTCAAGGCAATATGGCATTATTTCCGTAAGCTTGATAAACAGCTTTTTGTTGCAGTGTGCCTTGTTTCGGGATTTTCTGTAATACTTATGTACTCTCTTGTCCAGAACGGCGTAACATCCACAAAGGACTCCCGTATGTACAAAATACAACTTATCTGCCTTTGTGCAGGCGCTGTAATTGCTTTGATTATGTCAGCACTGGATTATCACAAGTTTACAAAGCTGTGGTTTCTGTACGGACCGGGTGCACTGGGACTGACTTTGCTGACATTTACCTCGCTTGCGTATAAGCCTGTCGAAAGTGCCGATGACGCAGCGTGGATTGACCTCGGCTTTACAACTCTCCAACCGTCGGAATTTCTGAAAATTGCTTTTATAATGACCTTTGCCCTGCATTTGTCAAAGGTCGGGGATAAAATCAATCACCCGATGAATATGTTATTGCTGTGTCTGCACGGTGCAGTGCCAACCCTGATAATTGTTGCGCAGGGTGATGACGGAACAGCAATCGTGTTCTTTGTAATGTTTGCGTGTATGATGTTTGCGGCAGGTCTTTCCTGGAAATATATCCTGCCTTGCGTAATTGCCCTGCCGTTTGCAGTATGGGTGCTGTGGACAAAAATTATGCAGCCGCATCAGAAGCTTCGTTTCCTTGTCCTCTTTGAAGAAGACCCTATGAGTAACCCCGAATTTGCAGATATCGCATATCAGCAGTACTGGGGCAAGCTTGCGCTTGGTTCGGGACAGCTTTTCGGTAAGGGTCTCTTTGCAGAAGAATATGTCCACGTCCCTGAGGTGCAGAACGACTTTATTTTTACCTATGTGGGACAGTGCCTTGGATTTTTAGGCTGTATAGGACTTGTAACTCTGATAACATTTATCTGTATGAAAATTCTTGCCGACAGCAGAATTGCAAAGGATGAACTGGGCAGAAATATCTGCGTCGGCGTGTTCTCAATGATGTTCATTCACTGTGTACTCAACCTCGGAATGGTTCTTGGTGTGCTTCCTGTAATCGGCGTTCCGCTTCCATTTGTAAGTCAGGGCGGTTCAAGTATGGTAAGTATGTTTATCTGCATCGGACTTGTAATGAGTGTGTACGCACATTCTGAAAAGAATTACCGCGTATTCTATGACGCAAATTAATTGATTGGAATACCTTTGATGAATAATAAAAAATTTCTCGGACCTGTCCTTGTAATTACCGCAGGGGTGCTGTGGGGACTTATGGGTCTGTTTGTACGAAATCTCGACAGCTACGGAATAACTTCAATGCAGATTGTTGCTTTGCGTGCTGTGTTTACTGCACTTATAATGGCAGTTGTGACTTTGATATATGACCGTAAGCTTTTCAGAATAAAGCTTCGTGATTGGTGGTGCTTTTTCGGCACGGGAATATGCAGTATCGTGTTTTTCAACTTCTGTTATTTCCGTACAATAACGCTTACATCACTTTCAGCCGCAGCAATTCTGCTTTATACAGCACCCGTGATGGTAATGATAATGTCAGTTTTTCTGTTCAAGGAAAAGCTTACCGTGACAAAAATCATTGCCGCCGCAGTTGCTTTTGCAGGATGTATGCTGGTGACAGGTGCAGCTGACGGAAGCCTTGCCCTTAATGCAACAGGCATCCTTACAGGACTGGGGTCAGCTTTCGGCTATGCCTTGTATACCATTTTTGGCGAGTACGCCCTGAAACGTGGCTACAACAGCATTACAATAACGCTGTATACTTTTATTTTCGCATCAGTCGGTGTGCTTCCGTTCGCAAATCTTCCAGACCTGGCAGGAAAAACCGCTGCAAATCCGCAGGTAATCGTATGGGGTGCAGTTCTTGCTTTGGTAGTAACAGTCCTTCCATACCTTGTGTACACAATCGGTCTGCGTACCGTTGAAGCAGGTAAGGCATCGGTAATGGCAACAGTCGAGCCTGTTGTTGCAACGCTTGTGGGAGTTATAGCTTTTGCCGAACCGTTAAACGCTTCGGGAGTAGCAGGAATAATACTTGTGGCGATATCGCTTGCAATGTTGAATATAAAAACTGAAAAGGAGAGAAATATATGAAAAATATCGACAATATGCTTACCAAGCTTTACGGGGAGAAAATGCTTTCTGTCCAGCAGGAACGCTATGCAAAGGCTGAAAAAGCTTTTGAGGAGCTTTTCGGTGCATCCGAGAACCTTATGATTTTCTCAGCCTCAGGACGTACCGAGGTAGGCGGCAACCATACCGACCATAACCGCGGCAAGGTTCTTGCAGCAGCAGTAGGACTTGACGTTATCGCTTTTGTTACACCGACAGATGACGGGATTATCACTGTAAAGTCTGAGGGCTTTCCACAGGATACCGTTGATACAGCTGACCTGTCCGTAAAGGAGGAGGACAAGAACACCTCCGCCGCACTTATCAGAGGTGTTGCCGACGGACTCAAAAAGGATGGCTTCAACATCGGCGGCTTCAAGGCTTACACAACATCAAACGTACTCAAGGGCAGCGGTATTTCTTCGTCTGCCGCATTTGAAGTTCTCATCGGAACAATCCTTTCACATCTTTATAACGACGGCAAGGTAACTGCCGTAAAGATTGCCCAGATTGCCCAGTACGCTGAAAATGCACACTTCGGCAAACCAAGCGGACTTATGGACCAGATGGCTTCCTCTGTAGGCGGCTTTATTGAAATTGATTTTGCCGATACAGCAAACCCTGTAATCGATGCAATCAGCTATAACTTTGCAGAAAGCGGACACAGCCTTTGTATCGTTGATACAAAGGGCAGCCACGCTAACCTTACTCCCGAATATGCGGCAATTCCTGTTGAAATGAAGTCTGTAGCAAAATTCTTCGGCAAGAACGAGCTTCGTGACATAACCCGTGAACAGCTTTGGGAAAACGTTGCAGAGGTGCGTAAAGCCTGCGGCGACAGAGCAGTTTCAAGAGCGTTCCATTTCTTTGACGAAAACGAGCGTGTTGACCGTGAAGCAAATGCACTCCGCAAAGGTGACCTTGATGCCTTCCTCAATGAAGTGAAAGCAAGCGGAAACAGTTCCTTCAAGTACCTCCAGAATATCTTTGCAACCGTTGACCCTAAAGAACAGGGCGTTGTGCTCGGACTCTATACAGCAGAGCGTATCCTGAACGGCAGGGGAGCGTGCAGAGTTCACGGCGGCGGCTTTGCAGGAACAATTCAGGCATTTGTTCCAAATGACCTGCTTGAAACATTCATTGCCGAGATGGAACATCTTTTCGGCGATGGCAGCTGCTATAACCTCTACATAAGACCGGTAGGCGGCACAAAAGTTATGTAATTTTCAGGCACCTTTGAGTAATCAAGGGTGCTTTGTCTTTTTTGAATAAATCATTTTGCATAATTAGTCAGTTTTGCATAAATTTTATGTAAACGATTGCATAAAAAAATTTAGTGTGTTATAATAGGTTATAAATTTGAAATAGGTGGTCAAAATTATGATTAGTATTCTCAAAAAAACAGCTGCATCACTGCTTGCTGTAATGATGGCAGTTTCAATGACAGCCTGCAGCAATTCTGATTCTGAATCAACAGACGTAACAACAGCAGATACCTCTGCAGCAGAAACAGAAGCTAAGGTTGAAGAATCAAATTGGGACGAGCTTGACCAGACTGCAATTACAGCAGCTATGGGTATGGGCTGGAACCTTGGAAATCAGCTTGAAGCAAATTCAAATGGCGTTCCGTCAGAAACAGCGTGGGGCAATCCCGTGATAAAGGAAGAACTTCTCAAGGCTGTCAAGGACGCAGGTTTCTCTACAGTAAGAATTCCCGTTTCTTACCTTTCAATGATAGGCGAAGGACCTGACTACAAAATTGATGAAGCCTGGCTCAACAGAGTACAGGAAGTCGTTGATTACGCAATCAATAACGACCTTTATGTTGTAATGAATATCCACGGCGACGGCTATTATTCCGTAAATGGCGGCTGGATTTTGTGTGTCGACGAAAATCAGGACGAAATCAAGGCAAAATTCAAGGCGGTATGGACTCAGATTGCAGACCGCTTCAAGGACTATGATGAACACCTTGTTTTCGAGTCAATGAACGAAGTTTTCGACGGTACATATGGCAACCCTAATCCTACAGGCTACGAAAATATCAACGCTTATAATCAGATTTTTGTTGACGCAGTAAGAGAGACAGGCTCCAACAATACCAAAAGATGGCTGCTTGTCCCTGGTTGGAATACAAATATCCAGCACACAACAGGCGCAAGCTTTGTAATCCCTCAGGATACAAAGTGCGAGTCTGACGATAAGCGCATTATGATTTCAGTTCACTACTATGACCCATATAACTTTACACTTGATGAAAATATGTCCAGCGCAACAACTCAGTGGGGACAGTACGCAACTGAAAACTTCGATAACTGGGGTCAGCAGGATTACGTTGACAGCCAGATGAAAAAGCTCAGTGACACATTTACAAGTCAGGGTTACCCCGTAATCATCGGCGAAATGGGCGTACAGAACAAATCTCACGTCTACGACAAGCATAACGAGTTCAGAAGATACTGGAACGAGTACGTTGTAAAGGCTGCAAAAGCAAACGGCTGTATCCCTGTTTACTGGGACAACGGCTGGAACGGTGAAAAGGGCTTCGGACTTTTTGACAGAGTGAATTGCGAAGTTACACAGCCTGAGATTATCGAAGGCATAATGAGAGCAATTACATCTGAAGGCGATTACGAAATTCCTGCCCCTGTGGTATAAAAAACAAACAAAAACGCTTCACATTGATTTTTCAAAGTGAAGCGTTTTATTTTCTTGCAATCAATGCTATGCTGTCAAAGCTGACAGGAACATCTTTCCCGTAACCCTCTTTTGGTATTCCGGAAAAGTCGGGAGGTGTAATATTAAGCTTTGCATACACACCGAGCATATCGTTCATTATCGGAATTCTGTCACCGTCAAAAGCTTCACCGGCAGTTTCGTCTGTCAGCGAAAGTGTGTCATAAATTACTCTGAGCAAAGCTATGTCAGCACTCATAAATAAATCGTAGTATTCCTTATATTTACCTATGGAATATTGATTTTTGTCGGGACGGTTGTAACGGTAGTGGTTTTTCACATATTCGCAATTCTTGAAATTAAGACAAAATCTGTATTCCGTGTACAGCCAGTTAGCCTTGTTACACTCATCATTACAGGGATAGAACTTTTTTCCATTGTTGTCGGGCATACATATAGGTACAAGTATGTCTCCGGGACATAAATCCCATATGTCGTCACAGTGACTCAGAAATCGTCCCTTGGTTTTCAGACAAAAATCTATCAATGTGAAATCCGACAGACAATTTAAGTAATCCTGCCATTTGCTGTAATCATAGTGAAAATAATCAATTAAGCCAACGATTAATTTCAAACCATAACAAAACATACCCTTGATATTTAAGCTTGAAAAATCATTTTTCATTATGCCCTCCATATGCTGTATGATAGAATAAGCACGAAAATCAGTATTACATATTGATAAGCGTTCTGTTGAGCTTCTTTTCTTCAAGAAGCTCAGTAATAACAATGTTGAGACAATTCAAATCCCACGACAAATCATAAGTTTTGTCATTGCCTATAACAGCAACCATCGGACGAAGCGGCTGGTCGGGGTAATTCTTCATAACATAAGCGGTCTCGCCGTTAGAAAGCTTAACCTTTGAACCGACAGGGTAGGGCGCAACCTTGCGCAGAAAAGCGTGAACAACACGTTCATCAAAGTGAGTACCCATACCGCCCATAACATACTCAATCGCCTCATTCGGAGGGCTTGGTGTACGATAAGGTCTGTTGGAAGTAAGTGCATCATAAACATCTGCAACCATCAGAATTCTTGCATACGGATGAATTTCCTTGCCGCTTATTTTCAGAGGATATCCTGAACCGTCAAGCTTTTCGTGGTGTCCCACAATTCCCGCATAAATATTTTCGTTAACAAGATTACGTTCACGAAGATGATTTGCAGCGTGAACAGGGTGCATTTTAACAATGTCAAATTCCTCAGGAGTAAGCTTTCCGGGCTTGTTGATTATTTCAATCGGTATCGCAACCTTGCCTATGTCGTGAAGCAAACCTGCAAGTCCAAGCTCTTTGAGCATCTGATTTGTAAGACCAAGTTCAATTCCGATAGCAATTGACATTATAGCAACACTTAGACTGTGATGATATGTGTAATCATCATACATCTTAATGTCGGCAATGTTGATAAGAATATCTTTCTTGGAAGAAAGGCTGTCAATAAGGTCCTGAGCAGTAGTGCCGATAGCTTCAATATCACTTTTCTGTACACCCTTGCTGCTGTCAATAAAGTTGTCAGCAAGGCTGTGGATATTTGAAATAGCCTCACGGCGTATTTCCTGATTGATGGATGAAACAATACGGACCTCACTTGTGGCAGTGTCAACATATGCACCGTCAAGCTTTGCACCGAGCAGCTGAGTAATGTTGACGTCTGTGAGCTTCTGCCCCTTTTTCATTATTACCGCAGAGCCGAGAGACATATCGTAAAAATGGATATCTCTTGCAAGGCACATACCCGACAGCAATTCTTCAGTTCTTACAAATACCAAGCTCCCGACCCTCCTTTTTAAAACACAAAGCCCCGCAGTTAATCGGGGGCTCGTAATGTCATAATATTAATCCGTGACGAATAATATGTAAAGACAAGCAATTACTTCTTGAGCTGAGAAAGACAATCAGCGCAAATGTATTTGTTCTTGAATTCAACGATATTTTCGTCGCTGCCGCAGAAAGCGCAAGCCTGCTTGTACTTCTTGAGGATAATCTTTTCATCTTCTACATAAATCTCGAGAGCATCCTTCTCGCTGATACCGAGACCTCTTCTGAGTTCGATAGGGAGAACAATTCTTCCGAGCTCATCAATTTTTCTTGTAATGCCAGTTGCTTTCATACGAAAGACCTCCTTGAAATTCTTTGAATAAATTATAACACATTTTGTCTATATTTGTCAAAAAACATTATATGAACAATAATAACCATTTTATGAACTAAATTGATAATGCAAAGGAGGGGAGTATATGATAAAATGGATTTTTGCAGCAATGCTTATTATTTCAGCAGTTATCGGAGCAGCTGACGGAAATATATCCGAAGTAAGCTCTGCAGCACTCAATTCCTGTGTTGAAGCAGTTGAGCTGTGTATTTACCTCACAGGTGGTATGTGTATGTGGGGAGGATTGATGCGTGTTGCTGAAAAATCAGGAATAACAGATGTCATTGCCAGACTGTTCAGACCCGTGCTGAAGCATCTTTTCAAAGGTCTTGACACAAGCGGAAAAGCATTTCACGCAATCTGTATGAATATTACCGCAAACCTTCTTGGACTCGGAAATGCCGCAACTCCACTCGGACTTGAAGCGATGAAGCGTCTCGAGGAGGAAGAAGGTGAGAATGAAGTAACGAGCAGAAATATGGTGCTTTTTGTGGTGCTGAATACCGCTTCAATAACGCTTATCCCAACAACAGCAGCTTCTCTGCGTCTTAAACACGGCTCAGCCGCACCAATGGAAATCCTGCCTTGCGTTCTCATAACCTCAGTCTGTGCACTTATATCAGCGCTTGTAATTGCAATAATTTTTGATAGAGGAGACCGAAAATGAGCGATTATGTAATACCGTTTTTTATGGCACTTATAATGATAATCGGACTTGCAAAAAAAGTGGACGTGTTCAGCGAATTTACCGAGGGTGCAAAAGAAAATCTGAAAGCCGCAGTTTCCGTCCTGCCTGCCCTTATCGCACTTATGACAGCAATAGGAATGTTCAAAGCCTCGGGTGCACTTGACTTTATTTCAATGGCAATTTCACCCCTGACAAATTTTCTTGGATTTCCCGAAGAATGTATACCTCTTGCAATAATCCGTCCCGTTTCAGGGAGCGGAGCACTCGCCGTGTTTGAAAATATTCTTACCGATGTTTCACCTGACAGCTTTGCAGGACGTGTAGCAAGTGTCATAATCGGCTCAACAGAAACAACATTCTATACAATTGCCGTTTATTACGGAATAACCAAAGTGAAAAAAACACGACAAGCCTTGCCAGCGTCACTTGCCGCCGACTTTACAGGATTTATCCTGAGCGCACTTACCGTAAGAATTATTTTAGGGTAATTGTGCATAATAAATAATGACAGACTAAATGTTATGTGTGCAAAATGACAAATATTTGTCATTGGCTTGACATTTGAAGGCAATTTTGGTATAATAATTAAGCGTTGTGTAGCAAACACAATGAGCCATTAGCTCAGTCGGCAGAGCATTTGACTTTTAATCAAAGGGTCTGGGGTTCAAATCCCCAATGGCTCACCACACCTTAATAAAGAAGAACACTCATCAATTGGGTGTTCTTTTTTTATACCCTCATTCAAATCATCGAAGCGAATAGTTTTCTCTCCGCCTTTGAAGTTGAGCATAATTACGAACTTGTCATTATAAAGGAAAATGCTGTTCACAAAGAAATCAATCAGTTTCTGTTTATGTTCGGATGTGTTAAGCTTGATTTTCGCAAAGCTTAAAATCCAAGCTTCAATCTGGTCAGCAGGTACAACAGCATTGTTGATTTTCTCTTTTGCAATTTCCGCTTCAATAACCTCCTGCTGGTTTTCAAGACGTTCAAGCTCTGTTTTGGTGGACTTGGTAAAAAGTCCCGCCTTGATTGCATTCAGCAGATTATCAAGTTCTTTTTTGTTCTGCTTCTGTTCCTTCTGAAGTGCAGAAAGCTTCGTACTTTTTTGTTTCTGAAGCGCAAAGCAGGTTTTGCTTATCCTTTTAACCAGCGGCACATCATTAAGCAGCTCAAGTACAACCTTAACTACCAAATCTTCAAGACGCTTCTTGGCAATCATTTTGTGAGGGCAATTCCGCTTCTTTGCAGAGTTGCATTGATAGTAATGATACACCTGTGTACGTCCCGTGCCGCCTGTGCCTGAAACCGTCGTGCCGCAGTAGCCGCAGAAAATCTTACCCGTGAGAATAAATCTGTCCTCAATTTTTCTGTAGCTTCCGCACTTGTGCTTGTTTGCATCAAGCCTCTGACGGCAGATTTCAAAAATTTCCGTTGTAATAAGCGGAGGGATAGCACTGTTATTTACCACGTCCTTGAAACGGTACTCGCCGAGATATCGGCGGTTCTTCAAAAGTCCGTCGATAAAGTTATAGGTAAACTTCCTACCACGCTTTGTAAGACCCCTTCCGCTTAAGTCATCAATAATTTCAAGAATAGTCTCGCCGTCAGCGTACCGATTGAAAATTTCAGTAACAATCGGAGCTTCGGCAGGATTTTTACGGAAAAACCTGTCCTTGTCAATGGAGTAACCGTATGTAACAGAACCACCATTGAACTTCC
>JAFQIY010000068.1 GCA_017415165.1 Oscillospiraceae bacterium | reverse complement strand
GGGACTTTTTGATAAGAAATTTTGTGACATCTGCGGCGAAAAAATAGGACTTCTCGGCAACAGAAAGCTTGAAGACGGCAATATGTGTAAGGATTGCGCAAAGAAGCTTTCACCCTTCTTCAGCGACAGAAGAAGCTCAACAATCGACGAAATCAAGCAGCAGCTTGCATACAGAGAGCAGAACAAGCAGGCTCTCAATGCTTTCAGACCCAACCTCACTTTCGGTGACGGCAAAAAGATTTACGTTGATATGGCAAACGGAAACTTTGTTGTTTCATCTCTCAGCCCCAACAACTGGGATGACGAGAATCCTGACGTTATGGCTCTTTCCTCAATTATGAGCTGCAACCTCAAAATTGATGAGGATAAGGACGAAATTTATACCCAGGGCAAGGACGGTCAGAGAGTAAGCTACAATCCTCCCAGATATAAGTTCTACTATAACTTCATTCTTGAATTTGCGGTAAACAATCCCTATTTTGACGATTTCAGAGTTCAGCTCAATACATTCCGTGTTGAGGGTATGGGCACAATGGAATACAACAAATATCAGCAGATGGCTATGGAAGTTATCAACACCCTCACTCCCGGCAGAGGCGGCGCAATGCCCAATATGATGAATGGCGGTATGCCTATGAATAACGGTATGCCTATGAATCAGGGCTTTGCTCCCGCAAACGCTTACGGTCAGCCTAATCCTTATGCACAGCAGAATCCCTACGGTCAGCCTCAGGCAAATCCCTACGCACAGCAGAATCCCTACGGTCAGCCTCAGGCTAATCCTTACGCACAGCAGAATCCTTACGGTCAGCCTCAGGCTAATCCTTACGCACAGCAGAATCCTTACGGTCAGCCTCAGGCTAACCCCTATGCACAGCAGAATCCTTATGCACAGCCTCAGCAGGCAAATCCCTATGCTCAGCAGAGTGCTTATGCACAGCAGCCTGCACAGGCTCCCGTTGCGCAGGGTTGGATTTGCCCCGCTTGCAATGCAACAAATGAAAGCGGTGCATTCTGTGCTTGTTGCGGAACTCCCAAAGCTAACTGATAATTTATATGAATAAAAAGATGAAAGTTGCGATAATCGTGATTTTGGTCGGTGCTGTTGCCATTGCCGCCGCAGTCGGTGTGTGGTATTACAAAACGAAATTTTACATACCCGATAAAGGCGGCATGGAACGTGATTTGTCGGATACAGTTGTATCCTGCTCTTATTCCACGGGCGGCGGAATGGACGGCGGCTCAATGAATATGAGAATATATCTCAACGGGAAAAACGAGGTATGGTTTGAATATTATAATCAGCCGTATATCGGTGCCGAAGAAGAATCCGCAAGTTTTCAGATTGACGCCGAAGCATTGGAAAAGATAAGGCGCAAATGCAAGGAATTCGGTGTTCTCAAATGGGGAGAACTCAGACCGAGCGAATTGCAGCTTCTTGATGCACCCACAACTTCCGTGAGCTTTACTTACGGTGATAACGAATATTATTCTGTTAATTCAAGCCGTGAGCTTCCGAAGAATTCAGACGGCTTCTTCTCGGCATTTTATGAAATTCTTGATGAATACAACACACAAGGAGGTAATTAACCTTGTCAGCAATAACTGAACAGAAATGTCCGCATTGCGGCGGTGCAGTCGAATTCAATGTCGGCGCACAAAAACTCAAATGTCCCTATTGCGATGCAGAATTTGATATTGCCGCTATGCAGCAGGCGGAAGAGTTTGCGGCAAATACGGTTGAACAGATTAACTGGAACTCACAGGGTTCACAGTGGGATGCAGGTGAAACAGACGGAATGAGTGTTTATGCCTGTAATTCCTGCGGCGGCGAAATCGTTGCCGACCAGACAACCGGCGCAACAAGCTGCCCCTATTGCGGCAATCAGGTTGTTATGAAGGGTCAGTTCTCGGGTGCTCTCAGACCCGACCTCGTAATTCCCTTCAAGCTCGATAAAAAAGCCGCAAAG
>JAFQIY010000067.1 GCA_017415165.1 Oscillospiraceae bacterium | reverse complement strand
GTATTTTCATACAGCCCGTCATCGGTTATTTTGTTCCAGTCTACAATCTTATAAGTCAGTGCAACATATTCCCGTGTGCCTCCGTCATCGTATGAAGCTTGAGGGATCGGTACGAACAGAGTTGCAAGTACTGCCACAATAATAACAATGGGTATCCAAATTTTCTTTTTCATAAACAAACCGCCTTTCTCTAATACAGCCAGCTTGAAGGAATTAAAAACGTATAGGGTGCTGTTACAATCGCAAACGCGAGGGCAAATTTGAGCCTTAATCCTTTATCAGCTTTTCTGAACGTTATAAAATAGTTTAATACAAAAATCATTACTGCGGAAATGACAAGAGCAGGTATGGTCAGATACAGCTCGTCGCCCATTCGTCCAAGCTCGAAGCCTACCATCATAAGCAGCATGTAGGCAGAACCAATAACGTCTGCAAGAAGCCCAAAGGCATATATCTTTAATATGTGTTTCTTATACCACTGCTTTTTGTCTGAAATTTTGAGTACAGCCATACTGATAAGAAGCACTAAACTGTCAATTATGAAATTTCCCGGCAGTACGATCAGCCACATCTGCGGAAAAAGTAAAAGCATCCAAAACGGAAATAGTACATTGTATAGCTTAACATCTTTTTTCATCACATTCACCATGCCTTTCACCAATTAGTTTTACTCATAATATTAGACGTAAAAAATACGAATTTGTTCCCATTCTATGCCATATTTGAACGATTGTTCCTGTTACAAGTTAGTCGTATCTGTCTTCATTTTCCCTCACTGAAAATACAAAATCCCCGCAGTTATACACCGAAGCCACGCTTCAGCGAATAATACGGGGATAGTTTTATATTCGCCGGGCTGTGTAACAGTACAGTGATATAAATACAGATATTTAATTACGCCGCAACATTGACACTGTTGTGAAGTATACCAACGATATCAATGATGCTGCTGATGTTCTCACCAAACAAGGTAAGAATATCATAGTTATCAAACGGTGACTTTTCGACGAGATCTTCTCGGCTTATATCTCCGTTTTCTCTTACATAGTTTATAATAGCTCTTACAAATTCCTGCTGAGTTGAATTAAATGTGTTTCCATTAAGGTACTCACCAAACTTTTCATTGACTGCCTCTTGGCTGAGTCCTATAAGGCTTCTGACAAAAACGGCGAGATTATCAATATCCGTTTCACGTTCATATTCCTCTTTTGTACCAAGCTCCTCCCACAGAATCTTTTCAAGCGCCTTAAGGTCTTCGTTCGTGATAGGCTCAAGTCGCTGTATCTTGAATATTACCTCATTATCAGAATGTTCAATCAAGTAGTCAAGAACTTTCTCACGATACGTCCGTATATCAATAACAGTTCCATCTCCATCGTAGCCGGAGGGCTCCACAGTATCATCAATATCAACGTCTATAGATTTCTTTCCGCCTCTGTCAAGGAACTGCATCAAATCACGAAGATCCATACGCAATGATTCCAGTTTTTCAACAGACGGATTATCCCAGAACCTTGTATCAACAAGAGTTTTGAGCTGGTCTGCTTTTTCTAAAACCTGCGGAATGGACGCCTTTTCTGTCAAAAGGTACTGAGCTATCTTGCACACGGTTTTTACATCTCTTGCAGCACCGGCAGTATTGCCCTGTACAAGCAAGGAAAGCTCAATATCGAGCATACGAATATCAAAAGCAATTGAAAGGTCATATCCTTCAAGTCCGCTATCAAGCAGTGGAGTAAGATGCACCTTTATCTCTTTAACCATCAAGGGAGACAACGCACTCCAAGTCGTGTAATCACAATACTTATCAACATACTGCATTTCGGAACGCACCTGTAAACGTGAACTGTGTTCCTTGATTTTTGAAACGGTAGAATAGAGCAATTCCTTTGTTTTGAGGTAATACTCTCTTGAAAATTCCTGTTCCTGATACTCAATCCTTTGAAGCTCGTGCAGAATGTCAAGACGTACTTCAAAAAGCCTCTGTGAGAGCGATCTGCTCTCAACTCCGTCCGTTCCATCGGGATGAGCATCGAAATACTCAAAATTACCGCAGTAATCGAAAATAATGAAGTGGGTTTTATCCTTGCCATCCCCGAAGAGATTTTCGCAAAGACGGGTTCCTCGTCCAATCATCTGAACAAATTTTATTTTTGATTTAACAGGCTTGAAGAACACAAGATTTACAACAGCAGGAATGTCGATACCCGTATCCAGCATATCAACTGAAACCGCAATTCTGAAATCGTCGTCATTTTCAAATTTCAAAATCAGGTCATCTGCATATTTTACATAGTTGTCGATAAGCTGACAGTAGTTCGCACCATGATCGGGATACATTTCATTGAAGCAGTCAACTATCATCTGTGCGTGATGATGGTTATAGGCAAAAATGATAGACTTACCGAGTTTTTCACCGCCGTTTGTCTTTATGCCGTACCGCATAAGCTCCTCGATGATCTCACAACAGGTATTTTTGTTGTAAATAGTCTTGAAAAGCTCCTTTTCCGATACCGTAAAATCGGGAGTAGGTACTTCCTCAACAAAGTACTCGTCAAGCTGTCTCTTTTCGTCCTCTGTCAGCTCACTGTATTTGATACCACGCTTCAAAAGCTTTGTAGTTCTGCTGAAGGATTTGTAATCTACAAGATAATGATCCTTGACTGCCTCATCAAGTGAGTAGTCAAAGTTAGGAACACCCGACTCACAGCCAAATATCCTGTATGTATTTGCATCAACCTCGCTTTTCGGTGTTGCTGTAAGTCCAACGAGAAGACTGTCAAAATAATTGAAAATAGAGCCGTACTTGTTAAATATAGAGCGATGTGCTTCGTCAATGATAATAAGGTCAAACCGTCCCGAGCTGAATCGCTTATCCTCAGCATCAATGTAGTGTATCATTGTCTGATAAGTGCAGAACATAAGTCTTGCATTGTAGTCCTTTTCTTCATTGCCTGACAGCTCACATATGCTCATATTGGGCAGT
>JAFQIY010000066.1 GCA_017415165.1 Oscillospiraceae bacterium | reverse complement strand
GAGGCTTTAATGTTTGCTGTTTTCTAGCCCTCCTTGAGTAAAGGAGGGTGGCACGGCGTAAGCCGTGACGGGAGGATTGTTTTTTAACAATCCCTCAGTCTTTTGCTTCGCAAAATCCAGCTCCCTTTACACAAGGGAGCCTGCTCTGTCCGAGCTGAATCTGACTTTAAAACATCCCAACAAATTAAAATTTGCAGTGATATTTTTGATAAATCAAAAGTGATATTGAAGCCTTACGGCTTCAGTGTTATTTTATTCGCATAAAACTGTCCTAAGGACAATAGAACAATGCGTAGCATTATATAACTGCGAAGCAATAGAACTCGCCACAAGGCGAATAAAACTGCCGAGTGTCCTTGCGAACACTCGGCTAATGCGCGGACGGTTTTCTTGACAAAAAGGAATAAAGGGAGTACGATAAAAACAATATCGGAGGTAAAGGGGTTATTATAATGAAAAAGAGTATAAAAATAATTTCGGTCATCGTTGCGGTGGCGGCGGTTATCGGAATCGGTGCTGTTATAGCTTCACAGCCTGAGGTAATCGACTTCGGCGAGGTTACACTCAGCGACATCCCCGAAAAGGCGGAAGGTGCAACGAGGGTTATGTCCTTCAACGTGCGTTGCGTAAGTGACGACAACGGTCACACTATTGCTAACCGCTCACAGCTTGTTACCGCCGTTCTTGAGCAATACGCTCCCGACACCTTCGGAGTTCAGGAGGCTACCCCGAAGTGGATAAAAATACTCGACAAGGAGTTCGGCGAAAAGTACGCTCGTGTCGGTGACGGCAGAAGTCCGATCGAGATGTTCACGGAATACAGTTGCGTATATTACTTAAAGGATAAATACAATCTGCTCGACAGCGGTACAATCTGGCTTTCCGAAACTCCCGAAAAGAAATACACGAAGGATTTTGACTCAAAGCACAACAGAATCGCATCGTGGGCGGTGCTTGAGGATAAAACGACAGGTGAAAAATTCACGCACATCAACACTCACCTTGACCACGTGCTTGAAAGCACAAGGGTTGAGCAGGTTAAGGTGCTTCAGGCAAAGATTGCCGAGCTTGAAAAGGAGACGACGGTTATCTGCACGGGTGATTTCAACACCTTCGAAACCGCCGAGGCTTACGCTCAGATGTGCAAGACGATGGACGACACAAAGCTCGTTGCCGAAAAATCGGACACGGGCATCACCTTCCACAACTACGGTACAATTGAGGAGCACGACGACGGTGCAATCGACTTTGTTTTCGCAACAAAGGGCACAAAAGCTCTTACATACAAAATCATACGCGACAGCGTAGACGGCATCTACCCCTCCGACCACTATCCGATTGTAGCAGACGTAGTGCTGAAATAATGACAAAAAGCAGAAGCTTCAACCTCGAAGCTTCTGCTTACTTTTTAACAGTATTTAACAGGTGAACATTTCGACTCCATAAAGGTCAAAAAATCGTTGTACTGCCCTACCGACTCAAAGGATGAGCGCGGAATAATATATGCCATCACATTGTTGACGAAAATATAAACGTATTTTCCCTCAACCGCAAAGATATTTTCAACCGCCGAATACTTGTGCTCGGTTTTATTATCGGGAGTTGTTTCCGAAAAATAATCATCATAAAACTCGACAACCGATTCGGGTGAATAGCCCTGCTTGCCGTGCTTTTTCATTAATTTGAGCTGACGCTTGATTGAGCTCGCAAAGGTCTTCGGTACTGTTACAACAAGAATTATCATTATCAGTAAAAACGGAATAAGACCGATAAATGAATCGGCGGTAAATCCGTTCAACCACAGAGAAAGAAGTGTAAGAACAGCACTCGCGGCTGCAATTACCAAACGAATTTTTTGTATCTGCTTTTTACCGAACGGTGAGTCAATCGCCTGGAATTTGTTGAAGAGGAAGTAATCCTCGTCGGTCATATTGACCTTGAACTGAAATTTCATTTTTATCACCTCAAAAACAGTTTAACACAAAAGATTCAGTTTTTCAAGCAAGTGATAAGTGATGCGATGCGTTCTGCACACGCACGCAGTACGCACCATTCAAAAAAGCCACTTTTGTTTGGAAGACAAAAGTGGCTTTTTTGGTGCACCTGACACTTTCAAATCCGAACCCAATGCCGACTTTTCGAGGTCGGCAAAGGTTATGGTTTCAGTACCGTCTTTGAAGTTGAAGGTAATTACCATTCTGTCTTCAAATAAGAATACTGAGTTTACAAAGTTATTGATTAAAGTTCTTCTGTGGTCAAGCTTCTTTGGATTGAGCTTACGGAACTTGTAGAACCAATATAAAATCTCCTCACGGGTAAGCTTTGGTCTTGACATTTCTTCTTTCATAATCCTGATTGAAAGCTCACTCTTTTCAGCCTCAAGCTCTTCCATTCGTTCTTTGGTTGTAGGTGTAATGATACCTTTCTCCATGGCAGTAATGAGATTGTTGATAGCTGTCAGAGTCTGTGCATATTGCTTTTGAAGTATGGGTAGAACTGTGCTTTCCTTGTTAAAGGTTTCAAGTGCCTGATCAGTTAAATACTCAATGGTTTCATCATTCATAATGAGTCTGCGGATACTATCAACAACAATATCCTCAATCCAAGCCTTTTTGACTGTTTTCTTGTCACAGCCTTTGTGATGCTTTACACTTACACATTTGTAATATCGGTGAACATGCTTCGTTCTGCTTGTACCGCTTTCACCGACCATAAGGCACTGACACTTGCCGCAATAGAGCTTTGTGGTCAGAAGATATTCATCTTCTGCTTTGTGCTTTGCAGGGGCTTTCTTATTCTGCTTCATTTTTTCCTGTACCAATTCAAACAACTCCTTATCAACTATTGCGGGAATTCCTCCCGGTGTAATAACATCTTTAAATTTGTATTCACCGATATATTTTCGGTTG
>JAFQIY010000065.1 GCA_017415165.1 Oscillospiraceae bacterium | reverse complement strand
CAGGCAGCTATTAGTAATAGGGATTAATCAGAAAATCGCTATACAATGGGATTTTCCGATAACCTATGAAATGGCAAGAGCCTATCAGAAGGCTAACGGCAAGTATTTAAGGCAAAATCAGTGGGAAGATATAACTCTCGTGATGAGCCTTGAACTTGGTAAATAAAAAGATTACCCCGTATCCGACGGTTAAACCGTTAGATACGGGGTTTTTCTATTCCCTGAATATATGATAAGCTCAAACCAACATTAAGAAAGGCGGAATTATTATGAAGAACAGTAAAGCAATCGGAAGTCCCATATCACAGAACGACAGAAATGTCAATACCTTTTCTGAAAGAAATTTCAAGGGTTCTCCCTTATCACAGAATGACAGATTTGTCAACCCCTTCTCTGAAAATTTTTTCGAGGGGTTCATAGCACAAAAGCTGACAGATGTCAAGTCTTTTCTGAAATATTTTTCAGAAAAAACCGAAGCACAAACTGAGGAAAATGTCAAGACCTTTTTCAAGATTTTTTTCTTCGGTGCAGAACTCAGGAATAAGGTTACAAATCTGAAAGCGGAGCTTGACGCTAAGGAGTATAGAACATTCGTCTATCCCCGTACTATTAAGGGTGCAAGCACGGCTGAATTCATTAAGACAAAGCGTGAGTATGACAAGCTCCGTGCCGAGGTCGAGGAAATGGGCAGAATTGCCGATGAAATCGAAGCGGCAATGTATGAAGCACATCTTGACGAATTTGTCAATACCTTTTTTGAAGAAAAGTTTGGAGAAATCGGAGATAACGATATTCTCGTGCTGGAGATTGAATTCTGATGGCGTATTGCAGAGTTGAAACAGCAGACGGATACACGGTAATGTCAAATTACCATTTAAGAGATATGCGGCTTTCTCTTAAAGCCAGAGGTTTACTCTCCCAAATATTATCGCTCCCTGAAAAATGGGATATGACAATCTCAGGTTTATCGAAAATCAACCGTGAATGTTCCGATACTATCGCTTCTATCATAAAGGAGCTTGAAGCAACAGGATATATCACCCGATACCGAGAACGGCGAAAAAATGGAACTTACGGCGAAGTGTTCTACGATATAAGAATGAAGCCACGCCATTTCGACGAACCTAAACGGAATAAATCCGAACGGGTAAAACCCAAACAGATGTCCTCGGCACAATTAAGTAAAGAGAAATCAAATAAAGAAAAAGAAAATAAAGAGCTTTTTAATATCAATCAATCTATCCTGCCTGATGGGATTGATAAGATTGACGGATACAGAGCAATCATTCTTGAAAATATCGAATACGACCTAATCGTTGACCAATACAACAAGGCACAGCTTGATGAAATTGTCGATATAATGCTTGAATGTGTATGCTCAGAAGCGGAAACGCAGAATATCGGAAAGGATAAAGTTCCGACCGAGCTTGTCAAGAGCCGTATTCTGAAGCTCAATTCTATGCACATCGAGTATATCTTCTCCTGTCTGAAAGAAAATCCAAGCAAAGTGCGTAATATCAAGTCCTATCTGAAAACAGTCCTGTATAATGCTGCCGTTACTATCGACAACTATTATACCTCCGAAGTGAATTATCACTTTAATGGGGGCGGTTAATTCCGTCCCGTACATAGCAGTCAAGTATCAAAAACACTTGACTGCTTTTTTTATGTCCAAAAGGAGGTCAGACAATGAGTTTCCCACTCAAAATCCCTTAGCAAGAACAAAAATAACCCGAAAGGAGGACAGTAATGCAGGAGCAGAACTCCGAAAAAGTCGTGTCGCTCTCGGTCAGGGCAACAAAAGTAACGGCAAATGTGCTGAAATCGGCTGTAAGAGCCTATCTCTCGGCACAGAAAAACAAGTCCCCGAAGGTCTATAAAGGAAAACAGTCGGTAAAACACCTTATTCAAAAAGGCGAAAAGCTCACGAATATTGAAGTAACCGACCAAAACATTAAGTCCTTCAACAAAACTGCCCGTAAGTACGGTATCGACTATTCTCTCAAAAAGGACGGCTCTGAAAAGCCGCCGAGATACTTCATCTTTTTCAAGGCAAAGGACGCAGAGGTTATGAACGCTGCTTTCAAAGATTTTGTTGGAAAAGAACTCAAAAAGAAGGAAAAGCCATCTATCAAGGCAAAGCTTAAAACTCTCGGTGAGCAGGTCAAGCAAAAGGCTCAGGAGCGTACAAGAGAGAAAAACAAGACACGGGAGGCAGAACTGTAATGAAATTTGACAAGCAAAAAGTAATGAAGGTTCTGCCTTTTATTATCCTCGGATATTTCTTCAACAAGGTATCTCAGGCATTTACAAGTGCCGCAGGCACAGAACTTGGCGACAAGATAATGAACGGTATGGACGGCTTGGGCGAGGTTTTCCTCAATCCCTTGCCGAGTTTCAACCCGATAGACCTTCTCATAGGTGTTGCGGGTGGCGTAATCGTAAAGCTCGTTATTTACGTCAAAGGTAAAAATGCAAAGAAATACCGAAAAGGCTGTGAGTACGGCTCTGCCCGATGGGGTAATGCCGAAGATATTAAGCCATATATGGCTGACAAGTTTGAGGATAATGTCATTCTTACCGAAACGGAACGTCTGACTATGGACGGCAGACCGAAGGCAGGACCCAAGTACGCACGAAACAAGAATATCCTTGTAATCGGTGGCTCAGGCTCAGGTAAAACACGATTTTATGTAAAGCCGAACTTACTTCAAATGCACAGCTCCTATGTGGTTACAGACCCGAAAGGAACGGTGCTGAACGAAGTCGGAAAGGCTCTGCAAGACGGCGGATATGCAATCAAGGTGCTGAACACTATCAATTTCAAAAAGTCAATGCACTATAATCCACTTGCCTATATCCGTTCTGAAAAGGATATTTTGAAGCTCGTAAACACAATTATTGCCAACACCAAAGGCGAAGGCAGTCAAAGCGGTGAAGATTTCTGGGTAAAGGCTGAAAGACTTTACTACTCGGCACTTATCGGATATATCTGGTACGAAGCTCCAAAGGAAGAAAAAAATCTCAATACCCTTATTGAGATGATAAATGCCAGTGAAGCACGAGAAGATGACGAAACCTTTGAAAATCCCATCGACCTGTTGTTTAAGGAGCTTGAACAGAAAAATCCTGAGCATTTTGCCGTAAGGCAGTACAAGAAATACAAACTGGCAGCGGGAAAGACCGCAAAATCAATCCTCATATCCTGCGGTGCAAGACTTGCACCTTTTGACATTGCGGAGCTGCGTGAATTAACAGAAGATGATGAACTTGAGCTTGATACGTTAGGCGATAAAAAGACGGCACTTTTTGTCATAATCTCGGATACCGATGATACTTTTAACTTTATCGTAGCCATAATGTACACTCAGCTTTTCAATCTGTTGTGTGACAAAGCCGACGATAAATACGGCGGCAGACTCCCTGTTCACGTTCGCTTTATACTCGATGAGTTTGCGAATATCGGACAAATACCAAAATTCAACAAACTCATAGCAACGATACGAAGCAGAGAAATTTCAGCTTCAATTATCTTGCAGGCACAAAGTCAGTTAAAGGCGATTTACAAGGATAATGCGGATACTATCGTGGGCAACTGCGATACAACACTCTTTCTCGGTGGTAAGGAAAAGACCACTCTGAAAGAAATTTCCGAAATTCTCGGAAAGGAAACCATTGACCTGTATAACACTGGTGAAAGCAGAGGAAAAGAAACCTCGCACTCTCTGAATTACCAGAAAACAGGCAAAGAGCTTATGTCGATGGACGAACTCAGCGTAATGGACGGCAGTAAGTGTATTTTGCAGCTTAGAGGCGTGAGACCTTTTCTCAGTAATAAGTACGATTTAACGAAGCATCCAAAATTCGCTCTGACCTCTGACGCTGACGAAAGAAATCTTTTCGATGTAGAAAAGTATCTATCCCATAAGCTCACAGTAAAACCGAATACAGTCGTTGAGGTTTACGACTGCTCGGAAACAAACGAAGATGACACGCAAGCCGCTGATGAATAATCAGACGGCTGTTTTTGTGTCCAAATTCAAATCAAAACTATTTAATTTAAAGGAGATTTTTAACTATGGATTTTTTTAACTCTGCTGTTGATGTTCTTCAGACACTTGTAATCGCTCTTGGTGCCGGTCTTGGCGTATGGGGCGTAATCAACCTTCTCGAAGGCTACGGTAACGATAACCCCGGTGCAAAGTCACAGGGTATGAAGCAGCTTATGGCTGGCGGTGGTGTTGCCCTCATCGGTATCACCCTTATCCCCCTTCTTTCCGGTCTTTTCGGTTAATCCAACAGCTCGGCAAAAGCGGAAGCCTGCCCGAAACGGCAGGCTTTTGCTATTAAATAAGAAAGGTGGTATGTAATGGATGATATTTTGCAATCCATTGGCGACGCCATACACGACTTTTTTGTTGACGTCTGCGGTGGAATGTTTATCGGAATATTCGATGATGCCAATGCAGCTACCGGCGATATAGCAAGTCAGGTGGGGCTTACGCCCTCTCAGTGGAACGGCAGTATCTTTACAATGATACAAAACCTGTCGAAAAACGTTGTAATACCGATTGCAGGTTTAATCATCACGTTTGTTCTTTGCTACGAACTTATAACGATGATTACCGAAAAGAATAATATGCACGATATTGACACATTCATATTCTTCAAGTATGTGTTCAAGGCTTGTGTTGCAGTTATGCTGCTTTCCCACACATTTGAGATAACAATGGCGATATTTGATGTCGGGCAATGGCTTGTCAATCAGGCGGCGATATCAATTACCAACGACACCTATGTCGATGTAACGAGCATTTATATTCAGTTCAGGGACTCACTCGACGCTATGGGAACTGGAGAACTGATTGCCCTCATGCTCGAAGCGGCTGTTGTGAGCCTTGCAGTTAAGGCGATAGCAATACTTGTTTCCGTCGTTCTTATAAACAGAATGATTGAGATTTATCTGTATTGTTCTGTTGCTCCTATCCCATTCGCAACTATGACCAATCGTGAATGGGGAAATATCGGAACAAACTATATCAGAAGCCTGCTTTCTCTTGCTTTTCAAGGACTATTCATAATGGTAATTGTGGGCATTTATTCAGCGTTAGTAAAGGATATTCTTATAGTTTCTGACCTACACTCAATGCTTATGCGTATCGGTATGTATTCCATTGTTCTCTGCCTCACGCTGTTTAAGACATCATCAATTTCAAAGTCAATTTTTAATGCTCACTAAAGAAAGGAAATGCAATATGATTTACAAATGTAACGAAACAATCACAAGGAAACAGCAGGATTATCTTGCAAGGCTGGCTGAACTTTCGATTGAAGCGGTGCTTGGCGGAAAGAACTCCCTCTCATACCGAGTTCTTTTTCGTTCCTGCTGCGACGACCTTGATGATAATTTTGAGGAGGTTTTTGGCACAACCGAGCTTTCCGAACTCAGGGCTTGCCAGTTCAACGACGCAGTGAAATTCCTTGCGGAATGGTTTCCAAGCGACATTATTATGGAAATAAGCGTGGATATCGAAGCGGATTTCGAGAAGTATCGCTATCGTTTTGTTGAGGAAATGCCAAAGGATAGCCCCGCCTACAAGCAGTTAATGGAGGATTTTATGTATGCCGTATGTTCAGGTTCCGAAAGACCTTGCGAAGATTAAGACAAAGGTCGCTTTCAATCTTACAAAAAGACAGTTAATCTGCTTTTCGATAGCGGCAGCAACAGCAGTTCCGACCTATTTCCTTACAAATGAAGCTCTTGGTAATATGGGGGCAATGCTTCTGCTTATTGTAGTTGCAATGCCCTCTTTCCTTGCAGCAATGTATGAGAAAAACGGATTGCCCTTTGAAAAGGTGGTGAAAACGGTGATAAAAAGCCGTTTTCTTCGCCCAAAGGTCAGACCGTATAAGACAGAAAATCTCTACGAATATGCCGAAAAGCAGTATGACTTAGAAAAGGAGGTAAAAAGCATTGTCGAAGATAATTAAAAATGTATCCGGCAAGAAGAAAAAGCAGATTGACGTTGCTGTGAAAAAGGCTCGTCCTAACGGGAACGGTAAAGTTCCTGTAACAGCACAGCAGTCAATCCCTTTCAAGCAGATGTTCAAGGACGGTATCTGCAAGGTGGACGATAATCTCTATACCAAGACAGTTCAGTTCTTCGACATAAACTATCAGCTTGCACAGAACGAGGATAAGACAGCGATTTTCGAGAATTACTGCGACTTCCTCAACTATTTTGACAGTTCCATCAATGTTCAGCTTTCCTTTCTCAATCAGGTAGCCGATGTTGAGGAGTTTCACAGCCAGCTTGAAATTGACGGTCAGGACGACGAATTCAACGATATTCGTCAGGAATACACAGAAATGCTGAAAAATCAGCTTGCAAAGGGCAATAACGGACTTGTCAAGACCAAGTATATCACATTCGGGGTCAAAGAAAAGTCCCTGAAAGAAGCAAAGCCGAAGCTTGAACGTATCGAAGCCGATATTCTGGGCAACTTCAAGATTATGGGCGTACTTGCTCAGCCTATGAACGGTGCTGAACGCCTTGCGGTGCTTCATCGTAGCTTTAATCCCGATGGTAGAGAAAAGTTCCGTTTCTCTTGGGATTTGCTCCCGAAGTCAGGTCTTTCCGTCAAGGACTTTATTGCTCCCTCGTCCTTCGATTTCTCAAAGGGCAACAGTTTCCGTATGAGTGGCAAGTACGGAGCAGTTTCATTCATCAACATTATGGCTTCTGAAATGTCAGACCGTATGCTTGCCGATTTTCTGAACATTGAGCATAATATCACACTCAGTATTCACATTCAGTCTATCGACCAGAACAAGGCGGTAAAAATGGTTAAGAGCAAGATTACCGACCTTGATAAAATGAAGATGGAAGAACAGAAAAAGGCTTTCAGAAACGGCTACGACATTGACATTATGCCGTCTGACATTAACACCTTCGGTAAGGAAGCAAAGAGCTTGCTCAATGACTTGCAGAGCCGAAACGAGCGTCTTTTTATGGCTACTATTCTCATTATGAATACAGCCGACACGAAAAGAAAGCTCGACAATATCATCTTTCAGGAACAGGGTATCGCACAGAAGTACAACTGTCAGCTCAAACGCCTTGATTATCAGCAGGAAGATGGCATTATGGCTTGTGTTCCTATCGGCGTAAACGATATTGAAATCAAGCGTGGACTTACCACATCAAGCACAGCGATTTTTGTACCGTTCACCACTCAGGAGCTTTTTCAGGGCGGTGAAGCTCTTTACTACGGTCTTAACGCACTTTCAAACAATATGATTTTGTGCGACCGTAAGCAGCTTAAAAACCCGAACGGTCTTATTCTCGGTACGCCGGGTAGTGGTAAGTCATTCTCCGCAAAGCGTGAGATTACAAACGCTTTTCTTACCACAACAGACGATATTATCATCTGCGACCCCGAAGCCGAGTATTATCCGCTTGTCAACCGTCTTAACGGTCAGGTTGTCAAGATTTCGCCTACTTCCACACAGTATATCAATCCTCTTGACATCAATCTCAACTACTCCGAGGATGAAAATCCTATTGCATTAAAAGCAGACTTTATCCTCTCCCTTTGTGAGCTGATTGTCGGAGGTAAGAACGGACTTGAACCTATCGAAAAGACCATTATCGACCGTTGCGTGAGAATGGTTTATCGTGATTACCTTGCAAATCCCGATACGGCTGAAATGCCTATCTTGCAGGATTTGTACGACCTTATGCTTAAACAGACCGAGCCTGAAGCTCAGCGTATTGCGACAGCTCTCGAAATGTATGTAACAGGCTCTCTTAACGTGTTCAATCATCGTACCAATGTTGATATGAATAACCGTCTTATCTGTTTCGACATCAAGGAGCTTGGCAAACAGCTCAAAAAGATAGGTATGCTTGTCGTTCAGGACTGCGTATGGAACAGAGTAACGGTCAACCGTGCCGAACACAAGTCCACTCGCTACTATATCGACGAGTTCCACCTTCTTCTCAAAGAAGAACAGACAGCGGCTTATTCCTGCGAAATCTGGAAGCGTTTCAGAAAATGGGGCGGTATTCCTACGGGACTTACTCAGAATGTAAAGGATTTGCTTGCAAGCCGTGAGATTGAGAATATCTTTGAAAACTCCGACTTCATATATATGCTCAATCAGGCTGGCGGAGACCGTCAGATACTTGCGAAGCAGCTCAATATTTCCCCTCATCAGCTTTCGTATGTAACGAACAGCGGTGCGGGCGAAGGACTTATCTTCTACGGAAATGTCATCATTCCTTTTGTCGATAAGTTCCCGAAGGACACACAGCTCTACAAGATTATGACCACAAAACCCGAAGAACAGGAGGAAAACTAATGAAGATGAAGAAAAAGACCATTAAGACTATCGGTATCACAGCAGGCGTAATTGCGGCGGTGGGTGCAGGTGTAACGGCGATTTGCCTTGCAATCAAGAACAAGAAGAAGCCTGCTGCCGAAATCCCTTACCCTGCATCCGCTTGGGATACTAAGTAATGGGTTGGCTGATTTTCCTCGGCGGAGCGATGTTTGGCGGTACAGTAGGCATATTTACAATGTGTCTGCTTCAGGTCAATCATCTGAACGAAGCCGATAGTGAGGAATAAGAAAAGCCGTACTCGGATTTTTCCGAATACGGCGGTACATAAAGTGCTTTAGTAGATATAACAGCTTTTAGTGTTTCTTTTTCCACCAACGGTAAGACTTGAAATTCTAACAAGCCAAGATATATTTCCTGATATCCTCTGCTTTGTTGTATTGAAACGCTTTGCCATTATAGAGATAACTTTTCTTGTGTCTGTTGCACCATTTGAAGCAATATATGCTAAGATGGCTATCCTAATTCTTCTGTTCATAATATTCCTCCATATTACACAATTTCATAAATTGCGTGTCCCTTGCGATTAAATGTTTCAGTAAATCTTATTTTATCTGAATATTCGCTTTCAACAAGTTTACAGAAACGACGACCAAATACGCCTGCATAACCATTAGTAAGTGTCCATTCATCTCCAAAAATTTCAGGTACACTGAAGGTATCACCTTTATTGTATTTTGAAAGTGCTTTTGAAATGGCGATTTCTGGAGTAATGGGATTAGTCTGGTCAGGAAATAAAACAGAACGTATGTAATCCTGTATTGACTGATTACCCGCTCTTTCTACAAGTTCCTTGTAGTTTTCATCGGAAAGAGTGAATTTAATAGTTTCAGACATTGTTTTTCCTCCTCAAATATAAGTTAAAGGCTTACCAAGGGTATGTCCTTAACTTTATTATAACACAAGTCCAAGCGAAAGTCAAGTCCCTACGAAAACATTTTTTTACATACCCTGTTTACAGGGCAAATAAATCACAGAAAGGAGGTATCAGAGTGGCAGGAAAAGAGCTGAAAGCGACGGAGAAAACCGTCTTGAAGCACTCCCGTGAGGGTGTTCTCGAACAAAACCTTTCAGACGGCTCGGCAAAAAAGGTCAGTAAGAAAGCCGAAGAAGCCGTGCTGAAAGCAGAAGGTGTTGCAGACGAACGCTTTGACAAGCTGAAAGCGGCTGGTCTTGTAGTAGAAGATGTGAAGAAGCCTGACCATCGCAAGTTACAATTTGGACGGAACAATCCCGATAACACTTGGGCGGAATCGGTTTACGGAAACAAACCGACAGAACAGACCTCTTTCGTTTCTGATGAACATTATCAGAACTCAGAAACATCAGTACCCGTTACTCAGAGGGAGCTTGCTGAACCGGAGCATAGCACACTCGGAAGCGAGAGCATTACTCCAAAGGAACAAAGGAAGTCTTCATTCAAATCCGATGAAAAGTATCAACTTTCCGAAACCTCTATCCCCGTTACTGCGGAAGAATTTGCAGAAATGGTACAGACTTCAATCAAAGACGAGGAATTGAAACCGAAATCAAAGCTCAGCTTCAAGAGTGAAGATGAGTATGTCAATTCCGAAGAAGGTATTGAAATTGACGGTGCAGAATTTGTCGGTCAGAAGGCTGAGGAAAAAGCGGAAAGTAAGTTAAAGGAAAAGAAAACCCGAAACGGCTTGAAGCAAAAATCATCTGCTGCCGAGAAGCTGACCGACAAGGACGGAAATTCCGTTCTTTGCTTCGATGTTAATGCTGCTACCGATAGAAAGCTCACTAACGGTGAAAAAAAGCTGAAAAGGCGGATACGCAAGGACGAGAAAAGAGTTTTTAAACTTCAGAAACGGCTTGACAAGGCAGAGGATAATCTCCCTCATCAGCGAGTATTCCACGTCCGTAAGGAATGGAACTCCGAAAAGCAGAAAATGCAGAGGAAACTCAGACTTGAAAAAGGGGTAAAACCTCTCCCAAAGCCGAATATCGTCCAAAAGGGTGTTCAGAGTGCAAAACACGCTGTAACAACTACTGTTTCGGGTATCACTCATCAGCAAATCAGCAAGTACGAGGATGATAACCAAACGCTTAAATCGGCTCACGGCACGGAAAAAGTTGCGGAGTCGGCTTTGCGTTTCGCTTCAAACAAGGTTAAGACCACAAATCAGAAGCTAAAGGAAAAGCCTTATAAAAAGGCTTCCAAGCTGAAATTTGATACTGAAAATGCTCATAAGAAGCTAAATCAGCATAAGGTCGCCCTTGAACACAAAACGGAACAGCAGTCTAAGAAGGAAGCTAAAAAGGCTCTTAAAAAAGCTCAGCAAAAACGAAATCAGAAAAACGCCGCAAAAACGGCAAAGAAAGGTGCTTCAAAGGCTGGCAAAAAGGCTGGCGAGGCGGCAAAAGATGTCGGACAGATTATTGTAAAGGCAGTTGCCAATAACAAAGTGGTAATAATCATCTTGATTATATTCCTCTTGCTTTTTGGTTTGCTGTTTACTCTCGGCTCGTCAGCTTTTACTTCTCTTGGTGATACGGGAACAATGGTAATCGCTTCTTCCTACACATCGGACGAGGAAGATATTTATGCAGCAAACGACTATATGAACGCTCTTGAAAACAACCTGAACTACGAAATCAGCAATATCCCGAATGTCTATGTCGGTTGGAATGAGTATAACTACTACATTGACCCCATAGGACACAACCCTTATGCCCTTATATCCTATCTGACAGCTATGGAAATCAACTTTGACTATGATGCGGATACTCAGGCAAGAATTCAGGAGCTTTTCAATGCGTTATACACGCTTGAAGTAGAGTCTGTTCACGAAGTTCGCTCTTACCAGTACACCACAACTGATGAAGAAGGCAATGAAGTGATTGTTACCGTATATTACGACTACTATATCCTGAATGTCACGCTGACAGCCAACGATTGGGATAGTGTGGTAAAGCCGAAGCTCGAAGCAGCAGGCGTTTACGATGTATATCTGCTGTTACAGGAAACGCAAGGAAACAAACCCGATTTGTTCTAAAGGAGGAGATAATTTGCCTACACCACTTGAAAAAACCGAGGCATTGCTTGAAAAAGCTATTGCCGACTTGGAGAGTATCCGAGCAAAGAAAGCCGATATCCTTGAAAAAGAAAAGCAAGGTATCGCTCGTGTAAACTCTCTTGAAAATACTCGAATTTTACAGCTTGTAAATTTGAGTAAGATTGACAGCTCTCAGCTCAAAGCCTTGCTTATGACTGAACAGCCGAAACCTGTCGAACAGGTTGTAAAGCCTGAAACTACAAATTTCGTTACAGAAAGGATTACCGAAGATGAAGAAGATGAGTAAAATTCTTTGCTCCGTACTTGTGATGTGCGGAGCTTTTTCAATGTCTGCGATGAGCGTTTACGCTACGGGAGATATTCTTATTGACGAGCCGATGGAAATGGAAGAAGCGGTTACAACCATCGTTTCATCAGAGATTATCGAAAGTGGAGAACTTCCCGTTATTAACGAGGATAAGGTGATTGAATACCCTATGCCCGAAGTGAATGTCATTGAGAAGAATGACGATAACGAGGAAAACGCAGAAACAACTATCGTTCAGGACAGCGAAGCTCCTACGCTTGGACTTCCCGAAGGAAACGCAACTGTTATCGAAGATGTGTCGGCAGATGTGGTTGACCGACAGTTTATTGCTATTCAGAGTAAGAACGGTAACACATTCTATATCGTAATCGACAAGGACAGCAAGGGCAAGGAAAATGTGTACTTTATGAACTTGGTTGATGAGTACGATATGCTCGCATTTGCCGAGGATTTCCCCGAAGGTGTAACCGTTGAAACTCCTGATGGCGAACAGGTTGAACCTGTTACGGACGCAGATGGCAATGTTATTGAAAATTCCGAAGATACTTCTGAGGGAGAAAAGGAAGATAAAACCGAGAAAACCGAAAACGAGGGTGGCGGAAACAATACGCTTCTTATCCTTGTAGGCGTTCTTGCCCTTGCAGGCGGCGGTGCTTTCTACTACTTTAAGGTTTACAAGGCAAAGCCAAAGGCTCCGAAGCAGTCCCTTTACGACGAGGAGGAATACGAGGAAGAAACCGTTAACGAAGATATCATTGATGAGAATACTTCCGACGACGATGAGGAATAATCCTCACAAGCCTGAGTAATCAGGCTTGGTACATAGAGCTTTGGCTCTTTTTTATTTCAAATCGAAAGGAATGATTTAGTATGCAGTTAGTGATTGCAGAAAAGCCAAGTGTCGGGGTGGCACTGGCGAAGGCTCTCGGTGTAACCGACAAGAAGGACGGATATATTGAGGGCAACGGATATATCGTGTCTTGGTGTGTGGGACATCTTGTTTCTCTTGCCAATGCCGATATGTACGATGAGAAGTTCAAGAATTGGGATATTGCAGACCTCCCCATTATCCCCGACGAGTGGCAGTTCATCATTGCCGAGGACAAAAATAAGCAGTTCGGTATTCTCCGTCAGCTTATGGATGACAGCCGAGTAACCGAAGTGGTGAACGCTTGCGACGCAGGTCGTGAAGGTGAACTTATTTTCCGTCTTGTGTATAACAAGGCACTCTGCAATAAGCCTATTAAGCGTCTCTGGATTTCCTCAATGGAAGAAAAGGCTATCCGTGAAGGCTTTGATAATCTCAGGGACGGTAAGGACTACGAAAATCTTTATCAGTCGGCTCTCTGTCGTGCAAAGGCGGATTGGATTGTGGGTATCAATGCCACAAGATTATTTTCCAAGCTCTACAACAGAACGCTGAATGTCGGCAGAGTTCAGACACCTACTCTTGCAATGCTCTATGAGCGTGAAAACAGTATCAGTAGCTTTCAGAAGGAAAAATATTTCAATGTCCATCTGAAATCTGTCGGTCTTGACGCAGTACACGAAAAGGTTAAGGAACAGGGCGAAGCTGAGAATATACGCAGAGATTGCGACGGCAAGGAAGCTATTGTAAAGTCGGTAAAGACGGAAAGAAAGACCGTAAATCCCCCTCATCTTTACGACCTTACCACTCTCCAGAGAGAAGCAAACAGACTTTACGGCTTTACGGCACAGCAGACACTTGATTATACGCAGTCGCTCTATGAAATGAAGCTCGTAACCTATCCGAGAACGGACAGCCAGTATATCACTGACGATATGGACGGAACTGCAAGAAACATTGCAGAGTCCGTTGCAGGAAAGCTCCCTCATTTCAGCGGCATTGTTATTGCTCCTGAAACAAAGAGAGTGATTAACAATAAGAAAGTAAGCGACCATCACGCCATTATTCCGACAGAGGAAGTAAGTAGCACAGACCTCAGCACCGTTCCCGAAGGAGAAAGAAAAATCCTCTACCTTATCGCAAATCGCCTTCTTTGTGCGACAAATGAGCCATATATCTATGAAACCGTTACGGCTGAAATCAGTTGTAGCGGTTATTCTTTTGTCGCAAAGGGCAGAAATGTCATTTCTGAGGGCTGGAAAGCCATTGAAAAGGCATTCAGAGATTTTCAGAAGTGCAAGGACGATACCGAGGAGGAAGAAGAAACACTCTCCCTCGCCGAAGGTCAGGTTATTGAAAGACCTGTTTCCGAGGTAAGCGAACACTACACACAGCCTCCGAAGCACTATACGGAAGATACGCTTCTTTCCGCTATGGAACGTGCGGGAACGGACGAGATTACCGAGGAAGTGGAGCGTTCGGGACTTGGTACTCCTGCCACAAGAGCAAGTATCATTGAAAAGCTCACAAAGTCAGGATTTATCAAGCGTGAAAAGAAAAACCTTGTCGTAACAGATAACGGCACAGACCTCATTTCTGTAATGCCCGATATTATCAAGTCGGCTTCTATGACGGCTGATTGGGAAAACGTTCTCTCCCTTATGGCTCAGGGCAAGTTCACATCACAGCAGTTTATGGTGGATATTGAAAAGCTCGTAGACGACATTATCGCCGTTGCAAAGGAAAGTGTTGATGAAAGCAAGGTATCAAGAAACGGCGGAGAGGTTATCGGCACTTGTCCGAGATGCGGTAAGAATGTTGTCGTAACTCCGAAGGCGTACTCCTGCGAGGACAGAAACTGCGGCTTTGTTATCTGGAAGAATGACAAGTTCTTTGAAAAGGCAAGAAAGCCACTCACAAAGGAAATGGCTACAAGCCTTATCAAGAATGGCAAGATTGCTGTTAAGGGACTTTATTCCGAGAAGTCAGGCAGGAACTATGATGCAACTGTTTGTCTTGACGATACAGGCAAGTATGTAAACTACAAGCTTGAATTTGCTCCGAAGAAGAAAAAGAAGTAAGAAAGGTAGGTACAAATGCCCGAAATTGAAAAGGAAAAATCCATCATACCTCTGTATAAGGAAGATATGATGACCGCCAAAGAAAATGGCGAAATGGCTGATTGGCGAATGAGTTTCAAGGAGAACTGCAACTGTGCAAAGGCTATTGATAAGGCTTTAAACGAGAATTATGCAGATAATCGCCTTGATACAGACAAGGCTCTTGATACCGTTCTTGCTGAGTATAGTGCAGAACGTGTAACTCACGTTCTTGCAGCTCAGGTAGTCAATCACGATTGGGACGGTCGTTATCACAATGATGTCAAGGCTTGGGCGAAGGAACAGACAAAGGAGCTGTCTGCCGAATTTATGGAAGATAGCCGAGATTATTACCTTAACGCCCACCCTATTCTCATTGACGGTCTTGCAACAACGGTAATGAGGAAGGAAAAAGAGCTTGAAAACGACATTCCCAAAGACCCACCCGATAAAACATCTGAAAACGATGTGGCAGAGCCACCCAAGACTTTTACAAAATCCAAAGATAAGGTAAAGGAAATCACAGATAAGCTCGAAAGCGGCATTAAGGAGCTGTTTGAGGGCGAAAAGTTCAAGGAATACCTTGATACAATGTCGAAGTTCCACAACTATTCTTTCAATAATACAATGCTCATCGCAATGCAGAAGCCTGACGCCACATTGGTTGCAGGCTTCAATTCTTGGAAGAACAAGTTTGAGAGAAGCGTAAACAAGGGCGAAAAAGGTATTCAGATTTTTGCTCCTGCCCCCTACAAAATCAAGAAGGAGCAGACAAAGCTTGACCCCGATACCGATTTACCCGTTCTCGGCAAGGACGGAAAGCCGATTAAGGAAGAAGTTGAGGTTACAATCCCTGCCTTTAAGGTTGTCAGCGTGTTTGATGTGTCGCAGACAAGCGGTAAGGAGCTTCCGACTCTCGGTGCTGATGAGTTAAGCGGCAATGTAAAGGACTACGAAAAGTTCTTCAATGCCGTTCGGGAAGCTTCTCCCGTCCCTATCAAGTTCGCAGAAATTGACGGAACGGCAAAGGGTTTCTATCATCACGAGGATAAGTCGATTACCATTAAGGAGAATATGTCCGAGGTGCAGACCATTAAGACAGCCATCCACGAAATCGCTCACGCTAAACTCCACGACCGTGATTTGAAGAAATCGGATGTTGATAAGCCGAAGGACAGAAGCACAGAAGAAGTAGAAGCGGAAAGTATCGCATATACCGTGTGTCAGCATTTCGGAATTGATACCTCCGATTACAGTTTCGCCTATGTTGCTTCTTGGGGTTCGGGCAAGGATACGCCTGAACTTAAATCCTCTCTTGAAACTATCCGTTCGACAGCTTCGGAGCTTATCACGGCTATTTCCGATAAGTATCTCGGACTTGAAAAGGATAAGACTCAGGAGCAGACAGCCGATAAATCCGAAAAGTCGAATATTATCGGTAACACAGCCTATGCGGATATTGAGGATAAACAGTATCTCCGCTTGAAGTCAAGCACGGCTGAAAAGGTTGCGGAAAAGCTCACAGAGCAGAATATCCCGTTCAGTGGTCGTATTAACGGAGATAAAACAACACTTACTATCAGCAAAGCAAATATTGACAGCTACAAGGCGATTATTGCCGAAGTAACGGGAAAAGCAAAGGAAACTCCTACGCAGGAACAGCCGAAGGCTGAGCCAGAACAGAAAGCTCCGAAGCCTAAAAAGAATAACATCATCGGAAATACAGCGTATACGGATATTCCCGACAAGAGTTATGCAAAGCTCGGAACAGAAAAGGCTCTTGCTGTTGCGAATATTCTCGATAAGCAGGGCGTTAAGTTTAGCGGAAGAACTGACGGTGATAAAACCACTCTCACTATTTCAAAGGCAGATATGCCGAAATACAAGGAAGCACTTGCTTCTGTCAACAAGGCATTATCAGCTCAGAAAACAGAAGAAAAGTCAGCCGAACAGACCGAGGAACGCTCAAAGCTCTATACTCAGTCTTTTGATTACGCTCAGGAACACGGCGAGGTCAAGGAATTTCAGGCAAGCCACAAGGACAATATGAGTTGTCTTTGGGATATTAAGGCTACGGCTGAAATCTATGCTATCGAAGGCAGACTTAACGATTTTCTCAAAGACCTTACCGAGAAGTATGGCACGGAAAGACCTCTGTATGTTCTGTCAAGAACGATTCAGGAGGTTGACGATATGCGTTTCTCTCCCGAAGCCAAGCAGATTGCCGATAAGTTTGAATATCCCGACAAGGATAGCGTTCATTCTTTCACACACCTTTATGTAACTGACATTAAGCCGTCAGTTATCGACAATATGGTGTATAAGCTGAATGAAATGCAGCAGGGACTTGAAAAAGCTCCCGAAATTCAGGAATACACGGGCAAGCTACCTGACAGCAAGATTACCATTGAGGAACGAAATGCCTACGGTTACGACAGCAATGAGCTTCTCCCTCTAACTGCTGAAAAGGCTCTGGAGTTCTTCGATAACGACACAGTTTCCGTATATCTTCTCTATCCCGACGGTACAGAAGGTCAGGCAAACGACCGTTCCGACATTGAAAACCACAACGGCATTTTTGGTGTAGAAACTGATGAGTGGTTACGCTATCAGGCTTTTCAGGAGCGTATGGATAAACTTGAAACCGAAGAACCGTCAAAAGAAGCACTGCTTCTGAACGCAAAGGAATGTGCGGCTGGTATCTATCAGCTCAAAGACATTCCCGAAAACAGGGACTTGCACTTTGCCGGTGCTGAATATCTCGACAAAAAAGGCATTACTCCCGACAGAGATAACTACACGCTTGTCTACACTTTCCCCGTAAATCCCGAAGATTTACAGGATAAAATCAGTTTTCTCAACGATGTTTACCACAAGTTCAACACCGACCACCCGAAAGATTTTGAGGGACATTCGCTTTCAGTAAGCGATGTAGTCGTTATTCAGCAGAATGGCGAGTTGTCAGCACACTTCGTTGACACTTGGGGATATAAAGAGCTTGAAAGCTTCGGTGCTGTTCGTGAAAATCCTCTGAAATCCATTGAGGATACAGTGGAACAGAACGACAACAGCTTTGACGGCATTATCAATAACACGCCTTCTATGGACGAACTTGAAGAAAAGGCTTCAAGGGGCGAGCTTGTATCCGTTATGGATATGGCAAATGCGGCAAAGGCTGATAAACAAAAGGAAAAACATGCAAAGAAGCCTGAACAGAAACGTTCTATCCGAGGCTATTTGAAGGAAGCGTCTGCAAAACAGCAGGAGCAGCCAAAGGATAAGACAAAGGAAAAAGAGAAAGGAGTGGAACTCTAATGGAGTTTTCCGTAGCTGAGATTAATTTTATCTGCATTGTCAAGGGAGAAAACCGTAAGGACACTATCAATAATATTTTTGATGTCCTTCCTGACCTTGAGGATAAGGAAATGATAGAAATTGCCGAAACTGTAATCGGTAAGCTCGAAAGTATCTCCGACAGCGAGTATGACGAATTCGCTTTTGAAGATAATTACGCAGACTAAACCACATTGCCCCTGCTTTACGGCAGGGGCAAACATTTTAAGGAGGAACTATCCGATGTTTTTTACAAAACCTATTACACCACCTATTATCCGTGAGGAATTCGACGCTTCTAAGTACAGAGGTGTTGATAAGGCTGATATTAAAGCAATTCACCTTGCTTTACAAAACAGCGAAAAACTCACAATCGACCGCTACGGTCATATTTTCACAGCCGATGGCAGATGGATTGCTGACGGTATGATGCGTGAGTAAGAAATCTGTAAAAAGTTATTGACTTTTACACTTTAAAGTGTTATTATAGAAAAGGAGGAAGAAATGTCAACTAAACTTCAAGAGTATCAGGCTCGGTTGAATGAGAGTACCGAACGACTTTGGAAGGACAGCAACGAATATATGTCGCTGCTCCGAACATCATCAAGGCTCTACAAGTACAGCTTCAAAGACCAAGTTCTGATACATTCACAGCGACCTGACGCAGTAGCTTGTGCCGAATACGACACTTGGGGACGTGAGGATATTACAAACCGATATGTCAAGCGTGGCAGTAAGGGTATCGCCCTCATTGCAGACGATAACGGCAAAGCAAGGCTCAGATACGTCTTTGATTTCTCCGATACGGCGGCAAGGGACGAACGCTCAAAAACACCATTTTTCTGGAGCGTAACTCCCGAAAATGAAAATGCTGTTCTGAAACAGCTCGGAACAAACGCAATTACTCTTGATACAGCAATACTTGAAAAGGCTCGTGAAATTGCAAGAAATTACTCAGGCGATTACCTTCACGACCTTATGAGAGAAACCGACGGAACATTCCTCGATGAGCTTGATGAATTTAATGTGCAGTCGAAGTTTGAAAGTCTGCTTGAAACAAGTATCGCATATACCGTCCTCACAAGGTGCGGATATGAAGCTGAAATGTATATTGAGCCTGACGATTTCCGAGGAATACACGAGTTCAACAGCGTTGAAGCAATATCTATTCTCGGCAACGCTACAAGCGACTTGTCGGAACAGATTTTAAGAAACATTGAGCTAACGCTCAAAACCGAAAGGAGTAAGGAAAATGACCGAAGCATTACCGAAAACAATGACCGAGAACGGAATCCAGTACACTCTGGACGAGAGGACGCAGACTTATCTTCCCGACTTGGAACTTCCGCAGCAGAAGGAAATCGGGAAATACGGACTGATGAGAAGGACTTTCCTGATGAACAACAGGAAAGGAACCTATCAGGCAATGCTCCTGAAGGGAACTCTGAACAGCCATTTGACAGAGATAGACGAAACAGCGAGCCGCAGGCTCTCGGAAATTCTCCCGAAAATGGCGAAAGAAGCGGGAGCGACCGAGGAACTGAAAGCGACAGACCAGATGGCTTGGGTGGGAATGATGAACAGTCTGAAAGCTCAGGCAGAGGAAATAATAATCAGCGAACTGATTTACAGCTAAATGAAAATGAAGCAGTATCGGAAATGAATTCTGATACTGCTTTTTCTATGTCCGAAGAAAAGGTGCTTGCAATTATCAATCATTACGATGAAATGAATGTAAGCAAGCAGGAAACGCTTGATTTCTTCCTTGAAAACGAGGACGGAACACGCAGAGCCGACTTTATAAAGGCGGCATACGGACACCGTGCGGTAGAATTTGAGCTTGACGGAGAAATTGTCGGATACAGAAAGCACGGCGACGGTCTTGAAATGTGGGAAGGCTCTCCCGAAAATTCCACAATGTTCTCTTGGGACGTTGTTCAGGAGCTTACAGCAAGCCTTATAGACCGACACGAGTTTATCGACCTTCCTGACTTTTTCGATATTGAGCCTGAAATTGAGGAAATGGGCGGCTATGATGAGCCTATACAGTTATCTCTATTCGGAGATTTTGACGATGAGCCTATGCTCCCTACTGAAAGCTCCGAATTTGATTATTCTCCTGCAAGTGTATTTACTCAGGATATGATTGACTATGTTCTCCGTGCAGGTAGCAACGAACCGCACAGCTTAGAGAGAATTGTCGCACAGTTTGAGAAAAATAAGGGCGTGGAAAGCAATGCCGAGTTTCTCCGTAAGGAATTTGGCACAGACGGCAGAGGTTTTCTCTACGAAAGTCCTGACGGTCTTGACAAAGCAAGATTTTCAGCTTGGTACGACAAGGATGGTATCACTATCGGTATGGGCGAAACTGCTTTTAATCGTTTCGGAAGTGTTTCTATGACTTGGGAACAGGTTTCCGAGCGTATCAGCGAGCTTCTGAATGAGGGCAGATTTGCCACTCAGGATATTCTCAAAGCAGCAGAACCATACGACCGTAAACAGCTTGCGGATAAGCTGTGGTATCTTCATCAGGATGTTGAGGTTGAATATTTCATTCCCGACTACTTTTTTATCGGTGGTTTTGATGTAAGCACGGACAAGATTGCCGAAGCATTGCAGGGTGAAAAGCCTGTGCAGGAAATGATTGACGGTATGAAAGACCTTATAAAGCAGTATGAAGCTGACCGAGATGTTCTCCGTTTCCATTTCCACGACCTCCCCGAAATCCTTGAAAAGCTCAAGGACAGACAGCTTGACAGAACAAAGTTTACTGCCGAGCCTTCCTTTACGGTTAAGCACAAGTATTTCATAACCGAAGATGAAAAGAATAAGCTTGTAGCATCGGGCAGTAATGTTGTAGGCGGTAAAAAAAGAATTGCAAAGTTCTTTAAAGAACCGCACACAGCAAAGGAAAAGGCTGATTTTCTCAAAAATGAGTACGGTATCGGCGGCAGTGGTCGTAGCGGATACAACACTTGGCACGACTCTAAAGGTCTTGTGCTGACCAAAGGCGACCTTTCAAGACCTGACGCACAGGTTACAATGAAGTGGAACGAGGTTGCTGAAAGAGTTTCAAAGCTCGTAGCACAGAATAGATTTATCACTCAGAAGGACATTGACGATGAAATCCGATATGCCAAGAGAGTGATTGCCAATGCTTCTGATAATCCTCTTGAAGAACAGAGCATAAAGCAAGCAAAGGCAGTTCTTGAAGAATACGGCATAGAGCTTGAAGAAAAGTCTGAGCCTGTACCTGAGCTGGCAGAAGAAACCGTTTCGGACGTAATGGAGGAAATCGAGGAATACAACGATGATGAAATCAAACTCAAAGTCGGTGATAAAATTGAGCTTGACGATGGCGTATTCGAGATAACCGAAATATCGGACAGCATTGACGATACAAAATATCAACTCCGTGACCTCGGCAGCATTTACCCTATCTTCCGTGTTATGTACGAAACTGAGATATATGAAAACGGCTTTGCACTTGTAGATGAAGCTCCCGAAAAGGAAAGCGTAATCAATGAACCAGCACCCAATATCTCGGAAGTGCCTGAGCTGAACGGCGAAAAGCACGACTTTACAATCACAGACGAAAACCTCGGCGTCGGCGGTGCGAAATCAAAGTTCAAGGCAAATGTAGAAGCAATCAAGCTCCTTAACGAGCTTGAATTTGAGAACAGACGAGCAACTCCCAAAGAACAGGAAGTTCTCTCCAAGTATGTCGGCTGGGGTGGTCTTGCACAGGCGTTCGATGAGAATAATTCAGCTTGGTCAAGTGAATTTACAGAGCTTTATATGCTCCTTTCCCCCGACGAGTATGAAAGTGCAAAGGCTTCTACCCTGAACGCACACTATACCTCTCCAACAGTAATCAATGCGATGTACGAAGGACTTGAAAATCTCGGTTTCAAGGGCGGAAATGTTTTAGAACCTGCAATGGGCGTAGGTAATTTCTTTGGCGTTATGCCCGAAGAAATGCGAAGCGGCAAGCTGTACGGCGTAGAGCTTGACAGTATTTCAGGTAGAATTGCAAAACAGCTCTATCAGAACGCAGATATTCAGATAAGCGGATTTGAAAAGACCTCTTTCCCCGACAACTTCTTTGATGTTGCAGTGGGTAATGTTCCTTTCGGACAGTACAAGCTTGCTGAAAAGCGTTATGACAAGCTCAATCTGAACATTCACGACTATTTCTTCGCTAAGTCGCTTGACAAAGTTCGTGCAGGCGGTGTAGTTGCTTTCGTAACCTCAAAGGGTACGCTTGACAAGGCAAATCCGCAGTTCAGAAAGTATCTTGCTCAGAGAGCCGAACTTCTCGGAGCAATAAGACTGCCGAACAATGCTTTTAAAGATAACGCAGGAACGGAAGTAACCTCTGACATTATCTTTCTTCAAAAGCGTGATAAAATGCTTGACATCGAGCCTGATTGGGTACGCCTCGGTCAGACAGAGGACGGAGTTCCTGTAAACAAGTATTTTGAGCAGCATCCTGAAATGGTGCTTGGTGAAATGAAGCAAGGCGTAGAGTTTTCTATGTACGGCAATGCCGATGAAACAGCTTGTGTTCCTATCGAGGGTGCAAGTCTGAAAGAACAGCTCAAAGAAGCGATTGCAAACATTCATGGTACTATCCCCGAAGTAGAACAGGAGAACACGGAAAAGGTTGCAGAGAGTATCCCTGCCGACCCAAACGTGCGTAACTTTTCCTACGCAGTTGTTGACGATAAGCTCTATTTCAGAGAAAATAGCCGTATGTTCCTCAAAGATGATTTGCCAAAGGCAACCGAGGAGCGTATCAAGGGTATGTGTGAGCTTCGTGACTGTGTAAGAACGCTAATCGACTATCAGCTCAACGAGTACAGCGACTACGATATTCGCTCACAGCAGACAGAGCTTAACAGAGTCTATGATGATTTCACAAAGAAATACGGCTTAATCAACTCTGTCGGCAATGCAAGGGCATTTTCCGAGGACAGCTCCTACTATCTTCTTTCATCTCTTGAAGTTCTCAATGAAAACGGAGAGCTTGAACGCAAAGCAGATATGTTCACAAAGCGTACTATCAAGCAGAAAGCACAGGTAACAAGCGTAGATACAGCTTCGGAAGCACTTGCGGTATCCATTTCCGAAAAGGCTCGTGTAGATATTCCTTTTATGGAACAGCTTACGGGCAAATCCGAAGAACAGCTTATAAACGACCTTAAAGGCGTTATTTTCCGTAATCCTCAAAACAATCATTGGGAAACTGCTGACGAATATCTGTCTGGCAATGTCCGAGGGAAGCTCGAATTTGCAAAGAAATCGGCAGAAGTATTTGACGAGGATTTAAGCGTAAACATCGCTGCTCTTGAAAAAGCTATGCCGAAACCTCTTGAAGCAAGTGAAATTGATGTCAGACTTGGTGCGACTTGGCTTGATACGGATATAATCAAGCAGTTTATGATTGAGACTCTCCAAGTTCCACGATACTTGCAGAATATGTTTGATGTGAATTTCTCGAAATACACATCTGAATGGAACATTGAGGGCAAGAATGTGGACAGAAGCAATGTAGCTGCCAATATGACTTATGGCACGGCAAGAAAGAACGCTTACTCCATTATTGAAGATACGCTTAACCTCCGTGACGCACGAGTTTACGACCGTGTGGAACAGCCTGACGGAACGATTAAATCCGTTCTGAATAAGAAAGAAACTATGATTGCTCAGGAAAAGCAGGAAGCTATTAAGCAAGCGTTTAAAGACTGGATATTCAAAGACCCTGACCGTCGTGAAAAGCTCGTAAACAAATACAATGAGATGTTCAACAGCTCCAGACCAAGAGAATATGACGGAAGTCATATCACTTTTTCGGGTATGTCCCCTGAAATTCAGCTCAGAACACATCAGCTCAATGCCATTGCACACACAATGTACGGCGGAAACACCTTGCTCGCTCACCAAGTGGGTGCGGGCAAAACCTTTGAAATGGTAGCTTCTGCTATGGAAAGCAAGCGACTTGGTTTATGTACTAAGTCGCTTTTTGTTGTGCCAAATCACCTTACAGAGCAGATGGGAGCAGAATTTTTAAGGCTTTATCCTGCCGCTAATATCCTTGTTGCAACTAAAAAGGATTTTGAAGCCAAAAACCGTAAGCGTTTATGCTCGAAGATTGCAACGGGAGATTACGACGCAGTTATCATCGGACATTCACAGCTTGAAAAGATACCTGTATCGGCGGAACGACAAGAACGAATGATACGCAGGCAGATTAACGAGATTACCGAGGGTATTGAGTCGCTCGGCAGGTCGCAGGGTGCAAGATTTTCAGTAAAACAGCTTGAAAAAACCAAGCGAAACCTTGAAGCAAAGCTGAAAAAGCTTACAGAAAATCCGAAAAGGGACGATGTAGTTACCTTTGAGGAACTCGGTATTGACAAGATGTTTGTGGACGAAGCTCACTCATTCAAAAATTTGTTCCTCTACACCAAAATGCGAAATGTAGCAGGTATTCAGCAGACGGAAGCTCAGAAGTCGGCTGACCTCTATATGAAGTGTCAGTATCTTGACGAAATCACTGGCGGTAAAGGTATCGTCTTTGCAACGGGAACTCCCGTCAGCAATAGTATGACCGAACTTTACACTATGATGAGATACTTGCAGGCTGACAAGCTAAAAGAAATGGGTATGCACAATTTCGATGCTTGGGCGGCAAACTTCGGTGAAGCCGTTACAGCGATTGAGCTTGCCCCCGAAGGTACGGGATACAGAGCGAAAACAAGGTTTTCAAAATTCTTCAACCTCCCCGAACTCATCAATGTTTTCAAGGAATGTGCGGATATAAAGACAGCAGAT
>JAFQIY010000064.1 GCA_017415165.1 Oscillospiraceae bacterium | reverse complement strand
TGAAGCAACCGTTAAAGATGTTTTCGCTGATGAAGCCGAAAACTACGAAACGGCGGTTGCATCGGGCGAAACGGAATATAACTGCAAAACCAACGATTACGAGGAATTTACCGTTGAGGGCGAAACAGTACAGTATCTATTTGACGGAGATGAACTCAAAATCATAAAAGCAAATGTAATGGGTACAGAGAGTATCGTTGAAATCATATCCCTAAAAAAAGGTGCAGACGAAAAGCTCTTTGAAATCCCCGAAGATTATCAGATGATAGCATATTAAGGAGGTTTTTGAATATGAAGAAATTATTATCAGTTATATTGGCACTTACGATGTGCCTTTCGGTTATGACATTTACGGTTAGTGCAGCGGAAGCTTTCCCAACAAGCTTTGAAGCACCAAGCAGTGTCGTATTGAGTGAAACGGTGTTAAACGGTGCTTGCATACAGGTTACATACAATAAGGGTGCTGACCTTTCAGAGTTGGTAACATTAGGAACTGCGGCAAGAGAAAAATATGGTATATCAAATTATCAATACTATATACAGATTGACTGGTCTTTGGATAGTCAAAATGATTGGCAATATCACAGTAATTGGGATGAAGTAAAAGCCGGAAATGAAAAATATTCACAGGGTATTGGTGAATACATAATTGAACCTGTTTACGGTCAGACAACAGAAAACAGAAAAATACTGCAAGTAAATTATGGAAACACAGATGTATGGAGCAGTTATATCAGCAATGACAAAATATCCGTTGACGACAAAGGAAACAAGTATATAGACTATCAAGAGCATACGATTTATGTTCGTGCAAGATTTCTTGTAAGATACAGACCGGAAGGACAGAGTGATTGGGAATATGTAATTTCCGATTGGTCTCCTGTTGTTGCCTACGGAAAGGACAGCAAGCCTTTTGAAATACCAACAAGTCTTGAAGCACCTGTAATTTCTGATTTGCAGTTGACAGAAACCTTTGAAGGCGACCCCTTGGCGACCTTCCACATTACAAATCCACAGAGCGTGAAGGACAACTCGGTAGGAGCACAGTCCATCGGAGATTCACTGTATATGCACGCCGAAGTCAGCATCGGCGGCGGAGCTTGGACTTCAGTTCAGCTTTCGGACAGAGATGTATCTGACGGACAAATTAACGCCATTCTTACGAGTGCGGCAGATGTTGTAACAGAGGACACTTATGTTAAGCTTCGCACACGCTATGAATACCACGATGGAAATGGTGCTCTTATAGTGTCATCCGATTGGTCTAATGTAATTCAATTTGGTGCTCCTGCTTGGGGTAATGCTTCTGAATGGGCAACCGCAGAACTTGCGAGAGCCGACGAGCTTGGTCTTATCCCCGAAACATTAGAGGGTGCGGATTTAACAGCCGACATCACAAGAGCAGAATTTGCGGCAGTTGCGGTTAAAGTTTATGAAAATCTTTCCGGCACGGCAGCAATTCCGATTATAAACAATCCGTTTACAGACACAAAAGATGTTGAGATTTTGAAAGCGTACAATATCGGGGCAGTAAATGGTACATCTGCAACTACCTATGAGCCGGATGCACTTCTGAACAGAGAACAAGCTGCTGCTATGCTCACAAGAGTATTCAAAAAAGTTTCTCTTGCAGGTTGGACACTTGCAACAGATAGCCAGTTTACCTTGCCTTATGAAAAGCCTGCACTTTTCGCAGACGATGCAGACATTTCAGATTGGGCAAAGGACAGCGTTTACTTTATGGTAGCAAACGGCATTATCAACGGTGTCGGCAACAACAAATTCGCACCGAAGAATGTAACAAGTGCTGATGAAGCTAACGGCTACGCAAATGCAACAAGAGAACAGGCACTCATTATTGCAGTGAGAATGGTTGAGAATTTGAAGAAATAAGAAAATAAATCGTGTAGGGTTTGGCGTTTACGACAAACC
>JAFQIY010000063.1 GCA_017415165.1 Oscillospiraceae bacterium | reverse complement strand
ATTGAATAATGAAGAATGAATAATTAAGGAATTGCCTTCGGCAATAATATTAAAAATGTCCGCAAAGCGGACACCTTAACTATTCATTATTCTTTATTCATTATTCATTTTTCATTAGCCTGTCGACTTTATCGACAGGCTCAGGGACACCTCTCAGTGCCCCTGAAATTTATTTAAGTACAGTTTCAATCCAGGTCATTGCTTCTTCCTCAGTGCGGAAGGTGTTTTCAATAATACCTGTGTGAGATTTTTTCTGATGCTCCTTAGCCTGAGCGCCTGTAATGAAGGACGCAAAGTTTACGAAAGCCATAACCTTGCAGCCAGCCTCGGAAAGACGCTTGTGAAGTGTAACAAGAACATCGCTTACCTCAGGAGAAGCAGGGGACATCTTGCTGATTTCAACAATGTAAGCCCAGCCCGAATTCTTCCAGGGAGCAGAAAGGGAAATAAGCTTGTCAATGAGCCAGTTTACTTCCTCAACGGTTGTTGCACCAACAGCAGCAGATTTGATAATTTTCTTGCCTGTGTATGTGGTGATAGTCTGAGCGCCGTGATTAAAGGTCATAAAAACATCTCCCATCGAAATTATTGTATGGTTGAATTATAGCACTTTTTGTAGCAAAAGTCAACAATTCTCAACAAATTTAATATAATTATGTATAATATTTACAATGGTGTAACAAAATAAAGCACCCTCATTGAGAGTGCCGTTACTTTATATCATTGATAAATTCAGCAAGCTTAATCTGCTGTTCATTGGTAAGCTTTTTTGCCGCAGAAGCAAGAATGGGATTTACGCCGCTGTCGGTTTCGCTGAAAAAGTCAGCAAGGGTAATTCCGAGAGCATCGCAAAAGTAGGAGAGGGTTTCGACGGTAGGGTTACGTTCACCCAGTTCAATTTTTTGCAAGTGGCTTTGTGAAACACCTGCAAGATTAGCAAGCTTGTTTGTGGTTATGCCCTTTAATTCACGAAAATAAATAAGTCTTGCACCAACATTGAACATCAAATCGCCTCCCTGTTTTGTTACAATTATAACCTCTATACATATAATCTATTACACTAATACGCTTGACAAGTTATATTTATAGTGATAAAATGTTATTATAATAAATATAACGCAAAGGGGCAATGGTTTCTATGAAAAATCAAAGCAAAATCCGCTTTATTGCATTGGTAATGGCGGTGTGTGCGAGCTTGACAGCCTGCGGAAATACAGCAGATGACGATATGGCTATCGTACAGTACACAGAAGGTAAGCAGCAGGAACAAACTACAAAATACGACTCCATTTATGACTCAATGGACGATTATCCTCAGAATGAGGAACAGCAGGCGGTGACGGAAGCGGTTGCTGAAACGGTTATGGTGAGCAAATTTACTAAAGCAAGCGATTTCAATGAGGGCTATGCTCTTATTTGGTATAATGATGCTTATTATGTTATTGACACGGCTGGAAATATAGTTTCTGAATTTACTGAAAAACCAGCGACACATAAAATTTATGACGGCGGGCTTATAATTTTAGATGATGAAAGTGTTATAAATCTGCAAGGAGAAATACTTGCATCAAAAGAAACGCATAATTATGATACTTTGTTAGGCACATGGCATGGTTATATTGTACTTACAAGAACAGCTGCAACGCTTGAAAAAACTTGTATGGAAGTATGCATATTAAACAACGATGGAACTGTAAAACTTGATTGGACACCACAGGAAAACGAAGGCGAAACATTTCTCTATATTACCCCAAAAACAAACAACTGTATTAAGATTAATTATACTCGTGGTTATTGTAAGGGTATCTACAATCTTGAAACAGGCGAATATCACTATACTCATGAATGGAATGAGAAAGAAAAGAAATGGGTATTAAAAAGTGAAATGGCAAAGTATGATACAGATGCCGAAAATATTGAATATTTTGATTATGGTTATGTAATTATAAAAAGAGAAGGGCAGTATGACCATACAGATATTAATGCGTCCATATATGATTTTAATGGTAAGTTGTTGGACAAGTATACAGGAATATCCACTGGTATGAGATATTTAGCAGGAGACGCCTTTTATGATGGTGATATAGTTTGGGCCTCATATCTTTCTGGATATTCTAATTCTTTTTATGATTTACGTCTTAAAAAAGTTGTAACGTTGCCATTCGATATGGAATATATCAGCGATGTTGATATGGAAAGATGTGGTCAGGATGAACAATATTATAATTTAGAATTGACAAATAAAGAAGGGAGCATATTTCATGCAATTGCTGATGAAAACGGTAATTATTTAGTTGAGCCAACACTGCTTCAAGGTTCATCAGATAGGATACTTACATATAATGACGGCGTATATACAACAAATTACAAAAAAATGTGCAAAGCTGACGGCACGATAATCTATGAAGGTGAAACCTACGGTCAATTCATAGACGGCTACTGCTGTATGAATGAAAACAGCTACATCGACATCAACGGCAACAAACTCGAAGTAGAATTCAAAACCGAATAAATACAAAAAGGCACCGAAAATTTCGGTGCCTTAATTTGTTTATTTTACACGCAACCCCCGATGTTTTGCGAAGCAAAATTCGGAAACGAGCGCTTGCGTTCGTTTTAATTACGAATTGCGCATTGCGCATTACGCATTATCAATACATACCGCCAGCAGGCATTGCAGGAGCAGCAGGAACGTCTTCCTTGATGTCAGCAACAAGGCTCTCAGTTGTAAGAACCATAGCCGCAACGGAAGCCGCATTCTGGAGTGCGGAACGTGTTACCTTAGTCGGGTCAACGATACCTGCTGGAATCATATCGCCGTAAGCTTCGCTGTAAGCGTCAAAACCGTAGCCAACCTTTCTGGAGCGTACAATCTTGTCAAGGATTACGCTGCCTTCGAGACCAGCGTTTGCAGCAATCTGACGAACAGGCTCTTCAAGTGCCTTGAGCACGATTGCAGCACCTGTCTTTTCGTCGCCTGTGAGGGAGTCGGTGAGCTTCTTAACAGCTGGCATAGCGTTAACGTAAGCTGTACCGCCGCCTGCAACGATACCTTCTTCAACTGCAGCCTTTGTAGCAGCAAGAGCGTCCTCGATACGGAGTTTCTTTTCCTTCATTTCGATTTCTGTAGCAGCACCAACCTTGATTACTGCAACACCGCCGCTGAGCTTAGCAAGTCTTTCCTGAAGCTTTTCCTTGTCAAAGTCGGAAGTTGTAACTTCAATCTGAGCCTTAATCTGACCGATTCTGTCCTTGATAGCCTGCTTGTCGCCTGCACCGTCAACGATGATTGTTGTTTCCTTGGTAATCTTAACCTGCTTTGCACGTCCAAGCTGCATCATCTGAGCGTCCTTGAGTTCAAGACCGATTTCCTCGGAGATAACCTGACCGCCAGTGAGGATAGCAATATCCTGAAGCATTTCCTTACGTCTGTCACCGAAGCCTGGAGCCTTGACAGCAACGCAGGTGAATGTGCCGCGGAGCTTGTTTACGATAAGTGTGGAGAGAGCCTCACCCTCAATGTCCTCAGCAATGATAACAAGCTTCTTGCCGCTCTGTACAATCTGTTCGAGGAGTGGGAGAATTTCCTGAATAGAACCAATCTTCTTGTCTGTGATAAGGATGTAAGCGTCGTCAATAACAGCTTCCATCTTGTCTGTATCAGTAACCATATAAGGTGTGATGTAGCCACGGTCAAACTGCATACCCTCAACAACCTCGGAGTAAGTTTCAGCAGTCTTGGACTCCTCAATTGTGATTACGCCGTCAGCGGAAACCTTTTCCATAGCTTCTGCAATAAGCTTGCCCACATTTTCGTCAGCAGCAGAGTTTGCAGCAACGCTTGCGATTTCCTCAGAGCCTGCAACAGCCTTGGAGTTGGACTTGATAGCCTCAACAGCAGCCTCAACAGCCTTAGCCATACCCTTTCTTACAATCATAGGATTAGCACCTGCAGCAACGTTCTTCATACCCTCACGGATAAGAGCCTGAGCGAGAAGTGTAGCAGTTGTAGTACCGTCACCTGCAGCGTCGTTTGTCTTTGTAGCAACTTCCTTAACGAGCTGTGCACCCATATTTTCGAAAGCGTCCTCAAGTTCGATTTCCTTAGCAATTGTTACACCGTCATTTGTGATAAGAGGTGCACCGAATTTCTTGTCGAGAACAACGTTTCTGCCCTTAGGACCGAGTGTGATTTTAACTGTGTTTGCAAGCTTGTCAATACCTGCCTGAAGCGCCTTTCTTGCATCTTCACCGTAAATAATATCCTTAGCCATAGTAAAAAACTCCTTTTATATAGTAAACTTATTCAACGATTGCGAGAATGTCATCCTGACGGAGAATTGTGTATTCAACACCGTCAACCTTGACTTCAGTGCCGCTGTACTTGGAAATAAGAACCTTCTGACCTTTCTGAACGAACATCTTTACTTCCTTACCGTCAACCATACCGCCTGGGCCAACCTCAACGATTTCAGCAACCTGTGGCTTTTCCTTAGCGCTTCCGGCGAGAATGATACCGCTCTTGGTAGTTTCCTCAGCCTCAGTCATCTTGATAACAACTCTGTCTGCAAGTGGTTTAATAGTCATTTTAAAAACTCCTTTCGATATATGAAACTATATTAACATAAGTAAATTCGGACTTTTCAGCAGATTTTAGCACTTTATGTCCGAATGTGTTAGCACTCTTTCTTTTGGAGTGCTAATTAATATTATACACCGCTTTTGTTTTTTGTCAATACCTTTGAGAAATTTTCTCCTAATTTTCACATAAATTATGATTTATAGAGTTAGGAGTGTTGAGAGTGGAGTGTGGAGTTGTTGTGTAAACTATGGTTCTCTTTAACTCCTCACTCCACTCTCCAAACTCCACACTCACAGATAAATTATAATTTACCACACCGCAAAAAAACAGCCCGAAGAAAATTTCGGGCTGTACGATATTATCTGAGAATGGATTTCTTGTTCTTTTTCTGGTCGTAAAGCACGTTATCCGCCTGAGCAAGGATTTTCGACAGCTCAACGTCAGGACCGCACTTGAACGCGTACATACCAACACTCATATGAACGACATACGGCTTACTGTGTGTTGCATTGAATGCATCAGTTGCCGCTGCAACTCTTGCCTTTACAATTTCAATGACTTCCTCGCTGGTTGCGTTTTCAACCATAGCAAGAACGGAGAATTCGTCACCGCCGATACGTCCGATAATGTCGGAGCTTCGGAAGGAGTCGCGGAGAATTTTTGCTGCATTTCTGATAGCAAAGTCGCCATCCTCGTGGCTGAACTGGTCATTGATGATTTTGAGGCTGTCAAGGTCAGCAAACACAACGAGTGCATCTCTGCCCTCATTGATAGGTGAGCAGATTACGCTGCTTGCCTGAGTAAAGAAGCCTCGTCTGTTGTAAACGCTGGTAAGCTCGTCAATCTTGGAAATCGTGTCAAGCATAAGGTTTCTTTCCTTAATCTGGAGCAGAGTCTGTTCAAGCTCCTGACGGATATTTTCCTTATCCTGAATAAGACGGAGAATTTTCATTGCCGCACACAGCTGTGCCGAAAGGGAGCTTATGTAGTAGAAATATTCGTACTCCAGCTCACACAGGAACAGACCGTAGTGGTCAAAATTAAGGAAGATTGCCGACAAAATCATTGTGACACGCCTGTCCTTAGGAATGTATCTGTTATCAAACAGATGTCTTATGGAAATTTCCTGTTCCTCAACAGGCACGGTTTCCGCAATATCCTTATTGTGGTAGGATTTCAGCAGCACCTTTGACGGCGGCAGCCATTTTTCCTCTTTTCTGTTGGTCAGGGTTTCAGGGAAGATATAAATATAGCTGCTTGCCATATTAAGACGCATAAGCTTGTCGGTAACAGAGCCGTACCCCTTGTCATCATAGCTGTCGAAAAGAAGCATATCCTTGGTAATGGAGTTTGACTGCCACGTAAGGAATTCAACTTCATCAACACGCTTGTTGTTGTAATTTACAACTGCCCTCATCATAATCTGATACAGGCTGATAAATACCGAAGCAAGGCGTTTTTTGTCATCGGGGTCATTCAGACCTGCAGCAAAACGCTGGTTCAGATAGTCGATAACGCTGCACAGCTTATCGTGTGATGCACAAGTCATCATTTCAGGAGTAAGCAGGCTTTCAAACATTTCCGGAATTGTATCGATAGCGTTCTGCGTAAGAATAATTCCGCCGTGATTGTCAGATTGGAGAACCTCGAAAACTTTTTTCAGAAAATTCTCAAACATAGGACGTGCTTCGGTAATCTGGCTTGCGCTGCTGTAAGTATCGAAAAGGTATTTGCTTACAGCGGTAACCGTCTGCATATCGGAGCGGCACCAGCAATAGTTGAACACGAAAACGTCCTTGTATGAGAAATCAGCGGAAGCATCGGATTTGCAGCCGCAGGATTTGCGCTTTACCATAGTTGAGCGTACTTTTTTGCTGTTAAGCTTTCCTGTCTTTGAATATTCCAGACATTCCATAACCGCATCATAGCCAAGCTCGGAAGCGTCAGCCTTTACAGTAGTAAGCGGCGGAATGAGAGTTGCCGCAACAGGGGCGTCATCAAAGCCCGTGATAAAAATATCCTTGCCGACTTCAATGCCTCTTTCCTCGAAAACTTCGTATGCACCGCTTGCCATAGCATCATTTGCGAAAGCAATTGCTTCAAGGTCAGGACATCTGTCGAGAAGCTCGCTTACCACGCTGTAGGAGTACGGTGAAAAACGTCCGTAAGCAACACGGTCCTCGCTGTACTGAATACCTGAGTCCCTCAGCACATCAATGTAAACGCCAAGTCTTTCGGCGGCGTCCTCATTGGTTTTCGGACCGCTTACAAAGCCGATTTTGCGGCAGTTGTGGTCATTTATAAGGTGTTCTATACATTCTTTTATACCGCTTTTGTTGTCAAAGCATACGGAAGCATATCCGTCGACTTCGGAAGCGATAGTGATAACAGGAATACCGTTGAACTGTGCGAGAAAGTCTTTTTTGCGCTCGGAAGAAAGGGAATTGCCGATTGTTCCCACCAGAACAAGCAGCACATCGATATCTTCGGGGAAGGCATAGGAAAAAAGAGTATTGTACTGATATTCGTACTCGGTACGTTTTTTATCAGCGTAAACACCGTCTATGTATCTTCCGGGGATTATGAACAGGTTAGCGTCAATTTCTTTTGCACCATTAATAGCGCCGCGGCATACTGCACTGGCAAAGTCATCTTCGAGATGGCTTATCATAAGACCTATATTCATACGTCTTTCCATTTTATTGCAGCTCCTTTCATACAAATCGCACATATTCACAATTATTATATCATATATTTTATGCACATTAATACTATATGTTATTTACAAATTATGAACAATTCATAAATTGATAAAAAGTATCAATCATTTTTCATCAATTTGTATGCAGGAATTTCCAGAGCCTCTGCAATATCAAAAAGGGTATCCAGTGAAACAGTCCTGTACACATTCGGAGCTTCAACAGCACCGACGAATGCAAGACTTTTGTTGATTTTTTCTGCAAGCTGTTCTTGGGTGTACCCTTTAAGTTTGCGGTAATAAGCTATTTTCAGTCCGAGCATACGATGCTTCTCGGTATGCTGCTGTTTCATCGAACCACCTTCCTTCAAGAATTAATTTTATCAGAACAGCTTGCAATTTTGTATTTGTTGTTATACAATAATTATTAACTGAAATACAATAAATATTTTGGTTGATACAGTTTTATGCCGAAATGAAGAATAATGGGAATTTTGGTGGTTTTGTGATGAAAAAAGAAAAAAATAATAATATTTTGAAAAAACTATCGCCTTTGAGTTTTTTTTGTGATATAATAGTACCTGCAGCTAAATTTTTATGCAGAAAGGACAGTCTTGATATGGGATGTGAAGTAATCAGCCTGCTGAAGCAGATTTATGGTGCAGCAAGCATTCCTGTTGCAATTGCAGATGAGAAGCTTGATGTTCTGTGGAAAAATCCTGCTGCGGAGGCTTCGGAATTTTTTAAGGACGGGTCTGCACAGTTTCTTTTTCCAAATAATATATACGTTGACGGAATTGTGTCCGTTTGTGTGGACGGCGCTTTTCAGCTGTTCAATGTCATACGGTATATGTCTGAAAAAACATATTACATTATCGAATATACAGGCAAGGACTTTTCGTATGATATTTCTCAGATGAAAAGTTACTTTGTCCATCTTTGTGCACGTCTGCGTGAGTCTGCGGGGCAGATTGCAATGTCAGCTGACGGCATAAATCTTGCAGTAAAAAAGGGCAGTACGGAGGTTGCGTCTGACCTGAACAGAATTGACCGCAATATTATGCTTCTTCTCAGGGAAGCGGTTATTCCCGAGCAGGTTTATTATGCTATTGACCCGTATTGCAAGAACGAGATTGTACGTTTAGAGGATGAGGTTGCGCTTTCGGCTCTTGACGCTGAAAATACACTGGGCAGAGCTACGGAGGTGTGGCAGAATGCGGAAAACAACATTGCTGTGAACATAAACCGCAGTGTGCTGGAAACTATGCTTGCGTATATGACTGCGGAAAGCTGCTGCGGAGAGCTTTTCCCTGACAGGCTGGAATATAATGTTCAGAGAATTGACGATGAACGCGCTTCTGTTTCGGTAAGGTGCCTCAATCTGCACGGCAAAAAGAATATCAATGCGCCGCTGGCATTGCTGAGACAGACAGAGCCGTTTATGGACAAGCTTTACAAAAAACTGCTTGCGGAAAAATACGGAGTTGTTTTTGAAAAGAAAATCCATCCTGACGGAATTGAGAGCATAATGCTTCTGAATGTTCTTTCAAAGCAGAATGTCATTGTAAAAAGCGGTAAGAAATTCCGTGAGTGTGAAGAACGATTTTCTCCTATGGCAGTTTCGTTGTCCGAAAAGCACTGCGGAGAACGTTACAAAAATATAAAAATAAATGTGTAAAAGAAAGGAATATTTATAATGAAAAACAAGTTTATTTTGTCGGTCGCTGCGCTGCTTGCGGCTGCTGTACTTATGACAGGCTGTAATTCGGGAAATGACGGTGCAAAGGAAACGGAAGCATCGGTTTCCGAGTCAGCGGCAGGCACTATGCAGACTGTAATTGAAAACATTGAAATTCCTCAGCAGAATATAGAGGCACAGACCTCCCGTCCGCTTGAGGAGGGTGACGATTACGCTATCAACAAAATCAACCACAAGACTGAGGGAGATGAGCTTCCCGGCGGCTATAAGCTTCGTGAAACAAGCATTGAAAGTCAGGGCAAATTTTATGCAAACGGCAAATCGAGAGTTATCATCCGTGCCTATAACTACAAGGAAGATTTGCAGGATATGGCTGTGTGGGCAGATAATGCCTGCGCAATGATTACCCTGAGTAACTTTACAAAGGCGTGTGAGACGGTTTTTGAAACACCTGTAAATACCGAGATTTGCGGTTATGACGCTATTCGCTACGATTATCAGACTATTCAGTACGACTTTATCCACGATGAAAACAATCCTGAGGCTGAGGGTGTGAAAACAGAGCTTTTCCGTATGAATTGCAGAGGTTATTTCTTCTATTCGGGACAGGACGCTTACGTTATTTACTTCGAAACAATGGAGGATGACTGGGACGAGCAGATTGAAATGGGCGAAGCACTTATTGCAGACCTTGAGGTTACAGAAATCAATTATTGATTAAAGGACGGCACAGACCGTCCTTTTCCGTAAAAAAGCTGTTGCAATTTACGGAAAGCTATGATATAATATAATGTAATATCGGAAAGACGTAGCAGTCAGAGTAGCTTACTATGAAGCTTTCAGAGAGTATCGGGTCGGTGCGACGATACAGCGGATGGTTTGTGAAGTGCGGCTGTCAGTTCGGACGGGGAAGTCACAGTATCCGTCTGCGTGTGCTCACGTTACAGGGCATAGAGGGAGCACTCAAAATATTGCTCCGAATTGAAGTGGAACCGTGGTAAATGTATGATGCCGCCTTCATAGGGATAACTCTGTGGAGGCGGCTTTTGTTTGGCGAAAATTGTTGAACGAAGGGAGAAATGTTATGTTTGAAAAGATTATCGAGAATGTAAAATCCGACATTGAGTCGGTTAAAAGACGTGACCCTGCGGCAAGGAGTACAATAGAAATCCTGCTGACCTATTCGGGTCTGCACGCTATTATAATGTACCGTGCGGCACATTGGTTCCATACAAAGAAAATGTTTATTATAGCACGATGTATTTCGCAGTTTGCACGTTTCCTCACGGGTATTGAAATCCACCCCGGCGCAAAAATCGGCAAGGGCTTTTTCATTGACCACGGAGCAGGCGTTGTAATCGGCGAAACAACTGAAATCGGTGATAACTGCCTTATCTATCAGGGTGTAACCCTCGGCGGTACAGGTAAGGAAAAGGGCAAGCGTCACCCAACCCTCGGCAACAATGTTATGGTTGGCTCAGGTGCAAGAGTTCTCGGTCCGTTCAAGGTAGGGGATAACGCCAAGATTGCGGCAAATGCGGTTGTTCTTGAGGAAGTTCCTCCCAACTGTACAGCGGTTGGTGTTCCTGCAAGAATTGTAAAACGCAACGGCAAGAAGGTTACTGCCTGCGACCTTGACCAGGTGCACATTCCCGACCCTGTTGCACAGGAGCTTTGTGCACACCTTATGCGTATCGAAAAGCTTGAAAAGCAGATGAACAGGATTGAAATTGCTGAGATTGGAAACAGGCTGAACAACAAATAATTCGTAATTATTTTGCAGGGGACGGGTCAGACAACGTTTCGTTGTTTTCGTCCCGAATACATAACATAAACGGAGGACGTAAATTATGAATAACACAGATATGAATGAGCTTATGAAAAATCTTTCCGATGCTGAGGCAGAGCTTCTTAAAAATATGGACGAATATCAGCGGAATATGCTTGAGCGTGCAGATGAGATGATGAAGAGTATGCTCGGTGTTGATGATTTGGACGATTTTATGAAAATGTCCAAAAAAGAACAGAATGAACGTGCGGAAAAAATGAATGATATGCTGTTTGATATGATGGGTATTTCCAAAGAAGAAGCTATGGCTGCCGAAAAAGAAATGCTGATGAAATCAAAAGAGGGAAGAACAAATGCTGTGCCTGACCCTGAGCTTGCTGACAACATAAAAAAATATATTAAAAATGCTGTTTATATCAAGCCTGAAAAAAGTATTTCCGAGGTTGAAGCGGGACATTCCAAAATCGGTGGTATGCCTGATATGCCGTCTGAGTTTGAATGGTACAGAAACGAGTCGGGAGAGCCTTTGGGGTTTGTTATGCAGATTAACTGTGAAGAAATTCATTCTTATGACAAGGACGGAATTTTTCCTGAAAGCGGTATGCTTTATTTCTTTTACGACCTTGAAAATCAGCCGTGGGAGTTATGCGATGATGAACAGGGTGCGGCAGTGTATTACTATAATGGTGATATGGATGAACTTGCACCGCTTGAATTTCCGTCTGATATCAGTGAAGAATGTATTGTTGAGCAATGCGGTTTAAGCTTTGAAAGCAGACCTGATGTGCCTTGCTATGAGGATTATGACGATTGCGATGACTGGGAGGTTTACTACGCTTCTGCTGTGTCGGCTCTTGGGTTTGACCCTGACGAATACGGCGATATACGCTTTAAGCTTGGCGGTTACTCCGATATAATCCAGAATAGTATCAACGAAGAATTCGGAGAGGAATATATTCAGCTTTGTCAGCTTGATACATACGAAAACGGCAATAGTTACATAATGTACGGTGACGGCGGACGTCTGTATTATTATATCAAGGCTTCTGACCTTGCAAACCGTAAATTTGATGAAATACAAATCAGATTGCAATGCTTTTAATTAAGAAAGGAAAATTGAAATGAAATTATACAACACACTTACAAGAACAAAGGATGAATTCAAGCCACGTTTTGAGAACAAGGTTAGTATGTACACCTGCGGTCCTACGGTTTACCACTACGCACACATCGGTAATCTCCGCAGCTACATTATGGAGGACGTGCTGGAGAAGTACTTCCGTTACGTTGGCTATGATGTAACCCGTGTTATGAACATCACAGACGTTGGTCACCTTTCCAGCGACGGCGACACAGGCGACGACAAGATGCTCAAGGGTGCAAAGCGTGAGCATAAGACAGTTATGGAAATCGCAAAGTTTTACACGGACGCTTTCTTTGCTGATTGTGCAAAGCTGAACATCAAGACACCTGAGGTTGTTGAGCCTGCTACAAGCTGCATTGACGAGTTTATCCGTGTTATCAGCTCCCTTATTGAAAAGGGCTACGCTTACGAAGCTGGCGGAAATATTTACTTCGACACCTCCAAGCTTGACAAGTATTACGTTTTCAACGATTTCACCGAGGAAGACCTCGCTGTAGGCGTTCGTGAGGGCGTTGAGGAGGACTCCAACAAGAAGAACAAGGCTGACTTTGTTCTTTGGTTTACTAAGTCCAAGTTTGACGACCAGGAGCTGAAATGGGACAGCCCTTGGGGTGTTGGTTACCCTGGCTGGCACATTGAATGTTCCTGCATCAGTATGAAAAATCTCGGGGAATACCTCGATATCCACTGCGGCGGTATCGACAATGCTTTCCCACATCACACAAACGAAATCGCTCAGAGTGAAGCATATCTCGGTCACGAGTGGTGCAACTACTGGTTCCACGTTCATCACCTGAACACAACAGGCGGCAAGATGAGTAAGTCAAAGGGCGAGTTCCTGACAGTTTCTCTCCTTGAAGAAAAGGGCTACAATCCGCTTGTTTACCGTTTCTTCTGCTTGCAGTCACATTACCGCAAGTCCCTTGTTTTCAGCTACGAAAACCTTGACAACGCTGCTGTTGCGTACAACAAGCTTGCGGCAAAGGTTGCGACACTTTTCGATAACAGCGCTGTTGACAAGGCTGCATTTGACAGCTTGAAGGCAGGCTTTACAGAAGCAATGGACAACGACCTTAACACAGCCCTTGCTGTAACAGCGGTTTACGATGTACTCAAGGCTGACACAACAAACGCAACAAAGATTGCTCTTATCGAGGACTTCGACAAGGTGCTCGGTATTGGTCTTGTTGATGCGGCTAAGAAGCTTGCCGAGAGCAATTCAGATGCAGGTGATGACATTCCTGAGGAAATCACAAAGCTTATCGAGGAGCGCAAGGAAGCAAGAAAGGCAAAGAACTTTGCTCTTGCTGACGAAATCCGTGATAAGATTGCTGAGATGGGTTATGTTATTACTGAAACCCGTGAGGGCACTAAGGTTACAAAAAAATAATGCGCAATGCTCAATTCGCAATGCGTAATTAAAACAAATGCGCCAGCGCTTGTTTTAATTGCGCATTACGCATTGCGAATTACGAATTGAGGTGATTTTATGACTGAAAATACAACCGAAATCATCACCCGTGCGGTGCTTGTTTCTGCTGACACGGGGGAGTTTGACGCAGAACGTTCCCTTGATGAGCTTGAAGAACTTTCCGCTACGGCGGGAGTTGAGGTCGTTGGCAGGGTTATTCAGAAGCGTCCCGCCTGTGACAGTGCAACCGTTATCGGCTCGGGACGTCTTGAACAGCTTGTTGAAGAAGCTGAGGCTTTACAGACGAACCTCATCATTTTTGACTGCGAGCTTACCGCAAATCAGACCCGTAACATTGAACGTATTCTCGATATCCGTGTTATAGACCGAACAACCCTTATTCTTGATATTTTTGCGCAGCGCGCTCTGACCAAGGAAGGTCGCTTGCAGGTTGAACTTGCACAGCAGAAATACCGTCTGCCACGTCTTGCAGGTAAGGGTGTTGAATTGTCACGTCTTGGCGGCGGTATCGGTACTCGTGGTCCGGGTGAGTCTAAGCTGGAAACGGACAAGCGTCACATCCGCAGACGTATCGAGTCCCTTGAAGCTGAGCTGAAAGAACTTGAACGCAGACGTGAATTGCACCGTGCACGCCGTAAGAAGGACAACGTTCTTTCTGCGGCAATTGTGGGATACACGAATGTGGGCAAGTCCACGCTTCTCAATGCCTTGACCGATGCAGGTGTACTTGCTGAAAACAAGCTTTTTGCAACACTTGACATCACTTCCCGTTCGATAGAACTCCCCGACGGAAGAAGCGTGCTTCTTATCGACACGGTAGGTCTTATCCGCCGTTTGCCGCATAATCTTGTAGAAGCGTTCAAGAGTACCCTTGAAGAAGCGGCTTCCGCTGACATCATCATTAACCTTGTTGACATAAGTGCTGACGACGGTTATGAGCAGGCTGAGGTTACGGCTGAGGTGCTGAAGGACTTAGGCTGTGACGGTATTCCGAGAATTGACGTGCTGAATAAGTGCGACCTTCTGCCTGAGGCGGAGAACATCAAGTGCGATGAGCGTACGGTAAAAATTTCCGCAAAGCAGAAAAAAGGCTTTGACGACCTGCTTGACTGCATTGCAAGAAACCTTCCCGAAACCTCGGTGCGTGGAAAATTTGTTATTCCTTATGATAAGACAAGCATAATCAACACTATCCGTATAGACGGAAAGATAATTTCCGAGGAATATCTTGCAGAGGGTACGCTGATTGACGCCGTTGTTGACAAGAAAATTTATTATATGGTTGAACCATTCAAAGCGAATTAATGACAGTGCGGAAATTAATTTTTCCGCACTGTTTATACTAAGCACCAATTAAAAACTATACAAAAAATCGAGCATAATTTTGCATATATGGATTATGCGAAGATTTTTTGTATATAGTTTTATTGGTGCTTAGTATTACATATATCGAAAGGGTGACATTGTGAAAATCTATATAGATGCAGACGGCTGTCCCGTGGTGGATATCACGGTAAGGCTTGCTGAGAAGTATGGTGTCGAATGTGTAATTCTCTGCGATACGTCCCACAGGATTGAGCGTGAGGGAGTGCAGACGATTGTTGTGGAAAAGGGCGCTGACAGCGTGGATTTCCGTCTTGTAAATATGGTGCAGAGGGGAGATATTGCGGTTACGCAGGATTACGGTCTTGCGGCAATGTGCCTTGGCAAGTCGGCAATTGTTATAAATCAGGACGGCAAGCAGTACACAGCGGACAATATTTCGGGACTGCTGGAATTCCGTGCGATAAACAAAAAAATCCGCAGAAACGGCGGAAGAATAAAAGGTATGCTGAAGCGTACCGCTGAACAGGATGTTCGGTATGAAAATTGTCTTGAACAGCTTCTCGGCGGCTGATCGAAAAATACTCTACGGTTGGTTTATTGCCTTATCTTCGGTAATCTGTTATAATTGTGACAGAAAGGAAGATGACTATGAATTACGAAAAAACAGGAGCATTGCTCCGAAAGCTTCGTACCGAAAAGGGATTTACACAGGCACAGGTTGCCGAAAGGCTTCTTGTCAGCGATAAGGCTGTTTCAAAATGGGAACGTGGACTGGGCTGTCCCGACATTTCCGTGCTGAATGATATTGCGGAATTATTCGGCGTACCCGTTGAAACGCTTCTTGACGGCGAAATCACAAGCAATAACACAATCGGAGGAAATATGAAAAGAGTTAAATTCTACATCTGCACCGAATGCGGAAATATTTTTACAGCGGCGGCAAACGGGGAAATTTCCTGCTGCGGAAGAAAGCTTGCACCACTTGCGGCTATTGCACCCGATGAGGCACACACACCGAAAATTGAGGACATTGACGGTGAGTTCTACGTTACATTTTCCCACGAAATGAGTAAGGCGCACTATATCACCTTTGCGGCATATGCAGGCTGTGACAGGGTGCATCTTGTGAAGCTTTATCCCGAGCAGGAAGCGGCAATAAGGCTTCCCCGAATTGGCGGCGGTGTGCTTTATTTTTACTGCAGCGAGCACGGGTTTATGAAGGTTAAAATATAAAATCAAGGGTATCGGATTTTTGTTCCGATACCCTTTTCAATGCAATATTATTCCTCTGGCTCACGAGCGTAGGTAATTTCAAAATCTTCTCTGTCGTTCCAGAGGTAAACGGGCTTTCCGTTTTCGTCAATGTAGTATTCAACGTAATAACCGTAGTCCACGTCGTAACCCTCACTTACTATTTCCTCACGACCAAGAATAACAAAGCCGCCTATGCGTTTATTACACATATTGTAGTAAGTGTTTCCGTCATTGAAAATGTACGTTTCACTTCCGTCAGGTTTTAACAAATACCAATTATCTCCACTGTCACGGAGCAGTACGTTGCCGAAACGGTCAATAATGGGGTAATAACTACACTTTGTTTCCTGCAAAATTCCGCTGTCAAAATATGCGATACGGCATGAGCCTTCAATTGACTCGTTTTTGATACATACGATATTCAAATCGGGGGAATAGCTGCCAATAGTGTGACAGTGGGTAAGCTCGGGCATAGAAATTTCCTGTCTGTTTTTGTAGCAGTTTTCCTTTTCATTCCAGCCTGAAAGCCGCACAAGCTTTTTACTTTGGTAATCACAGAGAACAACCGTGTCCATATCCTCGGTGCAAGCAAAGTATGAAAAACCGTTCACAAGTTCCAGTGAGTTGCCGTTTTCCAAATTCAAACGGTAAACGGTGTCGTCATCCGTTGTAACCATTGCACTTTTTCCGTCATATTTAATAACACGGTATAAATCACTGACTGCATTTTGGTATGCAGACCCGATTTTTCCGTAAATAAGATCTAAATCTTCAATAATGTAGCTGTTTTTATCAAAGAATACATCAGTTCTGTAAGGGTATCCCTCTAAGTCTATTTCGGCAAACACTTCATCCTTTCCCGTATCAAAGCTGAATAAGTGCAGTTCAAATTTATCCTCAGGGTCGTCGATGTAAAAAACTCTTCCGTCGTTTGAGACACCTTCAGCACTGACAGGATGATAACTTGTGTATTCCGATGTAACGGTTTTACCGTCGTGACAGATTGTAAAATAAATTTTATAGCAATCAGTATCTCCACGGTAATAATAGCTTCTGACAAGACAGTATTCACCGTCAGGGGATGAAATAATCTGATATTTATCACTGAGAACAGGCTCGGTATTGCTTTTCAGTGTGATGATTTTTCTGCTTTTGCCCTCTGCATATGAGTAGCGGTAAACTGTTCCGTTTACAACATAATAAACAACAGCGCCGTCCTCGGAAATGGATATTTCATAATCAAAATCCTTGCTTGATTTGTAAATAACTTCTTCACCGTTACAGTTTCGGTAAATCAGGTAATTCGTATTTGTGTCATAACGGCTGTATACAAACGCCTTTGTGCTTCCCTGATAATCTCCGTCGTGCATAGGGATATCTTCAAGCAGGGTATTCGCTGTTATAATTTTTGAAACGGTTTTTCCGCCTCTGAGCTTTGCGGTAATTTTATACTGCACCCTTTCGCCTGCGTCAAGCTTCTTTTCGGTATAGCTTTTCTTTGAGGCTGAAGCAAGCTTTGTGTACTTCTTCTTTGCGGAATTGTACTTGTAAACCGTGCTTTGCAGTATTTTCTCTCCTGTCGCTTCCCATTCAAGGGTAATACTGTTTTCTGCTGAGGTGAACGAAACGTTCAGTTCAGCTTCCTTTGCCGAAACGTACACTGCAGGAAACAGCATAATTACAGTAAATATAACCGTGATAAATACTGCTATGTTTTTGTTCATTACAGCACAACCTTTCAATGTCATATATAATTAAAACAATTCGGAACAGCAGAATTTTTCGCTTCAAATATGTACAATATGTTAAAATTATAGCATTGTCGGTATATATTGTCAAGAATTGGCACAGTAATTATTTTTTTACCAAAATTGTTGATTATTCCAAAAAAATATGTTATCATTGATGTGTATATTTATTTTCAAATGAAAGGATTGGTTTTGAAATGAAGAAGGAGCTTTCAAAGCTCTATGACCCAAAGGAAGTAGAGGATAAAATATATAAATTCTGGATGGATAACGACTGCTTTAAGGCTCACCGTGACCCTGACAAGAAGCCTTACACTATCGTTATCCCACCGCCAAACATCACAGGTCAGCTCCATATGGGACACGCTCTCGATGAAACCTTGCAGGATATTCTTATCCGTTGGAAGAGAATGAGCGGCTACGCTGCACTGTGGCTTCCGGGTACTGACCACGCTGCTATTGCTACTGAAGCAAAGATTGTTGCGGCTATGGCTGAGGAAGGTCTTACAAAGGAAGGTATTGGCAGAGAAAAGTTTATGGAACGTGCTTGGGCTTGGAAGGCTAAGTTCGGCGGCAGAATCGTTGAACAGCTGAAAAAGCTTGGCTGCTCCTGCGACTGGTCAAGAGAACGCTTCACAATGGACGAAGGCTGTAACAAGGCTGTTCGTGAGGTTTTTGTAAATCTTTACAACAAGGGACTTATCTACCGCGGCGAGAGAATCATCAACTGGTGTCCGCACTGTAAGACATCCATTTCCGACGCTGAGGTTAACTACGAGGACCAGGCAGGTCACTTCTGGCACCTCCGCTACCCTCTTTCCGACGGCAGCGGCTACATTGAGCTTGCTACAACACGTCCTGAAACTCTCCTCGGCGATACAGCTGTTGCTGTTCACCCTGATGATGAACGCTACAAGGATATGATTGGCAAGACTGTTATCCTTCCGCTTGTACACCGTGAAATTCCTATCGTTGCTGACACTTATGTTGAAATGGACTTCGGTACAGGTGTAGTAAAGATTACTCCTGCTCACGACCCTAACGACTTTGAAGTTGGTCTCCGCCACAATCTCCCTGTTATCAACGTTATGACAGACGACGCTAAGATTGTTGCTGACTATCCTAAGTACGCAGGTATGGACAGATACGACGCAAGAAAGGCTATCGTTGCCGACCTTGAAGCTGAGGGTGCACTCATCAAGGTTGAGGACCACGCTCACAACGTTGGTACTTGCTACCGCTGCGGAACAACTGTTGAACCTAAGGTTTCCACACAGTGGTTCGTTAAGATGGAACCTCTCGCAAAGCCTGCTATTGAGGCTGTTAAGACAGGCAAGACAAAGTTCGTTCCTGAACGTTTTGATAAGATTTACTACCACTGGCTTGAAAACATCAAGGACTGGTGTATTTCACGTCAGGTTTGGTGGGGTCACCAGATTCCTGCATTCTACTGCGACGAGTGCGGCGAAATGGTTGTAACAAAGGAAAACGGCGCAGTTTGTCCTAAGTGCGGCAAGCCTATGCGTCAGGATGAGGATACTCTCGATACCTGGTTCAGCTCTGCTCTCTGGCCGTTCTCCACACTGGGCTGGCCTGAGAATACAGAAGACCTCAAATACTTCTACCCAACAAACACACTCGTAACAGGCTACGACATCATCTTCTTCTGGGTAATCAGAATGATGTTCAGCGGTCTTGAACATATGGGTGAAGTTCCGTTTGATACAGTTCTTATTCACGGTCTTGTTCGTGACGCACAGGGACGTAAGATGTCCAAGTCCCTCGGCAACGGTGTTGACCCGCTGGAAGAAATCGAAAAGTACGGTGCTGACGCACTCCGCTTTATGCTTGCTACAGGTAACGCACCGGGTAATGATATGCGTTACATTGAAGAAAAGGTAAAGGCTTCAAGAAACTTTGCCAACAAGCTCTGGAACGCTTCACGCTTCATTATGATGAATCTCCCTGACGATTTCAAACTTAATGGTATTCCTGCTAACCTCAACGTTGAGGACAAGTGGATTATCAGCAAGTTCAACCGTCTTGCTAAGGAAGTAAACGAAAACCTCGAAGCATTCGAACTGGGCGTTGCTGTTGCAAAGCTTTATGACTTCATCTGGGACGTTTACTGCGACTGGTACATTGAGCTTACAAAGCCAAGAATTGCGGCAGGCGGCGAAACCGCTGAAACTGCACAGGCTGTTCTCGTTTGGGTAATGCAGGGTATGCTCAAGCTTCTCCACCCATTTATGCCTTACATCACAGAGGAAATCTGGTCTGCTGTTTCTGACAGTGACGTACCTTGTATCCTCTCCACATTCCCGACCTACGACGAAAAGCTTGACTTTGCTGCTGAGGAAGCACAGTTTGAAAAGATTATTGCTGCTATCCGCGGCATCAGAAACCGCCGTGCAGAGATGAACGTACCACCTTCCAAGAAGGCTGCTCTCCACATTGAAACTGCTGAAGCTGAAATCTTTGAGCAGGGCAGACTTTTCTTTGAGCGTCTTGCTTCCGCGGCTGAAATTGTCATTGCTGACAAGGTTGATATGCCTGACGCTGTAACAGTTGTTACAGACTGTGCAAGAATTTTCATTCCTATGGATGAACTCGTTGACAAGGAAAAGGAACTTGCACGTCTCAACAAGGAAAAGGCTGCTGTTCAGAAGGACATCGACTTCTCACAGGGCAAGCTCAACAACGCAGGCTTCGTTGCAAAGGCACCTGCTCAGCAGGTTGAAGCTGAAAAGACTAAGCTTGCAAAGGCTCAGGAAAAGATGGCTAAGATTGAACAGTCTATTGCTGCCCTTATGAAATAAGGTTCTTGTGAAATAAGATTTGATAACATAACAACAGCACACTATATTTTTAGTGTGCTGTTATACTATGACGTAAAGGGGTTTTGGTATGTTTGAGGTTACGAGGGAAATGCTGGAGCAGGCTATTGAGGAGGAGCGTCTGCATAGAAGAAAAATGACTGAAAGTATGGAAAAATTTATGCTTCCGTATATGCTTTCGGCAATAGTAATTTTATTTGTAATCCTTTTTCTGCCTGTTGGCTTTGATAAAAAGCTTCTGATTTTACTGGGTACTATTCTTGTTTATGTAATTATCGGGATAGCGGCAACACTTGTGCTGACGGCGAAATATATTAGAATAATGAATATAGCAGATGTTGCTAAAAATTTTATTCGATATAAAAAAGAAAAGGAAATCAGAAACAGCGATGCAAAAACCAAAATTGAATGGCTTACTGCTAAACTTTCAAAAAAACAAAATGCAAGGGAAAAGATTGGTGCAATGAATGAACTTATGTCTGTCTATGCAGGTGAATGTATGGAGGATAAGGTTGACGAATACTTTGAAATGATTATGCAGATTACCCCTAAGACACCAATAGAAAAGGTTATTAAATTTGACTCAGTTCTGTATTATTACGATTATAAAGATGATACAGAAAAATATATCAGTGCATATAACGAAAATGAGGAGATTTTGCAGCAGTGTTGGGATATGCACTTGATGATGAAATTTTTGGTATTCAGCCGATACATCAGTTATCTGATTATTCAGGAAGATTATCAAAAAGCATTTGAATGTTACAATTTAAATCTTGAAATGCACGAAAAGGCGGCTGAAATAGATGTTGCATATGCTATGTCCGAGGAAAGCAAGGAGCTTCACTGCCTTGATTACGCAATGCTTTACTGCAAGCTTGGCGAAAATGAAAAATCCGCAGAAAGTTTCCGAGTCGCACTTGAACGCTTTGAAAACAGCGACAAGCCTTCACTGAAAAAGCACCTGGAAAAAGTCCGCAGAATGCTTGACGAAGCAGGAATTGACTATACATAAAATTACGGCGTACCGAATTAACGGTACGCCGTTTTGCGTGTCAGATAAAATATTTGTGACGCTTTGTAAGTGCAAGTGCCATCTTTAAGCGCACTTTATTCTGATACTCAGGCTTGACCATATAGTAAATATAAGTTTCGAGCAGGTTAAGGTCAGGCATTGTACGTCCCTCAATCTTGAAGTTGTTGAAGCCCATAGGCAGGTACTTTTCAAAGATAGCCTGCGGCGAAATGTGTGTGGAAAATTCCACGGTATCGTAAAGATTAAGCAGCATTGACGGGCACTTGAATTCCTTGGATGCGTAGGTGCGGGGGTCTTTTCCTGTCTGCTTGAACTCCCATTCGTCAATCTGGTCCTGACCGATTGTGCGGTAGTGTTCACCTCTGCGTGGGCAGTTAGGCGTACAGCAGGCATTAACGAGAATTTCACAGCGTGAACGGTCAGACTCGTCAATCTGTTCAAGCTTGTCAAACTGATTGTTGAAATTGTAGTCGAGGACAACGTACTTATAGTCCTTTTTAAGCTCAGCCTTGACACCCTCAATGTCACGGATTTCCTTGCAGGTGGAGGAAGTGATTTTGTATTTCGGGTACTTCTCACGGATGTATTCTTCAAGTATCGGAGATACTACGATAACCTCGTTCAGACCATTGTGTGCAACACGGAGAATAGCGTTGCTGAAAACATCATCAAGGTGTTCCTCAGTAATAAGCGGATTTGTAAAGGTAAATCGCATAGGGATACCCTTGTCGTTCAGTGCCTTTGTTACAGCAGGGAGCATATTCGGGTCAGTGATACCGCCGAGATAGCGTCCGCCGTTCCATACGCTGCCGTAGAAATTGCCGAAAACGGACGCAATTTTCAGTCCGTCGTGGAAATATTCAGGCTTTTTGCGGATTGTGTTAATCAGCAGGGAATTAAGGTGCATATGATATGTGAAGTCGGGAATGTGAAAGCAGATATCCATAGTGTTCCTCCAATTATAGTCAGAAGTGTTTTTGTAAGATAAAACCGGTCGGGAACAGCCTGACCGGTTTGAAATGTAAAATTAAAGCGGGAAGAATTTGAATTTGGATGTAAGGACATTGAGCATTTTCAGACGTACAACATCTTTATATTCTGGTTTAGCCATATAATGGATATATGTTTCAAGGAGACTTATATCATTGATAGTTCTTCCTTCGATCTTGAACTGGTTGAAGCCCATAGGAAGATATTTTTCAAAAATGGCCTGTGGCGAAACATGTGTTGAAAATTCTGTAATATCATAAATTGTGTTATTCATAGAATCACAAACAAATCCTGTAGGGGCAAAAGGTTTTTTGTTAAGGTAATTTTTCTTGTGTTCCCATTCGCCGATCTGGTCCTGACCGATAGAGCGATAATGTTCACCACGGCGAGGACAATTAGGAATACAGCAGGCATTTATAAGCACTTCACAACGGCTGCGGTCTTCTTCAGGGATTTGCTCAAGCATGTCAAACTGATTGTTGAGGTTGTAATCAAGAACTACATATTTGTAATCCTTTTTCAGTTCTTCCTTTACTCCTTCAATACCTCTTATCTGCTTACATGTGGAAGAAGTAATCGGATAGTTAGGGTAATTTTCACGGATATATTTTTCTATAACCGGGGACATTACAATAACTTCATTAATGCTGTTGTCGGAAAGACGCATAACTAAATTACAGAATGAATCACTGAGATGCTTTTCTTCAATCAGCGGGTTTGTAAATGTATAACGCAGCGGTATGTTTCTGCTGTTGAAGGTTTCAAGCAGCTTTTTTACATAATTGGAATCGACAGAGCCGCCGAGGAAACGTCCGCCGTTCCATACCATTCCGGGGAAAGTACCGAATATTGAAGAAATCTTTAATCCGTCATGGAACATTTCAGGTGCATCTGCAATAGAGTTGACCAGAAGAAGGTTAAGCTTTAAATGATGGGCAAAATCAGGAATATGAAAACAGATATCCATAATAAACCTCCAAAAGTGTGATTTCATTTTTAATTGTATCACATATCGTCAGATTTTGCAAGTTGTTTTTAAGTTTATTTGCAGGTTAAATTTTTATCAGCTATTGCCAAGCAGAAAAAAATGTTGTATAATAAATTGGTGTACTGTAATAAAGCAATGTCATATTAATATGGCAATTCTGATATGAGGTGATTTTTTGACTTGGGAGGAAATTCTCCAGTGTACCGAGGTTATAGCTAAGTATCTTATACCGACGCTCAAGGTTTTCGGTTTCACACTTCTGTTTTCAATACCGCTGGGTATGGTTGTTGCATTGCTTAAAATGTGTAAATTCAAGCCGCTTTCCTGGCTTATCAATGTGTACATACTGATTATGAGGGGTACGCCTCTTATGCTTCAGATTATCACGATTTACTATGCAATTCCTATGATGAAGGTTTCAGATTCCGTGTTCCTTCAAAATCTTTTTAAAACTGTTGACATCAAGAGTGAAAGCTACCAGTTCAATGCACTGATTGTCGCGTTTGCACTGAACTATGCGGCGTATTTTGCGGAAATTTTCAGAGGCGGCATAGAGTCAATCCCGAAGGGACAGTACGAAGCTGCTGCGGCGCTTGGTATGACAAAGAGTCAGACGTTTTTCCGTGTTGTTCTTCCGCAGGTCGTAAAGAGAATTGTTCCAGCCAGCTCCAACGAGGTTATCACACTTGTAAAGGATACCTCACTTGCTTCCGTTATTGCTTATGCGGAAATTTTCCGTAAGGCAAAGGAACAGATGGTTTCCTACAGTAATCTCACCCCTCTTTTTATCGCAGGTATTTTCTACTTCATAATGAATGCAATTCTCACAACGGTATTTGCAGCTGTTGAAAAGAAGCTTGATTACTACAAATAAAATGTTTAGTACATATTAAGGAGATTTTTATGGCAATACTTGAAGTGCGCAATCTTTCCAAAAGCTTTGACAAGCTTGAAGTGCTGAAGGATATTTCCTTTGACGTGGAAAAGGGCGAGGTTGTGGCTATAATCGGGCCGTCAGGAAGCGGTAAATCCACGCTTCTGCGGTGTATAAACCAGCTTGAAAAGGCAAGCGGGGGAACAGTAAAGGTCGGCGGTCTTGACCTGATTGAGGGATATAAAAACGGCAAACCTGTTTATTCGTCCGCTGATATTCTCCGTGAGATACGTCTGAAAATCGGACTTGTTTTCCAGAATTTCAACCTGTTTCCGCATATGAGCGTGCTGAAAAATATTACGGAAGCGCCTGTGTGCGTGCTGAAGAAAAGCAAGCAGGAGGCGGAAGAAACTGCAAAAGTGCTGTTGGAAAAGATGGGGCTTGCCGCAAAGGCTGATTCCTATCCCTGTGAGCTTTCGGGCGGTCAGCAGCAGCGTGTTTCTATTGCCCGTGCTCTGGCATTAAGTCCTGAGGTGCTGTTCTTTGACGAACCTACATCGGCACTTGACCCTGAGCTGACGGGGGAAATCCTCAAGGTTATCAAGGAACTTGCAAAGGAAAAGATGACAATGGTTATCGTTACCCACGAGATGGCTTTTGCAAGGGATGTTGCCGACCACGTTATCTTTATGGACGGCGGCGTAATCGTTGAGGAGGGCACTCCCCAGCAGGTGTTCGGGGATACTCAGAATGAGCGTACAAAACAGTTTTTACAGCGTTACAATAATGATTTCAAGGATTGATTTAAACCGTTTCTGCGTATTTGCGGAAACGGTTTGTTTTATATTCATCTAAGAGTTAGGAATTGAAGAAAACTATGGTTAACACAATAACTCCACATTCCTCACTCCAAACTCCACACTCAAAGCTGAATTATCATTTACCATTTCTCAAATTTCCGTACAAGTATTTTGGTCAAATTGTTAATATTTGTATGATATAATTGTCATATGACTATATGGTATGGAATGGGAGAATGCAAGCTATGATTGAGAAAATTCACCTTACATATGAAAAGTGGAATTTCCTTCTGAGCAAGGAAAAGCCTGAAATCAATTCGAATTTTGAGGATACAATCACCCTGCCGTCTACGGTTCAGCAGATGAAAAAATCTCCTGTTACCGACGAGAGAAGCGCAGGATATCTCACTGACCCGCACCGCTTTGAGGGGTACGCACTTTATGAGCGCACCGTAAAAATTACACCGAAAAAGCAGGGCTGCAAGGTTTTTCTTGTTATGGAGCGTACCCGTACAAGCAATCTGTGGATTAACGGCGAGTTCGTTGGCACACAGAACAGTCTTTGTACCGCTCACCGCTACGATATAACCGATTTTATCAGCGGCGAGGAAACCCGTATTACAATTATGATTGATAATGTTTCCTGTCCTGTGTCGGGCGGGCATATGACTTCTCAGGATACACAGACAAACTGGCTTGGTATTACAGGCGGTCTGTATATCGAATGTGTAAACGGGGCACGTTTTGAAAATCCTAAGCTTTTTACCGACGCTGAAACAAAGACTGTTACCGTAAAGGGTACAATTGTCGGCGCTGAAAGCCTTGAACTTAACGTGGACGTAAGCGGTTTCCCGAAAAAGACCGTTACCGTGACAAAGGACTGCCCTGAGTTTACTTATGAAATGGAAAAGGCAGCCCTCTGGAGCGAGCACAATCCCGTTAACTATGTTATGAATATCTCAAACAACGATGACGTACAGCATATCTCGTTCGGTATCCGTGATTTTTCCACACGGGGTACGGAGTTCCTTGTAAACGGCGAAAAGGTGTTCCTTCGCGGTAAGCACGACGGTATGATTTTCCCTATGACAGGTGCTGCACCGACCGATACCGAAAGCTGGCTTGCGGTAATGAAAACCGCTAAGGAGCACGGCATAAACCACTACCGTTTCCACACCTGCTGTCCGCCTGATGCGGCATTCTGTGCGGCGGACGAGCTTGGTATCTATATGGAGCCTGAGCTGCCATTCTGGGGCACGGTTGACGAGGAAATCACCGAGGGTCAGCAGTACCTTATCGACGAGGGTTTCCGTATTCTTGACGAGTTCGGCAACCACCCTTCGTTCTTTGCTTTTTCCCTTGGCAACGAGCTTTGGGGCAGCAAGGAGCGTATGAACGATATTCTCGGCGGCTACAAGAAGCACGACAGCCGTCACCTCTATACACAAGGCTCAAACAACTTCCAGTTCTGGCCTTGCATTGTGGAAAACGACGATTTCTTCGTTGGTGTACGCTTCTCAAAGGAGCGTCTTTTCCGCGGCTCTTATGCAATGTGTGACGCACCTCTCGGACACATTCAGACCGATGCGCCGAATTCTAACTACAGCTATGACGCACATATCCGACCTTCCTCTGTAAGCGGTGAGCAGAGCGCAGGCGGTACTATCGAAATTCAGTACGGTACGGGTGTAAAGACAGTTTCCCTTGACAACGCAGGCGGCGAGTTCGTGTCGGAAATCCCAGTGGTATCACACGAGGTCGGTCAGTATTTTATGTACCCCGACTACAACGAAATTGAAAAGTACACAGGTGTGCTTAAACCGTACAACCTTGAAATTTTCCGTGAACGTCTCGATGAAGCGGGTCTGCTGAAATATGCGGACAAGTTCTTCCGTGCAAGCGGACGCTTTGCGGCTGAGTGCTACAAGAACGAAATTGAAACCGCACTCCGTTCCAAAGAGCTTTCAGGCTTCCAGCTTCTTGACATTCAGGACTTCACAGGTCAGGGCACAGCACTTGTCGGTGTGCTGAATTCATTTATGGAAAGCAAGGGCGTTATTACCTCGGTTGAGTGGAGAAGCTTCTGCTCTGAACGTGTAATTCTCGGACTGCTTCCAAAGTTCGTTTTCGGGGCAGGGGAGAAGCTTGAAATGCCTGTTCAGCTTTATAACTATGCCGCAAAGGCTGACGTTGACCCGATTGTTTCGGTACGTCTTTCCGTGAACGGTGAAGTTGTTTCCGAGCAGACCCTTTCCGCAAAGGGTGAATTCAAGGGCGGCACATTTGACTTAGGCAAGGTCACAGTTGAGATGCCTGCACTTGAAAAAGCTGAAAAGGTTGTCCTTACACTTAACTGCAAGGATATTTGCAACAAATATATACTTTGGGTATATCCTGAAATAACATCTTCCGCACCTGAAAATGTGGTTTGCACGAAGGATTGGACTGCCGCAAAATCTGCACTTGCAGAGGGCAGAAATGTGGTATTCCTGCCTGAAAAGCTTGACGAAAGCAAGTCCATTGAGGGCACTTACTGCACGGATTTCTGGAATTATCCTATGTTCAATTCCATATCCGTTTCAATGAACAAGGCAACGCCCGTAGGTACGCTTGGTCTGCTTGTTGACAATAAGCACCCTGCACTTGCAGAGTTCCCGTCCGAAAGCTATTCAACGGCACAGTGGTACGACATTGTTTCCGCTTCAAGAGCAGTAATCCTTGACGGCACGGGCATTGAACCGATTGTGCGTACAATTGACAATTGCGAGAGAAACCACAATCTCGGTACGGTGTTTGAGGTCAAAACAGGCGGAGGAAACCTTCTTGTGTGTACTGCAAGCCTCGACGGCGAAACAAATTCTCTCCCTTGCAGACAGCTGATGAGAAGCCTTTGTGATTATGCCGCTTCTGAAGACTTCAAGCCTGAGCAAACCGTTGAAATTGATGCTATGGACGCTGTTTTTACGTAATTAATCAGCTTTTTGCATAAAAATATATCGTTATTTTTGTAACAAACCTATAGCGAATTTGCCCGAAAACGATTAAATTTGTCTAATATTACAGTTGTTTTAAGGTGCAAAATAAGGTATAATTATTTCTATATGTATGATGTAACCAAAACATAAGATTGGAGAAGATGAAGATTATGATGCCTGTTATCAGCAAGGAAGCTTTCAAGGAAAAGCTTATCAATGAGCTTCAGGTGGAGTTCAATGTTACTCCTAACGAAGCTTCCGACAATCAGTACTACAAGGCACTTTCCGCAGTAGTTGTTGAAATACTCCGTGAAAGACGCCGCAAGGCTCGCGCAAAGACACAGTCCGCGGGCAAGAAGGAAGTTTACTACCTCTCTATGGAATTCCTTATGGGACGTTCCCTCAAGACAAGCCTTTTTAACCTTCAGATTAATGATATCGCTGAGGAAACACTTTCCGAACTCGGCGTAAATATCGACAGAATTTACGAGTATGAGCCTGACGCAGGTCTCGGCAACGGCGGTCTCGGTCGTCTTGCTGCTTGTTACCTCGATGGCCTTGCTACAGACGGTTATCCTGCAATGGGTTACTCTATCTGTTATGAATACGGTATCTTCAAGCAGAAGATTGAAGAAGGCTGGCAGACAGAGCTCCCTGATAACTGGCTCCCCGGCGGCGAAAGCTGGCTTGTTCCTAAGACTGATAAGACTATCGATGTTCACTTCGAAGGCGAGCTGACAGAATACTGGGATGACAAGTACCACCACATTTCCTATACAAACTACAATACAGTTCAGGCTGTACCTTACGATATGTACGTTCCCGGCTACGGCAACGACTCCGTTTCCGTGCTCCGTCTCTGGCAGGCTAAAGCGCCTTCCTTCGATATGGCTATGTTCAATCAGGGTGACTACGCTAAGGCTCTCAGCCAGAATACTGTTGCTCAGGCTATTTCCAAGGTTCTCTATCCTAACGATAACCACCTCGAAGGCAAGAGCTTGCGTCTGCGTCAGCAGTATTTTATGTGTGCAGCTTCCGTAGGCGACATTGTTGACCGTCATATGAAGGTTTACGGCACACTTGACAACCTCCACGAAAAGGTTGCTATCCACATCAACGATACTCACCCGACACTTGCTATTCCTGAGCTTATGCGTATCCTCCTCGATGACTGCGGATACAGCTGGACAAAGGCTTGGCACATCGTTACAAACACATTTGCTTACACAAACCACACTGTTCTTGCTGAAGCACTTGAGAAGTGGGACGTTAACCTCGTTAAGCAGATTGTTCCGAGAATTTTCTCTATCATCGTTGAAATCAACAACCGTTACTGTGCAGACCTTATGGAACGTCTCGGCGACAGCGCTAAGGTTACAAGAATGTCCATTATCCAGAATAACCAGATTCATATGGCTCTGCTCTGCGTATGCGCTTCCCACAGCGTAAACGGCGTTTCCAAGCTCCACTCCGATATCATCAAGAAGGATGTATTTGCCAACGAATACGCTGATACACCATACAAGTTCAAGAACGTTACAAACGGTATCGCTTACAGAAGATGGCTTCTCCAGGCTAACCCTGGTCTTACAAAGCTTCTTGAGGATACAATCGGCGACGGCTTCAAGAAGAATGCTGGCGAGCTTATCAACCTCAACAAGTTTGAGAACGATGAAGCTGTTATCAAGCAGCTTGCTGAAATCAAGAAGGCTAACAAGGAACGCTTTGCCAAGTATATCAAGACAAACTTCGGCACAACACTCAACACGGATTCTATCTTCGACGTTCAGGTTAAGCGTCTCCACGAATACAAGAGACAGCACCTCAACGCTCTTAATATCATTGCTGAGTACAACTATCTCCTTGAAAATCCTGATGCAGATTTCGTACCAAAGACATATATCTTCGCTGCAAAGGCTGCTCCTGGTTACTACCTTGCTAAGCAGATTATCAAGATGATCTGGGCTCTCGGTGAGGAAATCAGAAAGAATCCTAAGATCAGCGAAAAGCTTCAGGTTTACTTCGTTGAAAACTACTGCGTAAGCCTTTCCGAGCTTATTATGCCTGCTTCCGAGGTTTCCGAGCAGATTTCCCTCGCAGGTAAGGAAGCTTCCGGTACAGGTAATATGAAGTTTATGCTCAACGGTGCTCTTACTCTTGGTACACTCGACGGCGCTAACGTTGAAATCAAGGAGCAGGTTGGTATCGACAACATCTTCATCTTCGGTATGAATGCTGATGAAGTTCTCGCTAAGCAGGCACAGGGCTACCGTCCTGAGGACTACTGCAACAACAACGACGTTATCAACAAGGCAATCAACAGAATGTATCACGGCATCAACGGCTGTACATTCGAAGAAGTTGCAAACTCCCTCAAGTTCAAGGACCCATATATGGTTCTTGCTGACTTCGACGCATATCAGTGTGCACAGCAGTATGTATCCGAGTGCTACAAGGATACAACAAAGTGGAACAGAATGTCCCTCCACAACATTGCAGGCGCAGGTATCTTCTCTGCTGACCGTTCTGTTGAGGACTACGCACGCGACATCTGGAAGCTCAAGTAATAAAATAAACGGTATCCGAAATCTTTCGGATACCGTTTTTGGTGTCTGTAACATATATTTTGAAATAATTTCAAAAGCCGCTTCCGAACAGGAAGCGGCTTGATTTTATTTATTTTCGTTTCTGAGGTCAACAATTCTTTTTGCCTTGCCCTGGAAACGTTCAAGGGACTTGTACTCAACAAGAGAAACCTTGGTATCAATACCGAGAACGGTTTTGAGGTTGTGGTGAATGTTATTGCGGAGATTTTCAAGGTCGCCGAACTTCTCAAGCAGAGCGTTGTTGGAAAGCTCAACCTTGACTTCAAGACGGTCGGAGAAGTTCTGTCTTGTGATAACAAGCTGATAGTGAGGAGCAACCTCCTCAAAGCCCATAAGCACGGACTCAATCTGTGACGGGAACACGTTTACACCGCGGATTTTGAGCATATCATCGCTTCTGCCCTTGATTTTATCCATACGCGCAAAGGTTCTTCCGCACTTACAAGTCTCGTAATTGATTTTGGTGATATCCTTTGTTCTGTAACGAAGCATCGGGATACCTTCCTTGGTGAGAGTTGTGATAACAAGCTCACCTGTTGAACCCTTAGGAAGTACCTCGCCTGTTTCGGAGTTGATGATTTCAGCAAGGAAGTGGTCCTCGTTGATGTGCATACCGTCACGTTCTTCACATTCGCCCGATACACCAGGACCCATAAGCTCACTCATACCGTAGTTGTCGGTAGCAAAAAGACCCAGTGTCTTTTCAATCTGTGAACGCATTTCCTCAGTGCAGCCCTCTGAACCGAACAGACCGAGTCTGAGGTTGAGGTCGCCGAGGATGCCCATTTCCTTTGCAAGCTCACCGATATACTGAGCGTAGGAAGGAGTTGCAACGAGAGCAGTTGTCTGGAAATCCTTCATAAGCATAAGGTTCTTTTCGGTGTTGCCGCTTGAAGTAGGAACAACGGTTGCACCGATTTTTTCAAGACCGTAGTGCAGACCAAGTGCACCTGTAAACAGACCGTAGCCGAAAGCGATATGTACGATATCATCGCTTGTTGCACCTGCTGCTGTAACAAGACGTGCCATACAGTCAGACCAGTTTTCAATATCATTTTTTGTGTAACCTACAACAGTCGGCTTACCTGTTGTACCTGAAGAAGCGTGAATACGAACGATATTCTTCATAGGCTGACCGAACAGACCGAACGGATATGTGTCACGGATATCCGCCTTGGTTGTGTAAGGGATATACTGAATATCCTCAAGGCACTTGATTTTATCAGCAGTAACGCCTGCTTCTGTAAGGCGCTTGTTGTAGAATGGGATGTTGTCCATACAATATTTTACAAGCCATTTCAGACGCTCCAGCTGGAGTTCCTCAATTTTCTGTCTTGGCATTGTTTCTATGTCCTTCTGAAAAAACATTTTTATTCCTCCAATATAATTTTAAGGCTGACAAGCTTTAAATTGCTAAATTGACATATACATTTATATTATATACCATTTTTTACACAATTGCAAGGGATTTGACAAAAAAATAATGCGTTCTGCACATCGTACAGAACGCTGACTGTCAATTATGCTTCGGAAGCCTTCTTCTTTCAACCGCCAGACTTACCAGCATCATAATAACTTCCTTGCGGTTTTGCTTCTTCATTTTATCCGCACGTTTCAGGTCTTCCTTGCCGTTGATTCTCACCTTGAGAGTAGGCACTCTGTCTGCCGCCTCAGCAACAGCATCAGCGTAACAAAGCGGACAGGTACAGCAATTGAATCTTGAAAGCACCTGCGGCATAAGCTCCGTAACAAGCTCGCCTGTGATATCAATTTCAGCACCGTTTGCCCTCATAGGTGCAGCTTTTTTCTGAGTTATCTTTTCCTCCTTGAAGCTGCTGTCCAGAATAGGATTTGATGCAACCTTTTTACCTGTCAGCAAGCGCATAACAGCGTCAGTCTTATTGGTTTTTGCTGTTTTCAACGCCATATTTCGGACCCTTTCTTATCTAAAAATCTTTCTTGTTTTCGCAACCGCAATTTCAGGGTAAAGCAATTCAGCAAGCTTCACATAATCCCTTGCGGCACGGCAGTTAGGTGAATAGGTTGTGATAACCTCCTGATGTGCAGGGGCTTCTGCAACCGCTACCGAAACAGCGATTTTCACATCAAGCACCTGAGTGTGAAGCTGTTTTGCCACGATTTCCACCATTTCCTCCACCTCACGGGCAAGAGTCTGCTTCTGTACATATCTTGTCAGGAGGATACCCCTGATATTCAGCTTTTTGTTGTAATACTTCTTAACAGCCAGAATTGTTTCTCTCAGCTGAGCAATACCCTGCAGCGAAAGAATTTCAGGCGTCATAGGAATAATCAGGTCATCTGCCGCTGTATAAGCGTTAATCGTAAGAATTGAAAGCGCAGGCGGTGTATCAATTATGATGTAGTCATAGCTGTACTTGACAATTTCAAGGATACCCTTCAGAATGAACTCTCTTTTTTCCGAAGTAAGCTCCAGTTCACTTCCCGAAAGAAGAATATTTGATGTGATAACATCACATATGTGAGTGGTTTTGATTGCCTCGCGTATATCGCATCTGCCTGTCATAACATCGTGAATTGTATAGCCCTCGTCCTCTGCACCCAGAGAAAATGAAAGGTTGCCCTGAGGGTCCATATCAATTGCGAGCACTCTTTTGCCTCTGCTTCTGAAAATGCCCGTCAGCGCCGCACAGGTAGTAGTTTTACCGACGCCGCCTTTTTGGTTTGTAACAACAATTACAGTCGCCATATGCTTTCAGTTTCCTCACTTAATTAAAAATACTTTCCTTGGCTTTTCTGCGTTCTCTTTCCAGCAGCTGACATTCGAAAATAAATCTTGCAAGGCGTTCTTCCTGCGTCTGATTGATATCAAGAAATCTGCAGCCGTAGCCGTCAATGCCGCCTTCCTCGTTCTTCTGCACACGGAGAATTTCAGCCAGCAGCTGCATTTCGCCGTCAAGGAAATTCAGCATAACCTGGTCGCCCTTTTCAAACTCAGCGTCGCTGCTGAAATAGACACCGCCCAGATTGATATTTACGAAATGGAGCATAATCGGGTCATCGAATGCATACATTTCCTCGCCCCTGATATAGAACGGAGAAAGACCGTTGAAGTCCACCGAAACCTTAAAGCTTCTGCGGCGCTCAGCAAGCATTTCACCCTGACCGGCGTGGAAATTCACCTGATATTCTGTGCACAGGTCAATAGTTGTATCATATTTTACACGGTTACCGTTTGTATATTCAAAAATAACCTCCACATTTTCGCCCTTAGAAATCAGCGGAAAATCGGAGCCCTTGAGCATTACAAGGTCTTTGCCCTTTAGCTTGAAAAAGTCCTTTGGGAAAAATACGGACTTTGTGGAAATCAGAAGCTTACCATTTGCGTCGTAAACCAGCACTCTGCTGATTTTGTCCTTATTTATCACGCTTGAATCCTCCCCACAATGAAATTATAAACCACTTTTAATTATACTAAAAAAAATCAGATTTTGCAATAGTAATTTTTCATCTTATGAAATATATTAAAAGCCGCAGTATTTTTTTGTGTAAAATACAATAAAAACCCGTCTGTACAAACAGTACGAAAAATGTTATAATTATTATAATTAAGGCAGGAATGTTTTCTGCACCTTATTGAAATCAATTTACCGGAGCTTTCATTATGAACAAACAGTATATTTATCTTATAATAACCCGTACAGGTACGGTTTTTTCTAAAGTAATCGGTCTTGCAACCGGAAAGCAGTATACCCACGCTTCAATCGCGTCAAATGAAATGCTGACGGATATGTACAGCTTCTGCCGTGACCACAAGGAGCGCCCTCTCCCTGCCAACTTTAATCACGAGGACATATTCACTGAGGTTTTCGGTGCCTGCAAAACTATTCCCAGCGAGGTATACCGTGTACCTGTTACCGATGAACAGATTGAGCGTTACCACACGCTGATAAGACACTTTATTCTCAACCGTGAAAATTATTCCTATGACCTTGGGGCATTGCTGCCTATGGCTCTGCATATCCCGTATAAAATGCGTAACAACAAGTTTGTCTGCTCGGTATGGGTCGGATTTATGCTCGGTAAAACAGGTATCGTCAATGATATGAAGAAGCACCCGTCCCTTGTTGAGCCGGAGGATTTCCGAAGCATAAAGGGCGCGGAGCTTATTTACAAGGGTGACTTGAAAAAGTACCGTGACTACATAAAACAGATGCGTGAAAAACAGGACGGGAAAATTCCTGCCCTGCACAGCGAAACAGCCTGAAAACAGGGGGTGCGGCAATTGCATAAAATGATAAGGGTAAACGAAAAGCGTCTTGCCGCAAAGTACAACAGACGTATTTTTCTTGCTGCCCTGCCTGCACTGAGCATACTTATCTCACTGCTTATCATTGTATTGTTATTTGTTGTGAAGCTCAGGACAGAGCTTCCGCAGCAGATGTACAGGACGATTGTATATCTTGCTTATGTGTCAGTTGCCTATGCTTTTATAGTATGCCTGATAGGTTCAATCCTTGAAGATATTCTTATCCGTGCCCACCGTGAGCATACATACATTCAGATTGCCGACTCGGTTATGATTGTTTCACAGCACTGCCGAACGGTTTTCCGTGACTGGAAATGGGTGCATTACAAAAAGATGTGGGTTGTGAAGCTTTCGGAGGTTAAAAATGTCGAATGTGTGCGAAATCACATTTCACTGAGTACACCTGCCCGCTATTTTAACGAAGATTCAAGCTGGCTTGGATATTCCAGAACGGACGAGGGAATTGCTTTTGACCGCTGGTGGTACGACTCCAACGGCGGAAAGGACGTTGCAAGCATAGAAATTACCGATTTCTATACCCACGGCGAAAGAATTGTCCGACACATTCTTCATTGCTCGGCAAAGGTTCGTGAGCGTGAACAGCGGCGTGCACGCTTCCGTAAGGAAATGCTTGAAATTGCCAAGAATGTCAATTACCCCCATAAGCTGAAAGACAGGTATCAGCCGCCTGATAAACGTAAAAAAAGATAACCGTACCAATTTCCTTTGGTACGGTTAGTTTGTCGAAAAAATTTTTCGACAATGAATAGTGAATATTGAATAATGAATAATTAAGGAATTGCCTTCGGCAATAATATTAAAAATGTCCGCAAAGCGGACACCTTAACTATTCACTATTCATTATTCTCTATTCATTTTTCATTAGCCTGTCGACTTTATCGACAGGCTCACCGTACCAATTTCCTTTGGTACGGTTTTGCTTTATATGTCATTCTTTTTATTTGCAGCAACTTCCTCTTTTGTAGGAAGCGGAGTGAATTCAGGGTATCCGGGCTCGGCGGAAATCGCCTTGTAAACAGGAAAAAGCGTAAGCATTCTGAGATTTAAAACTATTACATACAAAGCCGCAGGAATAATCCATACACACGGCATACTGCTCAGCGAAACCAATATCAGTCCGCAGCATAACAACACAACAATGATAATTGCAGGTCTGTTCATAGTCCCCGCAACAAACTCAGTGAAAAAAGCTGCACCGCACAAAAACGGCAGTGCAAACGGAAGCTGAGGAAGTCTTTCATTCATACGCATACAGTATACTAAATCAAACATCAGATACAGTGCGAAAAATGCAATCACTACAAGTGAAAAAATCAGCGTGTGCTTGAATGTGCGATTGATGATTGAAGTCAGGATATCAGCACAGTCACGCTTGTGAGCGTCATCAAGATTCGGGATATCCTTTGCTTCAATGTCCATTGTAAAGCGGAACTTTGCCATAATATCTCTCCTTATTTCCTGTAGCTTACTGCGTCAGGGTCAATCATATTGCCGTTAACATAATTTGTCCAAAGGTCAATTGCATTGTCAAAATTTTCTTTAATTCTGCCGCTGCCGCCAAGACCTGCTGTAAAAGGATATCTGAAGCTTACCCACAGCTCGTCGGACAGTCCTTCATAGCCAATGTCCTTCTTGAAGCTTGTGCCGTTGAGCATATAGCCCATTTCCATAACATTCTCATCATTGGGGAAATATTCGTTCAGGTCAGCAAAAACGCCGTCGCCTGCTGTAATGCCAACAACCTCGCAGGAAGTTTTGTCACCGATTACCATAATGGTGTCGCTGCCCATAAATTCAGCGGAAAGCTTTACCTGGTCGCCGCCGTGGTAATACATTGATGACATTTCCTCCAAATCGGGAGAAGCAGGTGTGTAGCTTACACGAATTTTGATTTTGCCGTCACCGTTGTAGTCCTGCGCATACTTGGCAAGCAAATCCTCCATATCCTCGGTAAGGAACTGAACCTGTGAGTCGTCCGCAATAAACAGCACCGCAACATCAGGCTTTACAGTTGTCACAAGGTCATAAATCAGGAAAATCGCAATAGCCGCGATAGCCGCCGCCGCAATTATGTAAACCTTGTTGTGGTAAAAGAAATTGCTGATTTTCTCCCATATGGAGTATTCTTTCTGAACAACAACTTCCTTTGGAATGTCCTCCTCGGAGATGATGCCCTGCTTCAGCTTCATCAGCTCCAGTTTTTCCTGACGGAGCTTTTCGGCGTAGGATGCCCTTGCCTGACGCTCACGCTCAGCTCTTGCCGCCTCAGCCTCGCTTTCTCGTTTCAGCTCCTCAGCACGGGCTTTCTCGTTCACCTCACGGTAGGTCTGCAAAAAAGATTTGCCCTTTTTCTTCTCGTTATTTTCAGCAGACTCAGCCTGCCCATTCTTTTCATTTTCAGCCATTGAAGTAAATTCCTTTCGATACAATATACAACACGGACGGTTACACCGACTGGTGAACCGTCCCCGTTTATTTTACCCCAATATTTTTATACATCAAGACTTTTCATAGTCGGAAACAGCAATACATCTCTGATTGCAGGTGAATTTGTCAGCAGCATAACAAGTCTGTCGATGCCGTAACCGATACCGCCCGTCGGAGGCATACCGATTTCAAGTGCACGGAGGAAGTCCTCGTCAATTCTGTTGGCTTCTTCGTCACCCTTCTTGAGAAGCTCTTCCTGAGCAATGAAACGCTCTCTCTGGTCGATAGGGTCGTTAAGCTCGGAGTAAGCGTTACACATTTCCCAGCCGTTGATGAACAGCTCGAAGCGTTCAACGTAGTCAGGATTTTCAGGCTTTCTCTTAGTAAGCGGAGAAATCTCAACAGGGTGGTCCATAATGAATGTAGGCTGGATAAGGTGCTTTTCAACGAATTCCTCGAAGAACAGGTTGAGAATGTCGCCGCGCTCGTGTCTGTCCTCGAATTCAATGTGATGCTCCTTAGCAAGTTTCTTAGCCTCAGCTGTATCCTTAACCTCAGCAAAATCAACACCTGAATACTTCTTTACAGCTTCAATCATAGTAAGGCGCTCAAAAGGCTTGCCAAGGTCAATCATATGCTCGCCGTAAGGAATTGTAGTTGTGCCGCAGACCTCTGTAGCAAGGTGACGGAACATATTCTCAGTCAAATCCATCATACCGAAGTAGTCGGTATAAGCCTGATAAAGCTCCATAAGTGTAAACTCAGGGTTGTGACGTGTGTCAACGCCTTCGTTTCTGAATACACGACCGATTTCGTAAACTCTTTCGAGACCGCCTACGATAAGACGCTTCAGGTAGAGTTCAAGGGAAATACGGAGTCTTACGTCCTCGTTGAGAGCATTGTAATGTGTTTCAAAAGGTCTTGCGGAAGCACCGCCTGCGTTTGCAACAAGCATCGGTGTTTCAACCTCGATGAAGTTCTGCTCATCAAGGAAGCGTCTGATTGTGGAAATAATCTTGGAACGCTTTCTGAATGTGTCAGCAACGTCAGGGTTAACGATAAGGTCAACGTATCTCTGACGGTAACGCATATCCTGGTCCTTGAGACCGTGCCACTTTTCAGGGAGAGGGAGAAGGGACTTGGAAAGCAGAGTGATTTTCTGTGCGTGGACGGAAATCTCGCCCTTTCTTGTACGGAAAACAAAGCCTTCAACACCAACGATATCGCCGATATCCCACTTCTTGAACTCAGCGAAGTCGTCAGCACCGATATCGTTCATTCTTACATAAACCTGCATACGGTCGCTGCCGTCACGAACGTCGATGAAGTTAGCCTTACCCATATCTCTCCAGGACATAACACGTCCTGCGATTTTAACATTGATTTTAGCAGCTTCAAGAAGCTCCTTGAGCTTTTCGTCGTCGCCGCCAGCCTCAGCAATAGCCTTGGCCTCGGATTCCTCGTAAGCCTTACGAAGCTCAGCGTTGCAGATAGTAACGTCAAACTTTGTGATTTCGAACGGGTTCTTGCCGTTCTCCTTCATTTCGTCAAGCTTTTCAATACGGATTTTCTTCAGGATATGAACATCCTGTTCAGCCTGTTCCTCCTCTGGAACAGCAGTGTTCTGGATTTCTTCGGACATCTCTTTAACAATCCTTTCGATTTATGTGTAGTATTTATATTCTGATTTCAAGAATTTCCATCTTGATGATACCGATAGGCGCTTCAACCTCAACAACATCGCCGACTTTCTTTTTGAGTACAGCAATACCGATAGGTGAGTCCTCGGAAATCTTATCATTTTCAGGGTCAGCCTCTGTAGAACCAACAATCTGAAGCTCCATAACCTCGTCAAGTTCAAGGTCTTTAAGCTTAATAATCGAACCAACACCGACCTCATCGTTTGAGAGCTCAGACTCGTCCACAACAACAGCGTTAGCGATAGTCAGTTCCATTTCCTGAATTTTAGCTTCAAGGATACCCTGTTCGTTCTTAGCTTCATCGTATTCAGCGTTTTCGGAAAGGTCACCGAAAGCTCTTGCTTCTTTAAGCTTCTGTGCAACCTCCGCACGTCTTACGGTAATGAGATAATCAAGCTCAGCCTCCAGTTTTTTCAGACCTTCAGCAGACATTCTGATCTTTTTTGCAGCCATTTTAATCCAATCCTTTCGTACATTCTAAAATCTTATTATATAGTATATTTTATCCATTGTCAATAGCGAAAATGCCGTAAACATAAGGAAAATCCCTATATTGCAGTTGATTTTCGCTTCATTTCGGCAGTTATTCACCGTCCTCCTCGGAAGCTGCCTCGGTTTCCACGGCAATTTCACCGTTTTCAATGTCCTCAATCTGTTCAAGTATGTCGTAAACAGCCGTTTCAAGCCTTGAAGTGGGACGTTCAATTCTCGCCATCACGTCCTCGCTCAGGTAGATGATTTTCCCGTTTTTAACCGCAGAAAGCTCCGCAGTTTCCTCCGAAAGCTCATACTTGCTTATATAATCGGGCAGAATAAGCCAGTCAGGGTCAAGCTCCAGAAGCTTTTCCGTGGTAAGGGAAAGCTCATCGTTTTCTCCTGCAAGATTTTCACCGAAAGCAGAAAGAAAATTTCCCGCAAAAGTTTTATCTGACGCAACCGCTAAATCGGGTGACATAATATAAACAAAGCTTCCGAGTACGCCGTCCGCCTCGTCAAGCGCTGTTTTAAGCGGGTTGAGAGCCTGTTTAGCAGCCGTTTCACAATCAATGCTGCCGCCGAAAACCGCTGAAATATTGTTGTAGCAGGTGTAAAGCTCCTCCGCTGACTCAGGCGGAGTAATAATCCATACCCTTGTTCCTGCCGCTTCAATTACAGTGATATCCTTCTTAGCGATAGGACTCATTGAAATGAGCAGTTCAGGTGCTGCATCAATTATTGCGTCAACATCAGGGTTAGCCGCTGAGCCGAGTTCATTTTTAATTTTTACACTTTCGGGGTAATCACAGTAGCTGCTCCTGCCGATGATTTTATCGCCATAGCCAAGCTCACAGATAATCTCCGTAATCGCAGGAGAGAGAACACCTACCGATTCGGGTGCCTGTTCAAAGGTAAGCGAGCCGACTTTAACGGGATACGGCATTTCAATCGGAGCCGTAGATTCGGTAATCTGCACAGGAGTTTCCTCGGTAACCTCGGTACAGCCGCACAGCATAACAGCTGCAATTGCCGCCGCAAAAGTACATTTTAGCAATCTATACAAAACGAAATCCTCCGTTAACAATCTACCTTTCATTATAACATATTCCGCACAAAATTACAATACCAATAAAAAATAAAAAGGCTGCCTGAGGTTTCCCCCTGACAGCCATAATATCAAATCGATTAAGCCTTAGCAGCGTTGAGCTTCTTAGCAAGCTGGGACTTCTTTCTTGCAGCAGCGTTCTTGTGAATGAGGTTCTTAGCAGCAGCCTGGTCAACCTTCTTCATAGCAAGACGGATAGCTTCTTCGGAATTGTCAGCCTTGTTAGCGCAAGCGAGGTCAGCGTTCTTGAGAACAGTCTTGAGGTTGGACTTTCTAGCCTTGTTCTGCATTGTCTTAGTAGCGATAACCTTTACTCTCTTCTTAGCGGATTTAATATTTGGCATAGTGATACTCTCCTTAAATAATTTGATTTTTTACGGTCATAATAACATAAAATCGGCATAACCATCGCAGGACGTGACACGGAATGTCCTATCGGAGGTGTAATGACCCACCTTGTAGTTATCAGGTACCGTTAAGGATTTGACAGCACGACTGCCTTAACCGCATACAGTTACCTGCAAAAGCCTAAATATAATATTAACATTTTTCGCAGTCTTTTTCAATAGGCAACTTCAAAAAACAGCGAAAATTTTTGTTGTATTTTTTGGGCACTTTGCCGAAAATTTCTGAAAGGAATGTAGTCTGAAAATAAATTTTCAGACCCGAGTTTTGTTTTTCGGACTAAAAATCCAACAAGTTGGATTGCCAAAATTTTGCAAAGCTCACTGCGTGGAGCTTCAAGACCACAAAACATCGAAAGGAGGACACGCTTCTGACGAAGCGTGAATTAAACTATGTCAATTCGTACCGACCTTGCCATTGAAATGGTAGACGAGGATGCAAAAAGCCTGCCGAAAGGCATCCGCCGCAAGCTGAGGAAAAGCTCTGCCTGCTCCATAACAGAAATCATCGTTGCCGACGCAATAGCCGGACTCCGCATAGGCAAAAACAAGGGACGCTATATTACCGTGGAAACCGACCGCCTTTCAGCAAGCCCCGATGATTTTGACGAGCAGGTTGCAAACATTGCCGCTGAAATCATTTCGCTCAAGGGTGCTGACAGCAAAACTGCCCTTGTTGTTGGTCTTGGCAACTCGGATATCACCCCTGACGCACTCGGTCCGCTTGTAGTTTCGCAGATTATCGCAACCCGTCATCTGCACGACGTACTTCCTGCGGGAAACGACCTGCTTAAATTGAACCGTGTTTCCGCAATTGCCCCCGGTGTGCTTGGACAGACGGGCATTGAGGTTGCGGAAATCGTCCGCACACTTTGCTGCGAAATCAAGCCCGACTGTGTAATTGTAATTGATGCGCTTGCCTGCTCTGACGTGTCACGTCTCGGTACAACAATTCAGCTTACCGACACAGGAATTTCCCCCGGTTCAGGCGTGCAGAACCGCCGCAAGGAGCTGTCAGAAACCACCCTCGGAATACCTGTAATCGCAATCGGCGTGCCGACGGTTGTTGATATGCATACAATCGTGGAAAACGTCACAGGCAATCCGCCAGACAAGCATCTGCCCAATATGATGGTTACGCCCCGTGACGTTGACAAGCTTATTGAGCGCTCGGCACGGCTTATAGCCTACTCAATCAACAAGGCTGTCCAGCCTATGCTTTCCATTGAGGATATCACGGCGCTGTCGTAGCATTACCAGTATCCTCTGTAAAGCGGATTAACAATCAGCAGCGATATCAGAACCGCAAACGTAACTATGCAGAACGCCACTGTTGCTGTTGTGATAATCCTGTCTTTCTTTTCTTTCTTATCAACCTCTGATTTGGCTTCCTTGAAGATTTCTTCAAACCTGTCCTTCTTTTCAGCCTTTTGCTGTTCAGCTTCAATCAGGCTTTTTGCTTGTTCTTCAGCAGCAATAATTCTGTTGCGCCTGTAGATTTCCTCTTTGTTTACCACAAAGGAAATTTCCTGCGGTTCAGCCTCGGCAAAGGGCGGAAACTCCTCCTCATAATCGGGAAGCTGCATCATAAGCATATCATTTTCTTTGTTTTCGTCCATTAAAATCACCTGTAAAAAAGCCGTACTCCAATGGGGTACGGCTTAATGTTATTCTTAAAAATTTTACTTTCTTCTCGACGGACTTCTGCGCTTGTTGTCAAGCACCTTCTTCAGGTCACCCATACGCTCATCGGAGCTCTGCTTGAACTTGTTGAGCATATCCTCAAAAGCAGCCTCAGGAGTCATCGGAGCTTTTTCCTGCTGCGGCTTTGCATTTTCCTTGTCAAAGCGTCTGCCGCCTCCGTTGCCGCCATTGCCGCCGTTGTTGTTTCTCTTGAAATCCTTGCGTGGCGGCGGGTTGTCAACAGCCTTCTTGATGGACAGAGAGATTTTTCCGTCATCGCCCACTGTCAGCACCTTAACCTTGACTGTCTGACCCTCTGTGAGGTGGTCCTTGATTTCGTTTACGAAAGTATTCGCAACCTCACTGATATGTACCATTCCTGTTGTACCCGGTTCAAGCTCAACAAATGCGCCGAACTTTGTAATACCGGTAACCTTACCCTCATAAATTTTTCCTACATCCAACTGCATAAAAAACTTTTTAATCCTCTCGTTTGATAATTTATCTGACCCCGAAGGGACAAAACCTTAATTTCCGGTAGTATCATAGAAACGTCTTTCGTTCGGGTACGCATAATCGAGAACCTCAATTGCGTAACGCTCCATAAAAGCACGTTCATCCTCCTCAGAAAGGATACTCTGATACTCGTCGTTGACATCCTCAAGACGTTCAGCTTCTTCCACAAGAGCTTCAAGCTCCTGCTTTTTATCAGCAATTTCAGCCTGAGTTCCTATGATGTCAGCAATACAGCCGACAACCAGAACAGCGCCTGTAACCGTAATAATAAATCTCATAAAAGGGCTGCTCTGATTCTTTTTTTTCAGAGTGTAACCGCTTTTTGAATTTTTTTTGGAACTGCGAGCTTTAGTCTCGTCCAATGCGGTCACCTCCCGTTTCTTGTTTCAGAATAGACGAACCCAATTTAGCTTTCTTATTATACACCAAGGAAACAGCATTTTTCAAGTCATTTTTTCACTTACCTCATTATTTTCGGCATTTTCATTACTTCCCACAAAAACGGAACGAGCTTTTTGACATTTTTTTCTTAATAAATTTACAATGGGTTCAATTATTGCGGAATATACTTTTCGTAAAGTGCCGTAAATCGCCGAAAAAAGGCGTCTGAGTATGCCCGTGATGAAATTTCCGAGTGTAAGAATGTACAAAACAAATCCGATAAGCGAGCCGAAAAAGATGAAAAACCTGATTTCGCCTCTTGCCGCAAGAGTTGCGTAACAGAAAAAAGCAAATCCGTAAATCAGCCAGAAAACAATATCCTGCACCAGCACCGCCCCGCTTTTTGCCGCAGGAGGAAATACTATTCTCAACACGCGGAAGCAGTCATAGACTACGCCCATTGCCGCACCCAGCAGCACCGACATAAGAAACAGGCTTACCTGATGTGAAACGGAGAAAAAAGTTTCTATCTGCAAAGGCTCACCTCACCTGAAAATTCTGCCAAGGAAGGAAAGGGGAGAATGTCTGTCAGGGTCACCGTAGACAATGCTTCTTATCTCGCCTTCAATGTTCATCTCGCCGCTGCCGACCGAAAGGTCATTGACGTGCAGGTCGCTTCCGCAGACGGTAAGCTCGCCCATAGAGGTGTACAGCAGCACCGTGTTCTCGTCAAATCTGTCTACGTCCGTAACCCCTGAAACGGACAGCTTTCTGCGTCCCTCAAGAATTATATTGTGTACAGGCATTTTCTTATTGACTTCATTCATAATCAGCACTCCTTTTTGATTATTATATGCTGTTATAAATGAAGTCAGAACTGAAATTTTATTTACCCAGCTCCCAGAATGCAACCGCGCTTGCCGCCGCAACATTAAGAGAGTCAACGCCGTGTGACATCGGTATTTTCACTGTGTAATCGCAGTCTGAAATTGTCCTTTCCGCAAGTCCGTCCCCCTCAGTGCCGAGTACAATTGCAAGCCGTTTTTCTGCGGCAAGCTTCGGGTCGGAAATGCTTACCGAGTTGTCATCAAGCGCCATTGCAGCCGTTGCAAAGCCAAGCCTTCTGAGGGTGTCCATATTTCCGTCAAAGTAAGTCCACCTGACCTGAAAAACCGTGCCCATACTGACCCTCGCCGCACGTCTGTACAACGGGTCGCTGCACCCCTCGGTAAGAAGAACAGCGTCCATACCAAGCGCCGCCGCAGAACGGAAAATCGCGCCCACATTAGTAGGATTTACCACGTTTTCCAGCACGGCAATCCGCCTTGCACCGCGGCAGATATCCTCAACTGCAGGCAGGGAATTTCTCCGCATTGCACACAGCGCCCCACGGGTAAGTCTGAAACCTGTTATCTGCGTAAGAATTTCCTCGTCGGCAGTGTAAACAGGAACATCGCACCGTGCGATGATTTCCTTAGCTTCACCCTCGATATGGCGCTGCTCCATAAGCATTGAAATCGGTTTGTAGCCTGCATTCAGTGCACGTTCTATAACTTTGGGGCTTTCGGCGATGAAAATGCCCTGCTCAGGCTCAAAATAATGAAGCAGCTGAGCTTCGTTGAGCCGTGCGTAAATTTCAAGCTCAGGCACGGAAATATCGGTAAGTTTCTTTATATCAGGCATAGCAGCTTTCTCCTTGAAGTTTTTTATGATTATAGCACATCTGCGCACGAAAAACAACATTGTCAGTTGCTGCTTAAACGTTTTGTACTTTAAAAATTCCAAATTAATTAATCAATGACTGTTGATATGCCTGTAATAATATTCTATAATTTTAAAATCAGAAAATATATGAGAGGTGCAGTACATATGAATAAATTCAGAAAAATCGCAGCTCTTGCGGCGGCGTTGTCAATGACTGCGGCGGCATTTACGGGCTGTGCGGAAAAAGAGGGTGCTGATGTGAATACTACAACGGAAACGGCGGCTGAAACAGTTGCTGCTGAGCAGAAAGAGGCGCTGAAGATTATTTACGACGAAATCAAGACAGAATTCGGTACGGTTGACCTTTCTGACTATCCTCTTACAGCAAGCGATGTGCCTGTTGACTATGAGGCAGTCTATGAAGCTGAAAGCGCTGAAATGGCAGGCTCGGCGGCGGCTTACGCAAATGACAGTGCCTCAGGCGGCTCGGCTGTAAACGGAGTCAATCACGGTGAAAAGGACAGCCTTACCTTTGTGGTGAATGCTGAATATACAGGCTTCTACGACCTCAATTTCATCTGCAAGTCGGGTGACGACGCAAAGCGTGAAAACTACGTTAATCTTGACGGCGAAAAAATCGGAAGCATTATCTGTCGGAACAACGGTGTTTTCGGTGACAGCTACTTGAAAAATATCTACCTTACAGCTGGTGAGCATAAAATTGCGATTATTCCGTCCTGGGGTTACACCGATTATGACTGTCTGAAAATTACTGCAAACACTTCAATTACGGCAGATACATATAAGGTTACCGCACCGCTTTCCAACCCCAATGCCGACGACCACACAAAGCGTCTGTACAAATTCCTTTGCGACATTTACGGCAAGTACAGCCTTACAGGTCAGTACGCCGACAACGGACGTACATCAACCGAGTTCAAGCGTATCTACAAGCAGACAGGCTCTCATTTTGCCGTTCTCGGTATGGATATGATGAATTACAACTCAGGTTCGGTTGCACACGGAAGTGACTCGAACACGGTTGAGTTTGCATATGACTTCTATACAAACGGCGGCGGTATTGTAACACTTTGCTGGCACTGGCATTCTCCCGTTGAGTATCAGGTGAACGATGAGAACAATCCGTGGTACAAGTCGTTCTATAAGGAAGCGTCAACACTTGACCTCGACAAGATTATGAACGGTGAGGATGAACACGGCTATGAACTGCTTATGCAGGATATCGACCTTATCTCCGAACAGCTTGCAAGACTCCGCGACGCAGGCGTACCCGTACTGTGGCGACCTCTGCACGAGGCTTCGGGCGGCTGGTTCTGGTGGGGCAACTGCAAGCCTGAAAGCTACATCAAGCTGTGGAATGCGATGTACGACAAAATGACCAACGAGCACGGTCTTACAAACCTTATCTGGGTGTGGAATGCGCAGGACCCTGAGTGGTATCCGGGCGATGAAACCGTGGACATCATTTCAACTGATATCTACGCAGGCAACCTCGTTGACTCAAGCTTCAGCGGAAGCTTTGCACAGCTTGCGGAGGTTCCGGGCGAAAACAAGCTTGTTGCACTTTCGGAAAACGGCTGTGTAATGGACCCTGACAAGGTTATGGACACAAACAGCCGCTGGCTTTACTGGGGAACGTGGAGTGACCCATTTACTCTGAAAAACGGTTTTCTCAATGATGAGTATACCTCCCTTGAAACTCTTGACAAGGCTTATCAGAGCGACAGAACCCTTACACTTGAAGAACTTCCTGACCTGAAAAATTATCCGCTTGAATAAAAAATTGTTGCACATCTGCAAAAAAGCAGGTGTGCAATTTGTTTATATCGTTAATTATATTGTGCAAACTGACAAAAGCAATGGAAAGATATTGATATTTTTAAGGAAATATTATATAATTATAATACTAATTTACTCATTCTTAATAGTCTGTTTAAACTTATATAAAATAAATCTGAGGTGGCTTATGAAAGACGAGAAAAAGCGGATAAAGACGCTGAAAATATTGTTGTATTCAGGTGTGGGACTGTTGTTTGCGCTGACATTGGCGGCAGCTTTCCTTGAAACATTTGAAAGTGTGGCAATTACAGTTGCTGTGCTTGCAACAATAGGTATGATACTGCTGCTGAAAAAAATATTTGTTGTTTTCGAGGATAAATTCAGAAGCATTGAGGAAATCATCGGCAGAATATCGGGGTATGCTGAGGTAAAGTATAACAAGCAGGACGAAACTGCATTTATTTCCTCAAAGTTTTCCTCGATTACGGGTATCGAGGTTGCAAGTGAAATTGTGGACGATGTGGATTACAAGAAGATAATGACTGAGCTCGTTTCGAGTCCGTCGGATGCGGGTCCCGATATCTATATGGCTGCACGCCCCGAGAGCTGGGTGCGAATTTCAACCTTTGAGAATGACTATTATGAGTTTACAATGATTTCCGATGTTTCGGAATATGTTTCCTGCCGTAATATTATCAAGAGCCTCAAATACTATGACAGCGATACGGGTATGCTGTGCCGTGACGCATTCATTGCCAAGGTGCGTGCTGTGACGGAAAACAACAGGGGCGAAATCGGTCTCATAAGCATAATCATCAGCGGTGTTGACAAGGTTTCATCATTCAAGGGCACAACTGCCGCAGATAAGGTTGTTGCAAAGGCGGCTGCATTTATCAAGCGCTTTGAGAACCCTCACAATGCTTTTGCGGGAAGAACTTCGACAAATGAAATGTGCCTGCTACTGACGGATACATATGAGGAAGGCTGCAAAAAATACGCTGACAAGATTTTCAACGGACTTTCGGAAATCTTCAGGGAATCGGACAACAGCGAATATATCCACGTTTACTGCGGTTACGCACTTTTCAACGACCGAGAGTCAGATGCTGTGGCAATGCTTGCTGCGTCAGACTATGCTGCATATGAGGCAAAGACCTCCGCAGTGGCTGCACCTGTAAAATTTGATCAGGCAAACTATGTACTGCGTGCACACGACTTTGAAAAAATTCAGGTGTTCAATACTATTGTAAATGATGATAAAATTGACTACCATTTCCAGCCTGTTGTTGACGCAAGAACAGGTGAGGTGTTCGGCTATGAGGCACTTATGCGCCCTCACGAAATCAATGGTATAAGACTTTCACCTATTGAAGTCATAACAATCGCAAGGGAGCAGAATGTGTCGGATAAGATTGAATGTCTTACTATGAGCAATCTGCTGAAATTCCTTTCCGAAAACGTGGTGCGTTTTCAGGGCAAGCGCTTGTTTATAAATACAATACCGAACTGTTTTATCACGGATGATGAGTACGAGGAGATTTTTGCAAAATACGGAAATGTATTCGAAAAGCTGATAATCGAAATAACCGAGGGCAGCCAGATTACGCCCGAAAGCATTGAGCTGATGAGAAAAAGATACAGCAGCAAGCACGCTCTCTTTGCTCTTGACGATTATGGCACGGGCTACGCAAATGAGTCTACGCTGCTTTCAATCCAGCCTGACTTTATCAAGATTGACCGTTCTATTGTATCCAATATCGACAACGACTCACAGAAGCGTCACCTTGTTGCGAACCTGATTAACTTTGCGAAGAATCACGGCATAAAGACTCTCAGCGAGGGCATCGAAACAAGGGGCGAGCTTGAAACTGTTATTACATTGGGAATTGACTATATTCAGGGCTATTACACAGGCAGACCTAGTCCTGTTATTCTTTCGGATATTGCTACGGATATCAGAAATGAACTTCTTGATATCAATCTCAAGAATGTAAGCTATAAGAAAAAGGTTTACAGGGTTGAGGATGACAGCTGTCTTGATATCGAAACACTTGCGGTACAGGGCTACACCGATATTGTTGCGGTTTCACCTGAGGTTAACTTCAAGAGCAATCCGATGCGCTCGGTAAATATGCGTATCGTCTGCGAGGACGGTTACTGCGGCACAATCAGAATAACAGATGTAAATATCTTCGGTCTGGAAGGTCCTGTGCTTACGCTGGGTAAAAATTGCGATGTAACACTTGAAATCAACGGACAGAATGTGTTCAGCTACGAGGGCATAAGAGTGCCCGAAACCAGCAGCTTTGTGCTCAAGGGCGATGGCTCACTGCGGCTTGACGTCAGCAGCGACGACGGTACTGTACTGGGAGGAAACTACTTCCAGGATTATGGCAAGATACGTCTTGAACATACGGGCGCTCTTGATATTTATGTTGAAACAAGCAACATAGTAGGTATCGGAGGAAGCGTCGGAAGTGAAAATTCTCTTATTGAGATTATTTCGGGTAAGGTTACAACAGAGCTGAGGGGTATAAATATTATTGCTGTAGGCTCAGTATCGGGTACTGCCGCAATTGATGTCAGCGGCGGCAGCATTTTCCTCGAAAATGCAGGAAGAAACGTTGTTGGTATCGGTTCAATCAGCGGCAATACAACCGTAACCGCAGGAACGGATATCAAGGCGGTATGCTCAGGCAACAGGTGCTGTGCAGTTGGTGTCCTTGATGGCGGAAGCGGCAAGGTTGTATTCAATAAGGGCAAATATGAGCTTTCCGCAAATGCAAAGGAAGCGGCGGTAATCGGCGCACTGGGCGGAAACGTTGATGTAGTAATCAATGAGGGTGACTACAATATCCGCTGTGAGGGCAACGATGTAACAGGTATCGGTGACAGAACAGGCTCAGGCAACGTACAGATTAACAGTGCAAAGATGAAGCTTTATACGGCTGCGTCTGTGGAGCTTGGTATCGGTTCAGGCAGTGGCAGTGCAGTAATTTCCGCAATTGACGTTTTCTATGAGGGCAGAGGAAAGATTATGGCTGCAGCGCCTGACGGCGGAGAGCTTGCTATTACTGAAGTTGGCGAAAATCTTGTTGAACTTCATTGCAAGGCTGTATAAACAAATCAAACCACTTTCACTTAGGTGAGAGTGGTTTCGTTTTTATGCGTCTGATGTAATCCTTTACTGCACAAATCAGTTCAAGCAGTCCCTGAAAAGTGCTGTAAATATGTTGTGAATTGACATAGAAATATCTGTCTGAAACGTGGTATAATAATTACAGATGTTTTTTCGGAATAATAAAAAGGCAGGTTAGTTACTATGTTTAATATCGCTGTTGCACAGTCAGGCGGTCCTACCGCTGCAATCAATTCTTCACTGGCAGGTGTTTTTACCGCTGCTCTCGAATGTGAGGAAATCGGAACAATCTACGGCTCGATAAACGGTATCGAGGGCGTTCTCCGTGACGAATTTGTTGACCTTCAGAAAATTCTTACCTCTGAGTATGATGTAGACCTGCTTATGAAAACTCCGTCCACTGTTCTCGGCTCCTGCCGTTTCAAGCTGAAAAATGCTGATGAGGACGACTCCGATTACCGCAGAGCCGCTGAAGTTTTTGCACAGCATAACATCAAGGCTTTCTTCTACATCGGCGGCAACGACTCTATGGACACGGTTATGAAGCTGGACAAGTGGTTCAGAGCAAACAATATTGATATCAAGGTTGTGGGCGTGCCGAAAACAATCGATAATGACGTTATGGCTACAGACCATACTCCGGGCTTCGGCTCAGCTGCAAAATATGTTGCAACCTCTATGCAGGAAATTATCCGTGACAGCCGTGTTTACTCAATTCCATCCGTAACAATCGTGGAAATTATGGGGCGTGACGCTGGCTGGCTTACAGCTTCTTCCTGTGTGCTCCGTGCAAACGGTGAGCCTGCACCGCACCTCATCTATCTGCCTGAGTCTGAATTTTCCATTGAGAAGTTCCTGGAGGATATCCGCATTGCTCAGCAGAAATACAAGGCTGTTATCATCGCTGTTTCCGAGGGTATCAAGTTTGACGATGAAAAATACCTCGCAAGCGGATTTTCCTCCGAGCTTACCGACGCATTCGGTCATAAGTACCTTTCAGGCGTGGGCAAGTATCTTGAAAAGATTGTCGGCGCAAATATCGGCTGCAAGGTTCGTTCCATTGAGCTGAACGTTATGCAGAGGTGCAGCTCGCACATTGCTTCACTTACTGATATCACAGAGGCAAAGACAATCGGTGAGGAAGCTGTAAGAGCAGCACTCAGGGGCGAAAGCGGCGTGATGATGATTTTCAAGCGTATCAGCAACAACCCATACCGTGTTGAGGTCGTATCCGCAGATATCAGCGGCATTGCAAACAAGGAAAAGTTTTTCCCGTCCGAGTGGATTAACTCCAAGGGCAACAATGTTACAGTTGACGCACTCAACTATTTCCTGCCGCTTATTCAGGGCGAGCCTAAGATTGAATATATGAACGGTATTCCCGTGCATTTCAGACTTAATCAGTAAAAACAAAGCTGCTTCCGTAAGGATACTGACCATACAGAAGTATTGCGGAGACCACTGGGGCAAACCTTTCTGAAGAAAGGTTCTTCCCCAGACCCCTTTCCAAAGACTTTCAGTCTAATTTCCCATATAGGGCTATAGCCCTATATGGGAAATTACTT
>JAFQIY010000062.1 GCA_017415165.1 Oscillospiraceae bacterium | reverse complement strand
TCTCCTTTTCTTTTGATTTAATTAGATATCTTCTATTAATTCTTTGATTTCCTGAACAAGAATCTTGAAAACACATTCAACGAATTTTGCAAGTCTTATAAAAATGTTTTCATTTTCCGAATCAACTGAATTTTCGGTAGCCGCAACGCCTGTACCGCCGTAGCAGCCGATGTTGCTGCTTGTGATTTCGTTGCCGAAAATGTCGAGTGTAAGACCGTCTTCAACCTTTGTTCCCGCACCTATAAGCGAGGAGCCTTCAACTAATTCGTATGCTGTGAGAGCATCTGTACCGCCTGCAAAGTTGGGAAGAATGTTCTTTGATAAAGCATCAACAACGGGATTTATTGTGTTGTAGTAGCAGTTGTTTTCGTAGGTATTGTTTGCGGAAAGCTCTTCCGTGAGATTATAGAGGATTATGCAGCCGTCCTCGGGAATGATTATATTGTTTGCAACAAAGCTGTTTGTGAGATGACGCATATGGAAATCTGCACAGTTGATGATTGTGTTGTTATAGAAATTAAGTCCGTTTTCACCGTTGCCCGAAGCAATAGCACTTCTGCCGCCGTTATCGTTTACTGAAAGACAGTATCTTACGGTGTTGTTCTGCTGAGGAGTGTCGTCCTTTGCGTTGTTGCACATAAATCTCATATTATCGTGAGAATAGATGTACTGATATGTGCAGTTATGTGTGTGTGAGTCAAAGTCAACAGCCATACCGTCACCGTAGTTCTTCTGACCTGCGATTTCGCAGTACTGAATTGTGCTGTTAACGCTTCCCCAGAACCACATAGCCGCCGTGAAATACTGAATTTCACCGTTTTCGTCAAGACCAACACCCTGACAGGTATCAATAGCACGGCAGTTTGTGACTAAAGCACCGTCACATATACCGATGATAACAGCCTCTGCATCCATATCGTGGAAATAGCAGTCGGAGATAAGAAGACCTGTGTTGTATACGGGATCGATTTTATCGGGTGTACACCAGGGATTCTGTTCGTCGTTCCAGGAGCCCCATATCATAAAGCCGTTTGCACAGTCATAAACCTCGCAGTTTGTGATTGTGAGGTCATTTACCGCATATCTTGAATGCGCGGGAAGCCCCTTTACCATAACTGCGGCTCTTGCAGGTGCCGCACCGTTTGACTGGTCATCTCTGTTGTTTACAGTACCGTTGGGCATACCGTGGAAATAAACATTGTCTATTGTGATACCCACGGATTCTTTGTTTATTGTATCAATCCATATACCGCCGCCGTTGGGAGCTACCATTTCGAGGTCGGATATTGTGATGTAGGAGCAGTCTATGAGAGTGAGCACCTCGTCATAAGCTTCGGTAGTGAGAACAGGTCTCTGTCCCTCGCCGTAGGACGAGATTACAAAGGGATGCTCTTCAGTACCGCAAAGACCTTCGAGAGTTACATTGAAATCGTATGTACCGCCGCACCTGAACAGCACGCTCACACCCGCATCAAGGATAACTCCCTCATTTGCAAAGCCCCCGAGGTCCTTCCACGCTTCGTCGGGACTTGTACCCGAATTCGAGTTGTCACCGTTTTCGGCATCAAGATAGTAGGTGATGTCGCTGAGAGCGGTAACCTCAATCACAGCAAAAGGAAGCACCGTGATAACAAGTAAAGCCGAGAGTAAAATACATAATGCTTTTTTTACAGTATTCATAAAAATACCTCCTTTGAAAGGAAAAAATCCCCTTATAAACGGATTTTACCATTTATAAGGGGAATAATCAAGTATTTTTATTTATTATATATTAATAACTATTTTTTAGCGCAAAGTAATGCATCATCTATATGCATACAGAAGTTTTCTTCGCCTACCTCGTCGAAAAGACCTGCCTTTTTCATAGCTTCAAGGG
>JAFQIY010000061.1 GCA_017415165.1 Oscillospiraceae bacterium | reverse complement strand
AATAGTGAATATTGAATAATGAATAATTAAGGAATTGCCTTCGGCAATGATATTAAAAATGTCCGCAAAGCGGACACCTTAACTATTCACTATTCATTATTCTTTATTCATTTTTCATTAGTCTGTCGACTTTATCGACAGACTCAACGGTCGTTACACAAAAATGTAACGACCGTTTTATTATGCCTTTTTCTTTTTGTAAAAATAATATGCAAGCGTTGATGATACTGCAAACACGACCTCTGTACCTACTGCAATCCAGAATGCAGGAGATGTGGGGTCACTCATATTTGCACCGATAATTGTTGTTGCAACCATACCAGGAAATACACCTGCAAATGAACCTGCAAGATATTTTACAAAGCCAAAGCCCGTTGACCCGAGAAACATACTTACCAAGTCGCAGGGCAGAATATTTATCACCCTGAGGAAATATGCAATGAACAGCTCATTTTCCGCCTTGATTTCCCGAAGCTTGTCGGCATTTTTATTCTTGTTTATAAGTCCCTGAACAAAATCCTTTTCAGCAAAGCGACCTATTGCATACGGTATCAGAAGCATTACCGCAACACCTATGCTGTTCACAAAAATTGCAGGAACAACGCTCGGAAAAATGCTTCCTGTTGCGGCAATCAGCACCAGCATAGGAAAGAACATTGACAGCGATTTCAGCGCAAAAAGTCCTACCATAACCAATGCCGCAAGCCACAGATTTTCAGGGGTAAATTTCAGGATATCCTCTACAGTTACGCCTCTGAAAAATGCAAAGTAAATAAGCACGCATATACCTACCATAACGAGAGGTGCAGTCTGCAAAACACGCTTTATCAGCAGCGTGGATTTTCTTTCTAACATTATTTTGCATCCCCGTTCTTTTTAGAAGCCGCATTCGAATTCTGTGCGGCTTTAGTCTGAACACGCCTGAAAAACATTTTCTGCACACGCGTGCTCTTTGTGTGAAGCTTCTTCACGATAAATTCACGGAACAGTGCATATACAACCGAAGAAGCAGGTATCATAACAAGCATACCCATAACACCCATAAGCTTACCGCCGATTGTTACTACAAAAAGCACCCACATTGCAGGAAGTCCGACGCTTTCACCAACAACCTTAGGATAGATGAGATTACCCTCAATCTGCTGAATAACAAGGAACACAATCACGAAAACAAGCGCCTGCACAGGGTTGTCCATAAAGATAAGGAATGCGCCCACAAAACAGCCGATAAATGCGCCGACCAGCGGAATAAGTGCAGTGAAAGCGATAAGTACACTGATGAGGGCTACATAATTCATTCTCAGAATAAGCATTACAACCGCAAACATACAGCCGAGAATAACCGCTTCAAGGCACTGTCCCGAAAGGAAATTTGAAAATGTTCTGCTTGCCTGTGCAGCGATTTCAAGTGCCCTGTCAGCAAGCTTTTCGGGAGTAAGCGCATACAGAATCATTTTTGCCTGATTACCGAGACGCTCTTTCTGCAGAAGAATATATATTGCAAACACAAAGCCGATAAATGCGGAAACTATGCCGTTTACCGTGCTTGCAACAACGTCTATTGTAGATGTAACACCGTTCTGTACCCAGCCTGAAACAGAAGCCACAATTCCGCCCCAATCAAGGCTCAATCCCGTAAGCGTACTTTGAATTTGCGGGTAGTCCTTGAAAACTCCCTCAATGTATTCCTCAGCCTTTGCCATAAACGCAGGAATTTTGCTTCCCAGCGTCTTGAAGGTTTCACCAAGCTGAGGCACAACGAGTATTACTACCGCTGATACGATTGCTAAAATTGCAAGAATGGTAAGCACCAGTGCAAGGGGACGTCGTACCTTTTCAAGCTTTTTGCTTTTCGGGAAAAGCACCTTTTCAATCGCACGCATCGGCACATTGACCACAAATGCAATTGCCGCACCAACCGCAAATGGAAGGAATATTGCTGCCACACCTTTCAGGAAGCCAAGTACAGCGGTAAAGTTGCGGAAAACAGCAAAAATGATTGCCGCAGCAGTTATAATTCCGATTATTTTCCAAATTGTTTTTTTATCCAGCGTCATAATTCTTCCTCCATAAGCTTAAAGGTTCATTTTACATCAGCGGTGCAAAAAGTCGCAGAACACGTCCTGCAAGCTGTTTGAAAATATTGTATTTAAGGCAGTCGTTAAGGGTTATCTCCACGCATTTTTTCAATGTTTCCTGCATATCCTGCTCAATCTGCCCAACAACGGGACTGTTGAAGAAATAGCACGCACATTCAAAATGCAGGAACAGACTTCTGTAATCGAGATTTATTGACCCCACAACACCCTTTGTTCCGTCGCTTGCAAATGCCTTTGAGTGGATAAATCCAGGTATATATTCATAAATACTCACTCCGCAGCGTATAAGCTCCATATAATAGGAACGTGCCAGCAGGTAAGCGTATTTCTTGTCAGGAATATGCGGCATAATTATCTTTACGTCAACCCCGCGCTTTGCCGCATAGGTAAGCGCCTGTATCATTTCATTGTCAAGAATGAGGTACGGCGTCATAATATGCACATATTTCTCGGCACGGTTTATAATGTCCATATAAACCGTCTGCCCCACGTTTTCGTTGTCCAGCGGACTGTCTCCGTAAGGAAGCACGAAGCCGTCCGTGCAGAGATTTTTTTCGGAAAGCTCAGGAAAGTCCGTGCGGATAAACTGCTCGTATTTATCTTCCTTGCCATAGTCGTTTATATTCCAGCTTTGCAGGAACATAATCGTGAAGCTTGCCACCGCCTCGCCCTTTATCATAACGGCATTGTCCTTCCAGTGTCCGAAGCGTTCACGTCTGTTGATATACTCGTCAGCAAGATTTATTCCGCCTGTAAAAGCGGTGTGACCGTCAATAACCATAATTTTTCTGTGGTCACGGTTGTTCTGTACGGTAGAAAGCACAGGCTTTATGGGAGAAAAAATTCTGCACTTTATTCCCTTTGCCGTCAGCTGCTTAGGATAGTTGTACGGCACAAGAGTAAGGCTGCACATTCCGTCATACATAAATCTTACGTCAACGCCCTGACCTGCCTTACGGACAAGAATTTCCAGAATTGTATCCCACATCTCGCCCTGCTCGACGATGAAATACTCCATAAAAATGAACTTTTCCGCCTTTTCAAGCTCATCAATCATCGAAGCGAAAGCGTCCTCGCCAACGGAATAATACTCCGCATAGGTGTTCTTCCACACGGGATATCCTGCGTGAAGCTTCATATAAACCGCAAGATTGCGCTCCTGCAAGCTTATTTCCTCCAGCTCCTCAAGGGTAACCTTGTTCTGCGGAATAGCAGGCGAGCTTTTATCAATCAGGTCAAGTATGCGGCTGTTCATAATATGCGTGCCAAGCTCAAGCTTTGCAAACAGATACATAACCGTACCGAAAACAGGTATCAGCATTACAGGTACAACCCACGCAAGCTTGAAATACGGGTTTGTTTTATCGTTGATAATCCATATCAGCACAATCGCTGACAGAATTATTGAGGCTACGGAAAAATAAGCAAAGCTGTCACTGAAAAAGTTAAGTCCGACTACGATTATTGCAATCTGCAGTGCAAGTCCGAGAACCACAACCATAGTTCTGCCGAATATGATTTTGAACAGATTTTTCAGCTTTCTTTTTATTACAGCTCACTCCTTAAACAAATGAATAATTAATATATATTTTACAACTGTTGCCATTGTTTGTCAAGCCGCACAGGCTTGTTTTATGTGACAGGTTGATGAAACCTTGCGAAATTGCTTGTTATTCCTGAAAAAATGTGGTATACTGTTTTTAACATATATTTCTATGGAGGCTTATCAGATGTCAGAATATATTGGTACACGATGTATTGTGTGCAGTGAAAAATTCAGCACGGATGATGATATTGTAGTCTGCCCCGAATGCGGCACTCCCTATCACCGTGACTGCTACAATAAAGAAGGAAAATGCGTTAATACGACTCTGCATAAAACAGGCGGAAGCTGGAAGCCTGCTTATGATACAGGCAGCTCAGAGGAAGAAAACAAGGCGGTTGTATGCCGTCACTGCGGAAATGTTAACCCTCCCCTGACCCTTTTCTGCCGCAGGTGTGGTATGCCCTCCGAAAACATACGCAGTGACAGCGACTTTGCCAAGCAGACATACCGCGGTGTTGATATAAACGAAAATCCTGACGCTTACAATGCAAATATGAACAGCTTTCCGGGAATGAATGCTTACATCATCAACTTCTCTGACCCACTCTGCGGTTTCAATCCCGATGAAGATGTTGAGGGCGTGAAAATGGCTGACTTAGGCGATTTTGTCGGTTCAAACACCCACTATTACCTGCCGATTTTCAAGCGTATAAAAGAAACAGGGCACTCTCTCAGCTGGAATTTCTGTGCTATGCTTTTCCCTGAGCTTTATTTTTCCTACCGCAAAATGCCGCTTATCGCACTTGCTGCGTGGATAGGAAGAATTATCTCACAAATTCCTCAGACAATTGTCGGACTTTCACAGGTTGAAGGACTGGGTGCACTTTCCGAAGCAGTTTCTTCAATTGATATCACAAGCAGCGCTTTCAGCGGTGTTATTATGATTGGATATATAATCTTCTATTCACTGATGTTTCTGCTTGGTTTCAATGCAAACAAATTCTACTTCCGCAGCGCTGTGAAGAAAATCAAGCGTGTAAAGGAAAAATCCGACGGCAGGGATACAAGGGGCGAAATCGTGCGCAAGGGCGGCACGTCGGCGCTGCTGCTTGTGCTGTTCATTGTGCTTATGGCACTACCTTCCGCAATTCTGTATTTTATGCAGTTTATCCCTGCAATGGGTATGCTGTAAAAGCAAGGAGCATTTTATGAGATTTACAAAAATTGCTGCACTTATTACTGCGGCGTTAATTACTATAAGCTTTTCCGCCTGCCGTGACGACTATACAAAAGAGGGCGGAGAAATTACTACCGCTGACATTGAGCTTCTGAAACAGTCTACAGAAACAACGATTGTTGAAGATGAGCTTATCACCGCTGCAGGTGATGACATCATAGCAGAAACAGGCGAAAAACCTATTGCTGCCCTTGTTCTTGACCGTGAGGGAACTCTTGTGGAAGCACCTGCTGATATCAACCGTATTGTTTCAGGGTCTGAGTCGATTACGGAAATCCTTATAGGTCTTGGTCTCGGCGGCAAGATTGTTGCTGCTGACAAGGATTCGGCAGATGTTACGGGAATAAGTCCCTCCATATGCACCCTGAACAAAAAAATCATTACAGCCTCTGCACTTGAAGATTATGAACCTGACGTGGTAATACTCAGCGGAAATTCCTCCGACAATGTTTACACCACACTGAAAAATGCAGGTATCAATGTTATATGCGTGCCCCAATCTGCAACGCTTGAAGGTATTAAGCTTGACATAGAATTTCTTGCATCATATCTTTCGGTAAAAAACAAAGGCACTGAAATTATTGACGGAATTGACAAGACAATTGTTGACATTATGACAGCTGCGGAAACAATCGGAGTACGCCGCAAGGTCTACTTTGAAGAAAATGATATCCCGAATTCAACTGCATACGGAAGCGGCACAATCGAAAATGAAATTATTTCACTTATTGGGGCAGAAAACATTTTTGCAGCAAAAAGCGGTGTTGCTGACATTGAATTAAGCGAGGTTGTTGCAGCAAATCCTGATGTAATTCTCACAAAGGTTAATTATAACGGGTACGACCTGAGTGAAATTTCCGCAAGACCTGACTGGACAAGCATTAATGCGCTAAAGAACAATGCATTGTATCAGATTGGCGAAATTCATTACTCTAATCTGATTACTGAAAGCATTTACGAAATTGCAAGGGCAATTTATCCTGAGGTTTATACTGAATAATTTTTCCTGCTTTGCTTGTCAAAGCAGGATTTTTTTGCAAGGTTTTGCATATTAAAAGGTACTTATCAAGTGAAAGGGGGTAACGCAATGGAGGACGAAAAAATAATCGGGCTGTTCAACGAACGCTCTGAGGAGGCTGTAAAACAGCTGCGAAGCAAATACGGTGCGCTTGTAAAGGGCGTAATAAAACGTATGCTTGCGGATAAGTCGGATGCCGAGGAATGTGAAAATGATACATATATGGCGGTATGGCAGGTTATTCCGCCGCAAAAGCCGTCAAATCTTCGTGCATTCCTGCTTCGCATTGCACGAAATCAGGCGCTGAAAAAATATCACTTTATCACGGCGGAGAAGCGCTGTAAAGACGTTACCGTTTCACTTGAAGAAATCGGCGAGCTTGTTTCAGATGAACAGCACGTCTACAGCGACAATGAATTATCCGACCTTATCAACGGTTTTCTCAGCACGCTTACCGAGGAAACAAGGCGGATTTTTATTCTGCGGTACTGGTATTTCCACTCTGCACGGGAAATTGCCGACAGCTGCGGAATAACTGTCAGCAAAACGGAAACCGTTCTCTGCCGTACACGAAAAAAGCTGAAAAAGTATCTTGAAGAAAGAGGTGTCAGACGATGACTGAATACGAACTTGAAAGAATGATTTCCCTTGCGGACGACAAATATATCGAGGAAGTATTCGAACAGAAAATACAGCCTGTCAGAAGATTTCCCTTTGTGATACCTTTTGTGGCAGCAGCGGCGGTTGTGTGCGGCTTGTTCTTTGCGGCACGTCAGCACGAAACGGCAGTTGACAATATGGTTGCTACTGAGGTTGCAGACGTTACAACTGTTGCGGAATTGGACGAGTATAACGAGAATTTGCGGTATTGGAAGTATTTTGACGGGGATAAGGATACAGCACTTCCGAGAGGAACACACCCTGACCTTATTTATTCAAAGGTTATTTTTCCAAATGACTATACCGAGAAAATTGTTAATTTTGATTTTGGATACAGACCAAGCGGTGCGGTTATTTATACGGACAAAAATGGTGTGCCGAATAATTTAACATTTTCAATCAATGCAGGAAAAACAAAAGAAGGTTTTGAAAAAACTGCTTTATTCGGCATCAATAATGCATATGAGATTACAGAAAAAGAAGAACATTTTTCTCCCGAAATTCTGAACGGTGTTGAAATTTATGGCTATGAAAACGAAGGTGACTTATGCGCAGATTTTATTATGAATGAGCAGATGTACAGCATTGATTTTTTCAACATTGGCTACAAGGAAGCTGTTGAAATGATTGAAATGATTATCGAAAGCAAGCTTTCTATTGATAAGTTTGATATTTCAAAGGGAATAACTTCAGGGCAATACGGTGAAAACCTGCAATACCAGAAATATTTTGACGGTGACAAATCAGAAGCAATTATCCAGCCTGAGCATACCGAATATTACAGTGTTAATCTGCCTGACGAATATATAAATGAAATCATAGACCTGAATTCTGACCGTGAGCCTTTAGAATCATTGCTCCACTTTGACAGAAATGATAATATTATTTACTTTTCTACAAATCTTCTTAATAGATACTTATCTACCTTCAACAACGTCTATTTGCAGGTATATCCGATATATGATGAACAACCGATTTTCCCCGAAAATGCAAGCCCCGAAATTATAAACGGGGTCGAGGTTTACGGCTATGAAACAAATAACAGTTTTGATTCAACATCAGAAGAAAAAAGAACTGAATTCAAGGCTGATTTTGTCATTGGCAATTACGGCTATTCTCTGCTGTTTTTAGGTGTTGGTTACAAAGAAGCCTACGAAATCACCGAAATGCTTATTGAGCGTAAGCTGACAATTGATGAATTCTATTCCACAGAAGATTTCAGACGAAGCGGTATGACGCTTGGTCAGCTATGGAATATTGAACCCTTCGGTAAATTTGTTCCAAGAAAAAGACAAATCGGAGATATGACTTTGATAGAGGGCGACACAAACGGACTTACCGACTATGTTGAAATAAAAGTTGATGATGAAATCGTCCGCAAAACAATGTATATGTGGTACAGCGATATGCTCGGTGAAAATACGGGAAAGGAAATTCTTTTTAGATTTCAGAACTATAATTATGAATTCAATTATTTGTATGAGGAGGATAAACCTGTATACATCTTTGACCTTGTACGCAGTATGATGAAAAATTATGCCGCAGAGGACAAGCCTGCTGACGAGATAAACAGCTTTGATTTTCGTGTTGACTGCGGAAGCTGCGTAATTGATATCAAGGCAACCTGCACAGAAGAAGAACTGTGGGAATGTCTTACATCAATAATGAGAGAGGCAACCGACCAAATGACCTCCTCCTTTATGCTGTATTTAACCGCTCCCGTTGATGGCGAAATCTCCGCACCTTACGGCTATGTAACAAACAAATTCCACAAGGGTATCGACTTCAAGGCTGACGAGGGCACGCCTGTTTATGCCGCTGCTTCGGGCACTGTAATTGTTCCCGTTGACGCTGACACAGGCGACGGCAAAACCGTTACTATACGTCATTACACCGATGTAAACACATTTTACGCACATCTCAGCGAGGTTGTTGTAAACGAGGGCGATGAGGTCAAACAAGGCGACCTTATCGGATATGTCGGCTCAACAGGTGAGTCAACAGGACCGCACCTTCATCTTGAGCTTTGCATTGACGGCGAATACGTTGACCCGATTGATTATTTCAGTGACCAGGCAAAAGCCGACATTGCAATGCAAAATGAATTGGGAATGCACGAACTTCTTGAAAGTGAATTTTCCCAAATCCACCTCCCCAACCAGCCAACCCCAAACTAATACATAACTTAAAAACTCCAAAGAGCGTTCAAATTCTCTTTGGAGTTTTTTGTATATTGAAATCCGTCCGCCGCAGGCGGACACATTAATTATTCATTATTCACTATTCATTAATAGTTCTCCTTCTCCATTTCCGCCTTCATATAGAAATGGTAAATCGGTGCAATTGCCTTGAAATCTGCGGCAATCTTCTCCGCCAGCTTATCGCTGAACAACAAATTGAAATCCTTGCTTTCACAGCTTACACCCATACTCTTTCGGTTAAGCCAGTCCTGCTTATCGGCACTTTCCTCAGGGTAACGGTTACGCTTGTACAAATCACCATACAGCGTGAAAACGTCCTGATTTTTGTACGCTTTAAGTGCCGCCTTGAAGCTTTTGTCATCGGCAAGTATCAGCTTTCTCATCGACTCCAGCGTGTCCGTGCCAGCACAGTAAAATCCGCAGCCGTAGTCCATACCGCTCGGCGAGATACTGAAATAGAATTCGGGCAACGCCCTCTCTCCCTTCGGATGACGGAAGCTGTACCACACATAGTCACGGAAGGTTGACTTGCCCCGTGCGTAACGTGCGTCACGGTAAAGACGGGAAATCTTCTTGGGGTTGCACTCAAACCTATCGTCAATTTCAAGCATTGCCCCTGTCATAGACGTTACAAATTCGGCAAATGGGTCAGCAATTAATTTTTTGTAGTCCTCCTTATGCTCATTGTACCATACACGGCTGTCGTTGAGCATATTTTCCACGAGAAAATCAAGTGATTGTGCAGAAAACGGCATAGTTACCTCCAATAAATTCAACAAAGGGAAGACCATAATCTTCCCTTTGTACAGCATATTTTTACAGCGGTGCAGAGTGGATAATACCATCCTCACTGATTGAAACTCTTGTGCGGACGTATTCCGCTTCAACCTTGAACACCTGGTCATTAATGATAATCTTTACACCCGGGTACATATATCCCTTGCAGCCGATTGAAAGGAACTGCTTGTTAGAAAGGGACGTATCAATCTCGTCAATACGCTTCTGAATTTTCTTGATATCCATACCCATAACGATTTTCTGACGGCAGGCATTGCCAAGCATTTGCTCTTTCTCCTCAGGCAGAGTATGAAGCTCTTTCTTCTTCTCGTTAAGGAAGTTGATAACCAGCGTCAGGTCATCGATAGTTTTCTTCAGCTTTTCCATATCATTAAGCAAGCCTGTTTTTTCCTCTGCAAGCAAAGCATTATCGCCTACAGTCAGCACGGTAGGTGTATAGTTCTTTGTACCGATATTTGGAATTTCAACGCTTGTAAGACTTGTATATGAACCTCCCATAAGACCGCCGTGTGTACCCTTTACGCTGAGGTTGCCGCAGTAAACATCACAGATTACGAAGTTGGAAGAAGAAAGGTCACCGTCACAGCGTATGTTTGAGTGCTCACAGAAATTAATTGTTACAGAGCCGTGAGCAGTAATTTTGGAATTTATGCAGCCTTTCTTTATGATGATATTGCCGTCACATTCAAGAGTTGCACCGTTAACATTACCTGAAACAACGATATTTCCCTTGGAGGAAATCTTGAAGCCCTCCAGCACTTCGCCCTTGACGATAACGTCACCAACAAAGTTTATATTTCCTACAGAAGCGTCAACATCGCCTGCAATAGTTACAACCTGGTCAACAACGAATGCATTGCTCTTGAAGTTGATATTGCCGTCGGTTGAAGCAACAATCTGGGTTTCGTCCTCGTTAAGCTCGGTATTTGTTCCGACAGTAAAGGAAGCCTTTTTACCCGGAATTTGTCTGAGAGTCTGTCCCTTTACGTCAGTACCGGGTTCACCTTCTGTCGGATGAGTAATATCGGCAATAACGTCGCCCTTATGAATAGTTCTGATAAGACCGAGGTTTTTATAATCAACAAATCCGTGTTCATCTTCAACAGGAGCAATTTTAACCTGCTTTTCATAGCGGTAAGTAATTGTTCCGTCAACACCGTTCACAGCAGGGGTCCACTCGGCAACGAGAGTACGCTCATTATAAAGACGATTATTGGCAATACGCTTTATTTCATCTATATTCAAGCCGTAGCAAACCTTATAACTGCTAAGCTCCTGCATAATATCTTCAAAGGTTACTTCCTTTCCGCCGTTTTCAGGTGGGTCAACAGTAATATACACCTCTGAACAATTGGTAGTAATTGTAACGTTAATTACGCAGTCAACAGGCGGTACATAAGTGGTATTAATATCTGCCATAATATCAATCCCTCCGTTCCAGAATATAAAAATCGTATAAATTTCCTGATTATATTATACCTTATTTTTGTTAAAATTACAATAGCTGTTTTAAAAATAACTTATTTTTGTTAATAAGCTACAAATATTTTTAAAATATTCTATACAGTCGGGACTTGTTTATGTTACTAAAACAAACACTTTGATGTTGAATAAAATTAAGCAAAAGCTGTTTAAAAATATTACCTTAAAACAGCAATACAGAATACAGCATACGTCCTGCCTTTGGTACACCTTTTATTGCTCCTGACTGATAAAAAGGACACTTCCTGTCGGGAGTGTCCTGAGCCTGTCGATAAAGTCGACAGGCTAATGAAAAATGAATAAAGAATAAAGAATAATGAATAGTGAATAGTTAAGGTGTCCGCTTTGCGGAAATTTTTAATATTATTGCCGAAGGCAATTCCTTGATTATTCATTCTTCATTATTCAATATTCATTATTCATTGTCGAAAAGTCTTTTTCGACAAACTGAGGACGCTTCCTGTCGGGAGTGTCCTTCTGTTTTATATAATCGGTTCAAGCTCTTCAAGATTGAATGGCGTTTTCTGATAAACACAGTAATTAAGCCAGTTTGAGAAAAGCAGATTTGCGTGTGCGCGCCAGTTGAACTGGGGCGGCTGGGACGGGTCGTCGTACGGAAAATAATGCTTAGGCACATCAATAGGCAGACCCTTGTCCTTGTCACGGAAATACTCATTCGCAAGTGTGAAACGGTCGTACTCAAAATGTCCTGTTATAAAAAACTGACGTTCCGTTTCATCAGCAATAATATTCACGCCCGACTCGGGAGATGAAGCAAGAATATGAAGCTGCTTGACTTTTTCAACATCCATACGCTTGACCTCGGTATGACGTGAATGAGGTACGAAGAATTTTTCATCAAAGCCTCTCAGCAGAGGATGGTTTGCAACCTCAGCCTTATGAGGAAATACGCCGAACATTTTTGCAGACAGGTCGTACTTAGGCACATCATAATGATAGTAGAGTCCGGCCTGTGCGCCCCAGCAGATATGCCAGGTTGAATAGACATTCTTCTTTGACCACTCCATAATTCCGCAGAGTTCCTTCCAGTAATCGACGTCCTCGAAAGGAATCTGCTCAACAGGTGCACCTGTTATGATAAGACCGTCAAAGCGCTGGTCCTTTACGTCGTCAAAGGTTTTGTAGAACTTGGTAAGGTGCTCAATCGGAGTATTTTTTGTAACGTGGCTCGCCATCTGTATAAGCTCGATATCAACCTGCAAGGGTGTATTGGAAAGAAGGCGGAGTATCTGTGTTTCCGTCTCAATTTTCTTTGGCATAAGGTTGACTATGGCAATTCTCAGCGGACGGATATCCTGATGAGCGGCAGCCGTATCGGTCATTACGAAGATATTTTCATTGTTCAGCACCGCATACGCAGGCAGGTTGTTTGGGATATTGATAGGCATTTTTATGTAGACTCCTTTGATAGATTATTCTGTAGTAGTTTCAGCAGTTGTTTCCGACGGGGCAAACCTTGTCGGCGCTGTATCAGGCACGGCAGAATTGACGTGAGCCGTATCGGGTGCAGGCAATTCAAAAACCTGCTCAGACACAGCTGTATCCGTAGTTATGGTTTCATCAGTCTGTTCATCCGCGGGCACAGCGGTAGTAACGGAAGCGGTTTCCGTTATCGGCTTTTCAGCTTTCGGCGCAGGTGCCATAGTCATAGCAGTGTCCGCCATATAGTTGCCGTCCGAAAAAATTTCAGGCATTTCGGGACGCTGTGCAATTGCCATACCGTGCTCCCATTCGGGGGAAACGTGATAATAATATACGTCCGTGCCTGTAGTAGTGGCAGGAGTATAGGTTTCCATATATTCGCTGTAGGTATCGGCAGGCACTTCGGTTACAGTTGTAACAATCGTCAGCGGCGAATAGTCCTCATAGACATACTCCGCTACACCATTATTACCTTCACAGCCGCAGAGAAAAGCTGCGGTCAGAATAATAAAAAAGCAATATTTTTTCATAATACTAATATTGTAACACATATTTTTCCCGTTTTCAAGTGCATTTTTCATCAGTATGTAATCATTGACAGTAAAGCGTATTTATGGTATACTGTAAGTTGGATTTTAATGTTTTTTTCGGAGGTATTATTATGTATCCAATAAAGCTTACACCTGCATTCAAGGACTATCTCTGGGGCGGAACACGCCTTCGTGACGACTTCGGCAAGGACTGCGACTACGACAAGGTTGCCGAAAGCTGGGAGCTTTCCTGTCACAAGGACGGAAATTCCGTTGTTGCAAACGGCGAACACGCTGGCAAAACTCTTGCACAGTACATCGAAACTGAGGGCAAGGCTGTCCTCGGAACAAACTGCGGACGTTTCGAACAGTTCCCTATTCTCATAAAGCTTATCGACGCTAAGGACAATCTTTCCGTTCAGGTTCACCCAAATAACGAATATGCTCAGCGTGTTGAGGGCGAATACGGCAAGACAGAGATGTGGTATATCGTTGACTGCGACGAAGGCGCAGAGCTTCTTTACGGCTTCAAAAAGGAAGTCAGCAAGGACGAATTTGCCGCAAGAATAAAGGACAACACTCTCCTCGAAATCACAAAGTCCGTTCCTGTAAAGAAAGGTGACGTGTTCTTCATTGAGGCGGGTACTCTCCACGCTATCGGCAAGGGTATTCTTATTGCTGAAATTCAGCAGAATTCCAACACTACATATCGCATTTACGACTATGGCAGAGTAGGTGCTGACGGCAAACCGAGAGAACTTCACATTGACAAGGCTGTTGAGGTTACCGACCTTTGTCCTGCAAAGCCTTATCCTGTAACAGAAGCTTTCGAGGAAAACGGTGCGGTAAAGCGTCTGCTTTCAAAGTGCGAGTATTTCACTGTTTACTCCGTTGACGTGGCTGAAAAGGCAAGCTTCAATGCTGACGAAACGTCCTTCCATAACGTACTTATCCTTGAGGGCAACGCTGAGCTTGTCTGCGGTGATACAACACTTGCACTCAAGAAGGGCGACAGCGTATTTGTTCCTGCAAACTGCGGCGAGTACACAATTGCGGGCAATTTCAAATCCGTATTTACAAGAATAGATTAATCGGCATTTCACCTGTTTATAGGGTGTAGTGCCTTATAAGCAAGGAATGATAATTATGACCATTAAAAACTTATTCGGCGATAAAAAATTCTACAGAACCATTTTCTCGATAGCCGTTCCGATTATGATTCAGAACGGTATCACAAACTTTGTTGCTCTGCTTGACAACATTATGATTGGTCAGGTGGGCACGGAACAGATGTCGGGCACGGCGATTGTCAATCAGCTGTTGTTCGTGTTCAACCTGTGTATATTCGGCATACTTGCAGGACCGGGCATTTTCGGTGCACAGTTCTTCGGCAAGGGCAGCACCGAGGGCGTAAGGCACACCTTCCGTTTCAAGGTTATCCTTGCAACGATAATACTGCTGTTCGGTATGCTGATACTGAACTTTTTCCGTGATGAGCTTATCACGATGTACCTGACAGGCGAGGGCACGGAGGGCAACAAGGCGCTGACCCTTCAATCGGGCAAGGAATATCTTTCGGTAATGATTATCGGACTCATTCCGTTTACGATTTCTCAGGTTTACGCTTCGACGCTTCGTGAAACAAACAAGACTTTGCCTCCTATGTTTGCGGGACTTGCGGCGGTGTTCACAAACCTTGCGCTGAACTGGGTGCTGATTTTCGGACATCTTGGTGCACCTGCAATGGGTGTAAAGGGTGCGGCAATTGCTACGGTTATCGCAAGATTTGTTGAGTGCATAATAGTTGTTGTATGGACTCACGCACACAAGCACGAAAACGAGTTTATCATCGGTGCGTTCAGGGATATGCGTATTCCGCCTGAACTGATAAAGAAAATTCTCATCAGCGGTCTGCCGCTGTTTGCAAATGAATTTCTTTGGTCGGCAGGTATGGCGGTGCTGAACAAGTGCTACTCCGAAAGAGGGCTTGACGTTGTTGCGGCGACGAATATTTCCTCAACGATTTTCAACCTGTTCTCGGTAATTTTCATTGCACTGGGCAACTCGGTAGGAATTATTGTGGGTCAGCTTCTCGGCACAGGTGATATGAAAAAGGCAAGGGAAACCGACACGAAGCTTATCGTGTTTACGGTACTTGCAGGTGCAGTTACGGGCGGACTTATGGCGGCATTTTCGGGACTGTTCCCGAACTTCTACAACACTACTGACAGCGTAAAAAGTATGGCAGGAAGCCTGATTATGATTTCGGGTCTGTTTATGCCGTTTGCGGCATTTATGCACGCAACCTACTTTACTCTGCGTTCAGGCGGCAGGACGTTTGTCACATTCCTGTTTGACAGTGCTTATGTCTGGGGTATCACGATACCAACGGCGCTTCTGCTTGTCAACTTCACGGATTTTGGCATACTGAACATTTACTTCTGCTGTCAATTCGTGGACATTATCAAGGTTACAATAGGTCTTATTCTCGTTATCAAGGGAGTATGGCTGCGGAATATTGTTAAAAACGATTAATTTAAAAGGAGAAGAAGATTATGAAGTATTACATTGGTATTGACCTTGGCGGAACAAACATCAAGGCTGGCGTGGTAAACGAAAACTACGAGATTATTGCAAAGGCTTCCACAAAGACAAAGTGCCCTCGTCCTGCAAAGGAAATTGCTGACGATATGGCTGCTGTAAGCATCGAGGCTGCAAAGAATGCAGGTATTTCCATTGACGACGTTGAATGGATTGGTATCGGTACTCCGGGCATTGCTGACAACATCAACGGCACAATTCCTTACTCCAACAACCTTGGTTTCAGCAACGTGCCCATCCGTGAATATATTCAGGAACACATCAACAAGCCTGTTTATGTTGCTAACGACGCTAACGCTGCTGCTTACGGTGAGTTTGTTGCAGGTGCGGCAAAGGGTGCAACTGACGCTGTCTGCATCACACTGGGCACAGGCGTTGGCGCAGGTGTAATCATCGACGGCAAAATCTTCACAGGACGCAACCTTGCAGGTACAGAAATCGGTCATATGGTTATCGAGGTTGACGGCCCACAGTGTACTTGCGGCAGAAAGGGCTGTTTCGAAACATTCTCCTCTGCAACAGGTCTTATCAATATGACAAAGCAGGCAATTGCTGAAAATCCAGGCACAGTTATGGCTGAATACGCTGAGAGGGACGGTCACTCCTCTGCACGTCACGCTTTTGACGCTATGCGTGCAGGCGATGCAGCTGGTAAGGCTGTTGTTGACAAGTACATCAAGTACCTTGCAAGCGGTATCACAAGCGTAATCAACATTTTCCAACCTGACATTCTCTGCATCGGCGGCGGTGTCTGCAACGAGGGTGACCCTCTTATGGTACCTCTCAAGGATTTGGTTGCTAAGGAAGTTTACACAAGAATGATTGAGAAGAACACAAAGATTACAGTTGCTGAGCTTGGCAACGACGCAGGCATTATTGGTGCGGCATTCCTTGGTAATTCCTAATACGCTTCGCTTAATGAATAGTGAAGAATGAATAACGAATAATGAATAATTACGGTGTTCGCTTTGCTCACGGATTTTTATTTTTGTGTAAGTGAACACATTTGGTACAAAATTATGAGTAAGTTCGATTTTCTGTCGGGCAGCACCGACATTGACAGCTTTATTGCAAAGCAGGATAAATACAAATCGCTGAAACGCTCGGAATTGGACAGCATACCGAAGGAGGAAATCGTCCTTGCGGTTACCTGCTGGATTGAGGGCAAATTCAAGGAGGACTGGTCCGATATGGCTAAGGTCATAAACGGACTGCCTACGCCTTGTCTTAACCTTTACTGTGCTGATTACGTCACAAAGGAAATTATGAACGGCGGCTTCTCACAGGCTTTCTTCAATATCTCCCGTGATTTTATAGGTGCTGGTGCGGAAGGCTTCCGTGCCCTTGATTACGAAAAGGCTGACGAGGTTATCGAGCGTGCGCTGAAAATCAATTTTGACAGTGGTAAAACCTCGGGACACTCCATTGAGGACTTCTTTGCACTCAGCGAAAACAGCGATTATGACGAGCTGGACAAGGAATTCCACGGCTTGTTTAATGATGAGAAATTTACGGCGCTGGCTTATGATTATATTATGAGGTATAAGAAATATTTCGGCGATGAATAAGGAGAATGGCTATGGCATTTCTTGATAGTATTTTTAAATCGATAAAAAAGACTTCGAAGATAGCTGCTGAAGTTAAAGAAATTTCAGAAGAAAATGTCGACAAGTCTGCTTCTGTTCCCCCGTCACCTGTGACAAAAAGTACATCTTATGAAGCGGTTTCCCCTGCAAAGCCTTCCGTGTGTTACAGTGGCACTTTCCATAATAATGATGAGGAGATTGAGTTTTCCTTTATGATAAGCGGTGACTTTGTGAATGTGAAAAGTCACGCTATGGAAATTGATACGGCTTTTATTTATGAGCCCGAGGCTAACGGTACGAATGTGAAAGCCGATTTCAACAAGCCGTACATTTTCACCTCAGCAGGCGACGAAACGGTTTATCTGCTTGTTGAAGAATTCAAGGAAACTGGAACAGTTGACGGACTTATTGAAATATACGAAAACAGACAGATATTATTTAAGTGCAAAACTGATTACTATGGAGAGACTATGGTTTTATACGGTATGGACAGAGGCGACATCTGGGAAAATTGTGGTATTGCACTTGTGTACAACAAGGATATTGAGGGTACACCCCTTGAAACAAAGCTGATAAAAATTCTTGATGAAGCGGCAGAAACGTATGATGAAAATATTATTAATTGGTAAAAGAGGTAATTATTATGTCTTGTAAAGACTGCAATGAAAACTGCGGAAACTTTTTCTGCGACGGTGCTGAAAAAGCACCTCAGCGTTCACTTTTCAACGCACTTGGTATGACTAAGGAGGAAATGAAGAAGCCATTGGTTGGTATCGTTTCTTCCTACAACGAAATTGTTCCCGGACATATGAACATTGACAAGATTGTTGACGCTGTAAAGATGGGCGTTGCTATGGCTGGCGGTACACCTGTTGTGTTCCCTGCAATCGCTGTCTGCGACGGTATTGCTATGGGTCACGAGGGTATGAAGTATTCCCTCGTAACACGTGACCTTATCGCTGACTCAACTGAATGTATGGCACTTGCTCACCATTTTGACGCACTTGTTATGGTGCCTAACTGCGACAAGAACGTACCTGGTCTGCTTATGGCGGCTGCAAGAGTAAATGTTCCTACCGTTTTCGTTTCGGGAGGTCCAATGCTTGCAGGTCACGTCAAGGGCAGCAAGACATCTCTTTCCAGTATGTTTGAAGCAGTTGGTGCTTACACATCGGGAAGAATCAACGAGGAAGAATTTGACGAGTACGAAAACAAGGCTTGTCCGACCTGCGGCTCCTGCTCTGGTATGTACACAGCTAACTCTATGAACTGCCTTACTGAGGTTCTCGGTATGGGCTTGAAGGGCAACGGTACAATTCCTGCTGTTTACTCCGACAGAATTCGTCTTGCAAAGCACGCAGGTATGGCTGTTATGGAGCTTTACAGAAAGAATATCCGTCCGCTTGACATTATGACGGAAAAGGCATTTATGAACGCGCTTGCTGTTGATATGGCGCTGGGCTGTTCCACAAACAGTATGCTCCATCTTCCTGCAATTGCACACGAATGCGGCATTGAAATCAACCTTGACATTGCCAACGAAATCAGCGCACGCACACCTAACCTTTGTCACCTTGCACCTGCGGGACACACCTATATGGAGGATTTGAACGAGGCTGGCGGTGTTTATGCTGTAATGAACGAGCTTTCCAAGAAAAACCTGCTCAACCTCGATTGTATGACAGCAACTGGCAAAACAGTCGGCGAAAACATTGCAGACTGCGTAAACCGTGACCCTGACGTAATCCGTCCTATCGACAATCCGTACAGCGAAACAGGCGGTATTGCCGTACTCAAGGGCAACCTTGCAAAGGACGGCTGTGTTGTAAAGAGAAGCGCAGTTGTTGCTGAAATGCTCAAGCACACCGGTCCTGCAAAGGTTTTCGACTGCGAGGAGGACGCTATGGCGGCAATTCTCGGCGGTAAAATCGTAAGCGGCGACGTTGTTGTAATCCGCTATGAAGGTCCGAAGGGCGGACCTGGTATGCGTGAAATGCTCAATCCTACATCTGCAATTCAGGGTATGGGTCTTGGCAGCGAGGTTGCACTTATCACAGACGGACGTTTCTCAGGTGCTTCAAGAGGCGCTTCAATCGGACACGTTTCCCCTGAGGCTGCTGACGGCGGCGTAATCGGTGTTGTTGAAGACGGCGATATGATTACAATTGACATTCCTGCAAATACAATCACTCTCGATGTTCCGCAGGAGGAAATCGACCGCAGACTTGCAGGCTTTACGCCTAAGACAAAGGAACTCAAGGGCTACCTGAAGCGTTACGCAAAGCTTGTAACATCGGGTGCACAGGGTGCAATTCTCAAGAATTAACGGTGATTTGAATGGGTAAAAAACTTACGGTCGGAAAGCTTTTCGGCATAATTTTCTGCATTATCGGCACGGCGGCGGCGTGCGTACTGCTGGGGTACAACTTCTACCTCAGCGGTCAGATGAAGCTTGTGGATAAACACCTGAAAGCAATTGCACGTCAGGATTTGACGTCTTATGTGCAGTGCTACCCGTCAGATGTTGCCGATAAAATAAGCGAGGAAGATATAGCGGCGGAAAGAAAAGTTGCCGACGTCCTTGCTGACCCTGAGGAGTTCAAGGCTGCTGCTGAATTCCGCGGCAGAGAAAAGCTTGACAGCGGAAGATATACGGTTTACTTTGACCTGACGGTATACAATAATGACGAGCATTACACCTATGAAAATGTTGATTTGGTGGTTGTCCGTGACAGTGGGAAATGGGTGCTTGAAGCGGAGTAGTAATGCTGATTTGAGGTGACGGGATGAAAAAGGTATTGAAGATAACTCTTATTACATTGCTTTCGGTTGTAATACTGGTTGTCGCTGTGGGAATTATTGCTGTTGTCGCTATTCTTCTTAAACCTGCGGAACGTACTACTGGTGTTTATCAGGAAAAGGGCGGAGATGTGCTGTATATAAGTCGGGCGCACGGCAGTAATATCGGAACAGGAATGAGTATTGTTTATAACGATGGTGTAATAACACCTACTGAAAAAAGTTGTACATTCAAACCGCTAAAGGCTGGAAACGCCGTTATTGTGGTAAATTATAATTATGGACCCGAATATTGGTACACAGCTTTGTATGAGATAACTGTTGACGAAAATCTCAATATAAATTATGAACAACGTCGTGTTACTTATCTTTTAGGCTATTGGGATGACTTCTACGGGAGTGATATTATAACTGTTGAAAAGGCTGAAAATGTTATAACGTTGTCAGAAAAAAACATTGAGCAGCTTGCTTATGAATTTGAAAATGTATATGGTATTTTAAATAAATGTGATGAGCCTGATACAACAGATATGATAAAGCTAAGCATAGATTATAGTGCCAGAAAAGAAGAATACTACATTTCAGATGATAAGATATTTTATCGTTTAGGTTATTCTGCTGACCCAACTCAATGGTATGAATTCACTCCCGACAAATGCTGTAATCTTGTTAAGATAAACGAACTGCTTAACGAATTTTTAACCAACTGAAAAAAACCTGATAAGAACGCAAATTCTTATCAGGTTTTTTTTTTACATCTCGCTTTTAACCTTCAAATTCAGCGTGCTCCCCGCAAGATAGCTTCTCTCTGCGTTGCAGTAATCGTTGTATCTTTCGGGGCAGTATCGCCGCACAAGCTTCTTTACCCCGAAAATGTCACAGAGATTTTCGTGCACCGCCGCCGAATATGCCGCCATACTGCTTTCACTGATTTGCTGACGTGCCGCCTTTTCCACAAGGGCAGGCTTTATGCCGTATGGATTTTCGGCAACGCTCATTTTCAGTTTGATTTCGGCATTTACGGCGAGTCCCCCCGACATTTCAGCGTCAAGCTTTGTGCAGGCGCTTGTGACAAAAACTGTAGCACGTTTCCCGTCAACTTCCACGGGGACGGTTATTATGTCCCCCGTTTCAAACTGATTCAGCAGCAGCTTTGCGCCGAGGGTTTCCCTTTCGTCAAGCCTGCCCCGTACCCCGTTTTTGTGCGCAAGGGTAACGCCCTCAAACGTAACGGTTTTATCTCCTGCGGCAACAACGGGAAGTGCCGCCGCTACATCAAGCTCACCCGTACTTGAAGCAAGCTCTGCAACGGAGGTAAACACAGTTTTCCCCTGAGAAGCAGATGAGTCTGCGAGGGCGAGAATTTGCTCCGCTGAAAAAGAGCCTTCCTCGGGGAGTGTTTCAATTACGGCAGCGGGGTCATCAGAGTACGCAACGGGACAGGACGGCGACACGCTTCCGTCGAGAAACAGGGCAAGCTCATCGGCAGGATTTTTAATGCCGTTACCAACAACAAGCATTTTTATGTGTCCGAGAAAGGCTTTCTTTCCGAGAGTAAGCTCAGCGGCGGAAATCGCCTCGTGAATGGTTGTACCCTCGCCTTTTGCGGTAATGGTGTTTGCTTTGCTCACATCAGGTTCAGGCGTGCCGCTTTCCGACTTGTATACCTGCATTGAAACATAGTAAATTTCGTTCTCACGTTCAATCCCCATAAGCTGAACAAAGGCACGTTCGTTTACCTCGACACCCATTGAACAGCCTGTCAGCAGCAACGTTACAATGGTTGCCACAATTAATAGTTTAAGCTTCATTTTTCTTTTCACCTGACTTTCTTTTCGATATTATCAAGGCTGTTAACGGCAGTGAACCGGTCAGGAAAATTACTGAGTAGCCCGAACAGAGAATGTTGTACACGGGGTCAAAGTCAAGTCCTGTCAGGGTGAAAATGAGCACCGTGCCAAAAACAAGAATTGCGGCAACGGACGTGCGGAATTTCATCTTCGTGAACACTTCCTCCATAAGCCCTGCGGAAATGTGCAGGAAAAGAGCAATGTTAAGCACGGCAGTAATCGTCCACACGATAAGGTACAGCGAATCACTGCGCTGTAAAAAGCGTGCACCGCCGAATGTGCCGAGAGAAAGAAAAGGATAGTCGGTAAGCTTTGCAAAATCTCCAAGCACCGCACAAATCAGAAGCATTACCCCCTCGACGAGCAACAGCTTTGCCGCAAGAAGTCCGTATGCACCGCAGCGATGCTTTTCTTTGACGTGCTTTGCAAGGAAGGCAAGTGCGACAATTTCTCCGTTTCGTGAAAGGTCGTCCAACACAGCTGAAAACAGACTTTTCGGGGTAATTGGTGAAAGGTAAAGATTTGCCGTGTCAAAGCTTGGCGCAGAAGCGAAAAGCATAGCTGCAACAGCAACTATGAACAGCCAGAATACCACAACCGCACTTCTCCCCAGTGCTTCAATTCCCAGACAGCCGCAGTACACGCAGATAACAAGAAGCACACCAATCCACAGCGTACTGTCAGCGGTAGGGAAAAATCGTGCGGAAAGAAAATTCTGAAAATGGATAAGTCCGTTTGCCGTGTACAAAAGGAAGAAAAGCAGATAGACAACCGCCGCCGCTATTCCGAGAGGACGGCATTTTTTCAGCAGCACATCCGTTGCGCTGTCCTTTAGTATAACAACGGGAATGAGGATTACTGCCTGAATAGCGGTTGAAATTGCCGTGCCAAGCAGCTGCACCGAAATATCTCCCTGCGCAAAGGGCACAAAGGTCATAAGTGTGAAAATCCTGCACATAAAAAGCAGGAGAAGAAGCTGTCCCCAGCTGATAATTCGTTTTTCCATATCAGTCCTCCATATTCACGCCGTTAAGCTTTTCAACGGTTGCGCCGCCTGTTGCCATACGTCTGAAGCCGACTCTTGCCAGCACGTCACGCATTGCTTTCGGTGTAAACGGCGACACGGGCGAGGTAACGGGTGCACCGTAGTTTTCAAGTGAACAAAGATTGACAAGTGTAAGTGCCGCAATAAGCGAAATTCCGTAAAGTCCGCTTATTCCTCCTGCGACTACGGTTATGAAGCGCAGGGTTGTAATCTGCTGATTAAGATTAGGCACAACAAACGAAGCGGTTACCGAAATTGCACAGGCAAGCAGAAGCGGATTTGAGATTATTCCTGCGGAAACGGCGGCGTCACCGATGATAAGTCCCCCCACAATCGAAACCGCACCGCCTACGCTTTTCGGCAGACGCACTCCAGCTTCACGGATTATCTCATAAAACAGCAGCACGATAAACGCTTCAACCGCAAGGGGCAAAGGTGCTGTCTGCTCGGCAGAGGCAAGGGTAACAAGCAGTGTGTGGTTGAATAATTCGGGGTGAAAGGTTACAACGGCAACATAGACCGCAGGCAGAAAAATTGCAAGGAAAAATGCGAGGTAGCGTATCCAACGTATCAGCACCGCATAAAAAGGACGAAAATTGTAGTCGTCAAGAGTCTGGAAATTCTCGATGAACAAAGACGGAATTACAATCGCAAACGGTGTGCCGTCAATAAGCAGTCCAACACGTCCCTCAATGATTTTTGCGCAGAATACATCTGGACGCTCAGTTACGGAAACTCCCGAAAAAAAGCTGGTATGTGTATTATCAAGAAACGGCTCGACATAACCGCTCCCCAGCACGCTTTCAAGGGGCATACTCTCCAGCTTTTTACGGATTTTCTTCACCAGCCGCATCGGCACACGGTCAGCCATATAGGTAAGAATTACATCCACGTTGGCGGTCGTAGTTACGGGAAAAAGCTCAAACCGAAGCAAGGGTGACTTTATACGGCGGCGTACAAGGGACATACTGATACGGACAGTTTCCACAAAACCCTCCTGCGCACCTCTTATGTTGCCTTCTGAGGACGGCTCGGAAATTCCACGAATTGAATACCCCTGCACACCATATGCAAAGGCAGTATCCACGCCGTCAATAAACAGCACCGCAAAGCCGCTCATCAGTCTGCGGATAATGTCGCCGTACTGCGTACACAAGCCACGGTCGATTGCAAGCAGCATACGGTCACGGATGTGCATAAAAATATCGTGCGAAGTAGCATTTTCGGCAACGTGCAGATTTGTCAGCGGACGTAAAATCAGATTTGTGATAAACTGAATGGAAATCATACCCTCAAAGCACACAAGGCAGCAAGGTACATCATCAATAAGAAACTCGTTTATCAGCAGGTCAGAGCTTCCTCCGAGGATATTTTTCAGGTTGGAAATGTTCTGCCGCAGGGACTTTTCAATGCTTACTTCCTTGAATTCGTAAGCGTCAGGCATATTCATAAAATCACTCCTGTCTTTTGGACTATTATTTCCGCAATTTGCAAAATAATACACGAATTTTTTCGCAGATTTCGGAAACGATATTTCCAAAGGAGAGTTTTTATGTCTGTTGTTTTTATTCGTGCAATAATTCTTTATATGCTGCTGATTTTTTCTGTACGGCTTATGGGCAAACGGCAAATCGGCGAATTACAGCCCTCGGAGCTGGCTGTTACAATTCTTATTTCCAACATTGCCACCCTCCCTGTTGAGGACACGGGTATGCCGCTTCTTACTGGGATAATTCCTATTATCACTCTTGCAAGCCTTGATGTGATAATGTCTTGGCTTGCAATAAAAAGCCGCGGCGTAAGGCGTGTAATGAGCGGTATGCCTGCGATAATAATTCAGGACGGCAAGCTTGACCAGAAAAAAATGCGGGAGATACGCTTCACGGTTGACGACCTTATGGAAAGTCTGCGCGGGCAAGGGATTTTCGACATAAGCGAAGTGCAGTTTGCAATGGTGGAAACCACGGGAAATCTTTCCGTGTATCAGAAATATCAGTACCGCAATGTTACCAACTCGGATATGGAACTAAAGGGGAAAAGCATTAATCCGCCTGAAATTGTGATTGCTGACGGAAATCCTGACGGAGATGCAATGGCAAGGCTTGCGCTGTCGATGGAGTGGATTGAACATACACTGAAAAAAGAAAAAACAGCCATAGGAGATGTATTCCTGATGACTGTTGACAGTGACCGTAATTATTCACTTATAAGAAAGGAGCGGTAAGATGAAGCGTTTTGTGGTTGCACTGATTCTTATGGCGGCAATTATTGCTTACTCGGTGATTGCGTCGCTTTGCCTCATAGGATGGCGTGAAGATGTCACCGATATTATTGACAAGATAAAGCTTTACAATGAAAACAGCGACAACGGAAAATTATCCGCTGCCGCTGATGAGCTTGCAAAAGAATGGAATATGCTTGAAAAGAAAATGAGCATTTTTGTCTGTGATGAAAAGCTGGACAACATCAGTTCGTCCGTTTCCAAGGTGCCCCAGTTTGTGGACGCAGCCAATGATGAGCTTGACGCCGAGCTTGAAAGCATACGGCGGCAGCTTGACCTGCTGTGCCGCGGAGAGCTTCCACTCTGGTACAATCTGCTTTAACGCTTTTTCAAGTCCATACAGACAACAATCATCTTACCCTCGCTGTCATAGATATGCGAGGAAATAGTCTTACAGTTCTTGCCTGTTGCAGCGGATATGTACCAGCCTGAAATAAACGGGTCCTCAATCTGCTCCTTGACCGCATAGAAATAATTCTTGATGTCGTGGTTGACGCCTTTAAGCTCAGGCTTGAAGCCCGGAATGATTTCCGTATCAGGGTTCATTATTGTTTCGGTAATCTGAAAGCCCTTTTCGTCGATAAGGAAAGCACACTCGATTTCCTTATGTTCATAAACATAGCTTCGCAGTACCTTTTCGTAATCCTCAGAGGTAGTACCCGTGAGTGCACTTACAAGGTCATATATTGCACGCTTGTAGCTTTCAATTCTCACATTTACAACTGTAGGGTTCTTCTTTATGCTCAGATTAAGGCGCTGTGCAGCGTCCTCAAGCTTGAGACGTGCCTCGTTTGTAAAAAGGAAATTGAACTGCTCAGGACGTGAGAAATAGTAGCCCTGAAAATAGTCAACACCCATAAGCATACAGGTGATAACCTCGTCCACGTTTTCAACGCCCTGCGCAATGGTCATTGCACCGATTTGCTTCGCAGTATTGATAATTGACTTGAACACTTCCTGATTATATGTATTTGACTCGATATTGCTTACAACAAAGCGGTCGATTTTGATAATATCGGGATTGACAAGCTTTATTCTGTTCATAGTATCCTCGCCTGCACTCACGTTGTCAAGTGCAATGAGAAACCCCTTTGAACGGTAATGATTTACAAACATCATCAAGTCATAGTTATTTTTTACGTCAGAACTGTTCAGCTCAATAACAACGCTTTCGGGCGAAAGATTATACCTTTCAACCATACCCAGCAATTCCCCGTCACCAACCGTTGTATCGTTAAGCACCGATGTTTCAAAATTTACGAACAATGCAGGTGCTGTTTTTCTCTCAGCAACAAAAGCATCCATAGATTTTTCACGGCATATTCTGTCAAGTTCAAGGACATTGCCGCTCTGTTTTGCGTAGTTGAAAAGGAAGTAAGGCGAAACAATTTCGCCCTGATAATCGCCTCTTGCAAGAGCCTCGAGACCGATTACCTTTTTTGTATTGATAGAATAAATAGGCTGAAATTCAACAAAAATATCCTTTTTATTGATAACTTCCTGCACTATCTCAGGAGTAATTTTCATAGCGTCCTCCGAATTAATCGACGACCCTTCCGCAAACCTCATCATAAAGTGAATAGAGCTTCTGGACGCCGTTTTCCAAAAAGTAATAATGTGCAATATACGGTACAAGCAGCACAAGCATAAGCACCGCTGCCGCAAGAATTCCTATATTATCAGACACGAAAAAGCCGATAAGACAAAGGAACATCATAAGTGCAAAAAGAATTGTCACCAGCAGATGAATGAGCCTTTCGTGCTGCATAAAAGCAATTTTCGTAAGCATTTCATTTTTCAGCGCCGCAAAATCGGTGCTGTCGTTTTCAAGAGCGGCAATTACCGAAGCAATATACTCGCTGAAATACTTTTTCAAGGCAACCGCCCCCGTCCTGTACAGATAAACTGCACAAATTTTATTAACTTCATTATACCATATCTGTATATTTTTTTCAACACTTTTTCGATATTTTTTATTATATCCGGTAAATTGCCCGTACACAAAGCTTTCTGACAAGAAAACTGCACCAACGTACAGCAGCACGCTCTCACACGGATGTTGAATTGATTGTTTATTTTGCCAAAGCGAAAAAATAGTTTCACTAAAGTAATCACCTTTGGAATTAATAAAAAATTCACACAAATGCACAAAAAGTATGCTAAACTATATATATGTATTTGTGAAAATGCCGAGATATAAAATTTTATAGCAGTTTTTTAGAGAAAATTACAAAAAACACTTGCAAAGTGAACAAAAAATGTGTATAATAATTGATGTGAGCGACGAATTATATAAAGATACTGCCGCTTTATTCAAGCCGATTATACAATTTTGTACAGTGAAATTTCAATCAGGCTTTAAAATTTTATCAGGCTTAAAATGAAAGGATGACCGGTTATATGTCAAACAGACTTTTTCAGGGCTTAATTCACCAGATGAGAGATGCTATGGACTGCATCATCGGCGTTGTTGACTCAACTGCTACTATCATCGCTTGCAGCGAGCTTTCCAAAATCGGAACAACCAATGAGTTTGTCTCCCTTGATTTGAGCGACTCACACGATATCTTTGTCCGTGACGGCTATACATACAAGCCTTTCGGCTCCCATATCAAGCCTGACTATGCTGTTTTTGTAGAGGGTACTGACGAAAATGCTGCAAAATATGCCAACATTATGTCCATCACTCTCTCCTCCATCAAACAGTACTATGATGAAAAATACGACAGAACAAACTTTATCAAGAATGTTGTTCTTGACAACGTTCTCCCCGGCGATATCGTTGTAAAGGCTCGTGAGCTCCACTTCAACAGCGATGTTAGCAGAGTTGTTCTTCTTATCAGAATCGTTTCTTCAAACGATGTTTCTGCTTTCGATGTTATCCAGAATCTTTTCCCTGAAAAGGCTAAGGACTTCGTTCTCAACATTACTGAGTCCGATATCGTTCTTGTCAAGGAAATCAAGAACAATGTTGATTCCAAGGACCTCGAAAAGCTTGCACGCTCCATTTCCGACACTCTTTCCAGCGAATTCTATACAAGAGTAAACGTTGGTATCGGTACTGTTGTTACAGGTATCAAGGATCTCGCCCGTTCCTTCAAGGAAGCTCAGATTGCTCTTGAAGTCGGTAAGGTATTCGACACCGATAAGGTTATCGTTTCTTATGACAACCTCGGTATCGCAAGACTCATTTATCACCTTCCTACAACTCTCTGTGAAACATTCCTTCAGGAAGTTTTCAAGAAGGGTTCTATCGAGTCCCTCGACCACGAAACACTGTTCACAATCCAGCGTTTCTTTGAGAATAACCTCAACGTATCCGAAACTTCCAGAAAGCTTTTCGTTCACAGAAATACTCTCGTTTACAGACTTGAAAAAATCAAGAAGCTTACAGGTCTTGACCTGAGAGAATTTGACCACGCTATCGTATTCAAGATTGCTCTTATGGTTAAGAAATATCTCTCCGCAAATCCTGTCAAGTTCTAAAATATAATCATTGCTCCCGTGCGGATTTTCCACTCTGCGGAAGCTGATTTATACAGTTATTTATGGGGGCAGATTTTTACTCTGTCCCCACAATTATTTTTATGGAAATAATATCCAAATCGGATTAATATAGATAGGCGGTGTACCTTTTGGTAGAACTTAAAAATGTTAGTGTTACATATTCGAACGGCGTTGACGCTCTTAATGATGTAAGCCTGCGTATCAACGACGGCGAATTTGCTTTCGTTGTCGGAAAATCAGGCGCAGGTAAGAGTACACTTATCCGACTGCTGCTTCAGGAAATTGAACCTACAAGCGGAAAGATTACAGTTAACGGCTTCAACCTCGGCAAACTCAAGAAAAATAAGGCGCACAAGCTTCGCCGTACAATAGGTTTTGTGTTTCAGGACTTCAAGCTTATCGATACAATGAACGTATACGATAATGTTGCATTTGTACTCAGAAGCATTGATGCACCTATTAAATATATCAGAAACCGTGTTCCTTATGTTATCAGCCTTGTTGGTCTTAAAGATAAGGCTAAGGCTTATCCTCACGAGCTTTCAGGCGGTGAGCAGCAGCGTGTTGCACTGGCAAGAGCACTTGTAAACGACCCTCAGCTGATTATTGCTGACGAGCCTACAGGCAACCTCGACCCTACAAACAAAATTGAAATTCTTGAACTGCTTAAAGCTATCAATGCCTGCGGAACAACTGTTATGGTTGTTACTCACGAGCACGAGCTTGTTCAGTATTTCGGCGGAAGAACAATAAGTATCACCGACGGACGAATTACATTCGACGACTATATCGGCTAAGGCGAGGAAAGGAAGTTTACTTTAAATGAAAATCAGCAGTATGAATTACCTTTTCAAGCAAGGTATGAGAAATGTATGGACCAACCGTATTATGTCGGTTGCGTCCCTTTGTATTCTGTCGGTGTCCCTCCTGCTTATCGGATTTACACTCCTTTTTGTTGCAAACATAAACCGATTTGTAAGCGGCATCGAAAACAAAAACGAGGTTGTTATATTTATTGAGGACGGCACCGATGAAACCGAAATTTCCGCTATGGAAAATACAATCAGGAACATTGACAACATTGAATCTGTTACCTTTTATTCCAAGGAACAGGCTCTTGAAGATATGAAAAACGATATGGAAAATGAAAACGCTGAGGATTTGTTCAGCTATGTGGGTGAGGAAAACCCGCTCCCTGACGCTTTCAGACTCCGTATTACCGACATCGAAAAGATTAGTCCGACGCTTATGGAAGTAAACCGCATTGACAGGATTGATTCTATCAAGTCCCCTACTGATTTTATCAATATCCTTACGGGACTCAAAAACTTTATCGGTATCATTTCCATAGTAATCCTTGCGGCACTTATCCTTGTTTCACTTGTAATTATTTCCAACGCATCCCGTGCAAGCGTTGATATCAGAAAGCGCGAAATTGCTATTATGAAGCTGGTTGGTGCAACGAACTCCTTTATCAAAATTCCATTTTTCGTTGAGGGTACATTCATCGGTGTACTGTCCGGTGTGCTTGCTTCGGCAATCACCTGCATAGGCTATAATGAGCTGATTAAGGTGCTTTCACAGGATATGACAATCTGGAGCATTATGTCGGTAAACGGCTTTATTCCGCTTGATGAATTTATGTGGGTGCTCATTCTCGGGTACGTTGCGGCAGGTGCTGTGATAAGTGCATTCGGTACAGTTATGAGCACAAAGAAATACCTTAAAGTTTAATCAGAGGATAAAATTGCTTATGAAAATTATCAGAGCTACAAAGAAAATAAGTGCGGTTCTTCTTGCGTGCACAATTGCACTCAGCAGTATCATTTCAGGAATGATTGTTACGGCTGACACTATGTCTGAGCTTGAAGCAAAGCAGGCTAAGCTTGATGAAGAACTGCAGAATGTAGAGGCACTTCTCTCTGAATACGAAAGCAAGTCGGAGGAAGTGGACAAGTACCTCGAAGAATACGACAACAAAATGAAGGTGCAGGAAGAACAGGTCAAGGTTGTTGAGGATCAGATTGCTCTTTACGAGGATGAACTTGCTGCACTTGAAGAAGATATTGCTGCAAAGGAAGCTGAGTTTGACGATGGTATCGAACAGTTTCGTCAACGTCTGCGTGCACTCTATATGGCGGGCAATGACAGCCTTGCTTCTGTAATTGCAGGTTCGTCTGACTTCTATGATATGCTGGCGAGAATGGAATTTGTTGAGCGTGTTTCAAAGCACGACAATGACCTTATCGACTCCCTCAGCACTCAGATTACTGACCTTGAAGCAACTAAGGCGGAATATGAAGAAAAGCTTACTTTGCTTGAAGCAAAAAAGGCTGAGGAAGAAACCTACTACGAGGAACTCCGTGAAACTTACAACGGTCACGCTGAAACAAAGCAGATGCACGAAAATATGATTGCCGATTATGAGGCGCGTGCTGACGAAATTGCTGAGGAACAAGCTGAAGTTGAGGAAGAACTTCAGGCTGAAATCCGCAGACTTCAGGAAGAGGCTGAGAGAAAGCGTAAGGAAGAGGAAGAACGCAGAAAAGCTGAGGAGGAAAAGAAACGTAAGGAAGCTGAAGCAAACGGCGAAGCTTATGTCCCTGAAGAAGCTGCTCAGACTTATTCCGATACGGGCTTCATCTGGCCTGTACCAACTGTCCGCAATACCACTGATATGTACGGCGAACGCTGGATTATTGAGGAACAACGAAACGATTTCCACAAGGGCATCGACATTACCAAACCAGGATGCGCAGGCGAAACTATTGTTGCTTCCGCAGGCGGTACTGTTATTCAGGCAAGCGATAAGGGCAACGGCTATGGAAAATGCGTAATAATTGACCACGGCAACGGAATTGCTACACTTTATGCTCATTGCAGCCAGCTTTATGTATCTATGGGAGATACAGTAAAACAGGGTGACCCAATCGGTGCAATCGGCTGTACCGGCTATGCTTACGGAAACCACCTGCACTTTGAAGTGCGTGTTGACGGTCAGCACACAAACCCATCTAACTATGTAAATATCAATAACTAACGGCTTGAGGTTTCATATGAACAAAAAAATATCACTGGGAATTACCATCGGACTTATGGCGCTGGTTGCGGCGATAACTTTTATTATCACCTACAACTATTCCCTTAATGTATTCAATTCAAAAGTAAAGAGTGTTTCAGAAAAAGAAAGCATCTATACCAAGCTTTCCGAAATGGATAAGTACGTCCGCGCCAACTATATAAACAATATTGACGAGGAACTTCTAAACAACAGCATTATGAACGGCTATATGGCAGGACTTAATGACCGTTTCGCAAAGTATTACTCCGCAGAAGAATATGCCCAGCAGACTCAGAGAGAATCAGGTGTTGATGTCGGTCTCGGCTTCAGCTACGAAAAGGAAGAAAGCGGATATATCAAAATTACCGAAATCACTCCGAATTCATCCTCCGAAACAGCAGGACTCCTTGTAGGGGATGTTGTTACTGCCATTAACAACACCGATGTAATTGCTTATGAAGGCGGCTACGATGAAGCTGTTACCCTGCTTAACTGCGATGAGGGCACAAAGGTCAAGCTTCATATCAAGCGTACCAACCTTGAGGGCGTATCTGAATTTTTTGCAGTTGAGGTTGTTTCCGAAAGAACTGAAATTATTTCAGTAACAGGCAGACTTATAGACGATATCGCTTACATAAAGATTACCACCTTCAACGAAAAAACGCCTGAACAGTTTGACACTGTCCTTAACAGTCTTATCGGAAATGGTGCTCAAATGCTTATTTTTGACATTCGTGATAATATGGGTGGTCTTACCGAATCACTTCAGAAAACTCTTGACCTGCTTCTCGGCGACTGTAATGTTGTTACTGCACATTACAGAGATTCCTCTGAAGTAATAATTCATACCACAGAAGCAAAGCAGGTTAAAATGCCTATGGCTGTTATTGTCAACGGCAACACCGCTTCCTGCGCAGAGCTTTTTGCATTCTCACTCCGAGACGAAGCCAATGCGCAGATAGTAGGTACAAAGACCTACGGCAAGGGTGTTATGCAGAAAACCCATAAGCTTTCAGGCGGTGCGGCAGTAAAAATTACTGTAGCAACTCTCCAGACCAAAAACAGCGGAAACTACAACGGAATAGGAATTACACCTAACTTTGAAGTTGCTCTCCCAACAGAAATTGAGCTGGCACTTCTTACCGAAGAACAGCAGCTGGAGTCTGACACACAGCTTATAAAGGCTATTGAGGTTGTTTCAACAATTCAGTAAGAAAGGATACTCTTATGGACGAATTCAACTATCTTCTTGCTCTTGTTCTCATTATGCTGTTTGTAACAGTATTTATGGATGTGATTTCATTCTTTATGATAGGCAAGGGCAGCGTGACTATTGAAGAATACGCAACCGATGTATTAAAATGGCCAAAGGTTGTGCTTTTGGGAATTTTTGCAATTGTAATGCTATATTATGCATTCACTACAGAAGCTACAGCACTGACGCTCGTTGCAGAATTGTCATCAGGGGTGCTTCTCATTGCTGACTGTATAGTCAGTGCAATTATCAAGAAAAAGTACGGTAAAAAGAAATGATTTTTTTTAAGAAAAAATGCCGTTTTGAAAAAGCACTCTCACTCCTCAGCAAAAACGGCTTTACACGGGAATATACCGATATGCTGAAAATTGAGCTTAAAGAAGCTGAGCGTCCGCAGGATATTGCCAAAGGTAAAAGCTTTCTTGCAAATGCGCTTCTTATTCAGGGCGACCTTAAAGAGGCTTATCAGACCTTTAATGAAATCAACCTGAAAAAGCTTGACAGCAGCCTGCACGGTAATCTTATAAGTAATATGATTTTCTGCCTTTATGTGCAGAATAAATTCAAGGATGCCGAAGAACTGTACCAAAAACATAACGTCGCCGTGCTCAATGAACACAGCGACGCTTCAAGACGAAGTCTTGCAATCCATCAACATATAAATGAAAACTACGAAGCTTCAATAGAAATTCTTGCAAATATGCTTGACAGCGAATGTCGTTTCCTTGATATCTGTATGGTTAAATCAATGCTGCGGCTTGATATGTATGAACGTGCCGCTGAATTTACACGCTTTTTCAGCAGATATGAAAACTGCGGCGAATTGACAAAAGAAATACACAAGCTGAAAAACAAGGTTTTTGACGGTTTACCGCCAAAACTGAAAGCACAATATATAAAAAACAACGGCAAAGGTTAATTACCTTTGCCGTTAATCTTTTATTCAGTAACTTCTTCTCTCTTTTTCTTATTTGCATAAAGCATTGTAAGGAAGGAAGCAATTGCAGCAGCCGCTGCACCTCTTGGGAGAGTCATCTTGTTACCTGTAGTAGGATTAGTTGTATCATCATCAGAAGTGAATGGGTCTTCACCGAGAGGAACAGGATCTTCATCAAATGTTACAAGCTCAGAATCATCAGAAGATACTTCTTCTTTATATGTTATTTCATCTGTTGGGTCTACTGGATCTGTTGTATCAACTGGATCTACTGGATCAACTGGATCTACAGGATCAACTGGATCAACTGGATCAACTGGGTCTACAGGATCAACCGGATCAACTGGGTCTACAGGATTAACCGGATCAACTGGGTCTACAGGATCAACTGGGTCTACTGGATTTACTGGATTTACAGGATCTACTGGTTCTGTTGGCTCAGAAGGTTCTGTTGGTTCAGAAGGCTCTGTTGGCTCAGAAGGTTCTGTTGGCTCAGAAGGCTCTGTTGGTTCAGAAGGCTCTGTTGGCTCAGATGGCTCTGTTGGCTCAGTAGGCTCTGTTGGTTCAGAAGGCTCTGTTGGTTCAGAAGGTTCTGTTGGTTCAGAAGGCTCTGTCGGCTCAGATGGTTCTGTTGGTTCAGAAGGCTCTGTTGGCTCAGAAGGTTCTGTTGGTTCAGAAGGCTCTGTTGGCTCAGTAGGCTCTGTTGGTTCAGAAGGTTCTGTTGGCTCAGAAGGTTCTGTTGGTTCAGTAGGCTCTGTTGGCTCAGTAGGTTCTGTTGGTTCAGTAGGCTCTGTTGGCTCAGTAGGTTCTGTTGGTTCAGAAGGTTCTGTTGGCTCAGTAGGTTCTGTTGGTTCAGAAGGTTCTGTTGGTTCAGAAGGTTCTGTTGGCTCAGTAGGTTCTGTTGGTTCAGAAGGTTCTGTTGGCTCAGTAGGCTCTGTTGGTTCAGAAGGCTCTGTCGGCTCAGTAGGCTCTGTTGGCTCAGATGGTTCTGTTGGTTCAGAAGGCTCTGTTGGCTCAGATGGTTCTGTTGGCTCAGTAGGTTCTGTTGGCTCAGATGGTTCTGTTGGCTCAGTAGGCTCTGTTGGCTCAGAAGGTTCTGTTGGCTCAGATGGTTCTGTTGGTTCAGAAGGTTCTGTTGGCTCAGAAGGTTCTGTTGGTTCAGAAGGTTCTGTTGGCTCAGAAGGTTCTGTTGGTTCAGAAGGTTCTGTTGGCTCAGATGGCTCTGTTGGTTCAGAAGGCTCTGTTGGTTCAGAAGGTTCTGTTGGGTCTTCTGTTGGATCCTCAACTGGATCCTCGATTGGATCTTCTGTTGGATCTAACACATCATCAATAGCATCAATAACATCATTATCGTCATCATCATCGAGTGCATTTGAACCGAACTGATTACCGCCGGTATAATCCTTACAGAACAGGGAACCCTCAAAGTGATTGCTGCCTGTAGAACCGATTACGCTTGAGTTAGCTGCAAGAAGTGCACCCATATTATCATTGATAATAACTGTGCCTGCACCTGTAACATTGAAAAGAATAAGGTCATTCAATGTGCTGCCGTTGGTTACGGCCTGACCATTGTAAAATGTCTGTGCATTAACACCAAGGTTGATATCTCCGTCACCGGTAATATTTACAACACAAGTAGAACCGTCTGCTACCTTGAAAGCAAAGCTAAGCTGAGTATTATCGCCGCGGAGAGCATTATATTCATCTGTTGTAAGATTGAATACGTTGAGGACCGCATCTGTACCTTCAAAAATAATCTGGCTGGTCCAGTCGCCAAGGGATACATTGCCATTTGCGTCAAGATTTGAAAGCTCATTGGAAAGGTTAGTAAGCTGTTCAAATGTCTTTTCAAAATCAACGCCCTCATTTGTATAGCCGTTATCAAAAATGCCGCCGTTTACGTCGCCGCCGACAACAACTGTACCTGCAGATACATTACCTGAAATATTTGCATCGCCGCCGATAGCAAGATTACCGCCAACGCCGCCATTGCCAACGTCAATGTTTTCGGTTGTATTAGTATAATCGCCCTTAACAAACACGTTGAAGCCGCTTGCATCGCCGAGTGTTCCGATATCATCTACGACGTCTTCCACAGTTGATTCCGAAGCAGGAGCTTCCGCTGCTGATTCATTAAGTACAGCATTTTCATTAGTTTCAATATCGTTAGTATCATCATTATTTCCGTCGGAAACAGATACTTCTGCACCGCCCTCGTCTTCGTCATCAGAAAGGACAGATGCACCTGCTACGTCTGTACCAAGTGCTTCAGCTTCCATTGCACTTGCAGCAGGGGACTGTGCAGCAAACATACTTACTGCAAAAGTAAAGGCAGCAACAGATTTAATCAACGCTTTTTTCTTGTTGTTATCCATTGTGGTTTCCTCCCAAATTACTATTTTGAATATATCGACACGTACATAGTATAAACTAACTTCATCTTACAGAAATTATATCATAAAAACTATAAAAAATCTACACTTTTTTTCTCCGAATAACTTACAATCTTTGAATTTGTTTTTATGCACACTGCACAAGAAACTGCTTACACGTTGAACAATCAACATAATTAATTACCAACACGCTTTGCCATAATATCCTGATTGTACGAATAATTAACCGCCGTTTCAGCTGTGATAATTCCGTCACGGTACAGTTTCAGCAAAGAGCTGTCCATAGTCTGCATTTCAGGCTCGGACTGCAGCACGGTATCAATCTGGTGGGTTTTCTGCTCTCTTATCATTGTTCTGATTGCATTGTTTACAACCATTATTTCGAATGCAGGGACAAGTCCTCCGTCAACTGACGGGACAAGCTGCTGTGAAACAACCGCACGAAGCACCATTGAAAGCTGAATTCTTATCTGGTGCTGCTGATTTGTAGGGAAAACATCTATAATTCTGTCAACCGTATTTGCCGCACCGTTTGTATGAAGCGTGGAAAGTACAAGCTGACCTGTTTCCGCAGCTGTCATAGCTATGTTTATTGTTTCAAAATCACGCATTTCCCCCAGCAGGATAACGTTAGGGGACTGACGGAGCGCTGCTCTCAGTGCGTCAACATAGCTGCCCGTATCAATACCGATTTCACGCTGGCTGATAATGCACTTCTTATGTTTATGGAGAAATTCGATAGGGTCTTCTATCGTTATTATATGCCCCTCCGATGTAGAGTTGATTTTATCAATCATACAGGACAGCGTTGTGGATTTACCGTTGCCTGCCGCACCTGTGACAAGCACGATACCGCTCTTTGTTTCGGAAAGGTTCATTACTGTTTCGGGAATACCAAGCTTTGCACTGTCAGGCAGTTCAAACGGCACGCAGCGGAGCACTGCCGAAAAAGAACCTCTCTGACGGTAGATATTTGCTCTGAAACGTCCCGTGCCCTTGATTGAAAAGGAAAAATCCATCTCATTTTTAAAATCATCAGGACTTTTAATATCAATCTGCGCAAGTAAGAAAATCTCAAATACCGCCTGTCGGGTATCATCAGGCATAAGCACGTCACCGCCTGCGGATACAACACGTCCGTGAATTTTATACGCAAGCGCCGCACCTGAAATCATAAAGATGTCGGAAGCTTCTTTTTTTACTGCATCAACCAAAATTTCCTGAATATTCATTGCTTAAATTCTCCAATCTACTCGCCCATCCAGACACCGAGAGGTTCTTCCTCAGGTGCGTCGCCCTGAATTGTGCGCCAGTCTGTAATATCAAGTCCTGCATCTGTAATTCTGATTTCAGAATAAATGCTCTGTCGGTCATTTATTTCCGTTGTCCAGCTTACATCAATTCCGTCAGGGCGGCTTTCGTAGGTCAGTCCACCTATTTCGTCAAGTTCACCAAAAAGCATAAAATCACTGTAATCAATGTAATCGTCCACCGTTTCAGCAACCTTTGCAAGTGTATATTTTGCACGGGCATCAGCTTCATAGTACGCCTTTGTATACTCCGCAGCCTTTTCGCTGTACTTTCTTTCAGACTCCGCTGCCGAAAATGAAAGTGCCGCCAGCATTGTAAGACAAAGCACCACAAAAATCATCATCAGCGACAGGTAGCCCGTGCCGATACCTGCGGGACGGGTGTTATTCTTCTCCATAATCAAGCACCGTCCTTTCAGGCTTGAAAGCCGCCGAATTCATTTCATAAAGCACATTTCCCGCATCGTCCTTGAAAGAAATATTTATCGCAGTATACACCTGTCCCTTGCCGTATTCCGTATATACAAACTTCATTGTCAGAAAAATCCCGGCATCCTCCATATAGGAGTAGGTGCAGTCCTCTTTAAGCGGAATTTCAATGTATGTTGCATTTTCAATATTTTCAGGGTCAATTCCGAAAATGTCCTCCGCCGTTTCAGCAAGGTCAGCTGTGACCGAAAACGACTCCGCCACAGACTGCGCACAAAAAGCCATTCTTTCAAGACGGATATTTTCAGCAGAAATTCTGTCTGCCGCAACAAATGCCTTGAGAATTACCGCAGAAGCAATGCTGAAAAACAGAAGAACAATTATCATTTCCAGCAGGAAAAGATTGAGTCTGCCTACGCCCCGCACTGACTTCGTAGGACTACGCATTTCCGTCACCTCCGTCTGCTTTGCGGCATAACGCTTCAAAGCGTCCGCCGTCATCATCTGTGACAGTTACGGAAATCAGACCGCTTTTATTCTGCAGCAGAAGCTTTTCCGCACGAAACAATTCCTCTCCGCCCTCTGCAGTGATGATGTCACCCTCAGGAAAAAGTCTTTCGTACACAATTCCGTCCTGCTGATAAATAAGGGTACTGTAGCCTGTATTTTCAAGCAGAAGCTGATTTTCAGCAAGTATTTCCGCACTCTCACTTGCACGGATTTTATTTGTTATGTAACGCACTGCCGCTGTTGAATTGAATGTGTTGCCGTAATTTTCGTTGATGCGGCTGTATGCGGCAGCCGCAACCGTAATCATAACCAGACAGCACACCGCAAACAGCAGAAACAGCGTCATATTTGCCGCCGAACTGATTATATCGGCAAGCCGTTTTGTTTCAGGTCTGTTCATCTTAAACTCCTGTCTTTTCGGCAACTACCACCGTAGGGCGGATATTCGCGCCGAAATATCTGTAGTCAACTATATACTTGTCGCTGTCAAGAATTAAGCCGTAATTTTCTATCAGATAATCGATGTCGGGAGGGTACTCCCCCTCAATAGAATAACACAGAACTGCACCGTTCATAACCGTGTTGTAAACCGAGTCTGTACGCTTTTTGTCAGCCGCACTGCCTGCATTTCCGACAGAAACAAGAAACCATACAACAACCAGAACAAACAGAATTACCGAAAGCACAGTAAGCCTGTTGACACGTTTTTTCTCCATAACTTACCTCCGTATCATCCGATTGTAGTGATGATATCCGTCATAGGAAGCATTACCGCCAGCAGTACAGAGCCGATTATAACTGCAAGAATACCGATTATAACAGGCTCGATAAATGATACTGCACCGTAGATTTTCCTGTCACATTCCTGAGTGAAACGCACGCTGATTTTCTGCCACGCTGAATCGAATGCACCTGACTTATATGCGACCTTGAGAGAGTGCGCATAAATAGACGGAAGCAGCTTTGATTTAGCAATTGCATCCGCAAAGTATTCCCCTTCAACAACCATTTTTTCACATTCCTTGATACGTTTGCGGACAATTTTATTCGCTGTAAGGTCGTACACAAGTTCAAGGGACTGTTCGGGAGAAATGCCGCAGGAAGCCATCATACTGATTGCGTTTGTAACGTCAGCCATAGCCATTGCCTCTGACAGCCCTCTTGTAAGAATGAAATTGGAGGCAAAGCTTTTCATTCCCTTTTTTGCGGAAGGAATCTGCATAAGCAAAGCCGCCCCAAGAATTATCACCAGCACTGCCGAAAGGGTAATCATTACACCCACACCGACACTGTAAGCAAAGGAAATGCTGCTCTCAACAGCAGCTGCTGCGCTGTCATCAAACTGGAAGAAAATCTCTCTGAACATCGGAATAATTTTAATTACCATAACTACAATAACAACAGTCATCATAGCCAGCAGCATAAGCGGATGCGCAACAGAGCTTTTCACCGTCCTGCGAAGCTCCGCACGCTTTGCATAATAGTCCGCAAGCCCGTTGAGAGTGTCCTCAAGCCGTCCTGTAAGCGAACCGATTTTGACCATTTTCACCGCATAATCAGGGAAAATTCCTGACTTTGCCATAGCGTCAAAAAAAGTAATGTCGTCATTCATAAGCTTTGCAAGCGTGTCGGAAATCTCCTGAAATCGCTTGTCACCTGCGTCCTCCGAAAGCACCTCTATACCGTCAGCAATTGGCACACCTGCCTCCAGTATCACCGCAAGCTGCTCGCAGAAAAATGCAGTTTCCTCATTTGTCAGCATTTTAATTGCCATACCTAATCACCCTTCCATCTCATTACGTCAATATCTGTATATAGCGGAGTAATTGCTCTCATCTTCAATATAATCCGCAATTTTTTCCTTGTTTGAATTACCTGCATAAAATGTTGCATCGGCAATATTGAAGCCCTTCTTTTTCAGAAACAGCTCAGGTGTAATCCAGCCTGTTTCCTCAGTATAAATTTCATTCCAAGCGTGATAAATATCAGGCTCTGCGTAGCCAATCACAAGCCTTGTCGGGATACTTTGCGAGCGCAGCATTGCTACCATAAGTGACGCATAGTCAAAGCATATCCCCTTGCCGTTTTCAAGCGTCCTGTCAGGGTCGGGGATATAGCCGCTTGTAACGGTTGCCGCAAGCTTTTTGTCGTAAGTGATATTTTCAGTGACGTATCCGAAAATCGCCGCTATTTTTTCAACCTTGTCATCAATTCCCACACAAAGCTCTGCCGCCTTTTTCACAGATTCGGACTTGCTGTCAAAATCGCTGTACTTGTTGGGATAGAGATACATTCCCGTTGAGCTTATTATCTTCACCTCAAACTCTGCGGAAACCGCCTCGCCGTAGCTTTTCCCTGTCACAAGCTCATAAACCTTCACCGAGTAGCTTCCGTCCCCCATAAGCGGAAAGAATTCTCTTGTACCGTCAGATGCAAGGTCGTGGTCATACTGCACATCGCCGCACCTGACCCTCAGCTTTGCACGCTCGCTTTTTCCCGTGTACACAGCAGAAATATAGCCTTCATCCGCACAGCTGAAATCAATCTCCGCCTTGTCACTTTCCGCAACGCTTACACCGCTTGCGAGAGGGGTTTTTATTTCGGGAATTATAACCTCAGCCCTTGGCTTTTCAGTTTCCGTAGCCTTTTCAGCTGTTGTCGGTGCAGCAGTTTCTGAGGCGGTCTGCACGGTGGTTGTTACCGTTGTCTCAGCGTTTGTTACCTCATCGGAAGTAATTTCGGATACACTTTCCGCAGAGGAAATTTCCGTCGTTTCCGCTGTCGTTTCCGATATTTCCGCTGTCGTTTCCAAAGCTGTTTCCGTAATTTCTGTTTCTTCCTCAATCGTTGCGGAAGTGGCTTCTGAAGTTTCTGTTTCTGCAATTTCAGAAGTGGAAATCACTTCGCTTGTCAGGACAATTTCCGAAGTTTCGGACACACTTGCAGAGGACGTATCGCCGCTGCAGGCAGAAAGCATACAAAGACAAAGAGAGAGCACTATACACAACATACTTCTGCGCATAACATCTCTCCCTTCCTAAAGTTTTATCAAGTTTTATTTCTCAGATTAATTGCAGCGTGAATATCCTGCATTTCGTAGTCAAGCACCGATATTTCCTCGGCACATTTTTTCAATCGCTCGTGCAGGTCATCATCGACAGCGTTGTTGGTCTTGTATTTCAGTTTATGTTCAAGACTTGCCCAGAAATCCATTGCAATTGTCCGTATCTGAATTTCAACAGGCATCGGCACGGGACCCGTCGACAGAAAGACAGGCACTTCAACAATAAGATGCAGACTTTTATATCCCGACGGCTTCGGATTTTTTATGTAGTCCCTCATCTGAAGCACGGTTATATCGTGCTGTGCCGTAAGCATTTCCGCAACACGGTAAATATCGTCAATATAATTGCAGATAACGCGTATTCCCGCAATGTCGGTAATATTTTCTGTTATGGAGTCAATGCTTACTTCAAGTCCCTTTGCCTTGATTTTCTGCATAATGCTTGGTACGGTTTTAAGCCTTGACTCTATGTTGTGAATAGGATTATAGGAAAACTTGGATTTGAACTCCTCGTCAAGGATTTCAAGCTTGGTACGGATTTCCTTTATTCCGCCGCTGTAAAGCTGCATCCTTGTGGAAAATTTCTTCATAAATCTTTCAAGCTCAGAGCCCTCTGCAAAATCAACGAGCTCGTCTATGCTGTATCTTGTTTCATCAATCATTGATTATCGTCCTTTTGCATAATATTCCCCAGTATTATTTTAACACTGTTTTTACATAATGTCAACAACATAAGCTTACATAACTTTCTTGTAATATAATTGCTGAAAGTGCTGAAAATATGGTTAAGAACAAATCTGAAAAAGAGGTGAAGCTTGTAATGCCGAGGGCTGTTGAAAATTTTATTGTATTTCTTTTCGGCGGAGTAATCTACTCGCTGATTGAGGTCACATTCAGAGGTTTTACCCACTGGAGTATGACGCTGACAGGAGGCTTATGCCTGCTGATAATGTTCCGACGTTTCACATCAAAGCCGCACGAACCGCTGGTGATGAAATGCCTTTTCGGAGCAATCACAATTACCGTACTGGAATTCATTGCAGGGTGCATAGTAAACCTTTGGCTGGGATGGGGCGTATGGGACTATTCGGGAATGATGTTCAACCTTTTCGGACAGATATGCCTGCCGTTTTCGGTGCTGTGGTTTTTCCTGTCAGTTCCTGCGGTACTGATTTGTAACTATCTTGGCAGGCGTTTTTCCGAAATGTAACCATTTGTAATTTTGCTGTTGTTGAAAAGACATATCTGTGATGCTAAAATTACTTTATCACAGTAAAATAATTACAAAGGGGTAATCATTATGACAACAAGAAACAGGAAAACAATTGCATTTATGACAGCGGTTCTGCTGACAGCAAGCGGCTGTTCAGGAGTAGGCTCTGGAATTTCAGGAGAAGAAGAAATCCTGCTTGATATGCCTGTTGATGATGGGTTTGAAGCACTTGTTGACGAACCGCTTGAAGAAATTATGCTTGAAACAAGTACCACATCACAGTATGAAGAAAGCGTTTCCGAAGCAGACTCCTCCGCGGCAGCTTCCGCTGAAATAATTCTGCCGAAGGAAGAAGGAAAAATTCTCAGAATTCTCTGCCGAAACGAAGATGTCAAAAATGCCTTTGAAGGTATGTACGGTACGGAAAATCTTCCTGAAGGAATTTCCGTTGAATTTACTGTTGACATAAATCTTACCTCTGATTACGAATACGCCGATTATTTAAGCGGAATGACAGGAAGCGGCGGAACAAATCCCGTTGATATTTTCGTTACCGAGCCTGATTATATGTATTCCCAGATAAACTCCGAATTGACCCTTCCTCTTTCAGAGGTAGGATTTGCCGAAGAAGACACAGCAGATATGTTCGGCTACACAATTGAGCTCGGAACAAGCAAGGAAGGCGTGCTTAAAGCAGTAAGCTGGCAGGCTGAACCAGGTGTTTTTGCTTACAGACGTGATATCGCCGAGGAGGTTTTCGGCAATTCCTCACCCGATTACATTGCAGAGCTTATGGCTCAGGATTACAGCCTTGCGGCGGAAAGTCTTGCCGAAAAAGGCTTTTACATAACAGGCTCAACAGCGGAAACCTACAGGGTTTATGCTCAGAATAAGACTTATCCGTGGATTGATAAAAACGGCGGTATAACCGTTGATGCCGCATTGAAGCAGTGGGCTGAGGATATGCTTTCTGACGTAAGAAACGGCTTCAATCCCAATTACGGCTTATGGACATTTGAATGGTGCGAAACCTTCTATGGTGAGAATAATGTTTTCGGAATTTATCTGCCTGTATGGGGTACGGAGGGTGTTATAGAAAACGGCGGTTCAGAAAGCGGAATATGGGGTATATGCTCTCCTATAAAGCCTTACTATTGGGGCGGGAATTTTCTTTGCGTATCAGCCGATACGGATAACCCTGTGCTTTGCGGCGAAGTGCTAAAGGCGCTTACCTGCAATTCCGAGGCTATGGGAAAATATGTATTGGAAAGTGAAGATTATTTCTGTAACAGCCGAAACGCAATGAAGAAAATTGCGGACGGATATTACTCCGAATTTTTCTCGCAGAACACTTATGAGGTGTATCTTGAAGAAGCGGAAAAAATTTCAGCGGCTTACAGGACAGAAGCGGATACAGAGCTTGATAACAACTATACTTATGTAATGCAGAATTACATAAACGATTATGCGTCATATGAGGATTGCGAAGCCGAGGTGTTGGAGAGTTGGAAATGAAAAAAATAATTGTCTTAATATTTTCCGTGCTGCTTCTCACAGCTTGTCACGCTGAGAGAAAAAAACAGCAGGTTACGGGTACGGTAGAAACAACCGCTACAACTCCTCTTACGCTGACGGAAATCATCACGGAGGAAATACCGTTTATTCCTGAGGAGGAAGAAAAGCAGGAGGTTATTGAGCTTGCGGTGTTTAATCCATTTGAGGACTCGGTTAAGGTTGAGGACGAGGTTTATCGTGAGCTTTCTGAGACAGTGGAAAAGATTTCTGACGGACGTGCATTTTTAAACAACAATTTAACAGGTTTTTATGCTGATAATAATACCGTGTCAAAATATTATACGGCTTATGCCGATACCGATAATGTGCTTGAAAAAAGTATAGAACTTGAATATGATTTCTGTCCGATTAATTCCGAGATTGCCGAAACAGAAGAAGAATTGTTTGAATATGTACGCGGTATTTTTACTGAAAATTTACATACAGATGAAGAAATAAGGAAATTTCTTTTTTCACCCGAAAGCCACGATAATCAGCCCTGTTATAAGATGATTGACGATAAACTTTGTATGAAGCTCAGATATAATGGTGTAATGTCAGCTATTGATTTTGGTGTGGTTGAGGTTGCTTCTTATGAAGAAAACCGTGCGGAAATCCGTTCAAAAGCCGTGGGAATATCATACCCTGACTCTATAGTTTTTCTGACGCTTGTTAAATCTGAGGAATACGGCTGGCGGCTTGACAGCATTGAATTCAAGGAATACTGGGAGCGTGAAGCAACTATTCTTTACAATGGTGTAAAGCTTCGTGAGGAACAGCTCAACGCTATCCTCGGCGGCGGTACACAGCCTGAAAATCCGAGAACAACTACTGTTGACGGTGAAAGCTACACCGAAACAAATACAGGTATGTCGTTATCCGAAATGCAGGAATTTTTTACGGCAGCCTTCTGTGAATACATCTGGGATTATCAATATGCTGCTGACAACAATGATTTTGAGAACGCAAAAAGCGTACCCCTGCGTGACAGGTACATAACAAAATACATTGATGACGTATATTATGAACTGGACGGCGTGCTTTACCGCAAGGACAGTGCGCCGAAATGGTATACACCCGAACTGACAATCGACCCTTACGGAGAAATGAAGCAGTCAGGCGGCGGAGCAAGGATTGACAGCTATTTTGTAATTTCACAGCCTTACTATGATTTTATAAAGGACGAAACCTTCAACAAAAATATAACCATTATCTATGAGGCAGAGTATGACGAAAATTACAACTATGAAAGCTGTTCGTTTATTTATATCGCATCTGAGCTTACGATAAGGGAGGTAACAAAATGAAAAAGATAATTTGCATAACCCTGTCAGCACTTTTGCTCACAGCTTGTCACGCTGAGGAAAAAGAACAGCAGGTTACGGGTATGGTAGAAACAACCGCTACAACTCCCCTTACGCTGACGGAAATTATTACGGAGGAAATACCGTTTATTCCTGAGGAAGAAAAGCAGGAGGTTATTGAGCTTGCGGTGTTTAATCCTTTCGAGGGCTCGGTTAAGGTTGAAGAAAGCACGACTGCGGAGATTGAGAAGGCACTGATGCGGATTTCTGAGGCGTGGAGTATGTATACGCTGTCTGCAAATTATAAGCTTGATTGGAATGACTTTATCTCTCCCGATGATATTCTTGAAAGCAATCCTGAGGAAGAATATTCGTATCAGAAAGTCCTTTTCGCAGATGATGAAGATGAGCTTTTCGAATATTTTCAAAAAGCGTTTAATGAAAACTGGTTTCCGTATGAGCGTTTCAGAGAAGAACTTCTTGAAGATACCGTAGGAATTGCAGAATTGGAAACACCAAGCTACAAAACAATTGACGGTGTGCTTTGTCAAAGAAATCAATATCTTGGTGTATCGCCTGCTATTGTTTATGATGATTATGTTGTTACATACTGTGATGAAAACCGTGCGGAAATAATTGCCGAAGCACAGGGACTTGCCGATGACCCCGAAATGTTTTTCCTTTCCCTTGAATGGTCGGAGAAGTACGGCTGGCGATTGGATAATCTGGAGTACAAGCCTTGCTATCTTAAAGAAGCAACGCTGATGTACAATGCTATTACTTTACGCAGGGACACGCTCAATGCAATTCTCGGCGGCGGCACAACACCCGATAATCCGAGAACAACAGTTATTGACGGAGTTGAATACACTGAAACAGAGGTTGGAATGTCGCTTACCCAAATGCAGGAATTTTTTGAGAAAACCTTTTGCAAGAATGTGCGAAAATATGATGAACGCGGTAACGGTTCAATCAGCGATATACCTTTGCTTGATGAATATATGCGCAAGTACATCAACGAGGTTTATGCTGAAATTGACGGTGTTCTCTACCGCAGAAACGGTGCACCGAAATGGTATCTGCCTGAACTGAAAATTGACGTGATGAAGTATTATGATGAGCAGACCTACATTGACAACGGCGAGGAGATAGCAGGTGAAGCGATAATATCGTGGGAGTCGCAATGGAATTATCAGACCAATGAACAAGAATATATTGAGCTTAAAATTGCTTCTGAATTGCCTATAAGGGAGATGGCTGAATGAAAAAGATAATTTGCATTGCCCTGTCAGCAATTTTGTTCACAGCTTGTCACGCTGAGAAGAAGGAACAGCAGGTTACGGGTACAGCGGAAACAACCGCTACAACTCCCCTTACGCTTACGGAGATTATTACAACGGAAACAAGCTTTGTGCCCGAAGAAGCTGAGGAAAAACAGCGAATTGAGATTGCTGTTTTTGACCCGTTTGAGGACTCGGCTGCGGTTGAGGACGAGGTTTATCGTGAATTGTCTGAAGCTATGGAGAAGATTTCGGACGGGCACACGTTTCTTTACGCTAACACTGACGCATTTTTTGCAAATGATAACTGTAAATCAAAGTATTATGAAAATTTCGCCGATACAGATATTATTCTTGATGAAAGCGACAAACAATCATATGTATATTGCCCGTTAAACCCCGAAGTTGCCAAAACAGAGGAAGAACTTTTTGAACTTATGCGAAAAATCTTTACGGAAAAACTCTACACCGATGATGAGATAAAAGAATTGCTGTTTTCATCCGAAAATATTGACAAGGCACCTGCCTATAAAACCATTGACGGAACTCTTTGTATCAGGGTGAATACAGAAGGCGGCGCTTTCAAAATCAACTTTGATGAGTTCAATATTCTTTCCTATGACGGAAATCGTGCAGAAATTTGTCACTATGCACCAAATATGGCTTATCCGCCTTTTACGGCTTTCCTTACTCTTGAGAAATCCAAGGAGTACGGCTGGCAGCTTGATTCGTTTGATTTTATCCCCTACTACATAGATGAAGCAACACTTATGTATAACGCTGTTGCTTTGAACACCGAAAAGCTGAATACAATCCTCAGCGGCGGTATACAGCCTGAAAATCCGAAGACAACGTTTGTTGACGGTGCAGAATATACCGAAACCGACACGGGTATGCGTCTTACTGAAATGCAGGATTATTTTGCGGAAATTTTTGCTGAAACAAACATTTACAATCCTGATGATTACTACAGTCAGGACGAATTGCTCAAAGAAATTTTCGAAAAAAACATAAAGCTGCGTGAAGAATACACGGATAAATACATCAACGAGGTTTATCGGGAAATCGACGGAATTTTATACAGACGAAATGGTGCTGAAAAGTGGTATCTTCCCGAAATAAAGGTTACTCCCTATTTTGACAACGGTGGCGTAGGCTATGATGAATACAGCTTTGTTTACGCTCGACAGCCGTTTTATGATTTCGTAACGGGAGAAGATTTTGAAGAGGTTGTTGTGTTGAAATATGACGTTGAATACAATGAGGCTGAGAAGCTATATTACGACTTGCAGATAGCTTATTATCTTCCGATAAAAACTCTTGAATAACCCAGCAAAATATGCTATAATTAATCCAACACTTGAAAAGGATTGATTTTATGGAAAAAAGCGAGCGTGTGTTCAAAATCCCTGAGTTTGAATATTTCGATATGGGCGGCAAGTACAGCGGCAACAAGCGCGGCACGTCCGAGGATGATTTCAACTACCACATCATCCCCAAGGACGATATCCGTGTTGAGATTTGGTACGGCGTGAACGCTTTTGACCTGTCGGAAATCGTTACGGAGCAAATCTTCGAAAAGACCCGTGACGGTTACCACGCTATGCTTGACTGGATTGAGGAACAGTTCCAAATATGGAACAAGGAACACGAGGTTCTCACCGAAAAGCTGGGCATCTGGACTATTCCTGAAAAGGACAGGTTTTACGTTATCACGGGCAAGCGTGACGATGAGCTTACTCCCGAAGAATGGGAATATTATACAAGTATGGAATAATGATAAAGGGTACTGCAATGTGGTGCCCTTTAACTGCTTATTAAGAAAGGACGGTTGTTATGGAAAAGGTTACAAACTGGGGAATTATGGCTACGGGAAAAATTGCACACACCTTTGCAAAGGCTGTCAATTCCGTTGAGGACGCTCGTCTTTATGCCTGTGCGTCGAGAAGTGCGGAAAAGGCTGCTGAATTCGGTGCACAATACGGTGCAGAAAAGTGCTACGGCAGCTATGAGGAGCTTGCTGCTGACGAGAATATTGATGTGATTTACATTGCTACACCTATGAACTGTCACTACGAAAATGTGAAGCTTTGTTTTGAGCACGGAAAGAACGTACTCTGCGAAAAAAGCGTTACGATAAACAGCGCGCAGCTTCGTGAGCTGATTGAAATTGCACGGGAGAAAAACCTGTTCTTTATGGAGGCTATGTGGACTAAGTGTCTGCCTGCCTTCCGCAAGGCTAAGGAGTGGGCAGCCGAGGGTAAAATCGGTACGATAAAAGCAATCCGTGCAGACTTCTCAAATGCAGTTGATTTTGATGAAAACGACAGGCTTTTCCGTCCGGAACTCGGCGGCGGTGCACTGCTTGATTTAAGCGTCTATCCGTTAAGCTTCATAACCTCCTTCCTTGGCTTTAAGCCGAAGAAAATCAGCTCTGCCGTAAACATTGACAAGCTTGGGGTCGATATGGATGAGGCTGTGATAATGCAGTACGAAAACGCTTATGCAAGCTTCGTAAGCGGCTTCGATATCGACAACGAAAACCGTGCGGTTATTGTCGGCACGGAGGGCAGAATTGCGTTTAATCCGTGGTTTTTCTGCACGGATACGGTGCGCCTTTATGACAGAAACAACAAGCTTGCCGAGGAATGTATTGCTCCGCACCTCTGCAACGGCTACGAGTTTGAGATTATGGAGGTGCAGAAGTGTCTCGCTGACGGACTCAAAGAAAGCAGACTCAATCCCCTTTCCGATACGCTTGCCATAATGGAAATTATGGACGGACTCAGAAAAGAATGGAATTTCAAGTACCCTGAGGAATAAGGATTTTTGGGTAAAATAAAAGAATTTTCTATTGTCTTTTCTGCTTTAGTGTGGTATAATATAATTTAATATTTAAGTACGGTATTTACAAAATTTATCTATAAAGGGAAATTCTTATGAATAACAATAAAAAGAAATTCAAGGAACGTGCTCCGCTTATGCGGAAAATTATTATACCTTTGCTGGCTGTTACTGTTGTACAGGCATTGATATTCTACTTTTCCATTTCGATTTCCAGCACTGAAGAAAAGATGAATGCAAATACTGAGCTTCTTATGGCTGAAAACTCGGCAAGACGTGCACTGTATGTCGAAACTGAAATGTTCCGCAGACAGAACGGTATATCTGAGGTAGACAGAGCTATACAGAAATCCTACACGGCTATTGCTTCAAAGTATGCTCTCACTGTAAAGGAATTCCTTGACAGTGACAAATACACCTCCGATTTTCTCACCAATGTTTCCGATGACGTTCTTGCCTCTCTCAGAATCAATGCCGCAAACGGAGCTTTTCTTGTCCTGACCAATTCTCTTGACAAGCCTGACAAAACTGTTCAGTCAAGCTTCCGCGGTGTGTATTTCAACGACACTCAGCCCGATTCTGCACCGTCAGATTATTCTGATATAATTATGCTTAAAGGTTCTTCTCTGATTTCTGATGAGTACGATATCCCCCTTGATATCAACTGGACGGATAAATACCGTTACAATCCATACGGAACAGATATGGACTATTTCTTTACACCTATTGCTGCAACTTATTCAAATCCGTTTGTTGCTGCCAAAGACCTTGGTTACTGGAGCAGACCGTTCTATCTTTCCGAAAACAACAGTTATCACGGCGACCTCATTATTGCTTATTCCGAGCCGATAATAATTGATGATGTTGCTATCGGTGTTATGGGCATAACCATCTCCGTTGACAGCATTGCTGGGCTTCTCCCTGCTGAGGAGGCAACAGGAACTGAAAGCGGCTGCTATGCTTTGCTTTCATACAGTCAGGGCAATGACTACTTAACCGTTGACGCGGTCTCAGAAACAGGTAACGGCTTTAACCAGTACATTGACAAATCCCTTAAATTTATATCCGATAAAGACAGAAGACTCAGGAAAATAAACGGCGTAAAAATAAACGGCTCACAGGCACTCTGCGCATACACCGACCTGAATCTTTATCAAGAAAATTCCCCATATGCAAAAGAGAAATGGGCTGTCGGAGTTATTGACAATGCCGACAATATTTACACTGATTTCAGCGGATTCAGGCTCAGGCTTGTAGTTGCTCTTTTATCAGCGATTATTATCGGTACGGCAACTGCCTATTTCACTGCACGATATGCAGCAAAACCAATCAAAGACCTTGTTTCAAAGGTTCGTAATTCAGATGCCAACGGTGTTATCGACGTAATTGATACCCACATTTCGGAAATACACGACCTCTCTGCAGCCCTTAATACGCTCAGTTCAAAGCGTACCGAATATCAGAATGAACTTATTACCGAACGTGAACGATACCTGATTGCTCTCAGAAGTATCAACGAAAATATCCTTGAATACGATTGTACAACCGATACCTTCTATATGTACTATTTCCGCGGAAACAACCGTAACGGAGATATTACGAAAAATGAATATCCGAATTTCCGTTCACTTGTTGAAAACGGAAAAATCACCCACAAGGATTACATTGGAGCAATGCTTGATTTCATAAACGGAACTATCGGTGAAGATGGCGTATATTTCAGAATAAGAAAGCCTAAGAATGACGGCTATATCTGGACTTATGCTAAAAGCAGAAGCATTTATGACAACGACGGAAAACTTATCCGCATAATTGCAAGTGCCAAAGACGTTACTGCCGAAAAGGAGCTTGAACAGAAAAGGCTTGAGCTTGAAAGACAGGACCCTGTTACAAAATTCTATACCTCGGATTACGGCGAAATTCTCGTTTCAAAATTCGTTATGGAATATCAGGGCAGCACAGCTATTTCCGCAATTCTCAGGCTTATCGGAATTGACGTTATGCTTAACCGTTACGGACGCACCTTCTGCTCCGCGGTTCTTGAAGAAGTTGCTGACGTTATAAGACGGAATGTTCCCGAAAACTACGTTGTATACAGGGGCGGAATGGACGAATTCGTCATAATCACAACCCTCACCTCAAAGGACGAGGCAAGGGCATTTTTCAGAAAGCTTATTGACGAAATTGCTTCCATATACAGCAACGAAAATCTCAGAATTGAAAGCGTTGTGGGTGCATATCTCCGTACCCATACAGAACCGATGTCCGCTTCCAAGCTTAAAACACGCTTTGCTTCTGCGGCAGCATTCCGTTACCGTGACGAATTCGGCGGAATTGTATTTGCCAATGAAATAACCGACAAATCCGAATTCATAAACGACTTCAATGCCACAGGTCCGCACACATTTTTGCCGTTCGGAAATGTAAAGCTTGAAGAGGTTACGGATATCATTTCCTTTGCATTCAACATCTTTGAAAAAACCGATGATATCAACATCGCTCTTGAAGTGTTCCTGAAAAAAGCGGGACGTATGCTGAATATGGACCGTATACTTATTTTCGGTATGAACAAGGATTACTACACAGTAAGACTTGATATACAATGGAATTCACCTGAAATGGCTCCGATTGAAATGAAAAATTACATTTCGGGCAAGGCGGCTTACATTGAATTTGAAAACAGGTTTATCGGCAAGGATTACAAAATAACCGATACGGCACTCATTGAACGCAACACTACTCCCGAACAGGGCAAGCGTGCTTGCGAGGGCACACCGTATTCCGTGCCTATGACAGACAATGACGCAATCACGGGAATTATCGTATATGAGCTTCACGATGTCAATGAGGACGAAAATGTAATTGCCAACCTGTGTGAACTGACAAAAATTATTTCGGCATACATTTCGAAATCGAAAACCACCCGTGAAAGCCGTGCAAAGAGTGAATTTCTTTCAAAGATGTCCCACGAAATAAGAACACCGATGAATGCTATCATCGGTATGACAGCTATTGCTATGTCCTCCGGGGATGTTTCCGACTCAACAATGGAATGCCTTAAAAAGATTGACAAATCTTCACATTACCTGCTCACCCTCATCAACGACATTCTTGATATGTCCCGAATTGAAAGCGGTAAGATGACTACCGAAGAAACCTATCTTAATCTTGATGAGCTTATCAATCAGATTGACGCAATGATAAGAGTACAGACTGACAACAAGGGTATATGGCTGAAGGTGGAAAACAGAATTGAACATACGCACCTTCTCGGCGACCCTCTCAAGCTTAATCAGATACTTGTCAATATTATGGGCAACGCTGTCAAGTTCACAAGCAGCGGCGGAATTCATCTGAAGGTTACTGAAGCTGTCGGCGAGGACGAAAATACAGTCAACGTATCATTCTCGGTAAAGGATACGGGAATAGGTATAAACGAAGAAAATCTGGAGAAGATATTCAACAACTTTGAGCAGGCTGACACTGACACTGTAAGAAAATACGGCGGCACTGGTCTTGGTCTTGCTATCAGCAGCAACCTTGTTCAGCTTCTCGGCGGCAAGCTTGAGGTGCGCAGTGCAGTCGGCATAGGCTCGGAATTCTTCTTCACAATTCCTATGAAGCTTACGGAAGAACCTGTCAGCAATGGCTGCAACTGTTCAGGTAGGGTTGATTTCACCTCCAAGCGTATCCTTATTGTTGAGGACGACGAACTGAACAGTGAAATTGCACGCACTCTCATAGAAGCTGAGGGCATTACAACCGAGCTTGCCGAAAACGGACAGGCTGCCGTTGATAAATTCTGTGCTTCGGAAGAACATTACTATGACGCAATCCTTATGGATATCCGTATGCCTGTTATGGACGGTATTGAGGCGACAAAGCGCATCAGAAATACTGACAGGCTTGACGCATTCACCGTGCCGATTATAGCTATGACGGCAAACGCATTTGACGAGGATATGAAAAAATCCGTTGAGTGCGGTATGAACGGACATCTCACAAAGCCGATTGATATGACAAAGGTTATAGAGACCTTCTGCAGAATATGGTCTGCAAAATAACTTAAACAAAATGTCCCCTTGCCACGTCAAATAACGTGGCAAGCCACTTATTGAATTTCCGAAAGGGCGGTTTCCGTTGCCTGAATTAAGCAGAAAAAACAAAGCAGTACTGCTGATTATAATGTCGGCACTTTTCTTCACGGGTATGAATTCCTGCGTAAGGCTTGCGGGGGATTTGCCCCCCGTGCAGAAAAGCTTCTTCCGCAACTTTGTGGCAGCTATATTTGCGGCAGCAGCACTTGCAAGGACGCACACACCAATTAAAATTCCGAAAGGCTGCCGTATGGCAATGCTTATGAGGGCACTTTGCGGAACGGTCGGCATACTCTGCAACTTCTACGCGATTGACAAGCTTGCCCTTGCGGATGCTTCAATGCTTAACAAGCTTTCACCGTTTTTTGCGGTGGTTTTCTCAATATTTATCCTTAAAGAAAAGGCATCACCGAAACAGATTGTCGCTGTTGTGATTGCCTTTATCGGAAGTCTTTTCATAATCCGTCCCACGTTCTCCAATCTGGAGCTTGTACCGTCGCTGATTGGATTTCTCGGCGGTGTAGCAGCAGGTGCGGCGTACACCTTTGTACGATTTATGGGACAGCGTAACGTGAAAGGACCGATAATAGTATTCTGTTTCTCGCTTTTCTCCTGCCTTGCAACACTTCCGATTATGCTTGCAGGGTTTGTGCCTATGTCGGCAAAACAGCTTCTTACGCTTCTTCTTGCGGGACTTTTCGCCGCAGGCGGACAATTCGCAATTACGGGAGCATATTCCTTTGCACCTGCAAAAGAGGTTTCGGTGTACGATTACTCGCAGGTTATTTTTGCGGCAATTACAGGATTTTTCCTGTTTGACCAGATACCCGTACCGATGAGTATTATCGGATATGTGATAATCATTTCGGTTGCGGTGTGGACGTTTATACAGAACAACAAACCTATCGGTGAAAGGAAATAACAGCTATGAAACTTATCTTTGAGGGAAAATTCAAATCGTATGATGACCTGCCCAAAGGTGAACTGCCTGAAAATGCGGTGATGTTCAAAGAACCCAAAACAATGGCAATGGTAAATGTTGTTGCGGCTTTAGTCGCAATTCCGATGCTTCTGATAATGTATGTTCTTTTGAATGTAACAGACAAAACAGATTGTATGTATGACAAAAATTTATGGGGCTTGCTGATTTCGTGTGTTTTTCTTGTCCCCCACGAATTTATCCACGCTCTATGTATGGGTGATAAGGATACGGTTGTTCATATGTATTATTCATTGAAACACCTGAATATGTTTGTCATCTGTCTTGAGCCTATGTCAAAGGCTCGCTTTATAATTATGAGCTTTGCTCCCTCATTTGTTCTTGGCTGGCTTCCGTTTATTATAGGACTTTTACTGCCCGTGAGCACCTTTACGGGTATACTGCTTGCAACAGGCTTTTACGGTGCTCTCCTCGGCTGCGGTGATATGATTAATATTATCAACGCCACATTCCAGATGCCTAAGGGAAGTCTTACACAGCTTTCGGGAATGAACTCATACTGGTTTATGCCTGAGGAAAAGTCTGAAAGCGATACATAAAGAAAGGCTGATAAAATTTGTTCAAAAGAATTGATAACTACTTTGACCTTAAACACAAAATTTATGCCGCAATCGGTGCGGTTGTATTTGCAGTTGTATGGATGGTACTGCTTGACACGTTTCCTATGCAATTCTATTCTCTTTTTTGTGCAAACCTGATTGGCAGCTTCGTGCAGCTTATACTTATGAATGCAGCTGTCGTACCGATTTTTCTGCTTATCTTCACACTTGTTACAAAGACGGATTTAAGCTTCTGCAAGACCGTGCCGCTGAATATCATATGTATTTTCGGCATTGAACTTCTGCGCCTTTTTATCGGCTTTTACCGCTGGAGTATGTACCTGCTCATCGCAGGAATTCTTGTTCACGCCGCTATATGCTTCTGGGCTTTTGCAACAGCTCCAATCCGTGACAACAAGGCTCCGAAGGGTATGAATGCACCTGCTCCGCAAAAGGAGACTGCAATAAAAAAACAGCCCCTGATTTCGGCAATCTGGGCTGTTACATTCGCATTTTCAATTGATATGGTATGCCTTTGGCTTTACAGGGCGCTTGCACTTGTCTACTACCCCGAAATGGCTTAATTGTTAATCTTGACAACAACGCACTGACTTCCGTTTTCTTCAAAACGGTTAAGAAAGTTTTCTTTTGAGTAGGCTGTGATTTCTGTTTTGTCATCACAGTCCATAAAGTAATAGCAATTGCTGTCATATCCGCAAAGCACAAGGGTATGGGAGTTTCCAATCCAGTTGAATTCCTCGCCTGTATCGTTCAGAAGCCACGTTGCAGGCTCACGGTATTTGTACGGCTTCATTCCACGGCTTGCCCATACTATCATCGGCACGCCCTCATTGATAAGCTTTTCGATATCCGCTTCATTTATGTTTTCCAGGGACAAGGCTTCATAGTCAGGGTCGTTGCTGATGAAAAATGTGTTCAGCGACTCGGTTATAACAGGTGCAAAACAGCCGTACCCCCAGTCGTAGGGATTGCCTGCAAAAACCTTGTACGGGTCGGGACCGTGGGAAACCATATTTTCATCGTATGTAAAATTATCATCCCAAGGAAGATAATTTTCAGTCATATATATCTTGTCAACGTCGAAACCAAGATACTGCAGGACAGCTGTTGCGCTTGTGATTTCACAGCCAATCGGCAATTCGGGAAACTGATTTATAATCGGCACGTCAATGCTGACCTTGCCGAAAACGGACTCAGGTTTTTCGTACCCCTCACCAAGCTGTTCAATAGTATATCCGCAATAAAGAGTATTAGGGTCGGCGTCAAGCTGTTCATAACGTTCTATTTCAGCGCTGCGCTCGTCGTAAATCTGCCCCGTGTATACATAATCGGCAATAACCGTACAAACAGCTGTACACAGCGCAAGCGTTGTTACAAGAACCTTATTCTTCACTTTGACACCTCCCATCATTTTTATACATTATACCACACATTTTTACTTTCCGCAAGACGGATAAAAGCATTTGAAAGGAGCAACTTTATTATGACAGGACTTGTACTTGAAGGCGGCACATTCCGCGGAATTTATTCAGCGGGAATTATGGACGCTTTTCTTGAAGAAGGCATTGAATTTCCATACGTTGTAGGCGTTTCCGCAGGTATTTCCAACGGCGTTTCCTACGTTTCCAAACAGTTCGGAAGAAACATTGAAATTATGGACAAGTACCGCAACGACAAGCGCTACATCGGCACAGGCAACTACAAGAAACACAAAAGCCTTTTCGGACTTGATTTTGTTTACGGTGAAATTCCGCAGCAGCTTATTCCTTTCGATTACGAAACCTTCCGTCAGTATAACGGCAAATGCCTTGTTGGTGTAACAAATGCACTTACAGGCAAGCCTGAATATCTTGATGCAATGGATGATAACGAGGACTTCAATTTTCTCCGTGCAAGCTGTGCAATTCCCGGATATTTCCCTGCTATAATGATTAATGATACCCCATATTTTGACGGCGGACTCGCTTCGCCTATCTGCGTAAAACAGGCACTTAAAGACGGCTGTTCAAAGGTTGTTATCATTCTTACACAGCCCGAAGGCTTCGTAAAAAAATGCGGCAAGGGCAACGTGGTAATGAGTCAGCTTATCAAGAAAAAATATCCTCAGATTGAAATGCTGCTCCTTGCACGTCATAAGATTTACAACAAGCAGATTGAATTCTGCAACGAGCTTGAACGCCGAGGAAAGGCAATTATTTTCCGTCCCGAATATAAGCTGGACAGCTTTGAAAGCAATAACAAGGTGCTTCGTGAAAGCTGGCAGATGGGCTATGATATGGGTAAAGCCCGTGCCGAAGAGGTTCGGAATTTTATCATTTAAGGAGAGTTTGAAATGAACACAAAGCTTCTGTTCAATGCAATCGGAAAATTTGCGGCAGGTCTTATTCTTGTGGGACTTATGCTTTTTCTCCCTGCAGGCACAATTGACTATCCTAACGGCTGGCTGTTTATTCTGCTGTTGTTCGTACCGATGTTTCTGCTTGGAGTTTGGCTGATGGTAAAAAATCCCGAACTGCTGGAAAAGCGTCTGAAAAGCAAGGAGGACGAATCCGAACAGAAAAAAGTCATATCCCTTTCGCTTATTCTTTTCATCGTGGGATTTGTCGTTTCAGCCCTTGACTATCGTTTTCGCATTACACATCTTCCGCTTTGGGTAGTGATTATCGGGGCAGTGCTTCTGCTTGTATCATACGGACTTTATGCAGAGGTTATGCGTGAAAATACATACCTCTCACGAACAGTTGAAATACAGGAAAATCAAAAGGTTATCGACACAGGACTTTACGGCATTGTGCGTCATCCTATGTATTTTGCAGCAACTCTGCTGTTTCTTTCCTTTCCGCTGGTGCTTGGTTCAGGTATTGGTTTTGTGATTTTCCTTGCACAGCCTTTCCTGCTTGTGAAGCGTATCAGAAACGAGGAGGAAGTTCTTGAAAAAGGACTTGACGGTTACACCGAATACAAGAAAAAAGTAAAATACAGACTTATTCCGTTTATCTGGTAAGTATATTCCGAATAAAAACGCAAACCCTATTTCCGTGAAAGGAAGTAGGGTTTATGAGAAAATATGAAAATCTCGACGGCTTGTTAAACAGCTGCGAAACAGCTAAAATTTATTTTGCATCACTTCCCGATTATGTTCAGGGAGCAGTGCTGAAAAACAGCAGCAAAATCCGTACCGAGGATGAGCTGCACCGAATTGCCGAGAGTACAATGCACGAATTCAACTGAAAAAAGCTTGGGAATTTTCCCAAGCTTTTTGTCTTTACGGAAGTTCAACACCTGTTGTGTCAACATCGGAAAGCGTAAGCAGTTCACGTTCATCAACAACCAGAATTTCCATATCAAATCTTGCACATCTCGCAACATTGCAGAAATACTTTGACTGCATCAGCAAATTCATAGTACCGCCGCCGTTGATAAAGGAAATCTTATCAACTGCAAGCACCTTATCAACCAGCAGACCAAGCATCTGCTCACCCTCTGTAAGCACCACGACAGTTTCCTTGAATGTGGTTTTATACGCATTTTCAGCATCATCAATTGCCGCAAGAACCTTTGGCATATAATCTGTGCGAACCCTCTTTATCAGCTTTGCAACAGTTTCCTTGTCGCCCTTGTCAGCAGCTTCAAGGACATCGTGTGCAGCGTCGTGAAGCTTTCTGTGAGGCTCTTCGATTTTTTTCAGCAGCACAGCTGCAGACGGATGATTTTTGGTAAATTCATCATACCAAAGACCAAGCGCACACTTATGACAATCTGTAGCAAGAGTAAACGCTTCACCTGTTTCAGCACAGCGTTCAAGAGTTTCCACCCATCTGAGGTGGTCAGCCTTACGCTGCTCCATCATTTCACGAAATGCAGATGCTTCCTGGTCAAGAGTATTGAAATGGAACACCTTTCTCATATCAAGAAGCGGATAAACCTCGCCTCTGCGCTGAACAACACCGCAATATGTATCAGGTGCCTCAGGAATAGGAGTGATAGCCTTAGGCTTCATTTCAATTCCGTTGACATACTTACTGTTTACGGCATAAGCCTTATCATCGAGAGTAAAGATAAGCCAGGGCAAATCCTCTGCAGCGTTGATATTTTCGTTATTATATAAATCAGCCATAATAATCCTCCTGATATAATAATTATCCTCTATCATTATAACACATTTTATTTGCTTTTTCAATGAAAAATTTGACAATTTATACAAATGTTTTTTGATATATACGTCAACAGCTGTTATTAAATAACTATTCTATTGAAGAATTTGTCTGCGTATGATATAATATATCTGTTATTTACTGCTGACAGTAAATATATGAAAGGGTGCAATCAAAATGAATGAACTGATTTTCCGTCAGGCTGAAACAAAGGACATTGACAATCTTGTGAAGCTGAGATTTGCCTATGTCAATGCTGACTACGGTGAAATTGATGCAGAAACCGAAACAGCACTCCGTACACAGCTTGAAGAATATTTTCCTGCACATCTTGATAAGGACATATTCGGTTTCCTTTGCTTTGACGGGGACAAGGCTGTTTCTATGGTACTGCTTTACATAATGGATAAGCCTGCGTTTGTGACTACTCCCTCAGGCAGGTCAGGGACTTTGCTCAGCGTTGTAACACTTCCTGAATACCGTAAAAGAGGAATTGCAGGAAAGCTGGTGAAAATGGCGCTTGAAAAGGCGAAACAGCTTGGTGCTGATTTTGTGGAATTGCAGGCAACTGCTGACGGTGCACCTTTGTACAAGAAAATCGGCTTCAAGGACAAGGAAAGCCATTACACGCCGATGATATATAAACTTAACGGATTGGAATAAGAAAATGGATATTTACGAAGCAATGAACTATCTGAACAGCTTTTCAAAGCTGGGCAAGCCTGTGAACAACCTGCTCAGGTTTGCAAGAATAATGCGTGCACTGGGAAATCCTCAGGAAAATCTGAAATTCGTGCACGTTGCAGGTACAAACGGAAAAGGCTCAACCGTCCGAATGATTGCGGGGACGCTTACTAAGGCTGGCTACAGGACGGGTGAATTCACATCACCTTATATCTACGTTTACAACGACCGTATACGCATTGACGGGGTGAATATTTCCGATATGGAGCTGGCTGAAATCGTCACTCAGATTAAGCCTATCATTGACGGAATGTGCACGGAATGTTCTCAGTTTGAAATCACAACGGCAATTGCGTTCATTTACTTTGCGGCAAAAAAATGCGATGTGGTTGTGCTTGAAGCAGGAATGGGCGGACTTCTCGACTGCACTAACATCATCGAAAAAAGCTGTGCATCGGTCATCACGTCGATTTCTCTTGACCACACGGCAATTCTCGGTGACACGATTGATAAAATTGCACGTCAGAAAGCGGGCATCATCAAGGAGGACTGTCCCGTTGTCCTTGCACCGTCACAGAAGCGTGAGGTGCACGCACTTGTTTACAGAACAGCTATGCAGTTCAACTCCCTGTTCGTTTCTCCGAATATGGACAGGCTGAAAATTGAGAAGTGTGATTACACAGGCAACAAATTCACCTATAAGGGCTTTACCTATCTTACGTCAATGGTCGGCAGACATCAGATTGACAATGCACTTACCGCAATAGAAACGCTGGACATACTGAAACGAAACGGTTTCAGCAGGATTTCCTACGTCCACATATACGAGGGCGTAAAGGGTGCACAAGTGCCAAGCCGCTGTCAGATTATCCGTGACGACAAGCCGTTTGTAATGATTGACGGTGCGCACAACCCCGACGGAATGAGAGCGCTTGCAGACTTTATCAGAAGCGTACCCAAAGAACCAAAGGTGCTTGTCTGCGGAATGATGGAGGACAAGGACTGGCAGACTGCAATCGGCTACATAAGCCGATATATCGACAAGGCAGTCTGTCTCGACGGATTTGCACCCAAAACAGTATTTGCTCCGAGACTCGCGGAAATGTTCCGTGACGGAGAGGTTTCAAATCTTCAAAATGCTGTTTCACGCGCTGTAACAATTGCAGGAACAGAGGGTATGGTTGTTGTAGCAGGGTCGCTTTACCTTGCTTCCGCACTTCAGACCCATACCAAGGTCTGACATATCAGATTTCTCTGCATTGAAATGCACAAAAATAACGAAATTTTTTCGTCATAAAAATTGTCGGAAAATACAAATCCGCTCTTGATATTAAACGTTTAATATGGTATAATGTCTTTGAATAGTGTAGCTGTTAAAGCTATATTGTTGCGCAATAATGAGAAATTCTGCTAAGGCAGATAACAGAAAGGAAGATTTCATATGAAATTCGGCTTCTATGATGACGCTAATAAGGAATACGTCATTACCTCACCGAAAACTCCTTACCCTTGGATCAACTACCTCGGTACACAGGATTTCTTCGGACTTATCTCCAACACAGCAGGCGGCTACCACTTCTACAAGGACGCTCGTCTCGCTCGTATCACTCGTTACCGCTACAACAACGTTCCTGCTGACGCAGGCGGACGTTACTTCTACATAAACGACAACGGTACAGTATGGAACCCCGGCTGGTCCCCTGTAAAGACTGACCTTGACGAGTACAAGTGCCGTCACGGTATGGGCTACACAATCATCAACGGTAAGAAGAACGGTCTTTCCGCTGAGGTTACTTTCTTCGTACCACAGAACTTCACAGGTGAAATCCAGAAGGTTGTTCTCAAGAACGAAAGCGGCGCTGAAAAGTCCTTCAAGTTTTTCTCTTTCATCGAATGGTGTCTCTGGGACGCTCAGGACGACTCCGCTAACTTCCAGAGAAACTTCAACACAGGTGAAGTTGAACTCGAAAAGAACGGTGCTGTTATCTACCACAAGACTGAATACAAGGAAAGAAGAAACCACTTTGCTTTCTATGCAGTAAATGATACAGTTGACGGCTTCGATACTGACCGTGAAACATTTATGGGCGATATCTACCACGACTTCCAGGACCCTGTAACAGTATTCAACGGCAAGCCTGAAAACTCCGTTGCTGACGGCTGGTCCCCAATCGCTTCCCACTACAAGGAAATCACTCTTGCAGCCGGCGAAGAAAAGACTCTCGTATTTATGCTCGGCTACGTTGAAAACCCATATCCTGAAAAGTTCAACGCTGACGGCTCTATGAACAAGTCCAAGGCTTACGAGATGATGGCTAAGTACGATACAGCTGAAAAGGTTGACGCTGCTTTTGCTGAACTCAAGCAGACCTGGGATGCTCTCCTCGACAAGTATACTCTTACTTGCCCAGACGAAAAGCTCAACAGACAGGTTAATATCTGGAACCAGTATCAGTGTATGGTTACATTTAATATGTCCCGTTCCGCTTCTTACTTCGAAAGCGGTATTGGACGCGGTATGGGCTTCCGTGACTCCAATCAGGATATCCTCGGCTTCGTTCACCAGATTCCTGAAAGAGCAAGAGAAAGAATTCTCGATATTGCTGCTACACAGCTTGAGGACGGCGGTAACTACCACCAGTATCAGCCGCTTACCAAGAAGGGTAACGACGCTGCCGGTACAAACTTCAACGATGACCCGCTGTGGATGATCCTTTCCACTGCTTCCTACATCAAGGAAACAGGCGACTACGATATCCTCAAGGAAATGGTTGACTACAAGAACGACCCTGCTCTTGCACAGCCGCTCCTCGACCACCTCAAGAGAAGCTTCTATCACGTTGTTGACAACAAGGGCCCTCACGGTCTCCCACTTATCGGACGCGCTGACTGGAATGACTGTCTCAACCTCAACTGCTTCTCCCGTGTTCCGGGCGAAAGCTTCCAGAATACAGCTTCCAATATCGCTAAGGAAGTTCACCCTGAAACAGGTGCTCCGCTTAACGAAGAAACAGCTGAGTCTGTAATGATTGCAGGTATGTTCACATACATCGGACCAGAATACGTTGCACTCTGCCGTAAGATGGGCGACAACGCTGAAGCTGATAAGGCTCAGGCTGAAATCGACAAGATGAAGCAGGCTATTATCGACTACGGCTGGGACGGCGAATGGTTCCTCCGTGCTTATGACGCATACGGAAGAAAGGTTGGCTCCAAGGAAAATGAAGAAGGTAAAATCTTCATCGAACCACAGGGCTTCTGTATTATGTCCGATATCGGCGGCAAGGAATTCACAGAAAAGACTATGGCAAGCATTGACAAGTACCTCGGTACAAAGCACGGTCTTGTTCTCAACAACCCTGCATTTACAAAGTACGTTGTAGAATACGGCGAGATTTCCACATACCCGGGCGGTTACAAGGAAAACGCAGGTATCTTCTGCCACAACAACGCTTGGATTATGTGTGCTGCCGCTTACGCAGGTATGGGTGATGTTGCGTTCGATTACTATACAAGAATTGCTCCTGCTTATCAGGAAGACGAAAAGCTCCACAGAACTGAGCCATATGTTTACGCACAGATGGTTGCAGGTAAGGACGCTAAGCGTTTCGGCGAAGCAAAGAACAGCTGGCTCACAGGTACAGCTTCCTGGAACTTCGTTGCAATTTCTCAGTACATCCTCGGTATCATTCCTGACTATGACGGTCTGAAGATTGACCCATCCATTCCAAAGGCTTGGGACGGTTACACAGTTTCCCGTTACTACCGCGGTGCTACATACAACATCAAGATTGAGAACCCTGACCACGTTTCCAAGGGTATCAAGTCTATCACAGTTGACGGCAAGGCTATCGAAGGCAATGTTCTTCCTAACTTTGACGGCGGCGTTCACGAAGTTGTTGCAGTAATGGGCTAAACACAAAACAAAGGGCTTCGGATTTCCGAAGCCCTTATATTGTAGGAATAAATACAACATTGGAAAGTCGTTTGAAGTGAAAAGCAAAGGGGTTATAATTATGCGAAAAATATTATGTCTGATATGTTCAATTGTGTTGGTAATTGCAATGCTGCCGCTGAACTGCTTTGCGGCAAAAAGCGAAAAAGTTACCCTTTACGGAAATAAGATTTCTGTAAACGCAAAGCAGATATGCTTCGTTGCAGGCGAAAAAGACGAATATGAATTTATTGACACTATGTATGATACGTCCTTCAAGAAGTATTATTACGTCGGCGATAATACAATTGATATCAAAACAGTTGCGGAAAAACTTCCTAAGCTGCAAAATCTTGTAATTATAAAATGCGATGTGAAAAATCTTTCTTACCTGAGCAAGCTTGATGACCTTGTCTGGCTCGGACTTCATCAGTGTGACGGCTCGGAAAATCTTTCCTTCCTGAAAAAACTTACAGGACTGAAAAAATTCCGTTATACAAAAACCTATTCGAAAAATCCGTGCAAAAGCATCAAGCCTGTTTCCTATCTGAAAAATCTCACAGAGCTTTATCTTGATGCAGACGCCTCGGCAATGGAGGATATTACCCCTCTCAAAGGACTCAAAAAGCTTAAAAAGCTTACTCTTGAACACGTCGACGGCGAAGATGTTTCCATAATAAAGAACTTCAAAAATCTTCGTGAACTGAAGCTGAGACTTGGCTCTGAAAGAACTGATGTATCCTTCCTTTCAAAGCTTGATAATCTCGAATCGCTTGATATTTCAGGTAATACAGCCTTCCTCGACTCCATAGTCAAAACAAAAAGCAGGCGTTTAAGCAAGCTTTCAATTGACAGCAATGACGAGGATTTGTCCTTTATCGGAAGCCTTTTACTGGAGGAGCTTTCTCTGTCATATGTAAACAGCTCTTTCACAGACTCTATCAAAAATCTCGGCGGACTGAAATATCTTTCGCTTATGGATATAAATAACGGACGCTTGTATGATATGTCATTTATGGAGCGTCTGTACAGCCTCGAAACACTTATGGTTTTCGGCAACAGGGACGTCAGACTGCACGGCAACACAAGTGTGAAAAATGTGTCAATAATGCTGAGCAGCTTCAGCAGTATGATAGGTCTGAATGAATGTGAAAACCTTGAATCGCTGGTAATTTACAATAACAACTCAGATTTTCATATTTCTTGGATTGAGGGTATGAAAATAAAAGAGCTTTCCATTTCTGACGGTGCGGATTACGGCATAAAGAATATGTCAAAGCTTGCAACACTGAAACAGCTTGAAACACTTACACTTGATTTTACAGGCATAAGCGATGAACTCTGCAAGGCAATAAAAAAAGCACTCCCCAAATGCGAAATTGAGGTTTGCGAACTGGGCGGCGACCCTTATTCCATAAGGAATTATTAATCAGCACCAATCCGCATATTCCTCCTGACTTTAAATAAAATTACGGACTCTGATTAATTCAGAGTCCGTCAGTTTGTCGAAAAAGATTTTTTCGACAATGAATAGTGAATATTGAATAATGAAGAATGAATAATTAAGGAATTGCCTTCGGCAATAACATTAAAAATGTCCGCAAAGCGGACACCTTAACTATTCACTATTCATTATT
>JAFQIY010000060.1 GCA_017415165.1 Oscillospiraceae bacterium | reverse complement strand
TGAAATTGAAAAAATATGCCCGCTTCACGGCCCTGTTTTAACTGAAGATTTAAGCCATTATATCAATCTTTACGACATCTGGTCGAGCTATCGCCCTGAGGACGAAGGCGTGCTTATCGCATATACTTCGATTTACGGCAATACAAAGAAGGCTGTTATGTATCTTGAAGAACAGCTTAACAAGCTTGGCGCGCAGAATGTCAATATCGTCGACCTTGCACGCTGTGATATGGCTGAAGCTGTTGAAGATGCATTCCGCTACAGCAAGCTTGTTCTTGCAACAACAACTTATAACGGCGATATTTTCCCATTCATGCGTGAGTTTATCGAGCATCTCACAGAGCGCAATTTCCAGAATCGCACAGTAGCTTTCATCGAAAACGGCTCATGGGCTCCTATGGCGGCTAAAATCATGAAGGGTATGCTTGAAAAGAGCAAGAACATTGTATACTGCGAAAATAATGTAAAGATCATGTCGGCAATGAACGATGAAAATAAGGCACAGCTCGAAGCTCTCGCAAAGGAACTTTGCACAGAATGTAAGGAAAAGGCTTGCGAGGTTGCAGTAGGCGAAGGCGAAAAGTACGCCTGCGGCATCTGCGGCTGGACTTATGATGAAGCCGTCGGCATTCCTGAATTGGGTGTACCTGCAGGCACAAAGTTTGACTGCTTACCGGCAGACTTCCGTTGCCCGCTCTGCAAGGTCGGCAAAGAGCATTTTAAAAAGGCATAATTTCCCGTTCAGCCTCCCCTGTGCAAGGGGAGGGGGACCGCTATCAGCGGTGGAGGGGTTGTTTTATTACAATAATACACAAAATAATGCTCATGTACGGTAAGGAAGCAAGCAACCGAAAACAAGAGATAGACCGCCAGCACTACACTATTCCGAACCAAAGACCAAAAGATAAGCATTGTGGGAAAATCTAAACTTTTGGATTTTCCTACAATGCCGACTACGGCGGAATCCCTCCCACTCCTTATATCTTTCTTTCCGTATACATTGAATTTGTATTTAGTAAATGCTATAATGTCCCTATTCAAATTATAAATGTGTTGAATTAGTTACATGTACATATTTTTTGTGCCGGAGGAAGTGAAATGAAACAAAAAATTTATCTCATTACAGGCTTAATGGCTTCTGGAAAATCTACAGTTTCCGATTTACTGGCAAAATCAATAGAAAAATGCGTCCATCTTCGTGGTGATGTGTTCCGAAAAATGATTATTTCAGGCAGAGAAAATATGTCAGCTACCCCATCAGCGGAAGCAGTCCGCCAGCTGTACCTTCGATACAAATTGACTGCTGATGCGGCAAGGTCATACTTTGACAACGGCTTTTCTGTAGTGATCCAAGATAACTACTACGGTGATGAATTAAACCGAATGATAAATTATCTGCATAAATACCCTGTTGAGGTTGTCGTTCTTTGTCCAGATGTGGAAACAATAAAAGAAAGGGAACGATACAGGGAGAAAACAGGCTATTCCGGCTTTACGGTTGAAACCTTATACGATACATTTATGCAGACAACACCACGGATCGGCTTTTGGTTGGACAATTCCAACCAAACACCACAGCAGACAGCAGAAAACATTCTGAACGCTAGGAAGCCGGTATGATTGTTACATATAAGGGGAAGAAAAATTTCTTTTAGGTACTT
>JAFQIY010000059.1 GCA_017415165.1 Oscillospiraceae bacterium | reverse complement strand
CAAGGATTGCTACGAAGCCCCCAACTACGGCTCCGTTCGGTGGGAATTTTCATAACGATTAAAATTCCATAAACTTCGGTACTTCTGTACGAAAATGAGATTTTGGTCAGCAGGCTTCGGTAGCCTGCAAGCGTAATGCTGTCCGATTTTCGTCCTCACCGTACAGGTGGTTCCGCACTTTGCTGTTGTAGTGACAATAGGGACTTGGATCAATTTTCGTCTGCAAATTTTGTGACTTGGCAATTTCCCCGTGCTCATCTTGAAGTTGGGACTGATCTTTTCATTTGCCGTTGCTTGTGCAGATGTGTTGTTGCTGTCACCGTGCAGTTGGGCTTCCCCTGGTGCGTCAGGGTTGCAGGATTTTCATCATGCGATGCTGCTGTGTTCTCAGAGGATTCGTGACACTATCCGTAACCGACGTTATCGGATCTTCCCGTGCCGTCCTCTGTCTGTCCTTAAAGCCATCGGACAGAGAGTTTTCCGTGCTTAGAGAGTTTTTGGATTTGAAACACCCCTTCATAAATAAAATTTTGGTGATTTATTTTGACTTCGTAACAGGACACATTGCCTGCCCGAAGAACAAAAACGAAGGAAAGAGAATTATACGCTCTACTTAAGTAATAGGCGAAATGGGGTAAAAAGTCAAGGGGTACAGCGCAACTTTTTCTCTAAAATTTAAAACATTTTATTACGAAAAAAAGTTTACAATTTAGAACACAAAGTCGGAAATTTTGTGCACGATTTTTATTGCAAAATTTGTTTTTCTATGTTATAATAAATGTGAACACAGTGAAAACTTGAGTGTGTACGAATTTTAGAATGAAAGCAGGCAATCCAATGGATATTAGAGAACTTGCATCAAATATCATATCAGAGCGCGGCGGCGTTGCTAAATCTGCTGATTTTGTTGCGGCAGGTATTCCTGCCGGTGATGTTGTACGCCTCTGCAACGAAGGATATCTTGAACGTGTCCGTCACGGCTATTACAGCCTTGCTGATGCTCACGAAACCTCCGAAGAACAGCTCCTGGCAACCCTGATACCGCAAGGAATCGTTTGCGTGGAATCTGCTCTTTTCCATTATGGGTACAGCGACTTTGCGCCTCGCAAATGGTCAATTGCCATCCCACGCTCTATGTCAAGAAAAAGGCTTGATGTAGATGCTCTGCCACTGCAGGCTTATTATGTGGGCGCAGAGCTGTATGAGCTCGGCAAAACGGCAGATGACTTTGACGGTGTTATGCTTTCCGTATATGACCGTGAACGAACAATTTGCGATTGCTTTAAGTATCGCTCAAGACTTGACAACGAGATATTTAACAAGGCTCTTAACGCATACGCAAACGATAAAAAGAAAAATCTAAAAAATCTTTCCGAGTACGCGAAAAAGCTTCGCGTATATAAGAAAGTAACCGAACTTATGGAGGTGCTTCTCAATGGCCGATATGGCTGCATCCGTGCTTGCACGACTGAAAAACAAAGCTGCTGAAAGTGGACGAAGCTATCAGCTTTGCCTACAGCTCTTTTGCCAGGAGGAATTTTTGCGTCGTTTGGAGAAATCCAAATACGCAGAGAATCTTGTACTCAAGGGCGGGCTAT
>JAFQIY010000058.1 GCA_017415165.1 Oscillospiraceae bacterium | reverse complement strand
CTTACCTGCTCGACGGCGACATATTGGAGGTGAATTTCCGATATGATGAGCTGAGCGGAAAGCATCTCGGAGAATTTCCCGATTTTATCGAATGTCCGAGAATAACCCCCGGCGGCAGAAAATGGGTAGATGTCATTACAGAAGACTGTCCATACGCTGACGGTGATGACAAAACCTGCGGAACCTGCAGTTTTATGTTAAAGCAGGATGAGAAAGACATAATCGGAATTTGTATGAATGAGAAATTAAAGAAAAACAAGTAAAGGAGATAAAAATTATGAAATCAGGTGAACTTTTCAGAAAAACAATGCCTTTTGCAATAGCAAAGCTGGTACTCGGTGCGGCAACAGTGCTTATCTCGGTAGTGCTGCTCGCAATACTACTCGGTATCGGCTGGCTGTTTGGCGAAAACGGAATGGTAATTTGTATCTTTATATGGATAGGTGCAACGGGAGTCGTGAGATTCGCAATTATGCACTACTTCGGCTATCTTGTTAAAGCAGGACACGTTGCAGTGCTTGCCGAAGCGGTGACAACAGGTAAGGTTCCTGACAATCAGGTGAATTACGGCAAGGAAGCCGTTAAAAAGAGATTTGCAACCTCAAACGTATATTTCGCAGTAGATAAGCTGGTATCGGGTGCGGTAAAGCAGATTCAGAGAGGCATCTCAAAGCTCGGTAATGCACTTGACTTTATCCCCGGTATGGGAGCAGTAACGGGAATAGCAAACTTCTTCGTTGAGCTTTCCCTCGGCTACGTTGACGAGTGTTGTCTCGGCTACACCTTCTACAAAAAGGAGCAGGGCGCATTCAGAAGTGCCTGCGACGGCGTTGTAATCTACGCACAGAACATCAAGCATCTTCTTAAAAATGCGGCAAAGACAATGCTGAAGGTTATACTTCTCTCGCTTTTGGTGCTTGTGCTTGTATTCGTGCCCATAGGACTTCTTTTCAGGCTTCTCAGTTGGAACGCATTTATCGGCTTCTTGCTTGCAGTATTCATTACTTGGGTAATAAAGTTTGCATTCCTTGACAGCTACATACTTTGTCAGACAATGGCGAGTTATATGGAGGTAGCTCCCACAACAGAAATTACCTTCGACCTTTACGGCAAGCTCTCTAAGATCTCCGGCAAGTTCAAGGAGCTCTTTAACAAGGGTAATGCGGAAGAGCCGCAGATGGCTTACGCAGGAGCAGGACAGCCGAATGTACAGCCACAGTATCAGGCACAACCTAATACACAGACAGACGCACCCAAGCCCAGATTCTGCGGACAGTGCGGTGCTAAAAACGAAGCAAATGCAGGCTTCTGCGGAGGCTGCGGAGCAAAGCTGTAAATCAAGACAACAATTAAACAATAAATTTATATAATACGGAGGATTTACTTATGAAAAAGATACTTACTATAATACTCGCATCCCTTATGATACTTACACTTGCAGCTTGTACGGCAAAGCCCGAAGAAACCGTTGATACCGGTAAAATGAGCGAAAAAGCTCAGGAAGATCACGAAGACAACCTTGAAACTTTCAGCCCCGAGGCGGCGGAATACTATCTCGAAAAGGCAACAGGCATAAAGGCTGCCGATATTGAGCCTGACTGGGAATGGGAATTTGCAAGTAAATATTCGGCACTCGGCGAGGACGGACGCGGACTTTTCACCTTTACCAAAAAGGACGGCGAGCTTACCGACGAGGAAATAGATACATACTTCAAAAAGGTATTTGACAAAACCGCCGCCGTTTCTCAGGACGGCTACAACATAATCGGCTACGAATTTGTCGGCGAGGGCGAAAATGCTCTTGACCAAACCACCTTGGAGGATGCTCTCGGCGGATGGCTTCAGGGCTGGGCGTTCAGAGTTGACGACACGATATACACGGTATACGTAAGCTCTGAATATGATAACGACAAGGAAAGCGAGTTTGACAGACTTTTCTACTACAACGCAGTAAAGGTAGACATAGCTCAGGGTATGCAGAAGGGCTGGGACGATTATATGTCCGACATTGAAGAAAATCAGGATGAAATAGAAGAAGCATTGAAGGACTTCGCTAATTAAAGTAATACGGAGGAAAACACTATGGCAGGAATTTTAGACGGAATTGTCAGAGGAATAGCAAGTCTTGCACCGCAGGACGATCCCGACGTTAAGATATTCAACGCACAGAATGAGCTCAAGGATATAACCGAAAAGGAAGAAAAAATATACGCCGCACTCGGACGAAGAGTTTTCGCCGAAAACGGCAAGGAAGCATATCCCGAACGGCGGTACAGCTTGAAGCGCTCAGTGCAAACAGAGCAGAAATTGAGGCAAAAGTCGCACAGATGAAGGCTGAAAAGGAAGCACGGGAGAAAGCCGAAGCCGAGGCACAGGCACAGAGAGAGGCGGCAGAAGCAGACCGCACCTGCCCAAGCTGCGGAACGGTCAATGCAGAG
>JAFQIY010000005.1 GCA_017415165.1 Oscillospiraceae bacterium | reverse complement strand
ATTGACATACGATAAGCCTTCAGCTTTTGCCGATGATAAAGATATATCCGATTGGGCAAAAGACAGCGTGTACTTTATGGCGGCGAACAACATCATAAACGGCGTTGGTGACAACAAGTTCGCACCTAAAAATATTACATCTGAAGAAGAAGCAACAGGCTATGCAAACGCAACAAGAGAACAGGCACTCATTATTGCAGTGAGAATGGTTGAAAACCTTAAAAAGTAAGGAGGTTTTGAGATATGAAAAGGTTATTGTCAATATTGTTGACTCTAACTATGTGCTTGTCGCTTATGACATTTACGGCAGTAGCGGCGGCAAATATAAGTGTCAATAAAACAACATTAGGATATGGTGACAAAATCAAAGTGACCGTGACAGGACTTACCGATGAATCCGATCCGTATATCGCAATTTATAAAAAAGGAACGGCAGCAAACCAATATGGAAAATGGTGTCGTGTGAATAAAAACACAAGCGAGTATGAATTGGATATTGAAGTAGAAGCAGGAGAATATGAGGTCAGGTTATATTCAAAGACCTACGCAACAGATGCAGACTTCATAACCTCTGTGCCGATTACCGTTACAGCAGGAACACTCCCAACTGATACTCTTGAAGGTGCAAATGTAAATGCCGTTGGGAATTATAACTGGTCAGGTAAATGGGAAGATTCCAACTACGGCGAAATCATCATAATTCAGAATGGCAGCGAAGTAACAGGAACATATCCTCACGACCAAGGAAAAATAACAGCTACCGCACAAGGTAATATGCTTTACGGTCAGTGGGCTGAATCTCCTACATATACACCACCGAATGACGGCGGAGACTTTGAATTTGTTATGAGCGAGGACGGAATGAGCTTTATCGGACATTCGCGCTATGGCTCAAATGCTGCTTGGAGACAATGGAACGGAAAAAGAATCCTTGAAACATCAGATTGGGCAACTGGAGAAATTACATCGGCATATCAGATGGGATTAGTTCCTGATGTACTTGTAGGTGTTGACTTATCTCAGGACATCACAAGAGCTGAATTTGCGGCAGTTGCAGTTAAGGCGTATGAAGCACTTGCAAACGGTGCGGCAATTCCGGCAGTAAACAATCCTTTCACAGATACAACAGATGTTGAAGTATTAAAGGCATACAACATAGGTGCTGTAAACGGAACAAGTGCAACAACCTTTGATCCGAATGCACTATTAAACCGTGAACAGGCGGCAGCAATGCTGACTCGTGTATTCAAAAAAGTTTCTCTTGCAGGCTGGACGCTTGCAACAGACAGTCAGTTTACCTTGCCTTATGAAAAGCCTGCACTTTTCGCAGATGATGCGGATATTTCAGATTGGGCAAAGGACAGCGTTTACTTTATGGTAGCAAACGGCATTATCAACGGTGTAGGCAACAATAAATTTGCACCGAAGAATGTAACAAGCGCAGACGAAGCTAACGGCTACGCAAACGCAACAAGAGAACAGGCACTCATTATTGCGGTAAGAATGGTTGAAAATTTGAAGAAGTAAGAAAATAAATCGTGTAGGGTTTGGCGTTTACGACAAACCGCCATTCCCTACATAAAGCCTTTTACAAAGGAGGTCGAAAATATGGCAAAGTTTTGTACCGGATGCGGCATGGAGCTTACTGACGGCTTGATGTTCTGCACAGGCTGCGGAACAAAAGTGCCGGAAGGTGCACCTGCCGAAGCTCCTGCGGTTAAGGGAGAAATACCTGCCGAGGAAAAGGTTGTGAAAGAGCCTGTAATGGTTCAGGCACAGCCGGAGCAGCAACAGCAGTACATACCGCCACAGCACCAGCCACCACCACAGCAGACGGCATACACACCGCCGCCTCTGCCGAGAGAGATTATGGACAGCGATGTTAAAGGCACAAAGTACGAGCCGATTTCGGCTTGGGGATTTATCGGAATAATGCTCTTAATGTGTATCCCGATAGTTGGTATCCTGCTTGTTATCATCTGGGCGTGCGGAGGTTGCAGAAAGCTATGCAAACGCTCTTTAGCCCGTGCAACCCTTATTATGGCGGCAATCGGACTTGTGATAAGCCTTATTATAGGAATTGCGGCAGGAAGCTTTATGAATTTCTTATCGAATAACATTGAAGCGTCGGGCGAGCAGTCAGGCATTGCGGCAATCTTTTCATCCATCATCGGAGATAAAGACGGCGAAGGTCTGGCAGGGCTTATCGGTAACATAGAAAACATCAACAAGGATGCCGAAAAGCAAAATAACGGCTGGCCGAAGAAATTACGCAAATATCCCGGCGGCGAGGCAAAGTCCGTTACCTCATACCGAACAGAGATAAGCGGAACAACCGCCGATGAAATGTTTTCGTGGATAGACGACCTGAAGAAAGACGGATATAAATTTCAGGACTTCTACGATATGGGTATGACCGAACAGGATATGCTCGATATGAACGGCTGGTGGGCAACTGACGGAAAGCTATACCTCAGTATGTCCTACGCCGACGGAACGGTTACGGTGGATCACACGAATGAGCTGCCGGACTTGGAAAACTATTTTAATTAAATTTGAAGGAGGAATCAGCACCATGAAAAAGTTATTGGCAGTTTTGTTGTCTGCACTGATGCTATTCTCCCTTGCTGCTTGCACAGGCGGCGGAGGTTCATCGGAAGATGACGGCGGAAAGAATATTGGTAAAAAAGGCGGAATCCCAATTAAAGAAATTACAACGGAGAATTGGGCACAGGTTGTTGAGGACAATTTCGGACTGACAATTACCTTGCCGGAGGGTTGGGAAATCAGCTCTGCAAAATCTCTCGGAGGTGCGCATATTGATTTTACTTGCAACACCACTGAGGAAGAAGCATTTGTTTTTCTCGAAGGGATATTCGCTGATTTGAAAGCTATGTCGGTCAGCGGTGTTTCAGGACACTACGACATTGATGAAAAGCCGCAGGAAAGTATAAAAGCGGCAATAGAAGAGCTTGGAAATGCAGACGCATTTAACCTTTGGCTTGATGAAGAAAAATCAAAGGGCATACATTTTCAGTATAGTATCCATGAAGTTCTCAATAAAGAGACCGGTGAATTTGACAGCGTTGACGAGGTTGGAATTTATCTGAGTCAAAAAGGCTCTTGGGATTAAAATAAAAGGAGGAATCAATTATGACATATTGCGGTAAATGCGGAGCGCAGGTTCAGGACGGCGTAAAGTTCTGTCAGGGATGCGGCGCAGCAGTAGAAACGAAAGTGGAGAATAACGCACAGCAGGCACAGCCTGCATCACAGCCTCCACAAAACGATTTTTCACAAAAGATTCAGAACCTGAATAACACAGCGGACACAACAGCGGAATTTGATGCACAGGACATTACTTCCAACAAAGCAATGGCAATACTTGCGTATTTCGGGCCGCTTGTACT
>JAFQIY010000057.1 GCA_017415165.1 Oscillospiraceae bacterium | reverse complement strand
GCAGACAGGTGAGAAGCTGTATCTGACTGGAGCATTGGAGGCTGAGGCTAAGATCAAGCAGGAGGAACACCGTGAGGCTTCCGTCCGTGAAGGTCTGATTATGGAATTTGCTGAGAGGCAAGTACCGGCAGACTGGAACAAATGGAACATTGACCGCCGCCGTGATTTTTGGGCTGGCGCAGCTCATACGCAGGAGGGCGCTACCCTTGACCTTGTGGAGAGAGATAGAATCTCTGCTATTGAGGTTTGGTGCGAACTCTTTAACGGCAGTATGCGTGATATGAAACCTGCTGACACTCAGCAAATCAACGCCGTGCTTAGTATGATGAAGGGCTGGAAACGCTCAGGAAATCCGCTGAGGTTTGGTCCTTATAGCCTGCAAAGAGGCTTTGTCAGGAGGACGGATTGAGGCGTTACAAACGGGCTGTAACACCTAAGAATGTGTAACACCTAAAGTGTTACAGTGTTACAGCCGTGTAACCCCTATTGTAACACCTGAAAAACCGCATAAAATAAGGCTTTTTCAATCAAGTGTTACAGTGTTACATACTTTTCCTATAAAGTAGGTAAATTAAAGGGCTTATGCCGTATATACACCCATAACGCCTTTATTTCTATAAACTTTAGGGTATTTTTTGAGTTTTTGTAACAGGAGGTAAAACAATGCTTGAAAAAGACGTAGAGAAAAAGCTACACACGGGCGTAAAAGGATTAAAGCACGGCGCACTCTGTTTGAAGTTTGTAAGTCCCGGATTTACAGGTGTACCCGATAGAATTATTTTGTTACCGGGTGAAAAAGCAATATTTGTTGAAACTAAAAAGCCCGGTAAAAAAGAACGTGCAAGACAAGAGTATGTGCAAGGCTTACTCAGGGCATTAGGATTTGAGGTCTATTCTACAGTAGATAACAAAGCCTATGTGCAAGATATTTTGAAACGCTGTCAGGAGGTGATTATAAGTGCCGAAGGAATTTACCCCACATAATTATCAGCAATACTGTATTGACCGGATTATCAGTGATCCGGCTATTGGTCTTTTCTTAGATATGGGATTGGGTAAAACAGCAATTACCCTGACTGCAATTAAGAAGCTGAAGTATGAATATTGGCGATCTGCTAAGGTGCTTATTATCGCTCCAAAGAAAGTAGCTGAGAGTACATGGTGCAAAGAGGCTGCAAAGTGGAATCACCTCAAGGACCTCCGCTTCTCATTTGTACTCGGTACTGCTAAAAAACGCATAAAAGCACTCAATACCCCTGCTGACGTCTATATGATAAACCGTGAAAATGTTACGTGGCTTGTAGACTACTACCGCAACAAATGGCCCTTTGATACCGTTGTTATTGATGAGAGTAGCAGCTTTAAGAATCATCAGGCTAAACGCTTTAAGGCTCTGAAGGCTGTACGCTCACACATTGGCCGTATTGTAGAGCTGACCGGCACACCCACCTCCCGTGGCCTTATGGACCTATGGGCGCAGGTGTATTTGCTGGATAGCGGTAAGCGGTTAGGTAAGACGATCACCGCATACAGGGATGCTTTTTTCAATCCCGATAAGAGAAATGCAACTACTATTTTCTCTTATGCACCAAAGGAAGGTGCAGACGAAATCATTTATAAGTCAATCAGTGATATTTGCATTAGCATGAAAGCTGAGGACTATTTGGAGCTGCCTGAGCTGGTCTATAACGATATTCCCGTACAGCTTGACACAGCAGCTCAGAAGGCTTATGACCGTCTGGAGCGTGATACACTCCTCCCGGTTGATGATACTGTTATCACGGCTGGCAGTGCCGCCGTACTGCGTGGTAAGCTCCTACAGCTCTGCAATGGTGCTGTGTATGACGAAGATAAAAACGTCATGGAGATACATAACTGTAAAATGGAGGCTCTACTTGAAACTGTGGAGCAGCTTAACGGTCAACACGCTATTATCTGTTATAATTTTCAACACGATAAATCCCGGCTGCTTGAGGCTCTGTCCTCTACTAACCTGAGAGTAAAGGTGTATGAGGGCAAAGCTGAAGAGGACGAATGGAACGCCGGTAATATAGATTTGCTACTTGTACAGCCTGCAAGCTGTGGTTATGGCCTTAACCTTCAGGACGGAGGACACCACATTATTTGGTTTGGTTTAACTGACAGCTTGGAATTGTATCAGCAGACAAATAAACGCCTGCACAGGCAGGGGCAACCCTACCCGGTAATTGTGCATCATCTTTTAGTACAGGGCGGAACTGACGAAGATGTTATTAAGGCTTTAGGCGGTAAGGCTGATACACAGGATAGCTTGCTTGAGGCTCTGAAAGTCCGCATAATCAAAGCAAAGGAGAGTACAGCAGCATGACAGTAAAGGAATTATCACAGCTCTATTGGCTCAATAG
>JAFQIY010000056.1 GCA_017415165.1 Oscillospiraceae bacterium | reverse complement strand
GAGCTTCTTGTTGACCTTCAGCTTGAAGTACAGTCAAAAACCTGCCCGCTTCTCAACAAGCTCAAGGATAAGATGAACAGAAAAATCAGCCAGTCAGAGCTTGAAGCAACAACAAAGTATGATCTTCACACCCGTCTTGAAGGTATGCCCAAGCACAATAAGGTCTGCCACGGCGACTTTAACCCCTCAAACATCATTATCGCAGAAGACGGCACTCCCTATATCCTTGACTGGTCACACGCAACACAGGGTAACGCATCAGCAGATGCTGCAAGAACTTATCTTCTTTTCTGGCTCAGCGGTGACATCAACGGTGCAAAAGAATATCTCGAACTCTTCTGCAAGAAGAGCAATACGGCAATGCAGTATGTTCAGAAGTGGATGCCCATTGTTGCGGCTTCACAGTCGGTAAAGGGCAATGAAAAAGAAAGAGAATTCCTTCTTTCATGGGCTAACGTTGTAGATTACGAATAAGGAGATAATGACAATGAAAATTACAGTTTGTATCGGCTCATCATGCCACATCAAAGGTTCAAGACAGGTTGTTGAACAGCTTCAGTATCTCATCAGCGAAAACAGGCTCGGCGATAAGGTTGAGCTTGGCGGAACTTTCTGCATGGGCAAATGTCAGCAGGGTGTATGCGTTACCGTTGACGATAATTTCTTCTCGGTAACTCCCGAAACAGTAGACGAATTCTTCTCAAAAGAAGTTATTGCGAAGGTGTAAGCTATGGTGATTGTTCAGGTTTGTGTCGGCAGTTCATGCCACCTGAAGGGTTCACCCGAAATTGTTGAGCTTCTTCAGAAAGCCGTTGAAGAACATCATCTTGAAGACGAGGTTACACTTGCCGGAAGCTTTTGCATCGGCAAGTGTAATCGTGTTGGTGTAACAATTCAGGTCAATGATGATGTTCATGTCGGCATAACGAAAGAGAATTTCAAAGAATTTTTCAATGAAAATATTTTATCCGCAGTTGAAAGGAAGTAACAGAATATGAATTGTCTGACCCTTAAAAAATCAAACTGCAAAAACTGTTATAAATGTATCCGCCATTGCCCGGTCAAAGCCATCCGCTTTTCGGGCAATCAGGCGCATATTATAGGTAACGAATGCATTCTCTGCGGTCAATGCTTTGTTGTTTGTCCGCAGAATGCAAAGGAAATCGTGAATGAGGTTGAAAAGGTAAAGGTGCTTATTCAGAGCGGCGATCCCGTTGTAGTCAGCCTTGCTCCCTCATTTATCGCAAACTATGACGGTGTTGGTATAAATGCTATGCGTTCAGCACTTCAGAAGCTCGGCTTTTTTGACGTTGAAGAAACCGCAATCGGTGCAACCATCGTCAAAAACGAATACGAAAGAATGCTTGCAGAGGAAGACAGAGATGTTATCATTTCTTCCTGCTGCCATTCAATAAATCTGCTTATTCAGAAGCATTATCCTGCTTCACTCGAATATCTTGCCGATGTTATGTCACCAATGCAGGCACACTGTCAGGATATTAAAAAGCGTATTCCCAACGCAAAAACCGTTTTTGTCGGTCCTTGTGTTGCAAAGAAGGACGAAGCTGAATATTACGAAGGAATTGCAGATGCTGTTCTCACATTCGAGGAACTTACCGAATGGCTCAAAGAAGAAAATATTGAGCTTGAAGCAATTTCTGATAAAGATGAATTCAGCCGTGCCAGATTCTTCCCCACAACGGGCGGCGTGCTTAAAACAATGACCGAAACGAGCGACTATACATACGTTGCCATTGACGGCGTTGAAAACTGTATTGCCGTTCTCAAAGATATTGAAAAAGGTAAGATTCATAAGTGCTTTATTGAAATGTCATCTTGCGTGGGAAGCTGCGTAGGCGGTCCCGTTATCGAAAAATATCACCACACCTCAAACATCAAGGACTATATTGAGGTTGCAAACTATGCAGGTTCAAAGGATTTTGAGGTTGATCAGCCAAAGGCAATTGAACTCAAAAAGAATTTCAGCTATATCGAAAGAAAGCTTCCTTTGCCTTCAGAAACGGAAATCAACAACATTCTCCGCCAGATGGGTAAATTCAAGCCTTCCGATGAACTCAACTGTGGTTCGTGCGGCTATAATACCTGCCGTGAAAAAGCAATTGCAATTTCACAGGGCAAGGCAGAATTTTCAATGTGTCTGCCTTATCTTAAGGATAAAGCAGAAAGCTTTTCCGACACAATCGTTAAAAACACTCCCAACGGACTTATCGTTCTCAACGAACAGCTTGAGGTTCAGCAGATAAACACCGCTGCAAGAAAGATTATGAATATCCGTTCTGCATCCGATGTTCTGGGTGACCAGGTAATCAGAATTCTTGACCCCAGCGTGTTTATGACCGTTCTTTCAACGGGCAGAGATGTTCGTGACCAGCGCGTATATCTTGCAGAATATAAGAGATACGTTGAGCAGACTGTTGTTTATGACCGTGACTCGCACCTTCTTATCGGAATTATGCGTGACGTAACCGACGAAGAAGCAGAGCGTGAAAAGAAAGAAAACATCAGCCGTCAGACCGTTGAGGTTGCGGACAGAGTTGTTGAAAAGCAGATGCGCATTGTTCAGGAAATTGCATCGCTTCTCGGTGAAACAGCCG
>JAFQIY010000055.1 GCA_017415165.1 Oscillospiraceae bacterium | reverse complement strand
GAATAAAGAATAATGAATAGTTAAGGTGTCCGCTTTGCGGACATTTTTAATATTATTGCCGAAGGCAATTCCTTAATTATTCATTCTTCATTATTCAATATTCACTATTCTTTGTCGAAAAGTCTTTTTCGACAAACTGAGGGACACTGAAAGGTGTCCCTTTTCTTCGCCCCGCAAAAATGAATTTTTTATTTGAGAATTTTAAGCATTATGGCAACAATTTGTTAAATTTACAAATAAGAATTATTTTATACACAATTTATTCATTTATTGTATGGTGTATTTTGCTATAATTGTATTATCTAAAAATATATGTGAATAGAATTCTCTGTTGTCTAATGCTAACGTATTTGTCGGCGGTACAAAAACTCTGTATTACGCTGTCCCAAGGTGTACACACCGGCATCGAAACGGAATTCTGAAAGGATGGTTAATATGTCACTCGGAAAAGTATTAGTAGTTGACGACGATAACAATATCTGCGAGCTCCTGAAGCTTTACCTTGAAAAGGACGGCTGGAGCGTTATAGTTTCCCACGACGGTGAAGAAGCTGTTGTAAAATTCAACGCTCTCAAGCCTGATGTGGTTCTCCTTGACATTATGCTTCCTGAGCTTGACGGCTGGCAGGTTTGCCGTGAAATCAGAAAGAAGTCTAATGTTCCGATTATTATGATTACTGCAAAGAGCGAAACCTTTGACAAGGTTCTCGGTCTTGAGCTTGGTGCTGACGACTACATTGTAAAGCCTTTCGATACAAAGGAAGTTATTGCAAGAATCAAGGCTGTTTCACGCCGTATCGGTCAGTCCCGTTCCGAATCCGAGATTAAGGAAGTCCGCTATGACAAGCTTGTTGTAAATATGACAAGATATGAACTCCGCGTTGACGGCAAGGTTATGGATACTCCTCCTAAGGAGCTTGAGCTTCTGTTCTACCTTGCTTCCAATCCTAACCGTGTTTATACTCGTGACCAGCTTCTTGACGAGGTTTGGGGCTTTGAATATTACGGTGACTCCAGAACTATTGACGTGCACATCAAGCGTCTCCGTGAAAAGCTTGAGGGTGTTTCCGAAAAGTGGGCGCTCAAGACAGTATGGGGTGTAGGCTACAAGTTCGAAGCTGAAGAGGAAAATAATGCGTAAAAGCGTTTTCTCCGAATTCTTTTGTCTCTGTGCGGCTGTTTTATCTGCAGCGGTTATCTGCGTGGGTTCTGTTATGCTGATTGTATCGTGCGAGCATTACAAGTCTGACCGCATTGAATATATGCAAAGCAGGTCGGAAGCTATGATTAGTGCTACGGTTTCTTCTGTAACCGACACGGGTGAAGCTGATTTGCAGAAACTAAAAAAGATTTATGCCGATATGTCTGTGTACATCGGTGTGGATTTAACACTTACTGACTCTGACGGCGTTGCTTTGGTTTGCTCCGAAGCATCGCCGTGTTCGCATACAGGCAAAAATATTAAAAAATCGGCTCTGAACCGCATCACGGAAGACGGTATTTATGAGCTGAGCACTCTCGACGGATTTTATGACGATGACAGCTTCATTTTTGCGCAGAAGCTTGATTTCAACGGCAAAACGCATTACTTTATTTCTATACTCGGATACAATATGCTGCCTAAATATATGATGCAGCTGTTCCTGACACTTTTTGTGATTTCTTCGCTTATCCTTGCAGGTGCGCTGACTATTATGTACACTTCCACAAAGCGCCTTGTTACTCCTATCAAGGAGATGACCCTTGCGGCAAGACGCTTCGGCGAAAGTGATTTTTCTCAGAAGCTCCACATTGCTGATGAAAACGAGCTTGGTTACCTTGCAAACTCTCTTAACGAAATGGCAAGCTCCCTTGAAGAAATTGAGGAAACAAGAAAAACATTTATCTCAAATGTTTCTCACGAGCTTAAAACTCCGATGACCACAATCGGCGGTTTTGTTGACGGTATCCTTGACGGAACTATTCCTAAGGAGCAGCACACTCACTATCTGAAAATTGTTTCGAAGGAAGTAAACCGACTGGCAAGACTCGTCCGCTCAATGCTGAATATTTCCAAATATGAGTCAGGTGAGCTTGCTCTTTCCACAAAAGACTTTGACGTGCTGCCGATTATTCTTCAGACGCTTCTCAACTTTGAAAAGCGCATTGACGAAAAGAACATCGACATTCAGGGGCTTGACACTGACGCTGTAAGACTCAACGCTGACCCTGACCTTGCTCAGCAGGTTATTTATAATCTGGTGGAAAATGCAGTTAAATTCGTTAACGACGGCGGTTATATCAGATTTGAATTCACCGATGAAGATGACGATATGCGCAGAATTTCCATAAGAAACAGCGGTGACGGTCTCAAGGAAAAGGAAATCTCAAAGGTTTTCGAGCGTTTCTACAAAACCGACGAGTCAAGAGGTATTGACCCCGGCGGCGTTGGTCTGGGACTTTCCATTGTAAGCTCGATTATCAAGCTTCACGGAGGAACAATCCGTGTAAGCAGTGAGCCGAACAGCTTTACCGAATTTTCTTTCAGCCTGAAAAAAGCCGCTGAACGCAAATAATGGAGGATTTAATGGACAATAATTTTGATGAAAACAAGTTAAATGACAGCGCGGAAATGTCAGAAAATATTCCTGTGGAAAATCCTGTTCAGCAGGAAAATAACGTGCCGACTGCTCCGCAGTATATTCCGCCGCAAAATATGGGTATGCCGCCGCAGGGTGGCTATATTCCGCCAAAAGCCCCCGAAAAAAGACGCATTTCAATGGGGTGCTTCTGGGCGCTTATCTCGACAGTAATTGTTCTGTTTATAATTGTAGTGGTGCTGGTGGTGCTTATTGCAAGGATGTCCGAAAAGATTTCGGACTCCCCTTTTTCGGGAAGCATAATAAATCAGAAGGCTGAGCAAGTTGTTGTTGAGCTTCCTGTAGCTGAAAAACCCGTGCTTGAGGAAGAATTCTACGCAAACAAGGAAACGGGACTGCTTACACCTGTTGGTGTTGCAAAGACAATTCTCCCATCTCAGGTGCAGATAAAAGCCTTTGACGAGGTTCCCTACTCATACGTTTCCTCAGGCTCAGGGGTAATTGTTACTGCCGACGGATATATCGTTACAAATGCTCACGTTGTTGACGGAAAAACCGATTTTGCAGTTGAATTCTACGACGGTACAGAGGCTGAGGCTGTAATTGTCGGTATGGACAAAAAAAGCGACCTTGCGATAATCAAGGTCGAAAAGGACGGTCTTACACCTGCTCAGTTCGGCACCTCCTCAAACCTTGTAATCGGTGAGGCTGTCGCTCTTGCAGGCGCAGGTGCAGGCTTTGAAAACACTGTTACCTACGGCTACGTTACAGGCTTGGGACGTGAAATCAGTACCGATTATATCAGCAGCTCAACTATTCTCTGTATTCAGTCTGACGTTGCCCTCAACCCGGGCAATTCAGGTGGTGCACTTGTTAATATGTACGGTCAGGTTGTGGGAATTGCGGTTGCGCTTATGGACCACGAAACCTATGAAAACATCGGTTTCAGCATTGCGGTTGATGACGCCGTACCGATTATTGAGGACCTTATCGCACAAGGATATGTTTCCACAAGAACAAAGGTAGGTATTTCCTATGTTGAAATCGGCGATGCGGTTGCAAGCAGCTATGACATAAAAGCGGGACTCTGCGTGATGGATATTGACCCGACCTGCAATGTTGCACAGGCAGGACTTATTCCATATGATATCATCACTGAAATGGACGGAGTAAGAGTTTTCGGTGCAGATGAAATCAACAAGGTTCTTGCAGGAAAGCTTCCGGGAGACACTCTCACGCTGACGATTTTCAGAAAGCCTGTTGCAGGCGAAGCTTATGAGTTTACCGCAGACATAATTCTTGAAGCTGACACGACTTCCTTCTCAGGTTATTCCGCACCGACAGAAACACAGGAAGACAAGTCTGAAAATCCGTTTGTTATTGAATAAAAGATATCCTCCAAGGGGCGTCCCTCGGAGGATTTTTTATCAGTATTTGCTGTATTCAACCTTCATAACGATATCTTCTTCCGTGTTGACGGTAAGCTGTAGGTAGCCCTTTTTCCCCGAAAAATCGCCGTATGAAATATAGTCGTGCACGCCGTCGGTGAGTACCCACATTTCCTTATCATCGGAAAGCGCCTTGCCTTTTTCGCCGAATTGCGCTTCTGCCTTTGCTTCGGCATCAGCAAGTGAATCACCTGCACGAATTCCGAAAATTGAGTATTCGGATGGAACAATTGTCAAATCCTCAAAGCTGACTGAGGACAGCGAAACACCTGCAACCTTGCCGCCGCTGAATGTTAACTCAATCAGGTCGTACTCCGTATCAGAGCCGCTGTGAGCAAAGCTGTAGGAGTAAAAATCCACACCTGCCATATTCATAGCGTCCTGCATAAGCTCATTGTCGATATCGTCAGCACCGCCGTTAACATCCATATCGTCAAAAACATCCTTTTTCACACCCATTGCCTCGGTAAGCTCATACTGTGAAAAGTCATAGCTTTTTCCGCAGGCTGTCATAAGCAGGGCGGTCAGCAGTACAGCAGTCAGTTTAATCAGCTTTTTCCCCATAATCAAATCCCCCATTGCCATAATTGTTACTAAATTATTATAATATATCCTAAAAATATTGTCAAGAGCAAACTCCCGTCTGCTAACCGAATAGGGTCAGACGGGAGTTTATTATTCCTTCATAGACTTAAAATAATCGACAAGGCGGATAACCATTTCCTGCTCCTGCTCGCTAAGGTCGGTAATATCAAGCTTTACGCCTTCGTCAAGACTCAGCAGAAAATCCGTTGATACACCGAAAATCTTTGACAGCTCAACAAGATAAATGCTTGACGGAGTGGACAAGGACATTTCCCAAGAGTTTACGGCATTTCTTGAAACACACAAACGCTTTGCAAGCTGGCTTTGGGTCATTCCGCTTTTTTCACGGAGCGATTTAATTCGGTCTGCAATAAACAATATCATACTTCCGCCTCCTTTTTTGTTTATTATACTCCTGATGCAATGATATATTAATATCTTTAATGTTATTATTTTTAATAATCATTAATGATAATTAAACTTGACATTCAAAAATATTAGTAGTATAATGAATATGTCGAATTACGACAAATAATTTATAAGGGGAAGTAAATATGAACGAAAATACGAAATTCTGCAAGCATTGCGGAAACACAATTCCTGAAGATGCTGTTATTTGTACACATTGCGGCAGACAAGTTGAAAAAATCGAAAGCGCCGCTTCTGCACAACCACAAGTTGTAATAAACAACACTAACGCAAATGTTAATTCTAATACAAATTATGTTGGTGCAGGTGGTTACGGAAATCCCAAAAGCAAAACAACAGCTATTGTTCTTTGCTGCTGCGGATTTTTCGGAATTGCAGGATTGCATAAATTTTATGAAGGTAAAACAGTTTCGGGTATTCTGTACCTTTGTACAATTGGATGGTGCTGCATAGGAACAATTATCGACTTAATTGCTTTACTTGGCAAGCCAAGCACATATTACGTTTAATAGAAAACTCCCGTCTGAACAACAAAGTTTCAGACGGGAGTTGCTATTTATAAATTATTATTCCTCTTCCTTCTTATCCTCAACAGTAACAGCAATACCAAGAATATCAAGGCTGTCCTTGTCAACAGTTGCAGGACACGCAGACATAAGCTCGGAAGCATTCTGCACCTTCGGGAATGCAGTTACGTCACGGAGGCTGTCAGCGCCGCACATAATCATTGCAAGACGGTCAAGACCGATACCCATACCGCCGTGTGGAGCTGCACCGTACTTGTAAGCGTCCACAAGGAAGCCGAACTTCGCTTCGATTTCCTCGTCAGTCAGACCGAGAGCCTTGAACATCTTCTGCTGGAGCTCGTAGTCTGTGATACGGATTGAACCGCTGGAAAGCTCTGTGCCGTTGAGCACAAGGTCGTAAGCCTTTGCAAACACCTTTTCGGGGTTGCTGTCGAGGTACTGGATGCACTCGTCCATAGGCATTGTGAATGGGTGGTGCATTGCGAGCCACTCGCCGCTTTCCTCGTCCTTTTCAAAGAATGGGAACTCGGTAATCCAGAGGAAGTTATACTTGCCCTCAGGAATCATATCAAGCTGCTTTGCAACCTTGAGACGGAGTGCGCCGAGAGTGGAGAGGGTAGTGCTGTTCTTATCAGCAACGATGAGGACAACGTCGCCCTTTTCTGCGCCGATTTTTGCGAGGATTGCGTCAACCTCGCCCTCGCCCATAAACTTTGCGAAGGAGCAGTTTGGTGCGTCGTCAACCCAACGAACATAAGCAAGACCCTTTGCACCAATACCGCGAACGTATTCAGTGAGCTTGTCGATTTCCTTTCTTGTAAGCACGGAAGCACCATTCTTTGCCACGATTGCACGAACAGAGCCGCCTGCTTCGATTGCGGAAGTGAACACACCGAAGCCGCAGGACTTGACCATATCGGAAATATCCTGAATTTCCATACCGAAGCGTGTATCAGGCTTGTCGGAGCCATAACGGTTCATAGCGTCTGTGTAAGTGAGTCTTGGCAGCGGAGTAGGAATTTCGATATCCATAACCTCGTTGAAAAGACGCTTGATGAGTCCCTCGCCGATGTCCATAATATCGTCAACGTCAACGAAGGACATTTCAAGGTCAATCTGTGTAAATTCGGGCTGTCTGTCAGCACGGAGGTCCTCGTCACGGAAGCAGCGTGCAAGCTGAATGTAACGGTCAAAGCCGGAAATCATGAGGAGCTGCTTGTAAATCTGCGGGGACTGTGGGAGAGCGTAGAACTTACCAGGGTGAACTCTTGAAGGAACAAGATAGTCACGTGTACCCTCAGGTGTGGACTTAATCATCATCGGTGTTTCGATTTCGATAAAGCCGTTTTCATAGAAGTAGTCACGTGCAACCTTTGCAATCTTGCTTCTCTTGATGATGTTTTCCTGCAACGGTCTGCGGCGCAGGTCGAGGTAACGGTACTTCAGACGGAGCTCCTCGTTGGTGTTTGTTTCATCGAGAATTTCAAACGGAGGAGTCTGAGCCTTAGCAAGGATACGGAAATCGTCAACGAAAATTTCGATGTGACCTGTTGGGATTTTGTCATTGATGCTTTCACGGGTGCGAGCCTCGCCCTTTGCCATAATAACGTATTCAGCGTGGCAGGAAGCCGCCTTTTCGAAGATTGCAGGGTCGGTTGTTTCGTTGAATGTAAGCTGAACGATACCTGTTCTGTCACGGATTACCATAAAGATAATGCCGCCCTTGTTTCTTACTGTGTCAACGTAGCCGCCGACTGTAACTGTTTCGCCTGCGGTAAGAACCTCGCCGCAGTAATGGGTTCTTTTAAGACCCTTCATATTGTCTGCCATTTTTATTACTTCCTTTCGATATATCAATTAAATCAGTTTCCGAAATTCTCCATAACCCCGTCAAACATCTCGCTTACAACAGCGTTGGAAAATGCGTCGATGAAGCCGTCACCGAGAGTAATGTCTGTCTGCTCGCCTGTTGCCATATTTTTAAGTTTGGCAGCACTTGTTTCAAGCTCGTTGTCACCGAGAACAATTGTGAATGTAGCACCGATTTTGTTTGCGTACTTCATCTGCGGCTTCAATCCTCTGTTCATTGTGTCGAACTCAACGAAGTAACCCTCGTCACGAAGCTGTTTAGCAAGAACGATAGCCTTGTTCTGTGCAGCCTCGCCCATTGAAGCAATGTAGAGGTCGCACTTCTTTGCAGGAGCAAACTCTGCGCCCTTGCTTTCCATTGTCATAATAAGTCTTTCAAGACCCATTGCGAAGCCGAGAGCAGGAGTCGGGTTACCGCCAAGCTGTTCAATCAGACCGTCATAACGTCCGCCGCCGCAGACTGTACCCTGAGCGCCGATATCGTTTGTGATAAACTCGAAAACAGTCTTTGTGTAGTAATCAAGACCACGAACGATTTTCGGGTTGATATTGAACTGGATATCCATAGCTGTAAGATACTTTTTCAGCTTTTCAAAGTGGTGGTCGCATTCCTCACAAAGGAAGTCAAGAATTACAGGAGCGTCAGCGGCGATACCCTGACAAATCGGGCTTTTGCAGTCAAGAATTCTCATCGGATTGCGGTCAAGTCTGTCAAGGCAAGTCGGGCAAAGGTCAGCTTTTTTGCTCTCGAAATAAGCTTTAAGTGCCTTGTGGTACTCAGCACGGCAGGTAGGACAGCCGATAGAGTTGATGAAAAGGTCAACATTATCAAGTCCGAGACGTTCAAGGAGAGCCTTAGCCATTGCGATAACCTCAGCGTCAGCGCTTGCGTCCTTGCTTCCGTACATTTCCGCACCGAACTGGTGGAACTCACGGAGACGTCCTGCCTGTGGCTTTTCGTGACGAAAACAGGAAATAATATAGTAAACCTTCTGTGGAAGTGCTTCATTCAGCAGACCGTTTTCGATTGCCGCACGAGCCGCACCTGCTGTACCCTCAGGACGGAGTGTAAAGTCGTCAGGGTCCTTGCCGTTTGCAGGACTCTTAGCTGTTACGCCGTACATTTCCTTCTGAACAACGTCAGTTGTATCGCCAACACTTCTCTTGAAAAGTGCTGTGTTTTCAAAAGTCGGGAAGCGGATTTCCTTGAAACCGTAACACTCTGCTGTATCAGCCGCGCACTTCTCGACTGTCTGCCACTTGTACGCTTCATTAGGGACAACGTCCTGCGTACCCTTTGGTCTGTTTGTAATAATTGCCATAGTAACTCTCCTTCTTAATTTTCTGCAACAAAAAATCCCTTTGGAAATTTCCAAAGGGACGATTATACTTGAAAAGTATTTAAACCGTGGTGCCACCCAGATTTATTTCTGCAAAGCAGAAACCTCATTACCCTTTAACGCAGGGGGACGTCCGTCCTTAATCAGACAGCGGCTCGGCAGGTGTCCTTCACGCAGCTCCCTCACGGACTTTTTCAGCCAACCAAACACGGTTCAGTCCTCTCTATTGATTGGAAGAAGCGTTACTCTCCTCGTCACAGCCTTTAAGCTATGAAATAATAATAACCCAAAACCCGACATTTGTCAAGTACCCAAAAGAAAAAAGTGCACAGAAAATCTGCGCACCTTAATTTCATTCTTATGTAACCCATCAAGCAGGATTAACAATCTGACGCCAGTCGAGGTCGCCTCTTTCGAGGGCGTGGATAAGAGCCTCGGCGGTAGCGATATTTGTTGCTACTGGGATATTATGCACGTCGCAAAGACGGAGCATAGTTGCTTCGTTAGGCTCGTGAGCCTTTGGAGTAAGCGGGTCACGGAAGAAGAGGAGCAGGTCGATTTCGTTGCAGGAAATTCTTGCACTGATCTGCTGGTCGCCGCCCTGAGAACCACTCAGGTAACGCTGAATATTCAGACCTGTTGCCTGTGCAACCATTTTACCTGTAGTACCTGTAGCACAGAGGTTATGTCTGGACAGGATGCCGCAGTAAGCGATGCAGAACTGAACCAAAAGTTCTTTTTTGGAATCGTGTGCAATCAATGCTATGTTCATTATTATCATTCCTCTCTTTTTTATTTATGCCGAAGCGGTCTAACAATATAAACCGCCGTAAACTGTCTTACTGGAGAAGCACCTTGAAGCTGAGCGGAACATCCTCACCCTTGATTCTCTTGGAGATAGCATCGAAAGCTTTGAACGCAAGAGAGTTGGAAGGAAGCGGAATACCCTTACCTGTGGAAATAACAACCTCGTTATCGCTTGGAATAACACCGATAAGCTGTACACCGACTGTATCAATAATATTGTCAAGGTCAGGGATAATATCAGCCTTGAAGATATCAGGGTCAACCTTGTTGATGATAAGACGCTGCTTCTTGTTTCCTCTCTTATAGAACTCATCTGACATAAGTCTTGCGTCACGGACGCAGATAGGGTCAGGAGTTGTATTGATGAGGATAAGGTCAGACTGTTCAACAACGTCAAATACGCTTTCGTTAGTACCCGCAGAGGTATCAACGATTATGTATTCATAATACTTACGCATTTCGTTACAGATGTTGGAGATAGTTTCGGCATCAACCTTTGCAAACGGGTCTTCCGGAGCACATACGATACTCAGGTTGCTTGCAAGCTTAACAGGTGTTGTAGCCTTGTAGATATCACACTCACCCTTGAGAACATTGCCAAGGTCGTATGTGATATTATCCTTAACGCCGAGCATAATATCAAGACATCTCAGACCGAAGTCAAGCTCGATGATAAGTGTACGGTGACCCTGCTTAGCGAGAGCGAAACCAAGCTCGGAACATATAGTAGATTTGCCTGTGCCTCCCTTACCGGAGGTAATTGCAATAATTTTAGACATAAGGGACTCCTTTCGAGTAAGGTTACTGCAGCCGATAAAAAACACTTACGGCTAAAGATTTTCAACTAATTTATATTATACCACAAATTGCTGATTTGTCAAAGCGTTTTTGACTAAACTGCACATTTTTGGCGCCTTGTTGCTAAACGATTTGTTGTTTTTGTCTATTTTGTACAACAATATTTAACAGCGAATTATTCTTCTTCTGTTTCAAATATTCCAATCTTCGCCAAAGCTGCCGCAAGCTCCTCAGGAGAGAGCACGACAGGGTCGGCAGGCTCATAATTTTCATCATAATAAGCGTCAATAATCTGCCTTATCATAAACTTGGAGTATTCGCCGTGCTCAACAAAGCCTGAAAAGGCTATAACAGGGTCATCGGCAGGATAGAAGCCTACAAATGCTGAACCTGTGTCCTCTGCGGTAGTCATCTGCGGTGTACCTGTTTTGATTGCCGCCTGCTCAGGCAGCTCGGAAAGCAGATACGGAGTGTAGTAATCCGAAACCTTTGGATAGCTGTATGGCACAAAATCTGCCGCCTGCTTCATACCCTGAATAATAAGGTCAAAGGTCTGCCCTGTCTTGTCGGGAATTGTCTGTACAATTTCAGGCTGGGTCTTTTTCACAAGGCTTTCCATATTATATGTGTGCACACTGTCAACAAGGTACGGCTTGTAGCGCACGCCCCTGTTTGCAAGGGTATTCGCCTGAACTGCCATCTGAAGCGGAGTAACCGCTGTTTCCGACTGACCGATTGCAACCTGAACAACAAGACCTGCCTGCCATTCCATATTAAGCTCAAAAATAGTGTCAGGATTGGCAATTCGTCCTACATAGCCGCCTGTTTCAAGCCCCAGATCCGTACCAAGTCCATACATATTTGCATAGTTTGTCAGAACGTCAGGACCCATAAGTCTGCCAAGCTCATAGAAGAAAATATTGCAGGATTTTTCAATTGCGGTAATAACATTTATACGTCCGTGCCAGCCTGTGCATTTAGGCTTATAATCGCTCCAGTAAGTGTACACGTTGTTGCATACTATGCAGGTTTCGCCGCCGTTGAGGAAGCCCTCATTCAGTGCCGCTGTTGCGGTAATGGTCTTGAAGGTTGAACCGGGACGGTAAAGACCGTGTGTGGCACGGTTTGTCAGCGGACCATTCTCGCCGTTTACAACGGAAGCGTAATCCGTAAGATAGTCGTTTATATCATAGGTCGGCGAGGTTGCCGCAGCAAGAAGTGCGCCTGATTTTGCATCAAGAACAACGATTGCACCTGCGTCAGCTTCGTAACCTTTTCGGTTTTTATGGGTCTGATTATTGAGCCACAGGATATGATTTTCAAGGATTTCCTGCACGTCACGCTGATACTCGGCATTGATTGTCAGCTGAACAGTGTTTCCGGGAACAGCCTCCTGAGTGACAATATCCGAAACCACAACACCGCTCATAAGTTCAAGGGTACGCGTGCCCTTGTCGCCGCGGAGTTCGTCCTCCATAGCCTTTTCAACACCTGATTTGCCGATTACATCGTTAAGGGCATAGCCGTCGTCACGCTTTTCCTCGTACTCCTCGGCATTGATTGCGCCGATTGTACCTATAAGGTGCGGTGCAACATCACCTGCCGCATAAATACGAACAGCTTCCTCAACAATATCCATACCTTCAAGAGTATATGCCGCTTCTTTCAGCTTTACAACCGTGTCCATAGGAATATCCTCAGCATAGGTATAACGGTTTGAAAGTGAAAAGCTTCGGATAATCATTTCGTAGCGCACGCCTGCGATGATACGCTTCTGCTTTTCGGTGTAGCTGTCGTCTATTTCGTACTGCTTATACATTTCAACAAGGCAGTCCTCAGCGGTTGCGTAATGCTGTACGTTGATATTTTTTCTCAGCTTTACAATGTCGCTTTCACGGGCTTCGAGATAGGTGTACGGTCTGTCCATAGAAATCGGCAGCGTGTCAATCCACTCAACGCCGTCCTCGGCAAGAATTTCGGCAATTCCGCAGATAATGCGGTTCATTTCCGCTTTGTCACTTGGAAAGAAAGCCTTTTCGATAACCACATTAAAGCCTGTCTTGTTGCTTACGATTTCGTTGCCCTTAATGTCAACAATTTCGCCTCTCGGAGATGAGATAACCTGACTTGCCTGACTTGTGGTCTTTGATTTTTCAAGGTACTCCGCACCGTCAACAATCTGAATTTTCATCAGGTCGATTGCACACAGCGCAAACATTGCAAGTATTACAACAAAAAAGAAAACTGCTCTTAATCTCTCGAAAAATTTATGCACGGTTATCACTCCCTTCATTAATTTGCAATGCGTAATTATAACAGATTTTATTCAATGCAGTAACCACGGCGTTTTGCGAAGCAAAAACCGTAGACAAACCGCTTGCGGTTTGTTTTATTCTCTGACTATATCGTCGGACTTTTCCTCGATGTAGTTTTCTACTATTATACCGAAACGTTTCACAAGAAATCTTATAATAAAGTAAAACGGCAAAACAGCAACAGCTGTGTAAATCATAACAGGCAGAAATTTGTCAAGGAAAATCTGTCCGTCCTTGTCGTACTCCCATATTGCAAAAAACAGGAAATAGTGAATTATGCCCTGAATAAATACCGCCGCGGCATTCAGCATAATAATATTTACAATATGCCGTCTCATAAAAAAGTGAAACAGCAGTGACGTGCCGAGACAGCACCAAAGCATAACAATTCCGCTTACTCCGATAAGCGTATCCTGCGCAGTATCGAGAAGCAGACCTGCCACACAGCCTATGATTGCCGAGTCGAAAGGTTCTTCGTACATTGCAATGCACATAACAATCGGAATAACGAAAAGCGGCGTTCTGAGAGTCAGCGGCGCCGTTGTCATATATATATAGGAAACCGCCAGAAGCAGTCCGTAGATGCACCATCTTATGACGGAATTCCTTTTTTCCTTCTTTCGTTTTAAATCAATATTCATCGGACAACACCATTTATTCCGCTTCCGTTTCCCCGTCAGTACCGCCCTGACCGTTGAAGCTTGTAATTACAAATACCGTTGAAACATCGTCAGGATTGATTGCAGGCTTGATTACAGCATACTGTGAAAGACCGCTGTCCTCCATACCGAATTCCTCAATCGTGCCGAGAAGCTGATTTGCAGGGAAGGTTTCACTTCCCGATGTAACAACTATATCACCGACTGAAAGGTCAGCGGTTTTACTGATGTAATTCATACGGCAGAAGCCGTCCTCTGTAAGCTCGTAGTCGCCCTCAATAATTCCCGTAGCCTTTGAGCGTACAACCGTTGCACCAACCGCGGTTTTCGGAGAATAAAGAGTACGCACCTTGCTTGTGCTTCGTGACACGTCGTAGCAGATACCCACAAGACCCGATGAAGTTATAACAGGGTCGTAAGGCTCAATTCCGTCCTTGCTGCCCTTGTCGATTGTAAACGAGTGGTAAGGGTCGTTTGTGGTACGGGCAATAACCGTACACGGCGGAGAAAACTGATAATCGTTGTACTCCTCTTTAAGACCCAGCAGGACACGGAGCTGTTCATTCTCACGGGTAACCTGGTCGTAGTCGATAATATCGTTGTAGACCTCGTTGAGCTTTTCACGGAGCTCAATGTTTTCGTTGTAATATTTTTCAGCGTTGAACATCATATCAAGGGTGGATGTAACCTTATCGGAAATGTTGGTAGAGAGCTTCTGGAACGGCTCGAAAATGATACTGAACACAGAAGAACTGTCAGAAGCATAGCCGCCTGTTGTAACGGAATAAATCATAATGCCCACAATTACCGCCATAAGCGCCGCAAGTATCTTGAATTTGGTTGTTCTGAAAAAGTCCCTCATAAGCTCTCTCCTTTCCTTTATAATAATTACGCCCAGATTATAAGCATTTCAATCGGCACGCATAACACCGTCGAAATCAGCGCTGAAACTGCTGCTTGCTTAAACTCTGAAAATTTTTCTGTCGTACTGATTTTCTTTATTACCAACGTCATAAGGCAGACGATTACTGCTCTTATCAATGCAGAAATAATATATTGCTCAGCTGAGCCAAGTTCGCCTCGTCTTTCGTAGTAGCAGTCGCAATGCGCACCGTGCCCTTCGCTTAATTCGGCAAGTGATATAAGTGAAAGTGCTGTACATATCAAAGACGCAAACTGCATTGTTCCGAGATAAAATGAAATTGTTTGAACAGGTGTATAAAATTCACATCTATACGCATTGTGCAGACACAACAGCAATGCCAACAGAAAAATCAATATATAATTAAAGCCGCCGCCAATTGGCAGAACAAACAACGTAATCAGACAAATACCCACGCATATCCCAAGCCCTGCAAAAAACGGCTTGATTTCAGATATACGCTTACTCAGCTTGCCAATTACAAGCATCGCCGCAGGAACAAGCATACATATTATACAGATAATTTGTGCCGCTGTAATCATAAATCCGTCCATAGCTTATACACCTCGGACTTGAAAGCTTGCTTTCAAGTTGAAAAGGGCGAACAGCCATAGTTCGCCCGTAAATGTCTTATTTGTGATTAATAATACTTGGAGTCGTCGTTGAGAACCTCGCGGAGCTTCTCAATTTCTTCAAGCACCTTGCCTGTACCGTCAGCAACACAGTCAAGAGGTGACTCTGCAACGTAAACAGGCATACCTGTTTCCTTGTTGATAAGCTTGTCAAGACCTCTGATGTTTGCGCCGCCGCCTGCAAGTGTGATACCCTGGTCGATGATATCAGCCGCAAGCTCAGGAGGTGTCTTTTCAAGAGTAACCTTGATTGCTTCGATTACATTGGAAAGAGGTTCAGCAAGCGCTTCACGGATTTCTGTAGATGTTACAAGAATATTCTCAGGCAGACCGTTGAGAAGGTTACGTCCCTTGATTTCCATTTCGGTTTCCTGCTCCATAGGGAAAGCAGAGCCGATTGCAATCTTTACATTTTCAGCAGTACGCTCACCGATGAGGAGGTTATACTTCTTCTTGATGTAGTTGATAATTGCAGCGTCAAAGGAGTCACCTGCACAGCGAACGGAACGGGAAGTTACAATACCGCCGAGGGAAATAACAGCAACCTCGGAAGTACCACCGCCGATGTCTACAATCATAGAGCCCTGCGGCTCGGAAACAGGCAGTCCTGCACCGATTGCAGCAGCCATTGGTTCTTCAATGATGTTAACCTTCTTTGCACCTGCATTTTCAGCAGCTTCCTTTACAGCACGTCTTTCAACAGCTGTAACGCCTGACGGAATACAGATTACAACGTGTGCCTTGGAGAAAAGAGAGCCCTTGAGAGCCTTCTTGATAAATTCCTGAAGCATAGTTGTGGTAATTTCAAAGTCAGCGATAACGCCGTCTTTAAGAGGTCTTACCGCAACGATAGAGCCGGGAGTACGTCCGATAACGTCCTTAGCTTCCTGACCAACATACTTTGCACGGTCAGTTCTTGTATCAACAGCAACAACGGAAGGCTCACGGATAATGATGCCCTTACCTCTCATATAAACCAGAGTATTTGCAGTACCGAGGTCGATACCGATTTCTTTTGTGAACATTAAAAACAATCCTTTCTGACGATTTATTTAAACAAATAACATTTGAAAAACGCTACCATACTATTATATCACTTTAAAGCGTTCTCTACAAGTTCTTTTTCAAATTTTTCACCAATTTGTAAATTTTGTTTTTTTGAGTAAAAAAAGCACGGCTACTTCCGTGCTTTTCGTACAATTTTTTGTTACCGTGCAACAAACTTTATTTTTCAATAATGTATATTGCGGATTGGCAGAGGAGACATCACTACCATATTTCCGTACAAATATTATAAGCCTTTACAGGTTTTGTTATAAATCAGAAGCGCCGCAATGATGCAGATAATCTGCGCAGTATTCACCGTCAGCGAAAAGCCGAAAGCAACCTTGAACACGATTAAATCCAGCACCAGCGGAGACGCTGTATCAAGTCCCACGGACATCGAATAAGCCAGCCACGAAAGGAAGGAAACTCCCGCGCAGAGTCTGCCGAGAATTGTCCCCAGAATAATTCCTGCCAGCAGAAACACAAGAAATGCTATCGTTTTTTTGAAATCCTTAGCCATTCAATCAATCCCTTTCTATTCAATGCCCCTGTAGTAAAGTCCTCGTGTAAAGCCGCCGTCCGAAAGCTTTCTTCCCTCACGGTAACAGCTTATCACACGCTTTATCTCAGCCGCTGTTTCCTCAGTAAAATCAAGTTCCGCAAAATCCGCACAGATTTCGTCCATTCTGTCACTCATCATCAGCAAATCGCTGTTGAGAATTTCGCTTGAAATCCCATCACATCTTACCCTGAATTCACGTCCCGTCCTGTCGGTAAGCCTGCCCGTGCAGTTCTTACAGCCGCCAACCGCCTGCTTCACGGGACAGTTCCTCGTCAGCATAACAGGCAGATATCCGTAGCCGATTACTCCCACAGGAATATTGCCGCATATTTTCGGCAGCTGAGAAGCTTTCATCTCAAAGCTTGCGGTAATATCAGCAAGTCCAAGCTGACGTGCCGTTTCCACGGAATAGGGACTCACAATGTTAAGACCAAAGCCGCCATGTAATGTAAAGCCAAGCGTCTTGCCAAGCTTAGCGTGTGCAATATTCGTGCACAAAATATGTGTAAAGCCTTTTTGTTTAACAGCTTCAAGCTGCTTTTTCAGCTTATCCTCATTGTCAACAAATCTCGGCAGTTCAACTATTATATTATCCGCAGCGGAAATCTTGTCCCAAAGCTTGAACGGAATAACAATTTCGTCAGCATCAGCCGCACCTGCAAGCTGTTCCGTATCGGAAATTTTCACACGGATTTTCGCAGGGTAACGGTTTTCCCGCTTAAACCCAAGGTCGACCTCGCAGATACGCTGCGGAGGCTTTGCCGCTTTAATCCGTGCTGTGTCCATCTTTTCAACCGCTTCACGTCTTAAAGCATTGATTGCCGACGCAGGAAACATTAACCCCTCGTCAATTTCAGTGCAAATATTACCAATAGTATAAATCGTATCACCCAGTTTATCAAGCTGACGGGCAATATAATCCCTGTCAGCAGGACGGTTTTTCGCAATTTCGGGCACAGTCCCCTCCGCCGTAACCGTTATCCCCTCGCAGGTCATTTCAAGCCGTGACGGTTCGCCGCTTTTTATATATGCACAAAAGTCAGCTGCCGCCGCCTTTGTTTCTTTTCTGTATTTTTCACGCAGTTCAGGCAGAACAGCCTCCGCCGAAACCACGTCCTCTTTTCTTCGGTAGCCGAACATCTCCGTGCCGAGTCTGCCCGTCAGATAACCGTCGGTAAATCCGCTTCGGGAGAAAACAGCTTTCAGCGTGTCAAGGTCGGGTTCTCTGCCGTCAAGCTGTGCACGGCAGGCAGTTACCGCCGCCGCCACATATTCCGCACGCTTCATACGCCCCTCGATTTTCAGTGAAGAAATACCTATTTCACCCAGCCTGTCAATCTGAGGAATTCCGCATAAATCTTTCAGCGAAAGGTCATATCGCTCCTTACCGTTTGTTGCCGAAAAAGGAAGTCTGCAAGCCTGCGCACACATTCCCCTGTTAGCGCTTCGTGAGCCAATCATTGCGCTCATAAAGCACTGTCCCGAAACAGACATACAAAGTGCACCGTGCACAAACGCTTCGATTTCAATGCCCGTATCAGTCATTTCTTTAAGCTGTTCAAGTGACAGTTCCCTTGCCGCAACCACTCTCGAAAAGCCCATTTCCTTTGCAAGACGCGCACCCTCGGGAGTGTGAATGGTCATCTGTGTAGAAGCGTTCAGCTTCATATCGGGAAGCATTTCACGCAGCAGCCTTGCCGCACCGATATCCTGCACGATAAGTCCGTCAACGCCCATTTCCGCAGACTGCTTTGCCGCCGCAAGGAAATCCTTCATTTCCTCCGCAAACACAATCGTGTTCATCGCACGGTAGACCTTTACGCCGTGCAGATGACAGTAGTCAACAGCCTGTGCAAGTTCTTCGTCGGTAAAATTTGTCGCGTTTGCACGGGCGGAAAATTTCGCGCCGCCCACATACACAGCGTCAGCGCCGCACCGTACTGCCGCATAGATACTTTCCATACTTCCCGCAGGCGCAAGAAGCTCAGGTTTGTTCAGAAATTCTTTCATTTGGATTTTGCACCGTCAAGGGTCAGCTGTTCGTCAATATCGTTTTTCATCTTCTTGATTTTGATTTCATTTTCAAGAGCGGAAATTCTTGCAAGGAGAGCTTTTTCGTTTTTCACAGCCTCGTCACGTTCAAGTCTTGCCTGACAAGCGTCGTCAACGTACTCCTTAATCTGAGTACGGATATTGTCAATGCTGTCGTTGGCTTTCTGAGCCTCGTCAAAAGCTTGGAGAGCAACAAGAATTGCCGCAGACTGAACGGAAACATTATCCGCAGAAGCCGCCATTTTGTAAATTTCCGTATCAACTCTCTTGGCAAGACCGATGTAATAGCTTGGTGCGTCATCGGTTTTCAGGCTGAATTCCTTACCGCAGATAGTAACCTTAACCTTATTCATAAAACCTCGCTCCTTAAAAAATAATTAATCGTTATAATTATACCTTATTTTTCGACCGATTTCAAGTACATCCGCACAAAAAGAAAGTGGCTCTGCCTTAGGGGTAAAAGGCAGAGCCGAAGATCATGATATAGGATTATTGGGGGTTTCCATAAGCTGTAGGGGTAAACAGCTTATGGCAGTCTTTTATATGGTTTTCACCTGACAGACCTGAGGGGTAACAGGTCTGCATATAAAAGCTTTTGGGGGATTGGTACTCTTGTTGAGTACGATTATATAATACCCTGCTTTTGTGTAAATCCTGTGAAAAGACGTTGAAATGCACACGAAAAAATCAATTCTTTTTATCAACAATTTTTTCTGCATAAATTCGTCAGTATGATGTAAAGCGTCAAAAACTAAGTGTATAATTATACGAAATGTTGAAAAAACGGTTGAAAACGTTGAAAACATATATTTCTGTGGAAAAAGAAGTTACGAAAATGCGCTGTTTCCACATCTTTTTCCACATTTTCAACACCTATTAAATATTAACAATGTTGAAAACGGGGGAAAATTATGATTTAGCCGACTAACTATAGCGTTTAAATAATGGGTTTCCAAAGGGTGTGCGCACCCTTTGGCAGGGGTCAAGGGGGCAGCGCCCCTTTGTCGCCGCTCGCAAGCGGCGAAATTCCCCTTGCCGTCCAAAACGGAGAAAGGGGTGAGGAAACCGACAGGTTTCCGAGGGGAAGCGGACAAGACCGCTTCCCCTCGTAGAGGTTACTATTATACCTTCCTCTAAAATGTGCCAGTGGCACATTTTAGACGTACTTTATTTTTATTGCTATACGAAAGCAGTAGCTTCGCTACTGTTAGGAAATCCCTCCCTTGCAGGGATTTCCTCTTTTGTGGCTTGTCGCCACAAAATTCACCTTTTCGGAGCGCTTCTCAGGCAGCGCCTGCGGGCGCAAGAAGGGAATTTCGCTCTCTGCGGAGAGCGATTTAGGGGCGTTGCCCCTAAAAACCCCACCAAAGGGAACAAGTTCCCTTTGGAAACCCATAGCTGAACGCAAAACGTTCAGTTTCGCTGCGCTAACACTACAACAATTGTTACGCTAAATTATAATTTACAACAAAACCGCTTCCGAATGGTTACGGAAGCGGTTGTTTTATTCAAACTTATTCACGTCAACATCAAGGGGTGCGTCAATTTCGTCAGACACATACTTGCCGTTCTTTTTCCGCTGCTTCACGCACTCGGTCAGCAGATACTCAATCTGTCCGTTTACCGAGCGGAAGTCGTCCTCAGCCCACGCGGCAATGGCGTCGTACAGCTTCTCGGAAAGACGAAGCGGAATTTGCTTTTTATGTGCCATTAATACAGGCTGCCTGAGTTAACGATAGGCTGAGCGTCGTGGTTGCCGCAAAGTACCACGAGGAGGTTGGAAACCATAGCCGCCTTGCGTTCTTCGTCAAGGTCAACAACATTGTTTTCGCTGAGTCTTTCAAGTGCCATTTCAACCATACCAACTGCGCCGTCAACAATCATCTTTCTTGCGTCAATGATTGCAGAAGCCTGCTGGCGCTGGAGCATTACTGCGGCAATTTCGGGAGCGTATGCAAGGTAGGTAATTCTTGCTTCGAGAATTTCAAGACCAGCGTTTTCAACCTTCTGCTGAATTTCATCACGAATTCTCTTTGCAACAACCTCACTTGAACCACGAAGGCTTCCTTCATCGGCAATACCGTCGCCTGTTGTGTCAACATTCTGTGCAATGTCATAAGGGTAAATCTTTACAATGTTACGGAGTGCACTGTCACACTGGAGGGAGAGGTACTCCTTGTAGTTGTCAACGTCGAAAACAGCCTTTGCCGTATCAACAACTCTCCACATAACAGCAATGCCGATTTCTACAGGGTTGCCGAGACAGTCGTTTACCTTCTGACGGTTGTTGTTGAGGGTCATAATTTTAAGTGAAATTTTCTTGTCAGGAACAGCAACGTGAACATCTGTAGTTGTGCCTGCTTCTGTTGTTTTCATAGAGATAGCAGGTGCACCGCCAACGTCACCGCTCTGACGGAGCTTTGTCTGTGCGGCTGGGTTTACAGCTGTACAGAATGGGTTTACCCAGTAAAAGCCTTCGGTTTTGAGTGTACCCACATACTTACCGAAAAGTGTGAGAACAAGTGCTTCCTGGGGCTTGATAATTTTAAGCCCGAGATAAGGAATCCAGCCTACGCAGAGCCAGATAACGCCGATTACCACTCCTGCGACAGCAAATGAAGCTCCGCTGTCGGCAAGCATTGCACTGAAAATAATCAGCGGAATTGCGGCAAGATAAAGAATTGTTGTAAGGAAAAGTGCAGACATACCGTTCTGCTTTGTGCGGAGAATTTTTTCTTCTGTTGAGGTTGTTTTTACGATGTTATCTTCCATAGTGATGTTCCTTTCTTTCTGATTTACGTTTTGTAAATCTTCGTGATATCAAAATAATATCACTTTAATTTATTTTTGTCAATAGGCAATCTGCGATATTATTTGAATTGAATATAAAAATATTAATAATAAAGTATACAGTTGTACACTTTGCACATTTTATGATAAAAAGTTTGTCAGTATATGTCGCTGAAAGTTGTTGATTTTGCAACTTTGGAGTGCTATAATTTTATTATACTGATATGTAACTATTTACAGGGGGGTATGTAAAATGAACTTTGATTACAACGGCAAGAGTCCGATTACCCATAACACTATTTATAAAATAATGCTTTGGGTAACAATGGTTACTTCGGGCGTGTTCTTTATAAAAAATATTATCGGCTTCAACCTCGGGGGACTTATTGCCGTGGGAAGCTGTATCGTTGTACTTGTGGCAGCGCTTTTCATTATGAAGAAAAACCATACTGCTGATATTATCAGGGAGTTTGTCCTGTCATTAATTCTTGTACTGGTAATTATGACAATCTCACTTTTCAGCGGTGCGTCATACAGCGACGACTTCCCGCTTTATCTCGCCCTTATCGGTATGACGGGTATGTATATGGAACCGAAATTCACCAAGGCACAGATTATTGCTGTTGACATTGCACTCATTATAATGTATATTGTGCACCCTGAAAAAGCAGGCAGTCTTGGTCAGTACATACTCTGCGTGGTAATAACAAACCTTGCGGCAATCCTTTTCTACCTTGCAGTAAACAGAGGACGTGCATTCATTGAGCTTTCCCGACGTCAGACTGAGGAGGCGGAAAGACTTATCTCATCAATCAGAGAAATGGGCGACGTACTCCAGAATGACTTTGACCAGTCCTCAAAAGCAATCAGCGACAGCACAAACGGTCTGCGCAGAGGTTCAGAAAATATTACTGACGGTGCAAATATCGTTGCGGAAAGCTGTCAGGACGTACACGAAAAAATCCGTGAAACAGAACAGCAGATTTCTGCGCTTAACAATCAGGTTAAACGCTTCGAGCAGGCTATTTCCGAGAACGACAGCAATATGGACGCTATGAAGGCACAGCTTCGTGACGTAAGCAGAATTATCGAGGAATCAAACGCTGTATTCAGCAGTATGACTGAGCAGATGAATGAGGTTGCTGAAATTGCAAAGAAGATGAGTGACATTTCCTTCAAGACAACGCTCCTCTCCCTCAACGCTTCCGTTGAAGCAGCAAATGCAGGTGCTTACGGCGCAGGCTTTGCGGTTGTTGCAGGCGAAATGAAGGAGCTTTCCGAAAACAGCGACCGTTTTGCTGCACAGGTTACAGAGGTTGTTGACGGACTTATCAATCAGGTTGACAAGACAGCTGTTCAGTTTGAGGACAGCACAAAGGCAATCGAAGCTACCGAAAAGAAAATGGGTGAGCTTCAGGAAAGCTTTATTCGTCTTACAGACCGTTTCGGACAGCTTTATGAAAATATTGATGAGCAGAACAGAAACATCAATCAGGTTGACGATATGTTCAGCGGTCTGAAATCCAGAGTTGTGGAAATGCAGGAGGACTCCGTGAAGAATAAGCGTGCTGTTGCGGATATTGCGGTTGCAATGGACAGCTACAGGGCGAACATTGAAAAGGTTATTGAAAATACAAGGGTATAAATCAGAAAAAAATACCGCTGTTCCTTTTGGGGACAGCGGTAAAGCTTGTGGGGGTACAAAATGAAAATAATAAATCTTGTCGAGGACACACAAGGCGCAAGCGGTGCCGAATTTGAGCACGGCTTAAGCTTTTACATCGAAACACCGAAGCACAGGCTTCTTTCCGACGCAGGTGCAACGGATATGTTTATCCGCAACGCTGAGCTTTTGAGGGTACGGCTTGAAACGGTTGACACGCTTATTCTGAGCCACGGTCACTACGACCATTCAGGTGGAATAATGCCGTTTGCAAAGCTTAACCCGTCCGCGAAAATCTATATGCGGAGCAATGCAGGCGGCGAATATTATCACGGTGAACGCTACATCGGAATTGACAAGGCGATATTGAAACTGCCGCAGGTTGTGCTTACGGAGAATTTCCTTGAAATTGACGATGAATTGTCGCTGTTTTCGGGAATACGTGGCAACAGGCTTCGTCCGAGGGGAAATAAGCTGTTGTCGGAATTTGTTGAGGATGTACAGCTTCAGGACAGATTCACCCACGAGCAATGCCTTGTGATTTCAGCTGAGGGTAAGAAAATTCTTATTTCTGGTTGTGCACATAACGGCATAATTAATGTGCTGGACAGGTACGCTGAAATTTACGGCGGAGCGCCCGACGAGGTTATAAGCGGCTTCCATATGATGAAGAAGGGTGATTACACCGACGAGGAAATTGACGAAATAAAAGAAACCGCCGAATTGTTGACAAAGCTTCCTACACGTTTCCATTCGGGGCATTGCACAGGCAAGCCTGCATTTGATATAATGAAGGAAATTATGGGTGAACAGCTTTGTGAAATTCACAGCGGCGATACGATAATGTGAGGTGCGAAAAATGGTTAGAGAAATTGTAACGGACGTGCTTTTCCTGAAGCAGAAATCCGAGCCTGCAACAAAGGACGATATGCAGATTGCCCGTGACCTGCTTGACACGGTAATTGCAAACGAGGAAAGATGCGTGGGAATGGCGGCGAATATGATTGGCGAGAGGAAAACAATCCTTACCGCTTACATCGGCAACGAGTACATCATAATGATTAACCCCGTTATTGTTGACAGGTCCAAGCAGTTTTACGAAACAACGGAAAGTTGTCTTTCACTTACGGGAGAGCGTCCGACAAAGCGGTACAACGTAATTACCGTGGAGTATTACGACAAGAAATGGAAGAAGAAAAAGCAGACCTTCAAGGAATTTGAAGCGCAGATTATTCAGCACGAAATGGACCACTTTGAGGGGATTATTATTTGAGTGTGGAGTTTGGAGTGAGGAATGTGGAGTTAAGGTATCCGACTTCGTCGGATACCTTTGAAAAGTTGTCTTTCTTATAACTCCTCACTCCACTAAACGAACTTGTTCGTTTTCAACACTCCTAACTATAAAAAATCACTTCCGACTTAAAGAGGGGTAGCCATAGAGAAGTTTTCAACCCAAACGGTTTATGACAATCGGTGGCTAATGTAAAAACAAACAGAGCAGTATCGCTTAATTGCGGTACTGCTTTTGTTTTGCTTCAATGCTGTATTGAATTATACCCCGAATTATGTTATACTGTTTTTATAAGTACGAAATCGAGGTGAAACCTATGCCGCTGACAATAGCAATATGCGATGACAATGAAAATCAAATAAAAGAGCTTCGTCGCCTGCTTGATGAATGGTCGGCGGATAAGCCTTTTGCTCTTGCAATAGACGAATACATAAGTGCAGAGAGCTTTCTTTTCAGCTATCCCGATAAGCCTTGTGACCTGCTTCTGCTTGACATTGAGATGAAACAGCTTAACGGTATGGAGCTTGCAAAGAAACTTCGTTCTGATGAAGATATGCTTCCTATCGTTTTCATTACAGGCTACTCGGATTATATTGGAGATGGCTACGAAGTCGAGGCTTTGCACTATCTTTTAAAGCCTGTGAACAAGCAAAAGCTGTTTGCTGTCCTTGACCGTTACATAAAACGGCACACTCCCGAAAATGAAATTACGGTCAGATGTGAGGATAAAACGCTGCACATTTCACCCGATATGATAATGTACTGTGAAGCTGTGGGCAAGAAAACTCACATCCACACTAAAGAGCAAGTCCTGATATGCGAAACAGGTATCGGTAATCTGAATAGTAACCTCGGTGCGGATTTTATTTCCTGTCACCGCTCTTATATCGTTAATCTGCGGTATGTAAGGAGTATCGGAAAGACGGAGATTATTCTTGACAATGGTGATAGCGTTCCGCTTTCAAGGCGGCTTTATAAAGATGTAAATGAGAAGTTTATTCAGTTGTACACGAAAGGATAAATTATGGAAATTGCAATAATAATTGGTGTGATAATACTCTTGTCTGCCATCTGCATTATAGGATTTTTTCTGCTCCGACGCACCCTCTACAATATGATAGACCGCCGCATTGAACGCTTTCAGAGCGAGCTTATCGAAAAGCAGGTGCGAGAAATCCAGAATATGTACCGTCAGGTTCGTGGCTGGCGGCACGATTACCGTAACCACATCAACAATATGAAAATCCAGCTTTCACAGGAGAATTATGACGGACTTTCAGACTATCTTAACGAGCTTGCAGACGACCTTGACACTGTTGACACAGTAATCAAAACGGGTAATGTTATGGCTGACGCTATCTTAAACAGCAAGCTGAATGTTGCGGAGAAGATGAATGTTCAGCTTAACGTCAAGGCGAATGTTCCCGAAACACTCCCTATGAGTGATGTGGAGCTTTGCTCGGTGCTTGGAAATATGCTCGATAATGCAGTTGAAGCCTGCGCTACACTCCCTGAGGAAGAACGCTTTATGCGTGTCTATATCGGTAAGCTAAAAGGTCAGCTTTATCTTTCGGTGCAGAACTCGGCTGGTAAAGTCCGCAAGGAAAAAGGCTCTTACCTCTCTACAAAAGAGGACGCATCGTCTTCGACGAAGCTACACGGCTACGGACTTTTCAGAATTGACAGAGTTGCCAAGAAATACGGCGGCTATGTCAATCGTCAGAACGAGGAGGGCATATTTGCTACCGAGATGATGATACCTTTGCAGACCGCTTGATTTACCATTCGTTCCGTATATTGACCGTTCGTTCCGAAATCAACACGAACGGTCGTTTTTATGCTATGCTTGAAACGAGGTGATTGTGATGAATGAAAGGCGGATTAAAATAAGCAAGGTTACAAAAGCTGATAAAAATAAACAAAAGAAAGCTGCTCAGCGTGAAAAGGAACTTAATCCATATGGAATGATAAGCAACTTCAGCTTTATTGTAAAAGAAGCGTGGAGGATAAATAAGCCGCTTATTTTTGTAAGTACTGTTCTTGTTATAGTTGAAGTTCTTTACAACGTTTTTAATGTATATTTCAATAAATATGTTGTCGAAACGGCACTTCTCAGTGACAATGTTATCAATAATATTGTGTTTGCGATTTCATTCTTTGTACTTATGGGTGTATGTGCTATTGCCACAAGAGCAGGCAATCTTTATCTTAATAATAAAGGTAAGTTCAAAATGTCGCACCATTTTGGTATGCTACTCAGAAACAAAATGATGAATACCGATTATCAGAACCTTGAAAAAACACACGTAACTGATATGTTTGAAAAAGCAAATAGCTCGGCGGGATGGGTATCAACGAGTGCGTTAGGTGCTATTAAGGGAACACTTTCTCACGTTTTTCAGCTCGTTTCTTTTGGTGCTATTCTATCAATGTTGAGTCCCTTGATGATTTTAATTGTTGCTGTTCCTGCTGTTGTAGGATATTATATAAATCGTCATAAAATGAGATGGATATGGCAAAAGCAGGATGAGTGGACAGTGTATGACCGACAAATAAGATATGCAGTCAATAATATGCACGATTTTGACAGAGCGAAAGATGTACGGGTGTTTAGTATGCAGAACTGGCTTACAAAGCGCTTTGACAGGATTTTTGAAAATCGGCTTGACTGGTGGCGACAGCAGGATAAATGGGAAAGTATATGGGAAATAGCGGAAGAATTTTTTAGTGTTGCTTTAGGTGATTTAGTTGCGTACATATATATTATTTGTCTTGTGGTAAACGGTGATATCGGTGCAGGTGATTTTGTGCTGTACTTTAACTCCATACTTCATTTTGCACGTGCAGTTCGTGGCTGGTGCGATAATTACAGCGCATATAAATGGTTTTCCAATAACATTGCGTTTCTTCGCAATTATCTTAATCTTGAAGAAAAGACAAACAGAGGCAAAGGAGCCTCTCTGCCTGAAAATGACTATGAGATTGAGTTCAGAAATGTAAGCTACACCTACTATGGAACTGAAAAGCCTACAATTTCTAATATCTCCTTTAAACTTCACAAGGGTGAAAAACTCGCTCTTGTGGGTTTAAACGGTGCAGGTAAGACTACTCTGATTAAGCTGATGTGTGGTCTTTATGACCCGACAGAGGGTGAGATTTTACTGAATGGTGTTAACATCAAGGAATACAATCGTGAGGAATATTTCAATGTTTTCTCAGCAGTATTTCAGGATATAACAGAGTTGCCTGTAAGCATTGCACAGAATATTACTCAGAGTGTATCCGAGGATTATGATACAGAAAAGGTTAATTATGTGCTTAAACAAGCGGGATTGTATGACAAGGTTCAGGAACTTCCACAAAAAGAGAAAACACGGCTTGTAAAATCTGTTTATGAAGACGCAACCGAATTTTCAGGAGGTCAAAAGCAAAAGCTTGCTCTTGCAAGAGCGCTATACAAGGATGCACCTGTGCTATTGCTTGATGAACCAACAGCAGCACTTGACCCGATTGCTGAACAGGAAATGTACCTTAAATATGCTGATTTTACAGCAGGAAAATCTTCTGTGTTCATTTCTCACAGACTTGCTTCCACAAGATTCTGCGACCACATTATTCTCCTTGACAATGGTGATATAGCCGAATATGGTACACACGATGAGTTGATGAACAAGAATGGAAAATATGCAGAGCTGTTTAAGCTTCAAAGCTCCTATTATACGAAAGGCGGTGAGGAAAATGTCTGATAAAAAGGAACATCTTACATTTAAAGAGAATAAGTTAGTTTTTAAGCGTTCGGTAAAAATGATAAATCAGGTTGCACCTCATTATCTTTTTCGAATAATTATAGGTAATGGTTTAAGCTATATAGAAACTTTTGTAGGCATATATCTCTCGGCGCTTATAATTGATGGCATAATAGGAGGAAAAGATTTAAAGTCACTCGTACTTTCGGCAGTTGTATGTGTGGGGATAGAATTTGTTCTCAATATATTTAAGCATTATGCAGGGTTTAGGCATTTCAACGAATATAAAGGTAATTTTTCTTTTAAAGTAACTAAACCCATCGCTCAAAAAGTAATGACAATGGATTTTACAAGAGTAGAAAATGCTGATACTCACATTGCTTTTGAAAAAGCAAGAAGTGCCTGCACGGATGATAATGTTGGACTTCCAAGAGTTAAAGACCTTATAGTGAACGCATTTATAGGTTTTGCTCTTATAATTGTAGGAACGATAATGATTTCACCTGTATTGTTTTCAAAGCCTACACAGACAGAAGGCTTTGTTGGCTTCGTACAGTCATATTGGGGTGTTGTAGCTGTTGTTGCTTTTATAATCCTTATTTCTATATTTGACAATCAAGTTATAAGAAAAAAGCAAATGAGTTTTTATGGAAAGCTGTGGGGGACGGGAAAAGTAAATCAGCAGAAAAGGCTTTATGATTTCTATGACAATCACGTTCTATTTCATTATCAGAACGGTAAAGATATCAGAATTTTTAATCAGCAAAAACTTCTTTCTCAGGAGTTTGATAAATGTGGAAACACACTTGCAGAAGAATATAACAGATGCTTTAAAGGTCTTATTCCCTATGATATAATTTCTTATTGTGTCAATTCTCTGCCACAGATTGCGTTATACAGCTTTATGATTATTCGTGCCGCAACCGGAATGTGTTCACCGGGAGAAGTCATTTCGACTGTACTGTATTTTTCAGAACTTTTGACAGGAATCAAATACGTAAGTTCATCTATATCAGAAATGCCTGTTTCCTTGAAATTTTGTAAATACATTTTTGACTTTCTCGACATTCCCGACGAAAAATACAAGGGCACAATCCCTACCGAAAAGCGTGACGATAACGAGTACGAATTTGAGTTCAAACACGTTTATTTCAAATACCCCGACAGTGAGAATTATGTTCTTAAGGACGTAAACCTCAAATGGCGTATCGGCGAGAAAATGGCTCTTGTGGGTAAGAACGGCTGCGGAAAATCTACGCTTGTAAAGCTTCTGTGCCGCCTTTACGACCCTACCGAGGGAGAAATAACTCTCAACGGCATTGATATCAGGAAATATAAGTATGAGGAATATATGGCGCTGTTTTCGGTTGTATTTCAGGACAGCAAGCTGTTTTCTTTCAGCCTTGCGGAGAATGTTGCGGCGGATACGGAATATGACGCAGAGCGTGTTGAAAGCTGTGTCCGCAGAGCAGGTCTTTCAGAACGGCTTGACACAATGGAAAACGGAATAGAAACCTGTCTTTACAAGGATTTCGACGATAAGGGTGTAGAGATTTCGGGCGGCGAAATGCAGAAGCTGTGCCTTGCAAGAGCAATTTACAAAGGCTCACCGTTTATTGTTCTTGACGAGCCTACAGCTGCACTTGACCCTATCTCCGAGCACGATATTTACACCAAATTCAACGGCATAGTTGGCACAAGAACGGCGATATACATTTCACATCGTCTTTCCTCTTGCCGTTTCTGCGATGAGATAACTGTTATGGAAAACGGACGGATTGCGGAGCGTGGCTCACACGATGAGTTGCTCAGCAAAGGCGGTGTTTACACGGAACTTTGGACAGCACAGGCAGAGTATTACAAGGATACGGCTGGGGAATTGTATGCATTAAATTAAGCAGAGTGGTTTGTGCCACTCTGCTATTTGTATAATAGGTTTTATTTCACCCGTACACGCCGCCATTGGTATTAGGGATAAGTTCCCCGATAGCAATTCAGTGGGAATTTCCGATAACTTTTGAAATGGCACAGACGTATCAAAAAGCTCGTGGTAAGTGGATACAAAAGAGGAACTGGCACGATATTACTAT
>JAFQIY010000054.1 GCA_017415165.1 Oscillospiraceae bacterium | reverse complement strand
TGGTGGAGCAAGACGCACAGTGTACGAACACCTCTCCTGCGTCTGCTGCCTCTGCTTCAGATAGAGAAATAATGCGGCTATCAGAGCTGAAATTGAAATTGAGCTTTAGGTGATCGTCATATAGGAATACGGAATTAACAAAGGTAGATATGAGCTGCTTTTGGCACTCTCTGTCCGTATAGTCCTTATCCCTGAATTGACGGAAAAAGAAATCTACATACTCCCGTGTGATATGGAAGCCCTTAGCTATTTCCCTGTCAGCTATGGCAGATACAAGGTCCTTCTGCTGAGCCTCCAGCTCTGCCATTCTCTTTTTGGTAGCCTCATTCAAGATACCTGCCTCAATAGCGGTAATGAGGTTTGCTATTGCTTTTTCGGTCTGTTCTAATTCCCGGTGGAGAGCGTTCAGTTCCTCTTGACTCTCATCCTGAGCCTGATAATACTGCCATGTGTTCTCAATTAAAAACTCTATCAGCTCATCATCTTTCAGGAGATCTATTGTGGCATTTATTACAAGGTCCTCAACAATGGCCTGCCGGATAGACTTTTTATCGCACTCTCTAAAACGCTTTTTCTTAGAACAGGAATAATAGTTATGCTTAGCACCTGTTTTGCTTGTACCTGATTCTCCTATCATACCTGAGCCGCACTTACCGCAAAACAGTTTATCTGTAAGTAGGTACTCAGCCTTGCTCCACTTATGAGCCGGAGCGCGTTTGTTGATTTTCAGCATCTCCTGTACTTTCCAAAATGTGTCATCATCTACGATACGGGGCATACCGCCCTCAATGCGTTTGTCCTTATACAGATAAACGCCGGTGTACTTTTCGTTTTTCAGGACGGCATACAAGCTGTTGTTGGTAAAGGCTTTGCCTCTGCGGTTACGCAGTCCTAAGCTGTTGAGGTGTGTAATAATCTCTGTTACTGTACTACCGGCAGCGTACATATCGAAAATCATTTTAACTGTGGGCGCAGTATCAGGATCAAGGATAAACCGCTTATCTGGACCTGTCAAATACCCCATAGGGCGGTTGCCGCCTGTGCTTTGGCACTTTTCGGCGCTCTCTGCCTGACCTCTACGGATATTCTGAGAGAGCTGTAAGCTGTAATACTCTGCAAAGCCCTCAAGCACACTCTCAAGGATAACTCCCTCAGGAGTGTTAGGGATTGTTTCAGCAACATACTCTACCCGGACGCCGTTCTTTTTGCACTTATACTTGTTAAGGGTGATCTCCTCACGGTTACGCCCGAAGCGGTCTACCTTCCACAGTATAATAACGTCAAATTGCTTTTTAGCTGTATCTTTAAGCATCTGCTGGAATTGCTCACGATTATCACTACGGCCACTCTTAGCCCGGTCAACATATTCATGCACTATCGTGTAGCCGTGAGCCGTTGCGTATTTGTACGCCTCAGAGAGTTGCCCTTCTATTGACTGCTCACCTTGACTGTGTGAGGAGAAACGGGCATACACTACCGCCAACTTGCCACTGCCTATTTTATCTTTTGGAATATTCCATTTTATCTCTGCTGACATAAATACCTCCTTTAGCCTCTCACGATTCGTGAGGGGCTTTTTACTTTACCCCGGCAAGTAAGATAACACCGTTTTCCTTTGCCAGAGTTTCAGCCGCAGGAGTGAATGTGTTATTTGTTACTACCATAGCTTCAGTGCAGCCATAATGTACCTTGCCTGCTACAGCTTCCTGTACGGCGGCGATACCTACAGGCTGTGAGTAGTATTTGCATTGTACCGCATACTTTTTGCCGTTCTTATGGGCTGTAACGTCTATCCCGTAATCACCTGAAGCCTGTGTTACTTTTACACCCCAATAGCCCTTGCTTTTCAAATAGTCAGCAACACGGCTCTCATACTCAATGCCGGTCATAGGCTGCTTGCTCTTAAATGGCAGCTTTATAAGCTCCCACAGGAAAGTAAGCACTCCCAGTAGAAAAGAGCCGCAGAGGGTAAGGGCAAAGTAAATCATATAGAACGGAAACAGCAGGACCGTACCTATACAGCCCCTCTTTTTGTACCGCCTCATTTGTTTTTAAGCTCCTCAGCAAAAACTATCAGCTTTGCCTGATCTACAACACTAAGCTGCTCAAAGATATTAAGCAGCTCCACGGCCTGCTCAGACAGCTTACGTTCAGAGCCGTTGATGATAGTAACGGGCGCGTGGGTAGAGCCAATAATACCGTGATTATCGGTAATGGTTAGTTTGGAGTCCTCCATAAGCTGATCCACGGAAACGTCAAAGTAGTCCGCTAACATTTTCAGTGTTTTTCCACGGGGCTGTGATCCTTTGCGCCAGCCTGCGGTAGTGGCGTTGGAAAGGCCCAGCTCTTGACCGAGGGCTGTAACGGAGATGCCCTTTTCGTTGCAAAGCCTCTGAATGTTGTTAAAGAAGGTCATGTCATTATCTGTTGTGGTACTCATAAAAGCTCCTTTTCTACCTACAAACAGACGAAAAACGAACATTACAAAATAATTTAGAACTTTTTTCTCAAAAACGCTTGACAAAGTCGGTAATGTTCGGTATAATATAGGAAACCGAACAAAATGAGCGCAAGAAAAACGCCCCTGCGAATTTTCGGTTTTTCGCAGCAGTAGGTAAAGTGTATTTTGTTTTAGGTGGTACTGAACATTATAGCACAATACCGAACAAAAGTCAACAAGAAGGAGGTATTTTGTTTGGAAAACTTTTATAGCTGTGAACAAATCGCAGAACGTTACGGCGTCCACGTAGTTACAGTATGGCGCTGGATCAGGAAGGCTGAGCTT
>JAFQIY010000053.1 GCA_017415165.1 Oscillospiraceae bacterium | reverse complement strand
GAATTCTCTTGTTGTCATAGATATTTCTTCGTCACCGAGATAAGCTGTATGCTCGTCAGCGTCCATAACAAAACTGCCGATTTCAAGCTTTCTGCTTGAAGCAATCTTTGCACGTCGCAGAAGCGCACCTATACGCAGAAACAACTCGTCAAGGTCGATAGGCTTCACCATATAATCGTCAATTCCCACACGATAGCCTCTCTGTTTTGAAGCAAAATCGTCCCGTGCTGTCATAAACAGAATCGGGATTTCATTATTCAGAGAGCGTACTGTTTTTGCAAACTCAAAGCCGTCAATTTCGGGCATCATTATATCCGAAACAATAAGGTCAAACACCGTTTCGTACATTGCGTCGTAGGCTTCGTTTGCCGATAGACAGCCTGTCGCTTCATAGCCGCTGTTACCAAGAAAGGTGCAGACCGTTCTGTTCATTTCACGGTCGTCCTCAACCACTAATATCTTGAACATCGCTTTACCTCCGATGATTTTTCTTTTATATTAACACAGAAATGTTAAAGTTTTGTTTACGTTTGAGCGTTACAAGAAAATTTTATCATAAAAAGCGGAGCTGTGTCAACGCACATACTCCGCTTTAATTATACAAGACTTGTCTTTTTCAGAACCTGATTGCTTATTGCACCAAGGCCTGTGCTAAGCATTACTCCGCCTGCAATACAGAGAATAACATTCATAATCGTAGCGTTAAGCGGTGAAAGCATAGGTATCATCATAAACAGGAACATTCCTGTCATAAGCGATAACAGCAACGAAAGCCACAGTTTTTGCTTTGCAATAACGCTCATAAGCAGATAAATGGGCACAAACACTGCAATCAGCAGCATCTTCGAAAGCAGACACATTATAACATTACCTGTGCTGAATCCGACCATTTCAAAAGGCAGTCCCGCAATCGCACCGCCAAGCATTGTACCAATGAAGAAGCACAGTATCATTAATGCTCCGCCTACGGTACAAGCAAGGGTTTTGGATATAACATAATCAGTTTTCCTTGCACGGACAGTAAAGAGATTTTTTGCGTAGCCGCTTCGGAAATCTTCTGCTGTGAAAATGCAGACAAGGGCGGCAATCCCGAAATAGAGCAGATTGATATTGCACATACTCATCATATCCATACTCATTGCGGCGGTGTCGGTTGAAGCCGTTTCTCCGCTTACAGTTCCTATAATCTGCCACGCATTATCAAAGGCTTCAATGACCGTTTCCTCGCCTGTCTGAGGATTGACCGAAACAGAGCCGTCCATCATTGTTGTCATAACAAGAATCAGAATCGGAACAGCCACAGAAATTCCCAGCATTATATAGAAAAGCCTTGTTCCGAACATTCTGCGAAAGTCAACCTTAAGCATACTTTTCAGCCTTTTGCCAAAGGTGTAGCGTTCAAATTTTATATCCATCTCACTTGCCCTCCATAAGGTCAATGTAGTATTCCTCAAGACCGATTTTAGCTGTTCCGATTTCTGTGATAATAATTCCGTTTTCATAAAGATAAGAAACAATTACTTCGGGAGAAACTGCATCATAAACACGGATATATCCTGCTTCGTCTTCTTCAACACGGGAATATTTACAGCTGAGAATCGCTTTTACTCTGCTCATATCCTTTGCCTGTAATGCAACATAGGTGCGACAGTCTGCTTCAAGTTCAGCGGCGGTCATCTCCTTTATCATTTTTCCGCCACGGACTATTCCATAGTGAGTTGCAATCTTTTCAAGCTCGCCGAGAATATGAGAGGATATCACAATGGTTGTACCCAATTTTGAAATGTCGGTCAGCACCTCACGCATAATTCTCATACCGTCTGCGTCAAGTCCGTTTATAGGCTCATCGAGAACGAGCAACACAGGATTTCCGAGAAGTGCCATAGCGATACCGATACGCTGTTTCATACCTAGAGAGCAGTTCTTGTACTTATTTCCTGCCGCACCCTCCATTCGTACAAGCTTCAGCATCTTTACAACTTCCTGTTCAGCATTGGCTATATCAAGATTTGCCGCCTGCAGCATCATATTGTTCCATACGCTCATATTCGGAAAACAGCCGGGCGCCTCGATAAGCACGCCAACCTTTGCACGAACATCGGGATCTGTATTATCTTTGCCGAATAGCTTTACAGAACCGCCGCTCTTGTGGATAAGTCCGCAGATTATCTTTTCTGTCGTAGACTTGCCCGAGCCGTTCTCTCCGATAAAGCCGTATATCGCACCGACAGGCACTGTCATATCAAGTCCGCAGAGAGCCTGTTTTTCTTTGAAATTCTTAGTTAAGTCTTTGATTTCTATTGCATTCATTTGTCAGCCCTCCTTAATATACGTCACACTTGGAAAGTATGTGTGTTCCTGCAATGGTGTAAATTGCTGACCATACGACGGAGCATATCAGACATACAAGCAGAGTCAGGATATTGCTTGAAAGACAAGCATACGCGGATGAGCCGTAAAGGAAAATGTTGAGAATAGCGTTGTTGCCTAAAATCGCTGCCGCACCGATAATCAGAATACCCGTACCGAAAAAGAAACAGGACACGATTGATATGCCGAAATATTTTCTGAAAATGATATTGAGGAAGGTATAAAGGCTTGCCCAGCCGAGGCTCATTATCATCTTGCTTAATATCGCAATAACAAGTGAGCCGATGTTTACCTCAAACGAAGTGCCTGCAAAAAGTCCTGCACCTACAGCACCCAGCATATATGTAACGCACATGCAAGCCATAGAAAATGCACCGACAAGAGTTTTGGACATCATATAGTCCTGCTTTTTTGCGTGAGTTGTGAAGAGCTGTTTAACGTATCCGCTTTTGTAGTCGTGACCGATAAAGATTGAAACCATTATTCCGCCGAAGATAAACACCATATTCATATTTGCGTAATCGGCGATATTGTTTACAACGTAAAGAGGCGTTTCTGCGGCAATAATGTGCCACACATTTGTATATAGCTGTGCGGTAACCTCACCTGTCTGCGGATTTTCCATACCCATTGTGCCGAG
>JAFQIY010000052.1 GCA_017415165.1 Oscillospiraceae bacterium | reverse complement strand
GAATAAAGAATAATGAATAGTTAAGGTGTCCGCTTTGCGGACATTTTTAATATTATTGCCGAAGGCAATTCCTTAATTATTCATTCTTCATTATTCAATATTCACTATTCTTTGTCGAAAAGTCTTTTTCGACAAACTGAGTCACAGTACGAAAATGTACTGTGACTTATTTTTATTTCTTCCAAGTGACAGGAGAGAACAACAGCAGAACAGGGAACAGCTCAAGTCGTCCCGCAAGCATATCGAAAATAAGCATTGTTTTCGATACAGGGGAGAAGCCTGCAAAATTTCCCATAGGACCAACCATATTAAGTCCCGGACCAACATTGTTCAGACAGGTTGCAACAGAGGTAAAGTTTGTAGTAAAATCGTGATTGTCAAAGGAAATAACAAGCAGAGAAAGAACGAAAATCATTACCAGACAAACCATATAAACATTTACCGAGCGAACAATTTCGTGCTCAACGGGACGCTTGTCAACAACAATTTTCTTGACCTGCTTCGGGTGAATAAGATTCTGTAATTCCTTGCCCATACTTTTGAAAAGAATGATAATTCTTGAAATTTTGATACCGCCGCAGGTGCTTCCCGCACAGCCGCCGACGAATGTAAGAATTACAACAAGACTTCGTGAAAGCTCAGGCCAGAGGTTAAAGTCGGTTGTTGCAAAGCCTGTTGTGGACATAACCGATGCAACAGTGAACGCAGAGTGTCTTGCCGCCTCGCCGAAACTTCCGTACATATCTGAAATATTTACCGCAATAATTATCGCCGCAGTAATTGCAATTGCGAAAAACAGCCTTATTTCGCTGTTGAAAGCATCTTTAAGGTTGCCCTTCATAATCAGATAGTAGCTGCTGAAATTTGTGGCAAACAGCATCATAAACACCGTAACAATTATCTGTACAGCAGGGGAAAAGCCGCCAAGACTTGTGTTTTTTACACCGAAGCCGCCTGTGCCCGCTGTTGCAAAGGAAGTATTAAGTGCATCAAAAACACTCATATCCGCAAAAAGCAGTATAACAAATTCAGCAAGCGTCAGCACAAAATAAATCGAATAAAGAATAAGTGCCGTGGTACGCACCCTCGGTACAAGTTTGCTTACCGACGGACCGGGGCTTTCCGCTTTCATAAGGTGCATATTCTGTCCTCCGCTGAGCTGCATAAACGCCATAATGAAAACCAGTACGCCCATACCGCCTACCCAGTGAATAAAGCTTCTCCACATCAGCACGCATTTCGGCAGGCTTTCAACCTCCGTGAGAATTGAAGCACCCGTTGTTGTGTAACCCGAAACCGTTTCGAAAAGTGCGTCAACAAAGTGGGGGATTGCTCCCGAAAAAATAAAAGGCATACAGCCCGAAAGACTGAGTACAATCCAGCTAAGCGAAACAATAACAAAGCCGTCCCTTGCGTGAAGCTCGGTCTTTGCAGGCTTTTTCAGTACGCACAAGCCGCCGATTGCCGCGCTTATTCCCGCCGCAAGCAGAAATGCAAGCCCTGCTTTTTCTGCAAAGACGAGTGCGGTAATCATCGGCACAAGCATAAACAATGCCGAGAAAATCAATATCCAACCAAGGATATATCTAATCATTCTGTAATTCATCTTAAACTCCGTTATACAAGAATATCATCAATATCGTGAAGAGCCGCAACTCTTGAAACAATTACAACCGAATCGCCCTTCTGAATACAGTCACTTCCTCGTGGTATGATAACTGTTTTTCCGCGGAAAATTGCCGCAATAAGCATATCAGGCTTCAGCTTTAGTTCAGCAAGAGGCTTGTCGGTAATTTCCGAGTTTTCCTTTATGAAGAATTCAGCCGCCTCAACCTTGCCCTTGATTACGCTGTACAGGGTTTCAACGTTGCTTCCGATTGTCTTTTTCATCGCACGCACATAACGAAGAATCATATCCGATGTAATATTTTTCGGATAAATAATCGTGTCAAGGTCAAGATGCTTGACAACATCGTCAAAGTCAATACGATTGATTTTTGTAACAAGCTTTCCGTTGTTTACGCTTTTTGCAAACAAGGAAAGAAGAATATTTTCCTCGTCCATATTGGTAAGCGTAACAAAAGCACCTGCATTTTCAATGCCTTCCTCAATCAGTGTCTCGCGTTCAGCCGCATCGCCGTTGATTACAATAACCTCAGGCCACAGTGAGCAAAGCTCCTCACAGCGTTTTCTGTCCTTCTCAATAATTTTTGCAGGAATACCAGCACGGTGCAGTCTTTCGCACAGATAATAGGTAATCTCACCGCCGCCCACAATCATAGCGTCCTTGACGGAATTGATTTTGTATTTGATTTTGCGGAAGAAGTCATTTGCGTTTCTCGGAGAAGCAATAATAGAAATAATATCCTTGCCCTCGAAAACGAAATTACCCTTTGCAATGAACGCATCGTCCTCACGTTCAACCGTGCAGACAAGTACGTCGCAGTGAAATTTCGAAGCCATATCCTTTACCGCACACCCGACAAGAGGACTTTCCTCAGGCAGACGGAATTTTAGCATTTCAACCCGTCCCTTTACAAAGGTATCAATCTTTATAGCTGAGGGAAAACGGAGTACGCGGTCAATTTCAGCCGCAGCAGCAGCCTCAGGATTGATAACCATCGCAAGTCCCAGTTCTTCTTTTAAGTACGGCGCTTCCATACTGTATTCGGGGCTTCTTACACGAGCGATAGTCTGACAGTTACCTGCCTTTTTGGCAATCAGACAGCAAAGCAGATTAAGCTCATCAGAGCCTGTTACCGCAATAAGCAGGTCAGCGTCCTTGATACCGGCTTCCTGCTGTTTAAGGTGAGTAGCACCGTTGCCGACAACACCCATTATATCAAAGCGGCTTGTAACATCATTTACAATTGAACCGTCAAGGTCAATGACAGTAATATTGTTATCTTCCTCGTTAAGCTGCTGAGCAATGGTCTGACCGACTTTACCGCAGCCCACAATAATAATGTTCATAACAAAAATTTCCTTTATCAAGCATAATTCTTTATAATAGCATTATACCCCAAACAGAATTAAAGTCAAGAGTTTTTGCACTTTTTATCACGTTTCTTCTGCAGCAGGTTGCAATCGTCAGGTTTGTTTGATATAATAAAATAAAGTAATTTTGGGAGCGTATACATATGAAAAATCAGCTTTCAGTTTTTTATGAGCATATATTTGAAGCAGCAGCGCAAAACTGCTCAACTACCGGAAAAATGCTTGAATATGCAGCAGACTTCGGAATAAACGGGTTGGAGTGCGACTTGTGGCGTCTTGAAGATAAATCACAGGTGAAATCACTTTTCGACAGCTGCGGAGTAAAGGTTTCCTCAATCTATAATTTCTTTGATTTTCCTCACGAGGACAGAAACACTTGCGAAGCGAAATACCGTAAAATGCTTGAAACCGCCGCATATTTCGGTACTGACAAGGTGCTGTGTGTGCCTGGCTTTGTTAATGATAACGAGCAGATGAGCGAGTGCAGAAAAATTGTGGCAGAAAGACTCAGTGAAATGTGTCTTGCCGCAAAGGAATACGGCGTAACCGTGACCCTTGAGGATTTCGACGATATGAAATCACCCTGCTGCACAACCGATGGACTGCTTTATTTTATGCAGAATGTCGATGGCTTGCGTTACACCTTTGACACTGGAAATTTCCGCTATTGCCTTGAAAGTGCAGATGAAGCCTATGAAGCACTGAAAAAATATGTTGTCCACGTCCACCTCAAGGACAGAAGCTATGACAGTGCAAATGCTGACTCCGACAATACCAACGGCAAGGCAGATTTGTCAGGAAAAATAATGTATCCGTCAATCGTCTGCGAGGGTGTAATCGGAATTGATAAGCTTATCGGAAAGCTTGTTGCAGACGGCTACAGCGGCAGATTTGCAATCGAGCATTTCGGTGCTGTAAATCAGGCTGAATATATGAAAAAATCCGCAGAAAACATCAGAAAGGTGCTTGCAAAATGATAAGAGTAACCGTATGGAATGAATATCTCCACGAAATAAATCAGCCTGAGGTTGCCGCAATTTATCCCGACGGCATACACGGCTGTATAAAAGCTTTCCTTGAAGCAAACCCCGAAATCACCGTAAAAACAGCAACCCTTGATATGGAAAATCACGGTCTTACCGAGGAAATTCTCAATGAAACCGACGTCCTTATCTGGTGGGGACATATGGCGCACGACAAGGTAAGCGACGAAACCGCACAGCTTGTACAGAAGCACGTCCTTGCAGGAATGGGACTTGTTGCACTCCATTCCGCACATCACAGCAAGCCGATGAAGCTTCTTATGGGAACAACCCTCAATCTCAAATGGCGTCACGGCGACCGTGAGCGTGTGTGGTGCATAAATCCGTCACACCCCATTGCGAAGGGTATACCCGAGCAGTTTGTGCTCGAAAAAGAGGAAATGTACGGCGAACCATTTGATATCCCCGAGCCTGATGAAACCGTGTTTATGGGCTGGTTTGCAGGGGGAGAGGTGTTCCGCAGCGGAGTAACCTTCCGCCGTGGCAAGGGCAGAATTTTCTATTTCCAGCCCGGTCACGAGGAGTACCCAATCTATCACGATAAAAATGTGCAGAGGGTAATCGAAAACGCTGTATTCTGGGCTTGCGGAAACAGCGAAAGAATGGAAATTATCTGTGAAAATCCTGAGCCGCTTGAAAAATAAATATCAATGGAGGTATCATAATGATTAACCTTTCCAACCTTAACCAGTATCGTGAAAGCGAATTTATAGAAGCCAAAAAGGCTCTCGGCGGCATACCCGAAAGCCTGTGGGAAACCTATTCCGCCTTTGCGAATTCCTGCGGCGGAGTAATTCTCCTCGGTGTCCGTGAAGACCCCGACCGCACTCTCCACGCTGTAAATCTTCCTGCACCCAAAGCAATGGTACGCGACTTGTGGGAGGATTTTAACAACCCCGACATTGTCAGCGTAAATATCCTTACCGAGGAGGATATTACAATTGAAAATCTTGATGGGAAGCATATCATTGTTGTAAATGTACCGCCTGCGGAAAGAAAAGACAGACCCGTCTATATCGGCAATGACATTTTCAAGGGCACGTATCACCGCATAGGCGACGGAGATTTCCGCTGCAGCGAGGATGAAATCCGTGAAATGTTAAAACAGAGGGAGAAATACAGATGAAAGTTCTTGTAGTATATTGCCACCCAAGCCACAACAGCTTTACATATCAGGTCAGGGAAGCCTTTCTGAAAGGACTTTCCGATGCAGGACACGAATATATTATTTCTGATTTGTACGAAATGAAATTCAACCCCGTTTTTTCGGAAAATGAGTACCTCCGTGAAGCCTTTTACGACCTTTCTGCATCAATTCCTGAGGACGTTATTGCTGAACAGGACAAGATAAATAATTCCGATGCAATAGCGTTTATCTATCCCGATTTCTGGACGGACGCCCCAGCCTTGCTTGCAGGCTGGTTTCAGCGTGTCTGGACTTACGGCTTTGCTTACGGCGATAACCGCACTATGAAAACGCTTGACAAGGCAATTTTCCTTGTAACAATGGGCGGCTGCCTTAAAGACAAGCACCGTATTGAACAGGTTGAAGCTATGAAAACGGTTATGCTTGGGGACAGAATAAGCGACCGTGCAAAAGAAACAGAGTTTGTCGTTTTCGATGAAATGACCCGTGGTTACGGAAACGACGGAAACCGTGACAGCAACACCGAAAAGTTTGTTAAGGAGGCTTACAGCTATGGATATAATTTCTGAAATCAATGACGATTTTGAGCTTTATAACAAGGCTTACGATGCAATAAAAAAAGCCGTTGACAACGGCGATACAGCAGGCGTAAATATGCTTGTAATCAAGGACGGATATGAAAAATGCTATTGCGAATACGGTATGCGTGATATTGAAAACAGTCTGCCCATTCAGCGTGACACGATTTTCAGACTTTATTCTCAGACAAAGCCTGTAACAGCCGCCGCTGTGATGCTTCTCGCTTCAAGGGGAAAGGTTGATTTGTCAGCTGATATTGCAGATTATCTTCCCGAATTTTCTGAGCAATATGTCAACATTGACGGAGACCGCAAAGTTGTATCACGCAGAATTACCGTCCGTGACCTGATGAATATGACTTCGGGACTTGCGTATCCCGATGACCGTTTTATCGGCGGCAGGCAGTCAGGCGAAATGTTCTGGAAAATGGAACAGCGCCTTTATACCGACACCCCTGCAACAACAGCCGAGTTTGCGCAAATGGCTTCAAAGCTTGATTTGTGCTTTGAGCCTGGTTCGCAGTTCCTCTACGGAATTTCCGCAGATATCCTCGGTGCACTTGTCGAAAGAGTAAGCGGAGTAACCTTCGGCGAATTTCTCTGCACAGAATTTTTCGAGCCGCTGGAAATGTTCGATACAGATTTCTATGTTCCGAAAGACAAACAGCACCGCCTTGCTAAGGTTTATAACTACGGCGAAAACGGACTTGAAGAGTGCGTAACAAATCACCTCAGCCTGCGCTATATGAGAGATGTCCCCGCAGCATTTGAGTCAGGCGGAGCAGGTCTTTGTTCAACTCTGGACGATTACTCGCATTTTGCCGCAATGCTCATAAACGGCGGTACATACAACGGCGTAAGAATTCTCCCCGAAGCCGCTGTAAAGCAGCTGACAACAACCTGCTTTGCACCTGAGCTGAAAAAGGATTTACACTCAGGCTGGGACTGGCTCAGCGGCTATTCTTACGGCAATCTTATGAGAATATGCACTGATGAAACGCAGACTTCCGTGTTCTCCGCAAAAGGGGAGTACGGTTGGGACGGCTGGCTTGGTACGTTCTTCTCAAACGAACCGCAGCACGGCATAACTCTGCTTGTAGGCTTGCAGCAGGTAGGCATCGGCAGAGCAGGAACGCTTATAAGAAAGCTGAAAAATCTTACAATGAGCGAGCTTGTATAAAACAAAGCCGCTTCGGTACAGTACCGAGGCGGCTTTGTGTTTTATTTGAAAATAATTTTTGCAGTAAATTTTCCTCCAGAAGCAGCAGCTTCAAGCCTGAACTTGTGAAGCAATGCAATATTCTTCACAATTGCAAGTCCCATTCCGCTGCCCTTGCGGTCACTTCGGCTTGCATCTGCCTTGCCGAAAGCCTTGCAGAAATCCTCCGTCTTGCCCGTAAGCTTTTCATCACAGCTGTTGCAGATGACAAGCTGCTTTTCGTTTGCGGTAATTTCAACCTTTCCACCGTCAGAAGTGTACTTCACAGCATTGGAAATCAGATTTTCAACCGCCCTCGAAATCAACTCACGGTCAGCCTTGACGGTGCACTTTCCGCTTACGGACACCGCAATGCTCCTGTCCTCAAAATCAGCCTTGTATTTGACAAGAAGCTCATTTGCAAGAGCAACCATATCAATATCTGTCTTGTTCAGCTTGGTGTTCTGCTCCTCAATTTTTGCAAGTTCAAGCGTGCCCGTGATAATCTCATTCATATACCGCACGTTTTCAATAACTGCGTCAGCGTAGTAATCACGCTTCTCCGAGTGAACATTGCTTTTCAGATTTTCCGAGTAGCCCATAATCGCAGTAAGAGGAGTCTTTAAATCGTGTGCAAGTGCCGAGGTCATATTGCGGCGGTATTCGTCAATTTCGTATTGTACACAGTATTTGTTGTAGGTGCTTCGTGATACGACAAAAGCCGCTGTAATGCCGATAACAATAACTACCGCACAGGATATGGCAATTGCATAAGCGCCCGAAGTCCTGTAATCAAGGGTGTAGGCAAAATGAATAACATATTCATCGCCGTCAACATTAAAATAATGCTGTCCAATACCGCCGAAAAATTCGGGGTATTCATCGTTCATAGATAATTCCAGATATTTTGCAGCTTCGCTTGATGGTTTGCTGCCCATAGTTATTGATACGAATTCACCCTTGAACCGCTCCATTTCATCGGCATTTTCGGGAGTAAGGTCTGCGTGTTCAAGAACACCTTTTTCCCATACTGGATAGTATTCATCATACTCAACAACATCAACTTCGCCTATGTAGAATTTGTTTCCATAAATATAGAAGCTTTTTATGTCAAGCCGCACTGACTTGTCATTGTAGTCATCAAAAAGTTCCTGCCAGTTTTCATTGCCGCAGGTCAGCAAACGGCTGGATCCGTCAGTATCATAGGTAATTGTAAACATATCAAATTCTGATGTTGCTATAATTTCATCAGAATCAACTTTTGTAATAGCCATAGCATATTCCTGCATATCAATGCCGTATATGTAGTCGGAAGCAGCTGCCAAAGCGTATTTCAGGTCATTTACAAAGTCTTCTTCGGGATAATTTGCATTACCCAACTGAGCAGAAGAAGCAACATTGCTAACCACAAACGCGTCATTTCTGTCACATTTCAGATATAACATACGCATCCATATAATGTTAATCGTTGCACACAGAAGAAGTGCTTCAATCAGCATTACAATGAGCCTTTTAATAAGAAACCTTGAAAATTTAAGCTTTTTCATACTAACCCTTCCCGAGCATTACTCCGTCAGCTTGTAGCCCTTTGAGATGACGGTCTTAACCTGACCGCCTGCCTCACCGAGAGCCTTGCGAAGCTTCTTGATGTGATTGTCAACAACCCTGTCGCTGCCGAAAAAATCGTAACCCCATATACGGTCAAGCAGCGTGTCACGGTCTGCAACACAATTCTTATGCTCAATCAAATATTTCAGAAGTGCAAATTCCTTAGGTGCAAGCTCAACTGCTTTTCCGTCAACAGCCGCCTCAAACGTCACAAGGTTGATACTTATTCTTCCGCAGACGATTTCCTTGCTGATAACCATTCCCTTTGCACGCTTCAGCAACGCGTTAACCTTAGCGTACAATTCAGCAGGGGAAAACGGCTTTATCATATAATCGTCACAGCCAAGCTCGTAGCCGTGAAGCAGGTCAGCCTCCGTTGCCTTTGCCGTGAGAAACAGCACAGGAACAATACTTTTCCTGCGGATTTCTCTGCAAAGCGTAAACCCGTCAACGTGAGGAAGCATAATATCCAGCATTACAAGGTCAAATTCCTCGTATTGTATATGTTCCATACCTTCTTCACCGTCAGCCACCGTAACAAGCGTGATTTCGCCGCCGCTTTTGCCGGAAAAATAATCCTCGATAACCTCTCTTATTTGCCTGTCATCCTCAACAAGCAGGATTTTATACGACATTTTCGCACCCCATTTTCTTCTGATGTATGTATCTTAACACAGCGATGTGTCCTTTGTATATCCACATTAAATATCTTAGAATATTTTTTATGCTTTGTCAATAATTTCTATATGCGTATCCTGCGTAATTTCTCAGTTACAGTAAGCCACAACATCAAAAACGGCTGCGTAATTTACACAGCCGTTGAAGTTCAGTTATTCATACATATCAAGTGCATATTGCATAAGATAATCCTCATCATTGACAAAAAGTGCTTCAATAGCCTTTTCATCAAGGGGGACTCTTACGTCAATGTCGTTTCCGCTTTCGTAATCTGCACCAGAGTCGATAAGTACATCGCCGTTTTCGTCAAGGAGAAGTGCGTTGGAGAAAACGAATTGACCGTTTTCAAGCTTGATACCGCCGATACCCTGTGATGAACCGTTTGGTTCTGTGAAACCAAACACGGTTACATTTTCCATTCCCTGCATTACAAAGGTGAGATGGTCAGCGGCGCTTACGCTGTTTGCGTTGACAAGAATAATTACGTTTCCGTCCCAGAGATTTTCACCTGTGAAGTAATTCTTCTTGCCCTCAACAAATCTGCCTGTTTCAGGGTCAACAAGATAACAGCCTGCTTCGTCATCCCATTTGCCGTCGGTTGCGTAATAATGCTCGCCCTCAGGTGCAAAAATTTCAGCAATTGCCTTTACAACCTGGCTATCCCCGCCGCTGTTGCCGCGCATATCAAGAACAATATTTTTTACACCCTTTGCACGGTACTCATCAAGCTTTTCGATGATGCCGTTTTTCATTTTGGAGAAATCTCCGCTTTCAGCGGAATCAGTGTCAAACATCATTGCCTTGATACGCAGGCAAACTGTTTTCTCGTCAATATCCGCCCACATAAGATGTCCCGTTTCAACACCGCCATTGAGAATTTTCAGGGTTTCTTCGGCACGTTCAACATAACTTCCAAGCTTCGGGAGAACGGCTTCCTTTTCAGCACCGTTTTCGTCAAGGTATGTAACCGTCACGCTTTCGCCGCCCACACCTGCTGCAAAAGTCGCAAGGTAGAAGGCTTCATTGTCACGGTCAGTAAAGCTTACTGCTGAAAAATATTCAGACTGCCTTGCAACTTCAAGAGGGTCAGCACCGTCCCATTTCGTGATGATAGTACCTGTTGTAATTTCCTTTTCTGCAAGGCTTTCGTCAACGCTTACTGCGGCAATTCTTCCGTCTGAAAGCGTCACAAGGGAAAGTCCGTAGTCATTGCCGTAAAGACGATTTTTCATTTCATCTTCAATATCTTCGGCATTATTAGGAACATAACCAACGTGTCCGTCGTGGAATTCAGCACAGAACTTCATCCACGCAATATAATTTGCAACAGCGTCCTGTTCACGGTTTGCTTCCTTGAATATCAGGAGATACTTGTCGTAAAGCTCGTCCCAGTCTGCACCCTTGTGTTCAGCAAGGACATAGTGATTCTGCATACATTCAAAGCCGTCCTTGAAATCCTGAACATAGTCTGCGGCACGGTAGCTTTTGTTAAGCAGGCAAATCGGAACAGCGATTACAATCAGGGCTGCTGAAACAATGCTTGAAAACTTACGCACCTTTTCCTTTTCGTTGATAAAGCCTGCAATCGGCAGAAGTGAACCGATATACGCAGGAAGCATACAAGCATCATATCCTTTGAGTGCCACAACAGCAAGGCAGACAACTGCGGGGATTATGTAGCAGATGCGCCATTTTGTGCTGATAACCCTTGTTGCGTACCCTGCAAGAAAATACAGACCTGCAATTGCGGCGAGGTTAATTATAATAATCAATATATCAAAGTAATTCATAATTCACCCTCCGATTTCAATTAAGGTCATCCTTGTGGAAGTACACATAGCCAAGGTAGAGGAAGATTGCACTTGTTACAAGGGATACAATAATTGTGCTTGCGATTTGTCCTGCGGAAAGGGAAGCTTCATAGATGTAGTTCATTTTTCCATCCAGACCGTAGGTGTACCAGCTGTCGAAAATGCAGAGCATATTTATGTTGGTAATGCCGAGAATTGGTGACGTTCCAAGCTTGAACAGGGTTGCACTTGTTCCGCCAAGCATAAACACAAAGTAACCCAATGCCATTACTATGTAAGGATTTTTTATCACGAACACGAAGAAAAGTGCTGTGCAGAGAATTCTTATTATCGGGAAAATAAGAAGGCAATAACGAAGCACCATTTCGCCAACGTCAAGCTTTGTTCCCCAGCCGTGCATAGCAGTGTTGATGATAAGGGGCAGGGCTGTCATTAATGCAAAGCCGATTACTCCAACAATAAGGCACGGAATGACTCTGCCGAGATAAACCTCGATACGCTTGTGACCTGTCATAAGTTCGTAGTTTACGGTTTTGTCCAGGAAGTCACCGCAACCTGCAAAGCCTGCAAGGGTGAAAAGGAACATCAGTGAGATGAACACGTAAAAAAATCCGTTTTCAGCAAGGAAAGCCTGTGTGGGATAATTGCCCTCCAAGGTCAGCTCGCCCTGAAGAAAAATATTTGCAATCGGCATAAGAAGCAAGCCAATGTAAACAAGCCACACCATACGTTCCTTGCGCAACTGATAAAGCTGTGATTTGATGATATTCTTCATTATAAATTCTCCTCTCTACCAGTTAGTTTACGTCGCTTTTTTTGAATATAATGTAACCGAGAACAATACAGATTACACTTACTGCAACCGACACACCGATTGTTCCTATTATCATAGACGGTTCAAGTTCAGTGTGGCAGATTGTTACGTCCTCGCCGTTTACATAGCCTATACTCTGATTGAATGTGAAAAGCTTCATAAGGTTTGTTGTGGCAAGATGATATGTGAATTTGAAGCTCTGCATAATTTCTTCCAAAATCATTGGTATAAGCATTGCAAACATTGATAACAGATATCCTGCCGCCCAGGCAATATAGGCACTTTTAACGAGAAATACCAGCAATACATACTGACACACAATTCTTATCATCGGGAAAATTGCAAGTGCAAAGCGAAGTGCCATTCCGCCGAAATCCATTGTTACACCCCAACCGTTGATGAGTGTAAAAATAATCACGGGAAGAAGCATAAAACCAACGCAGAATGCGATGCACCAGATATGTGCCACGATTACTCTTGCGAAATAAACCTCACGGCGATGATGTCCCGACAGGATTTCGTAGTTCATTGTCTTGTCGGCGTAGTCCCAGCCGAGTATTCTTACGCCAAGCATAAGGATTAAAAATACAGGCAGTAATGAAATACTTTCCCCATTCAAAGCCACATACTCACTTCCGGTCATATCAAAATCCAACATACCGAAAATTGTTAAAAAAACTGCCAGCAATATGGAATAATATGTAACATTATCAGTTCTTGTCTGATAAGTCAGAGCTTTAATTATGTTCCTCATTTTAATCATTCCTCTCCGCTTTCTCCGACCATATTCATATAGTACTGCTCAAGATTAGCTTCGTTGATATGGAGCACTACAGGCACAACGCCGTTTTCAAAGAGTGTTTTGGATACGGTGTACATATTGTCAAGCTGTTCGTAAAGTCGGATACTGCCGTCCTTGTCAACGTCAAACTGTGTAATGCCAAGCTTGTTCTGCAAAATTGCGGCAGCAAGGGAGTTGTCATCGGTGCTGATACGGTAATACTCACGACAGAGCTTTTTCAGTTCGTCAGCGGAAACAGCCTGCAGAAGCTTGCCCTTGTTGATGAAAAGGTAGTCGGTACAGAGAAGTGAAAGCTCGCTGAGGATATGGGAGGAAATGAGGATTGTGATGTGTTCCTCGCGATTAAGCTTCAGCAGAAGCTCACGGATTTCAACGATACCCTCAGGGTCAAGTCCGTTTACAGGTTCGTCAAGCACCATAATTTCAGGCTTTGTCATAAGTGCATTTGCAATACCGAGACGCTGACGCATACCAAGAGAAAAATTCTTTACAGACTTCTTGCCAACGTCTGAAAGTCCCACAATTTCAAGCACCTCGTCGATACGTTTTTTGTCTGGGATGCCCTTCTGCAAGCGCTGTTTTTCGAGGTTTTCCTTTGCGGAAAGCTTTTCCTTTGCGTAAGGTGTCTCAATCATAAAGCTCATACGGCTTCTTGCGTGGGCAAGTCCGTTTTCGTCACTTGCACCGTAGATTTCAAGGCTTCCGCCTGTAGGAAGTGCAAGTCCGCCCAGCATTTTCATAATTGTAGTTTTACCTGCACCATTCGGTCCGATAAGACCGCAAATCATTCCTTCTTTAATCTGAAAGCTTGCGCTGTCAACAGCCTTCTGCTTCATATACTGCTTATCAAGATTTTTAACATCAATAATTATCTCGCTCATATCTGCAACCCTCTCTATATGGTATTTGTGATTGTAATTTCATTGTAAAATCAATTCTTAAAGAATTTCTTAAATTTCTTAATGTTTACAAAAAATTCATATTTACATTTATAAACAAAAGCGGGCGGATAAGACTGGCCTCCCATAAAGAAGTATTCAACATTCACAGTAAAGGTTGCGTAAAATTACGCAGCCTTTCTCTTTTTGCAATATTCCTGCCTGTCAGCAACAACCGTAGCCGTTGCCGCCTTAAATCTGTAAACAATATCAATCCTCTGTTGCCTGTGTCCACTTGATTTGTCGGGAGCGTAAACAACAATTTTCTCAATAAATTCGTGCATTACTTCAGGCGTAAGCGCCGTTACCCTTGTACGGCTTCGGATAATATCCAGAAATTTCTCTACATCGGCTCTTTTCTGCTCGTTATTATCAATGAAATCGGATATTTCAGCAACCACCTGTTTCAGCTTGCGTTGTTCATCTTCGTATCCTTCAGACATTAACTGAAACCTTTCATCAGAAATCTTTCCCGCAACATTATCCTCATAAAGCCTTGTGAATAATCGGTCAAGTTCGGCAATTCTCTTTTCCGACTGACCAAGCGTTTTTCTTGCCTTTTTGAGTTCGGCAAACCTTACCGCAGCAGAGGCCTCCATCGCTGTTTTGAAAAAATCATCCTCATTGTTATGCACGTTATCAAGCAGCTTGTTGATTTCAGTAAGCACGATTTCTTTCAATACCGCTGTTCTGATATAATGAGCCGAACATTCATCCTGAAATTTTGCATAATGAGAACATTTCAAATGCTCCTGCTCCGAAGTAAGACTTTGCGAACGGCACAGATACATTTTTGAACCGCAATCGGCACAGAACACAACTCCCGAAAAAGGACTTATCTCACCATTTTTCTGAATTCTCCGTTTGTTTTGTCGAAGCTCCTGCACCAAATCAAAATCTTTCTGTTTGATAATGGGTTCGTGCGTATTTTCAAAAATCACCCAATCGGTTTTATCGTTCTTGACTTTTTTCTTGTTTTTGTAGGATTTACGTCGGGTTTTAAAATTTGCTGTGTGCCCTACATATTCAATTTTCTCAAGAATGTCCGCAACAGTTCTCGCAGACCAGCGATATGGTTTATCATCTGGAATTGTACCATTGCTTTTGAATTGCCAGTATGCTGTCGGTTTAAGGATGTTTTCTTCCGTGAGCATTTTAGCAATTCTCAACGGTCCGTTTCCATCAATGCAAAGTTTGAAAACTCTCTTGACAACAGCCGCCGCTTCTTCGTCAACCAGCCAAATGTTTTTATCCTGTTCAGATTTGACATATCCGTAAGGCGGTAATGTAGCAAGTGGCTTTCCCGATAATCCTTTTGCTTTGAAAACTGCTCTTACCTTCTTGCTTGTGTCTTTGGCATAAAAATCATTAAACACATTGCGGAACACCATCATTTCGTTCTCGCTTTTTGCAGTATCAACATTATCATTGATAGCAATGTATCGAATATCATAATCGGGGAAAATGAGCTCAATATATTCGCCTGTTTTTAGATAATCTCTACCAAGTCGTGACAAATCTTTGGTGATGATAGTTCCTATCTTGCCGTTTTCCATATCCGTAATCATTCTCATAAAATCGGGACGTTGAAAATTTGTACCGCTGTAACCATCATCTATGTAGAACTGCGGATTGGGGAAACGGTTGTCCTCTGCATATTTCAGAAGAATAGCTTTCTGGTTGGTGATACTGTTGCTCTCACCTTGTAAATCATCGTCGTTGCTTAATCGACAATATAACGCTGTAATTTTATTTACCATATAG
>JAFQIY010000051.1 GCA_017415165.1 Oscillospiraceae bacterium | reverse complement strand
TCGGCAGCAGTCAGGCGGGATTCCTTGGGGCTGTGATTGCAACGCTGGCGGTTGTACTGCCGTCCTTCATGATTATCCTTTTGGTGACGGCTCTGCTGAAAACTGCTTTGAAGAACCGATATGTGCAGGCAGTTCTGCGGGGACTGAAGCCCTGTGTGATCGGGATTGTGCTTGCGACCGGGATTTATATGGTGCTTGGAAACTGCGTCGGGACGATTGCCGAGCTGAGTTTTCATGTGCAGTCCATCATCATAACGGCGGTTCTGGCTGCCGCAATGATCGGGTACAGGCATATCGCAAAGAAGAAACTGTCGCCGATTCTGCTGATTGTATTGTCTGCGGCAGCGGGGATTGCGGTTTATGGGGTATGACGGAAAAGCAATTTTTCTGCTGCCTTGATGGATTTGATTAAATAATAGAATTGCGAGAGCGTTCGATAAATAAGAATTTGAGGTACAGTATGACAAATAAAATGGTTTTTGAAAACAAAGCCTCTAAATACCTTGAGGGAAGACCATCTTATGCACCTGAAGCGATATACAAGCTGCTAAATGATTTTTTATCTGAAAATGACGTTGTTGCTGATATTGGCTCGGGAACGGGGATATTTGCAAAGGAATTTGTCAGTAAAGGCTTTGAGACATATGCTGTAGAACCCAATAGCGATATGCGTAAAAAAGCGGAAGAAGTGCTTTCGAATCATACAAATTTCTATTCAATAGATGCTTCTGCCGAAGACACGGGGCTGAATGATAAAGCGATTTCGCTTATTACGGTAGCATCGGCATTTCATTGGTTTGATGTTGTAAAATTCAAGCAAGAGTGCATACGAATACTGAAGGATAATGGCGTTGTTTGTATCATGTTCAATGTAAGAATATATGATGATTTTACTAAAAAGCAGTGTGAGATTTGCAAAAAGTATTGCAATGGGTTTGAATCGCTGACTCACGGTTATGATAAAACGCTCAGCTTGTTGGAAAGCTTTTTCGAAGGAGACTATAAGACGTATATTTATAATTTCCCTCTGGAATATTCCAAGCATAAGTTTATTTCTCGTTGTTTATCTTCTTCATACGCACCGTTGCCGGGTTCGGAAAATTATGAACCGTATATAAGTGAAATGAATGCGTTGCTTGATGAAACATTTGATGGCGATGCGGTCAGAATCGCTAATCAAACGGTAATGTTTGTAGGTAAGGTCAAATAGTCAAATCCCAATTTATGAAGAAATATATCGCAAACATCATTACAGGCAGCAGAGCTGTATTCAGTCTGCCTCTTCTGTTCATTCCTCTGTCATCGGCATGGTTTACCATACTCTATCTTTTTTGCGGGCTTACCGATATGATCGACGGAACGATAGCGAGAAAGACGGGAGCGGTCAGTAAATTTGGCGCAGGACTTGATACGGCGGCTGACTTTGTATTTATGTTCGTATGCGGGTTAAAGATACTCCCCCTGCTGCACCTGCCTGTATGGCTGTGGGTGTGGATTACGCTTATTGCGCTTGTTAAGATAATGAATATTACGCTCGTCTTGATTCACAGGAAAAAACTGATATCAATCCACAGCGCGTTAAACAAAACAACGGGATTTGCTTTGTTCCTTTTGCCGCTCACGCTGACTTTTGTCAAAGCCACTTACAGCACTGCGGCAATATGTGTACTTGCATCCATTGCGGCAATGCAGGAAGTTTGTTTTATTGCGAAAGGACAAGAGGTCTTATAGTCAAATTCCAATTTATCGAACAGTTTATTAAAATTGAATAGTCAAGGGCGGTATGTGTCTACCGCCCTTTTTACATAGCCGAGAGAATTAGCACCTTAATCTTCTCGGCTTTTTC
>JAFQIY010000050.1 GCA_017415165.1 Oscillospiraceae bacterium | reverse complement strand
TCAGTCTATGCTTGCTCAGGCAAACCAGCTCCCACAGAGCGTTCTCTCACTTCTCCAGTAAGAGATTCCCTGAACAATCTAAACTTTCTGCTTGACTGTTCTAAACAAAATGAAGTCCACTCCTTCGGGGGTGGACTTTTTGTATTTATATCAAATAATTCAGCACCAATTCCGCTGCAAAAGCACCAATGCACCCTGCCGCCGCAACGGGAAGGAGTCCCTTGCCCTTGAATGCGAGGACGAGAGCAGCTGCTAGTCCCACAACTGCGGAGATGATATTTCCTGTTGAGAAGAACACGGCGGGAATTGTCATTGCTCCGAGAACTGCGTACGGGACGTAGTAGAGGAAGTCCTTGACGAAACGGGACTTGATTTTCTTTCTGAATATCACAAACGGCAGCATTCTTATAAGGTATGTTACCCCTGCCATTACTGCTATGTATAAAGCAAGTGAACCTGTCATTCTTCGTCAGCCTCCTTCCGTGGGAAGAAAACCGCGCCTGCGGCGGCTGCGGCGAGCGTACATATTATAATAGCAAAACCTGAGGACACGCTGTCGAAAATCGGGATAAATTCAAGGCAGCAGCTCATTCCTGCGGAAATTACGACTGTCACGAACACGCCTATTGATTTTCTTGCGGGCGGAACAAATATTGCGATGAACATTCCGTAGATTGCTATACCGAGTGCCGAGCAAAGCATTTCAGGCAGGATACTTCCCATAATTCCGCCGAGGAGAGTACCGCTGCTCCAGCAGATAAACGGCAGCAAAATCAGTCCGTACATATACTGAGGAGTAACGTCCTTTGGTTTGCCTGCGGACACGGCAAAAATTTCGTCAGTAATTCCGAATGCCGCAAGAAAACGGTGAGGAGTAGTGAAGCTGCTGTCAAGCTTTTGTGACAGCGACAGACTCATCAGTGCATAACGCATATTTATTATAAGCTGGGCAAGTGCCATTTCAAGCAGAGTACCTGCGGAGGCGATAATGCTCAGACCTGCAACCTGACCTGCTGAGGTAAGATTTGACATAGATATTATTGTAGCCGCAAGCCAAGGAAGTCCCTGCGAAACAGCGGCAATACCAAAGCTGAATGACACTGACAGATAGCCGAGTCCTATCGGGATACCGTCAGCAAGTCCCTCTTTAAAGGTTAATTTATCCGAATTCATAGTTTCATTTCCTTTCTGCACAAACAGATTAATTATATCAGATTTTGCATAACAATTCAAGAGATAAACTGTAATTCAACAGAGAATTTAGTAACCTATTGAGGGAGACCCTTTTGGAAAAGGGTCATCCCTCAAACTCCCTCCCTAAAACTTCTAATGTAATTTTCCATATAGGGCTATAGCCCTATATGGAAAATTAGACTGAAAGTCTTTGGAAAGGGGTCTGGGGAATAACCTTTCTTCAGAAAGGTTTTCCCCAGTGGGTTGCCAAATCCTCTGCTAAATTATCATTTGTCGTGACAACAGAAGTAAATTGTGTTATAATATAATAAATTTCAGATTAACACGGAGGAAAAAGATATGACCGTAACCGAAAAAATAACTGCTTTGCGTGCGGAAATGAACGCCGCAGGCGTAGATATCTATATTGTGCCGACTTCGGATTTTCACGACAGTGAATACGTCAGCCCGTACTTTATGACCCGTAAGTTTCTCAGCGGCTTCACAGGCTCGGCAGGTACTCTTGTTGTTACTGCGGATGAGGCAGCGCTGTTTACTGACGGTCGCTACTTCATTCAGGCGGAAAGACAGCTTTCGGGCAGCGGAATTATCCTTATGAAGTCAGGAGAGCCAAATGTACCTACTGTAAAGAAGTATGTTGAGGACGCTCTCCCAAGCGGCGGCACAATTGGCTTTGACGGACGTGTTATCACAGGTGCGACAGGTGAGGGGTACGCAAAAATTGCAGAAGAAAAGGGCGGAAAGGTTATCTGCGGCATTGACCTTGCTGACAAGGTATGGACGGACAGACCGCCTCTTGAGCACACGGAAATTTTTCTGCTTGACGAAAAGTACAGCGGAAAAAGTGCGGCTGAAAAGCTTGTTCAGGTGCGTGAAAAGCTTGCTGCGGAAAAAGCTGACGTGCACATCATTACAACGCTGGATGATATTTCCTGGCTGTTCAATATCCGTGCAAACGATATTGAATGTTGTCCGATGGTGCTTTCCTATGCGGTGATAACGGCTGATAAAGCGTATCTTTTTGTTGATGAAAACGCCTGCAATAATTCTGTGCGTGAATATATTGAAAAAAACGGCGCGGAAATTCTTCCATACTATTATATATATGAATATGTTGAGAAACTTGCTGACAAGCGTGTACTGATTAATAAGAGCCGTGCCAATTACCGTATGGTACAGCTGCTTGAAAAATGTGAACTCATTTCAAAGCCAAATCCCTGTTCGCTTCTTAAAGCGGTGAAAAATACGGTTGAAATTGAAAACATCCGCAAGGCGCACGTTATGGACGGCATTGCGGTGACAAAATTTATGTACTGGCTGAAAAACAATGTGGGTAAAATGAAGATTACCGAATGTGAAGCAGGTGCGTACATTGACAACCTGCGCAAGGAAATCGGCGGCGACAGCTTTATCGGCGTAAGCTTTGAGACAATCAGCGCTTACGGCGCAAATGCGGCAATGGTGCACTATTCCGCTGAGACGGGCAACAATGCTGAGATAAAGCCTGAGGGTATGCTTCTTGTGGACAGCGGCGGACACTATCTTGAGGGTACGACCGACATCACCCGCACCTTTGCTCTCGGAGAAATCACGGACGAAATGCGCAGTCATTTTACTGTTACGCTTCGTTCAATGCTCAATCTGTCGGAAGCAAAATTTATGTATGGCTGTACAGGCGAAAACCTCGACATTCTCGCCCGTGAGCCGATGTGGAAGATGGGTCTTGATTATCGTCACGGCACGGGACACGGCGTCGGCTACCTGTTAAGCGTACACGAATCACCCAACAGCTTCCGCTGGAGATTGCGGGACGACCTGCCGCGTACACCTGTGCTGGAGGAAGGTATGGTTACAACCGATGAGCCTGGTATTTACATTGAGGGCAGTCACGGCATACGCATTGAAAATGAGCTGCTGTGCAGAAAGGCTGAAAACTGCGAATATGGTCAGCTGATGGAGTTTGAAACTATCACCTATGCGCCGATTGACCTTGACTGCATTGACCCTGACCTGATGGAACAGCGTGACAAGGACAGGCTGAACGCATACCACAGAATGGTTTACAGCACGCTTGCACCACATTTTGAAGGTGATGAGCTGGAATTCCTGAAAAAGTACACACGGGAAATCTGACGCCCGATTATGTATAAACTGGAAATGCAGAATTTTACATTTTATATGCACTAATATTGTAAATAGTGTATTTTGCGTTAAAAAGCTGTGTTCGCATTGTGCAATATTACACAATGCGAACATTCTATTTGTTCAAAATGATACTTGACAATAATTGATTAAATATAGTAAAATTAGAGTAATCAAAGGGCGTGTAAACGATTTTACTTTATACATTTTGCCCTAAATTAAAAGGAGAGATTTATTATGAAGAAATCAAGAATTCTTAGCGCTATTGCTGCTGCAGCTATCGCAGCTACAACATTCGTATCTATGGCTGTTCCTGCTTCCGCAGCTGATTCCTATCACGCTTACCTCGGTGTTCAGGAACCAACAGGCTGGTCCTTCAGAAACGCTTGGTATGAACCTACATACGGTCTTGGCGTAACAGCTGATGATGGTATGGTATTCTTCGATCAGATTACTGGTTGGGACGGTTCCACACCACTCGATAAGGGCGGCGATTTCACAGATGCTGAAATCACAGGCGACGGCACATATAAGGTTAGCCTTACAGGCGATTTTGACTTCGGCGCAGCTGAAGCTCTTTCCCTTCTCTTTGTTTCCACAGATATTCCTCTTGATGCAGGCGTATCCGTAACAGACGTTAAGGTTATCCTCGACGGCAACACAAAGTACACATTTGATGAAGCTTTCCAGGATCCTGATGACAAGACATACGTTCACCCACTCTGTATCAACCAGTGGAACTCTGATATCAACGAACTCTTCGGTTATGTAATGCCTACATCTTCCATCGAAATCGAGTTCACAGTTTCCGGTATTGATGCTCTCCTCGCTGGCGGCGCTGCTGATACAGCTGAAGCAGAAACTACAGCTCCAACAACAGGCAATGTTCCTGCTGCTGTAATGCTCTCCGTAATGGCTGTTGCAGGTACTGCTGCAGTAGTATCCAAGAAAAGAAACTAAGTTTCATTTCTAAGAAGAACTAAGTCCTTCTTTTAAAAGAAACTAAGTTTCATTTCTAAGAGAAACTAATCTACAAATTTAATTAGCTTGATCCAGACTGCTGCTACCGCATAAACGGCGGCAGCGGTCTGAATTTTTTATCGTGTAAATCGTTTTCAGCGATTACCTATAATGTCCAGACGAAAGGACTGATTATTAAATATGGCATCTGATATTATGTCTCTTTCCGATAAGGAAATAAAGGCAAGAAACAAACAAAGACTCTCTGCTCCGAAAACTACGGGCGAGAAGGCTGCTGATGTGCTTTACTGGATACTGCGTATCGGCGTTATCGCTAACGTTGTTATGCTGTTCTTCCCATCCTTCAACCCAATCAGAGTCAGTGAAAATGTAAACAAGAATATGTCATTGTTCTCGTGCGCTCTTTCACACGAGTCAATGCTTAATACATTCAAAGCTACCCTCCGCCGTCAGGAATGGCTCGAACCTGCATTCCAGTCACTGAGCACAATCGGTGTATTTATCATTATTGCAACAATTATTGCAATTGCAGGCGGCTGTATGTCCCTGGGCAACACAAAGCTGAAGAAATTCGGTCTGTTGTTCAGCTTTACAGGCGGTATCATTGAGCTTATTGCTGTATTGCAGATTAACCCGATTGTTCAGAATCTCGCAAACCAGTCAGATGCAGTCGGAAAATTCGAGGATATGAAGCTTTTCTTCCCTCCTGTTATTACTGCATTTATAATTCTTTCAATCGCTTATATAGTAATTTCTGTAGTGAACTTCGTTCTTCTTCCGAAAATCAACAAGCTGGAAGGCTTTGAAATGGAACCGCAGTATCAGCTGTTCCTTATGATGCTTCCATTTATTGCACTTGCTTTCGTATTCAGCTACCTCCCTCTCTACGGCTGGAGATATGCTTTCTTCGAATACAAGTCAGGTGAAACCCTTACAATGGATAAGTTTGTCGGCTTCAAGTGGTTTACTCAGCTGTTCCAGAATGCCGCTACAAAGCGTGATATCGTGACCGTGCTGAAAAACACTCTTGCAATGAGCGGTCTCGGTATCGTTACAAGCTGGATTCCTATGGCATTTGCGATTTTCCTTTCCGAAGTAAAGAACACTCATTTCAGACAGATTGTTCAGACCTTTACAACAATTCCTAACTTCATCAGCTGGGTGCTTGTTTATGCGATTGCTCTTGCAATCTTCTCAACAGACGGCTTCATCAATACTATGCTTACCAGCATCACAGGTGAACCTTTTACAACAAACTATCTGATGAACAGTGACCATATGTGGCTGAAAATGCTCGCTTGGGGTCTTTGGAAGGGCGTGGGCTGGAGTGCTATCATCTACATTGCTTCCATCTCAGGTATCGACCAGGGTCTTTACGAAGCTGCTACAGTTGACGGTGCAGGCAGATTTGCAAGAATGTGGTACATAACTGTTCCTGAGCTTATTCCTACATTCTGCGTACTCCTGCTTATGTCTATCGCAAATATCCTCTCCAACGGTATGGACCAGTACCTCGTGTTCTCCAACGCGGTAAACCGTGAGTCCATTCAGGTTCTCGACCTCTACGTTTACAACCTCGGTATCGGCAACGGACTTATTCCGCTTTCAACTGTTATCGGTATGGTTAAATCCGTAGTCAGCGTTGTGCTCCTGTTTGCGGCAAACGGCGTATCCAAGGCTGTACGTGGCGAGAGCATTGTTTAAGGAGGTGCGGATATGGTTATTAATAAGAATTTAAAGAGTCGCAATCAGAAAATCAAGCTGACTCCCGCTGACATCGTGTTCAATATCTTCAACTACCTTTTCTTTGCGATTTTCACTTTAAGCTGTATTTTCCCGTTCTATTACATTTTCATCAACACAATCTCCGATAATGAGCTTGTAACAAAGGGTGCTATCACGCTTATTCCAAAGGGTCTGACAATATCCAACTACATTCAGATGGGTAAGGTTAACGACCTGTGGAGCTCAGTTGGTATCACATTTATCAGAACAATTCTCGGTACTGCTCTGATGGTATTTGCTTCCGCACTTGCAGGCTACCTTGTTACAAAGAAGGAAATGTGGCACAGAAAATTCTGGTACCGCTTCCTTGTTATCACAATGTACTTCAATGCGGGTCTTATCCCTTGGTATCTGAATATGGCTATGCTCGGTCTTACAAATACATTCGCAGCATACATCATTCCGGGTATCGTTTCCCCTTACAACATCATTCTTGTTAAGACTTACATTGAGTCAATTCCTGCTGAAATTGAAGAAAGTGCTTACATTGACGGCGCAAGCTACTGGAAGATTTTCTACAAGATTATCTGGCCGCTCAGCTTGCCTATCCTTGCTACAATCGCTATCTTCGGTGCGGTTGGTCACTGGAACTCTTTCCAGGATTCCCTTATCCTTAACGCAAACACACCTGAACTCTACACACTTCAGCACAGACTTTACATCTACCTCAATCAAAGCTCCAACCTTTCAGCGCTGGTTCAGCCCGGTGCAAGTGCTTCGGACAGTGCCACAATTGCAGGTCAGATGAACACCAAGATTATTCAGTACACCATCTCGATGGTTACAATAATCCCTATCCTATGTGTATACCCATTTATGCAGAGATACTTCGTAAAGGGTCTTATGCTCGGTGCGGTTAAGGGTTAAACAAGTCGTATTTTTAGTGAAATAAATTATTAGGAGGAAAAATATGAAACTCAAAAGAATTCTTGCAGGGCTTACCTCAATGGCAATGCTCGGCACTCTCGCAGGCTGTAGTTCTTCTACAGTTGCTCCGGAAGTAGCTCCCAAAGTAACTACCGCAGCAGGCGACGTTACAACAGCAGCAGGCGGCGATGCAGGTGCTGCTGACACAACAGCTGCTCCGGAAAATGCAGTTCCTACACTTCAGGAGCTTTACGGTGACGAAACAATCGAAATCACCGTATTCAGCCAGCTTGCTAACTATTCAGGTAAGCTCACAGGTTGGTTTGCTGAGGTTATGAAGAAGGAATTCAACTGCGAAATGACTATCATTCCTGATACAGACGGTATGTTCGATACTCGTATGGAATCCGGCGACCTCGGTGATATTGTTATCTTCGGTTCTAACGGCGACCAGTATCAGCGTGCTGTAAAGGAAGGTATGCTCTACGACCTCAACGAAGACGACCTTCTCACAAACTATGGTGCATATCTCAAGGAAAATATGCCTTATGCTCTCGAAAACAATGGTAACCTTAATGAGTCCGTAACAGGTGAAAATGTTGTTCACGGCTTCGGACACAACGTTGCGTCCAGCACAGAAGACCACGAAGCATTCTTCTATACAATGGACGTTCGCTGGGATCTTTATAAGGAGCTTGGTTACCCTGTAATCAACAACCTCGATGAATTCTATCAGCTTATGGTTGATATGAAGGGTATCTGCCCTACAGATGAAAACGGCAACGAAACTTATGCTACTTCCATCTGGCCTGACTGGGACGGTAATATGGTAATGTACATCAAGGCATTCGCTACTTGCTACTGGGGTCACGACGAAATGGGCTTCGGCCTTTACGATGTAGATACAGGTGAATTCTACTACGCTCTTGATGAAGGCGGTCCATACCTCGAAGCACTCAAGTTCTTCAATAAGCTCTATCAGGCTGACCTTATCGACCCTAACTCTATGACTCAGACTTATAACGAGATGAGTGAAAAGGTTACAGCAGGCGGTACATTCTTCTCCATCTTTGACTATGCAGGTTCTCAGCTTTACAACACAGAAGCTCACCTCACAGAAGGCAAGGCTATGTACCCAATGGTACCAAACGATGCAACTCCTCTCTGCTACGGTATGAACGTTCTCGGCGGTAACAGAATCTGGACAATCGGTGCAAACACTGAATATCCTGAACTCTGTATGGCTATCATCAACTACCTCACAACTCCTGAGGGATATATGACATACAACTACGGTCCTAAGGATGCTTGCTGGTACTACGATGAAGAAGGCAACTCCTGGCTTACAGAACTCGGTGAACAGGCACAGGCTGACCGTAAGGGCACAATGATGCCTGAAGAATGGGGCGGCGGAACATTCAACGATGGTACATTCCAGGCTAACAACACAACTTGGTCCAAGGATGCTTCCAACCCTGATTCCAACGGTGAAACATACAACTACATCAACTGGAAGTCCCAGCGTAAGGACGAAACATACGACATCCTCCAGGATTGGAGAGACAAGTATGGTCAGTACACATTCCAGGAATATATGAACACAACAAACTTCAAGGTTGCTCTCGGTACTTCCTACACTGAATCCAAGCGTTCCGACGAACTCCAGATTATCTGGGAACAGGTTGCTGAGTGTCTTGTAAACTATACTTGGCAGGCAATCTACGCTGAAAGCGATGAAGAATTCGACAGAATTGTAAACGAAATGATTACAAAGTGCGGCGAATATGACCCTGATGGTCTTTGCCTCGCTTGGTGTGAAGCAGAAGCTGACCTGAGACATTCTCTCGAAGAACAGGTTAGATAATTAAATTCAAGTTTTGGGGTACGTCACAAGCGTGCCCCAAAATTCAATTTGAAAGGAATTTCTTATGGCAGGTTTATTCAGCACGGACAGCAAGCTGTACCGTTTTATGTGCAGACTTACAGACCTTGTTAAGCTCAATTTTCTGTGGCTGGTGTTCAGCTTACCTATCGTAACCATTGGTATCTCAACAATTGCGGCACACTATGTTGCCCTTAAAATTGCTGAGGGACAAGAGGGCTACATTTTTCACGATTTTATCAAGGCGTTTAAGGCAAACTGGAAGCAAGGCATACCAATGTCGTTTATCTCGTTAATCTGCATCTGGGCGCTGTACCTTGACTTTCAGTTAATTGCCAATTCCGAGGAACACCCTGTTCTGTTCCTGATTACAGGAATAGTTGCCGCATACATATTTGTATTTACAATGCTGTACGCCTTTGCACTTCTTGCACGGTACGAAAACACACTGCTGAATACTCTCCGAAACGGCTTCAATATCAGTATGAGATATTTTCTCCGTTCTGCGCTGCTGGTAATAATCGTTGCAATTGAGCTTGCAGCAATGCTGTGGAGTCCTAAAACAATGATACTTATCCTCATTTGCGGACCTGCATTTGTAATGCTGACCGTGTGCAGCGTGGCGATAAATATTTTCCGTGATATAGAAAGCAAAAATCCTGAGTCAGTTGAGAGGGACGAACCTTCTGTACAGGAAACAGGTAACGAATAAAAAAACACTTCCGATAGCCGTCGGAAGTGTTTTTTCTTATTTGGAAATAATAAAATCTTCAGTTAATGTTACGCTGTCAGTGTTTGCTTTTTTCTTTTTTTCTTCGTTACGCTTCTTGCGTTCATCGGCAAGCTTGCGTTCGTTTTCTTCAAGCTTGTGCTTGTCCGGCTTGTGGAGAGCGTTATACTTTTCCACGAACTCAATTGCGGCTGCTTCATCAAGCGGCTTACTCATAAGGAAGCCCTGAATGTAGTCGCAGTTCATATCGGTAAGGAAGTCATACTGACCAACTGTTTCGATACCCTCTGCAACAGTGTGGATACCAAGGTTGTGCACGAGGTCGATAATAGAGTCGGTAATTGCATAGTCACGCTTGTTGTTATTGATTTCATCAATGAAGGACTTGTCAATCTTCAGGCACTTAATCGGGAAATTCTTGAGGTAATTAAGGGACGAATAACCTGTGCCGAAATCATCAAGTGCAAGTGCAATGCCCAAATCATTGATTTCATTGATAACGGTATTCTTGGAATCAGTGAAGTCGATAAGGGTGCTTTCGGTAATCTCAAGCTGAATATTTTTAGGATTAACACGAGTAATATCAATAACCCTCTTGATGTGCTCGATGTAATTGTCACGTCTGAGCTGCACGGGTGAAACGTTGATGGACATTATAACATCAGGGTTAAGTGTCTCGTTGATTTGTCTCAGAGTACGGCAGGCACTTTCGAAAATCCAAGTACCAATCTGTACAATTGCGCCGCTTTCCTCAGCAACATTAATAAACTCTGTCGGAGGAACTACGCCAAACTCGGGACTTATCCAGCGGAGAAGAACCTCAAAGCCGTGAATATCGCAGGTTTTTGCGGAAACAATCGGCTGATAATGGAGGAAGAGTTCGCCGTTTTTGAGAGCCTCGTTCAGGCTGCGTGCAATCGCCGCCTTGCTGTAAATGCTCTGATTTTTATGCGAATTGGTATAGAAAGCAACTCTGTCCTTACCCGATTCCTTTGCTCGGTGAAGTGCCATTTCCGCATTACGCAGCAGCATATCGGGAGTAAGGTCGTCATCAGGATAAATCGAAACACCCACTGAAAACTTGATATAAATCTTATCATTGAGGATTTCAAGAGGCTTATTGAAGCACTTGTGCAGGGTTTCAATGATTTTATACACAGCGTCGTAATCATTATCAAATTCCTTGATAATGATGAACTCATCACCGCTGAAACGGAAAAGCGCGCTGTCAGGGTGTATATGCTCCCTAAGCTCAGTGGCAAATCCGCTGAGGACTGCGTCGCCAAAGTTATGACCAAGGGTTTCATTGAGCCATTTAAAGTTGTCAATGTCAATGAACATTACCGCAAAACGGCTTCTTCCCTCTTCACGGGTATGAATAATATCCTCCATATACTCATAAAGTCTTTTGCGATTGTTAAGACCTGTAAGCGTATCGGTAGTATCAAAGCTGCTGATGATAGCCGACTTATTCTGAACCATTTCAGCAATCTTGTTTACATTTGCAGCAATCTGCGCAGTTTCACTTTTACTGTGCGACTGATTTATACGGTAATTGAAATTACCTGCGGCAATTTCCTCTGTACATATCTGTATGTCTCTGATACGCTTGCTTTCACCGTGAAGAATATTAAGTCCGATAATGAACATAAGTATTGCAAGACAAGCAAGGATAACAAGCTGCTGCGTAAAGGTTGTATAAATATTGCCGTTAATTTCAGCACTGTCAAACAGAACAACCACGTCCCAGCCTGTAAGTCTGCTTGTTTCCATATAATAGTAAATTCTTTCATCATTTTCGGAAACATAGCTCTCAACGCTTGCCGAAACAGCAAATGGCTGAGCAATTATATTTAGCAAAGTACGGTCAGCAAGGGAAAATTTCTGTGCAAAATCAGCGTCAGACGGTGTATATATAATTTCTGAGTCAACAGCAACCACAGGATAACTTCCTGTGTTGAAGGTGTACTTTGAAAGCACGGAGAAAACGCTGTCAATGCTTACTTCTATTCCGCAGAATGCGTAAACGTTTCCGTCAGAACCGACAGGGACAATAATTGAGATAACATTTTCGGAAGGATTGAAAATACTTGTTGAAATATTGGTGCAGATATACTTTGACTGATGAGTTCTGCCCATAATAAAATTCTGATACCATTCCTTGTCTTCAAGCATATACTCGTCGGCATAAAGCAATTCTCCGCCGCTTCCTGTCAGATAGCCCTTCTGCTCGGAAATAATCCACGCTGAAACCACATCGGGATTTTCACTTACAACCTTGGAAAGCATATCTGTAATTTCGTCCTTATATTCAGCAGAATCAGGGTTTTCCGAGGTGTTGAGGCTTACGATATACTTTTCAAAGAGCGGCGAATTCACAATCGGAGAAAGCTCCTCCGCCGAAGCACTCATATGGTCGTCAAGAAGCTGTGAAATAAGGCTTCCTGTATTGTTCATAGTCTGAATCGTACTGGAAGAAACGTTCATACGCGTGAGTGTATAGGAAATAACCCCAAAACATACAAGAAGAATTACAATAAGTATCAGATAGTACAAATTAATACGCCGCGCAAAATTACTGCGGACAGTTTTATTATTTTTAGGCATACAAGTTAATCTCCCTTGATAACTTTAACATACTAATTGAATATGCAGAACACAAATAGTCCAAAATAATTATAACACATTATATTTAAATATAAAACACATTTTTTTAACTTTTTACATTTTCGCCGTTTTGTATAAAAATTGTATTTTATAATATGCAATTTTGTTAATTTCACAGGACGTTATTTTTAAAAAATGTAACAGTATTGCAGTTAATTATTGTTGACAAAAACAACGCAAAAAGCTATACTTATTTTAAAGAAAAAATATGAAAGGAACTTTCTTTTATGATACAGAGTCTTAACGGTGAATGGACTGTCAGCAGCAGCTGGCTTGATGAAAAAATCCCTGTAAATGTCCCTGATTCGGTTTACGGCGCACTGATGGACGCAGGTAAGCTTGCTGACCCTTATTACGGCGAAAATCAGTACAAAACCACTGCCCTTTCAGACAAGGAATACATATTTGAAAAGAGCTTTGAGGCTGACCCTGAAATTTCCAAATGTAAAAAAATATATCTTCGTTTTCACGGCGTTGATACTCTTGCAGATATTGAACTTAACGGCAAAAAAGTCGGCAAAACGGAAAATATGCACTGCACCTACGAATTTGACGTTACAAATGTAATTTCAAGAGGCGGAAATATTCTTCGTGTCAAATTCTATTCTCCGATTGAATACATAACCAAAAAGCAGGAGTGCAACTACACCTGGGGCGTCGAAACAACTATGGACGGCTTCCCTCATATCCGCAAGGCACACTATATGTTCGGCTGGGACTGGGGTCCGCAGCTTCCCGATATGGGAATATGGCGTGATGTTGAGCTTGTGGGCGTAAAGAGCGGACGTATCGAAAGCGTATACGTTCATCAGGAGCACTGGCAGAACAATGTCAGACTGGTTTTTGACACACGTATTGCAGATATTTTCTCCCCTAATCTCCGTCTTGATGTATGTATCACATCTCCGAACGGCGAGGATATTCTCATTTCCGCACCTGCAAACAAGGACGTTCTCACTCCTGAATGTCTTATTACCGACGCTCTGCTCTGGCAGGTAAGAGGCTATGGTAAACAAAATCTGTATATGATAAAGGTTATGCTTTTCGACGGCGACGAGCCTGTGGATATACAGGAATTCAACATCGGTCTGCGTAGAATTGCTGTGCTGCGTACACCTGACAATGACGGCACAGGCGGCGAAGAATTCACATTCTGCGTAAACGGCATAAAAATCTTTGCAATGGGTGCAAACTATATCCCTGAGGACCAGTTCCTGTCACGCTGCTCACCCGAAAGAACAAGGGCACTGCTGAAAAGCTGTGCGGCTGCAAACTACAATATGATAAGAGTATGGGGCGGCGGAATTTACCCTGACGATTACTTCTACGATATGTGCGACAAGCTTGGTATTCTTGTTTGGCAGGACTTCGCTTTCGCCTGCGCTGTTTACAACGCTGACATCGACTTCTGCCGCAACATAAAGGAAGAATTTATCGACAATATCAAGCGTATCAGAAACCACGCTTCTCTTGCGATGTGGTGCGGCAACAATGAAGTTGAGTCCGCAATTCAGTACTGGTGCAAGCCTGTTTCAAAGGAGCAGAAGGAAGGCTACCTGCGCATTTTTGAGAAGCTTATCCCGAACGTGCTTAAACATTACGACCCGCAGACCTTCTACTGGCCTTCATCACCGTCCTCAGGCGGCGGCTACAACGAGTCAAGTGCAAGCCACAAGGGCGACACTCACTACTGGGACGTATGGCACGGGCTTAAACCATTCACTGAATTCCGAAAGTACAAATTCCGTTTCTGCTCGGAGTACGGCTTTGAGTCAATCCCTTGTATGAAAACCGTCCGCACCTTCGCCGATGAAAAGGATTTGAACCTTTGCTCCCCTGTTATGGAGGCGCATCAAAAATGTGAGGCAGGCAACGAAAAGCTGCTTTACTACCTTGCACAGATGGTTCACTATCCGTACAGCTTTGAGGGACTCGTTTACGCAACACAGATTGTTCAGGCGGACGCTATCCGCACAAACGTTGAGCATATGCGCCGTAACCGCGGCAGATGTATGGGCTCTCTCTACTGGCAGGTAAACGACAGCAACCCTGTTATTTCCTGGTCGTCCATTGACTACTACGGCAGATGGAAAGCACTTCACTACTACGCAAAGAAATTCTATGCACCCGTGCTTTGCTCTGTTGACGACAGCGACAAGCAAAATCTTGTTGTGAACGTGTCAAACGAAAAGCTGACCGAATTCAAGGGAGAAGTGCGCTGGAGAGTAAGAAAGAACGATACCGAAATTATTTCTCAGGGCAGCACAGCGGTAACCGTTGCACCTCTTACTGCGGCGGATGTGCTTGCTCTTACTCCGAAAATGACGGGACTTACAGAAGAAATGTACCGCAACCACTATATCGAGTACGCTCTCGTGCAGAATAATACTGTCATCTCAGGCGGCACGCTTATGCTGGTACTGCCTAAGAAATTCGAATTCCTCAACCCTGAAATCGATGTTAAAATCGACCAGCTGGGTGAAATGTACCGCTTTGAATTCAGCAGTAAGAATTACGCAAAGGGCGTGTACCTTGATTTTGATGAGTACGACTGCGTATTCGGTGACAACTGGTTTGACCTGCACGGTCAGAAACATTCAGTGCTTGTGAATAAAATGAATTTCCCTCTTAACGTCACAATTGACGCGCTCAGGGAAAGTCTGCGCATAAAGAGCTACTACGATATTATCTGAAAGGCAGAATAAAATGAACTTGAAAGAAGAATTCCTTGAAATCTACAAAAACAACATAACCCGTGAGGGTGCGGATAAGCTGCTGGAGTACCTCCTGTCTGACAAGAGCGACTTCTTCACAGCTCCCGCCAGCACACGTTTTCACGGCGCATATGAGGGCGGTCTGCTGGAGCACAGCCTTAACGTGTACCACTGTTTGAAGGATTACCTTTCCCGTGAACGTGCAAAAAACGTGTACGGAATGAATTATTCCGAGGAAACCATTGCAATTGCCGCACTTCTCCACGATATCTGCAAGGTCAATTTCTATAAGGTTGACTACCGCAATGCCAAAAATGAGAGGGGACAGTGGGAAAAAGTGCCTTACTACGCAATTGACGACAAGCTGCCCTATGGACACGGCGAAAAATCGGTGTACATAATCACAGGCTTTATGCGTCTTTCCCGCGAGGAAGCGTTTGCGATACGCTATCATATGGGATTTTCCGCAAATGACGACCCCAATCAGGTCGGCAAATCGTTTGAGATGTTTCCGCTTGCGTTTGCACTGAGCGTTGCGGATATGGAGGCTTCATATTACCTTGAAGGCTCGGTAAAATAAAAAGATAACCCCACGGCTTATCGTGGGGTTTCTTCATACCTATAAAAAGTACAGCTGCCACAAATGTGACAGCTGTATTTTTAGTCAATTGGATTGACAGTATTAAAGACCAATTTCAGGGAGGTCATTATTAGTAGCGTAATTGATTGTGATGTTGCTGATTGTGATTTCAAAAGCATTACCATCAGACCAGTAAATCTGAATTAAAAGCGTCTCAGAAGCACTCTGTAAGCCTTCTTCAACAGCAAGTGTAACTGTGTTACCTTCTGCTGCAGGATATGAAGTCTGAACCCAGTGAGTTAATTCATCTTCTTCATTGGTATATTCCTTACCCTGATTAACGCCTATACCACCATTTGCTGTACCTGTAACTACGAAATCAACAGAAATAGACTCAACATCAGCAGCTGTTTTGCCTTCTGCAAGTGTAAGAGGAACTGTATGCTGTGGCTTTGTAGTTGTGCCATCTTCGTTTGACTTGTATGTGATAGTACCATCTTCGTTTACTACCCACTGGTCAAGAACTTCCTCAGGATCTTCTTCAGGGTCTTCCTCAGGCTCTTCTCCGACATATGTAATCTTCATATTGCTGAATGTAGCTGTGTCGCCCTTCTGCATATACCAAACCTGAAGGAAAAGTGTGTCTGTGAAACCAACTTCGCTTTCGATAGTAACAGTTTCTGTGTCTTTATCCCACTTTACAGATGTCCAGTCGTTTGATTCATCGTCGTCTGTATCAGTCTTATTAGCACCGATACAACCGTTTGCCCATCCGCCGCCTGTTGTAACAACGTCAAATGAGATAGATCTGATATCTGCAAGAGTCTTTTCTTCTTCAAGGAAGTCAGAAAGAGTAAGTTTCAGATCTAATGAACCAGAAAACTCATTGCTTGCAACAGCAGTGTAAGTACCATCATTTTCAGTCCACTCTGCAGCTGGCAGCTTTGCAACAAGCTTACCCTTAACGAGTTCAAGAGTGTAACCAGCGTGAGCTGTTTCATTGAGAACGATGCTGTCTGGAGCGTAGTCGCCCTTGATTGTAGCTACAACGTAGTTGTTCTTGAGTGTAGCAGGTTCGCCTGTCTTCTTGTCAAGAATTGTTACTGTAAGCTTGCAATCTTCATCATAAACTGTTACATCACCTGTAACAGCAAGCTTGCTGCCCTGATTCATAACGAGGTTATAGCTATTATTAAATTCTACATTCTTAGCTGTGATACCGCCGATAGCCTTTACGTCACCGATAATAGAGAGGTCGTCAGCCTTAATCTTATCAGCGTTTGCTAATCCAATATCAATCTCGCCACCGCTTAAAGATGTAAGTAAACCTGTATCACAATTTAAAATGTAAATATAATTTTTGCCTCCGTTGATTGTATACTTAGCAGGTGCGCCGTTCTTAACTGCGCCAAGGTTTACCGCATAGAATTCTGTATAGCCTGTAAGTGTAAGGTTGCCTGTGAAATTGAAATTGAACATTTCAGTTTCTTCATCATCATAATCCTGTGCAGATATAATTGTAAGGTACTCATAAGTACCAGCCTTAGGGAACTTGATTGCAGCGTTAGCGTTGTAGTCGTCGAGAAGTGTGATTATGTAACTACCTTCTGCATTATTTGCTTCTTCGATAACCTCAACTACTTCGCCCCAAGTAGCATATGCTACAGATCCTTCTTCACCAAATGATACTTCAAGAACCTTGCCCATATAGCAGATATTATTGCCCATCTGTGTGAAGCCGTATTCAACATCTTCATTTGCAGGAGCAATACCAACTGCAAGCTTTTCAGGGTCTACAGTCTTTGTTGTAAGAACTGCCTGACCGTTTACAACTTCACCTGAAATTGTAAGATCGTCTTCTGAAACCTTGAAAGCATCGTCCTTACCTGTGAATGTAAGAGCCTTAGCGCCTTCTGCGTATTCAATACGGCCGCCGTTTGTTGCGTCAAGAGCCTTGATAGAGGACTTTTTTGTTGACGCAGAAACTACGAGTGTACCTGCGCCTGTTTCTGATGTACCGAGAACAAGCTCAGTAACATTGAAGTTATTACCTGTTGTGAGTGTGTCGCATACAACAACCTTACCGAAGCCTGTGATATCAGGTCTATATGTAGATGAGAATTCAGCAACACAAGTAAGAGTAGACTTAGCACCGCCCTTGATAGCTGCTATAGCACCGAAGAGCTCATTAACTGTAAGATTCTTCTTAGCGTTGATTGTAACAAGCTTGCCTGTTGCTGTTTCAAATCCAACATGTTCAAGTGTAAGGTCTGTATTTGCTGTGATAGCTGTTACCTTGCCTACGTTGATCATAGCACCGATTTCACTTGTGATTGTAACGGATGCTGCATACTTAGGCAGTGCAAACTTTTCAGGAGCAATGTTCTTATTGAGTGTGATAACATACTCTGCGGTATTGTCCTTAGCTGCGTCGATAGCTGCTACTGCTGATTCAAAGTTAGGATAATCCTTTTCGAGTTCAGCATTGTTTTCGCTGCCTTCTTCGCCTGTTGTGTTGAGGTTGTCAACTGTTACAGCCTGAGGATATTCAGCCTTGATTACCTTACCGTAAGTGTAAGCCTTAAGATTACCATCATTGTTAACAATATTAATCTTGTCAGCGAAATCAGCCTTCTTTGTGTAAAGAATTACTGTACCGCTTGTGAGAGTAGCAGGGTCAGGTGAAACCAAACCGTCTGTAACAAGTACCTGAATTGTTGTGTCATCTTCAATTGCTTCGCCGATGCCTTCAAGTGTTACCTTAGGAAGAACACCGTCTTCTCTTATAAGGTAAATCTTAGCATTTACTGTAGCAGTCTTAATAGCAGCAGATGCCTTAGCACCATAAATTGCAAGACCGCCGTCGAGTACATTAACAGCTGTTACCTTGCCGCCCATAACCATTACGTCAGCATAAACATTGTCAAATGTAGCGAGGTTATTAACTACAAAGTTACCATCGAGGTTAGATGTCTTTGTACCTGAAAGCTTGTTGATACCAATGATTTCACCGAAGTTTTCGAGTGTAGCACCCTTACCAACAGCGATATCCATTGTACACTTCTTGTTGTCTACATTGATTACGACGCCTTCATTGATTGTTACATTGTAAGGAACTGTAAGCTTTGTACCTGTGAATGTAAGTGTGCCTTCACCGATGAATGTAATGCTTGCAGCCTTCTTAGGAAGTGCAAACTTTGTATCGAGTGTAAGGTCTGTGTTTACTTCAATGATGTAATCAACTGCAGGGTCAGTGATTTCTTCAAAGAGAAGTTCAAAGTTAGGATAGTTGCCTACCAGAGTTTTTTCTTCAATATCTGTACCAGTATAAAGGTTAAGCGCTGTGCCTACCTCTGCCTTGATAGACTTTGTCTTTGCATAGTAGTATGCTGTGAGTGGATCGTCGCCTTCAAGCACTAAAGTCGTAACTGTGATATTTTTAGAAATATCATTCTTTGAATAAAGAATTGTTGTGCCGCTTGCGACTATTGCTTCATAACCCTGTGCATCATAGATTACAACGTTGAGTGATGAACCATCAGCAATTGTATCAACAGTAACCTTAGGAAGAGTACCGTCTTCATTCATATTAATATAGATTTGTGGGGAACCTACATACTCTGTGATAGCTGCCGAAGCATTCTCACCTGCAATATGAATTTCAGCATCAGTTCTGCCAATGCCTGTCATCTTGCCGTTGTTAATGTAGATAGTACCGCCTAAATGTTGGAATGTTGAAATACTTGCTGCTTTTAAATTACCGTGTAACTGGGATGTCTTTGTACCTGTAATTTTATTGATAAACTGCGGCTGTTCATTGCTTGACCAGATTTCAAGTGAGCAATCCTTAGCAACTGTGATGTCGATAAGGTTTGTCTTGTTCTTTGCAGCAAGCTTGACATTAAACATTGTGTCTACAGGAACAGCAAGCTTTGTGCCTGTGAATGTGAGTGAGCCTTCACCTGTGAACTCGAGGGAGTTAGCCTTCTTAGGAAGTGTAAACTTAGTGCTGAGTTCAACATCCTTGTTTACAATGATTGTGTAATCAAGTTCTTCGTTTGCGATAAAGAGAGCAGCGTCTTCCCACTTATCAAAGACGCCGTTAGATTCATCGGAAGCAATGATTACGAATGGGTAAATGTGCTCAACGAATGTAGCGTCAACTGTTACGTCAGCAGCAGGCATTACGAATGTGTAGTCCTTTGCAACTTCAACAGTCTGTGGTTCGCCTTCTTCGTCTTCGTAAGTAACTACAAGCTGTTCGAGGTCGTAGCCTACATCAGCCTTAACTGTGAGAGTTACTGTATCGCCCTCAACAGCCTTTTCAACGTCAGCTTCAACTGTACCGTATTCGATATCTTCTGCGATTGTTACGTTGTGGTAGTAATTAATTGTAATATTGCTTACTGTGGCAGTGTCACCTTCACCAATCCACCAAACCTGAACCTCAGCTTCGCCTTCACCGAGACCGCCGTCTAATTCAAGTGTTACAGTGTTGTTTGTGCTGCCTTCTACAGGATATGAAACCTGAACCCAGTCAGAACCAGTTTCTTCGTCAACGATAGTTCCCTGATGACCACCGAATCCACCGCCTGCACTGCCTGCAGGACCTGATAATGCAATATCAACGGAGATAGAAGCAACATCTTCAGCAGTCTTATCTTCGTCTAAAAGCTCAGCAAAGTCAATTTTGAGCGCTGGCTTTGATGCAGCATCTCCTGCTGTGAGTGTGTAAGAACCGTCTTCGTTTTCAACCCATACGTCGAGGTCTCCTGCTGGTATTTCTTCAGCATATTCAATCTGAATGTTGCTTACTGTGAGAGCAGTATCAGCTTCAGCCCACCACATTGAGAACTGAAGGTCATTTTCATTATAAATACCATTTGGTGTTTCAAGTGAGTATGTACCTGATTCACCAACCTGAATCTGCTTCCAACCGTCTTCAGCACCAACGGAAGACTCCTTAGCACCAACACAGAAGCCACCACCGATACCATTGCCTACAACAAAATCAGCAGTAATCTTAACAATATCTTCACGAGTCTTGCCATCTGCAAGATAATCATCAAGGTCAATAATTAAATTTATTGCTTCGTCAGTTGAAGGGTCTCTTTCTGTGCCTTCTGCATCACCTTCGGCAGGTAAGCCAAGAACAGATGTGTATGTGTAAGAGCCATCGCCGTTGTCAGCCCAACCTGCTGTTTTTTCTTCTGGCTCTTCTTCAACAGCTGTGAATACAGCAGAAATTGTTGTAGCCGCAGTTACAGTAACTGTTGTTGTAGCTTCTGTTGCACCGTTTTCACCATTGATAACCCAATTTGTGAATGTGTAGTTTTCAGCAGCTACAGCTGTGAGTGTG
>JAFQIY010000049.1 GCA_017415165.1 Oscillospiraceae bacterium | reverse complement strand
TGAATATTGAATAATGAAGAATGAATAATTAAGGAATTGCCTTCGGCAATAACATTAAAAATGTCCGCAAAGCGGACACCTTAACTATTCACTATTCATTATTCATTTTTCATTAGCCTGTCGACTTTATCGACAGGCTCACGGACTCTGATTAATTCAGAGTCCGTTTTCAGTTATCATCCCATTTCAAGCATACGGTCAATACAAACAGAAGCTTTCTCCATAAGCTCTTCGGGAAGTTCAATTTCAAGACCGCCGCCGTTAAGTGCTTTATACACATCCATAAGGGTTGTGCGCTTCATATCAGCACAGATAAGGTTCTTGGAAAGTGTATGGAATTCCTTTTCGGGGCACACAAACTGGAGATGTTCGGCAATAGAAATTTCCGTACCGATAATGAATTCCTTTGCGTCAGATTTAAGCGCATAGTTGATAATTCCGCTTGTTGAGCCTACATAATCGGCGTGCTTTGCAACATCGGGAATACATTCGGGGTGCACAAGAAGAAGTGCTTCGGGATGCTTAGCCTTTACTGCAAGTGTTTCCTCCTCAGTTACCGCCGCGTGAACAGGACATCCGCCCTTGATAAGCTTCACATTCTTTTCAGGCAGACTCTTTGCAACGAAAGCACCGAGATTGCAATCGGGAATAAACAGAATGTTGTCATTTTCAATCTTACTGCATATTTCAACTGCTGAAGCAGAGGTTACACACACATCACATTCAGCTTTCAGCTCAGCAGTTGTATTTATGTACGCAACAACCGTGTGGTCAGGGTTGTCCTTTTTGAACGCAGCAAGCTCCTCAGCTGTAAACTGTTCAGCCATCGGACAGCCGCAGCCCTCCTTTGCAAGAATAACCTTTTTATTCGGAGAGAGCAGTTTGCAGGTTTCAGCCATAAAGTGCACACCACACATTATCACGGTATCATTCGGGTCAGTTTTTGCAAGCTCGGAAAGACGGAAGCTGTCGCCTGTGTAGTCGGCGATTTCCTGAATTTCCTCAGCCTGATAGCTGTGTGCAAGAATTGTAATATTCTTCTCCTTTTTTATACGCAGGATTTCCTGCTGAATATCCTTAATCATAACGATTTTCCTTTCAGAATTAATGGAACAATTATAACACATAATTTTTCTTTTTTCAACAGCATAAAAAACAAAAATAATTCTGCAAAGTCTATTGACAAAGTTTTGGTAATTATGTATAATTATTGATAGCAAATCGGATTTGCTGTAGTTCAAATTTCCGATTAACGAAAGGATGGTAATTATTATGGCAGAACTCAAGGGAACAAAAACAGAAGCTAATCTTCTTGCTGCATTTGCAGGTGAAAGCCAGGCAAGAAATAAATACACATACTTTGCAAGCGTTGCAAAGAAGGAAGGCTACGAGCAGATTGCTGAAATCTTCCTGAAAACCGCTGACAACGAAAAGGAACACGCTAAAATGTGGTTCAAGGAACTGGGCGAGCTTGGTGACACAGCTGCTAACCTTGCTGCTGCAGCTGAGGGCGAAAATTACGAGTGGACAGATATGTACGAGAATTTCGCTAAGGACGCTGAAGAAGAAGGCTTCACAGCTATCGCTGCAAAGTTCAGAATGGTTGCTAAGATTGAAAAGGCACACGAAGAAAGATACCGTGCACTGCTGAAAAACGTTGAAATGCAGCAGGTATTTGAAAAGGGCGAAATGACAATGTGGGAATGCCGCAACTGCGGTCACCTTGTAATGGGTACAAAGGCACCTAAGGTTTGTCCTGTATGTGCTCACCCACAGAGCTTCTTTGAAGTAAGAAAAGAAAATTATTAATACAAAAGTCCTCGGGAGATGTTTCCTGAGGACTTTTTCATTACAGCAAAAGCTGCTTTCCTGAATTAGAAAGCAGCTTTGTTTTTACTTATCAAGTTCAGCGGCAATTGCGTTAAGCTCCTCAATTACAGCGGTAATATCGGAAACGCTGCTGCTTATAAGCTGTGAACTGTTGTTAAGCACTTCAACAGCCTTATCGGTATTATCCACATTATTTTTTGTGTTAGTAACCTCATTAATAATTTCATCAGAAGAATTCTTGATTTTTGTAACGCTTTCAAGAATTTCATTTGTATGCGCTTCAGCTTCAGTAAGTGTTTCTGCCGACTTGATAGCAAGTGTTCTTACCTCGTCAGCAACAACCGCAAAGCCCTTACCGTGCTGACCTGCTCTTGCGGCTTCAATAGAAGCGTTGATAGCAAGAATATTGGTCTGACTTGCAATAGCGGAAATCTTTTCAAGAATTTTTGTATATTCCTCGATACTTGCACTGATACTGTCAACAGCTGTAGCAATTCCGTCCGCACGGTCAGAAACGTTGGTAATATCTCTGCTGATAATATTCATATCACGCTTAATGCTTTCATTCTGAGCAGTGTTTTCAGCTGTATTTTCTGCAATCGGCTGGATTTTGCCTGTAAGGATTTCAAGCGAGCTGTGAATTTGTGCAACAGAATCTTTAAGGACTGCGTGACGGCTTTCAAGATTTTCCTTAAGCTGAGCCATCTGCTGCTTCTCGTACATAATACAGTTGGCAGGTGTATTATTGCCTGCGTAAATGGTCATAGCCATATGCTTACAGCTCTTGAAACCGCAAGCGTGACAGTCAACGTGACGGTCTGCATCGGTATATTTGCCCATACTTCTGAATACGCTGTCAAGCTGTGCCATAGTAGGAAGCGTTTCTGTGCTTCTGTCTGTGTAACTGCGTAAGAAGTCCTCAAGCTTGAGCTTAGCAAGAATTTTCTTGTTGGAACGTTCATCTTTCTTCCGTCTGTCTGCAAAATCCTTAACACGCATCATAATATCGTACGCGTTGAACATATCAAACCTCTTAGCAGCACCTGCACCTGAGTTACAACCGAACTCACAGGAAAGTACATCATAAACTGTAGGGAGCTTTGAAGAATCAGTTTCAATATATGTTTCAAAATCCTCATAAACCTTCTGTACGCCTTCAGATGTTGTAACAGAAAGATCCGGAACATACAATTTCAGACACTCTTTAAGACCGCCCGGAATTGGATAGAATGCACCGTAAAAGCCTCTTGTCTTACTGAACTCGAACGGGCTGTGTCCTGTACCGAGAGGTATATTGTTCTTTTCTATGTATTCTGCAAGAGCCTTGAAAGTCACGTTCCCGCTGACGATACCCGTGTTACGGAACTCATCACCCTTGGCAATACAAGGTGTAAGACCGATAATCGTGTCATTATTGCCAAGATACTTACGGACATAAATTGCCGTACACATAAGCGGAGACTGAACTGGTGAAAGCTTTGGAAGAAGCTCAGGCTTATGCTTTTCGGCATAGTTTACGATAGCCGCACAAGGCTGGGAAATAATCTTCGCGTCAGGATTTTTCTTGACGTATTCAATGTGAAGGTATGTACATATATCAGCGCCGAAGGAAGCGTCATAAATTTCGTGAACACCCATATCCTTCAGCCACTGGAGAACGTGTCTCCATCTGCCGTCCATAGCGGTTTTGATGGCAGGAGCAACAACAAGAGAAACGCTTGTTGTCTTGATAAGGCTGAGAAGCTGTTCAAGGTCATCGGTATAATAGCGTGCACCGTGCTGACAATTCTTTACACATTCACCGCAGCGTATACACTGGTCATCATTGACGTGAACAACCTTACCGTCATAACGGTTTGCATTAGGTACGGGACAGACTCTTATACACGCATTACATCCTATACATTTATCGGCAATAACATTAATCATAAAAATAATCCTTTCATTCTTTGTTTGTTCAGGAATGATTGTTAAATTTCTAACTATTTGACTAACCTAATTATACCACACTCATTATATATGTGTCAATAATATTGTTTTTTCAACATCTTGAATTGTTAATTTTGTACAAGCAACACTTATCTTAATTTATAAAAACAGCAGGTATACATAGCTAACTATGTACCTGCTGTTAATCAGTTCAGAATTTTTTCACAGAAATCAATCATAGGCTGAATGTGTTCGTGACGTCCCTCAAGGAAATCAAGGATGCACTGTGCAGTTGCATAGCCGCCGTTAATTGCCTCCTCAGCGTCACTGATGTCAGGGTAGCGTTCAAAGAACTGTTCATACAGCGGATAATACACATCCACGAATTCCATCAGTCTCTCGGTTGCCGCAGTCTGCTCAAAAATGCCATCGGAAAGTCCCGTCAGGCGATTGTAGAAGTCAGCACGGAAGCCCTCGTTCGTCATAAGATACGCAAAGCTGAGCACCGCAGGATTGTTTGTATCCATATCAAGCAGACCGTTAGGCTTGTAGTTTGCGTCCTTGACGGTATTGTTCCTGATATCATTTGCACCGCACACGCCGCCGAATTCCATATCATAGAACATAAAGCGCCATCTTCCGTCAGCATAAGGGTTTGACTCATCAACGCTGATAGTTTTCCACATAGACCAGTTTTTTCCGGGCCAGTCCCACTTGTTGTTAATCCAGCACTGCACCGCAAAATAATCCATCACCGACTCAGGGTCAACAAGCTTCACGAATTCATCGTAGTCCTCCTGTGATTCCAGGTCGGAATGACTCTTGAAGAAAGCGTTCAGTTCCTTGAAGTAGTAGCTTTCCTTTTCGCCGTCAGGAATTGTACCCTCGTCAAGTGTATAACCTCTCTTATAGGTTTCAGCATCGCCCTTATATACAACAACATCGTCCTTGTTTACACCGTGCACGTCCTCAAAAAAGTCGTCACTGTAGTCCTCCTCAAGGACATAGAGTCCCCAGTATTCGCCGTTGAGATAAACAACACAGGGACGGGATTTCTTGGTTTCGCAGGCAGTTTCCGTAACCAGCGACTGCCAGTAGGTGTCGTTGAACTTTGTTGTGAAAGCACAGTTTCCTCCTGCACGGAGAACAAGGTGCTTGAATTTATCCATTACAGCACCACTGTCGTTGAGATAGTCCTCACCGAAAACAGTGTAATTGAAATTATTGTCGCCGTATTCCTTTCGTGCGTAAAGACGGAAACCCTTCTGATAGTCGGAACGGGAATAATTGCCCTGAATACGGATGCCGCAATTCTGATTAAGCACCGTTTCAGCGCTGTCGGAGGTAACCTCCATCATTGTCAGGAAAGCGTTTCGCTCCCACTCTCTGCCCCTCTGCTTGTAGTTTGCATCAAGGGAACGGGCGTCCTCCGTGTCACGAAGCCGATTACCCTCACTGAGGAACTTTTCCAGAGCCTTGTCAAAGATATCGCCCTTGACATAAATGCCCCTATCGCCGCTGAACAGGTCGTCAAAGTTCATATTTATGCTTATCACCGCAAGGGACGTCCCTGCCGCCTCACAGCTTTCGGCAATGCCCCTGATATGCTCCTCAGGAGTGCCGATAAAATAGGAAGCGGAATTATCCGTGCCGAAAGTTCCGTCCGCCTTTTTAACAGCGGCACGGACTACAGTGCACTTGTCCACAGCTTCATTTGCAGGTAATTCCTTTTCCCACACGAAGCCGTCGCGGCTGTCATTCACGTCGTTGTAGTTTGCTGAAAACAGTATCGGGTCAACTGCCGAAACCACGTTTTCGCGGCCCTCAGCAGAAGTGATTTTCAGCGGTACAGTGTACGCAATCGCAGTTTCACTTGCTGCAGGGTCACTGCCATCCAGAGTGTAGAATATTTCTCCGCCTTCTGAGGAAGTGATTGTAAGCTCAAATTCTTCTGTATAAAATCCGCTTTCCGCAGAAAATTCTATCGTCGTAGGGTCAGGTATAACTACTTTTTCATCTTCCGCAGCAACTGCTTCAGTAGCTTCTGTAGCCGCCTCTGTCTGTTCTGTCTCAACAGCTTCTGTCACGCTCTCTGTTACAGCAGAAGTGTCCTCCGTACCCTCAGCAGGCTGCTCAGAACAAGCTGAAAGCAGCATTGCAGAAGCAAGAAGAAGCGCTGTTATCGAATATCTTTTTTTCATAATGCACCCTCGAATTATAATTCGTCCTTGCTGTCAGGAATAATTCCGCAGCTTACGCTGAGATTGCCGTTTCTGCAGCGTATTTTATCAATCATTTCCTTTTCGGATTTTCCTGCCTTGCAGGTGATTATGTAAACCAGCTCGTACATCGTACCCATACGGATTGTTCTCACATAATCAAGGCGTGCGGAGTTTGTGTACTCCTTGAAAATCTCATCGAAAGTGCCGTCATAGTCCATATCCTCAGGGATAATGATTTTCAGCTGACGCATTGCGGCACGGTTCGGAGGAACAAGCTTTTCAGCGGCAACTATTACAATTGCGATAATCACAGTGAAAATAAGTGCGTACCACATAAAGCCCATACCGCAGGCAAGTCCCGAAGCCATTGAAAGAAACAGCATACAGATATCACGGGAGCTGCCCGGAATTGAACGGAAACGAACAAGGCTGAATGCACCTGCCGCCGCAACACCTGCGCCGATGTTGCCGTTGACCATCATAATTATCGCCTGAACAATAGCGGGAACAATAAGCGTTGAAATCATCATAAACTTTGACGGACGGTTTGTCCCGATACGGTAAACAACTGCCACAATTACGCCGCAAAGAAGCGAAATAATCAGACCCGTAGCGGCAGTCTGAATTGATGAAAGCATATTTACCTGTGTAATAATATTCATATTGTTAATTCCTTTCTGCTTGTGTTTTTCTGTGTGAATGCGGTATAAATCCTGCCGTACTTTGAAAAAGACACGGGATAGATTTTCAGCCGTGACAGAATTTCCGTAATTTCCATAGGAATTGCACGTCCCGACTTGATTTCCATAACACGATAATTCTCAACGCCCGTATCAAGAAGCTCTGTGTTTTCATCGGAGGTGAGGGTAATATTGTCCCATCGTCCTCTGATATTCCTGTCAAAAGTAATACGCACCTCAGGCTGTTCATTCATAAAATACGCCTCACGGTCGTAAGCAAGATAAAGCTTCGGCTCAGGCTCGTATTTCTTCATAAGATAATCAATTTCCTCAAAAATCTGATTTGGTACAAATCCGTCAAGACTTTTCGGACGTATGCCGTTATGTACGTAATCCGCCGCTTCCCCGAATGGTATTACAATTCTTCTTTTGTACACGACTCCCCTTGCCTTTTTCTTTATTTCAAGAAAAATCTTCGTCTTATCATCAGCGTTTCCGTAGCTTCTTATGCGAAGCTTTTCCTTGTACGCAGGACGGTCAAGAGAATGTTCTATAAAGTAAAAATCATCTGTATCCAGGTAGAGATTGCAGATTGTATATTTGCCGTACTTATCTCGTGAAAGCAGGTCACGGGCTTCATATATGAAGGCTTCCGCCTGCTTGTCGGTCAGCAGATATTTTGTTTCACGGCGATTAAAGCTTTGTATGTAACCCATTTTGCTCCTTTCAGGTCGATAAAAACATATTCACTCATATTAAAGTATATCATTGCTGGCTAACATTAACTATAAATAAATGCTAAAAATTTGTAAATATATTAATAATCATAAGGAAATATAAGGTAATTTTTCAGTTGACAAGAAAAAGCAACTATGCTAAAATTTACTCATATCCGAAGCGTGTGGAGGTTTTATGAAACTAAAATTTTATTTTCTGATATGCACAATTGCAGCTGTCCTGCTTTGCGGCTGTACAGGTGTCAAGGAAACTCCTGCCGAGTCATCCGTTTATACATATATAGAGCCGACACAGGAAGTTTATGTTACAACAGAAACGGAAACGCTTACCGAAACAACTGCACCGATTACTGCAACTATTTCAGAAACAGAAATAAGCACCATACCGACTACCGTTACAACTGCTGAAACAACCGGCGAAACGGCAACGGAAACAACGACTGTTACCACAGTTGAAGCAACAACCACAGAGACAACAGCCACAACTGAGGAAACTGCCGAGACTGTAACCACAACTGAAGAAACAACTGTTACTTCCGAAAGCACTGCTGCCGCAGAAACGGAAGAAACCGTGTCGGAAAGCACAGCAGAAATTGCTCCACAGCTTTATGAAGCAGATTTCCGTGCTGATGAGGAACACGTCAAAATCAGCGGCAGAACCTTCACCGATAACAGCGGCACGGTTATTCTGTCCAACACATATTCTTCCGTAGAGTTTGCTTTCTGCGGCACATCAGCTGAGATTACCCTCACAAGCGACTGCTCAGGCGCAGATGCAAGGGTAGGAATTTTTGTAAACGGAAAACGTGTTATTGACACAATGCTTACTAACAAAACAATCACACTAAAAGTATTTGAAAGCGCTGAACCAAAGAACTGCATTGTTTCCGTGGTAAAGCTTTCCGAGCAATCCAATTCCTATGTCGGCGTAAAAAAAATCCACGCTGTTTCGGAATACGGAATAATTCCTACTCCCAAGCGCGAACTCAAAATTGAATTCATCGGTGACAGCATAACCTGCGGCTACGGTGTTGACGCACCGAACGAGCATTACGATTTTTCCACCGAAACCGAGGACGGCTCCAAGACCTATGCGGCGCTTATCGGCAAGGAACTTGACGCTGATATCAACATCGTTGCCTGGAGCGGTATAGGAGCGTATTCCTGCTATACAAGCGGAGACGAGCCAAGCCAGTGGAAGCTGATTTCAGGTGTATACGAAAACACAGACACAATGCACACAAGCAAGAAATGGGACTTTTCCAAGTGGCAGCCTGATGTTGTTGTAATCAATATCGGCACCAACGACAACAGCTGGACAAGAGGAATTGCTGACCGTGTTGACACCTTCGGCAAGGCTTACTATGATTTCATCTGTCAGGTTCGCGAAGCAAATCCAGATGCTTACATAATCTGCACCCTCGGTGCAATGGGCAAGGAGCTTCTTCCCGAAATTGAAGAACAGGTAGGGCAGTATACCGCTGACACAGGTGACACACAAATTATAACATTCGAATTCGATATGCAGAACGGCTACCGTGACGGATACGGTGCTGACTACCACCCAAGTGCCAAGACACATCAGAAAATGGCTGACAAGCTTGCACCGTTTATTGCTGAACTTATGAACTGGTAAACAGAAACCGCCTTGAGATTTTACATCCCAAGGCGGTAATTTTTATTTGTTCTTGTGCTTTTTCTTTTCGTGGAGATGCGCAAATACAATATAGTAAATCGGAATTGTTACAAAAAGCATCCACATAGTTCCCCACCACATACCTGCAAGCCACGCCCATATGTCGCTCAGAATAAGTCCTCCACCCACATAAACAATAACGCAGAATACAGGATAGCAGAAAATCAGCGGGTCACGCTTTTTAATTGCTTCCTTTGTTGTGTAGTACATAGGTATGAACAGGAATGCAAGCCAGCCGATATGAGCAAGCCCCATAGGAATTGACAGACAGAACACAATTACCATAAGTAATGGGAACAGCTTGTCGAGGAGAGTTGCAGGTTCTTTGATCTTCTTTTTCTTCTTTTCATTCGGAATGTCATCTTCTGCACAGCAATTCTTACCTTCGCCGAATTTACGTTCCATTTCTTCGCCGAACTTTTCCATTTTCTCGCCGAACTTTTCCATACCCTTTTCAAGCTGAACTTCCCAGCCTTCCATTTCACGTTCAAGCTTGACTTCCCAATCCTCAGTTTTGCCGTCCGCCTTTTCCGCATTTTTTACGGCTTCATTGATTTTCTGACCTGCGGAGTTAATCACGTCACCGATTGCACGTCCTGCCTTTTCGATATTTTTCACAAGGTCGTCCTGCGCAGTATCAGTGCTTGCACCTGCTGATTTCTTTTCTTCCTCGTCAATGTCCACGCCGAATGGTGCGCCCTGAGGAATTGAGTTTTCGCTGCCCAAATTAGTGTTAGGGAAGATTTCCTCGTCAGTATAATTGTCAGGACGCTTTTCTCTTACAGGGTCATCTGTGAAGCCATAGTCGTCCTTTTTAAGGGAAATACCTGCGCTTACTGTTTCGGGAGAAGCACCCGTATTCAGCAATTCGTCAATAGTTACCCCGTAAAGCTTTGCAAGCAGAATAAGGTTTTCCATATCAGGTGCAGACTCTGCACGCTCCCACTTTGAAATTGCCTGACGTGTAACCCCCATTTTTGCGGCAAGTTCCTCCTGAGAGAGATTATTCTTTTTTCTCATCTGCTGAAGCCTGTTTGCAATCTCAATATTCATATATCATTTTCCTTTCGCATAAGTTGTGTTTTCGAGTTCAACAATATTATATCACATATATTATTATAATGCAAGCATTTTTTAGTTGCTTTTTCAAAATAACGAAAATGCAACCTACAGTTGCGAAAAGGACGTTTCCCTTTGATAGCGGAAACGCCCTTGAGCCTGTCGATAAAATCGACAGGCTAATGAAAAATGAATAAAGAATAATGAATAGTTAAGGTGTCCGCTTTGCGGACATTTTTAATATTATTGCCGAAGGCAATTCCTTAATTATTCATTCTTCATTATTCAATATTCACTATTCATTGTCGAAAAGTTTTTTCGACAAACTGAAAGACGTTTCCATTTGATAGCGGAAACGTCCTTTTTTTTACATTCTTCCACGGCTGTACCCGTGTTTGCGGTGAGTAGCCTTTTCGTCGTACATAAGCTCATCAGCGAACTTGATAAACTCGTCAAGACTCGTACCCTCAGGCGGTACAAACGCATACATACCACAGCTTGCACCAACCTTATACGGCTTGCCCGAAGCAGCATTGTAGTTATGAAGGAATTCGTAGAATTTTTTCATAAAATCATCGGCAAAATCCTCATATGGACAAGCACCTGCCACGATATATTCGTCACCGCCGAAACGTGCGATAATTTCATTTCCGTCCGAAACCATAAGCAAAGCATTTGCAATTGTAGTAATCGCATTATCGCCTTCGTGATGACCATATGTATCGTTTATTCCTTTAAGGTTATCAAGGTCAATGGAAAGCACCATAAACTTTTTCTGCTCCTGAATACATTTTTTATAAATTTTAGGAACAAGACGATAGAAGCCCCTGCGGTTATACAGCGAGGTCATTGAATCGTGAACATACATATCCTCAAGTCTGTTAACAACAGCTTTAAGCTCCGACTGAATTCGTGCGTTTTCAAGAACACGGCTTATATTGTTGATTAACGAGCGCAAAATATGATAGTTGCGCTGCGTATATGTAAATTCAAGAGCAAAATAACCCACTACCCTGTCACGGAAGTTAAGCGGCAGGAACATCAGGTTATTATACTTTTTCATAGTATTGCTGAAATCCGGAACAAGCCACTCCGACTCAAACGGTTCCAACAGGTCAAATTGACTGTCTTCAATACCGTGAACAACATATTTCATAATCTTGCTGTAACCTGTACGCCTGTAGTTTTCAGCTGATTTGGAAAGGTCTTCCGTCTTGACTGCCTTTGTAAGAAAATCATCGCATATACAAAGCCAGCATTCCTTTGTCCACGCAGATGACAAGAACGGCTTGATATTTTCCAGTGTTTCCTCGAACGAGCCGCTGTTTGTCACGCCCTCTGCCATTCCGATTATTCCGTCAGAAAAGCCGTTCCACAGGTCGATACGACCGTAAAGCTCGTGCTTCAGTTCATTATCATCTGAAGAAAGTCTTGCAGGCTCACAGCCGCAGGATTCACGATACAGAAGCGTTCCCTCAACAGTTTCACTTCCCTCAGCAGGAATTTCTCCGTTAAGAATCTGCACAGTACGTTCAGCTGCAGTAATTCCCGCAGAATCAATATCAAGCATAAGCGTTGTAATTGACGGAAAGTATGTATTACCCTCAGGTATACCATCTATACCTGTTACAATAACATCCTCAGGAACACGATAGCCAAGCTCGGTAAGCTTACCGCACACACCTACAGCCATTGAGTCGTTTGCACATACAAATGCGTCAGGCATTGAACCGTGCTTGTCATAATGCCTCTGCACAGCATCCGCAGCAGCAGACCACCAGAAGTAGCCATAATCAATATTATCATCAGTAACTTCAAGGTTATATTCAGCCATAACCTTCCTGAAAACGTTTTCTCTCGCGTCAGACTCGTCGTTGCCTTTATCACCGCCGAGGAACTTGATATTCTTGGCATTATGCTTGGTGATGACATGGCGCACCATTTCCTCCAATGCATCGACGTAACCAAGGTAAATATTGTATGCACCATCAATATGACCATCAATTGAAATTATCGGCAGATTATGTTCACGGGCACTTTTTACAATTTGGTCCTTAACATCATTATTTATAACTGTTAGTGACATAATAACCACAGCATCAATAAGCTTGTAATTAATCAGATTAAATATATTAAGCTCGCCTTTATCATGAGCAGTATTATTAGAACAGCTTGAAAGGGACTGAAACCAAAGCACACGGCAATCATTTTCGGCACATTTATCGACAAAACTCTGCACAAGCTGGCTGTGGTACGAGTCATCTATGCCGCAGGAAATCAATGCAATGACTTTCATATTCATTCTCCTTTCCATAATATAGACACATAAATTATAACACAACTATGTGCGCACAACAATGTAGAAATGATTGCGAATTTATTAACAAATAATTAATTTATCGACATTATAAAGCAAAAAGCACAGTAATTTCATTGAATTACTGTGCTTAATGACAATCTGATTAATCTTAAAGAATTTCTTTCAGAAAGTATCACTTTCTTGAGAGCCAAGCATACGCGATATCAAGTGCCTCATAAAGACTTGTTTTTTCGCTCTGCTTTACAACACGCTCAATCGGATTGAGTGTTTCATCGGTAGCCATTTTATAAAGCTTAACCTTGCTTGCCACGTCCATATCGCCGACCTTGGTTTTTTCTGTAATCTGCATCCAGACTACATACTGGTCATTCATATTTCCGTAGTAGATTTCATCTTTGTTTCTCACAAGAGGGTAACCCTTATAGCGGAGAAATCCTGTAGTATTTTCTGCCATTGCATTTCCTCCTTCTAAGTTGTTGAAAATATTGTTCGTTTAACATTATACCATAGATTATTCATAAAATCAAGGGTAATTATTAAAATACCAATATTTTCTTTTTTGTCAGCAGTCCTGCTATTATAACATATTGCAAGGGTAAAAAATGTCGCAATTACCAGCTGGTGATAATTTCTTCACCGTTTTTATAAAGTTCAATGTTGGAAATAAATCTGTCAACATAGGCTGTTGCGCACTTATATGTCACCTTGCCGTTAAGTCTGATAATGGACTGTCTGTTGTCTGACGGGATAAATTCGATTAAATCGCCGCCTGTGGAAGTCCTGATATCAACAGTAAGAACAGGCTCAGCAGTTGTTTCCTCTAAATAAATCTCACTGCTTGGCGCACGGAGAATGAACTGATAGAAGTCCTTGAATGCGTCGCCGTCAACTGCCTGTCCATCAAGGGTAGCTGCAAAATCATCGGCGCTGCTGCCTGTGATTTCGAAGTCCAGCTTACCGTCAGCTGTTGTGATATCAAGTGAAGTAAGGTTGTAAACATAATTGCTTGTGAACATTGTTGTTGTAATGTCCAGCGGCTTCACTGTAAGCCAGGGGAGAAGCGAGGTTTCAAAAACATAGATGATGTCAACGCCATCAACATATGCAAAGCGACCCTTGTTGCCGTCCTTGTCAACAATTTCGTTGCCGATTGTAAGATGCAGCTTTCCGACGTCTGCTTCAACAGTAAGAACCAGACTCGGTTCTGTAATTCCGCAGGTAACCATATCCTCCTCGTTCGGATTTACAATACCAAGCTCTGTTGCAGTAAGACCGAACACACCGTTTGTTACGGCGTCACAGGTTTCAGGGTTAAGCTCACGGAAAACAGGTGTTGTCATAACGTACAGCGAGGAATTCGCAACCATATTATTCTCGTCGTCGAGACGTTTGTCGTACTCAATTACAATATCGTAATCAAGGTCAGGACGGCTGATAGTCATCTTGTCAATTACTGTCTCTGCGGCAGCTCCTGAAAATACCGTCTTTATAACGGTTGACCACTTGTCATTGAGGTAAGGACTCATCTCACCGACATTGACGGTGTACACCGCAGGGTCACCCTCCATCATAAAATAGTAGGCTGTACCCTTCGGAGTCTTGTTGCCGACATAAAGCTTTCTGACAGTTTTATCACTGTTTGTAAACTCAGCTGTAACAGTTGCGAGCGGAGCATCAAGACCGTAGATGGAAATATCCTCAGGATTTTCAGCAACAGTCTGCTGGGCGGTAACAGAAATTGCATTTTCCACAAGTGCAGTAATAGCTGCATTGCTCAGCGGAAGATTGGCAATTTCCTTGATTGTCCATATATTTTCTCCCTCAAATTCAAAACGCTCAACCTTGTAGGAGCCGTGCTCATTTTCAATTGTCAGCACGGCAAGGTCATCAAGCTTGTTGCTGTAGAGAAGCGAGGTTGTAACCTCTGTTTCAGCTGTGTCAGCTGTCTGTTCATCGGGATTATTCTTTTTGCTTGTCATAAGGAAGACAAGAAGCCCCGCAAGCACAGCCACAACAACTGCACAGATGATTATAAGTCTGATATTCTTTTTCATCGTTCAGATTTCCTTCCTGTTACTTGTGACGGCGCTTGAGCCATACAACGATACCGATAACTGCTACAGCGGCAGGGAGCACAAACATAATCACAATTCTCAGAACATTAACCTGTGCTTCTGTAGCCTGGAAGGTTGTACCTGTCAGGTCCTTGGCAACAATAGAGATACCGTTTTCCTTGCCGGAAATCTTGTTCACGATGGAAACAAAATAGTCGCCGTTGTTATAGTAGGTTGTTTCGGTAAAGCTGGAATTGAGCATTTCGTCTGAACCGAATACAATGAGGTTTGAAAGAACCTGCTCATTGTCAATGAAAGTATACTTGTTGGAAAGAGCAATCATAGGGATAGCCTTTTCCTCAATTGCAGGCATAACACCTGTTTCCTGATATTCCTGCATAATTTCAGGAGTGAAGGCAAAGCCTGTTTCGGAAGTGGTCAGGAGCGGAAGTGTGCTTACATTGCCGCTGAAATCAAAGAGAAGCTCGATTGGACGTGCATAGTAGGTAAGCACGGGAGCACTGAGATTTTCTGCAGCGATACCGCCTGTATATTCGTTTTCTGTAATGTAGGACGCAAACCCGTAACCAGAGCTGCCTGAGAGGATATTCTGTGTATTGCTGTCACTAAGAATACCGTTGCCAACAACAATACCCCATTCAGCGAGGAAAGCGTCAATGTTAGGAGTTTCATTCTGTCCCATACTTGCAAGGTAAATCATATTCTTGCCGTAGTTACCGCCGTTTTCCATAAATGTGTAAAGCTGGTCAATAATCTCAGGAGCGAGGTCATTCATAGGAGCGTTGAGCACCATAAGGTCAGCGTCCATAGGAATTTCCTCTGTAAGCGGGTCAACAGTCACAAGGTCAAAGCCGTTAGCTTCAAGAAGTGCCTGAACATTTTCACCTACAGCGCTCTGTGTAACAACATTGAGGTAAACCGCTGTCTTAGGCTCAGGGTCTGTGATATACATAATCGCAGAAGTAAGAGTCTGTTCAGCCTTTGATGACACGATTTCCTCCTGGAAGTAATAATAGTTTACCTCGGTATTGAACAGGTCACTTGTGGAAAGGACTCTGATACGCTTTGTATCCTCGTTGAAGATGATGATACTGCTGTCGTTGATAGTACCGTCGTAATACTGCTTGTATTTTTCAACATAGGTCGGGTTTGTAGTCATATCAACGAAATTTACAGTAATCTTGTCGCTGTTGTATTCGTATTTTTTCAGCACCTCATACGCCTGACGGTAGTATCTGTTTTCAGAAGTCTTGAACACAAGTTCATCAACAGTTGTACAGATTTCAACATTTTCAGTCAGCGTAGCAAGGTAATCCTTTGTATCCTGACTGATTTCGAAGTCGCTGTTCGGAGTAAGGTCAAAGTTCATATTGTAGCTTTCGGAAAGAACGGAAAGCACAACGTTGAGAAGGATAACGATTGCAACCACAACAGCTGTTATAACAATTGAGGCTGTACCGTATTTAAGCTTTTTCTTGTTAATCTTCATATCAGCATACCTCCTTCATTATGACCAGCGGCGCTTTTCAAGCACACGCACGGTAAGAAAGTTGAAAATGAAAATTGTGCTGATGAAGAACACAATGTTCGGGATTGAGAAAATGCCCTGTGAAAATTCTGCATATCTTGAATAGAAGCCGAGGGCAGACATAATATTTCTGAGCCATTCAACCTGAACCATTCCCGCAAGCATATCAATAAGGTAGAACGCCATAATGATGATGAAGCTGAGAATTGCGGCAACGACCTGATTTTCAGTTGTTGCAGAGATGAATGTACCGATTGCAATAAAGCTTGCACCAAGCAGGAGAAGTGCGAAAAGGTTACCGATAACGGTTGCCCACGCTACTGAACCAGCAAGTGAAGTAAGCACAATAATGTAAATCAGATAGATTGCCATTGCGCAAAGGAACACGCATACAGAAGCAAGGAACTTGCCCATTACTATGGAGAACAGATTTACAGGTGCAGTCAGCAGGCACTGGTCTGTGCGCTGACGGCGTTCCTCAGTGAAAAGACGCATTGTCAGCAGCGGAAGCAGGAACATCATAATTGTGAACGCACTTGTGAAAACGTAGGACATATCGGTAAGTCCGTAGTAAAGGTTTGTGTTTACAAAATATGTTGCTGTGTAGATGTAGAACACGGCAATGAAAATGTAAGCGATAGGCGAGGTGAAGTAAGCCTTCAGCTCACGTCTGAAAATAGCGCCCATTATTCCTCACCCTCCTTTTTTTCAGCAGCTTCTGCCTTTTCGGCAAGCTTGTCATATTCTTCAGTCTTTGCATCAGCGGCAGCAGCTTTTTCGTCGTACTGCTCAGCCTTTGCATCTGCTTCAGCAGCCTTTTCTTCGGCGTTTTTCTTTGTCTTGATAACAACATCATCGCCCATTGTAATCTTGAGGAAAATGTCTTCAAGAGTCATTTCCGTTGTCTTGAGTCCAAGGATTACCCAGTTTCTTGCAACAACTCTCTTGAACAGCTCACGGCGCAGGTCAACGCCTTCCTTGGCTTCAATTTCGTAATCAAAGATACCTGCCTCACGCTCCATATCCGCAACAACGGACACAACACCCGGCATATTCTTGATAGTCTTGAGGATTTCGTCACGTGGACCGTCAATTCTTGCAATAAGCTTGTGGTCTGTGGAGATATTCTTTGTGAGGTTTTCGGTTGTATCGTCAGCAGCAATCTTACCGCCGTTGATGATGATAATTCTGTCACAAACAGCCTGAATTTCGGGGAGGATGTGAGAGGAAAGAATTACCGTGTGCTTCTTGCCAAGCTTCTTGATAAGGGTACGGATTTCGATAATCTGCTTCGGGTCAAGACCAACAGTCGGCTCGTCCAGAATAAGGATAGGCGGATTGCCGATAAGAGCCTGCGCAAGACCTACTCTCTGCTTGTAGCCCTTTGAGAGGTTGCGGATAATTCTGTTGTATACGTCCTTAATCATAACCAGACTGCAAACGTCCTCAAGGTGAGCCTTACGGGGAAGCTTGCACTTTTTAAGGTCATAGATGAAGTTGAGGTAATCCTTGACTGTCATATCGAGGTAAAGAGGAGGAATTTCGGGGAGATAGCCGATATTCTTCTTTGCTTCGATAGGGTCGTCGAGAATGTCAATTCCGTTGATGAGCGCCTTGCCCTCAGTTGAGGAAATGTAGCCCGTCAGCATATTCATAGTAGTGGACTTACCCGCACCGTTAGGTCCGAGAAAGCCTAAAATTTCGCCGTCATTGACGGTGAATGAAAGATTGTCAACAGCCTTTTTTGCACCGTACTGCTTTGTAAGGTTCTGTACTTCAATCATTTCAGCAGCCACCTTTCAGTAGATTTTACATAATATAACTTGTAAATTATACAAGCGTAATGTGTTGATTAAGTGATAATGCCGTAAAAGTCGGGTTAATTGCTTAAAAGCTCAATTCCCTTTGCAATACGTGCAAGGCTTTCCTTCTTGCCAAGGATAGCCGCAAGCTCAACGCCGCCGCCCGGTGTGGACTGCTTGCCTGAGAGAGCCGCTCTGATAGGGAGGAGCATCCAGCCGTTCTTTACGCCGAGAGCTTCAATCTTAGCGAAAAGTGCGGAGTGGATATTTTCCTCTGTCCACGCATTATCATCAATACCCTCGAACACCTCGGAGGCCGCTTTGAGTGCTTCAAGGCTTGTTTCGGGAGTAGTCTTCATCTTCTTGTTGAAGTAAAGGTCGGTGCTGTATTCACGAAGCTCGTCAATGAAGTCAACCTTTTCAGGAATATCTGTGAAAAGCTCAGTACGTGGCTGAAGTGTCTTTACAAGCACATCAAGGTCGATATCCTCGCTCTTGCAGGTCTGTCTGATGTAAGGCAGAGCAAGCTCCTTGAACTCGTCAAGAGAAAGCTTCTTTATCCACTCGAAGTTGATAGCCTTCATCTTCACAGGGTCAAAGATAGCAGGTGACTTGGAAAGACCGCTGATATCGAATTCCTGTACAAGCTCGTCAAGTGTAAAGATTTCCTGTTCACCCTTAGGTGCCCAGCCGAGAAGTGCGATATAGTTGAGGATAGCAGGGATATAGAAGCCCTTTTCCACGAAGTCGCCGAAGTAAGCGTCGCCGTCACGCTTGGAAAGCTTGTGAGTAGCGTCACGCATAATATGTTCAACGTGAATGTAAGTCGGAACTTCCCAGCCGAATGCCTCATAAAGCAGGTTGTACTTAGGTGCGGAGGAAAGATACTCGTTGCCGCGTACAACGTGAGTGATGCCCATAAGGTGGTCGTCAACAACGTTAGCAAAGTTGTATGTCGGCATACCGTCAGCCTTGAGCAAAATCTGGTCGTCAAGGTCAGCATTTGGTACGGTGATATCGCCGTAAAGCTCATCGTGGAAAGTTGTTGTGCCGTCGAGAGGAACTTTCTGACGGATTACATAAGGTACACCCTCTGCAAGAAGCTTGTCCACTTCCTCCTGAGGAAGCTCACGGCAGTGTCTGTCGTAAGTTGGTGTAATGCCCTTTGCGCGCTGTTCCTCGTGAACCTGCTCCATACGCTCCTTTGTGCAGAAGCAGTAGTAAGCGTGCCCCGACTTAACAAGCTGTTCAGCGTATTCTTTGAAAAGCCCCATACGCTCGGACTGGATGTACGGACCAACAGGACCGCCGATGTCAGGACCTTCGTCCCATTCAAGACCGCACTTGCGGAGTGTGTCATAAATTACCTCTGTAGCGCCCTCAACAAATCTGCCCTGGTCAGTGTCCTCGATACGGAGAATGAACTTTCCGCCGTATTTTCTTGCGATAATATAAGTGTAAAGCGCAGTACGAAGATTACCGATGTGCATATAGCCTGTAGGGCTTGGCGCAAATCGTGTTCTTACATTTGCTGTATTCATTTTTATCAATCCTTTCATTTATTGTATCTGAAAACAATAATCGGTTTTATCCGAATTCGCCGATTATAACGGCTGATACTATTCCAACTAAAACAAAAAGAGCAGGTATGAGGCAAAGTAAAGCTATTATTCGCAAAGCAACATATCCTGCTTTACCTTTACCGTCATCAGCGTGCTTTTTCTTATGGCGTCTGGACAGGAAAAGTATAAACGAAGTCAATGCAATACCGCCGCCGATTATCAAACCCATTGCTATTATCATAATAGCAAACAAACCAATAAAAGCCATACCGTCAGCCCCTTGTGTTAGTAAATTTCCGCAGCCTTAATATCCTCAGCAATCTGATTTTTCAGTTCGTCAATGCTGTCAAACTTCCTTTCCTCACGGATAAAGGAAACCAGCGAAACCTTTGCAACCTCGCCGTAAAGCTCGCCGCCCTCGAAGCCGATTATGTAGGTTTCCGCAAGGGGTACGTCGCTTCCCACGGTTGGCTTTACACCAACATTGGTAATGCTTCGGTAAATCCTGCCCCACACTTCCGTGCGGGAAACATACACGCCGAATTTCGGGGTAACCTGCCGTTTGGAGAGGTACTGGTTTATAGTGGGAAAATCAAGGGTACGTCCAAGCTGTCTGCCGTAAGCAACGGGAAGCCTGAAGGTGAATTTCGAGTCGAGAAGGGAGTTTGCAAGCTCAATCTGACCGTCAGCAATAAGCTCTCTTATCATAGTAGAGGATATACGCTGTCCGCCGTCCTCAAGTACAGGCGCAACCGTGCGCACCTGTATGCCACGCTTGCGGCACATCTTGTCCAATTCAGCAACACCGCATTCAGCGCCCTTGCCGAAGCGGAAATCCCTTCCGCAGATAACGAACTTAGCCGAAAGCTTGTCGCAGAGAACAAGCTCAACGAATTCCTCGCCGCTTAAATTCTTGAAGTTAAGAAAATCGGGAGAATAGATGTAGCGTACACCAAGCCTGTCAATAAGCTCGAATTTCATATCCCTTGAATGAATGTATTTCACACCGCCCTCACCCTTTGAGGTTACGGTTGCGGTGTCAAAGGTGAACACGGCAGGGTCAATACCGGGCATCTGTGAGGCAATATCAATTGCAGTACGGATAACCGTGCGGTGTCCGTGATGAATACCGTCAAAAAGTCCCATAGCAACAGCCGTGCTGTTTTTCGGCACGTCATTTGTACCCGTCAGGTCAACCATCCGTGTTCACTTCCCTTCTTAAAGATAAAATGTCTTGTCAACTCTCAGAACACCGCTTTCCCTGTCAGGGACAGCTGTTCCGATAAAGCCCTTTTCGCCGTAAACGCTAATACGCTCGGCGGTGATGTCCGTTCTGATTTTTGTCAGGTCAAGCTTTATACCGTTGCGGTACATTCTCTCCTGCGCACCGTGAAGCATAAGCTTCGGAAGTTCGGCAAAAACTTCTTCAACGGGTTTGAGATAATGTTCAAAGTTACGTTCGTTTTCAGCCTCACGCTGTAAATCCTCAATTGTAACGCAGTCATCAAGTGAAAATCCGCAGGCGGAAGTACGCACAAGTGAAGTCATAATTCCACCGCAGGAAAGCGACTCACCGATGTCATTGATAAGGGTGCGGATGTAAGTCCCCTTTGAACAGGAAACCGTCAGCACGCCGCACTTTTCTGTCTCGTCAAACTCCGCAAGTTCAAGCTTGTAAATCGTCACGGGACGAGCCTCACGTTCAACTTCTATCCCCTGCCTTGCAAGGTCGTAAAGACGTTTGCCGCCAACCGAAACCGCCGAATACATAGGCGGTATCTGCATAATCTCCCCACGGAATTTTTCCAGCGTGTCAAGCATCATTTCCTTTGTAACAGCAGACGTGTCACGCTCTTGTGTAACCGTACCCGTACAATCCTGAGTGTCGGTTGTTACACCGAGCCTGAACCCTGCACGATAAATCTTGTCGTGGTCAGGAAGAATATCGCAGGCTTTTGTTGCACGTCCCACAAAAACAGGAAGCACGCCCGTAGCCATCGGGTCAAGCGTGCCTGCGTGACCAAGGCGCTTGATTTTCAATATGCCCCTCATCTTTGCGATAACATCAAAGCTTGTGAAGCCCTCAGGCTTGTTCACGCAGATTACTCCGCACATTTCTTCATTGTTTACGCCAGCCATAAGTCAATCCCCATAGCAGGTGCAATGCCTGAAAGCAGACGCAGTTTAACATCATCAAGAGGTCCTTCAAGAGTACATCCCGCCGCCTTGACGTGACCGCCGCCGCCGAATTTCTGACAGATTGCAGAAACGTCTATATCCGAAGCGGAACGCATAGAAACCTTGAATTTTCCTTTGTCCTTTTCTCTTATTACGACGCCCACCTGAACGCCCTCAGCCTGAACGCTCATTCCTGCGATGCCCTCGAATTCTTCAAGCGCAAGACCTGTTTTCTTCATTGTATCAAGAGTAACCGCTACCATTGCGCACTTGTCATCAAGGTAGTATTCCATAGCGGAATTGATATGCTGTTCAACCTTTAAACGTGCCTTGCTCTTTGTGTCGAACATTTCACGGTTAATCTGCTCCATTCTTATACCGCAGTCCATAAGGTGAGCGGTAATAATGTGGCAAAGCTGAGTGGTGTTGCCGTATTTGAAGCAGCCTGTATCGGTTGCAATACCTGTGTAAAGGCACTCGGCAATCTGCTTTGTAAACTCAATACCCATTTCGCCAAGCACCTGATAGATAACCTCACAAGCTGCCGCCGCATCAGGATTTACCAGCAAACGTTCAGCATAGTGAAGATTTGAAACGTGGTGGTCAATGCAGAGATTTACATAGTCACCGTACTGAATAAGCTTAGTACCCAGCAGCTTCTTGTCGGCAACATCAACCGCAACTATTGTTTCGGGAGAAAATTTCTGCGGCTCGTAACCCTCATACATAAAATGGTATCTCTTAGGAAACTCATCAGAGCAAAGTACATTAGCATTCTTGCCAATCTGACGAAGAGCATAGCAAAGACCGAAGCCGCTGCCCATAGTATCACCGTCAGGACTCTGATGAGTGAGTATATAATAGTTATCGTGATTTTTAAGGAATTCGGCTGTTTCTGTCAGGCTTATATTCATATAGCGTCACTCCTCTCTGAAAATTTATTCTTCGTCATTATCCTCACTGACGTCAATTGAGCCAAGCATTTTTGCAATCTCCGCTGAATGCTCGATAGAGTTGTCTGCGATAAATTTCAGCTCAGGGCACTTTTTAAGACGCAGCTTGTTGGAGATATGACGTCTTATCATACCCGATGCGCTTTCAAGACCCTTTGCCGCAGTCTTTGAAGCCTCAAAGCCTGTAAGGTCGGAAACATAGACCTTACAGTGGGAGCCGTCGCCCGAAAGCTCTGTTCTTACAACGGAAACAAAGCCGCCGTTTACTCTCGGGTCCTTGATTTCCTCACGGATAAGAGCTGAAATTTCTCTCTTGATATCCTCGGACAAGCGTCCGTTTCTGAAATTAGGCATATAAAACTCCTTTAGGATTTGTATTTGGGGTACCGCAGATTATTACGGTACCGTTATTATTTGAATTAGTCAGGACGATATTCTTCCATAAAATACGCTTCGAAGATATCGCCTTCACGGATATCGTGGAACTTTTCAAGTGTGATACCGCACTCGTAGCCTTCCGCAACCTCCTTGACGTCGTCCTTGAAACGCTTAAGGCTGGACATCTTGTCGTCAGCGATGATGATACCGTCACGAACAACACGGATTTCAGCGTTTCTTGTAATCTTACCGCTGAGAACGTAGGAGCCTGAAACTGTACCAACGTTAGAAATCTTGTACACCTGACGAACTTCAACACGACCGAGATTTACTTCACGGTACTTAGGTGCAAGCATACCCTTCATAGCGGTTGTGATTTCTTCGATAGCGTCATAGATAATTCTGTAGAGACGGATATCTACACCGTCACGTTCAGCGCTGTCAGCAGCAACAGGGTCAGGACGAACGTTGAAGCCGACGATGATAGCATTGGAAGCGCTGGCGAGCATTACGTCACCCTCGGAAACAGCACCAACTGCACCGTGAATAACACGAACACGAACCTCGTTGTTTGAAAGCTTTTCAAGGGACTGCTTAACAGCCTCAACAGAGCCCTGTACGTCAGCCTTGACGATGATTGGGAGCTCCTTGATTTCACCCTGCTCAATCTGGCTGAACAGGTTATCAAGAGTAACCTTCTGATACTGCTTGAACTGTTCCTGCTTAGCTTCGTGCTTACGCTGGTCAACAAGCTCTCTTGCAAGTCTTTCGTCCTCAACAGCGTTGAATGTGTCACCTGCGGAAGGAACTTCAGCAAGACCTGTGATTTCAACAGGATAAGAAGGACCTGCTTCCTTAACAACCTTGCCCTTGTCATTTGTCATAACACGAACACGTCCTACAGCTGTACCTGCGATAATGATGTCACCTGTATGGAGAGTACCGTTCTGAACAAGGAGGGTTGCAATAGGACCGCGTCCCTTGTCAAGTCTCGCTTCAACAACTGTACCCTTAGCAAGACGATTAGGGTTAGCCTTGAGTTCGGCAACCTCTGCAACGAGAAGTACATTTTCGAGAAGGTCTTCAATACCCATACCTGTCTTAGCGGAAACAGGTACGCAGATAATGTCGCCGCCCCATTCTTCAATTACAAGACCGTATTCTGTAAGCTGCTGCTTAACAATATCAGGGTTAGCAGCTTCCTTATCCATCTTGTTGATAGCAACGATAATAGAAACGCCTGCTGCCTTAGCGTGGTTGATAGCCTCAACAGTCTGCGGCATAATACCGTCATCTGCGGCAACTACAATGATTGCAATATCAGTAACGGACGCACCTCTTGCACGCATTGATGTAAACGCTTCGTGCCCCGGGGTATCGAGGAATGTGATATCCTTGCCGTTGCAGGAAACACGGTAAGCACCGATATGCTGTGTGATACCGCCTGCTTCTGTGGAAGTAACGTTAGCGTTTCTGATACGGTCAAGAAGTGAAGTCTTACCGTGGTCAACGTGACCCATTACTACAACAACAGGAGCTCTTTCTTCGCCCTCGCCGTCGTCGTCGGAGTCGTCAATAAGACGTTCTTCAATAGTGATGATAACTTCCTTTTCAACCTTTGCGCCAAGTTCCTCAGCAACGAGGGACGCTGTATCAAAGTCGATAACCTGATTGATTGTGCACATTTCACCAAGCTGCATAAGCTTCTTGATTACCTCAGTAGCTGTAACCTTGAGTCTTGAAGCAAGCTCGGAAACAACGATTTCGTCAGGGATAAGAACCTTGAGCTGCTGCTTTCTTGCACGTTCAAGCTCAAGTCTGCGGAGCTTTTCAGCTTCACTCTCACGCTTGTTGGAGTACTGCTGGCTCTTTCTCTGCTGTGACTTCTGAGTAAGCTTCTGCTTCTTGGAGAAGTTATCCTTCTTGCGGTTGTTGCCGCCTGAAGCGTTAGCCATATTGTCGTACTTTTCGTTATACTTATCCATCTCAACATAAGAGCCTCTTGTGTCGATTGTGTGGATTTTGCTGTTTTCAACAGGAGTAGAAGCATCAGCAAACTTAACATCAAGCTTCTTCTTGTTGGACTGCTCTGCAGGCTTGTTTGCAGGCTTCTGCTCAGGCTTTTTCTTCTTGTCGCCGCTTAAAACCTGCTGTGTGTTGAAGCGGTCGTTCTTGTTCTGCGGCTGATTGTTTGCAGGCTTTGGAGCAGGCTGTTCCTTCTTCACTTCCTGCTTTGGTTCTTCCTGAACCTTTGGCTGTTCCTCAGCCTTTGGTGCTTCCTTGACTTCCTGCTTCTTTTCAGCAGGCTTTTCAGCCTTAGGCGCAGCTTCCTTCTTGGCTGTTTCCTTCTTTGCAGGCTTTTCAGCAGCTGATTTATCAGCCTTAGGTGCAGCCTCCTTCTTGGCTGTTTCCTTCTTTGCCTTTGCAGGCTTCTTTTCAGCCGGCTTTTCTTCTGCCTTTGGTTCTTCCTTAGGCTGATTTTTTGTAGCAAAATACTCATCAAAGGATGCTACCTGATTATTCTGTGAAAAAGCTTCAAGGACGTAGTTCATTTCGTCCTCTGTAAGAGAAGCTGTAGGCTTCTTTGATGTGCCGAGCTTTTCGTTTACAAAGTCAGCAAGTTCCTGACCTGTTGTATTAAGCTCCTTTGCAACATCATTTATTTTAAGCTTAGTGGATTTTGTTGTACTCATAGGCTGTATACCTCCGTTTATTGAGATTTTATTCAATGTTATCAGTGTTTTCAGTTTCGCAAAGGGAAATTGCCTTTTCAGCAAAGCCCTTGTCGCATATAGTGAGAATGCCCGCTTTCTTTCCGAGTGCATAATAAACATCGTTAAGCGTCATAGAAGTTTTCGCAACAGGAATTTCCTTTTTACCCGAAAAGAAACGTACTTCCTTTTCCGTTTTCGGAGAAATATCCGATGCAACAATTACCGCCTGTGCCTTGCCGCCTGCAAGAGCGTCCTTCATAGGGTCAAAGCCCATAACAAGCTTGCCCGCCTTGCGGCAGATGGAAAGCAGACCGCTGATACTACTCATTTTCAATGACCACGCTTCGTCAGAAGCGTGTGTCCTCCTTTCGTAAGATGTTTTGTGTGGTTTTGCTTGCAAAATTTTGGACGGCAGTCCAAAAAGCACAAAACTCTTAGTTTGAAAATTAATTTTCAAACTTCAGCTCCTTTTCCATAGCGTCGTAGACTTCTTCGGAAATCTGACAGGAAAAAGCTTTTTCAAACCGCCTTGCCTTGCGTGCCAAGCGGAAGCATTCCGCACTCCTGCATATATAAGCACCTCTGCCTGACTTCTTGCCTGTCAGGTCCATTGAAATTTCGCCCTCAGGAGATTTCACCGCACGGATAAGCTCCTTTTTAGGCTTCATTTCATTGCAGCCGAGGCACATTCTCATAGGTGTTTTCTTTATACCCGCCATTAAATCACGACCTTATCAGTCAACGGGATTTTCAGGCTTGATATCAATCTTGAAGCCTGTAAGTCTTGCAGCAAGCTTAGCATTCTGACCCTTGTTGCCGATTGCAAGAGAAAGCTGATTGTTTGGTACAACAACTGTGCAGGATTTCTGCTCGCCTTCCTCAACGGTAACGCTGAGAACCTCAGCAGGAGCAAGTGCGTGTGCAATGAAAACAGCAGGGTCTTCATCATAGATGATAATGTCAATCTTTTCGCCGTTAAGCTCATTTACAATGTTCTGAATACGGCTGTGCTTAGGACCGATACAGGAGCCTACAGGGTCAACGTTCTTATCCTTTGACCAAACCGCAATCTTTGTTCTTGAGCCTGCCTCACGGGAGATAGCCTTTACTTCAACAGTACCGTCATAAATCTCAGGAATTTCAAGCTCAAAAAGGCGCTTTACAAGGTCCTTGTGTGTACGGGAAACCTTAACCATAGGACGTCTTTCACGGTTGATGATATCAACAACGTAAAGCTTGACAATATCGCCCTCTTTAAGTACCTCGCCCGGAATTTGTTCATTCTTGAACAGATAAACCTCGTTCTTGTCAATTGTCAATGTAGCGTTGCCGCTCTCAGGTTCAATTCTCTGAACTGTTGCGGAAACAGCCTCCTGAACCTTGCTGTCGAACTGATTGATGTACTTCGCACGCTCAAAGCCCTTGAGTTCTGTTCTGATAGCCTGCTTAGCATTCTGAGCCGCAACACGTCCGAACTTTGCTGTAGAAAGCTTGAAAGGAACAACGTCGCCAACCTTAGCACGCTTTGTGCAGGTAGCAATTGCCTCGTCAATGTGAATTTCGCTCATATCAAGCGGCTCATCATCAACAACAGTTCTCATCAGACAAACTTCAAGCTTTTTCTTGTCCATATCAATCTTTACGTGATAGTTTTCACAATCGGGATACTCCTTCTTAACTGCCCTTGCAATACCCTGTTCAATCTTTTCAACGAGAGTTTCCATAGGTATGCCGTTTTCCTGCGCCAGCAGTTCGAGCGCCTCAAAAAATTCCTTGTTCATTTTTATGAATTCCTCCTAAATGTGTTCAAATGGTTTTCTATATAAATTTAAATTGTTGCCGCAATTATTCTTCATCGTCACCATCATCAGCGAAAAGCTCATCATCGTCATCATCAAACAGCCTTATGAAAGCCGTCTCGGAAATCGCAATCTCCTTGTCGCCCTCCTCAGTGATAACGGAAATGCTGTCCTTGTCATAGCCTTTAAGAATAGCAATGAATTCCTTCTGTCCGTCAGTTTCACGGATGTAGCGTATTCTTACGGGACACTCCAGAAATTCCTCAAAGTGCTCAGGCTTTTTCAGGTCACGTCCCAAACCTGGGGAGCCAACCTCCAGCATATAATTCTGTTCAATCGGGTCAGCCTCGTCCAGCGCCTTAGAAAGCGGACGTGTCATAGCCTCGCAGTCGTCCATATCAAGTGCCCCGTCAATCTTGTCAATAAGCACCTTCAGAAACCACATTGCACCTTCCTTTTCGAAAGTAACGTCCCAAATTTTCAGCCCCAGCGAGTCAGCAATCGGCTTCGCAATATCATAAACCTTAGCCACAGTGTTGCCGCCTTTTTTACCAGCCATTCAATCCTTCCTTTCCGAATACAACACAAAAGACCGAGAAGGTTCTCGGTCTTTTGTGCATCTTATTCTGTTGCAATTATTATACCACATTTTTTTGCAGATTGCAAGGGGTTTTTGAAAATAATTTTATTGGTACGACTAAAATTTCAGGCAGAGCAATTCCTCAAGCTTTCCGATCTCATAATCAGCCGCATACTCATCTCGCGAAGCACGCTGAACGGAATAAAGTCCCTGCACAATTCTCACAGTTTTCATTCCCACGCTTTTTGCAGGGAAAACGTCATTATCAAGTCTGTCGCCAATCATTACTGCTTCATACGGTTGACAGCCCGTTTCTTCAAACGCACGCTTAAAGAAAGCCGTGTCAGGCTTGAACAGGTTCACACATTCCGACAGCAAGCAGATTTGAAACAAGTCATACAATCCGTCGTTTTTTAGCCGTTCAGCTGTGTTGGGCGGCTGATTTGCAATGATACCAAGCTTATATTTTTCCGAAAGCTTTCTGATAACCTCAACAGCGTTGGGATAAAGAATTTCTTTCTCATTTGAGTAAGGCACGTTTTCCTCAATTCCAAGCTTTTTGCGTGCTGCACCAAAGGGTGACTGTGCAAATTCTGCCGCCGATTTCTGCATTTCAGCATAAAAATCATCGTATGCAATATCAAGCTGTGCTTTTTCAATAAGTCTGTCAATACGCTGTTTATCGGAAAATGTTTCATCATAAACCGTGCCGCCCAAGTCAAAAAATAACCATTTTACCATAGCTTACTCCTTTATGACGTAGTCCGCATTCATTGCAGGCAGACACTTTTCAACGTAATAACGTTCCGCAGGGAAGTAGCGGTTGTCATACTTAGCCTTTATCTGTTCCTTGTCACCGATATAGCCGTCACGTTCAAGCACACGTTCAAGTCGTACCGACTCTGAAATATCAATGTAAATCATAAAATCAAACAGGTCACGCAGTTCCTCTCTTTGCAGGAACACGCCCTCCACTATAACAACACTTCCCAAGGGAATGTCAGCGTTACTCAGATAATATGTATCATTTTCCTTGTCATAAAGTTCGATTGCACCCTTGAATTCACCACATTTTATCGGCTGAATTACTTCGTTTACAAGGTAATCATACCGCCATTGAATGTTGTAGTAGCACTCCCACTCAGCATAGCTGTCATTGTAGCGTACTGAACGTGGGTGAATAAAATCGTCAATGTGAAGCAGGGTAACGTTATAGCCGTCTTTGCAAAGTTGTCCGTATACCGCTTCGGAAACCGTGCTTTTTCCTGCACCGCCAAGACCGTCAATTCCGATAATAAGTGTGCGGTCAGGTTTGAGTAAGCTTTTGATTTGTTCTGTAATTCTTGTAGTCTGCATAATTTCCTCCGTTTAAATTATTACACAAGCAACCCCTTCTGTCGTGTTACCTTAATAGTACCACTACAAAAGGGGCTTTTCAACAATTGTACCACATTGTAAAAATTTGTAACCGAATTGCAACCGCTTACACATTCGTACTCCCAAACCCGCCGACTCTCTCGCCGTCAGCCTCATCGTCAACGGTTATCCCAAAGGGCAGGAACACGCCCTGTGCAAAGCCTTTCCCACGTTCAAGGGACAGCGTTTTGCCCTGACGTCCGTCGTTTGTAACCTTGACCATAATGTGCCCTTCGTTTGCCGCATTGTAATAATCTGCATCAATTATACCAACAGTATTGTCAAGCTGCAAGCGGAACTTGAAACCAAGACCGCTTCTGGGGTAAATATTCAGCACCCACCCGTCAGCAATTTTCGCACGGATACCCGTAGGGATAAGCATCCCCTCTCCAGCCGCAAGTTCTATTCCGTCGGGCAGGCAGAAGTCGTATCCCGCCGACCCCGCCGTAGCACGGACAGGCAATGGGATTGCCTCATAGATTTCCTTTATCTTTTCTTCGGCACAGTCAGGAAAATTCTTGCTCCAATCCTCCGCAAACTGTCCGAAGCTTACCTTTTCAAATTTTGCGATACGTTCCATAAATACTCCTCTTTTAAGAGTGTGGAGTTAGGAGAGTGGAGTGTGGAGTGATTGTGTAAATTATATTTTTATCAACTCCAAACTCCACTCTCCACACTCCTCACTTAATCTTCAAATACTATTATAAATCATTCTGAAAAGCTTGTCAATCTGTGGTTTTAGTGCAATATTCACATCACAGTAATTCAAAACGTGAGTACGATATGTTCAAAGGGGCGATAATTTGCAGGAAAAGCAAAAAAAGCTTGCAAAAATCAACGGTTTGTATTATTATATAAAATAGACTGCAAAGAAAAATTGTATGTGTAGGAAAAACAATTGTATTTTGTGACGATACAATTTCAGAACAATGCATATAATGTTAATAATATAAATCGAAAGGGAAGAATTGGTTATGAAGCTTACAGAAATGAGTAAGGAACAGCTTTCCGCGTTCAAGGCGGAGTGCGAAAAGGAGTATGAGGCGTACAAGGCAAAGGGTATGAAGCTTGATATGTCCAGAGGTAAGCCCGGCGCTGACCAGCTTGACATTGCAATGCCTATGTTTGACGTTTTCACAAATTCCGCAAGTATGATTGCTGACGACGGCACAGACTGCCGTAACTATGGTATGCTGACAGGTATTCCTGACGCAAAGAAGCTTTTCGGTGCACTCCTCGGTGTTGGTACAGATGAAATCATCATCGGCGGTAACTCCAGCCTTTCCCTTATGTACGACACAGTTGCAAGAGCTGTTACACACGGCGTTTACGGCAGCGAAAAGCCTTGGGGCAAGTGCGACAAGGTAAAGTTCCTTTGTCCTGCACCCGGTTACGACAGACACTTTGCAATCTGTGAAACTTTCGGCATCGAAATGATTACAGTACCAATGAAGAATGACGGTCCTGATATGGATATGGTTGAAAAGCTTGTTGCTGAGGACGAAGCAATCAAGGGTATCTGGTGCGTACCGCTCTATTCCAACCCTGACGGAATTGTTTACTCCGACGAAACAGTAAGACGCTTTGCAAACCTTTCCCCTAAGGCTAAGGACTTCAGAATTTTCTGGGACAACGCTTACTGCGTACACTACCTGAAGGACGCTCCTGACCGCATCCTCAACATCCTTGACGAGTGCAAGAAGACAGGCAAGGAAGATATGGTGTTCATCTTCGCTTCAACTTCCAAGATTTCTTTCCCCGGTGCAGGTGTTGCGGTAATGGCAGGCTCCGTGAACAATATCAATCAGATTGCGGCACTTATGGGTATCCAGTGCATCAGCTACGATAAAATCAATCAGCTCCGTCACGTCAAGTACTTCAAGGATATGGACGGCATTATGGCTCATATGGCTAAGCACAAGGAAATCCTTGCACCGAAGTTCAATATGGTTCTCGATATGCTCGACAAGGAAATCGGCGAACTTGGTATTCTCGAATGGAACAAGCCGAACGGCGGTTACTTTGTATCTGTCAACACACTTGACGGCTGTGCAAAGAGAACAGTTCAGCTTTGTAAAGAAGCAGGCGTAGTCCTCACAGGTGCAGGTGCAACCTTCCCATACGGCAAAGACCCAGCCGACAAGAACATCAGAATTGCTCCTACATATCCACCTGTAAGCGAACTTGAACAGGCAATGAACATCTTCTGTATCAGCCTTAAACTTGCTTCTGCGGAAAAACTTCTCGAAGCCTAAAAAATCAACCCGTTTCCGATTAATTTCGGAAGCGGTTTTTTTATGCGACAAATAATAATCCTGTGTAGGTGTTATGGAAACCCACTGGGGAAAACCTTTCTGGAGAAAGGTTATTCCCCAGACCCCTTTCCAAAGACTTTCAGTCTAATTTTTCATATAGGGCTATAGCCCTATATGAAAAATTACATTAAAAGTTTTAGGGAGGGAGTTTGAGGGACGACCCTTTTCCAAAAGGGTCTCCCTCAATAGATTTCCACAATGCTGCTCAAGATTATTATTTGTCGCATAAAAATTCACCCTTGACCGAAATCAAGGGTGATAATTTTAACCGTTATAGTCCATACCAATCTGTACAGCCTTGAGGTTGTTTGCAGCGAGTGCAGCCTTCTTAGCAGGCACAACCTTTTCGATTGCCTTCTTGAAGGTTTCTGCGGAAACGATACCTGTTTCCTTGAACACCTTGCCGAGAAGGATAATGTTTGCGCCGCCAGGAAGGTCGTTGTCTGTTGCAAGCTGTGTAGCAGGAATGTAGTATGTGTTTACATCTGTACGCTCAACAGTTGCGTCAACCATTGTGCTGTCGACAACGATTGTACCGCCAGCCTTAACGCTGTTCACGAACTTTTCAAGGGAAGGTGTGTTCATAGCAATAAGAATTTCAGGCTCGTTTACGAGAGGTGAAGCAACCTCGTTATCGGAAATACATACGGAGCAGTTACAAGTACCGCCGCGCATTTCAGGACCGTAGGAAGGGAGCCACGAAACTTCCTTGTTGTCCATAAGACCTGAGTAAGCGAGGATTTTGCCAGCGAAAAGGATACCCTGTCCGCCGAAGCCTGCGAGGAGAATATCGTGTGTCATAATTATTCAGCCTCCTTTTCAGTTTCAGGGAAAGCGTTGCCGTCCTTGTATACGCCGAGTGGGTAGTAAGGAATCATCTCGTCGTTGAGACGCTTGAGAGCGTCAACAGGAGAAAGACCCCAGTTTGTAGGACAAGTGGAAAGAACTTCAACGATAGAGAAGCCCTTCTTGTCACGCTGATTTTCGAAAGCCTTACGGATTGCCTTCTTAGCTTCTCTGATGTGAGGAACTGTATCAACGGCAACTCTCTGTGCAAGAGCTGTACCTGTCAGTGTTGCAAGCATTTCGCAGACTCTTACAGGGTAACCCATAAGCTTAGGGTCACGTCCGAAAGGAGTTGTCTGTGTAACCTGACCAGGAAGTGTGGTAGGAGCCATCTGGCCGCCTGTCATACCGTATGTAGTGTTGTTAACGAAGATAACAACGATGTTTTCGCCTCTTGTTGCAGCGTGAACTGTTTCAGCAGTACCGATAGCAGCAAGGTCACCGTCACCCTGATATGTAAATACGAACTTGTCAGGGTTTGTTCTCTTTACACCTGTAGCAACTGCAGGAGCACGTCCGTGAGCAGCTTCAATCATATCGCAGGTGAAGTAGTCGTAAGCCATAACGGAGCAGCCAACAGGACATACACCGATTGTATCGCCCTCGATGCCCATTTCATCAATTACCTCGCACACAAGACGGTGAATGATACCGTGTGTACAGCCTGGGCAGTAATGCAGAGGAATATCTGCAAAGGACTTTGGTCTTTCAAATACAACTGCCATTACTTAGCACCTCCATACTTCTTAATTTCATCAAGAATTTCGGAAGGCTTAGGAATTACGCCGCCTGTTCTTCCGAAGAATTCAACCGGCTTGGAGCAGTTAACAGCCAGCTTGATATCGTCAACCATCTGTCCCATTGACATTTCAGCACAGATGATAGTGTGAGCGTTCTTTGCGCCCTCGTTAATCTGCTTAACAGGGAATGGCCAGAGTGTGATAGGACGGATAAGACCTGCCTTGATACCCTGTTCACGAGCCATATTTACAGCAGCCTTTGCAACACGGGCTGTAGCGCCGTAAGCTGTAACAACAACCTCTGCGTCCTCTGTCATATAGAGTTCAGCGTCGGAGTGCTTTTCCTTGATTTCAGCGTAACGCTCAAATCTGTCCTTAACGGACTTTTCAAGCACGTCAGGCTGGAGGAAAAGGGAGTTGATGATGTTATGCTCACGCTTGTTGCCGTGACCGTTTGCAGCCCAAGGCTTTTCTATTTCCTTTGCTGTAACCTCAGGGAATGTAACAGGCTCCATCATCTGACCGAGGAGACCGTCAGCAAGAATCATTGCAGGCATACGGTATTCGTCAGCGAGGTCGAATGCCTTTGTAACTGTGTCAACCATTTCCTGAACGGAGTTTGGTGCAAATACGAGAAGGTGGAAGTCACCGTGACCGAGAGCCTTTGTAGCCTGCCAGTAGTCAGCCTGTGATGGCTGGATACCGCCGAGACCTGGGCCGCCTCTCTGTACGTTGATGATAACGCAAGGAAGGTCAGAGCCTGCTATGTAGGAGATACCCTCGGACTTCAGGGAAATTCCGGGAGAAGATGAAGAAGTCATCGCACGCACGCCTGTGGAAGCTGCGCCGAGAACCATATTGATAGCTGCGATTTCAGATTCAGCCTGAAGGAATACGCCGCCTGCCTGCTTGAAGCGCTTAGCGAGGTATGCGGAAATTTCAGTCTGAGGTGTGATTGGGTAACCGAAGAAGCACTTACAGCCTGCACGGATAGCGGCTTCAGCGAGAGCTTCGTTGCCCTTCATAAGATTACGTTCCAAAATACTCACTCCTTACAAAATTTGAGTTTTACTTTTCAACAACGATTGCGCAGTCAGGGCACATCATTGCACACATTGCACAGCCTATGCACTGTGAGTCGTCAATACAGACAGCGGTGAAGTAGCCCTTGCGGTTACGTTTTTCCTTCTGGAGTTCGACGATTTTCTTCGGACAAGCTGTTGTACAAAGAGCACAGCCCTTGCACTTTTCAAAATTGACCGTAATTTTTGCCATATTAAAGCTCCTTTCGGTTTAGAATAATTTATACAAGCTGCAATTAACAGTTGTTGGTTTATTTAAGCTCTGCCGAAAATTTTTTCAGGCAGATTATGCCATATATAATGTTAAACACTGGGATAAAGGAAAGAACAATAAACAATGCTTTCATCAGTTTGGTTTTGTCTGAATGTACAATACATCTTATGCAGCCGTTTGTTACAAGCATATTAGGTAAAAGGAACATTATTGTCATTATACCAAGCATTAACAGCTCTGCACCCAAAAACAAGAAAATCAAAGCTACAAGAATATTAATAAAAGGTATGAGCATCAAAAGCAGCCAAAAAATCGCCGCTTGAAAAATCGAAACAATATCGCTGCCGAATATACTTACAAATACTGAACCAAGCCAGCCTGATTGAACAATCAGAAGTATACCGTATACGACAGAAATTGCACTTCCTGTAACAATGAGCCTTTTTGCCGCATAATAGCTTACATTTCCATCGTGCTTTCTGATTACAGCTGATTTATTCACGGGAACAATGTGCCCCCTGATGTAAATTACAGCCGCAAGCACCAGAAGCAGAATTCCCAAAGCAAAATACAGAATTGCTTCCAGAAAAGTTTTTTCAACCAATGCCCAAACAGGTGTTGCAACGGCAACAAGCAATGCAAGGGGAACCATCAGCATTGTTATTGCGTACACAATCGGATTTGAAAGCAGATGCCTTTTGAAAAGGTCAGCAATGAGCAGAACAGCCAGAAAAGCAATCAGAAAAATCAATGTGTTGATGTTACAGAACATTAAACTGACAAGCATTACATACACCCCTTATGTCAGAATTATTATGTTTCCCAGATTTTCTTCACATAAATCTCCACAGGGAACGGCTTCGGCACGTCAGCGTCCAGCTTCAGCGGAACGCAGGTGAAAGCAAGCGGAAGCCCAGCCTTTTCAGCAATTTCCTCCGCAAAGCCTGCCGAGTCCTCAAGGACTTCCTTTGTGGTTTCGTAAAGAAGATTAGTGTTGTTTACGATTGCAGTGTGCTTCATATTAGCCGCAATTTCGATTTCGCCCATCAGTTCAAGTGCTTCATCAGCGGTCTGAGTAAGAAATCTGCGGCAGTTTACAACGTAGTACATCTCGATTTTGTCTGCAAATTTCTTGAAAGCCTCAGCGTAACGTCCGAGAGCAAGTGCACCTGCATCGTCGCCGCCTACGTCAACGATAAGATAGCCGTCATCGGTTGCGATACGTTCAAGGTCGAAGGAAATTGCGGGAATATCGAGGTTTGAGTTTGCGTACATCGGAGCAACAAGCTCGATGTTCTTTTCATCGAACAGCTCACCGAAGTCAGCTGAACGGAAGTAAGGGTTTACGATATCAAGGTCCACAACCGTGACCTTTTCGCCGCCCTTTGCAAGGGTTACGGCAAGGTTTGCGGAAAAGTTCGTCTTTCCGCTGCCGTAATGCCCCGTAACGATATTAATTTTTTTCATAGACAATCCTTATTCAACGGAAATGATATAGTAGTAAACAGGCTGACCGCCGTCAACAAGCATAACCTCAGCGTTCGGGAACTTGTTCTGAACAAGCTGATGAACAGCCTCAGCGTCCTTGCTGTCAACGTCTGTGCCGTAAATGAGAGTGATGAAAGAAGTGTTGCCGTCAGCAAGCTTCTTTGTAAGCTTGTAAGCAGCCTTTGTAACATCTCTTTCAGTAAAGGAAAGCTTACCATTGTCAAGAGCGAGAATGTCGCCCTCCTTGATGTTGTGACCCTCATAATCACTGTCACGGGCAGCAAATGTAAGCTGACCTGTGGAAACAGTGTCAAGGCTTCTGCTCATATTGAGTCTGTTTGTATCAAAATCAGCGTCAGGGTCAAAGTTCATCATAGCTGTGATACCCTGAGGAATTGTTCTGGACTGGAGTACGCAGACACGTCTGTCAGCAAGCTTAACAGCCTGTTCAGCCGCCATAATGATGTTCTTGTTGTTAGGAAGAACAAACACGGTTTCGGCAGGTGTAGCCATAATTGCCTGAAGAATATCGTCCGTAGACGGGTTCATTGTCTGTCCGCCGCGTACAATGCAGTCAACACCCAGGTCGCGGAAAAGCTCCTCGATGCCATCGCCGCTTGCAACAGAAACAAAACCGAATGGCTTTTCAGGTGCAGCAGGAACAAACTTCTGCTTCTTCACAACAGCCGCTTCCTTAGCCTTGTTTTCGTGCTGATATTTCATATTTTCTATCTTCATATTAATGAGCGAGCCGAAAAGCAGACCTTCTTCAATAGCCTGACCGGGGTGCTCAGTGTGGACGTGAACCTTGATAATTTCGTCGTCCTCAACCACAACAACGCAGTCACCGATTGTTTCAAGGAAAGCACGGAGCAGAGCCGCATCCTTGCAGTCGGGAGCCTTGCGTGCGATAAATTCTGTGCAGTAGGTGTGAGTGATATCGTCATCAAACTCGCCAACGACAGTGCTGAAATTGTCAACAACAGCCTCAGTCTTAGGAGCTTCCACAGGCTTCACAGGCTCGCCGCCCTTGAACACGTCAAGCATAGCGTTCCATATAAGGAGCAGACCCATACCGCCAGCGTCAACAACGCCCGCCTTTTTCAGTACAGGAAGAAGATTTGGCGTATCGTCAAGAGCTTCCTTTGCAGCAATGCAGACATCGCTCCAGAGTGCAACCTCGTCGTTTGTGGAATTTACTGTAACCTTTGCCTTTTCGGAAGCAAGTCGGGAAACTGTAAGAATTGTACCCTCAGTAGGAGTCATAACAGCCTTGTAAGCACCTGCAACACCAAGCTCAAGTGCCTTGACAAAGTCCTCACAATCAGCGGTAATCTTGCCCTTGAAGCCCTTGGAGAAGCCTCTGAAAAGCAGAGAAAGAATTACGCCTGAATTGCCTCGTGCACCTCTGAGAAGTGCAGAAGCAGTAGCGTCAGCAACCTGAGATACCGTAACAGTATCGTCCATAACCTCAAGCTCGCGCAGAGCGTTGCTCATTGTCATAGACATATTTGTACCTGTATCTCCATCAGGAACGGGGTACACATTAAGCTGGTCAACCTCACGCTTTTTATTTGCAATTGTTACCGCACCCGAAATAAATGCGTCTCTGAGAATTTTACCGGTTATCACTTCAAATTACCCCCATTAAGCCTTCATCCCGTCAACAAAGACCGTAACCTTGCCGACTTCAAGACCTGTTTTTTCTTCGATTGTATAGCGGATTTTGTGCACCACACTGTCCACAATTGCGGAAATATTCGTACCGAAAACAACCGTGATATGCAGAGCTATAACCAGCTTACCGTCCTTGACAGCAAGCTTTACACATTCACTCCTGCCCATATCAGCCTTTTTGAAAAGGGAAAAAAGAATGGATTTGCTGTCCGCATTGTTCAGGTCAGCAACGCCGAAGCAGGTTGAAGCAGTATGAGCAATCAGGGAAGTAAGATATTCCTTGGAAATACTGATAGTTCCAAGATGGTTTTCGATATTCAGCATACCTCTCAGCTCCTTATTGATATTATAGGAAATTAATTACATATATTTACACTTATGCATTATAACAATACATATACACTATAGTATACCATAATTTTTTATTCTTTTCAATACGAAACTTAAAAAAACCGCTAAAATCGTCATTTTTCATATAAGTTCGGCTTAATAAGTACATAGTACATATTTATTCAGCACTCATCAAATCCATATAAGCAAAAAGAGAACGGAATATTGAATTCCGCTCTCCCTTATCACTCATCAAAATCAAGGTCATACAAATCCAGCACCGCATTTATTTCACTATAGCTGTACCCCTGCCTGAGAAGTGCAGACTTTACCTTCTGCACGCCCTTTTCGCTTGTAAGATAACGCTCATATTTTCTTTCCACAAGCTGCTCAAGCCGTGCAAAGGCTTCCTCCTCATCAGCGTAAGGCTCAATGACCTCAGCAATAATGTCATCGGAAATTCCTCTCCTGCGAAGCTCCATTTTCGCCTTGAACATTCCCACACGCTTGATTTCAAAAAGCTCCCTCGCACGAAGCTCCGCATAGCGTCTGTCGTCGACAAGCCGCATTTCGGCAAGATATCTGCACACTCTCATACAGATATCCTCCGAGTAATTCGCCTCCAGCTTTTCATACAGCTCCTTGAAGCTGTAGTCACGTCCGTCCAGCAGATAAAGTGCACGCTCCCTTGCCTTGCGGTACTCATTTGCCTCGGCAATTTCCTCAACTGCCTCCTCGGGGACATTCATCCCCTCCTTCAGATTATACTCAGCAAGAATTGAGCTGTGAATGTAAAGCCTTGAATTATCATCAAGGACAACACACATCGTGCTGCCCTTGAATTTGGATATTTCAGTTATAACCATATGTAATTACTTAACAGGTGTAAATTCTTCGAAATCGTCATCAGCGTCAATAATTACGTTGACAGGCGGTTTTTTCGCAGCAGACTTCGGCGCAGACTTTGGCTGTTCGGCAGGCTGTTCAGCCTTTACCTCAGCGATAACCTCAGCGCCAGCAGAAGCGACTTCAGCAGCAGCGTCTGATGCAGCCTGCACAGCGGCATCCTTCTTTCCCTTTTTGGAAACCATAATAAGCTCAGCAGTTCTCTGCTTGATTTTCTCCTCGATTTCCTTCGCCTGTTCAGGGTGTGTACGGAGCCATTCCTTGGTGTTGTCACGTCCCTGACCGATTTTATCCCCCTCATAGGAGAACCACGCACCGCTCTTGTGGATAATATCCAGCTCAACAGCAAGGTCAACAACCTCACCCTCACGGGAAATACCCTTGCCGAAGAACAGGTCAAATTCGCACTCCTTGAACGGAGGTGAAACCTTGTTCTTTACAACCTTGCACTTTGTACGGCTGCCGATAACCTCAGCACCGTTCTTGATAGCCTCACCCTTACGAACCTCGATACGCACGGAGCTGTAGAATTTCAGCGCACGTCCGCCAGGGGTCGTTTCAGGGTTGCCGTAAATAACACCGATTTTTTCACGAACCTGATTAATGAAGATTGCCACGCAGTTGGATTTGGAAATTACAGAAGTAAGCTTTCTCATTGCCTGAGACATAAGACGTGCAAGCTGACCAACGTGCGTATCACCCATTTCGCCGTCGATTTCAGCCTTTGTTACCATAGCCGCAACGGAGTCGAGTACGATAACATCCAGTGCACCCGAACGCACAAGTGCTTCAGCAATTTCAAGTGCCTGCTCACCACTGTCAGGCTGTGAAACAAGCATATTGTCAATATCAACGCCAAGTGCTCTTGCGTAAACAGGGTCGAGAGCGTGCTCAACGTCAACGAAAGCAACCTCACCGCCCAGCTTCTGTGCCTCAGCAACAATCTGGAGCGCAACGGTCGTCTTACCTGAGCTTTCGGGACCGTAGATTTCAACGATACGTCCTCTCGGAACGCCGCCTATACCAAGCGCCATATCAAGAGTCATCGAGCCTGTAGGAATAGCGTCCACATTATAATCCGCTGACTGACCGAGCTTCATTACCGCACCCTTGCCGTACTGCTTTTCGATATGCTGAATAGCGGCTTCAAGAGCGCGCTTTTTTTCCTCTGAGCTTGTAAGCTTTACAACAGACTCCTTGCCGCCTGCCGCTTTCTTCTTTGCATCTGCCATAATTTACCTCCGAATATAAAAATCGAACATTTTTTCTTATTTTAGCATTTTTTACTGCTTTCGTCAATAGGATTTGCAAAAAAATATTTAGCGCCGTACTCCGCAGGCAAAACAATCATTCACTTGACACAATCCCGTTTTCAGAGTAAAATTATATGCAAAGGGGGGACTAAATGTGGAAACAAAATTTATTGATAGTATACGGCTTAACAAATACCCGCCGCAAACTTCATATGTTGCTCACCTGCCTGTGGTTAAAAATCTCCGTAAAAAAGGTGAACTGACTTTTGATAAGCGTGTTACCTTTATTGTCGGTGAAAACGGCTCAGGAAAATCCACTCTCCTTGAAGCCATTGCCGTTGCATTCGGCTTTAACCCCGAGGGCGGCACACGTAATTTCAATTTCTCCACATATAACAGTCACTCCCCTCTCAGCGATTACCTTACAATCAGCCGCTCCGCATACCCTAAGGACAGCTTCTTTCTTCGTGCTGAAAGCTTCTACAACCTCGCCAGCAATATTGAGGAAATGGACAAGCTTCCGGGCAGCGGCAGGGTTATCGACAGCTACGGCGGCGTATCCCTCCACGAGCAATCCCACGGCGAAAGCTTCCTTTCAGTTATACAGAACCGCTTCTTCGGCAACGGTCTTTATATCCTCGACGAGCCTGAGGCGGCACTTTCTCCGACAGGAATTATGTCTATGATGATTACTATGAATGAACTGCTGAAGAAAAATTCCCAGTTTATCATTTCCACCCACTCGCCAATACTGATTACTTTTCCTGACTCGGAACTCTACGAGCTTTCCAGTGACGAAATCAGAAGCGTCAGCTACAAAGAAACCGAACACTATGCTGTTACAAAGCAGTTTCTTGACTGTCCCGAAAGAATGTACAGCCGTATTTTTGATTAAACCGAAAAGGAGCATAAACTTGGCAAGAATTTATCCGCTGTTTTCTTCAAGCAAGGGCAACAGCACATACATAGGAACAAAATCCGAGGGCATCCTCATTGATGACGGAGTGTCCTTTTCAAGATTGAAAAAAGCTATGGAAATCAACGGACTTTCCGTTGACGCAATCAAGGCGGTTTTCATCACTCACGAGCACAGCGACCACACCAAGGGGCTTGCAGTGCTCACAAAAAAAATCAAAGCACCTGTTTTTGCGCAGAGTCTTACCCTTGAGTATTTGTGTCAGAGCGGTCTCATCAACGGTGAATGTTTTGAATTGAAAGAGGGCGAAGAAATCTGCGGAATGAACGTCCGCTGCTTCAACACACCTCACGACACCCGTGAGTCCTGCGGCTACAGAATAGAGCTTCCCGACGGCAAGACTGCGGCAGTCTGCACCGACCTCGGACACGTTACCGAAACCGTTGAGAAAAATCTTCTCGGCACGGACTGCGTGCTGCTTGAGGCAAACTATGACATTGAAATGCTGCGCAACGGCATTTACCCCTACCACCTTAAAACCCGTATTTTCAGCAACAACGGTCACCTCTCAAATGTTGACAGCGGTGAATTTGCCGCAAAGCTTGTAAAAAGCGGCACAACACGTCTTATTCTCGGACACCTTTCACAGGAAAACAACACACCTGAGCTTGCGGAAAATACCGTGTTCAATTGTCTGCACGGCTTTGTCCGCAACAGCGATTACACTCTTTCCGTTGCGCCTGTCGAAACAAGCGGCGGATATATTACCTTCTGAGGAGTACAACTATGCTTAACGTCAATCTTATCACTGTGGGAAAATTAAAGGAAAGCTATCTCCGTGACGCCTGCGCAGAGTACGCAAAACGTCTCAGTGCTTTCTGCAAGCTGAATATTATTGAGCTTAACGAAAGCCGCCTGCCTGATAATCCATCCGAAAAGGAAATCGCAAACGCACTTTCTTCCGAGGGAAAAAATATGCTTGCATATCTCAATGGCAAGGATTGCTTCAATATTGCAATGTGCATTGAGGGAAAACAGCTTTCATCGGAAAAGCTTGCCGAAAAGATTTCCCGCATTTCAGTGGACGGAAAAAGTACGCTCAATATTGTTATCGGAAGCTCCTGCGGCATTGCTGACGAAATAAAAGCAATGTGCCACTTCCGCCTGTCAATGTCGGAAATGACATTCCCCCATCAGCTTGCAAGAGTTATGATTTTAGAGCAGATTTACCGCAGCTTTCAGATTAACAACGGCGGTAAATATCACAAATAGTTCAAAATTGAACCTTTTGCAGACTCGTTTTCGTTTGTATTTATAAAAAAGTTAAAATTTGCGCAAATAATCATTGACAATTGTTATTAAATTGGTTATAATAAATTTAAATAAAGATTAAGCTCGCTTTTGAAAATTTCTACTGCAATTTTTATCAATGAGGAGGATTTTATTATGGCAACAACTAAGAAAACTACCCCTGCTGAAACAAAAGAAGCTGCTGTAAAGACAGCTGAAGCGGTTGCTGCAGAAGTTAAAACTGATGCTGAAAAGAAGGCTCCTGCTAAGAAGGAAGCTGCTAAGAAAGAAACTGCTAAAAAGGAAACTGTCAAGAAAACTGCCGCTAAGAAGCCTGCTGCTAAGAAAGAAGCACCTAAGGCTGCTGAAAAGAAAGCTCCTGCTAAGAAAACTACAAAGAAGAAGGGGCTTGCTTACGAAGATGTTGTTGCAGCTGCAAAGAAGAAGTTGGCTGCTGCTGACCTGACAAGAATCAAGTACCCTATCGCTGCAAACGTTGAACTCAACGGTGCTGCTGAAGGTATCTTCTATATCTACATTGACGAAGCAAACAACATTTCCGTTGAACCTTACAAGTACAATGACTACGACATTGAATTCCGTGCTGACACTGACGCTTTTGTTGCTGTTATGAACGGCAAGAAGAACGTTTACGACGCTCTCGCTGAGGGTCTCATCAAGGTAAGCGGCAACGTTAAGAAGGCTATCCTTTTAATCAATGCTGCGCTTTGATTTTCAATGCAGCGCTTTGATTTTCAATGCAGTGCTTTGATTTTTAACGCATCACTTTAATTCTATGCAAATTATTAAGGGTATCGGGGCAAACCCGATACCCGTTTTTTTCGGAGCAACTATGATTTATTACAGACTTGTAGATGAAACAAATTCTGCAAAGGTTCTTCACGAAATGGCGCACGCTTTCCTTGCAGAGCTGCTGAAGAAACACTACGGGATTGAAAACTACCGAATTGAAAAAACTGAACACGGCAAGCCGTTTCTCCCTGACTATCCGCATATTCATTTCAACCTCAGCCACTGCAAGGGACTGATTATCTGCGGATTTTCCGAAGCGGAAATCGGTGTGGACGCTGAAATAATCCGTCCCTATAACGGCAGAGCGGCTAAACGGATTTTCTCCCACGAGGAAATGGAGTACACAGAAAAAAGCAGCACCCCTGACGAAACGTTTTTCCGTTTCTGGACGCTTAAAGAAGCACTTGGCAAAAACCTCGGAACGGGACTTTCCTCATCATTGTCCGAGGTGACATTTCAGCTTGTCGGAGAAAATCCGCAATGTGAAGCTTATCCGCAAAAAAGCTTTGTGCAAAAAATAATACAAAAAAAATGGGTTGTCAGTATTTGTACCGACAACCCATTTTGTGTTATTAATAGAAACGCTTTTTGCTCTTGAGAACAATGATAGTTACCACAACAGCAACAGCAACCACAACAGCGATTACCACGATAAGTACGATAGGAATTCCGCCGCTGCTTTCCTTTTCTGCGGAAGGAGCAGATGTTGTTGCAGCAGTTGTTTCTGCCTCTGTAGCGGCTTCAGTTGTTGCTTCTGTTACAGCCTCAGTTGCAGCGGTTGTTGTAGTAGTTACAGCCTCAGCGGCTTCAACATTTGTAACAGTAACCTTTGTTACCTTAACACCGACAAAGGTTGCACCGATGCAGACATTGTTAACATCGCTGAGGTCTTCCTTACCGCCCAGATCCACATAAGCAGCAATCATATCGGAATACGCAAACTTTGCGGAAGTTTCGTTGTATTCATAAGGAGTAATCTGACACCAAATCTGAGGGTCAGAACTATAATTCTGGAAGATAAGTTCAGCAGGGTTGTAGCCGTTATCGGGCATCGCACCGCCTTCTGTTTCATACTCGATAATTACTTCTGTATTTTCTGTAAAATCAGCAATTTTAAAATCAGAAGCAGTATAAGTAACAGACTGTCCCCATGCAGCACACATTGTAGCTCTTGTTACGGAAAGCTCAACATCCTTCATTTCAGCAAAAACTGTAACAGCCATTACAACAGCTGCTATGCAAACTGTCAAAGCAGCCATAGCAATCTTTATTATCTTTTTCATATATCTTCTCCTTCTCTGTAGTTCTATACACATAGTCACATTAATAATTTTACTCCTTTTGCCGTCCGATGTCAACATCATTTCAGATTTTCAACACTTACAACAAATTCAAAAGAAATATATCAAGCATACTTCGTTAAATTGACAACAAACTAAAAATTCTGATATTGAGTTTATGACTAATTTTCCTGTAAGTGTTTAACGTTTGATAAATGAATATTTACGCACTTTGCGGCAATGATATTTCTGAATAAATTCAAAGGAGTAAATTATGAACAACCGCAAAATTATACAGGAAATCGACAGCCGTCTTGAAAAGCTCGGCAACCATTATCACGACAAAAAAGACACCGACGGAAATCCATACGGCGAAATGCTTGCCGCCGAATCCAAACTTCTTAATACAGCACTCTCAAACGAATTGAGAAGTCTCAAAGAGTTCATCGAAAACGATGGGAAGTAATAAAGTCCGCCGAAGGCGGACCCCAGATTGTCGAAAAAGGCTTTTCGACAATGAATAGTGAATATTGAATAATGAAGAATGAATAATTATGGAATTGCCTTCGGCAATGATATTAAAAATGTCCGCAAAGCGGACACCTTAACTATTCACTATTCATTATTCTTTTTTCATTTTTCATTAGCCTGTCGAGTTTATCGGCAGGCTAACCCGCCGAAGACGGACTTATTATTTATTCATTATTCACTATTCATTCTTCATTATTCACTTTGTAGCCCCAGCCGTCAAGTCCTGCACGGCGCATTGCCCCGAAAATACGGTCGGAGAAGCCCTTGTCAAGCTTGTCACGCTCAGCAAGAAACTGCTTCGTTGTCTCGCGGGAGGTGTGTCCGTCTGCGGGACATTTTGATTTCACAACCTGGAGATTGCTGCGGTTTGCGGCACTGCGTATATCCTTTTCAGGCGCAAGCACCAGCGGACGTATCATAGTGATATCCTTCCTCGAAAGGTAGCTTTTCGGCGCAAAACAGCCAAGCCTGCCCTCGTTGAAAAGGTTCATAATAAAAGTTTCAACCACGTCCTCGTAGTTATGTCCGAGGGCGATTTTGTTGCAGCCCGCTTCCTTTGCAGCGTCGTGAAGTGCACCTCGTCTCATTCGTGCGCAAAGACTGCAGGGGTTGCTTTCCTGACGCACATCAAACACAATCTCACCGATGTGGGTGCGGATAAGCTTATACTCAATCCCCATTTCCCTGCACATTTCGTCCACAGCGGAGTAGTCTCCGTCCGTGCCGCCGAAGCGTGGGTCAAGGGTTATTGCAACAATGTCGTACTCGATACCGATAAAGCGTTTCAGCAAAAACAGTCCGCGAAGAAGCACAAGGCTGTCCTTGCCCCCCGAAACGCCTACAGCAATCCTGTCACCGTCCTGAATAAGGTCGAACTCCTGAATGGCCTTACGCATATAGCCTAAAATTTTCTGCATAGAATTGCACCCTTATTTCCGCAATTATTTCTGGAGCGTGCCGTGAGAAAGTGCTGTCAGATAAGCGTTGATGAAGCCGTCAAGGTCGCCGTCCATAACAGCACTGATGTTGCCGTTTTCGTAACCTGTACGGTGGTCCTTGGCAAGTGTGTAAGGCATAAATACATAGGAACGAATCTGTGCGCCCCAGGCAATTTCCTTCTGTACGCCCTTGATATCTTCAATCTTTTCGAGGTGCTCACGTTCCTTGATTTCAACAAGCTTGGAAACGAGCATCTTCATAGCGTAGTCCTTGTTCTGATACTGGCTTCGCTGTGTCTGACAGGAAACAACGATACCTGTAGGAATGTGTGTAAGACGTACCGCAGAGGAAGTCTTGTTAACCTTCTGTCCGCCTGCACCTGATGCACGATAGAAGTCGATTTCCAAATCCTCAGGACGGATTTCGATGTTCAGGTCAGCGTCGTCCATTTCAGGCATTACTTCGAGAGAAGCAAAGGAAGTCTGACGGCGTCCTGACGAGTCAAACGGAGAGATACGAACAAGACGGTGTACGCCTGTTTCTGATTTCATAAAGCCGTAAGCGTTAAGTCCTTCGATAAGGATAGAAGCGGACTTCAGACCAGCTTCATCGCCGTCGAGATAATCAAGGGTTGTAACCTTGTAGCCGTGGCTTTCAGCCCACATATTGTACATACGGAAAAGCATCTGTGCCCAGTCCTGAGCCTCTGTGCCGCCTGCACCAGCGTGGAAAGTGATGATAGCATTCTTGCTGTCGTATTCACCTGTGAGGAGAGTTGTAAGCTTCATTGCTTCCAGTTCCTTTACAAACTGGTCAGCGTCACGCTTGATTTCGAGAGCAGCTTCCTCGTCCTCTTCCTCCTCCATAGTAAGCTCTATCATAGTGAGACAGTCCTCAAGCTTTTCGTTGAGCTTGTCGTAGCTTGCAATAGTATTTTCGTTATGCTTGATAGTCTGCATAACCTTGTTGGAATTTTCAATGTCGTTCCAGAAGCCCTCCTTAGCGGACTCCTCCTGAAGCTGTGCATTTTCTTCCTTAGCCTTGTCGATATTGAGGATTGTGTAAAGCTCCTTCATATCTTTTCTGTATCCTTCAAGCTCAACTCTGAGTTCGTCAAGTAATAACATTGTGTTTCCTCCTGTATAAGAAATTTTATTGAATAGTTTTTAAAATTGCTTCCGCCATTTCGTTGCTGAAATATTTCAGCGGCGGTATATGAATAAACAACGCACGTCTGCAAACCTTTTTCAGCATATAATAATATGCTTCATTGCAAAGATAATGCGTCGGATTTTCCGCAAGTTTACATTTTAACCCTTCCTTTTTCAGCTTATCAATAATTTCAGCCGTGTCAAATTCGGTGTGAATTGTTTCGCCGTCCTTTTCAGCACACGGCTCAACTCTTATCGAGTCAGTCAGTCCCTTGTCAAGACCAAACATATACACCGCATTGCAGTTATTTTCAATCCCGTCAATGTCCCTTTTCAAGCCATCGAATGAGTTTGTCAGAAACAGCTTTTCACCATCAAGCTTTTCAACCAGACAGCGTGATGAATTGTATTTGCCTTTAAAAGCGGTGTAGAGCTTTTTCACTTCGAAGCACCCTTTTTCTTCATATACTTGACAGGCTTCAGCTTTGACTGATAGAACTGCTGAGCGCTGTAAAGTCCCGAATATCCCGAAAGCATATAGCTTATTGCAATAGCCAGTGCATAATACGAAAGTCCCCCTGCACCGAAAAGCTCAATGCTGAGGATAATTGTTGCAAACGGACAGTTTGTTACTCCGCAGAATACCGCAAGCAGACCAACCGCCGCACCGAAGCTTGGGTCAAGTCCAATCAGTCCCCCGAAGAAGCAGCCGAAGGTTGCTCCCGTGAAGAAGCTTGGGACGATTTCTCCGCCCTTGAAGCCTGCACCGAGAGTCAGTGCCGTGAACAGGATTTTCAAAGCAAACGCAAACGGCGAAGCCTTGCCGCTGAATGCACGTTCGATAACGTCCATACCTGCACCGTTGTAATCTGTCGTGCCAAGCAGAACCGTAAGCAGAATTACAATTCCCGAACCGACAAGAACCTGCACAAAATCATTTTTTATATATTTTACAAAGGTTCTTTTTGCCGCCTTTATTGTCACGCAGAACAATATACTTACCGCCGCACAGCCTATACCCAGCACTGCAACACGGACAAGGTCAAGTCCCGAATTTCCGTCAAGTGCAGGTATTCCCTGAACTATAAAGCTTTCAGGCTTAACGCTGAAAATTCTTGCCACAACGCTTGCCGCAATTCCCGAAATCATACAGGGAACAAGTGCCGAATACTGCGCCGCCGCCACGATTGTAACCTCAACCGCAAAAACCGCCGCCGCAACAGGTGTACCGAACAATGCCGAGAAGCCTGCCGCCATACCGCACATAATCATTGTTGCCGTATCCTTCTTGTCCATACGGAAAAGCTTTGCAAATGGTGAAGCGAGGCTTCCGCCTATCTGCAAAGCCGCACCCTCGCGTCCTGCTGAGCCGCCTGTCAGATGTGTAAGAAAGGTTGCCGCAAAAATCAGCGGAGCAAGCTTCAAGGAAACCTTTTCCTCTCCTCTTGCACCTTTTATAATGCAGTTTGTTCCCGGGTCGTTGGACATTCCCAGTAATCTGTAAATTGCTGTGATAATAAGACCTGCAATCGGCATTGCAAATATTATAACCCTGTTTTCTGTGCGGAATTCCGTTGCAAAGCCAAGTGCGTGATGAAATGCAACCCCCGCCAGACCAACAATTACACCTACAATTGAAGCAATCAATGCCCATTTCACAAAGCCCTTTACCAGCGAAATGTAATTGTGTGCCTCTGCCTCGAATTTCTTTCCGTCTTCATACGGAAGCTTTTTTGACATCTGTATTTCCCCTATTCCTTAATCCTCCAGCATAAGCAGCAGCTCACGAAGCAGCTTGCAGGCAACCGCCGTTGACACACCGCTTGGGTCGTACTGAGGTGAAAGCTCGTTTATGTCAGCACCCACGATGTTCAGCCCCTTCAGCTTCAGCACCGCTTCAAGCAGCTCGATGAACTGTACACCGCCTGCTTCTGGAGTACCTGTACCCGGGAAGATTGACGGGTCCATAACGTCCATATCAATTGTCAGATACACATTCTTGCCCTGTAATTCCTCTACAGCCTTTTCAATGCCGTTGAGATTAAATTTATTCATCTTTGTATGTTCAGCCGCAAACCTGAATTCCTCACGCTCGCCGCTTCTTATGCCGAACTGGTAGATGTGACCGTCACCGACCATTTCCCAACAGCGGCGCATTACACAGGCGTGGGATTTTTTCACGCCCAGATAGTCGTCACGCAGGTCAGCGTGTGCATCAAACTGTATAATATATAAATCTTTATACTTATTGTATACAGCCGTAACCGCACCAAGCGTTACCGAGTGCTCACCGCCAAGCATAAACGGACGCTTTCCGTCGGCAAGAATTTCCGCCGTAAGCTCCTCAATCTGTGCAAGAGCCGTGTCAACGTTGCCGATGCAAAGCTCAGGGTCACCAGCGTCAAATATGCTGTAATCAAGCAAATCCTTGTCCTGATAAGGCGAGTAGGTTTCAATCCCGAAGCTTTCACTGCGGATAGCCTTGCTGCCGAAGCGTGTGCCGGGACGGTATGAGGTCGTGCTGTCGAATGGCGCACCGAAAATAACCGTTTTCGCCGCCTCGTATTCGCAGTCACAGCCGATAAAAGCATTTCTTTCAATCTGCATTTTCAAGTAATTCCTTTACATAGTTTGGTATCGCAAAACAGCCTTTATGCAGCTCCGTGTTGTAGTAACGTGTTTTCAGACCAAGGCTGTTCCACTTTTCAATATCCGCAGTAAGCGGGTCAATCGCCTTTGAAGCAAATCCGAAAAGCCAGTGCCCTGACGGATAAGTCGGGATATGCGCCTGATAGACTCTGCACACGTTGAAAAATTCCTTGATACGCTTGTGTGCCCTCTGCATAGCCTTTGCATCGTCAGCGTAGTACGGACTTTCGTGCTGATTTACAAGGATACCCTTTTCGGTCAGCGCATTGAAGCAGTTGCCGTAAAATTCGCTTGTGAAAAGTCCTTCACCAGGACCAAACGGGTCGGTGCTGTCAACAATAATCAAATCGTAGCAATTTTCCTTGCGGCGCACGAAGCGCAGACCGTCGTCGTACACAATATTGACCCTCGGGTCGTCAAGACGGCAGGCTGTCTGCTGTAAAAACTCCTTGCTGACCTCAACAACACGCTCGTCAATCTCAACCATATCTATATGCTCAATCGTGTCATATCGTGCAAGCTCACGGACAGTTCCTCCGTCACCTGCTCCGATAACGAGAACATTCTTTATTTCGGGATTTGAAGCCATAGCAACGTGAGTAATCATTTCGTGGTAGATGAACTCGTCCTTTTCGGTAAGCATCATCAGCCCGTCAAGAGTGAGGAAACGTCCGAACTCTTTGCACTCGAAAACATCAATTCTCTGAAACTCGCTCTGCTCGCTGTGAAGCTGCCTGTCAATGCGTATCGACATTTTCACATCGGGAGTATGCGGTTCGCTGAACCATAAATCCATAGCTTAAAATCCTTTCTGCAAGTTATTTCTTAACAGCATTTTCAACCGTTTCGGCAATTTCTATTGCCTTTTCCTTTATCTCAATGCGGTTATCCCTGTAATAAACATTAAGGCACGCAAGCGATGCAACCGCCCACGCCGCAGCTGCCGCAAAGCCTGTAACAATCTGAATAAGTGCAGCATCGTGAACCATTGACAATACCGAAACAACAATCATAATCAAAGTCAGCGAAGCCATAATAAGCCCCCATATAAGGTACGACCTGCTCTTTATCGCTTTGTAATTTCTGTCGTAGTAATCTTTCATAACAGTTCCTCCCGTCAGACAATCACCTTGATATTTTCAATTTCCATATCCTCCGTACCCGTCATCATACAGCCTCTCTCCTTGGAATAACGGATATACGCAAGAATTTCCTCCGTAATCCTCTCCCCTGGGGCAAGTATCGGAATACCGGGCGGATAGCACATTACAAACTCACCGCTGATTTTGCCTGCACTCTCCTCAATCGGCATAGAAACCTGCTCACCGTAGAAAGCCGCCTGCGGTGAAAGCACAACCTGCGGATTGATATATTCGTGGTCAAGCATACCCGTCTTATCCTTGGAAAAACGGCGCTTGATTTCGGCAAGTGCAGAAACAAGTCTTTCAATATCCTTCCACATATCTCCTGCGGAGATGTACGCAAGAATATTTCCGATATCGCCGAATTCAATCTGAATATCATAGTTATCACGAAGATAGTCGTAAACCTCAATACCTGCAAGACCAATATCACGGGTGTGCACTGAAAGCTTGGTGCGGTCAAAATCGTATATATCATCGCCATTGATAAGCTCATCCGCAAACGCGTAATAGCCGCCGATTTTGGAAATTTCCTCTCTTGCATAAGCGGCATTATTGATAGCCTTCTCAATAATTTTCTTGCCGTCCAGCGCAAGGTTTCTTCTGGAAATATCCAGTGATGACATCAGCAGATACGAGCCGCTTGTTGTCTGTGTAAGGTTAATCACCGCACGGACTCTGCCCTCAGTTACGCCGAATTTTTCAGCACCCTTTCCGATAAGCAGGAAGCTGCTCTGCGTAAGTGAGCCGCCCGACTTGTGCATTGAAACCGCCGCCATATCGGCACCTGCCGCCATTGCGGAAATCGGAAGATTTTCACCGAAGTAGAAGTGTGTACCGTGCGCCTCGTCAACGATAACCGCCATTCCGTGAGAATGGGCAAGGTCGGTAATTCTTTTCAAATCGGAGCAAATTCCGTAGTAAGTCGGATTGTTCACAAAAACCGCCTTTGCATCGGGATTTTCAAGTATAGCTTTTTCCACGTCCCTGACGCTCATTCCGAGAGGAATACCCAGCTTTTCATTAACCCCCGGGTTAACGTAAACGGGAATTGCACCACTCAGAATAAGTGCGTTGATAGCACTTCTGTGCACGTTTCGGGGCATAATGATTTTCTCCCCCGCCTTGCAGACGGAGAACACCATTGACTGCACCGATGAGGTCGTGCCCCCAACCATAAAAAAGCAGTAAGCCGCTCCGAATGCCTCTGCCGCAAGCTCCTCAGCTTCCTTGATAACGGAAGTTGGGTGGCAGAGATTATCCAGCGGCTTCATAGAATTTACATCAACGGAAAGACAGGTTTTCCCGAGGAATTCCGTCAGCTCGGGATTACCCTTTCCGTGCTTGTGACCCGGTACATCAAAGGGCACAACCCTTGCGTCACGGTATCTCAAAAGCGCGTCATAAATCGGCGCTCTGTGCTGGTCAAGCATTTACATCATTCCTTTTCAGCGTGATATCAGTTGTCCATATCGTGTATCCACTCGTTACGTCCAGACTGGTATTCGTAAAAATCCTTTCCGTCAACGGAAACCGCATACATACCAAAAAGCCTGTCTGCGTTTTCGCCTGCAGGAGTACGCCACGAAAAAACATAAACCTTTACGTCATCAATCATCATAGTATTTTCCTCAGAAAGGAAATCTGAGCCCTTTTCAAAACCCTTGCCGACAAGATAGTTTTCCATAATTGTCCTTGCAACGTTCGGGGAAACTTCGGATTTAGGCTTTTCTCCGCAGCCTGTAAGACACATTGCCGCAGCCAGAATAACAACCGCAAGAAGAACTTTAACTATGCTTTTCATATACGTCATCTCCTTAATAAATGTTCATACCGCTGAAAATTTCAATCATTTCACGCCTTAAAGAGTCGTTGATTTCAAGTCTCTTTTTCGGCGCAAGCTCGTAGGTGTCAGTATTAAAAAGATAATTTTGAAGGAAAATCTCCTTAATCATCATCTTTGTGTGGAAGATATTGGACTGATAAACATTCACGTCAACAGCATCGTAACGCTCAAGGGTGTCCTTTGCGATATAGTCCTGAATTGACGTGATATCGTGGTCGATAAACAGCTTCTTGCCCTTTTCGTCACGGGTAAAGCCTCTTACACGGTAGTCGATTGTGATGATATCCGAGTCAAAGCTGCCGATAAGGTAATCCAGCGACTTCAGCGGAGTAATTGTTCCGCAGGTAGAAACGTCAATATCCACTCTGAACGTGGTAATTTCGTTTTCGGGGTGAAACTCGGGATAGGTATGCACCGTAAGATGGCTCTTGTCAAGATGTCCCGCAATGCTCTGCTTTTCGGGAGAGGAAACCATTCTCATATTACAGGACTCGTCGATTTCATCATAATCACGGTGGTCCTCAGAAACCAGCAGTGTAACCGAAGCACCCTGCGGCTCATAGTCCTGCTTTGAAATATTCAGCACATTTGCCCCTATCATCTCCGTAACGTCGCACAAAATCTTTGTCAGACGGTCGGAGTTGTACTGTTCGTCAATATATTTTATATAATCCTGCTGCTCTCTCGCACTTTTTGCGTAGCAAATATCGTAAATATTGAAGCTGAGAGTTTTAGTCAGGTTATTAAACCCGTAAAGCTTGAGCTTGTCGTTCAACCCTATCCTCACGTTCCTTTCTTTTTCAAATAAACGAGAATATACTCATTGAAATAATACGATAAAATGGTGAAAATGTCAATAGATTTTCTGTAAAAAGTTTGGAGTGTGGAGAGTGGAGTGTGGAGTTAATGTTTCCGCCTTTAACAAGTGTTACAGTATAGCTGTGCCGATGAGTTTCTGTATAATTCCGATTTGCAATTTTCAATCCGATACTTTCCCAGACTTTTTCCATATCACAAATCCATTTCTCAAAGTCAATAAATAAATTATCCTTCATAGCTAACTCCTAACTCCACTCTCCACTCTCCACACTCCTCACTCCTAACTCCTAACTCCTCACTCTCTTTCCTTAGCGTACCATTCCTTTACAACGGCTTCGGCCTTCTTGCCAACAATTGAAAATCCCATTTCAGGGTCACGCTGTGGGATTTTTGTGTACCAGTCCCACCAGAAATAGCCTGCAAACCAAGGCTCGTCCCACATTGAGCGGAAGCAGGATTCATAGAAGTTAGCCTGCTCGTCCTCGTCGTAAGGGAACTCCTTGTGGCTGAAATCATAAGGCATCATTGCACAGCCCTTTGCGCTTCTGCAGCCGATTTCCATAAAGATAATCTGCTTACCGCCGTTTGCACGGGAAAGCTCAGCAAGACGCTCCTTCTGCTTGTCCCATTCAGCCTTCATATTCTCCATACTGTCCCCAGGGACTTTGCCCACACCGTAGTAAGCGGACGTGCCGATATAATCGCAAGCGTCCCACCACTTTACACCAAATTCCTTGCCGTGGTTGGTGTTGTACACGATTGGACCGTGATAAATCTTGCGTACTTCCTCGATAGCCTTGCGCCAGTAGTCAACCTTGTGCTCTGTGCCAAGCATTTCACAGCCAACGCAGAACATTTCACAGCCTGTTTCCTCGGCAATTTCAGCATAGTGACAAAGGAAAGCCGTGTAGCAGTCAAACCATTCCTTCCAGTAGTCCTTGTCTCCCCATTCTCTTTCAGGGAAATAGATGTTTGCACGCCACACACCGTCAGCGCTGTTGACCATCGGCTTCATACAAACCTTTAAACCAAGTGCGTGAAGCTTGTCAGCAGCGGTTGCAACGTCCTTGTCGGTAACAGTGTAGCGATAATCGGGGCGGATAATTGTCGAACTGAAGCTGTCCTGATGAATTACGAAAGCAAGTGCCGCCCAGTCGCCGCCGAGACCTGCAAGTCTTTCCATAGAAACAGCCGCTTCCTCTGTTCGGTAAGCACCGCGTCTGCCGTCAAAACCGTATGTGAAACCTTTAATAAACATAGTAATCCGTCCTTTCAGTTAAATGGATTTTACTTTTCTAAGCAGCTTCGCTGCTTTTAGGAACGCCCTCACTTGCAGGGCGTTCCTCTTTTTCGGCTTGCCGCCGAAAAATTCACCTTTGCGGAGCGCCTCTGAGGCAAAAGTATTTCGCCCTCTGCGGAGGGCGACTCAGGGGCTCTGCCCCCAAGACCCCCGCAACCTTGAAAGGTTGACGAACTTTTTAGTATTTGGATTTTTTAAGTTTGCTCAAATTGGGAATTGTAAAGATTAGCGTAAAATCCGCCCTTGTCGAGAAGCGTTTCGTGGTTGCCCTGCTCGATGATGTTGCCGTCCTTCATAACGAGGATTACGTCAGCGTCACGGATTGTTGACAGGCGGTGGGCGATGATGAAGCTTGTCTTGCCCTTCATCAGCTTTGCAAAGGCACTCTGAATTTTCAGCTCTGTACGTGTATCAATGCTTGAAGTCGCCTCGTCAAGAATGAGCATAGGCGGGTTGGTGAGCATAATTCGTGAGATACAAAGCAGCTGCTTCTGCCCCTGTGAAAGCGTGCCGCCATCCTCGGAAACAACGGTATCATAGCCCTGCGGCAGACGTCTTATAAAGCTGTGACAGTGGGACATCTTTGCCGCCGCAATGATTTCCTCCTCAGTAGCGTCAGGCTTGCCGTAGGCAATATTCTCACGGATTGTACCCGTGAAAATCCAGGTATCCTGAAGCACCATTCCGAACAGCGCACGAAGCTCCTCACGCTTCATATCACGGATATCATTTCCGCCCACCTTTATCGCACCCTCACGCACGTCATAGAAGCGCATAAGCAGATTGATGAGAGTTGTTTTTCCGCAGCCTGTCGGGCCAACGATTGCAATTCGCTGACCAGCCTTTACGTCAAGGTTAACGTCCTCCAACAGCTTCTGTTCAGGCTTGTAGGAGAAAGACACGTCCTCAATGGTAAGTGTGCCGTCCGCAACAGCAGGTGCAGGCGGTTCTTTTTCGGGAATTTCCTCAATCTCGTCAAGCACGGCGAAAACACGTCTTGCGGAAGCAAATGCCGCCTGCAATTCGGTGATAACGCCCGTGATTTCGTTGAACGGCTTGGTATACTGGTTTGCATAGCTTAAAAACGTAGCAATCTGACCGACGGACATTGCCCCCGCCGCACCACTGATAACGGAAATTGCGCCGAAAACACCCGTTGCAACGTATACTATATTATTTACGAAACGTGTACAGGGGTTTGTAAGTGCGGAATAAAACTGCGCTCTTACGCCGCAGGTGTAGAGTCTGCCGTTGATTTCCTCGAACCTGTTCTGTGCTCTGTCCTCGTAGGCAAATGCCTTGACGATTTTCTGTCCGCCAACAAGCTCCTCGATACAACCGCTGAGTTCGCCTCGGATTGAGGACTGCTCACGGAATTTGTCGTGGCAAAGCTTTGTAATGAATGCCGCAACAAAAAGGGAAAGAGGTGTAATAAAAATTACCACGAGAGCAATTTTCACATTAATACGAAGCATAAATATGATAGTGCCGAGGATTGTCACAATGCCTGTCAGGAACTGTGAAAAGCTCTGTAACATACCATCGGAAATTGTTTCGATATCCACGGACATACGGCTGATGATGTCGCCTCTTGCGGTGCTGTCGATGTAGTTGAGGGGCACTCTGTCCAGCTTAGCGTACAAGTCACGTCGCATATCACTGACCGCACGATAGGTAATCTTATAGGTGCAGTAGGACATCACCCAACTGAAAAGTGCCGAAACGACAACAGTTATTGCGATGTAGAGAACGTAACGCTTAACCCCGTCAAAGTCAACGTTGTTCTCACCGATGATGTAGTCAATGCCACGACCAACAAGTATAGGCGTGTAGAGGGAAAGCATAACGCTTACGATTGCCGCGATTACCGCAGGAATAAGAAGTGCGGCGCAAGGCTTTGTATAACTTAAAATTCGTTTTACAACAGGCTTTTTCACGCTTTACCCACCCCACTTTCCTGTGACATAACAATTTCACGGTAAACCTCACAGCTTTCCATAAGCTGTTCGTGAGTACCGAGTCCGACTGCCTCGCCGTCGTCGAGGACGATAATTTTGTCGGCATATTTGATAGAGGTCGCACGCTGTGAGACGATGATAACGGTCATATTGTCGGTGTGGGTTGCGATAGCCTTTCTCAGTGCCGCATCCGTTGCAAAGTCAAGTGCAGAGGCGCTGTCGTCAAGGATAAGTATTTCGGGGCTGCCAACCAGCGCACGTGCAATGGTCAGTCTTTGCTTCTGACCGCCCGAAAGGTTGCGTCCGCCCTGATTTATAATAGTACCGAAGCCGTCGGGCATCTTGTCGATAAACTCCTTTGCCTGGGCAATTTCAGCCGCTTTGACAAGCTCGGCATCAGTTGCGTTTGCGTCGCCCCAGCGGAGATTTTCCGCAATTGTTCCCGAGAAAAGCATAGCCTTCTGGGGCACGACACCAATCTTGCCGCGGAGTGCGTCGAGGGTATAATTTTTCACGTTCTCGCCGTCAATCAGCACCTCTCCCTGTTCGGCATCGTAGAAACGTGGGATAAGGTTGACGAGGGTAGATTTACCCGAACCTGTACCGCCGATTACGCCGAGAGTTTCGCCCTTGTTCAGCGTAAAAGTGATATTTTCAACAGCGTTGTCGCCATTTTCGCTGTAGGAGAAGGACACGTCCCTGAACTCAATCTTAGGCGCATTTTCATTTTCCTTAGCGCCCTCGCCGTCAACGATTGTTGTTTCAACCTCGAAAACCTCGTTGATACGTGTTGAGCTTGCCGCCGCCTTTGTGAACAGCACCACAAGGTTTGCCACAACAACAAGGGCAACGGAAATCTGTGTCATATAGTTTACGAAAGCGATAACCTGACCCTGAGTCAGTGCGCCGCTTTCAACACGGAAGCCGCCGAACCACACGATTGCCGCAATTGCAAGATTCATAATTGCGTATGTAAGGGGGTTGAGAAGTGCGGAAAGACGTCCCACACGCATTGAAATTTCAGCGTAGTCGTTGTTAGCCTCGTCAAAACGTTCCTGCTCCTTTTCCTGTCTTGAAAATGCACGGATTACCCTTGCACCCGAAAGGCTTTCACGGGTGATAAGGCTGATTTTGTCCAGCTTTTTCTGTATAACACGATAGAACGGTACCGAACGGGACATAATAAAGTAAAGCACAGCCGCAACAAGCGGAATTACCGCAAGGAATATCAGCGACAGCTTCACGTCGATTGTCATAGCCATTACCGCCGCACCAACAACGAGGAATGGTGCACGTACAACAAGTCTGATGAGCATTGCAACTGCGCTTTGCACCTGATTTACGTCGTTTGTAATACGTGTGATAAGGGACGGTGTACCGAACTTGTCAAGCTCAGCGTGGGAAAATGTTCCGATATGGCGGAACAAATCGTTTCTGATTATTGTACCCACACCCTGCGAAGCACGGGAAGCAAGGTACTGACAGACGAGGGTGGAGCAGAGTCCGAAAACACCCATAAGTATCATAAGACCGCCCATTTTGAAAATGTACTCCTTGCCTGCGCCGCCGTTGATGCCCTTGTCGATGATTTCCGCCATAATCAGCGGAACAATCAGCTCGAAAATCGCTTCAATCAGCTTTGCGGCAGGACCTATGATAAGCTCCTTCTTGAAGCCGCCAAGATATCTTTTTGCCAGCTTAAACATCGTCCTTTTTATCCCCCTTTTTTCTGAAAATAACCAGCTTGCTGAAAAGGTAGTTCAGCACCAGTATGAAAATCTGCGCAATCAGCTTCATTACGTACTCATTCTGCATAAGCACCCTTACCGTAAAGCTCATAAAGCCTAATTCAAGGAAGTAGGTTACAAGCCGTGCACCATAAAATGCAGCAGCCTGTGAAATCCAGTCCTTTTTTGTTTTTGACTCATTCTTGAACACCCACACCTTGTTGGTGAAAAAGGCAAAGGTCACGGCACAAATCCAGCTTATGGTGGTATTTACCTCAGTTGGTAAACCGAAATATTTTGCTATATACTGCGTACCAATTGAGATTACGGTTGTCATTGCCCCTACTATTAAATATAACAGCACGGATTCGTGCTTGTCATAGAAATCCTGTATCCATTTCGGAAAGACCGAAAGTATCTTTCGTATAAGCTTGTCCAAATTGTCAACCTCCGTGTAAATTTATGCATACTAAATTATTATACCACATATTATCCGAAAAATCATTAACTAATGTAAAATATTTCTGTATATGCTGTATATTTCCATATAAGATTAGGCTAAATTATGGAATTTGTACTGAAAACGCTTGCATTAAATGTAAATGTATGCTATGATATATGTTATTATCGTCAGGTAAATCTGCTTGATGATAAAATATATGATATTTTTCTAAAAAAAGAAAGGCAAGGTTTTTTATCGTGAAGTACATAGCGATAGCGTGTCTCCTCGTAATGTCCGCACTCTTTTCATCAATGGAAACAGCGTTTTCCACAGTAAACAAAATCCGTCTGAAGCATCAGGCTGCAAACGGCAGCAAAAAGGCTGAGCGTGCCTTGAAAATTGCTGAAAACTTTGACAAAGCCCTCACAACAATTCTCGTGGGCAACAACATTGTAAACATTCTTTCATCATCACTCGGTACGGTTATTTTCACTGAGCTTTTCGGTGCAGCAGGTGTTGCTGTTGCAACAGCCGTAATGACTGTTCTCGTTCTCATTTTCGGTGAGATTATGCCGAAATCCTTTGCAAAACAGCACGCTGAAAGCTGTGCACTTGCATTTGCGGGAATTCTCAATGTTATAATGTGGATACTGACTCCGATTTCCATTATTTTTGCTCAGCTTCAAAAGGCTATGGCAAAGCTTTCCAAAGCAGGCAATGAACCTAACTTTACCGAAGACGAATTGAAATATATTATCAACGAAATTGAGGACCAGGGTGTTCTCGAAGAACAGGAAAGCGAACTTGTTAAATCAGCACTTGAATTTGACGAAACAACAATTGAGCAAATTCTTGTGCCGAGAGTAAAAGTCGTGGCTGTTGAACGTAACGATGACCCTGACGAGATTATGGAAATCTTCATCCGTGACCGCTACACAAGACTTCCCGTTTATGACAAGTCCATTGACAACATCGTTGGTCTCATCAACGAAAAGGACTTCTTCGCACTTAAATTCCGTTCTGACGGAAAGCCAATAAACATTGAAGATATTATTCAGAAAGCACTTTACGTTTCGGAAATGAAACTGATTTCCGAGGTGCTTTACGAAATGCAGCGTACTAAAATCCATATGGCAATCGTAAAGGACCAGTACGGCGGAACAAGCGGCATTGTAACAATGGAGGATATTATCGAAGAACTGGTCGGTGAAATCTACGATGAAACAGATGAGGTTGTGCACAACGTTGTAGAGGTTGCCGAGCATATGTATGATGTACAGGCTGACCTGAGTATAAGTGATATGCTTGAAGAGCTGGAGCTTCCTGAAAATCTCATTGAAACCGACAGCAACACCGTTGGCGGCTGGGTAATGGAGCTTTTTGGACGAATTCCTGAAACAGGCGCAACAGAAAAAAGCGGTATTTTTACTGTAACAATTCTTGAGTCAGACGAACAATCCGTTTCAAAGGTCGGTATCAAAATTGATATGCCAAAGGAAAATAATGAAGAATAAAAGCAAAGCCTCCGAACAAATCGGAGGCTTTGCCTGTCGATAAACTCGACAGGATAATGAAAAATGAATAATGAATAGTGAATAGTTAAGGTGTCCGCTTTGCGGACATTTTTAATATTATTGCCGAAGGCAATTCCTTAATTATTCATTCTTCATTATTCAATATTCACTATTCATTGTCGAAAAGACTTTTTCGACAAACTGAAGCCTCCGAACAAATCGGAGGCTTTATTGCTGCAAAAACGAGGCATCTGACGATGCCTCGTTAATTTTATTATGTACCCTTAGGAGCATTTGTATCTATTGTTGCCCATTTCTCTGTATGTTCTGTTGTTCCCTGCTTGTATGTGCAAAGTACATAAATTGTCTGATTGCCGTACTGCATTGTAAGAACATATTCGCCCTTTGCTTCGTTTGCAGTCGGTGATGTTGAATACATAACATACGGTTCATAAACACCCGTATCTGCCTTGATTGCGTCATTTCTCTTGAGTATATCTACATCAAATGCAGGAACCAGCATATATCTTCTCTTGCCATTCTTGGTATACATTACAATAGAATCGCTGCCTGGGGTAATCTCAGGATATTCATCAAAAATCTCGTAATGCTTATGGGAATTAACCCCATCTATATCTTCGTTTTTAATTTTATCAATCTTTGTCAGATCCCACTCTGTATAAGGAACAAGCATATATCTCTGAATTGTCTTGCCATTCTGGATAACTGTCCACGTTTCAATAACATCTGCTACAGAATTAGCGGTAGCAGGCTTTACATTATATACTGTCCAATACTCATAAACGTTGTTGTACTGTGCAACCAGAGTGTTATACTGAACCTCATCGTATGTCTTAGGAAGAAGAACATATCTCTTTGTATTAAGAGTATTGTTATAATAGATGCTGCTGTAATTAGGATTTACATATGTAGCATTCTTATTTACAAATTCCTTAATCTGGTCAGTATTGTCAAGCTTATTGGGAACTGTATCATATACAGTATAATATGCAAACTGGTTGAACTTCTTTGCAACAAGAGTATACACATAAGCTGGGTCATACTTTTCAGGAACGAGTATGTAGTAATTCTTGCTGCCAGCCTGAATAGTAAGCACCTTGTCAGTTGCAGCGATTGTTACCGCCGGTCTTGTTTCACTGATTGCGTAGTAATCAGTTGAGCCTACAGTAACCTTTACATCAATATAGTTCTTGACATTATTCTTATTGTAAAATCTTAATACTGTAGTACCTGCTTTAAGACCCTTGATTACATAATTTCTGTAATTGCCGGCAATGCTGTTCTGTGTTGCGGACGCGATAGTTGAATCGTAGAACTGATATGCGAGATTGCTGAAATCTGTGCAGTAAAGCTGGAGAGTATAAGTCTCATTCAAGGAAAGATTGACATTCTGAGTATACGCAGCAATTGTAATATTACTTGTGTTCTCATCATTGCCGATATCTTCTTCAACTACATCAGGGTCTCCGACAGTTACATTAATATACTTGTAACAGGTTGAAGGATATTTCTTGAGATAAACCTTAATTCTTGCATCGCCGTCACCTGTTGCATTAATTTTGAGCTTAATCTTGTCGCCGTCCCATTCAACAGGCTTAACCCACGAAGCAGTAGCAACCTTTTTATTTGTTGAACCTACGGTAAGACCGCTGTGAGAGCCCTTTACCGTCATTGTTACTGTCTTTGTTTCTCCCTTTTCAAGCATCACATTGGAGGTACTTGCTGTAATCTTTGCAGCAACAACCTTAACCTTGCACTTGAGGGTGGTGTTGCTTACCTTGGCGTAAATGTAAGTAGTACCAACGCCCTTGCCGACAACCTTACCCTTTGAAGAAACTGTAGCAACTGACTTGTCGCCTGTAGACCACTTTACAGTGCTTGAAGTTCCGCTTACTTTAAGGGTTGTCTGATAACCCTTTGTAACAGTAACGGAAGTCTTATTGAGCGACACCTTTGCCGCACTTGACGGAACAACCATCAGCGAGCAAACCATAAGAACTGCCAGAAAAACACTGAGCAGCGATTTCATTGTTTTTGCCATAAAAACTCCTCCATTTCTTTTGAATTCAATAAGCTGCTTGCCGCCTAAAGACGGCAGACATTTTGCCTAAGTTATTTTTATCCTGTATACACATTTTAACATTAAATTAATGTAAAGTCAATTAAATAACGAGAACAATACAGTGACAAATGGTGACAATTCAGTAACAAAATGCCGTTATTTTATGCAGTATGACATCTCATCGGAAGCGTTTTCCAGTGATTTCACCGTAAAAATGCCGTCCTCATAAATCATATAGCTTTTCTGCTTGTTTTCCTTTGGCAGGGAAACAGAACCCGGGTTCATATATACATAGCCATTACTGTCGTCAAAAATCTGAACGTGGGTATGACCGTGCAGAAGAATGTCCCCCTTCTTCAATGCGGGAGGATTTGCGGTGTTGAACTTGTGTCCGTGGGTAACAAACACCTGCTTTCCATCAAGATACAGCAAAGCATACTCCGCAAGAATAGGGAATTCCAGCACCATCTGGTCAACCTCGGTATCGCAGTTGCCCCTTACGCAGAGCAAATCAGCCTTGCGCTCATTAAGCATTGCGATGACCTTTTTGGGAGCATACCCCTCAGGCAGGTCGTTTCTCGGACCGTGGTAAAGGATATCACCCAGCAGGAACAGCTTTTCAGCCCCTTCCTCGTCAAATCGTTTCAGCATAAGCTCACAGCTTGGTGCACTGCCGTGGATATCCGATGCAAACATCAATTTCATAATATTTACTCCAAATTATACAATATGTAATTTTATTTAGTGAAAAATCTCTGGGAAACAGTGTATGTCTGCTTCGGTGCAACCTCCTCGTAGCCGCTCTTTTCTCTTGGCATATCAAGGTTAGGCGCATTAACCTGAGCAGTCATCGGCTCAGGACAGAAATAGTTCATAAAGCCTTCGTGGTTCCATACAATCCAGAATTTATACTTGTCATCAACCTCATAGCAGATTTTCTTTCCGCTTTCGGTATCAGTCATTACGCAGCCGTAGAAGTCCTCGCCGTCAAGCTTAACTGTACCTGCTGTGTACATATCGTTGCAGATATCCTTGAGAACAGGACACATTGTTCCGTTAACGTACTCCATATCGTAATCGGTAAGGTTAAGCTGTCTGCCGTTAGGGAGCCATCTTTTCTTGTTGAACTGGAGCTTCTTTACAGCAGGAACCTGCAAACGGATATTTTCCTGCTTGCCGCCGTCAACAAACGGAGCGTTGATTGTTGTATGTGTTGCAATTGAAATCGGAAGCATCTTCTTGGACTTGTTTGTGATAGAGAAAGTATGCTTCAGACCGTCCTTGGAAAGCTCGATTGTAATATCAACAGTAAATTTGAGAGGAAAGCAGTTGAAGAAAAAGCTGCTTTCATCGTGGGTATATGTAGTTGTAACGTAAGCTTTTCCTGTCTTGTCAGCTGCAAGCGCCTTGATTTTGTGAGCAGCCTTGTGAAGGAAGCCGTGAAGGTGGTTACCGAAACGTGTTTCGTTTACAGGAAAATGATATTCTGCGTCAGAGGTTTTCAGCACGCCGTTGTCAAGACGGTTAGGCAGATAAAGTGTAGGCAGACCCCAGATTTCAGGTGAGTTCATAAACTCGCTGATTGTCAGGTCGTCGCTGTAACGGAAAATCTCCATACCCTTTTCGTTATCACGGAAACGGAGGACATTGCTGCCCAAAGACGGTGCAACAATTGCGTAGTAGCCGTCAGCGGCAAGCTCAACAACCTCAATCCCCTTGTGCATAGTTTTTCTTGCGTAAAATTCCTTTGCCATTTTTTCTTCTCCTTAATATATAAAATCTTAATCAACTATCATATAGGCGTACCCTTAATTCAATTCCAAGCGACATCGCCAGTGCCTTGCATCTGCTGATATCCTCAGGCGGAATAACGTCCACAACCGTGAACATCACCTTGGGCACATATTTTTTGCAGTCTGCCGCAAATGAAATCATTGCATCAAATCCGTCCTCCCATTTTGGACGGGTCACGGCATTGTATTTTTCCTTATCACACTGATTAAGTGAAATTGACACTATATCAACCGCACCCTCCAGCATTTCAGCGGTAGACCTGCCGTGGATTTTATCACCAAGTCCGTTGGTGTTCAGACGTACAGGCAGACCGATATTTTCCTTGATGTAACGTCCGATGAAGGCAACGTCCTCCGCACGCTCCATAGGCTCACCATAGCCGCAGAAAACAACCTCAGTATATTTGCTGATGTCGTACTTGCCGAACTCGGCAATCACCTCATCAACTGTTGGCTCACGCTCCAGCCATAAGCTGTCCGAGCCGTAAGCGCCGTCCCCGTTCTGACGTATACAGAACGTACACGCACAGGGACACCGATTTGTAAGGTTGACATAAATCTTATCGCCAACCGTGTAAAGCATTGTAAGCATAATCTATCCTTTCAGAAATTTTTGATTTGCAGGATAGTGGTCTTGTAAACCATTGAGGGAGACCCTTTTGGAAAAGGGTCATCCCTCAAACTCCCTCCCTAAAACTTCTAATGTAATTTTCCATATAGGGCTAAAGCCCTATATGGAAAATTAGACTTAAAGTCTTTGGAAAGGGGTCTGGGGAAGAACCTTTCTTCAGAAAGGTTTGCCCCAGCGGCTTACGAGAATACTACCCTGTAAACCGAGAATTATTGACAGTATAAATTTGTTTCCCACGCGGGAATGTAAAGCTGGTGGCGGATGTAGAATTTCAGGTTCGGGTTGATTTCCTTTATCAGCAACGGCAGGTCGAACATATCCTCATTTCTGTGATACAGCGAGCAGAGAATTCTCGTGCCCCCTGCGATATGCCGCCTTGCACCGAGAATAGCCTCACGCTCAGCACCCTCAACGTCAAGCTTCAGCACCGTAGCCTGCTCCGTAACAGCCTCGTCAATTGCATAGGTAGGTATCTCAACCTTTTTCCCCGCACCGTTTGCACGGGACATTCTTCCCTCGTTTGCAGAAAACTCTATCGTGCCGCACCTGCTCCAAGCCGCACCGTTGAAAAGCGTGATGCGCTCATCTTCTGGGAGATTTTTCGTCATCTTGCGGTAATTTTTCGGGTTAGGCTCAAAAGCATAGACGTGACGGAATTCGTTTCCGCAAGCGTCTATAAACTCCTGCGCCGTATCACCGTTGTACGCACCCAAATCCACGAAAACCTCGTCCTTGCCAAGCTTTATGATTTCGGAGTAAATCTCCTCTTTGGGCGTGGTGCAGTTGTTGAGATAATCAATCTTGCCGCTGATTTTGAAGTTTATCACGTCGGCAAAAACCTGCTTTGATTTTTCATCCGCAAGCATATCGTAAACCGCCTGAATTTTCTCCGCATTTTCCACGCAGTAGCCGTATGTGAACAGTCCCTCACCTGCAACAGGCACGTCAGGCGCAAGCAGAATATGCTTCTTTGCAATCTCGTTTATCCTGTCGTACAGACTCTGGTATCCTGCCGCAAAAGCAAGCACCACCACAAACTCGTCGATAAGCGCTTCAATCTGTGACAGCGTGTGGACGAGGTGCCCCTCAAAGGTATGGCCGCGTACAAACTCATCGCTGGCGAAAAAGCCTGCAAGAGGAATTTTATACTGCTCAAAGACACGCATAATTTTCAGCGCACCGTCCCCCATACCATATACAAATATAGGTAGGTCGGTTTCACGGAGATAGTCCCAGCAATCCTGTTTTTCCTTGATAAATCCGGGTATATTATTCGTGGTCACAGTCACAGTCATCTCCGTCAAGGTCAGCACCAATCATATCTCTGCCTCTTGTGCGGTACTTGTCACGCTGTTTGTCAACGTGTTCTTCGAGAATATTCATAAAGCCACGGGGATTTTTTACCGAAATGACCTCCTTGACAGGAGTATCTGTATCACGGCAATTGATGTGGATAGTGCCGCATCCGAAAATTCTCTGACCGAAAGGCTGTTTAAGACTCTTGTCAATAACACGGTACAGTTCGATTTCGTCCTCAGTAATGGACAGCAGACCCTTTCTTGTGATAAGCTTCTTCTCCGTAAGAATATAGCGTGTAAAGGAAATCGGCAGACCGAAAAGCGTACGCTTCTTGTCCGTCCATACATATGGGTAATCAATTTTTGCCATAATATCAATCCTTTCTGAAAAACAAAATATTCAATCAGTATAATTATACTATACTTGTTGTAAAAAATCAACTTTTTATTCTCAGATTATTGCTAAACAGAAAAAAATACTATATAATATAGTTATACTTTATCCGAAAGGTTGATTGAAATGAAAGACGGATTTATCAGAGTTGCGGCGGTAACACCCGATATAAAGGTTGCCGACTGCAGTCACAATGCCGATGAAATAATTAAGTACGCAAAGGAAGCGGCACGCAATGACGCTTCTGTAATAGTTTTCCCTGAGCTTTGCATCACGGGAAGTACCTGCGGGGATTTGTTCCTGCAAAATACATTGCTTGACGGGGCAAAGGCGGCTCTTGAAAAAATTGCAAAGGCTACTGCAAAGTGCGACGCTGTAATAATTGTGGGTTTGCCCTATGAGGTGTATGACAAACTCTACAACTGTGCCGCTGTGATATGGAATGGCGATGTTGTAGGAATTGTTCCGAAAAAGAATATTTCTGCTTCCGAAGCAGGTGTTTTTACTGCTTGGGAAGACGGACAGGAGCTTATCGACCCTGATGAAGCTTTAAATTACTGCATACCTTTTGGCAAACTTGTTCTTGCGTGCAGAACCTTCCCCGAGCTTGCACTCGGCATAGAAATTGGCGACGACAACACCTCCGAAAACCTTGCAAAGGCAGGTGCAACCGTTATCTGCAACCTCTCCGCTTCACCTGAAATCGTGAGCAGAAGCAGTGCCGTGAAAAAGCTTGCGGAGGTGAAATCTGCCGAACTTCACTGCGGATATATCCGTGCAAACGCAGGTATGGGCGAGTCGACCCGTGACCTTGTTTTCAGCGGCTACAATCTTATTGCCGAAAATGGAAAAACGATTGCTGAAAGCAGGAAGTTTACAACAGGTATAACCTACACCGAAATCGACCTGTTCAGAATTGCCGCAGAAAGACGTGCCGACAAGAATTTTGCTGCAACAAATAAGGAAAGAGCGTTGGAATACGTTTTCTCACTAAAGAAAAAAGACCTTAACCTTACACGCAGATTTTCGCTCAATCCGTTTGTACCCGAAGACAAGGACGAGCTCCGCAATCGCTGTGAGGAAATCCTCACGATGCAGGCAACGGGACTTGCCACACGTCTTCGCCACATCAACGGAAAGACAGCTGTTGTGGGACTTTCAGGCGGTCTTGACAGCACACTCGCTCTCATCGTGACTGTTCACGCTTTCGATATGCTGGGACTTGACCGCAAGGGAATTGTTACCGTGACAATGCCTTGCTTCGGCACTACAAGCCGTACCAAGAACAATGCGTACTATCTTGCCGAAGCTTACGGCGTAACCTTAAAGGAAATAAACATCGCCGCCGCTGTACGTCAGCACTTTGCCGACATCGGACATGACGAAAGCAACCTTGATGTAACCTACGAAAACTCGCAGGCACGTGAGCGTACACAGGTGCTGATGGACATTGCAAATATGATGAACGGACTTGTTATCGGCACGGGTGACCTTTCCGAGCTTGCGCTTGGCTGGGCAACCTACAACGGCGACCATATGTCGATGTACGGCGTAAACGGCTCTGTGCCGAAAACGCTGGTGCGTCACCTTGTTGCATTTGAGAGCAGCAACACCGAGGATGCAAAGCTTGCCGAGGTGCTCCGTGATATTCTTGACACACCTGTTTCCCCTGAGCTGCTTCCGCCTAAGGAGGGTGAAATTTCCCAGAAAACTGAGGATATCGTCGGACCTTACGAGCTGCACGATTTCTTCCTCTACTACTTGGTACGCTGTGGATTTGCACCAAGCAAAATCCTGCGCATTGCCGAGAAAACCTTTGACGGAATTTACGACAGCGAAACAATAAAAAAATGGCTCACAATTTTCGTACGCCGCTTCTTCACTCAGCAGTTCAAGCGTTCCTGCCTGCCTGACGGCCCTAAGGTCGGCACGGTTTCCCTGTCCCCCCGCGGTGACTGGAATATGCCGTCCGACGCTTGTGTACGCTTGTGGCTGGAGGATTTGGAGAAATAAAATCAACGGACGGTTCATCACCGTCCGTTTTTTCGTATATGTACAAAAAAGTCCACCCCCGAAGGAGTGGACTTCATTTTGTTTAGAACAGTCAAGCAGAAAGTTTAGATTGTTCAGGGAATCTCTTACTGGAGAAGTGAGAGAACGCTCTGTGGGAGCTGGTTTGCCTGAGCAAGCATAGACTGA
>JAFQIY010000048.1 GCA_017415165.1 Oscillospiraceae bacterium | reverse complement strand
GCTGAATGCCGAAGAGTTTTTGGAAGAAGCGAACTATCTTCCATAAGAATCCAAGAAAGCCTGATTTGTGGCAAAGGTGATCACAATTATCATCTGTGGGCTCGTCAGGTGTGTCGGGCTGTTCGGGATCAACGGGCTGTTCAAACTCATGTCCGCAGCCGTGGTCGCACTTTAAGTCACCGTCTTTGTCGGCATGCTCAAGTGCAGGGATTTCCTTTTCATCAGTTGCACCGCAGCCGAGGTCACAGGAAGCAACTTCCTTACCTGCCTTGCCGCACTCTGCTTCTTCTGTTACTTCGTACTTTGTGAAGGAGTGAGTGAGAGCTGTGCCTTCGACTTCTCTTTCGTCCGTTTCACCGCAGAACCAGCAGGTGCTTGTTTCAACTGCATTTTTACCACACTTTTCAGGTGATGTTACTTCATAATCCTTGAAATTATGAGTACCTCTGAGGCAGTTCTCCCATGATGTAAATACATGATCCATCATTTCGTTGATCTTTTCAATATTTTCAGCATTTTCAGCTACAGTGCCTTCAAGAGAATACAGAAGATCATTTACTTCATTTATTTCCGCTAATGCTTCATTGGTTGCTTTTTGGTTATCTATGAAATCCTTATACTCATCAAGCAATCCTTCTGCTTCAAGCTTTTCTGCAAACTTCTTATTAAATTCCACTGCAAGTTTATCACCGTCAACCTCAACAAGTGTACCGTCTTCAATACCCTTGTCAAGCTCTGCTTCGTAGTCCTTAAGAGCCTTTTCAAGCTCTGCAAGGTCAGCTTCGCTTGTATTGCCGTCAGCCTTCTTTTCTTCGAGCTGCTTCTTGATTTCTTCTAAACCGGCCTTGCCTTCGTCTGTAATATTTTCATCAGCAAGCTTATCTTCAACAGCCTTGATTGCTTCGTCAATTTCTGTGTAATCAGCCTTGACATATTCGCCGCTTGCGATTTTTTCTTCAGCTGTGTCAACGATTTTTTCAAGCTCTGCAACTAAAGAATCAACTTTATTCTGCTCGCTTTCCATAAGGTCATTGGAGAGAAGTCCGCATTCATTAGCCGCTGAATAGATTGCCTGCTTTGCTGCATTGGTGAGCTCGTCAGACTGAAGTAAAGTATTGATCTCTTCTGAAGCTGCTTCATAAGCTGAGTAGTCAGCGCTCTTTACAGCTTCTGTCTTTTCTTTACCGCAAACAGTACAGGTGTAGGTGTAATAACCGTCCTTTGAGCCGAGAACTGCATCATATACGGGTCTTGTGAGTACGCCTTCGTCCCATTCGTGAGAACATTCTGTTCCGCAGCCTGTGCAGATGCCGCTTGCATCTGACCAATCGTGGTCACCTGTTGCAGGAATTACTTCGCCTGAAACATAGTCATCACATACTTTGCAGTAAAGAATTGCTGTGTGTCCGTCAGTTCCGCAGGTTGGTGCAAAACCTGCCTTTTCTTCAAATGTGTCGAAATGAACGGTAATCGTGTTAATAGCATCTGCCGCATCAGCAGGCTTTGTGATTGCTTCCCACTGCTCCTCAGTTCCCATGAAGTGCAGAGTTTCAAGCGCATCACAAGAACTTATAACTTCTGCACCAATTGATGTTACATTGCTGCCGATTATTATGTTTTCAAGGCTTGTGCAAGATGAAAACGCATATTCGCCTATGCTTGTTACACTGTTGGGAATTGTAATGCTTTTAAGATTTCTGCAATAGGTAAAAGCCCTATCGCCAATACTTGTTACGCTGTCGGGAATTGTCACGCTCTCAAGTTTCGGACAATTATAAAAAGCACAATAACTAATGCTGTTTATACTGTCGGGAAGCATTACACTTTCAAGATTACTGCAATTTCGAAATGCATTTTCGTCTATATATTTCACACCTTCGGAAATTGTTAAAGTTTTAAGCCCCTCACAGTAAGCAAATGCATTTTCGCCTATGGTTACAACATTTCCGGGAATTATTACACTTTCAAGAGCTGTGCACTCTGAAAAAGCTCTTTCGCCTATGCTGTTTACACCTTTTCCGATTGTTAAACTTTCAAGGCCTATGCATTCATAAAATGCTTCACTACCTATACTTTTAACACTATCAGGAATAACTACATTTTTAAGCCTATCGTTACCAAGAAATGCTCTTTCACCTATATTTTTTACACTGTTACCGATTGTTACGCTCTCAAGAGATTGGCAATAATAAAATGCCATAGAGCCTATGCTTTCAACATCATTGCCTATTGTAACGCTTTTAAGATTTTGACAACTGTTAAACAAACTACTGGGTATATTGGTTATGCCGTCTTCTATAACAGCTGTTTTAATTTCTGAGTTCCAAGCAAACGGTGATGCTACGCCATCAGCTTGATAGTCATATATATTACCTTCGCCGCTGATAATCAGTAAGCCATCGTCATTAAGGAGCCATATGACATTATCTCCGTTATCTCCGCAAGAGCCTCCTTTAATGCCACAGCTTGAGCAGGTGTTGTTGACAAAGGTATGTTCACCTGGTTCGCCGTAGAATGACAGGCAAGCTGCACAATAATAACCTCTGCAATCCTGAACAGCATCTGCATGAGCACATTCTAAACCGCAATCATCACAGATGTTATCTTCCATACCCTTATGGGTACATTTGTAGCCGCAAGCATCGCAGATTCCGTTAGTGAATTTTTCGTGTGAGGCTGCACCTTCGCTGTACCATATATCACAAACACTACATACATAACCGCCGCAGGATTCAAATCCTGCTATATGCTGTTCAAAAAGTACGATCTCGCTGAGCTGGAATGTTGTCTGATCTTCTCTTAAAGCCGCAAATTCAAACCGAAAATATTTATAATTTTCTGAGTTTTTGCCCAACATAAAATTAACTTCACTGTTACGCTCTTCAGATATATCGGCATTTACTTTGGAATCAATAACTGCCCAGTTTATATTATCGTTTGAGCCGTAAAATTTCCATGAAACAGGGTCTCTCTCCGGGGCATCATTGCCGGTTGTAAACTGATATCCTGAAATGGAAACACCGGTTTCGTCTGTTGTTTTTGCGGTAACATAGTAGTAATCACATAAATCACTAAATGCGATATTATTATATATAACAACACAAAACTTTGAATACTGATCTCCGTCAAGCATATTACTCGGACCTTCAGCATAGCTGCTTGAATAATTCCACTGATTAACTGATTGATTATCCTTAATAAAACCTGACTCAGCAAATTCAACTGCAACAGCATCGTGTGCTTTTTCATCTGCCGCGAAGGCAAAGGGAATAGATGTTGCAAGCATTAAGATTGTGAGAATGATTGATAAAGTTTTCTTTAAGGTTTTGTTCATTAATTTCATCTCCTTTTAATTTTTATTAATCAAAATATTGACTTAATAAGATTGATGAACATCAGGATCAGACAAATAAGATTTTCTGCAAAGCTGTCGTCGTGCACGGATCTGCCACAGTACTTGCAGGTTTCGTCAGGTGTCGGTGCTTCTTCCTCGCCACGGATATGTACAACAAGATGAATAGTTGATTCCTTCTGAATATTGTAATCCGAAAGAGTTTTTCCTTCTTCAAGCTGTTTGCCGGCAAAAATCAATCTCTGCTGATCAGGAGGAATTCCCTCTTTCTCCTGAATTTTCGCCTTAATAGCATCAATAGAGTCATTAGGTTCCACTTCAAGGGTTATAGTTAAGCCCTCGAGGGTTTTAACAAAAATCTGCATAGCTGATGCAGACAATGTCATTGTGAGCATCATTACTACAGCCAACAGTAATGATAATGTTTTCTTTAATGTGTTTTTCATTGGTTTATTCTCCTTTCGGGAAATTAGTCTTTATATCGAGTTC
>JAFQIY010000047.1 GCA_017415165.1 Oscillospiraceae bacterium | reverse complement strand
TGAATATTGAATAATGAAGAATGAATAATTAAGGAATTGCCTTCGGCAATAACATTAAAAATGTCCGCAAAGCGGACACCTTAACTATTCACTATTCATTATTCATTTTTCATTAGCCTGTCGACTTTATCGACAGGCTCAAACTCCGCTGTTTGTGCAGCGGAGTTTTCGTTTTTATTCAACAGGTGCTTTGTTTTCAGCAACAAAGAAAAGTGCAAGGGTACCTGCGCCCGTGTGAGAGCCTATTACAGCACCGATATCGCCGTAGCGGACTCTTTTTACGTCAGGCATAAGCTTTTTGACGTAATTGCCAAGATATTCGGCATCCTCAAGGCAGTCGGCGTGGTTGATGAAGATTTCCTCGTTTGCGCCGGGGATATATTTTTTCTTCATCTGATTTCCGATTGACTCAATAGCAGCCTTTCTTCCGCGGACTTTGCCGTAAGGAATAAGCTTACCCTCGTCGTTGACGTGGATAAGGGGCTTGATGCCGAGCATACCGCCTACTACTGCGGAAACCTTTGAAACACGTCCGCCGCGGTGGAGGTGGTTAAGGTCATCGGCAACTACAAAGTGAGCGATTTTATTCTTGGTTTCCTCGGCATAGGAAACAAGCTTGTCGAGAGAATAACCGTCGTTGTATTTTCTGATACACATATCAAGAAGCAGACCCTCACCGCCGCAGGCAGCTGCAGAGTCGATGCATTTCACCCTGCGTTCAGGATACTTTTCAGAAATATCGCCTGCAACAATAGTGGAGGTATGGTAAGAACCACTGAGTGCGGCTGAGAAAGACAGGTAGAAGATATCCTTGCCTTCCTTGACGATTTTTTCAAAGATGTTGTACAAATCCTCATAGGAAGCCTGCGAAGTTTTAGGCATACTTCCGTTTCTGATTTTATCGTAAAAAGTTTTTATATCAATACCGTCCTCGGCATACTGGACGTACTCCTTGTCGTCCATAATGTAGTGCAGGGCAATATACGGGATGTTGTTTTCCTTATAATAGTCAGCACCCATATCGGTTGTCGTATCGGTAACAATTACATAATCACGGTTTTCCATAGGCGATCCCTTTCAAATTTTAATACATAGATATTATACACCATTACAAAAAATATGTCAAGCAAGCTGTTGAGAATTGTGCGCTTTACACTATATTTCGACACATTTTTATAGTAATGATATAGGGATACTTATACTTTAACGCCTTAACAAAAACCGCCCTCAATAATGAGGACGGTTCAGCTTTTATATTACTTTGTGTTGGAAAGCTTCCATCTGAATGTGGAAATTCTCTGTGCCTTTGTGTTGTCGTAGGAAACGTTGCTGCAGACAATGCTCGGGTCGTTGTAACGGTAGTCAACCTTTGCGTCCTTGTTGCCGAAGCCGATGGACTTAACAACGCTGTAGTTACGCTGGATAACAGCACCGAGCTTGTGGTGTGCTCTTTCAAACTCAACGATTTCCTTTGCAAGGATAGGCTTTGTATCGCAGACGTTATACACGCCCTGATAGTTGATGCCGCCGTTTACTGTGAGAACACCGAGAACAAAGTCGATGAAGTTGTACAGACAGCAGAATGTGAAGCCGTAATCGCCGTAGCCGTAGATATATGAGCAGTTATCCTTAGGGTCAAAAATCTTAGCGTGGAGATTAGGTACATATGTCTTTGTGTAAATTGGGCAAACTCTTGCGATAACGCCCTTGCAGGAGCCTGCGCCCTTGATAACCTTTGCGAGAGCCTTTTCGCTGTCAAATTTCATTTTTGCATAATCACTTGCAGGCTTTTCGTCAGCGGTTTCACGGATTGGCTCACGGGTTTTCTGCGGAGCGTAAACAAGGTGTGTGCTGAGGAGAATGATATCAGACACACCTGCTGAAACAGCATTTTTATAAAGATATTTGTCAACTGCTGCAGACTGCTTTTCGTGAGCAGATGTAATAATATTAGGCAGGTCGTTATCTACGGAACAAGCTGTGTGGACGAGCACATCAATTCTGTGTTCGGACATAGCTCTTGTAACAGTATCCTTATCATCGATAGAAGTCTGAACAAATACATAATTAGGATTGTTGACTGATGCACCAGGGGTATTGTCAACACCTATTACTTTAAATCCTTTAGCAAGCAAGGCTTCAGAAAGTTCGCTTCCGATAAGCCCGGATGCACCTGTAACCATAACAGTTTTCATAAAAGCCGCCCTCCGTTCTGTAAATTTATATATCTATACCCTTTCATTATACCACAAAAAACAAAAATTGCAATAGCTTTTTTGCCGAATTAAGTAGCATTTTTCTGAATAATACGCTATAATAGTAAAAAAAAAGACTTGAAATCCGTTAAAAATATATAAAAAAGGAGTGCTGAAAATGGGGATTATTCTGCCTGACCCTGCTACAAACAAGCGGTACAATATGCAGAGTGCGTATCTGAAAAAGCGCTTCGGCAAAAAAGCGGTAAAGATAAGTCTGAACGGCGGATTTACCTGTCCGAACATTGACGGGACAAAGGGCACGGGCGGGTGTATTTACTGTTCGGCAAAGGGCAGCGGCGATTTCGGCGGCAGTCCTTGCAGGAGCATCTCAGAGCAATTTGACGAGGTCAGAAAAAAGCTTGTGAACAAGTGGGGGGACGACCTGTTCTACATTCCCTATTTTCAGGCAAACACCAACACCTATGCTCCCCTTGACAGGCTGAAAAGGCTGTACGGCGAGGCGCTTGCCTGCGAAAACACGGTGGGACTTGCGGTTTCAACAAGACCTGACTGCATAAGCGAGGAAACGGCGGATTATCTTGCGGAGCTGTCCCGTGAAACATATCTGACGGTGGAGCTTGGCTTGCAGACAATTCACGACGGGACGGCGGCGCTTATCAACCGCTGTCACACATATTCGGATTTTCTGCGCGGCTATGAAATGCTTGAAAAGCGTGGCATAAATGTATGCGTGCATATCATAAACGGTCTCCCCTTTGAGACAAGAGAAATGATGCTTGCAACGGCTGAGGAGCTTGGCAGGCTTCGTCCTCACGCTGTAAAAATTCATCTGCTTCATATTATAAGGGACACGGTGCTGGCGGAGATGTTTGAGCGGGGCGAGTTTGCGGAAATGTCAATGGAGGATTACATTGAAACGGTCTGCGACCAGCTGGAGAGGCTGCACCCTGACACGCTGATTGAGCGTCTTACGGGGGACGGCGACCGTGAAACGCTTATTGCGCCGCTGTGGAGCAGGGACAAAAAGTCCGTACTGAACGGCATTGACAAGGAGATGCGGCGCAGGAACACGGTACAGGGCTGCTTGCACGGCGCTTATTGCAATTGAAACACAAATATGTTATTATAAATACAATATATCCCATTCTGAAAAGGAGTTGGAACAATGCTGCTTACCATCGGTATGATTGTTAAAAATGAGGAAAAGATGCTTGGCAGATGCCTTGAAGCGCTTCAACCTATTCTGAAAAATATCAGCAGCGAGCTGATTATTGTTGACACGGGGTCAACTGACGGCACGGTTGAGATTGCGAAAAAATACACGGACAAGGTTCTTTTCTATGAGTGGACAAATGATTTTTCCGCTGCAAGAAATGTCGGACTTATGCAGGCGCAGGGCGAATGGTTTATGTCGGTGGACGCTGACGAAATTTTCATTTCCTGTGATGATATAATAAGCTTTTTCAAGTCCGGGGAATACAAGGAATACAACTCCGCTTCATTTTCGGTAAGAAATTACAACAATCCTGAGCGAACAGGCAGATATGTGGATTTCTTTGTGCCGAGACTTACAAAAATTCTTCCCGAGACAAAATTTATAAATCCTGTGCACGAAAAGCTCAATACGCACAGACCGCCTGTTCGTCTGATTAAGGATATTGCAGACCATTACGGTTATGTGCAGACGGTAAGTGCCGAAAAATCAAAGCGTAACTATGAGATACTGAAAAATCGTCTGGAGTCGGGCGAGGAAAGCGCTTCGCTGTACCGTGAGCTTTTCGAGGCGCTGAATTCCGACAAGGAAACCGAGGCACTGGCTTACGAATATCTTGAAAAGGGTATTGCGCTTTGCAAGGAAAATAACGACGATTATGTGCTTGCACTTTATCATTGTATGATTTCCTCATATGTTGCACGCAGACGTTATGATGATGCTGTCAGGGTTCACGAGGAATATTTCTCTCTCAGCAAGGAGATTAAGAATGAAATCCGCAGCACCGACCTTGAAATTATTGCATTTGCGGCGATTGCGCTCTACTCATCGGAAAGATACGATGAGGCTTATGAAATGGCAAACAGCTATTTCAGTCTGTACGATACAATTAAAAGGCAGAACATCAACACCCGTGACATACTTTATTCCTACAGATATATGTCGGACGAAAATGCTCTTGCGGAGATGAATTTGTATTATGCTGTCTGCTGCATAAAAACAAGGCATTACAAGGAGGCTGAAAACAGCTTCAGAAATTACCCTGTTTCAGTTTACAGCGGCAACAGTGAATACTTCTACAACCGTATTGCACAGGAAAAAAGCTTATTGAACGAGTATGACTCAAAGAAGCTTGTTTCAGTTCTTTCGGAGGGCGACGGCAAGCTGCAGAAGGAACTTTTCCGTGCGTTCCGTTCGCTGGTGTTTGAAATGCCTGAAAATGAACGTAACGCGGTTATCAACAAGCTGTCATCGGTAAATCTCAAATCTGCTTCTCAGCGCAAGCTGGTTTCGATTTACAAGGAGCATTTTTCGGGCAGAGGTGCAGGTGAAGCACGTCTGATGACGTATGCTGAAAAGCACGGGATGGACTACCCTGACCTGCTTTACATAATGGTTGATGAGGGCATTGCGCCTGTTCCGTACCTTTCAAAATGTGAGGACGTTGAACGGCTTATGGAAACAGGCTTCCGCACAATCAGGGGATTTGCTGAAAGGGCTTCAAAAATTGATTTCAGCGATGTTGCAAGGGGCGATATCTACACGGCGGCAAGGGCTTGTCTGTGCACGATAAACGGCTTGCTTAAAGTGAATACGTCTGCGTCATTCCTGTACAGCACGGCAGGAAATCTTGGAATTATGTATCTGAACGCTTTCGGTGAGAACAGTATTCCTGCTGAGATTATGGCGGCGGTTACAATGGCGGAAATTAATATTCTCAGAAACAACCGTGACTACAAGAACTGCATTGACGCACTCCGCAGGCTGATAAGGCTTGACAGGAAATATGCGGCAATTGCTATGGACTATCAGAATATTATCAAATCTGAAATGGCACTTTATATGAAGTAAATTCCATTTTTGGTTGACAATCGAGGACGCTTCGTGATATAATTTTTAAAAATTGTATGGAGGAATATTATGCGTTCAGCTTTGAATAAATTTATTGCTGCAATTCTTGCGCTTGTGATGTGTGCAGGGTTTGCAGGCTGTGAAAATTCGGGAAAGGATGCCGATGAAGCACCTGCTGTTGTGGCTGTGTATACTGCTGCACCTGCGAGGGATTTGAATGACGTCACTTTCAACTACGGAAGCGGTTTTTACGCTGAGGATATCACTCTTGAAATGAACTGCGGCGTTGAGGGTGCAAAGATTTATTACACTACTGACGGAAGTGTACCTGATGATACTGATACTCTTTATATGGGTGGAATTGTTCTCACCAACAACACCAATTCTCCCAATAGGCTAAGTCAGCAGACGGGTACAAGTGCAGGCGGAGATTACATTCCCAACGGCAAGGTCAAAAAAGCAAACGTAATCAGGGCGGTTGCATATCTTCCTGACGGGACAAAAAGTCAGGTGCGAAACGGCACATTCTGGGTCGGAATTGACCGTAACGAGGAATACGGTGAAGTGCCTGTCATATCGCTTCTGACTGAGGCGGATAACCTTTATGATTACGAAAAGGGCATTTATGTCCTCGGAAAAACCTATGACGAATGGGTTGCGGCGCAGACAGGTCCTTATGAAGCGTGGCAGGCTGAGGGCAACTACTCAAACAGGGGCAGAGAGTGGGAGCGTCCCGTAAATCTTGAATACATAGACGCAACAGGTGCAGGCTTTATGCAGGATGTGGGCTTCCGTATTATGGGTGCGGCTTCAAGAAGTGCAACTCAGAAAAGCTTCCGTGTTGTTGCAAGGGAGGATTACGGCTTAAAGGCGATTGAATATCCGATTATTCCGAATGTTCAGCGAAGCGACGGGACGGGCGAGGTTACGAAGTACAAGTCCTTCGTACTCCGCAACGGCGGCAACGACTGCGACTATGCAAAAATCCGTGACCCGTATCTTCAGAAGCTTGCTGAGGGCGGCAGATTTGACACAATGGCTGCTGCGCCGTGCGTTGTATACCTTAACGGCGAATACTGGGGAATGTACACTATGGCGGAGGATTACTCCGATAACTACATTGAAAACAACTATGGTCTTGACAACAAGAATATCGTTATTGTGAAGAAGAACAAAATCGAGGAGGGCAACGATGAGGACATCAGCCTTTACAACGATATGTTCGATTTTATCACGTCTAACGATATGACGGACGAGGCAAACTATGCAAAGGCGTGCGAAATGATTGACATAGGAAGCTATGTTGATATGCTTGCGCTTAATCTTTACATCTATAATGAGGACAGCATTTTCGAGGGCAACAACTGGCAGATGTGGAGAGTAAGGGATACGGGTGAGGACAGCGTTTATGCTGACGGAAAGTGGCGTATGCTTGTTTACGACACAGATTATTCGACAGGTATTTACGCTGACGGAAACACCTACACAATGGACAACATCACAAAGGTGTTTGATGCTGCTGCGGAAATTGAAGCGATAACCGTTGACGAGGAAACAGGCGAAGAAACAAGAAATCCTGCGGCGATGTTCTGGTCGCTTTATGCAAACGAAGGCTTCAAGGAAGAACTTGTTTCAGCGATGTGCAATATGCGTAATGTGAACTTTGAGAAGGAAAAGGCTGTTGCACTTATCAATGAGATGGGCACGGTTTACAAGAAGCTTGTTCCCGATACCTTTGACCGTTTCGGTCCTGAGTGGCTTTCCTGGGATACGACAAAGTATTACAACGACAAGCTTTATCAGCTTGAAACCTTTATGGACAAGCGTTATCTTGTGTTCCCCGGTCTTATGCAGAATGCAATGGATTTAAGCAAGTTTGCAAATGTAACAATCAATTGTTCCGATGCGGCAAAGGGCACGGTTTACGTTGAGGGTGCAAAGCTTGACCTTGGCAAGGAATTCACGGGAAGATATTTCCCTGACTACACGCTGACGGTAGAGGCTGAGCCTGCTGAGGGTGCGGTATTCAAGTGCTGGGAGTGCACGGGTGCGGAAATTTCCGACCCGAATTCTCCTTCTGCGGAGATAACTTTCAGCGGTGATTTTACGCTCAAGGCTGTTTTTGAATAATTTTAAGGTCCGTGTCATATTTGGCACGGACTTTGAGCCTGTCGATAAAGTCGACAGGCTAATGAAAAATGAATAATGAATAAAGAATAATGAATAGTTAAAGTGTCCGCTTTGCGGACGTTTTTAATATTATTGCCGAAGGCAATTCCTTAATTATTCATTCTTCATTATTCAATATTCACTATTCATTGTCGAAAAGTCTTTTTCGACAAACTGAAAGTCCGTGTCATATTTGGCACGGACTTTTTATGTCTGCCTTGACAATAGTTGCACGGTGATTTTGTGCGTTGCTACAAATACACAATAAAACAAAAAAATATTTTTCTGAAAGTTGCACGTTCGCGTGCAACTTTTTCGTTTTTTAAGCCTTTTTGTGTAGGGCATACGCAAAGGTGCTCTGCGGAAAGGGGGTGTATGGGTGCAGAATCTCACTAAGGCACAGAAAAAATTTCTGTATCAGTTCTTCAGGAGCAGAAACGTTGAGGAGGCTGCCGCCGCTTGTGGGTTTGCTCACGGGTCTGCTTATGAGGAGGGTATGAAAATTCTTTCTCACCCTCAGGCATTCGGGTTTCTGGCTTCAATGGCTGTTACGATGAAAAAGGCTGTGGGAAGCACGGTTGAGGACGCTCTCGAAAGGCTTATCAACGGCAGGATAAACGATGCGGTAATTCTTGCGGAAAGCAATCCTGAGGAGCTTACCGAGGCGGACATAAGAAAGCTTGACCTTTATAATGTTGCCGAGTTCAAAATCGGCAAGGGAGTCTGCGAAATCAAATTTGCGGACAGGCTCAAGGCTATTGAAAAGCTTAATGAAATCCGCAGCGGCAAGGCTGTTGATGACCTTGCACAGAGCTTCTTCGATGCTATCGGCGAGGCTGCCGAAAATACGGCTGCTGACAAGGCTGAATAAGAAATTGAACGGAGGTTGGTTGTTTGGCGAAATTCACGCAGTTCTCTCAGAAGCAGCTTGCGGTGCTGACGTGGTGGAGGACGAAAGAACACAGAAACTGCGATGCGGTCATCTGCGACGGTGCGGTGCGCAGCGGCAAGACACTTTGTATGTCGCTTTCCTTTGCGGCGTGGGCGATGTCGGAATTTGACGGCGGAGTTTTTGCGATATGCGGCAAGACGGTTACTTCATTGCGAAGAAATGTTGTTACGCCGCTGCTGTCCTCGCTGAGGGGGCTTGGTTTCCGCTGCACCGAAAAGGTAAGCGGCAGCTATGCTGACATTTCGGCAGGCGGCAGGACGAACCGTTTCTACTTTTTCGGCGGCAAGGACGAAGGCTCGGCGGCTCTTATTCAGGGCATTACGCTCAGCGGTGTAATGCTCGACGAGGTGGTGCTGATGCCCCGTTCCTTTGTGGAGCAGGCGTTGGCAAGGTGCTCGGTAAGCGGCTCGAAAATCTGGTTCAGCTGTAATCCGTCTTATCCGTATCACTGGTTTTACCGTGAGTGGGTGCTCAGGGCAAGGGAGAAGAATGCGCTGTATCTGCACTTCACGATGGACGACAATCCGTCACTTTCGGAGGAAGTCCGTGAGAGATACAAGCGGCTTTATTCGGGCACGTTCTACGACAGGTTCGTGCTGGGAAAATGGGTAGCGGCAGAGGGTCTGGTGTACCCGTTGTTCTCGGAGGAAAAGTACGTTGTGTGCAGGCTTCCCGACAGCTTTGAGAAGTACGTTGTTTCCTGCGATTACGGAACGGTCAATCCGTCATCGTTTGGTTTATGGGGCAGGAATGACGGAGTGTGGTACAGAATTGCCGAGTATTATTACAGTTCAAAACGGGAGGGTATGTCAAGGACTGACGAGGAACATTACGAGGGGCTTTGTAAGCTTATAGGCGGCAGGCGGGTCGAGGGAGTTATCGTTGACCCGTCGGCGGCATCTTTTATTGAATGTATCCGTCGTCACGGCGAGTTTCCCGTTACAAAGGCACAGAATGACGTGCTGTCGGGCATAAGGCGCTGTTCAGACGCTTTAAGGGACGGCAGGCTTATGTTCAGTGAAAGCTGCACGGACATTCTGAGGGAGTTTACCTTGTACCGCTGGGATGAAAGCCGCAGCGGTGATGTTCCCATCAAGGAAAACGACCACGCTATGGACGATATGAGGTATTTTGTGACGAGTCCGTTCTTCCGCAGCGACGAGGGCGGTTTCTGGGCAGGGAACGTGAAACGGTAAATTGTAATTTGTCTGTGAGTGTGGAGTTTGGAGAGTGGAGTGAGGAGTTAAAGAGAACCATAGTTTACACAACAACTCCACACTCCACTCTCAACACTCCTAACTCTATAAATTATAATTTATATTTATTCAGGAGGAATTTATGAACATTATCAAAAGATTTCTGAGCCGTGATGCTGACATTAAGCCTATTGAGTGCGGTGTGGTAAGCGGCGGCAGGTTTGCTGAAAAGGGTGTGAATCTGTTCACGCTTCAGCCGGGAGGTGCAAACGAGCGTCAGCTTTATGACAATCTGCGTTATTCGGTGCCGATTGTCGATGCGGCAATTCAGAAAATTATCAGACTTACAGGCGGCTACAGGGTAATATGCGCTGATGAGCGCTTTCAGGAGGCTATGGACAGCTTTACTGAGGAAATTCCCGTGGGCACAGGCGGCGTGTCAATCTATGCTTTTACTGACGCATTTCTCGACAGCCTGCTTACTTACGGTTCAGCGGCGGCAGAGATACTTGTAAATCATCAGACGGGCGATGTGGAGGGTATTGCTCCGATAAACGTCAACCGTTTCTGCTGTCGTGCAGGTGAAAACCCTTGTGAGAGACGTTATTTTATGCTTGACAATGACAACGAGTGGCGTGCTGCTGCAAATCCTCAGCTTATAGTTTACGGTGCACTCAATCCTAACACGAAAAATCCTGACGGTCAGTCAATTCTCAGGGGACTCCCCTGCATTTCGGCGGTGTTGATGAGAATTTATCAGTGCATCGGTCAGAATTTTGACCGTGTGGGTAACGTGCGTTACGCTGTAACCTACAAGCCGTCAGACAGCAGCGAAATGGCTTTTGCAAAGGAGCGTGCACAGCAGATTGCAAAGGAATGGAGCGAGGGAATGAACGCAATGCGCTGCGGCGAGGTGCGTGACTTTGTTGCGGTGGGCGACGTGGGAATAAAGGTTATCGGTGCGGATAATCAGATTATCGACACGGAAATTCCCGTGCGACAGCTTCTTGAGCAGATTGTTGCAAAGCTTTCCGTGCCGCCGTTTCTGCTTGGTCTGACCTGGTCTTCAACGGAGAGGATGTCCTCACAGCAGGCGGATATTCTTACATCTGAGCTGGAGTTTTACCGCAGACAGCTTACGCCTGTGATAAAGCAGATTTGCAGCACCTATCTTGCGCTTATCGGCGGCAGCGGAAGCGTTTCCGTTGAGTGGGAAAATATCAATCTTCAGGACGAGGCTGTCCTCGCACAGGCAAGACTTCACAACGCACAGGCGGCGAAAATCGAAAAGGAAATTGGAATGTAAAATTATGAGTGTGGAGTTAGGAAAGTGGAGTGTGGAGTTAGGGGAAAAACCATAGTTTACACAACAACTCCTCACTCCACACTCCACACTCGTCATCAAATTAACAGGAGGAATATTAATATGTTTAATTCTATCAAAATCGAAAAGGGTCTTTATAATCTTTCAGGCAAGTCTTTCTCTCAGGCACTTGAAGCGCTTGACCCATCTGAAAACTACACAGACGGTCTTGCAAAGCTTGACGCTTTTGAACGTCAGCTGAAGCGCTTCGACATCAAGGTGAAGGGTGTAAATGCTGACAAGGTGGACAAGTTCTTCCAGTCTGCAGAAAGTGCACTTCTTTTCCCTGAGTTTGTAAGACGTGCTGTAGAAAGCGGTCTTAACAGCGGCTGTGTTAACAAGATTACTGCGGCAATGAGCATTGCAGACGGTATCGACTGCCGCGGCATTGTACTTTCTGACGGCACAGCTGCATACGACGGTGAAATTGCTGTTGGCGGTGCGCTTCCTGAAAGCAGCATTTCTCTTACATCTGCACCGATTGCACTCAAGAAGTTTGCACGTCTTATCAATGCTCCGTATGAAGCAATCAGACAGCAGAGACTTGACGTTTTTGCGGTAGCTCTCCGTGCGGTAGGTGCAAAGCTTGCTAAGGCAATTGAAGCATCTGCAATCACAGCGGTAACAGCGGCGGCTGAAACTGTTTCTATGACAGGCGGCGATTTCAATTACTCCGAGCTTGCGGCGTTCTGGGGCAAGTTCACAAACTGCGAAATGAATGCGGTTGTATGTTCACCTGCAACGGCGGCGAAAATTCTTGCATTTGACGAGATGAACAAGGCTGTCACAACAAGCGGCGGCAATATGCTCACACCATTCGGCGCAGAAATCGTTGTTTCCTCTGCGGTTGCGGACGATATCGCAATCGGTATGGACAAGAACTGTGCTCTGGAATTCATCAGAGGCGGCGAGGTTGTCGTTGAGGTTGACAAGCTTATTTCCAAGCTTTCCGAAGCGGCGGCAGTTGCGGTAAATGCAGGCTTCTCTGTAATTTCCGCAGACGCAGTTAAGGTGCTTAATATCGCATAATTCAATTCGCAATTCGTAATGCGTAATTCGCAATTATGGTACGTCGCTTTATTGCAGAGAATGCTACCATAATTGCGCATTGCGAATTGTGCATTGCGCATTGATAGAAAGGATTTGATTGAACCAATGGATGAAAAAACTTTACTTGAACAGCTCAACAAATTCACCCGCAAGGAGCTTTCCGTTGAGGAGGTTTACATTTTTCCTGTGACCCTTTGTGACAACGAGATTGACCGTGACAATGAACGCTTTTCACGCAAGTCCCTTGATGAGCTTGCGGAAAAATTCATCGGTGTAACGGGCATTTTCGACCACAATCCAAAGGGTGAAAATCAGACTGCCAGAATTTTTCTGACAGAGGTTGTCGAGGAGGAGAGAAGCAATTCCCTCGGCGAGAAATATGCGTACCTTAAAGGCTATGCCTATATGGTGAGAACTGACTCGAATGCTGACCTTATCCGTGAGATTGACGGCGGCATCAAGAAAGAGGTTTCCGTATCCTGTAGCGCTGAGAAGCAGATTTGCTCGGTGTGCGGTGCTGACAGGAGGGTGAAGCCCTGCCGTCACGTCAAGGGAAGAAAATACGATGGAAAGCGCTGTTTCTTCACTCTTGATGATATTTCCGACGCTTACGAATGGAGCTTTGTTGCTGTTCCTGCACAGGTTTGTGCAGGCGTGACAAAAAGCTTTGAAAAGCCTGAGACTCCCGCTTTTTCAAGAAGTGAAAAGGAAGCTATGATAAACCGTGCTCTTATGCTGAAAAGTCCCGACGGCACGGCGAAAAAGCTTTTCGACTGCATAAAGGACGCTCTCGGTGATGATGAGCTTGAACAGCTTTGCAGAAATTTTTCGGCGGCAAGCACCGTGAAAAGCTGTGACGAGTACAAAATGTAAGGGGGAACGTTTGTGAGTCTTGAAATTGAAAAGGTGTTTGCGCTGTTCAGGCTTTTTTACAACGAGGCTGACGCGGACGAGTTCCTTCCCGTTGCGACTCTTGCGGCAAGGCACACCGAAGAACGTCTTGACTGCGATGAGGACTGTGACTGCACGGCGGTTCATTATCTTGCGGCGGCTGAGGCGCTTTGCCGTGCCCTTGAAATAAAGGCGGTCAGGGAACGTCTTGCACTGACAAGAACGGGCGCTGTTCCTCAGGAACAGGATTACTCGGCACGTCTTGAGCGTGCCCGTCGGCTTTACAGGGAGTACGAGGCGGTCTGTGCTGGAATAATCCGTGACGACGGCTTCGTGTTCGTCAGAATGGAGTGAGTCTGATATGCAGAATATTCTCGACAACATAATCAGTGCGGTAAATTCGGCAGGTGTTTCCTGCGAGCGTGAATACTGCCGTCTTGCAGGCTACAACAGGGCGGACAAGTCGGTTTCAGCTTATGCGGGGGTGAGGAAAATCAGCTTTGAAAGGCTTCACGGCGGTTCGGCAGACGTTTCTGTGCAGGTAAGGATTACGGTGCAGGCTTTCGGTGCAGACGGCGGTGAGGTGCAGAATTGTGCTGAAAATACCGTTGTTCCTGCGGTGCTGAACTGCGGCGAGGAAATTTTCGGAGCGGAGATTTCCGAGGTGCAGTACGAAGTGAAAACCGACAGGGTTTACTGCGAAATATTTTTTGATGTAAAGAGGTGCGGCTATGGAATTTGCGGCTGATAAATACTGTGCAGAATTCGGCGGCGTGAAAATTTTTGTGGAGGAATACTCCTTTGCACGAAATGCCGCTGTCGGCGAAACTGTCCTCAGCAACGGCGATGTTGCCCTGCATAACGGCGGCGGAAAGGCTGCACGAATTTCCTTTTCGGGCACGTCGGAAAGCCCTTGCGCACACCTGCTTGATGCAATGCTTACAAGCGGCACGGGGTTTTCACTTGAATACGACGGAATGACCTTTGCGGACGCTGTTCTTGTTTCCTATACCTGCAAAGGCAGAAGCGGAAAATCCGAAACGGTTGAGGTTGAATTTGCCTGCGAGGGAGACGTCTCCGAAAAGGCGGTGACAGCGTGAACGTACTGCTGAAATTATACTTCAAGGACGGAACAACCCTTGAAACCGACAGGATTGCAACGTTCAGGTGCGTCCGTGAAAGGTACACGCCCTACAGCAGTCTGACGGTTACTGCTGAGACGGAATGTGCCGCAAGCGATGTTGTGAAGGTTGATTTTACGGTAGGAGAAAAGCTCGTCCACAGCGGAATAATGGACGCATTTTCTGTTGTAAAAAGCAGCGGAAGAAGTCTGCTGAAAATTACTTCAAGAGGGTTTGCTTCAATGCTTGCGCAGAATGAAATCGAGCCGGGCACGCTGACGGTTATTTCCCTGAACAAGCTTATGAGCGAGCACCTGACAATTCCGAATGTGACGTGGCAAAGCGACGACACAACCGTGCGCTACATATATGTAAAGGAGCACGACAGCCAGTGGACGGCTATCGTTTGTATGGGTCTGACTCTTTACGAGGACTACCCCTACATAGGTGCACCAAACGAGATAAGGCTTGCACCTGCTGACAATCCTCTTGTGGTCACCCCTGAAAAAATCTTCGAGGAAGGCATCACGGGCGACTATTCCAGAATGGTCAGCGATTACTATATGAAAGACGTCAACGACACCTACAGCTATCACTACAGCGACAATTTTGCAGAGGAAAGGGGCATTATTCGCTGTAAATACATTGCCTACGACAAGCAGTTTGTTGCCCTTGACCACCTTGGCTTGCAGTACAAGCTGAATTTTACCGAGCGAGGCAGCAAGGCAAGGTTTGCGACCTACCTCGGCTACAACGGTGAGGAGCTTCGTGACAGGTTCGTTTTTTCTGACGGGACAGACTGCGAGATTTCCTCTGTTGAAATCTGCGGCAATGCCAAAAAGGGCGTTTACACAAAAATTATCTGCTATTTTGACAGGTACTGCAATATTTAATCTTATGCGGGATATTATCTTTTACGGTAATATTCCGCATTTTTTGATGCAATTTGCAATAGTGCGCTGTTTCAAACGCAAGCCTGATTGTACAAAGTGCCGAAAGTGCGGATTTTTTGAAAAAACCTCTTGACTTTTGTGTTGTTTTGGTGTAAGATAATTAAGTCGCCGGTCAACAAGAGTTGATGCGATGACAAAATGGGAGCATAGCTCAGCTGGGAGAGCATCTGCCTTACAAGCAGAGGGTCATAGGTTCGAGCCCTATTGTTCCCACCATTTTGGCCTGGTAGTTCAGCTGGTTAGAACGCCGCCCTGTCACGGCGGAGGTCGTGGGTTCGAGTCCCATCCAGGTCGCCACAATTCCTTCGAGGAATTATAATGGTAGCTGTACCGCGAAGTTGCCTCTGTAGCTCAGTCGGTAGAGCAGGGGACTGAAAATCCCCGTGTCGATGGTTCGATTCCGTCCGGAGGCACCAAAACAAACTTACAGTTTGTTTCAACTTTATTGTTTCAAACCTACGGTTTGTATCAAAGTACAGTAATGCGGCACTTTTCACTGTCGCTCCATTTATGCGGATTTAGCTCATCTGGTAGAGCGCCACCTTGCCAAGGTGGAGGTAGCGGGTTCGAGCCCCGTAATCCGCTCCATTTTCTTTTTTGAGCGCAAAGCTCTTAATAAATGTGAGATTCGTCGAGGCAATAGTCTCGGCGTTTTGTTTTATATAAGCAAATAAATCAAATCTTGAAAGGAATGTTGAGTATGAAAAAAGTTGTAACCGCGTGTTCTGTCCTCTCCGCAATTATTTCTGTTGCTGCCCTTATTTTCAGCTTAAAGGGTCTTTTCACAAGCCACGGGCTGATAGTTGACCTTGCTCTGTTCACATTTATCGCAAGAGGTACGTTTATGGGCTTTATCGGCAACGTGCTCAGTGCAGCAGTGCTTTGCGGCGGGTTTGGCGTAATGGCATTTTACGGTTTCAGTGACGGTCAGACCGCAAACCGAAGAGCGTTTATGTACGGCGTTGCTATGACGATTATCTGCGTGCTTTCCCTTATTATTTCAATCGTATACAGAACCTTTACAGTCGGCGACCTTCTTATTGCCGCACTTCCTGCTGTGTATACATATGCTGTGCTCAGGTCTGCGTGACATTACAGAACTGCTATGAGAACTAAAATTGTTTTTGCACTCAACATACTGATTATCATCAGTATGGCTGTGCTTATCGTGTGGCAGCTGTTTTTTGCAGAGGAGCAGAATGCGAAAATTCTGTCAAAGGCAATCGTGCTGTTTGTGGTGTATCTTCTCGGCGTGCTGGGAATAAAAAGAAAGCGCTCCCCTTTTGATTACAAAATTTACGAGGAACGCTACAGCTACATAATAAAAACAGCATTCAGCCACGACAGGGTGCGCTATATGAAGCTCATGTCGGTGATTACCCTGTACAACGAGAATAAATTTGACAAGGCAATCAAGGCGCTTGATGCGCTGGAGGTGCACTGCTCAGAAAGTGACGATTTTTCAGCAGTGCTGTATTTCCGTGCGCTGTGCAAGGACGAAAGCGGCAACAAGTCAGGTGCAATTGCCGATTATGAGGAGCTGCTGACGAGGGATTATACCAATTCCCACGCCTGGTCAAATCTTGGGCTTATCTACACGCATATCGGCAAAAATGACGAGGCGCTGAGATGCTATCGTGAGGCGGTTCACCACGACCCGTCAAACCCTTATGCCCACTGCAACCTTGGCAATCTGTATCTGATGAGGGCTGACTATCAGCTTGCTTTGGAGCACGCCCTGAAATCCCTTGAAGCTGAACCGAAAATAAAACAGTCTATGAGCCTTGCGGCGGTTGCTTACAAACGGCTTGGCAATGATGAATATGCAGAAAAGTATTGCACAATGTACGGCAAGCACGGCGGAAACGTCAAAGAATTAAAAGGCGTATTATAAAAAGAAGGCGATAATTTATGGTTATTACAAGTATGCTCTTTGCCCTGCTTGTCTTGCTGATTATCGGCGGCATTATCGCCGCTTTGATATTCGGAGCAGTTTTTGCGTTATTGATTATGCTGACAATCGGGGTAATTACTTTGATTGTCGACAGACGGCGGGAGAAAAAATATCTGGCATCCGCTGAATTTTCGGAAACAGCCATTCCGTACAAAAGGAAAAAGCATCCGAGAATTCTTATTGCAGTAAGTCTTACATTACTTACCTTGTTTACAGTTATTTACACTGTCGACAGTATTCTCAGTAAAAAAAGAGCAATGGAAGTACAGGCACAGCTGGAGTCAAGCCTTGAATGGTGTGTAGAGCACGGCGAGTTTGAAGCTGCACAGAAGCTTATTGAAAACGGTATTACGCCTGATATTCCCGCCTATGCTTCCACAGAGAGCAACGAGCCTGCCGCAGAGGGAGAACATACCCTGCTTATGGAATATTGCGGCAGTGAATTCACCTATCCCGATGCGGATTATGAGCAGGTTGAATTCCTTGTCAGAAGCGGCGCAGATGTAAACCGCAGAGCGTGGACTCACAAAGCAGAGCATATCAGTCATAGCGGTGACTCAACGTATGGCTACAGATACAGTGATGCTTGCGGAATTACTCCGCTTATGCTGGCAGCAAGTGCAGGAAATACAGAAACAGTCCGACTGCTTATTGAATACGGCGCAGACGTCAACGCTGCAAATTACTGCGGCAAGACACCTCTTATGTATGCGGCAACGTCGCAAAAAGGTGACCGCACAGTTGAGATTATTGAAATTCTGCTGGAAAACGGCGCCGAAAAATATGCTGTTGACAACTATGGTCAGACAGCACACGACCACGCCCTGCACTTTGATGCAGATAAGATTTATGAATATCTGAGATAAAACAAATCCCACTGAGGCAATTCAGTGGGATTTCCTTTTTACTTTTCAGCGTATCCGTCAGGGTGATTTTTGTGCCAATTCCAAGCGCTTGCAATAATTTCTTCAAGGCTGTCGTGAACAGGCTTCCAGCCGAGGATTTTCTTCGCCTTTTCGCTGGACGCAACAAGTCTTGCAGGATCGCCTGCACGTCTTGGAGTTTCGGTTGCAGGAATTGGGTGTCCAGTAACCTTTCTTGCGGTTTCGATTACCTCTCGAACGGAGTAACCTACGCCGTTGCCGAGATTGAAAATATCGCTTTCACCGCCGTTGTTGAGATACTGCACAGCAAGAATATGAGCCTGTGCAAGGTCGGTAACGTGGATATAGTCACGGATACAGGTTCCGTCAGGTGTATCGTAGTCAGTGCCGTAAATGGAGATTGTTTCACGCTTGCCGTTTGGCACTTGAAGAATAAGCGGAATGAGGTGGCTTTCGGGGTTGTGCGCCTCCCCTATTGTACCGCTTTCGTCAGCACCGCAGGCATTGAAGTAACGGAGGGAAACGTATCTCAGACCGTGTGCTTCGGCTGTCCACTTGAACATTTTCTCCATAGCAAGCTTTGTTTCGCCGTATGGGTTTGTGGGGCAGGTTCTGTCACTTTCAAGGATAGGAATATTTTCAGGCTCGCCGTATGTAGCAGCTGTTGAGGAAAACACGATTTTGCCAACGTTGTTCTTCACCATTGCTTCAAGGAGTACCTTAGTGCCGTAGAGGTTGTTGTCGTAATATTTCAGCGGATTTGTAACACTTTCACCAACGAGGGAATAAGCCGCAAAGTGAATTACAGCGTCGATTTTCTCCTGCTGGAAAAGCTTGTCGAGGAAATCAAAATCACGAAGGTCGCCCTGATAGAAGCGTGCCTTTTCGGGAACAGCACTTCTGTAGCCTGTTACAAGGCTGTCGGCAATAACAACGTCGTGACCTGCCTTTACAAGTTCAAGTGCAGTGTGGGAGCCTATGTAGCCTGCTCCGCCTAAAACCAGAATACTCATAATCATTTCTCCTTTATTTCGCAGGAAGGCACATAACCGTGCCGTTCCTGTTATATTTATAATTCAATACAGCAAATTATTTTTTAGCAATAAACTTCGTTTGCAATAATTCTTAATTGCGAATTACGCATTACGAATTACGAATTCTTTTTTGCTGCCATAATCTCATTAGCCTTAGCGTAAATCTTTTCAGCGTCAAGGGTCGGGAACTTGCCGTCCTCGTAAACAATCACGCCGTTTGCAATTGTCATCTTCACGTTATCGCGTGTGCCTGCAAAGACAAGATTTTTCTGCACGTTGTTCACAGGCTGCATATTCGGTCTGTTCATATCAATTACAACCATATCAGCCTTGCTGCCCTCGGAAAGTGTCACGCAGTCATTAAGCCCCATAGCAAGTGCACCGCCGCTTGTTGCCGCACGTAGCACAGCACCCGCAGGCATTGCGGAAGCATCATTTTCACGGACTTTCTGAAGCACGGAAGCAAGATACATCTCACGGAACATATCAAGAGCGTTGTTGCTGGCAGGTCCGTCCGTACCGATTGCAAGGTTGATGCCCATTTCGTTCATCTTTGCAAGTGGGGCAATTCCGCTTGCAAGCTTGCAGTTGGAGCAAGGATTTGTCACAACGTAAAGTCCACGCTTCTTGAAGATGTTCAAGTCCTCATCGGTCATATGCACGCAATGGAAGCCACCGCCGCCGTACTCAAACATACCGAGGCTTTCCATAAGTGCGGTCGGAGTCATACCGTGTCTTTCTATGCAGCCCTGCACCTCGTTAGCGGTTTCGCTGTTGTGGGTGTAGAGTGGCTGTTTGTGCTTTTTAGCAAGTTCAGCAATTCCTTTGAGTATAGAAATATGAGTTGTATACTCAGCGTGAAATCCCATCTTGAAGGAAACCAGCGGATTAAGGCTGTTGAAGCGTACAACATAGTCCTCAAGACGTGACAATGCAGAGTCGTAGTCAGTCTGATTGTCACCGCCAGAAACCGCACCGCACAGCACAAGGCGCAGACCCGTATCAATTGCCGCCTGAGCAATGGAGTCAGGGAAGAAATACATATCAAATGCCGCCGTTGTACCGCCCGAGAAATATTCCAGCGCCGCAAGCTTTGTCAGCTCGTAGACATCATCGGGAGTGAGTTTGTCCTCCATCGGGAAAACCTGCTTGAAAAGCCAGTCGTTAAGGGGCAGATCGTCCGCATAGGAGCGGAGAAAAGTCATAGCCGAATGAGTGTGTGCATTCTTGAAAGACGGCATAATCAGGTTGCCGCCGAGATTTATCTCCCGGTCAAACTGCCCGTTTCCCTTTTCAGTACCAACGTAAGTGATTTTGTCGCCGTCGGTGTGCACCTCGCCGCAGAAAATATCCTTTCCTGCTTCGGTCAGTACAGAAGCGTTGTAAAATCTGAGTTTCATATAAAACAATCCTTTCCGAGAAAGTCACTACAGATATTATAGCACATAATAAAGGAAAAGTAAATTATAATTTGTCTGTGAGTGTGGAGTGTGGAAAACGAACAAGTTCGTATAGTGGAGTGTGGAGTTGTTGTGTAAACTATGGTTCTCTTTAACTCCTCACTCCACTCTCCAAACTCCACACTCACAGACAAATTATAATTTACCTCCCCCCTTGTCCGTGCATATAATAGTAAGGGGATTACCCCGTGAACACGTCCGAGAAAAAATTGCCGATGATGATTATTTCGGAAATTAGTGTCAACAATATTATCAAATCGGTAAAACAGGAGTGTATGAAAATGTCTGTGAAAAGGGGAGAAATTTATTACGCGGATTTAAGTCCCGTTGTAGGTTCGGAGCAGGGAGGTATCCGTCCCGTGCTTATTGTGCAGAATGATGTGGGCAACAAGCACAGTCCCACGGTTATTGCTGCGGCCATCACCAGTCAGCGTGACAAATCCAAGCTGCCGACCCACATCGAGCTTGCGGCGGACAAATGCGGTCTGCAAAAGGACAGCATTGTTCTTCTTGAGCAAATCCGTACCATTGATAAAACACGTCTGAAGGAGAGAATGGGCGAGCTCGACCCGACTGCTATGACTAAGGTCAACAGTGCCCTTTCAATCAGCTTCGGACTTCCTAACGACGCTACATAAGGCATACTTAGCCTTATGGGCAGGAACAGTAAAAAACAAGTGTACAAATTATAATTTATAGAGTTAGGAGTGTTGAGAGTGGAGTGTGGAGTTGTTGTGTAAACTATGGTTCTCTTTAACTCCTCACTCCACTCTCCAAACTCCACACTCACAGACAAATTATAATTTATCTTCATTAATTTTTTGTTGACAGGCAAATGAAAAAAGTGTATAATAAAAATTGTTGCTTGAACAAATATGTACTGCAAAAAGGAGTGAAAAAAATGGACGCCGGGAATAATGGCAAGGGTATAAAACCGCGAAGTTGCGGCTTTGGTACGTATGCAGTAAGTGCGTCCGTTTCATTGCCGTAAAAACCAAGAACCAATTGAATTGCTTCTTGATACAGCAGTTTTATGCCTTCTATTTCAATTGAATAGGAGGTTTTTTTATGGATAAGGAGCTTGCTCTCGAATTAATCGGGAATAAGCAATTCGCTGCCCTCAAGTCCGATTTGCAGGAGATGAACCCTGCTGACCTTGCTTTCCTTATAAGCGAGCTTGACGAGGACGAGGATTTCAGCGAAAAACAACTGATTATGCTGTACCGCATTCTCCCTAAGGAGCTTGCGGCTGAGGCGTTTACCTATATGGACAGCGACACTCAGATGAAGCTTATCAATATTTTCTCGGACAAGGAGCTCCGATACGTTATTGATGAGCTTTATATCGACGATACGGTTGACATTATTGAGGAAATGCCTGCGAATGTCGTTTCGCGTATTCTGCGTAACACTGACAGCGAAACAAGAAAACAAATCAATGAGCTTCTCAAGTACCCCAAGGACAGCGCAGGCTCTGTTATGACTACGGAGTTTGTCTACTTCAGCAGGGAGATTACTGTCAAGGAAGCTTTTGAGCGTATAAGAAAAATAGGTCTTGTTAAAGAGACGGTCTATACCTGCTACGTTACGGAGGCAAGAAAGCTTCTGGGCGTTGTTACGGTGCTGGATATGCTTGTTGCGGACGAAAATGAGCGCATTGAGGATATTATGGAAACAAACGTGATTTCCGTCAATACCCACGATGACCAGGAGCACGTTGCCCGCACGATGTCAAAGTACGACTTTGCGGCAATGCCCGTTGTTGACAACGAAAACCGACTTGTGGGCATTGTAACCTTCGACGACGCGATGGACGTACTTCAGGAAGAAAATACCGAGGACTTTGCAAAGATGGCGGCGGTTATGCCTGCGGAGGACAGCTACTTCAAGACGTCTGTATGGCAACACGCAAAAAGCCGTATTCCGTGGCTGCTGGTGCTGATGCTTTCGGCGGCGCTGACGGGTATGATTTCGACCCGCTTCGAGTCGCAGATTTCGATGATACCGATGCTGGTTTCGTTTATGCCGATGGTAATGGGTACGGGAGGAAACTGCGGCTCTCAGAGCTCGACGCTGATTATCCGCGGTATGGCAATTGAGGAAATCCGTCTGAGGGACTTCTTCAAGGTTATTTTCAAGGAATTCAGAATTGCATTTATCTGCTCGGTTGTGCTTGCGATAGTAAACGGCGCGAGAATATGGATTACCTACAGCGACCCTGAGCTTGCGGTTGTTATAGCACTGTCGATTATCGGCACGGTTATACTTGCAAAGCTTGTGGGAGCAATGCTTCCTATGGCGGCTAAGGCGATAAAGCTTGACCCTGCCATAATGGCAACACCGCTTATCACAACGGTTGTGGACTCCTGCTCACTTCTGATTTACTTCACGATTGCAACAAATATTCTTGCGGACAGATTACAGTAATTAAAACCACTTCTGATTTAAAGTCGGAAGTGGTTTTGTGTTTTGGTTAGAAATTATAATTTATAGAGTTAGGAGTGTTGAGAGTGGAGTGTGGAGTTGTTGTGTAAACTATGGTTCTCTTTAACTCCTCACTCCACTCTCCTAACTCCACACTCACAGACAAATTATAATTTGACTAACCAGCATAAAAATAGTATAATAATTCTAAAGTAAATTTCAGAGGAGCAACTGCAATGCCAAGATTTTTTACCGATGCACCTGCGTCGGATTTCATAACCGTTACAGGAAGCGATGCACGTCATATAGGCTACTCACTGAGAATGAAAAAGGGTGAGGAAATAACCTTCTGCCACAGCGGCACGGACTACAACTGCGTAATCGAGAGCATTACCGAGACGGAGGTGCTGTGCAGGGTTGTCGGCACGGAGACAAGCCGAAGTGAGCCGTCTGTTGAACTTACGCTTTATCAGGCGTACCCAAAACAGGACAAGCTTGAGCTTATTATTCAGAAAACCACGGAGCTTGGCGTGACCCGTATTGTGCCGTTTATTTCGTCACGCTGTATTGCACGTCCCGATGAAAAGTCCTACCGCAAAAAGCAGGAGCGTATGCAGAAAATTGCTGAGGAGGCGGCTAAGCAGTCAGGCAGGGGAATAATTCCTGAAATTGCTCCGCTGATGACGATGAAGCAGGCTCTTGAAGATATGAAAAAATCCGAGCTGAAGCTTTTCTGCTACGAAAACGGCGGCGAGAAGCTTTCGTCAATGCCTGTTGCCGAAGCAAAATCAATTGCTGTGATGATTGGCTCAGAGGGCGGATTTGAACGTGCCGAAGCTGAGGCTGCCGAAAACGCAGGTGCAACTCAGATTTGGCTCGGTGAAAGAATTCTGCGGTGCGAAACCTGTCCGATTGCGGTCACGGCAATCCTTATGAACCTTACGGGCAATATGTAAATCAAGGAGGGTCAATATGCTCCCTGTCAGATTGAAAATGCAGGCGTTTGCTTCTTATGCGGACGCTGTTGAAATAGATTTCGAAAAACTGAACAGCCTGTTCCTTATTCACGGCGCAACAGGCTCAGGCAAGACGGCAATTCTCGATGCTATGATGTACGCCCTTTACGGCAGGTCAAGCGGTGACAGCCGTTCAACTTTCAGATGCGCACTTCCTGCGGCGGAAAATCTCCCTACAGAGGTTGAGTTCACTTTCCGTTCGGGGGGCAGACTCTACAAGTTCACACGGACAATCCGTATCACGCCCCGAAGCAAAAAGGAAGAAAGCAAGCAGGACTGCTTCGTCTATGAGGAGTCGGAGGGACAGTTCCGTGCCATATTTGAAAACCCGACTTTTACAAAGGTTAACGACGAGGCGAAGCGGATTACAGGTCTTGACGCCGACCAGTTCAGACAGGTTGTAATTCTTCCGCAGGGTCAGTTTGAACGTCTGCTTACCTCAAAGAGTGAGGACAAGGAAAACACCCTCTCGACGCTTTTTGCTGCTGACAAGTACACGGCAATTTCTGCGAAGCTTGCCGAAAAAGCGGCTGCTATGAAAAACGAAATCGACCACGAGGATACGGCACTGAAAGCTGTTCTTGCGGCGGAAAATGCCGAAAGCATTGACGGACTCAGGCAGGAGACTGAAAGGCTTGACGAGGAAAAGGCAATGCTTGCGTCGATGGTTGAAAAGGCTAAGGCAAGCCTTTCCGTAATCCGTGAAAAGCTTACGGCGGCGGAGGTGCTGACGGAAAAACTTTCTGCGGCTGAGGAAACGGAAAAACAAATTGCTGAACTTGACAAGCTTGCTGACAGAATAGCTTCTGTAAAATCTGCCCTTGCGAAAAATGCCGAGGCAGGAAAGCTCCGTCCCGAATATGCGGAAACAATTTCTGCGGCAGAAGCACTTCAGAGCCGTAAGAAACAGCTTGACTCGGCACGGGTTTACGCCGAGAAAGCTGAAAGGAATTTTGCGGCGGTAACTGAAAAGGGCAAGGCTGTTGCAGAGGGCGAAAAGGCATACAAGACAAAGCTTTCGGAGCTTGCTGTGCTGACGGGACTTGCCGATGTCTACGACAAAATCGGCGCCGCAGATGCACGCAGAAGCAAGGTAGCAAGAGAGCTTATGGACGCTGAAAGAAATTGTCTGATGCTTGCGGAGTCGGAGAAAAAAACTGCGGCTGAAATTCAGAAGCTTGAAGCTGAGCAGGTGGAAATCCGTGACAAATATGCGGCGGTGCTGCCTGATTTGCTGAGCAGAAAAAAGGCGCTTGAAGGCGGCGCAGAAGCAGAAAAGAAGCTGCTTGTCTACCGCCGTGCCCTTGATGATATACGAAACGATGTTGCAAAACTGAAAAATGAAGCGGCTGTGCTTGACGAGAAAAAATGCGCCGCTGAAAAGAATTACGACAGTCTTTATGCTGATTTTATTGCAAACACCGCAGCAGAGCTTTCCTCGTCGCTGAAAGAGGGTATGCCCTGTCCCGTCTGCGGCAGCACATTACACCCTTGTCCCGCGGTAAATTCGGGCAGCACGGTTACTGCCGAGGCGGTAAAAAGCGCAAAGACGGCTTTCGAGACCGCATACAAAGCGGCTTCGGACAAGCACAATGAAGCCGCCGCACAGGAAGCACGAATTCCTGCCGCTGAGGAGCATATCGGCAATATGCTGAAAATTATGGAGGACTGCGGCTACTCGGCAGACGAGCTTAAAAGGGTTACGGCAGAAGCTGAAACCGCTCAGAAGAAAAACGCACTTCTTCCGCAGCTTGGTCAGCACATTTCACAGCTTTCGGCTCAGCGTGAGGAGCTGAAAGTCAAATCCGAGGAAGCGTCTCAGCGGAAAATCCGACTTCAGAATGAAGCTTCTGCGGCAAATGCCGAGGCTGAAACCCTCAGAAGTCAGCTTGACAAGCGTTACCCTGACGCCGCTTCCTACAGTACGGGAGTTGCTGTGCTCAGGGCTGAAACAGAAAATTTCGAAAAGGAAAAGTACACATTTGACGAAGCTGTGAAAACGGCGGAAAGGTGCAGAATTGAAGCTTCTGCGGCATTTTCTCAGGCTGAGGAGGAAATTCTTGCGGCGCAGAAAAGCTGTGACAACGCAAACAAAAACTTTACCCTGCGGCTTTCACAGGCAGGTTTCCCGTCTGTTGAGGAGTACAAAAAGGCACTTCTTCCTGACAGCACCGCCGCAGAATATGCCGCCGAGACTGAACGCTACGACCTTGACCGTCACTCGCTGGGTGAGCGGATTTCACAGCTTAAAGCTGAGCTTGAGGGCAAGGAAAAGCCTGAGCTTGAAGCCCTCCGAAGTGAAGCGGAGGAAGCTCAGGGTGCATTTGCTGACCTTTCCGCAAGGCTGTCTCTTTCGGCGCAGAAATCCGAGCGGCTGAAAAAGCTGATTGAGGACTGCTCCGTGAAATTTGCCGAAAGCGAGAAGCGGCGCGAGGAATACGACAAGCTTTCCGCCTACGCTAAATTTATGGTCGGCAGTAAGGGCATTTCCTTCACACGCTACATTCTCGGAATAATTCTGGGACTTGTTGTGGAGCAGGCAAACGAGATACTTTCGAGTGTGCACGGCGGACGCTTCCGTCTTTGCATAAAGACCGACCTTGCGGCAAACTCAAAGCAGGGACTTGATTTGGAGGTTGAAAATCTCACCGCTGACGGCAGCGCAAAATACAGCGTAAAGGACTTGTCAGGCGGCGAGAAATTCCTGATTTCCCTTGCGCTTTCGCTGGGACTTTCCTCTGTTGCTCAAAGCAGAAGCGGCGGAATAAAAATCGAGGCTATGTTCATTGATGAGGGCTTCGGCTCCCTTGACACGGGTCTGCTTCGTGAGGCTGTCGGTATACTCTGCGGATTAACAAGCGAAAGAAGTACAATCGGTATAATTTCTCACGTCAGCGAGCTTAAATCGGTAATCCCCTGCGGAATAAGTGTAGCAAAGGACAAGGACGGTTCGTCCACTATCTTGTCCACCGTGTAAATACAGTCGTTTTTCACAAACGGACATCGTTTCTGCTGTTATTTTTGTTTTATATACCTATTGATTTAATGGGGGAATTTATTTATAATAGTATATAATTGAGTTAGGAGTTTTGAGAGTGGAGTGAGGAGTTATGAGTGTTCATAATAACTCTTCTGAACAATTGTATTTGTTATTTACACTCCACACTCCACATTCCTAACTCCTGACTTTTACATTTGAAAGGTTGTTTTTCTATGAGTAATATCAAGGTTGTTAAGTTCGGCGGCAGCTCCCTTGCTGACGCTAATCAGTTCAGAAAGGTTGCGGAAATTGTTCTTGCTGACCCTGACAGACGTTTCGTTGTTGCTTCTGCTCCCGGCAAGCGCTTCAGCGAGGATACAAAGGTTACCGATATGCTTTACGCTTGCTATGCTAAGGCTGCTGAGGGTGCAAACTTCGCTGAAGAATTTGCTGCAATTGAGGAACGCTACAACGGTATCATTTCCGAGCTTGGTCTTGATATTTCCCTCGAAAAGGAATTCACAAAAATAAAGAACGCTTTCGAACACCGTGCAGGACGTGACTACGCTGCTTCAAGAGGTGAATACCTCAACAGCATCGTTCTTGCCGCTTTCCTCAAGTTCGAATTCATCGACCCTGCAGGCTACATCAAGTTCGGCGAAAACGGCGTGTTTGACCTTGAAAAGACACTTTCTCTCCTCGGTCCGAGACTTGCAAGATGTGAATACGCTGTAATCCCAGGTTTCTACGGCTCAATGCCTAACGATACAATCCGTACATTCTCCCGCGGCGGCTCCGATGTAACAGGCTCTATCGTTGCAAGCGCAGTAAACGCTAAGATTTACGAAAACTGGACTGACGTTTCTGGCTTCCTTATCTGCGACCCGAGAATTGTTGAAAATCCTGAGCCAATCAAGACTATCACATACCGTGAACTTCGTGAGCTTGCTTATATGGGTGCAGGTGTTCTTCACGAGGACGCTATTTTCCCTGTTCGTAAGGCTGGTATTCCAATCAACATCAAGAACACAAACCGTCCTATGGACAGAGGTACAATGATTGTTGCTGACTCCGACGAAACAAGCGAGTACGTTATTACAGGTATCGCAGGCAAGAAGGGCTTCTCTGTAATCAATATCGAAAAGGATATGATGAACAGCGAGCAGGGCTTCGGCAGAAATGTGCTCCGTGCTCTTGAAAAGAACGGTATGAACTTTGAGCATATGCCTTCAGGTATCGACACAATGAGCGTTATCGTAAACACAGACGCTTTCAAGCCTGTTCAGCAGAATGTTCTTGACGAAATCAATTTCCGTGTTCATCCTGACCATATGGATGTTGAAGACGACCTTGCGCTCATCGCAGTTGTTGGACGCTCTATGAGAAAGGCACGCGGTACAGCGGGCAGAATTTTCTCCGCACTTGCACACGCTAAAATCAACGTTAAGATGATTGACCAAGGCTCTTCTGAGCTTAACATCATCATCGGTGTTACAAACGAGGACTTCGAGCCTGCAATCAGAGCTATCTACGATATCTTCGTTGCAACAGCACAGAAGTAATAAACAAATCCGTGAAGACTGTTCTTCACGGATTTTTATTTTTATGCACACAAAAAATCCGCTCCCAATCGGAAGCGGATTTACTTTTATATAGCTGCCTTTCTCACGGCTGTACCTGGAACAGTTTTCTTTGTAATATCTGCACCCAGCGCACGGAGCTTTTCCTCAAAATTCTCGTAACCTCTTTCGATATGGTAGATATCTTCAATTTCGGTTACGCCCTTTGCGGCAAGTCCTGCAATAACAAGCGCTGCGCCTGCTCTCAGGTCGGGAGCGGTAACAGGTGCGCCCATAAGCTCGCCCACACCCTCGATTACTGCAACCTTACCGTCAACGGAAATATCTGCGCCCATTCTTCTCAGCTCGTCAACGTAGCGGAAACGGTTGTCGAAGATACCCTCAGTTACGATACTTGTGCCCTCTGCAAGACAAAGAAGCGTGGAAACCTGCGGCTGCATATCTGTAGGGAAACCTGGGTGCGGCATAGTTTTGATGCTTGTCTTAACCAGCGGACCGTCCACGGAAATTCTGATGCTGTCGTCGAATTCCTCAACATTCACGCCGATTTTTTCAAGCTTTGCGGTAATGCTTTCGAGGTGCTTAGGAATAACGTTTTTGATAAGCACGTCACCCCTTGTTGCAGCTGCGGCAACCATAAATGTGCCTGCTTCAATCTGGTCGGGGATTATTGCGTAAGTAGTGCCCTTGAGCTTTTTCACGCCGCGGATTTTGATAACGTCTGTACCTGCGCCCATAATGTCAGCGCCCATAGAGTTGAGGAAGTTTGCGAGGTCAACGATATGGGGTTCCTTTGCGGCATTTTCGATTATAGTAAGACCTGTCGCCTTGACAGCGGCAAGCATAGCATTTATAGTTGCACCAACGGTAACCATATCGAAATAAATCTGTGTACCGTAGAGTGCATCAGCCTTGATATCGACCATACCGTGGTCGAGAGTACATTCAGCACCGAGGGTTGTGAAAGCTTTAAGGTGCTGGTCAATAGGTCTGTCACCGAGGTAACATCCGCCGGGCATAGAAACTCTCGCCCTGCCGAATTTGCCGAGGAGCGTACCGAGGAAATAGTATGAAGCACGCATATGCTTAGCCATTTCATAAGGCACAATCGGGTCGGTGATGCCTGTTGCGTCAATCTTTACAGTGTTTTTATCAATAAAATCAACGGTTGCGCCCATCTCGTAGAGGATACGGAGACTGATGGAAACGTCGCTGATGTTAGGAACATTTTCAAGTATACAAGGTTCGTCTGAAAGTATTACGGCAGGGATAATAGCCACAACCGCATTTTTGGCGCCGCTGATTTCGACTTCACCCTGAAGCCGTCTGCCGCCTTTTATAATAAACTTCTCCAAAGATATTCTCTCCCAAAGCAGTGCTTTAACTGGAAAAACCTCAGCAATCTGCACTGTTCAAAATAAACGGAAGTGCCATTTGGCACATTAAACCGTGCTGCAAATAAGTAAAACGGATATCAGGTGCAATTTCACAGCATTACTATTATACCATAATCAAACAGAAAATAAAAGCTTTTTGCAAAGTTTTTTATAACATTTTTTCAGAAAAAAATTCTCAACTTTAGGGCACATTCCACAAAAACGACATTTAAATTGGTTTATTTTATCTCAAATCAAAAACATTAGTAACCGTTTTGTAAACATTTCTTATCTATAAATGCAAATTCAGCCTGCACGGCAAGCGTACAGACTGAAAATGCAGAACACAATTTGAAAAAGAAGTAAAGAGATGGTGGATACGGAGGCGATTGTCACCGTTCCAACTGATACAAGTATAGCACGGCAGCAGCGCACAATTTGTCGCTTTGTGACAGCAGGAAAAATTTTTATGCGTGCTTTACACGGTCAGCTTCCTCGGCACGTTTTGCGTCATTCCAGCGGTCAAGAGTACCTGTCAGATATCCTGTAACACGGCGGATTCTTTCAAACGGGATTTCAGCGAACTTGTATTTCAAATCCACGAACTCACCGTCGAGATTGATTTCGAGATATACAAGCTCACGGTCGGGTGCTTTTGCCTTGACGTGTTCAATGTAAGCGGTCTTTTCCTTTTCAGTGATAGTACCGTTATTTACAATTATTTCCATAGTAAATCTCCTTTCGTTGACATTGCGGTTTTGTTTATGATTAAAGTATACCATATTAGTCTACATTTGTCAAGAGGATAAATTATAATTTATAGAGTTAGGAGTGTTGAGAGTGGAGTGTGGAGTTGTTGTGTAAACTATGGTTCTCTTTAACTCCTCACTCCACTCTCCAAACTCCACACTCACAGACAAATTATAATTTATATTTTTTCTAAATCGGCAGATAATAAACGGTAAAGAATATTTGCAAATGCCTTGACACCTTGACAAATATGGTGTACTATGGTATATGGCGGAAATTTGGAATTGATGTGACCCAATCTCCGCTTAACCTAATTTATTGAAAAGAGTTGTTATTATATGAGAAAAACCAAAATCGTCTGCACTATCGGACCTGCTACAGATGATGATAAAATTCTTCGTGAGATGATGCTGGCAGGTATGAATGTTGCCCGCTTCAACTTCTCCCACGGCGACTACGAAATGCACGAAAGACGCTTCAAGCAGGTTGTCCGTCTCCGTGAGGAACTTGGTCTGCCGATTGCTACAATGCTTGATACAAAGGGTCCTGAAATCCGTCTGGGCAAATTCGTTGACGACAAGCCTGTTGAAATTTTTGACGGCGACACATTCACACTCACAACTGAAGATATCCCCTGCACGGCTGAACGCGCTTCAATTACCTTCAAGGGTTTGCCGGGGGACGTTTCTATCGGCACGAAAATCCTTATCAATGACGGTGCTGTTGAGCTTGTTGCAGAAAAAATTACTGCTACAGATATCATCTGCAAGGTTACAACAGGCGGAATTCTTTCCAACAACAAGGGCATCAACGTGCCTGGGGTTGAGCTTTCTATGCCGTACCTCTCCGAGCGTGATATGAGCGACCTGGAATTCGGTTCAAAGATGGGCTACGACTTTATCGCAGCTTCTTTTGTGCGTACTTCCGCTGATATAAATTACCTCAAGAAATTCACAAAGAGCCTTGGCTGGACAACCCCGAGAATTATTGCTAAAATCGAAAACATCGACGGCGTGAACAACATTGACGAAATCATTGAAGCTGCTGACGGTATTATGGTTGCACGCGGCGATATGGGCGTTGAAATTCCTTTCGAGCAAATTCCCGCAATTCAGAAGGACATTATCGAAAAGGGCTACCTTGCAGGCAAGCAGGTTATTACGGCTACACAGATGCTTGAGTCAATGATTACAAATCCGAAGCCTACCCGTGCCGAAATCACAGACGTTGCAAACGCAATCTATGACGGCACTTCCGCTATTATGCTTTCGGGTGAAACCGCCGCAGGCAAGCACCCTATCGAGGCTGTCCGCACAATGGCGCTTATTGCCGAAACAACAGAAAAGGACATAAACTACATCAGCAGACTTTCAAAGCGTCCTGTTTCCATTGAGAAAAATCAGACAAACGCTATCTCTCACGCGGCTGTTACAACTGCACACGATATCGGTGCAAAGGCTGTAATCACGGTTACAAAGTCAGGTTCAACGGCGAGAAATCTTTCGAAGTTCCGTCCGTCCTGTATGATTATCGGCTGTACACCGAGCGAAACCGTGCTCCGTCAGATGAATATGAGCTGGGGTGTGCTCCCTGTTCTTATGGACGAAAAGCAGAGCACCGACGAGCTTTTTGACAGCGCTATCAAGGCGGCTGTTGACGCAGGCTACATTGCAAAGGACGACGTTGTGGTGCTTACCGCAGGTATTCCTCTCGGTATTGCAGGCACGACAAATATGCTGAAGGTTGCTTCTGTGGAATAAAAAATTAATCCCTGAGAATTTGAGTTCTCAGGGATTTTTGTCATTCATAGGCATAATTCTTGTATACATAAGGGGGTATGCCATATGCAGCAACGATGAGCAATGTAAGGAAATCGCCGCCATAGGATATGGAGCACGCAAACTGTTCTATTCTATCTCAATAAGCTTTTGGTAAATTGTTTCCGTATCGGAAAAATCATCATTGAAATATATTTTCACGCACTGAACAACCTTGCCCTGACGTACAAAGAAGGTAACATCATCCCACGTGAAGTTGGTTATGGAGATTATCCTGTCGTAGGCTGTTCCTTCGACGTTGTGTTCCTTTACTGAGATGTTATAGCCCTCATATATTCCTTCCCAGAAATCTGCAAGCTCGTCAACGGCGATTTTTGCGGCAAGCGTGCTTTTGAATTCATAATACTCACCGTTAACAGAAAATGCTGCGGTCTCTCCGCTGTTATTGTAATAGCCCTCAAATTGGTCATATTCGCAGTATGTGTCGGTAAGTGCCGATTCACGGGCTGTCAGACTTGAGCCGACATAAAGCCATCCTTCGGCGGCAAGAACTTCATGGGGAGCAAGCTCGACAAAATCCTCTGCGGTTATTGCCTTGTCGGGAAGCTCGGAAAAATCTCCCTGACGGGAGCTATTCACAAGTCCGCAGTACCAGTGGAAAAGAATATCGCCTATCGAAATCACAAGCATAAGAACTGCACAAGCTATCATTACCGCATTTGCAGCAACAGATTTCGCAGCTGATTTTTTATTTTCGATACAGCCTGCAATAAACTGACCTGCACGAATCACGTCAACAAGATAAATTATCATCAGCATTCCGATAAAAACTGTTGCCACGGCGGAGGAAATCAGCATTCTTGTTTCTATCTTCAAATCATATTCCAACAGATACAGCACGGAGTAATCCAGTACATTGTAAAAAATGAACATTCCTGCATACAATGCAACAAGCATCAACAGGAAAACCACAAACATTATAAGCGAGGAACGGTGGAATGTCTCGATAACGTGTGCATATTCCGAACGGTCTGTGTGAAGCGGAACAGCGTTTTCGTCCTCGGTGCAGTATATGTTTGCGTCAGTTGCCCTTGCAGCAAAGCTCCAGCCGCATTCCTTGTATGCCGCAAGCTTTTTCTTCCTCGGCATATGTGTGTCAGCCTCTATACAGTAACGCATTTTCTTCGGCCCGCCTTTTCTGAAAACAGCAATTCCCGCACACTGACTTGATATAAATTCACCCTTTGCCGCAAACTCCTCAAGCCTTTTTTCATCAGCGGCAGGTTCGTATTTGTTTATCTGCATATATTTAAGTCCCATAATGTCACTCCTTACAGTTTTCGGTTATGTTCTCAAAAATCATTTCAGGCGTAAATCCGCTTTCGGGAGGAATTGTTGTATTTATCGTGTGCACGGTATCATCTGCCTGCAAAACCATATACAGCGAGTAATCTGTGAGCAGGTATTCAGCCTTGTCAAAGGGCGTGCCCTCGGTGTCAAGCTGAATTCTGTCGGGGCTGTCGGAAAAGAAAAAACGTTCGTATTCCATAAATTCCTCTGCACCCATTTGCGCAAGCCATTTATTTTTGAATTCGGTGTATGTATTGCGCACGGCTATTTTTCTGCCCTTTTCCTTGCCGTCGGGTATGTATGCGGCGTGCTGCCAATACTGATAATGGCAATCGGTAAAAACGGAGGTTATAGCAAATGAGTAAGGCAAATACGCTTCAATTCCGTGTTCCCAGAGTTCGGGGTCAATATATTTTTCAGCAGCCTCGTCCGTCAGCAGAAACTCGATGTTTTCGTCATAGATTTCGTCAATAGTTATAATGCTGTCGGGAAGCTGTGAAAAGGGGACTTTTTCAGAGGTGTTATTGAGGGAAGAACAGGCATAGAAAAGAATTACTGCCGCATTGATAACAAGGAGAAAAACGAAAATTGCCGTCATAATATTGTTGCGGCGGGAAGCCCTTTCAGCGTCGGCTTTGTTCTCGATACAGCCTGTTACAAATTGTCCTGCCTTGATAAGCTCACGCAGATATATCAGCAGAATGGGGTACATAATTACCGCTAACCAGATTGATATTTTAAGGAACTCTTTTTGAAGACCGTACATAAGGGGGAGAGTGAAAATCACCTGACACTCACCAAAGGTTGTAAGCGGAAAGAAAACAATGGGCATAAGTATATAAAGGAGAGCAAACAGGCAAAGATAAATATGCATTGCCAGAATGTGACGGTGATATTTCTTGACAATGTGTGCATACTCCGAGCGGTCCGTGTGAAGCGGAACAGCGTTTTCATCCTCGGACATGAACACGCTGAAATCCTCGCCCCTTGCTGTCATTTTCCAGCCGTCCTCGGCGTAAGCCTTTCGGACTTTCCTGCTCGGTCTGAACATTGCCGCCTCAATACAGTACTTAACCTTTTTCGGTTCACCCTTTTTGAAAAAAGCCATTCCAAGAGCGTGGGATTTGATAAACTCACCCTTCGCCGCCATTTCTTCAAGCCTCTTTTCATCAGCGGCAGGCTCGTACTTGTTTATTTTCATAAATTTAATGCTCATAATGTTACTCCTTAACGTTCTTTGTTATATTGTCAAAAATCATTTCAGGGGTAATTCCATTTTCATTATCGTGATATAAATCAATACGGCACACTGTTTTTCCGCTTCGCATAACAAGAGTAATATTATCACGGTATACATCATTGACATAAACCGCCTCGTCAAATTCCGTACCTGATACGTCAAGTCTTACAGCCTCGATATTGTCGGGATATTCGTCAACCACGGTCTTGTTAAGCCAGTTCAGCTGACCGTTCACTTCCTCATCCAGTCCGATTTTCGCAAGCCATTCCGCCTTGAAATCATAATAATATCCGTGAAGCAGAAGCTTTTCGCCATACTCCGAGTTATCGGAAAGATAAGCACCCCACACCGTGTATTCATAAAAGCTATCCGTTACACAAGAGGTATAGGACTTTGCGAAAGCGTGACCGAAATTCTCCTGATTTTCAAACACCTTGGGGTTAAGGTATTCCTTCAGCGTTTCCTCATCCACCGTTTCAACACACTTTCCATCGGGGAATAATTCATCAATTGTAATAATATTCGAAGTTATATCAGAATAATTAACCTTTTCCACGCCTGCTGAATTTACAGCATACGCAAAAAACATTCCCGAAGCAGTAAGAACAATAAATGCCGCTGTTACTATACAAGCCGCAAGCTTATTTCTGCGGATAACCCTTGCCGCTTCCTTTTCATTCTGAATATAGCCCGATACATATTTTGATGACGCTCTTATTTCTCTTATGTAAATCAACAAAAGGAAAAGACAGACAAAAAACGCCGCAATTGTCATTGCAAGACCGAATTTTCCATTCTCATACAGTGGCTCCTGCGCAAGAAATGTCACAAATTTTTTTGTCATAGCGTATGATAAAATCGTTTCCCACACATTCATAAATCCCCATACAATATAAATTATCGCAAGAGATAAAACAAGTGAACGGTGATATTTTTTTACAACGTGCGCATACTCCGACTTATCGGTGTGAATTGCAGGCGCATTTTCATCCTCGGTTACATATATTCTCACATCGGAACAATATCCTGTAACAAACTGCCAGCCGCTTTCGGCATACATATTGAGTTTATCCCTGTTCAGCATTTTCGGGTCAAGCTCGATGCAGTAACGCAGTTTTTGCGGCTCACCCTTTTTAAAGGTCGCAATTCCTTCAAAATAACCCGTGATAAACTCACCCTTCGCCGCCATTTCTTCCAGCTTCTTTTCATCAGCGGCAGGCTCGTACTTGTTTATTTTCATAAATTTAATGCTCATAACAACGCCTCCTTATCCGTCAATAATCGTGCCGTCCGAAACCATTGCCTTCAGGCGGTTGTACTCCTCTTTCAGTGCCGCCTTTCCGCTGTCGGTTATTGCGTAGGTTTTTCTTCTGCCGTCATCTTCAGCAATAAGAATAAGACCGTCCTTCTGCATACGGGTAAGCACCCCGTAAAGCGTACCGGGTCCCATTGAAACACGTCCTCCCGAAATTTCGGAAATAGCATTCATAAGTCTGTAACCGTGCCCTGGATTCATAAGTGCAAGCAACACATAGTACATTGCTTCGGTCATAGGTCCTCCATTATATGGCATATTGCTGTCCTCCTAACTATTATGTGTCACGATATTATGTCATACGATATATCGTGTGACATAATAGTAGCATACAAAAAAACGTTTGTCAATACCTTTTTGCAAAAATATTGACAAACGCAGATGTAATGCGGATAAATGATAATTTATCTAGAGTTAGGAATGTGGAGTTATTGTGCAAAACATAGTCTTCTTTAACTCCTAACTCCACTATCCACACTCCTCACTCCTTATATCGCACTAATTCTCCTCTAACCCCAGCTTCTTTATCCTCGCACGGATTGCGCCAAGGGAACGCTTGTGGTTGTCGCTTATCTGCTTGACGGTAAGACCCTCCTCCATTTCGATTTCCAGCATTGAGTCCTCCTCGTCAGTCCAGGGCTGACCAGCACTTTCGGTGTAGACAGGCTTTGTAACGGCGATACGCTTCATATTCGGGTGCGCCTCGATGTAGTTCGAAATAAGGGTGCAAAACGCTTCGCCGTAGCTTTCTGCTTTTCTTTTGCCCACGCCTGCAACGGAAAGAAATTCCGCCTGACTTTCGGGCAGCTTCCTGCACATATCCTTCAAAGCGGCGTCTGCAAAAATTATGTAGGCAGGGACGTGAAGCTCTGCGGCAAAGCTGCTTCTCAGCTTTTTCAGCTCCGCAAAAAGTCCCATATCCACGCCGTAATCCACCGCTGACGTCCTGATTGAAACGGCAGCTTCCTGCTCCTTTTCAAGCTTCATTTCGACCTTTATTCGGTCACGGACAATCTCCGCCGATTTCGGGGTTGTTGCAACAACGGAAAATTCTCCCTCAACAGCAAGCCAGCCGTTTTCGATAAGGTAATCCATAATTTTCACAATTTTAATCTGTGTGAAATCGGGCATAATTCCATAGGTTGGCAGCTTGTCAAGACCAAACTGGGCAATACGCTTGTTGGCGCTGCCCTTTAAAATATCGGCAATAAGCTTGCGTCCGAAGCTTCTTCCGCTGTTCTGCACACGATAAACGCAAGACACGATTTTCTGTGCTTCGGTTGTAACATCGACGGTTTCAAAGTTGGAATTGCAGGCTGAACAATTTCCGCAGTAGGAAGGTGAGCGCTCTCCGAAATAGCGCAGAATATACTCACGCAGACAGCCCGTAGTGTTGCAGTAGAAGGTCATAGCTTTAAGCCGCTCCAAATCCTTCTGCTGGACAGCCGCACGCATTTCCTCAGTCATATCGGTGTTTTCCTCGCTGCCCTTTTCGATAAGAAAACGGTTTGTGCGCACGTCCTGACCGCTGTAGAGAAGCACACATTCGGCAGGCTCGCCGTCACGTCCCGCACGTCCCGCCTCCTGATAGTAGCCCTCAATATTTTTCGGCATATTGTAGTGCACGACAAACGAAACGTTGGACTTGTCAATGCCCATTCCGAAAGCGTTTGTGGCAACCATAACCGTGCTCTTGTCGCAGATAAAATCCTCCTGATTTGCACGTCTTTCCTCGTCAGGCAGACCTGCGTGGTAGCGTGTTGCGGAGTAGCCGTCCTCGCAAAGCCTTTCGCAGACCTCCTCAACGGTTTTTCTTGTTATGCAGTACACAACGCCGCTTTTGCCGCTGTTTCCGTCAAGAATTTGTTTCAGCTCGGTGTATTTGTCCTTCGGGTGACGTACCCCGAAATAGAGATTTTTTCTGTCAAAGCCCGTGGTAACGGTAAACGGGTTATTCAGCCGCAAAATGTTGCTTATATCTTCCTTTACCTCAGCCGTAGCTGTTGCGGTAAAGGCACTTACAACAGGACGGTAGGAAAGCCGTTCGATGAACTCAACAATTTTCAGATAGCTTGGTCGGAAGTCCTGTCCCCATTGGGAAACGCAGTGTGCTTCATCAACGGTTACCATTGAAATTTTAGTGCTTTCCGCAAAGGAAATGAACTCGTCCGTGGTAAGCCTTTCGGGTGCGACGTAAATGATTTTGTACATTCCCATCCGTGCACGGCGGAAAACCTCTCTGTACTGGGGAAGGGTAAGTGAGCTGTTTATGTAAGCCGCCTTCACGCCCGACTGGACAAGTGCGCTGACCTGGTCGGACATAAGAGAAATAAGAGGAGAAACAACGATTGTTATTCCGTCAAAAAGAAGCGCAGGAACCTGATAGCAAACCGATTTTCCTGCACCTGTAGGCATAATGCCGAGTACGTCACGTCCCGAAAGAATGCTGTCGATAAGCTCCTCCTGACCCTGACGGAATTCGGTATGCCCGAAATATTCACTTAATACCCCGTACTTGTTCATTTTGTTTTACCCCTTATTCTGAGTGAGGAGTGTGGAGTGTGGAGAGTGGAGTTAAAGATACTCGCCTGTGGCAGGCAATTTTAAATTTACCTGCTGTGGACAAATACAATAACTCCTCACTCCAAATTCCACACTTTTACACTTTACATTTGTATCCGTTAAGGTATTCCTTTAAAGGACAGCTTTCGCACTTCGGATTTCTTGCCGTGCAGAAGTCACGTCCGAAAATTACAATTCTGTGGCAGAAGTCACTGCCCTTTTCCGCAGGTATGATTTTCAGCAAATCCTGCTCAACCTTTTTCGGGTCGGTTTCCTTGGTAAGTCCCAGTCTGCCTGTTATTCTTATGCAGTGTGTATCTGTAACAATTGCAGGCAGACCGTGCACGTCTCCCATAATCAGGTTTGCTGTCTTTCTGCCTATACCTGAAAGGGTTGTAAGCTCGTCAATTGTTTTCGGAAGCTCTCCGCCAAAGTCGTAAAGCAGACGTCGGCAGGCTTCAACAATGCTTTTCGCCTTTGTTTTATACAGACCGCAGGGCTTCACGATTTCCTCCACGTCCGCAATATCAGCTTCGGCAAAGGCTTCAAGGGTGGGGTACTTGGCAAAAAGGTCTTTCGTTACGATATTGACCCTTGCGTCGGTGCACTGTGCGGAAAGACGTCCCGCAATCATAAGCTCATAAGGGTGAGTGTACACAAGTGAGCATTTTGCGTCGGGATAAATTGCTTCAAGTCCCGATACAGCAAGCGCCGCTCTTTCCTTTTTAGTCATTGTCATTTCCCTCCTCGTTGTATTCGCCTGTAATCCTGCCCTTTACCTCAAACCAGAATGTGCTTCCCACGTTAAGCTCAGAGCGCACGCCGAATTTGAAGTTATGCTGCTTTAAAATCTGCTTTACAATCGACAGACCAAGACCCGTGCCTATAACCTCACGGCGGCTTTTTTCCGCACGGTAGTACCTGTCGAAAATAAGCGGCAGCAGCTCAGGCTCGATACCCTTGCCAGTGTCGGTGATTTCAATTCGTGCAGTGGTTTCGTCCTTGATAATCTGTGTGATATATACGGTTTTGTTTTCGCCCGTGTAATTCACGGCGTTGTTGATAAGGTTGTAGAGCACCTGCTCGATTTTTATCACGTCGGCTTCGATTTCAAAGTCCTTTTCGGTGCTCAGGTGGAAGCTGTAGCCCTTCTGCTCCACAAGCAGGTTATAACGGCTCATTATATCGTGGATTTTTCTTGTTATGGAGAATGTGGATTTTTCAATTCCTGCCGTGCCGCTTTCCAGCTTTGACAGGTCCAGGATGTCGTTTACAAGTGCGGCAAGTCTGTCGCTTTCCTCGATGATAATTCCGACGTGCTCCTCACGCTTTACGGGGTTGTCACCCGACAGGTCACGTATCATTTCAGCGTAAGCCTTCACCATTGTAAGGGGTGTGCGCAGGTCGTGGGAAATATTTGCGATAAGGTCACGCTGGAGAGCATCAACCTTTGAAATTTCTTCGGCAGCGTGGTTAAGGGTTTCCGCAAGAAGCTCCGTTTCGGTGTAGCCTCTGCCGTCAAACTGCACGGTGTAATCGCCCTGCCCCATAACCTTTGCGGACTTTGTAATTCGTCCGATAGGAGTTTCAATAAGACGTGCAAGGAAGTATGAAATACCAAGACCGAGAATAAGCAGCATAATGCTTATCCAGAAAATCTGACGGTAGATGATATCCTTTGTGGAGTCAAGCGGCTCAAGGGACGTGTTCAGAAAGATATAGCCGCTGGGGCTTTCCTTGTCGCCCAGTACCATTACAAACAGCATAGTGTTGTTGTTGAAACGTGGATTCTTTACCTCGGCATAGTAAATGCCTGAGCTGCTGCTCAGGGCATTGGCACGATACTTATACAGCTCCGTGCCGAAAACACCGTGAATAAGGCAGTTGCTTGCCATCATATCATAGGAGTAGACAGGGTTGCCGTAAGAATCCTGAATAAGGATGCACATATTGTTATCGTAGGCAATGCGGTCAAGGCTGCCGATAGTGAATTCATCGGCGCTCCAGCCTGTGAGGATATAGTTTGCAATGTCAAAGATGTTCTGTATTTTGGTGCGCTTGTAGGTTGACTCAAGGGAAATGCCGAAGCTGAACCAAAGCAAAAAAAGAATACTGCTGATAAAGATTGCAAAGTAAATCCAGACCGTGTTGCGGATACTTTTCAGATTAGTTCTCAATGTGAAGCCCTTTCCGCATTATGCCTCAAATTTGTAGCCCATTCCACGGAGGGTTACAATGAATTTTCTGTACTCGCCGAGGGAGCTTCTGAGCATTTTTATGTGGGTGTCAACGGTACGGTCATCGCCGTAAAAATCGTACCCCCATACTTCCTCAAGAAGCTTTTCGCGGGACAGGGCAATCCCCTTGTTGCGGACAAGGTAGAAAAGCAGGTCGTACTCCTTAGGGGTAAGCTGTGCAGCCTGACCGTCGATTGTGACCTCTCTGCCTGTGATGTTTATTTCAAGTCCCTCAAAACGGATTTTTTCAATCTTTGTTTCATCACCTGAGCCGCCTCGTTTCAGCACGGCTTTTATTCTCGCAAGCAGCTCCTTCGGAGAAAAAGGCTTTACAACATAGTCGTCAATGCCTATTTCAAAGCCGAAAAGCTTGTCGTATTCCTCGCCCCTTGCGGAAAGCATAATAACGGGTATCTGCTTGCTTTTGCGGATTTCCTTTACAGCGGAGTAGCCGTCAAGACGGGGCATCATAATGTCCATAATGATAATGTCGAAATCCTCCTTGCGGCAAAGCTCAACAGCTTCCATTCCGTTTTCCGCTTCGGCAGTTTCGTACCCCTCGAATTCAGCATATTCCTTAACAACGTTTCGTATCATCTTTTCATCATCAACAATAAGAATTTTAGGCACAGCGCATCGTCCTTTCCTTGTGAAAAATATGTATTCGTCAAAATTCCTTATAATTCGGCATCTGCTTTATATATTTTAACATTTAAATGTGTCGGCTTTGTGAAATTTTAGCTTAAATTCAGTGTTTAATCTTTATAATTATTGACAAAAATAACTTAATTTTGTATAATGTAATTGTAATTATATACTAATATAGGTGTAGTGCGTTCTGACGTTACACTTTATCGAAAGGGGGATTTAAAGTGCATAAGGTTTCCAAAATAATCATATTTACAGCAGCATACATCGCTTCACTTTTTACTGTACTTAATATTGCACTGAGAATTCCCGCTTATACCACCGTGATTATGATAAGCTTTGCGGCGGTTGCTGTCGTTTCGACAATAATCCTTATCAGCGTGCTCCTCAATTATGAGAGGGAGAGAGTTGTCCGCGAAAGAGAAAACATCTCCAATATTATGCAGACGATAAACGCTATGGCTATCCTGTGGGATGCTGATTTCCGCTACGTTGAGGTAAACAGCGAGCTTACCAAGGCTCTCGGCTACACCTCGGAGGATTTGTCCGATATCAAAACCCTTCAGAAGGTTCTTCCTGCGGACGCATTCGCTCCGAGCCTGCAGGCTGTTGTCAACAACCGTGAGGAGGAATTCTACGTTACCGCAAAGGGCGGCGCAAAGGTCTGCACCGTATGGAATACCTCCATTGTAAGCGTGAACACTTACAATAAGAACAAATCCTACCTTATGCTTTCTATCGGTCTTGACCTTTCCGAAACGGTGAAAATGAAAGAAGACCTCATTCAGTACTCCAAAAGCCTTGCTGAGTCGGAAAAGCGTTATATGTTCTCGATGGAGCTTTCCGAAATCGGTTTGCTGCTGAAGGAGTCGGGTGCAAGCAATTATCACATTTCCGAACAGCTTCAGAAAATGCTCGGCATCAATACCGAGATTGTTTCTCCCGGAGTTTTCAGAGCAAGATTTCATCCCGAGGACGTTATGATTTATGACGCCCTTGAGGGTACGATGACAAATGCACGCGGCGGCGACCATACAACACACAGCACGGAATTCCGTATGCTTTCGGCGGATAATACCTACCATTGGTACCAGTTCCGATATAAGGTGAACCCAGGCAAGAACCGTGTGCTTGCAGATATAGGCGGTGCGGTGCTGGACATTACAAGGGATAAGGAAAAGGATACCCTTATCGAAAAAATGGCGTACATCGACGATGTTACACAGATTTTCAACAGAAACAAGTTTATGCAGATTGGTCAGGAAACCTTTGAGTGCTGCAAGGAGATCAATCAAAGCTACTGGATTATCGTTCTCGACATTGATAACTTCCATATTATCAATGATACCTGCGGTTACCTCAACGGCAACAAGCTGCTGAACGAATTCGGCAAAATTGTAAAGGAGACTCTCTCAAAGGGCGGATTCGGTGCACGAATCGGCGGCGACAACTTCGCAATGCTTGTCCACGATACAGGCGATGAAACTCTCCCTGTTACAATGATAAAGAAAATTCAGAACAGACTTCAGGAGGTCTGCGCCGAATTCCTTATGCATCAGACCGTAACCTGTTCCGCAGGCTACTGCAAGATGTCAGACGGCGGCGACAACTTTGCCGCAATCCTTGACCACGCTGAGTTCTCCCTCAGTATGTCCGACGGCACAAAGGGCGACATTATCCGCTACGACAACAAGGTGCACGAAAAAATTCTCGCTGGCAACGCCCTCGAAAGCGAGCTTGCCCACGCACTGGAAAACAACGAGCTGGTGCTTTACTATCAGCCTAAAATCAACCTCGCTGACGGTTCTCTCATCGGTATGGAAGCACTTATCCGCTGGATTAAACCTGACGGTACAATCGTTCCGCCTAACCAGTTTATCCCCGTTGCGGAAAATTCCCTGCTGATTACCGACATAAGCAATTTCGTTCTGCACGAAGCCTGCCGACAGAACAAGAAATGGCAGGATATGGGCTTCCCGCCTATCACGGTTTCAATCAACCTTACGGCTGTTGATTTCTATCAGACAAACGTCAAGGACGTTATTCAGAATACTCTCAGCGAAACAGGTCTTGAACCGCAGTGGCTTGATGTTGAGCTTACAGAGTCCCTTGCGCTGAAGGATATCGACCACGCTATCCAGCAGATGAAGGAAATCAAGGAGCTTGGCGTGAAGCTTTCTATGGACGACTTCGGCACAGGCTATTCGTCACTGAGTTATATTCAGGTGCTCCCGATTACATTGCTCAAGCTTGACCGCTCATTTATAATGTATCTCGAGGAAGACGAAATATCCAGAGAAATCGTTTCTGCGGTTATAAGAATTGCAAAATCCAAGAAAATCGAAACAATCGCAGAGGGTATCGAAACAATAGGTCAGGCTGAAATTCTCAAGGAATCAGGCTGTGACCACGCACAGGGCTACTTCTTCGGCAAACCGATGCCTGCTGATAAGTTTGAAGAATTTATGGCAATGAAGTGCGGCATAAATGTTAATGCATAAGTTCAAGGGACGCCGCTGAAAAGTGTGTGTCCCTTTTGTTTTAAAAGGAGGAAATTAAAATGGCTAAGAGAAGAATAGGTATCCTTACAAGCGGCGGTGACTGCCCCGGTCTTAACGCTACAATCAGAGGCGTGGCAAAGGCGTGCTTCGAGAGAATGGGCGAGGATAACGTTGAAATCGTCGGTATTCAGAACGGCTACTACGGACTTATCAACAACATCGCAAGAGATATGCGTCCTTCGGAATTTTCGGGTATTCTCACACAGGGCGGAACAATTCTCGGCACAAAGCGTCAGCCGTTCAAGATGATGTCCGTTATCGGCGAGGATAACGTGGACAAGGTCAAGGCTATGAAGGAAACCTACAAGAAGCAGAAGCTTGACTGCCTGCTTACTCTCGGCGGCAACGGTACTCACAAAACCGCTAACCTCCTTTCGGAAGAAGGACTGAACGTTATCGGTCTGCCAAAGACAATCGACAACGATATTTTCGGCACGGACGTAACCTTCGGTTTCCATACGGCGGTTGATATTGCAACTGACGTTATCGACCGTCTCCACACAACAGCCGCTTCCCACAGCCGTATTCTTATGGTTGAGGTTATGGGCAACAAGGCTGGCTGGCTTACACTCTATTCGGGTATCGCAGGCGGCGCGGATATTATTATTATCCCCGAAATTCCTTACGACTCAGAAAAGGTTATTGAAGCACTCAACAAGCGTTCCGCAGCTGGCAAGACATTCTCAATTGTGGCTTTCGCAGAGGGCGCATACGATATTGAAGAAGCAAAAATGAAGAAGAAGGAACGTGCTAAGCTTCGTCAGGAGGCAGGCATCACAACAGCTACAAGCCGACTTGCCGCACAGATTCAGAAGGGCACGGGAATTGAAACAAGAGTGTGCGTGCCCGGACATATGTTAAGAGGCGGAAGTCCGTCAGCTTACGACAGAGTCCTCGCAACAAAGTTCGGCGTCCGTGCCGCAAAGCTTATCGAGAAGGAGAAGTACGGCTACTCGGTAGCAATGGTGAAGAATTCAATTACGGAAAATCCGCTGAGTGAGGTTGCAGGCAAAACCAAGTTTGTAACGGAAGACCACCAGATGGTAGTAACAGCGAGACATCTCGGAATTTCTTTCGGGGACTAAAAAAGCAAAGGGAAAGTTTCGTCCACCTTTTCAAAGGTGGTGGGTTTCCAAAGGGCAAAGCCCTTTGGTCGCTCTCCGCAGAGAGCGAAAGCTTTTCTTGCGCCCGCAGGCGCTGCCTTAGAAGCGCTCCGCAAAGATGAATTTTGCGGCGAGTTAGCCGCAAAAGAAGAACGCCCTGTAAGAGAGGGCGTTCTTAACAACGGCGCAAGCCGTTGCGTTTCTGTGGTGCTCAGAGGAAATTTCATATTGATACCAAACTTTATAGTTTTAAAAACATTTTTCTTTACAATATAGTTTGCGTGGTAAACGAGGGGGAAAACCTTCAGGAAAGAGAGAGGACTCAACAACCGCTATGGTCGCACGCCGTCCTCCCTCTCTCCTTGCGGTTTTCCCCCTCGTGCTCCCCTTTTCCCTAAACCTCTCTTCCTCCTGCTAGCGCTATTGGTAATCTTGGTATATCGTTGTTGCAATATACTTTGCATTAAGCACCCTTTGGAAACCCGAGGCTTTGGAAACCGTACTTTGCTTTTTCTTGCTTTGTCAAATTGCCAAAAAAATAATTGAAAAATTCTGCGGAATAAAATGCGTAAAAGTGTGTACAAGCTTTTGAAAATATGTTATACTGTATTTGTATATTGAATTTTCGAAAGGAGGTCGTACCGTATGAAGCTTGCTGAAAAAATCAGCGGAATTTTTAACCGTGACAAATTCGAAATCGGATTTAAAAATGCCCTGAAACGTCAGCATTTCTATGTTACTTCCCGTGACAGCGACAGCGTTTACGAGATTTCCAACGGCGCGGCTACTTTCAAAATCGACATCGGCGAGGCTCGCTCCGTTTATGAAAGGACACAGTCCGATGAGGAGCTTGAAAGGCTTATCAAACGCCTTGAGCTGGATTTTGTCACAAAGGGCAGAATGGTTTCTTTCACTAACGGACAGGAATTTCTCAGACTGCTGATTATGCGCGAAAAGGACGTCAGCGAGCTTATGATAAGCGCTGATTTTGTTGACGGACTCAAAAAGGTTGTTGCGTACACCCCCGATGACGAAATCGTGCACTATCTCGACGAGGCTACGCTGAAACGCTGGGGCGTGCCGAGAGAGGTCGTTTTCTCGGTTGCGGACAGAAATATGTGCAGAATTCTTTCCCGTGCCGAAATCAGCGAGGAGGAGCTTTCGGGCGGTATAAAGGCGCTTGAAATCAAGACCTCCGCTCCTGCTTTCTGCAGCTCATTCATTCTGTGCAACGACTTCCGAAGCGTTATTTACGACAAATTCGGTGCAAAATTTCTCGTTGTTGCACCGTCAAGAGAAAGCCTGCTGGTGCTGAAAAATATTACAAACAACATTCTTGAGGGACTGGGCACGGTTATCCTCAGCGAATACAGAAAAGCAAAAAATCCTCTTACAACTGATGTCCTGCTGTTTACTCAGCAGGATATACAGATTGCAGGAAGATTTTCTATAGGTCACAACGATAACAGGGAGGAATAATTCCGATGTCAAAAAAATACTCACCATACACAAAAAAGAAAAATCTTGCCGTAAGAATTTTCGTTATCATCATCGCTGCGGCAATGCTGTTGGGTATTGTCATTATGCCGATTTTGTCGGGCGCTGAGGAGGACGGCGAAAGCATTACCGTGGCAAGCTTTGAAACAGGCAGACTTGCTGAGGCGCTTACCGAAGCTGCTGACGGCATAGACTTCAACTTCATAAAGAATGTTGCCGTGCTGGAGGGCACTCTTAATGCCGATGACTACAAGGCACTGACAAATATTCCTAACCTTGAAATTCTGGAGCTTGCGAAAACCGAAACCGAGGACGGTGTTATTCCCGAAAATGCACTGACTTCAAGAAATCAGCTTATGGTTGTAACACTTCCGAAGAACACCGTTGAAATCGGCAAAAACGCTTTTTCAAACAACAGAAAGCTCATTAAGGTTTTTATGCCGGGGACGGTCACAACTATTGATGATTACGCTTTTGCAGGCTGTGAGGCACTGAATGCTATTCCTATTTCTGCGGGAATTACATACATCGGTGAGGGTGCATTTCAGGACTGCAAGTCAATTATCGAATTCATTATCCCGAATGGAATTACCGAAATTTACGCAAACACCTTCAGCAAGTGCGGCTTTGAAAAAATTTCAATCGGCCCTGATGTGAAGAAAATCGGAATGAGTGTTTTTGCGGATTGCAACGCATTGAAGGATATTTACGTTTACGGCACGGAAGCACCTGCTCTCGACAGCGATGTTTTCAGAAACGTAAGCGCAACAATTCACTGCTACGAAGAAGCTGAGGAAAGCTTTGAAAGCTGGGAACAGAACAACATTAAAATTGCTGCTGACCTTACGGGTGAGTACACTCTTTCTGCTGAAATTCCTGAGGAAAATAATGAGACTTATGAAACAGAAGCGGAAACCGAAGCTGTAACAGCTGCTGAGGAAGAAACCGAAGCTGCTGAAACAGAAGCAGTTACAGACGGCTCTGCTGACGAAAATGTTACAACCTCTGAGGAAACTGCGGAAGCATCTGCACAGACTTCCGGCTCAAACGGACTCAGCGTGGGTGTGGTTGTTGTGATTGTGATTATGGCTGTAGTAATTGCAGTCCTTGCAACAATGCTGGTTATGATGAAGAAAAACGGCAGCGGCAAGAATTGATATGATGAGGGGTACAAAAACGCGGATGCGTCTTGTACCCCATTTTTGAAACAGCTGCGAAAGGAGGGATAACGTGGGCGACAAGCTTGCAAAGTACGGCGAATTGCTGTTATTATGGATTTTGTGCACGGTAAGCGTATCGGCGGTTGCCTATATATACTTGTCAACAATAATCAATGCCTATACCATACTCGGTGCGGTTATGTCGGCAGCGGTTATCCTCTTTATCGGATATGTTAGGAAGAAAAAACTCGGCGGACTCCTTTATGTTGCCGTGCTGGTTTGCGTGGGACTCGTTCCCTCGTTTACGATAAACAGCTTTTCCGAGATGCTTGAGTTCATCAGATGGTTTTTCTCAGGCTCAGAAGCGGTTGAAACAAAATTTGATTTCATATTCACTCTTACGGTGCTGATGTGCTTCTTCTTCACGTCGGCGGCTTACTACTTCACGAAGGTTATCTACCGTTCATCAATTGTAACGCTTCTTTCCCTTGTCCCTTTTGCACTGGCAGTAAAAACGGCTACCGCAATGCCTTACGGCTATGCAGCAATTCTTGCAGCGGTGAACATTATCATCTTTGTTTACAATGCACGGAAAAGCCTGCTGAGCGGAGCAAAGCCGCAGGGCAATGCTGCACTGATTGTATATACGGATTTCACCGTTGCAGTAATTCTTCTGGCACTGCTTCTGCCGAAGCCGTCGGTTACGCCTTATTACGAGAATTTCAAGGAGCTTACCGACAAATTTCAGATTGGCGGCAGCAACGAGCAGCGTTACACAGGTGAATACAAGAATATGTCGGGCAACACCGACCTGCTCAGGCGAGGAGAAAACGTACTGATATACATTGTAAACACGGACTCTCCCGTTTATATGAAAACTCAGGTGTTTGATATTTACGACCGTGAAAAGGGCGGCTGGGTTGAGGCTGACGAAATGAGCGGTAGCAAAAAGTGGCAGGAAACTGCTCCGCTTCTGAGCTACGAAAAGCTTTCGGAGGCTGTAAACAGCCTGTACGAAAACGGTATGGGACAATCTGATTATCTGAATAAGCTTTCGGGCATCACCGAAAAGGAAAGCTACGCTCTGATTTATACACAGAGTTACCCCTCGGTTTATGTGCTTGCACCGCTTCGTGCAACGGAATTAACCCTCTCAAACATAAAGACACGATTCAATGCACGCACTGACGATGGCGAGATTTTCACAAATCTGTATTATCTCCCCGAAAACGCAAACTACACTATCCGCTACTATACTGAAGATATTTTTGAGCAGCTTCTTTCAAGGGGGCTTTGCGACATAGACTTCCTTGATTACGATATGCTGCTTTACTGGGCGTGGATTTATGCTATGTCAATGGATATGGAGGAGGAAGCGGAGGTAATTGACACATTTTTCGATAGCCATATCTACGCTGAGGAATATGCCGAAAAAACCGTGACAGAGGTTTCTCCCGAAATACAGGCGCTTGCCGATGAGCTTACCGAGGGTATGGAGTATGACTATCAGAAGGCGCAGGCTATTGAACAATATTTTCACAGCGGCTTCGTCTACGACCTTAACTATGAGCCGCCCGAGGAAAGCGATACCCCTGAATTCTTCCTGTTTGAAAGCAAAAAAGGTATCTGCTCCGATTTCGCAACGGCATATACGCTTCTTGCACGGGCAGCGGGACTGACCGTCCGTTATGTTGAGGGATTTGTTATGCAGTCTGCTGAAAACACCCCTCAGCTGCACTATATTTATACCGATACCGCTCACGCTTACCCCGAGGTTTATATCACGGGTGCAGGCTGGCAGATATACGAGCCTACCCCTGCTGACCTGACAGCTCCGAGAGCGTCCTCCGAAAATCAGGAAAGCAAAACTGACCCGCTGGCAATACTTTTCACGGCAATCATTGCAGTTGTTGTAATCGGAATATTTATCCTGCTGATTATTCTTTCACCGAAAATTGCTGAGGGTATGTTCAGGTTAAAAGTCAGATTTTCCGACAGCGGCAAGGCTGTTATCCTGCTTTACAACCGTCACGCTCTGAATATGGAAAGGAAATTCGGCGAAAGCTGCAAGGCACTTACTCCCGAACAGCTGAGGGACTACACCGAAAGCAGAACCGCACTCAGCCTTGAGCCGCTGATAAAGCCGTTTGTAAAGACCTGCTACGGCGGAATTAAAACCGACAGCAATGAAAAGGATACTGCATTTTACTGCTACAAAATGCAGTATAAGGCAATACGAAAAGCGAAAAAACGAAAGGATTGATTTTATGACCGCACTTGTTACGGGCGCAAGCTCGGGAATAGGACGTGAAATAGCGCTGAAACTTGCGAAAAAAGGTGTCCGACTTGTTATTTCGGGAAGAAACCGTGAGAAGCTTGAAGCGCTCCGCGACGAGATAGGCGCAAAGCGAGTGAAAATCATCGTGGCTGATATCTCAAAGGAAAGTGAGTGTGTAAGGCTCTACACAGAAGCCTCTGCGTACAACGTGAACATCCTCGTGAACAACGCAGGCTTCGGACTTTTCGGCAGATTCTGCGGAACAGAGCTTGACCGTGAGCTTGAAATGATTGACGTTAACATTAAAGCGGTGCACACACTTACAAAGCTTTTCCTGAGGGATTTTTCCGCCCGCGATAAGGGTTATATCCTGAACGTAGCTTCTGCCGCAGGCTTTATGCCCGGACCTCTTATGGCTACCTATTACGCAACGAAGAATTATGTGGTGAAGCTTACGCAGGCTGTCCGTGAGGAAATGCGTGTCAAGGGAAGCAATGTCTACATCGGAGCATTCTGTCCGGGGCCTGTAATGACGCCCTTCAATGATGTTGCAGGGGTAGATTTCGGTTTAAGAGGAATTACTGCGGAGTACGCGGCTGAGTGTGCTGTAAACGGAATGTTTGCACGGAAATCGCTGATTATCCCGACGCTGAAAATGAAAATCTGCGTTTACGGGTCAAGGCTTATCCCCGATAATCTGCTTGCCGCCGTTGCATATAACATTCAGACCAAAAAAGGTGAGCAATAAAAAATGCCTGAGAAGCAATTAATCTTCTCAGGCATTTGCTTATTTACACAACGAATAAATTGCCGCCGCAAAAATCTTTGCATTTTTCACGAAGCTTTCAAGAGTAATAAACTCGTCAGCGCCGTGCATATGATTGTCATCACCGGGGAATTCCGCACCGAATGCAACACCGCCCTCAGTTTCGTGGACGTAAGTGCCACCGCCGATTGCAACGCAGTACCCCTTTTCGCCTGTAACGGTTTCGTACACCGAAAGAAGCTTCTGCACAAACTCGCTGTCCTCAGGGACGTAGTGCGGCTCGATTGCCATATCAATCCTGTGGGCAAGGCTCTTTTCCTTTGCCTTTTCTTCAATCATAGCAATGATTTCAGCGCACTTTCTGTCGATAGGGAAACGGATATCCTGCTTAGCGGTAAGCGTACCGTCAGCACCGTCAATAACACTGAGTACTGTTGTGAGTCCGCCTGAAATCTTGTCGGAGCACTTTATTCCTGCACAAGCACCGTCAGTCTCACCATATGGGAACATTTCAACAAGTGCCTTGACTGTGCTGTCGCCTGTCACGTCAGCAACAACCGTGAGAAGCGCCGTAACAGCGTTCTTTCCGCCCTCAGGGAGAGAAGCGTGAGCGCTTACTCCGTTTGCGGTAAGCTTCACGTTTTCGCCGCAGGTTTCTGCTGTAAGAGTTACACCCTCAAAGCTGTACTTTGCAGTATCGACAGTTACACCTGCAAGAACAGCCTCCGCATATTCGGGAACAGCGTTTACAACTGTGCCGCCCTTCATACTTACGATTTTGTCAGAGATTGCACCTGTGTAGGAAGCCCTCATCAGACCCTTTTCAGCATTGATAACAGGGTAGCTTCCGTCAGGGGTAAACAGCATTTCGGGGAGCTTTTCCTTTTTCAGATAATATTCAAGGTCACCTGAGCCACATTCCTCGTCCGTGCCGAAAACAAGGCGCACGTTTTTGGAAAGCTTGATGCCGCTGTCCTTGATAGCCTTTACAGCGTAAAGCGCCGCAATTGCAGGACCTTTGTCGTCGATTGTACCACGACCAAGAAGCTTGCCGTCCTTCTGAGTAAGCTCAAACGGAGGAACACTCCAGCCGCCGCCAACGGGAACAACGTCCATATGGCTCAGCACGCCAAGCTCGGGAATTGTATCTGTTTCGTAAAAATCAGCCGTACCCACATAATTATCAATGTTGCGTACCGCAAGACCTGCTTCGCCGCAGATTTTCAGCACCTCGTCAAGTGCCGCCGCAGGCTCTTTTCCGAAGGGTGCATTTTCCGCAGACTCGCCCTTGACGGACGGGATACGGATTAAGCGTGCCAAATCAGAAATCATATCCTCGGTATGGCTGTCAATATAAGCAAAAAGCTGTTCAAAAATTTTATCCATAGTAACTTCCTTTAAATTAATTTATGCAAGGCTTGCGATGCCCACAGCGGTATCGGTTTCAGCCTCGTAGTCCACGCCGTCAGCTTCAAAGCCGAAAAGCTTGATGAAATCCTTGTTGTAGCCGTCAATGTCAGCAAGCTCTTTAAGATTGCTTTCGCTGATTTTGTCCCACGCCTCAGCAACCTTAGCCTGCACGTCCTCACGCATTTCCCAGTCATCAAGACGGATAAGACCCTCAGCGTCTGTCTTTACCTCGCCGCCGTAAATCTTTTCAGCGAACATTCTCTGCATCTGCTCAATACAGCCCTCGTGAATGTTCATTTCCTTCATAACCTTGTAGAGGATTGAAATGTAAAGCGGAACAATCGGAATTGCAGAGCTTGACTGTGTAACAAGAGCCTTGTTTACAGAAACGTAAGCGGAAACGCCGTCAATGGACTTTGTGATTTCCTTTGCGGTTTCAGCAAGGTGAGCCTTTGCGCGTCCGATAGAGCCGTCCTTGTAGATAGGGTGAGTAAGTTCAGGACCGATGTAGGAGTATGCAACAGTTACAGCGCCGTCCTCGATAGCGTCAGCAGCCTTGAGTGCGCCAATCCATTCCTTCCAGTCCTCGCCGCCCATAACCTTCACGGTAGCGTGAATTTCCTGCTCGGTAGCAGGTGAGATAGTAACGTTTGAAACTGCACCTGTCTTGACGTCGATAGACTTGTTTGTGAAATCGCCGCCTACAGTTTTAAGTACAGAGCTGTAAACCGTGCCGTCGGAAGTTGTTCTTCTCGGCGCAGCAAGGCTGTAAACAACCATATCGACCTTGCCGAAATCCTTCTTGATGAGTGCGATTGTTTCGTCCTTTACAGCAGAGGAAAAAGCGTCGCCGTTGATTGTCTTTGCGTAGATGCCCTCAGCCTTTGCGTACTCCTCAAAAGCTGAAGTGTTGTACCAGCCTGCAGAGCCGGGCTTTGTGTCAGTGCCCTGCTTGTCGAAGATAACACCGATTGTAGAAGCGCCGCTGCCGAAAGCCGCAGAAATTCTTGAAGCAAGACCGTAACCCATAGAAGCGCCGATTACAAGCACTTTCTTAGGACCGTCAATCCTGCCGCACTTTTTAACATAGTCAATCTGTTCCTTGACAATAGCCTTGCAGCCGTCAGGATGAGCAGTCGTACAAATAAAACCGCGGATTTTTGGTTTAACTATCATAATAAAGTTCCTTTCAATAAAATCTCGTTTCAGTAAATTTAAATATACGTTATTATTTTACCACTTTTGAACAAAAAAATCAAGTGGCATTATCAATAATACTGTGCAAATGTTATGGTAAATTATAATTTAGTGCACTAACTATAGCGTTTAAATAATGGGTTTCCAAAGGGTGTGCGCACCCTTTGGCAGGGGTCAAGGGGGCAGCGCCCCTTTGTCGCCGCTCGCAAGCGGCGAAAACTTTCTTGGCGCCGCAGCGCCGCCTGTGAAGCGCTCCGCAAGGGTGAATTTTGCAACTGTGTTGCAAAAGA
>JAFQIY010000046.1 GCA_017415165.1 Oscillospiraceae bacterium | reverse complement strand
CTTTCTGAAGAAAGGTTCTTCCCCAGACCCCTTTCCAAAGACTTTCAGTCTAATTTCCCATATAGGGCTATAGCCCTATATGGGAAATTACTTTAAAAGTTTTAGGGAGGGAGTTTGAGGGATGACCCTTTTTCAAAAGGGTCTCCCTCAATGGATTCCATAATAGTTCTATACGGGCACTATCCATATGGGAGCAGCTTTTTGCGTTTGGTAAATTACTGCTGAACAAGAAATGTCTGCGCAGTTTCCGAAATAAGAGGTTCTGTAAAACCGTCCTCGGTTTCAAGGGAGATATCTCCGCCGATAAGTCTGTTGTCGCAAATCATCATTGTTGCGGTTACGTTTTCGGGGTAATCAGGATAGTTCAGCACCTGATATTTGATAATCGTAACCTTGCTGCCCTGATACTTTTCAAGGTCAAAGCCCTGCTCCTTCTGCAATTGTGCATAGTCGGCGTAAATCCCCTCGTAAACCGACGGGACAGTAACCTCTTCCTTTGAAATCGGGTCAGGCTTTACAATCCAGCCCTGCTCGTTGAGAAATGCCACACGTTCGGAGTTTGTTGCCATTGTAAACATTTCGTCAGCTTTGTTTTCAGCCTGAGCCTTTGACCAGAAAAATGCCGCAAGTACAAGAATTATTGCCAGAACAAGAAACAGAATTGCCTTATTTCCTTTTTTTGAATTGCTCATAAAAACGCTCCTTTACATTGTTTTGTTTAATATCTATGCAGGCAAGTCCGAAAAAATAACGTGTCACAGAAAAAAGTTGCCGCATATAATGTTAATGAGAACAATATCTCGGAGTACATTTTCAGAGGTTATACTTATGGATACATCACAGACACTTGCCGATATGCAGGAGGGCACGGCTGCAAGGGTTTCCGTGCTTCTTGCCGAGGGCGGAATACGCCGCCGACTTCGTGATATCGGTCTTATAGAGGGAACAAGGGTGCGCTGTCTGAACAGGGGTCCGTCAGGTGACCCTGTCGCATATCTTATCAGGGGTGCAGTTATAGCTTTGCGCCGTGAGGACAGCTCAAAAATAATCATTGAATAAAAAAGGGTACCCGACGGGTACCCTTTAGTTTCTATTGCATTTTAGCCCATAGCTTCAACAGTTGCGTTAAATTCATTGATGTATGTATCAGCAACGTCAACGAGGGAATCACGAACAGTTGCCCATTCAAGACCTGCAAATGCAGCTCTTACGCCGTATTCACCGCTGTCGAGGATAGAGGAGAGGTCAGCAGGAACGCCGCTTGTAAGGTCGTATACAGGGTAAGAACGAGCCATCTCTGTAACCTTTGCGTGCATTTCAATCATTTCCTCAGACCAGCCGTAGTCGTCTCTTCTCTTCTGGAGACCGATTTCCTGTGTGCTTGGGTCAGCGTTTGCAGCGAGAATACATTCCATAAACTTCATAACGCCCTCTGGGTTCTGTGCGCCCTTACAAAGGAGGTAAGCTTCCATACCTGCAGGAACGAAGTGTTCATCAGACTGTGGGTCCTTTGGCAGCGGAACAAACATAACGTCTTCCTGAGCGCCGAAGGTTTCTGTCCAGATTTCAGGAGAGCTTTCGAGAACGTACATACCGCCGATGTAGAACAGCTCCTTGCCCTCGCCGATAAATTCAGGGTGTTCAGCCCAGTTGAACAGGTTCTTGTCAAGAACAAGACCGGATGTGTTGAGCTCATACATAAAGTTCATTACACGTTCAAGGTCAGCATTCATAAGGTTATGTACAAGCTTGCCGTCCTTCATTTCTACAGCAGGAACACCGCTTGTAAGCATAAGTGGCTTTTCGTTGAACCAGCCGTCAAGACCGTACTGCTCGGATTCTACATCAACGTAGTCAATGAGCATATCACGGAAAGTATCCCAGTTCCATTCGCCTGCTTCAAGAAGGTCAGCAGGGTCTTCCATACCGAGGTTTTCGATTGTAGCACGGTTATATACAACAACCTGACCGATAGTGGACTGAGGAACGATAAGATAGTGGCTGCTGCCCATAAGGAACATATCGTTCAGTTCCTTCCATTCAGCCCAGAGTGGGTTTTCCCAGTCCATATATGCGTCATAAGACTGGAACTGTCCGTTAGGAACACCTCTTGGGAAGCCGTCAAGGTCGCCGCCTGCGATAAAGTCAACGCCTTCACCACCGAGAATTTTTGTGGAAAGGTCATTGAAGCGGTTAGCCCACGTTGTTTCAACGTACTCGATTTCACCGCCGTACTTGGTTTCAAAAAGCTCAAGGGAAAGAGCCTTTGTGTTACCTGCACCTGTAGCGTGGAACGGGTCGTAGAAGGAGAACCACTTGATTGTCTTGTTTTCAAGCTCACCTGTAAGCATACTGCTTGCAACATCATCAAGAGCACTTTCATCTTCAGCGGAAAGAGTTTCTGTGTTGATTTCAACAGTTTTTGCTGTTGTAGTGGTAGCTTCTGTGATAGGAGCGTCGGAGTCTCCGCCGCTGCAGGCAGTAAGAGAGCCAACTACAGCAAGAGCTGTAAGTCCTGCGAAAAGTCGCTTTGTATTCTTCATAATAAGGACATCCTTTCTCATATATTACCCTAATTATAACAAAAAGACAAAGGCTTTGTCAACGTTTACATTAACGTATTTACGACAAAGCCTTTGAGCATATTGCACAACAGGAGGTTACCTGTGTGCAATAATTTGCTTTATTTCACCGTTGCTGATAAAAATTCTCGGAACACGCACACTTACCGCACAGATAAGCTCGTAGCCGATAGTGCCGTAGCTTGAAGCAAGGTCGTCGGCAGTAATGATTTCATCGCCGTCACGTCCGAAAAGAGTAACCTCATCGCCGACCTTTACCCCGTCAATTCCCGTAATGTCAATCATCATCTGGTCCATACAAATTCTGCCGATACCCTTTGCACGTTTTCCGTGCACAAGCACTTCATTGCGTCCCGAAAGCAGTCGGGGATAGCCGTCAGCGTATCCGCAGGGGACGGTTGCAACAACTCTTTCACTGTCAGCAATGTAAGTCCTGCCGTAGCTTACGGAAGTGCCCTTGCTTATGGTTTTTATCTGAGTGATAAAGGTTTTCAGCTTCATAACAGGCTCAAGCTTAACAGGGATATCAAGGGAATTATCAGGCTTCAGACCGTAGAGGACAATGCCCATTCTTGCGAGAGTGCTTCGTCTGTCGTAATGATAAATCGTGCCCGCACTGTTGAGACAGTGCTTGTGAATGAGCTTCACACCGAGCTTTTCAGTCTTTTCTGCAATTTCGAAAAACAGATTTTTCTGATTTTCGGTAAAGCGTACATTTTTCTCATCAAGACTGTCAGCAACAGCAAGGTGCGTAAACAGTCCCTCTGCGGAAATATTTTTCATTGCGGCAATTTCTGCGATTTCTGCCGCACATTTCTCTGCATTTTCGGTGTTGAGACCAACTCTGCCCATACCAGTGTCAAGCTTTATGTGCAGACGGACGGGCATTTCGGCATTTGCGGAAATTTCTGCGGCATTGCTTACCGAAACCGCCGTGCCGATAAGGTTGTTTTCAATAAGAATGTGAGTATCCTCAGGGGCAGTCCAGCTGAGAATAAGTATATCACCCTTGCAGCCGCCCTCGCGGAGTCTTAAAGCTTCGGAAATGTTGGAAACGCAGAAGAAATCCACTCCCATTTCCTGATACATTTTCATAAGTCCCACGTCGCCGTGACCGTAAGCGTCAGCCTTGACCACGCAGGCAGGCTTTGTGCAGCTTTCGTCAATGAAATCCTTGAGGGCGGTAAGGTTGCTCTTTGCCGCGTCAAGATTTATTTCTGCACATATTCGTCTTGAAAAATATTCTGACATTGTTTTAACCAACTTTCAAAAAAATTTATAATCGCTATTGTAAAAATGAAATGTTTGTGCTATACTAATGGTGTGTCGTGAAAAAATTTTTTCATACATAATCGTGTATATTTCAATATATTCTGCAAACAGCTATTTTATTTCAGAAGGACCGTGGTTTCAATATGCAGTACAGCTTGAATTATGACAGAAGCAAAACCGTGTGTTTTTCGGGGCACCGTCCCGAAAAGCTGCCTGACTGCGGCAATACTTCTTCAATTAAAATGAAAGGCATACTCAGTATGCTTTACTATGAGATACAGGAAAGCATACATCAGGGGTATGACACTTTTATAATCGGCGGAGCAAGAGGAATTGACCTGTGGGCTGCCGAATTCATAATGCAGCAGAAATATCAGGGTAAGGACATCAACCTTGTTGCCGCACTTCCTTACAGGAATTTCGGTGCGAATTATAAGGGCAGCGACCTGTTTTTAAGGGGCAATGCGCTGAATACTGCCTCACAGATTATCAATGTTTCCGAAACCTATTCTTCAGACTGCTACAGCAAGCGCAATCAGTTTATGATTGACCATTCTTCGCGGCTTATTGCAGTTGTTTCAAATTACCGCAGCGGCACGGGTCAGACAATCCGCTATGCGCAGAAGGCAGGCATTGAAACAAGAATTATAAATGCGCTGAGATTTTCCGAAATGGTTGATGAAAGCCTTTCTTCCGATATAAGCATTATTGAGGAAGAAACCGAAATAAAAAATCTCGTCAAGGTTTATTATAGCACTTGAAAGCATTTTTTTCAATGATATTTTAAATTTATTCTGAAAGGATTATCAATATGGCATCAAAAGGAGCAAAAATTGCACTCACATATGTAATAACAATTCTTATAACTCTGCTTGTTATCGGAGGAATAGGCTATATGCTTCTTCAGGAAATTATGGCTCCCGAGGAGGAAAAAGCGCCCGACATTCATCTTGAACAGATGGTGACAATTGATGACTATGTCCCTTCTGCTGAGGACAGCAAAACAACCCTCATTATCTTTGATTCGGAAAAAAGAATGAGCGGCTGCTGCTTTATGCTGGTAAGAATGATTGCAGATGAAAGACAGATTACGGTTATGCCGCTTCCGTCCGATACATACGCAAATGTCGGAGGCACTGAGGATACTATCTACGAATTCTATCGTCTTGGTGCGACAGCAGAAGCTGTTGAAGCCGTTGAAGCGGCAACAGGCGTGGAGATTGACTACTACCTCAAGCTGAATAACGAAAGCTTCGGAGTCGCTGTCGATGTTTTCGGAGGTGTGGATTTCCGTATTCCGTATAATCTGGAATATTCCAATCCCGATACAGGCGAGGAAACAATTTTCCGCGAGGGCGAAACCTACCTTGACTCAAGGGATATGCGCAAGGTTATAACCTATCCGCTTTATACTTCGGGTGAGGAGTACAGAGCAAAAATGGTGGGTGTTGCAGTCAGCGACCTGCTTAACAGAAACGTTTCGGCAGGCTTTTCAAATTATGTTGACGATTATTTCAGCACAATCATCAACTCAACGGTTGAAACAAATTTTACTGCATACGACTATGAGGAGCAGTCCGATGTCATAAAGTACATTGCCGAAAATGATATGAATGTGTGTCAGCTGCTGACAGTAACAGGTGCATATGATGAAAATTCAAGATTTGTTCTTGACAGCAATTTCCTCAAATCACTTCCTGAACGTTTCGGAATTAACAATGATTCTTCGGATGAACTTGTTTCTGAATAATTTTTAATATGCGGCAAATAATACTCTCGGAAGTAATACTGATAATATATTGAATTATGGGATTCTCTCGCCGCAAAAGCGTGTAAACCTTTTGCGGCAATTTTGTCTCGGATGCTTCAGATATCATCAGTATACAGCTTCCGGGATTTTTTTGTCGTAACATACCCGACAGGAAAGGAAAGATAGAATGTTTGATAAAATTGCTTTGGCTCTGCTTGTAATCGGCGGACTCAACTGGGGTCTTGTAGGTATTTTCGGCTTTGACCTCGTTGCGTGGCTTTTCGGCGGAACAGCTGCCCTCCTCAGCAGAGTAGTGTACGTCCTTGTGGCACTTTCAGCAGTTTGGTGTATCACACTTCTTTTCAGAAGAAACGCTATCGCTGAAAGTCACTGAGGAAATGCTGATTAATGCGCTTTAATCAGTTTTGGTACATTGTACCATAAAAATCGGGCGGATTTTATCCGCCCTACATAAAAAATATTCTGATTTTAAATCATCTTGATTTTAAATTATCTTGATTTTATCCAGTCAACCGCCATACCGAACCAGCGTGCGCAGTCGGGATTGATGTGTCCGTCATAGCCTGCGGTTGAGTCGTCGCAGAGTGACAGACCGTGTACGCCGCTTTCGAAAATGTGGCAGGCAAAGGAAATTTTCTTTTCTGCAAGTGCAGAAGCAAACATCAGAGTGTTTTCAACGGGAACGAGTCCGTCGTCAGCGGTGTGCCATATAAACACAGGCGGAGTATTCTCGCTGACCTGCTTTTCAAGGGATACCGTTTCCATCATATCAGCAGGGTAATCCGCACCAACGATGTTCACGATTGAACCGTCGTGACGCTTTTCTCCCGATGTAATAACAGGGTAGCAAAGCACCGCACCGTTCGGCTTGTAATTATCGGAAGTGCCGCCAAGAGCGTCAGTGATGAATGGCTTGTTCCAGTGCACAGCGAGACTTGCCGCAAGATGTCCGCCTGCGGAGAAGCCGCTTACCATAATTTTATCAGGGTCAACGCCAAGCTCCTCGGCATTGCTTCGTACATAAGCCATAGCCTGCGCAAGCTCAAGCAGGGCAGTAGGGAACATTTTGTTCACGCAGCTGTATCGCAGCACGAAAGCAGGTATGCCGAACGCAGCGTAACGGAGTGCAACAGGCTCAGCCTCGCGTACTGAACAGTATTCATAGCCTCCGCCGGGGCAGATTATTACCGCGGGACGCTGTTTGAGTTCTATATTGTCGTGCTTCACAAGTGTGTACAAATCAAGCTCAGCACCGCATCCCTCAGGGCTGAGACCTGCCTTTTCATATGGTACATCAAGCTTTATAGTTTTCTTTTCCATAGTAATCTCCTTTCATAAAAAAAGCATACTCGGACTGAGTATGCTCAGTTTGTCGAAAAAATTTTTCGACAATGAATAGTGAATATTGAATAATGAATAATTAAGGAATTGCCTTCGGCAATAATATTAAAAATGTCCGCAAAGCGGACACCTTAACTATTCACTATTCATTATTCTTTATTCATTTTTCATTAGTCTGTCGACTTTATCGACAGGCTAAGCATACTCGGACTGAGTATGCTTTTAAAATTATTCTTCGTCAGTGTTTGAAGCAAAAAACAGCTTTACTGTCAGAATAATGCCCAGCGCCGAGTTGATGACGGAAAGCGCCAGTGCAATTACGTTGAGTGCAATACCGGGAGTGGAATTGTAATCCTTTTTCTTCTTGTTAAACCCGATTACAAGCCCCGGAATTGAGCATCCATAAGAAACAAAGGGGAGAAAAAGTGAAAAGAACACGCCTACAATACCCAGAACAAGACTTGGTATACAAAGCTTTTTACGGTTGTTTTCGTTACCCATAATAAATCCTCCCAGATTAAAATACTTCTTCAATGAAGAATTTTATCACATCCGACTGATTTTGTCAACAGCCGAATTACATTCTTCGCCGTGTCTTAGCTGAAACCTTTTTCATTCTGCGCTTGCGCTTCTTTGTTGCAAGGATGTACACCGCAACATAAAGAGCGATAAGTGCGACAGCCACAACAATAGCAAGCTTGAACCAGAAAGAACCTACAAATGCTTTTGCCTTCATAATGTTGTAATCAAGCTGAGAAAGCTCAACGCTGTCTTTTGCCACAAGGTCTACTGTACATAACACCTCACCTGAAAGAGAGAGCGTGTAAGTGCCCAGAACGGTTCCCTTTTCGACAGGAGCTGTAACAGCCCCGTCAGAGTCAAGATAACCCTTTGTGTTGATTTCCTTTTTCAGGCTTGCAGCGTCAAGAGTGTTCGGCCATAAAGTGGAAAAATCCTCATCAGGAACAAGAAGAACGTGTTCAGCATTATCTCCAAGCTTAACAGGAATTTCAGTAATTTCATCAGTAGTGCTTAAAATTTTTTCGTAGGAGAAAGTATTGAACGCCCACTCAAAAATCTTTTCGTGGTCGGAATACTGACCATAAGCCTTGTACCCTTCAGCGTCATACATCGGAGCACCGAGAGTTACCAGCAGGTAGTTGTTGCCGTCACGTGAAGCCATTGCCGCAAGGCAGCGTCCCGATTCGTCAAGAGTACCTGTTTTCAGACCGCGTGCAGGTTCGTAATAATATTCACCTTTAAGAGTCATAGCGTTGGTGTGGTGAATTGTTGCCCAGCCTTCACTGTGGTAATTGGTAGCACTGAGAGTAAATTCTGTAGTGGTTGCTATTTCCACAAACTTGGGGTAATTATCAACAGCGTATTTTGCGATAAGCGCCATATCATAGGCGTTTGTATACTGATTTTCGTCAAACAGACCGTGGGGATTGGCGAAATTTGTTCCCGTACAGCCGATTTCCTTGGCTTTCTGGTTCATCATATCAATAAAGTTCGGAATACTTTCACCGCCGACGTGATACGCAAGAATACCTGCCGACTCGCAGGCAGAAGCCATAAGCATCGAGTACATAAGGTCACGGGCTGTAATAACCTCGCCTCTGGAGTAACCGACCGAAGATGGATTTTTTCCGTAAAGGTCGTCAAAAACAGCCAGTGGGGCTTCAATTTCGGTGTTGTCAAGGTCTTTGATGTGGTCAAGAACGACAATTGCAGTCATAATTTTGGTCAGGGAAGCAGGGTACATCTTTTTCGTTGCATTTTTTTCGTACACGATAACGTCCTTGTCAAGGTTGATGAGGACAGCTGCTTCACTTTCAACGGTAAAATTCGGGGTAAAGGTTACAGCCGCCGCAGACACCTGAGAAAAGATGCCGACAGTAAGTGCCGCCGCAATAGTTACAGCGATTTTTTTCAGAAACTTCATATATGTAATTATGCCCTGAATTTGCAAAAATATCAGGTACAAACTCCTTTCACAGATTATACACTATTATTATAACAAATATTTTTACAAAATGGAAGGGGTTTTTGAAAATTTATAAATCTATGATGCAAATTGTAATTTGTCTGTGAGTGTGGAGTTTGGAGAGTGGAGTGAGGAGTTAAAGAGAACCATAGTTTACACAACAACTCCACACTCCACTCTCAACACTCCTAACTCTATAAATTATAATTTATCATCACATTCTACTTTACCTTTCCGACAAAATATGATATAATTAATTAAATATGATTTAAAAAGGACGGTACAGATTTTGATTTGTGTAACAGGCGATATGCACGGCGATTACAGCCGTTTTAAGGATAAGAAAATTAAAAAGCTTAAAAAAGGCGATTTTCTCATTGTCTGCGGTGATTTCGGTTTTGTATGGGACGGCTCCAAGCGTGAGAAGCGTATATTGAAAAAAATCGGCAGAAAGCGTTTCTACACCCTGTTTGTTGAGGGCTGCCACGAAAATTACGACCTGCTTGACGAATATCCTGAGGAGGAATTCTGCGGCGGTAAGGTCAGCGTGATTTCGGGACGTCTTATGCGTTTAAGACGTGGCAATATGTTCGATTTGCAGGGCAACAAATTCTTCGCTTTCGGCGGCGGTCAGACAAAGGAAATCGACATCCGCCGTGAGTCGAACACCTGGTTTGAGCAGGAATTGCCGAGTGCGGCAGAACTCAGAAACAGCATAAACGTGCTGAAAGAAAACGGCAACGAGGCGGACTACATCATCACCCACGAGCCGCCTGCCACAATGAAGGAATTTCTCGGTTTTGAGGTGCGTCAGATAAGCCATATGCACACCTTTTTTGACGCAATCAAAAACGAGGTAAAATTCACAAAATGGTTCTTCGGCAAGGCTCACAAGAACAAGGTTATCCCTCCGAAATATCACTGCCTTTTCGACGAGGTTGTGCAGATTGAAAGCAAACTCCCGAAGAAAAAGAGGTTCGGCAAGAAATAAATGACGAGGTGACGGAAATGAAAACAGAAAAGAAAACGTTAATCGCAAGGATTTGCTCGGTAGTAATCAACCTGATTTTCGCAGTTGCAGGCTTCTTCGGCACGCTTTTCGGCTTGCTGTTTATGTCCCCGTATCCACTGTTCAGCTGGGGCGGTTATGGTGAGCTGAATGTCTACGCTTCGGAGTTCTTTATAGGTCTGGCTTTGCTTGTCGGGTCAATTGTTGTACCTGTTGTCGCTAATCTGCTGCTGCACCGTTTCTGGTACAGCAAATGGGGTCTGTCAAAGAAGTGGATTTACATTCCTATCGCAATTATCACCGTCGGTCTGCTGGGATTTGCTTGTTATTTCATAATTGTCGACGGATATATTGAAGGATGGCTTGAGGCAACGTGGCATTGGTAAATTAAATGTAAAGGTGACAATTCCAAATTCCACTTTTCACATTTCAAATTAATTATAAAGGAGAGGTTTTTATGCCGCATATTTCAGTAAAAATGTTAAAGGGACGCACAGAGGAGCAGAAGAAGGCTGCCGCTGAAAAGCTTACAGCAGCACTCTGCGAGGCACTTGGCTGCGGTGACTCACACGTTACCGTAACAGTTGAGGACTTCACAGCTGAGGAATGGCAGGACGTTTTCGCTTCCGACATTTCAGGCAAGTCTGACAAGCTTTACAAGAAGCCTACATACGACCCTAAGGATTTACTGTAAAATTACGACCGCTTCGGGCGGTCACAGGTTGCCCCGACAGAACACGGGGTAAGCTCTGATTACCCGAAATAATTTGAAAAGGAATTTACATATGGAATACATCAAACAAGGCAAGGATATCCTGCTGAAAACAGCGGATTTCGACCTTGACCAGACTCTCGACTGCGGACAGGCTTTCCGTTGGGAGAAAATACAGGAACGTGCTTATCACGGCTTTGCACTTAACACGCCGCTGACCATTTCGCAGGAAAAGGACTACTTCCGACTTGCCGATACAACCGAGGAAACCTTTCTGAATGTGTGGGTGCCGTATCTTGATTTGGACACGGACTACACCGCCATAAAGGAACAGCTTTCACAGGAGGAAACGCTTGCAAAAGCCTGTGAGTATGCGGGTGGAATACGTCTTCTTCGTCAGGACAGCTGGGAGGCACTTTGCTCGTTCATCATTTCACAGAACAACAACATTCCCCGTATCAAAGGCATAATCGGACGGCTGTGCGAAATGTACGGCGGCTTTCCAAGCTTTGAACAGATGAAGGGTGTAACCGTTGACGACCTTGCACCGCTTCGTTCGGGGTTCCGTGCAAAGTATATCGTCGACTGCGTGGACAAGCTGAACAATGGCGAAATCCTGCTTGACGAGGTGAAAAACCTGACCGTCGAGGACGCAAAAAAGGTGCTTATGACCATAAAGGGCGTCGGGCCAAAGGTTGCGGATTGCGCAATGCTTTACGGTATGTACAAGATTGAGTGCGTGCCTATGGACGTGTGGATGAAACGTGTTATGGAGCGTTTCTATCCCGACGGCTTCCCCGATTTTGTTTTGCAGTATGCGGGAATTGCACAGCAGTATTTGTTTCACTACATAAGAACAGGAGATTTGTTATAATGGCAAAATTAAAGAAACCCGTAAAAATAATTCTGATAGTAGTCGGAGTAATTCTTGTGCTGTTGATTGCGGCGGCGCTGATACTTCCCAAGCCGCTTGCAATGTCGGTTTACAACGATAATTTCGGCACACGTTTTACAACCTATGAACCGCTTGCATGGAGCGTTGAAGATTTCGACGGACTTATGCGTGACAAGTATACTTTTGAATCTGACAAGGGACAGCTTTTGACGGGTTACAAGTATTACAGGGACAACACCGAAACAAAGGGACTTGTTGTTCTTGCCCACGGTTTTGGCGGCGGCGGTCACCGCAGTTATATGAACATCGCTGACTATTTTGCAAGCAACGGTTACGCTGTTTTTGCCTATGACGCAACGGGAAATGATGAAAGCGAGGGCGAGGCTGTAGGCGGTCTGCCACAGGGTGTTATCGACCTTGATTATGCACTCCGTTTTGTAAAGAGCAACGATGATTTTGCAGGTCTTCCAATCGTGCTGTGGGGACACAGCTGGGGCGGTTATTCTGTGGGTTCGGTAATGAAACTTCACCCCGATGTAAAGGCGGCGGTTATTGTTGCAGGTTTCAACGAGTCGCTTGATATGCTTGAATTTGAGGGAAGAAACATTGCAGGCGACGCTATTGATTATGTACTGCCGATTTTTGAGGATTACGAAAAGGAAACCTTTGGTGAATACGCTTCAATGAGTGTTCTTGACGGTCTTGGTGCAACAGATGCAAAGGTGATGATTCTGCACAGCAGCGATGATGATATGATACCGATTGAAAACAGCTATGAGCGTTACTATGAAAAATATTCTGCCGACGGAAGATTTACCTTTATCCGTTTTGAGGACAGGGGACACAACTACGTATTCTGTTCCGAAAATTCAACCGTATATAAGGAAGAATACAACGCCGCAGGTGCTGAATGGCTTGAAAGCATAGGCGGCTCGGAAAATCTTACAGAAGAAATGCGTGCGGAATATTACGAGGAAAATTTCGACAAGCACAGGGGTTATGAGCTTGACAGCGAGCTTATGGCACAGATGCTTGAATTGTACAACAGCAGTATACAGGCAGAGCAGGGTTGATGAGGAGAATTTCTATGACAAACAAAGAGGTTCACAAAATAGTTGCTCAGCAATTCAATTTATTTTTCAAAGAGTACGGTTTCATTAAGCGTGGAACAAACTGCTGGGTCAGGTCAACTGATGAAATGATACATATGATTTGTCTGAATTTTTCGTATGGTCAGGAGCATTTTGACTTCGACATAGCTGTTCAGCCTTGGTGTGTGCCTGAGGAAGATATTTATCTCAACATTTCTGCAAGATTGAAAATGCTTGATAATCGTGATGAAGTACGTAACTGGGGAAGCTGTGATGAAGCTGTCCTTGACAACGATATAAAAGATGCCGAACAGGTTTTTACAAAGCGTGTATTTCCCTTGCTTGAACAGCTGTCAGGTTGTATGTCTTTGATAAAAACAGTGGATAGAATTACTGGCGAAAAAATATTTGTTATTGACCCGTATAAAAAATCAAGATTGTGGACGTATATAAATTATTACAAGCATAACTTTATTGAAGCTGATGAATGGGCACGGCAGTACAGCGTGCTTCATAATGATTTCAACAGTGAAAAGACTATTGAGGATAAGGCAAAAATAAAAAGCTTGGGAAAGTTTTTCAGTAACAATGACATTGAAGAAATAGACAAATTTTTTGCGGATATTATTGAAAGCAACAGGCGAAATTTTAAGCTTGATAAAACAAATAAAAGGAGATAACATTATGCGTGAAAGTATCTTAACAATTCCAATAAGCGAAATTCTTGAGCCGAAAGAGGGCTGCCCCATATGCCGAATGAGGGATATGCTGGAGCAGAGAACGGTTGAGTACATAATGGGTGCGGCAATGATGGAGCCTGACGTGCGTATCGAAACAAACCGTGCAGGTTTCTGCCACGTTCATTTCCAGCAGATGCTCAAGCAGAAAAACCGTCTTTCTCTTGCACTTATGTTGCAGACGCACCTCGAAGAAGTTGACCGACAGCTTTTCTCCCGCAAGAAGCTGTTTGAACCGAAAAATGCCCGCAAGGCAAAGCTTTCCGAAATCAACGAAACCTGCTTTGTGTGTGAAAAGGTTGAGTGGGGTATGGAAAGACTTATGCGAACATTTTTTGAGATGTTCTCACAGGCTGATTTCCGTCAGCTTCTCTCTGAGCAGGAATTCGTCTGCCTGCACCACTACGATTTGCTGTTGTCACTTGCTCCCGTGTACCTGCAGAAGGGCGAACTTGACAGCTTCAACAAGCTTGTGGGCGGACTTACCGAAAAGTATATCAACGTGCTTTATGAGGACGTGTCCCACTATTGCAGTATGTACGACTACCGCAACACCGGCAAGGACGCTGACTGGGGCAACTCCCGTGACAGCATCGAGCGTGCGATAAAGTTCCTTGTGTCAAGAAATTAAAAAAATAAAGTCTGTACGGTTTGAAATCGTACAGACTTTTTGTTTCAATTATTAATTACGCATTACGCATTGCGAATTACGAATTACGCATTATCCTTCGCTGCTTCAAGTTCAATAAAATGCTTTGCCGCACGTCCCGAACGCCCGCTTCTGCGTAAAGCATAGGCTTCTGCACGGGTCAGCAGGTCGGGGGTACATTCGATGCCGTACTCCGCCGCAAGCTGTTCAACAATTTTCAGGTAGGTGTCCTTGTTAGGTTTAAGAAAAGCAACCTTCAAGCCGAAACGCTCGGAAAGGGAAACAAGCTCCTCACGGGTATCGCTTGCGTGAACATCGTCACCGTCACGTCCCGAAAAGGTTTCCTTCATAAGATGGCGGCGGTTGCTGGTGCAGTAGATGGACATATTCGGTGTCTTGGCGGTAGCACTTCCCTCCAGCACAGCTTTAAGTGCGCTGAAATTGTCGTCATCGGCAGAGAAGGAGATGTCATCAATGAAAATAATGAATTTGAGCGGGTTTGACCCGATTTTTTCTATTACGGACGGAAGTTCCCCAAACTGTGCCTTGGTAAGCTCGATAAGCCGCAGACCGCTGTCAAGGTACTCGTTGACTATTGCCTTGACCGTAGAGGATTTTCCTGTGCCTGCGTCGCCGTAAAGAAGCACATTCGGAGCAGGTTTGTCACGAAGAAGCGCAAGGGTGTTTGCGATAACCTTGCTGCGCTCCTGCTCGTAGCCCGAAAGCTGTGAAAGACGCTGTGGGTCGGGATTTTTCACGGGAACAAGCTTGCCGTCCCTGAGGGTGAAGGTGTGGTATTTTGCAAAAATTCCGAAACCCTTGGTGTGAAGCGCACCTATTCTTTCACGGTAAATTGTGAGGAAGTCCGCTTCGTGTGTGCGCCAGCCTGCAAAGGGCTTGTCTGCACCGACAGCAGACCACGCTTTGTCAGAGGTCAGGCGGGAAAGCTGTTCCAGAAATTCAAGCTCGTTGCGGACGGCTTCGTCAATGTGAGCAGGTACTTCCTTGTATTCGGCAATGCGTTTCATATAGGGATTTTCGTCCTCGGTAACAACATCAAGCAGAAAATCGGTCAGAGAGTCACCGTGGACGTAAAGCTTTGCCACGAAATCGCCATAGGTACAGGCGGTAGGATTTTTCAGAAATTCAAGCAGCTTTGCAACGGTTTCGTCAGCAAGTATGCCGCGGAAAACAGCCAATGCCTGTAATTTGTCAGCGTAGGATTTTAACATTTTATCAGCCTTTCTTTGTATGTTAAATTATAATTTGTCTGTGAGTGTGGAGTTTGGAGAGTGGAGTGAGGAGTTAAAGAGAACCATAGTTTACACAACAACTCCACACTCCACTCTCAACACTCCTAACTCTATAAATTATAATTTATTTTCCTCAACGTTTGACGGAAGCTCATACGGTTTTTCCATAATCTGTTCGTGCACAACCTTTTTCCTGTACATAAACGCAATAATTGCACAAGCCGTGTATCCGCCGAAATATACGAACGGAATAAGAAACATCAGTTCAAAATCTCCGTTAGCAATGCTTATAAACAGAGAAGGGATAGCTGACAGTGAAATCAGCGTGGTGATTATGCCGAGGACGACACATACCAGCGAAAAGCGTCCGTTTTTCAGCGCGCACATCAAGCCGAATGTACCCAGTAAAGCTGTTACGGCAAAGGCTGCTATTACAACAACGAGAACCAGTATAATGACCATTGAGCCGAATGCGGCTAACAGCATAAGAAAATCGTCATTGGAGTCTTCTGCTACTTCGGGAAGTGCGCTGACGGCAGGAATTATCCATATGCCTACGCCAAGCATAATTATCGAAAAGATGATGGCTATTATTGACAATACAAAAATAGGAATAAGTTGTTTTTTCATTTCGGTCACCTCTGAGAAAATAATTGTCTATGAATAATAGTATATATTAAAAAGGAAAGCTTGTAAAGTTTTTTGTCAAAAAAATTGACTTAAAAAAGGGGGAGTAGTATAATTATAACATACTTTGGGAAAGGAAAGAAAAAGATGTATATTGATTTTCATACTCACGCATTCAACGATGTTATTGCTGAGCGTGCCATAACAAAGCTTGAAGGCACGCTGCTTGCGGAGGGGTACACGGATGATGTTCCTGCCGCAACAAGAGGTACAATCGGCGAGCTGCTGGAAAAGATGGATATATGGGGTGTTGATAAGGCGGTTGTTCTCAACATTGCTACAAAGCCGTCCCAGCAGACTATCATAAACAACTGGGCAAAGGAAATACAGTCTGACAGAATTTTCTGTTTCGGTTCGGTGCATCCCGATGCTGAGGACGCACTTGAAGAACTTGAAAGAATAAAGGGACTCGGACTGTATGGTGTAAAGCTTCATCCTGATTATCAGGGCTTTATGGTCAATGATGAAAAGCTGATGCCGATTTACAGGAAATGTGCGGAGCTTGACCTGCCTGTTGCTTTTCACGCAGGCTTTGATGTTGTTTCGCCGAAGTGCATACACTGTCCCCCTGAGCTGAGCGTGCAGGTGCTTGAAAAAGTTCCTGAACTTACGGTTATTCTTGCGCACTTCGGAGGCAATGATTGCTGGGACGATGTAGAAAGGTATCTTGTGGGTAAAAATGTATATTTTGACATTTCCTACACCGACGGTAATATTACCGATGAACAGGCATTGCGTATCATAAGAAATCACGGTGCAGACAAAATCCTGTTTGCATCTGATTGTCCGTGGCACGCCGCTTCAAGGGAAAAAGCTATGTTGGAGAGACTTCCTCTTACCGATGAGGAAAGGGAAGCTATCGCTTATAAAAATGCAGAAAGGCTTCTGAAAATATAAGTGTAATAATTAGTTCATAAATTATACTCTGACATTTAGGGATTTTTATCAATCGTGAGTGAATTTACACAAAAAAATTGTTATAATAGTCGAATATTCATTTCGAATTTGTTAAAAATCACATATTGCCAAATTTATAATAAAATGTTATAATATTTAAAGTATCGTGGGTAAATTATGCCCTATGATAATTTTTATCCATATCGGAGGTGTCAAACATTTATGAAGACCTTTATTTATACTGCGACTGACGTTCAGGGTAATACCGTCAAAAATGCCAGAATGGTTGCAGAAGACGTAAATGATTTTCTTGAAAAAATAAATGAAAAAGGCCTGTTCTGTTCAAGCTACAAGGAGGCCAGTGACAAGAAATCAAACACACTTCATAAATTCAACATGGAAGAACTGGCTTACGATTGCCGTCAGCTCAGTGCAATGCTTACATCAGGTCTTACCCTGGTAAGAGCGCTGGATATTCTCTACAAGGAGCAGACGAAGGAAGCTCCGAAGCAGATATTCAGAGAGGTTTATGAAGAAGTACAGAAGGGTTCCTCTTTCTCTGATGCTCTCAGGATGCAGCAGGGCGCTTTCCCGAACTTTTTTGTTTCAATGGTTCAGGCAGGTGAATCCTCCGGTAGCCTTGATATCATTGTAAAACGACTTGAGGAATACTACGACAAGCAGAACAAGCTGAACAACAAAATCAAGGGCGCTATGATGTACCCGATTATCCTTGCTGTTCTTTGCGTTGCTATCGTAATTGCTCTGTTTACATTTATTATGCCTACGTTCAAGGACTTGATGACAGAAAAGGATATGAAGGGTCTGACAGGTGCACTGTTTGCTTTCTCTGACAGTATTACGGGGTACTGGTACATATATGTGGGCGTAGTTCTGGCAGTTATATTTATTGTAACTTATGCCCTTAAAATTCCGTCAGTAAGATTCAAATTTGATAAGCTTATCTGTAAAATGCCTAAGGTAGGTCCGCTTGTAGTTAAAGTATACACAGGTAAGTTTGCGAGAACCCTTTCTTCCCTGTATTCTTCAGGTATTCCTATGGTTGAGGCTCTTGAACGTTCGGCTGCTATCCTTAACAATTCATTTATTGAAAATGCGTTTGCAACTGTAGTAGACGAAGTAAAGCAGGGTGAACAGCTTTCCGTTTCCATTCAGAGAACAGGTATTTTTGAGTCAATGTTCTGTTCAATCATCTTCGTAGGTGAAGAATCCGGTGCTCTCGATACAATTCTTGAAAAATCCGCAGGCTTCTATGAGGATGAATCTGACTCTGCTATCCAGCGTCTTGTAGGTTTGATTGAACCGGTTATGATTATCTTTATGGGTGCTGCTATCGGTCTTGTAATTGCAGGTATCCTTCCGGCTCTTTACAACTCTATGGAAAATATTGCTGCATAAAAATATTAAGGTTAAAAGAGAACAGAGAGACTGTTCATCAATTATATTAAAAAATTTGTGAGGTGACGAGTATGCTTTCATTTGATATTACTGACAGACACATCCGCATTATTCGTGGTACAGAGAATCACGGAAAAATTAAGGTTTCCGACGCTCATACCATCGATGTTGCAGAGGGTCTGATTGTTAATGGTCATATTAAAGATATTCCAAAAATGGCAACAATCATCAATACTGAACTTAAAAACAAGAAAATGGCTGACAAGGAAGCTGTAATCAGTATTTCTTCCAACCTTATCATTTTTAAGGAACTTCATATTCCTAAAGCAAAGGGTGCACAGCTTCTTACAATGGTACAGAACCAGATGCAGCACACAATGGGTATTGCTGAGGACTACTCCATTTCCTATACTATCGCTGGCGAAGTAGAGGAAGAGGGCGTTCAGGCTATGAAGGTTCTTGCAACCGCTTGTCCTTTTGAAGTGGTTGACTGCTTCAGAAAGGTATTCTCTATGCTCGGTATCGCTCTTCGTTCTGTAGTGGTATCCTGCAACAGTATTTCCAGAATTATTCTCAGTGATTCCAAGTCAAAGGCTAAGATGCCTATGCTTCTTGTTCAGATTGACCCTAACTTCGTAAGCCTTAACCTTTATGAAAACGGTCAGCTGACATTCTCACGTTTTGCTTCAATTGATGCTGAGGACTACGATAACTCCGATGACTACGTTTTCGAAGCTGTTAACGAAAACATCTTCAGAATGTTCCAGTTCCAGAAGTCCAGAAACGGTGATAATCCTATTCAGAACGTTGTATTCTACGGTGATACTTCTGAGTATATCCGTCTTACAAATGCTCTTGAGCAGATGGACATCACAACAAGCATTATCGGTGTGCCAAGCTCTGTCGGCGGTTACGAGAACTTTGAGTTCAAGGAATATGCTAACGCAATCGGTGCTATGTTCCGTTCCAACAAGGACACTGAACGTATCAACCTTATTGAAGTTGACGCTGCTGCAGGTAGAACAAGTGCAGGTGCTTCCTTTGCAATAGCTGTACTTGCTTCTGTTGTAATTTCAGCTGCTGTTGTAGGTGCTGTATATCTTGTTGGAGATATTCAGGAAAATGACTATATTGCTAATACAGCTGAAATTCAGACATATCTTGATTCACCTGAAACAAAGGCTAAAATAGCTGCTGTTGAAACTGCACAGGCAAAGCTTGATAAGGTAGAGAGCGTAAAGGCTGTTACACAGACTGCCAACGGCAACTTTAAGTCACTTCCGAAGCTTACTACACAGGCGATTGCTGATATTGAAGCAAACCTTACAGGCACAGATGCTATGTGGTGCAAGCTTACTTACGGCGACGGCTATTATGAGGTTGACTTCCTTACACAGGATCATAACGTACCTGCTACTGTTGTTGAAAATTTTGTAAATCAGGATATTTTTGACAATATTACATACACTGGATTCTCATCTGACAAACCTGAAGATGGTGCTCCTTTGGTTTATGACTTTACTATTTCTTTTGAAGCACGCGAAATTGAAGAAGAAAACGCAGAAGAAACACCTGCGGAGACTAACTGAGAAAAGGAGGGTGATTTGTAATGAATTTGAAACTTTCTTACAGAGATAAAGTTATTTTTATTGTAGTAATGGTTATTCTTGTTCTTGTTGCAGGCTTTTTCCTTTTTATAAAGCCTAAGTTCGAAGATGTTGAAAAGGCAAAGAATATTCTTGCACAGAAGGAACAGGAAAAGGCTGAGATTGATGAAACAATCAACACTCTTCCTAATATTATTGATACCCTCAAGGCTACAGCTAAGGAAATCGGCGAGCTTCAGGAAATTTTCCTCGATGAGGGTCATCCATATGTAAATGAAACATACATCAGAGAAATTCTCAATGAACTTAATGTTGAAGTTGTTGGAATGACCACAGAATATACAGTGGCTGATGAGCTTTCTAAGTATGTTGTAAAACCAGCGCATATTCTTGCGTATGATCACAAGATTGATTCTGACCTTTACAATGAGCTCCCACAGGAAGTTTATGATAAATATAACGGTGTTAAAGCTCAGGGCTATCCTGATGCAGTTATCGGCGTTACTGTAATGAAGGTTAAGTTCAACAGTGACCTTGAGCTTCAGGATGCATATGCTGTAATTGACAGACTTGCTGAAGATGAGAAGACAGTTATTCTCAACTCAATCGGTACAGAGGATATCAGCCAAACAACCGATGAGCCTGTATATGAGATGGAAGCTACAATTACAATGTATTCTGTATTCCCACTCAATGTGGATAAGGTGCTGGAGGAAACTGCAGAAGTTAAGCCTCTTGAAGAGACTGCACCTGCAGCAGAATAAGAATTATTTTCCGGTAAAACCGATAAATCGACAAATGGTTTATCGGTTTAAGCCGGTTAATGACATTAATAAAAAATATTTTAAGAGAGAAAATTTTTATGAAAGGGTGGTTGGCAATGACTAAAAGTAAACAGCGTCAGAGTTTGAGCGGTACAGTACTCATTATGATTCTTACTGTAATGTTTGTACTTATCATTATGCTTATGGCAACACTGACAGTTGTTACAACGGCAAGTCAGCGAATCTATACCAAGTTTGAAGAAAATCAGGCTTATTATACAAGCCGCTCTGCTCTTGAGGTTTTCACTTCAACAATGCTCAGTGACAACCAATATTTGTCTGATGACGGAAGCGGTGAACAGCAGGGTTATCAGCTTCAGAAGGCTTTGTATTCAATAAAGTCACAGGACGGAAACGATCAGAATACGACGCTTGGTAATCCAACTAAAGATTATGTTGAATATACAGTAACACTTCCTAGGGTTGCAAATGGTGCTGATACTTACGGCGATTTTGCAGACGATGTTACTATCAGAATGGAAGTTCTTAAAAGAGCATATGACCCTGACGATAACAGAGCTGATGACAGTATGGAAATTAAAATCACAGCTGTATCCACTTTCAATGATGTGGAAGGCTCAGCTTCTGTATTGCTTGAAGTTGGTCCGAGCACAGGTGCTAACAACGCAACCCGTGCCGTAACATCCTTGGGCGGTGCAGAAATGCAAATGAACAACTTTGCTCTTCTTGGCGGTCTTGCGATGGCAGGTAATTCAACATTGGGCAATACGGGTGATATTTGGGGTAATGTATATTTGGGCGGCAGCACCACCAATGGCGGCGGCGGTTCAAAGTTTACACTTGTAGGTGATGAATCTTTTTACATCAAAAACGGTGTAACGGGAGTTACTAACGGTTTCCCTCTCAGAGGTGTTACCAATGCTGAAGGTCAGCCGGTGGTTTTTATAGACGGAAACTTTGATATTGGTCAGTCCAATACAGATGCTGTATACGATTCAGCTAAACCTGTACCAATGATTGTTGCCAAGGATTTTAAAACAACAGGCGATTTTATATCCAGTGGTGACTTATATGTAATGGGCGATTTTATAACAGGCGGTATGACAACAATTAATGGTGATCTTTATCTGGCTATGAGCGGCACCTCATCTGATGATAGTGTAGCTGAGCTTATTCTTGGTAATATCTTGACTGTTAATGGTGATGTTCACCTGTTAGATGGGTCAAAAATTTTTGATTTGGCAAGTCAGATAGATGTGGTTAGTTTGGGCACAGTTCACGTTCCTACAATTGGAGCTGTACCTACTAACATAGAGAGTAGTGTGAGCTTTGATACTCAAAAAATGGTTGAGATAGATCGTGACACTGACCCGGGTATGATTATAGTTACATTACCAGGGGTAGCAACTCCAATAAATATTAAAACAGACGGATATGTTTTCAACCAGTATTGTCGTAATCACGACCCGAATGAAAACTGGATTTCAGCGTCTGAATATGCATTTACAGATAAGGAAGAACTTAAAAAGATTGTTGACCTTGATGATCCTGACACCTTTCCTGAATATTCTGATAAGCGAATTCACGAATATTTCAATGAGCATATAGGTGAAGCAATGGTTATCGATGCAGTTCACGATAATACTACCACATATTCCACACCCGGATTTTATTATTTAAGAGGTTTGGGAAATCGTCAGGAGGTAATCTTTGACGTGAGCGGCGAGGTTGAACTTTTCATTGATTCAAGCATAAGCATCAATAACAATCCAAAGGTTATTGTAAATCCCGGAACAACCTTAAAGGTATATTGTCTGCCTGGACAATATAACTTCAATATGCTTCGTTTTACAACTCCTGAAGTTGAAGCAGGCAACCCTATCTATGTCGGTGATTATGCACCGTCAGGATATGACCTTATTGATATTCGTACCACTTTCTATGTTGAAGGTAACTCGGAAATAAACCTTACTAACGACTGGGGCTATATTATCGGGCATATTTATGCACCATACGGAAGCGTTGATGGTTCATCTCAGGGCAATACAACATTGAGTGGTAACTTATATTATAACGGAGAAGAATATACAGGAACTCACGGCTTTGCAATCGTTGGCTCTGTTCTTGCTAATGATTACAATCCTGGCGCTTCATCCAAGGGCGGCGTTGCGTTTGTAAATACTCCGGAAGATAACACACCACCACCTGTAGGTGAAACCTTCCTTAACTTCCAGGAAGTTAAGTACAGCCGTAACTAAGGAGGTAAAGATTATGAAAAATAAACTTAAAGGCTTTACCCTCATTGAATGTCTTGTTGCGCTTGCCATTCTTGGTATAGCTACTATGACTATGGCCCAGATTTACGGCGGCGTTGCAAGAGTTAACAAAAATAACAATGAAATCAACACAAGTATTTCAAATCAGATGAAGTATGTTGAAAAGCAGACTGTTGACGGCGGTATAGTCGATATCAAATTCAGCAATTCAAATGATGTTGACCCTCAGATAAAGAAGGATGATGATGGCAATTACCTTTCTTCAGCTGATCGCAAGCCTCCTCACGAGTATACGGCTGATGCAAACAACACAGGTTATACATCATTCATAAAGATTACCGATGATGAATCCGGTGCAACATACAGTTATCCTGTTGACCTGAGAATTCTTAAAATCCGTGACAGAAATGACAAGTATAAGGGCGAATCAGGTTTTGACAATAACTATGAAGCTGTTGGTGACGGTTCTTCTTCCACATCTGCAGGTACAGGTCCGAAGTACAAATACTTCATAGCACACTAAGGGAGGGACATTATGAAAGCAAAATTAAAGGGCTTTACTCTTATTGAGCTTATTATCGTAATGGTAATCCTTACCATACTTATGGCTGCAATAGTTCAGATGTTTAAGCCTATTCGTGCAACTTATGTTGACTCTACTCTTTATGAGGCTCGCCGTACTACTCAGAACGGTATTATTCAGTATATTGGTGAGTCGATTCGTTATGCAACCGATTTGGGAATTTATCAGGAAGATAATATCGATGATGCAGTTGAGGAATTTGCAAAAAATTACTGCAGAAAAAATCCAAAGGCTGATAAGGACGACGTTATCAAGAATGCTGAAGTTATCATCATTGATAACACAGCAACTGTTTCCGGCGGTGAAATTACATCCAGTCCATATAAGTTCAATGATAAGTTCTATATGGGCAGAGTTCTCAGAAGAAAAAATGTCGGCACAAGTAATCTGAGTGAATCCAGACTTGCTCTCGGTGAAGCTTACTATGGAACAAGCAATTATGCTATCAAGATTTCCAAGCCGACGGGTGACGTGGACAATATATGGTCTGCAAGCGAGGGTATTCTCATTACTGTTGCTTCAACAATTGAATACGGCAACGCAGGTCTTCAGAGAACAGAGGGTATTATCGAAAGCGGTACATTCAACGATGATGTTGTAAAAACAGAGGGTCTGGTGTTCTGTCCTAACCTTGCTGAAATTGACGGCTTATTCGATGTAATGTCTGATGATTCTTTAACAGATACTGCTACTTCATCTATAAGCAGCGATAGCAGCAGTATCAGCAGTTCAAGCAGTATATCTGTTCCTCCAGCTGTTAACTTTTTCCCTTATGACACTGATAACACAGGCGGAACAGTTTCAAGTGTCAGCGGTTCAGGCGGCGGTACTTCACCCTCTGCTTCTGCTACAGCTCCTACATCTTCCTACAGTGATACAGTTACATATCTGCAGACAGGTGTAGTTACTCCGAATACTTTGGTTTACATCGTATTCCTCAACGAAAAGGTATAATAAATAATTCAGGGCGTGTCCCGAAGAACACGCCCTGAAATATACTTTAATTATCCCAAATAATAATCGGGTATCTGAGGAACTGTAAGATATTCAATGTACATATCCATAAGTTCTGTTCCGAAAAACGATGCAAGGACAAGTCCGATTACAAGAAATGGTCCGAAAGCAAATGCTTTGATGTTTTCTTCGTTGTCGCTGTGCTTTGCCTTTGCTTTAAGAATAACTGCATAAACTGCACCAAAAATTACTGCGATAAACGCTGCAACCACGGTTGCTTTCCAGCCGAGCATAAGTCCTCCGGCTGCCATAAGAATTACATCTCCCATTCCGAAGCCGTATACAGGACCTGTTTCCTTAATTGCTTCAATGTGAGTGTCAAGAGCCTTCTGAAGCTTTTCAGCTTCCTTTTCAGTAAGCTTTTCCTTTTTAAGCCGTTTTCTGAGCTTTCTTGCTGCCTTATGGTCTTCACTGACTGCAAGGCTGTAGATAAGCGGAGTGAGAACAAATCCGAAAATAAGGAAAGGTACGCTTACGCTGAACATTCCGATAAGTCCGTCAGTGAGGGAAACATTGCTTCCTCTGAATTCACTTGGAAGAAGGGTTGAACCAATTCTTGCAAGGGCGGCAACAATTGCCAAATAAAGAAGAACTCCGATAGTCATTTCCTGTGTGTCGTAATCTTCAAATCCGATTACGATAAGACCTGCAATAAAAATACAGATGAATGCAGGGTAGATAAGCCCGTCGTTTATAACGTCAAATCGTAGGAATGTCAGGAAAAACAGAATTCCCGTAAGGCTTTCTACAAGAATGTATCTCCCTGAAATTTTGGAACCGCAGGCACGGCATTTTCCTCTGAGAATCAGCCAGCTGAATACAGGAATAAGGTCATACCATTTAATATATGCGCCGCAGGTCATACAGTGCGAATTCTTTTTGGTAAGGGACTCGCCCGCAGGCAGACGGTAGATACATACATTAAGAAAACTTCCGATTGTTATGCCGAACAGGAATGTTATTATATAAATTCCTATGTAGTAACCAAGGAGGCCATCGGCATTAGTAAGATGTTCCATAAAACAAACTCCTTTACATTAAATTTGAAAATCCGATAGGTATATCTTAACATATATTTTTAAAAATTTCAATACTATTTCTAATTATGGTGTTTACATCAAAGATGTTCACATATTTCAGACGGCGTACATAATCTGCGCTATGCAGTTGCTGTTACGGATTTTGCCGCAGAGAAATCCCTTGTCATTTAATTAATCTGCGGAGAAATGGGGCTTTATTATGAAAAATATTCCTATTGGCCAGTATATGGTCAATGAGGGCGTAATTACTGAAGAACAGCTTCAGAACGTCCTTGATAAGAAGAAAGAGGAAAATGTTCAAGGTAAGTTTTTCGGTGACTATGTTGTTGAACTCGGTTACGTTACTGATGCGCAGTTCGGTCAGATACTTGCCAAGAAGCTGAATGTTCCTTTTATCGACCTCGCTGACCCTGAAACGGTTATCAATGTTGAGGCTGTAAAGAAAATTCCTGAAGCCCTTGCTAAGAAGCATACTATTATTGCTATCAAGATTACAGGTAAGAGACTTACAGTTGCTACACACGACCCTGTAAACTTCTACATTTTTGAAGAAATCAAGGTTATTACAGGTATGGACGTTGTTCCTGTCTTTGCTACAAAGCAGGCTATCGTCAAGGCTATCGGTAAGAACTATTCTATGCAGAATACTTCCTCGCTCCTCGACAGCGTGGAAAACCAGTTTACTGACGACGATGCATTCGGTATCGATGAGGAATCCGCTGACAGAATCGACAGCGCACCTATCGTTAAGCTGGCTACTACTATCGTTGAAAACTCCTTCCGTGCTGACGCAACGGATATTCATATCGAGCCGTTCAAGTCCTATACACGTATCCGTATCCGTGTTAACGGTGACCTTATTGAGCTTATGAATATTTCCAATGTAGTTCATAACTCTCTTGTAACTCGTCTTAAAATTATCAGCGGTATGAACATCGCTGAAAAGCGTGTACCTCAGGACGGACGTTTCACACAGGTTGTTGACGGAACTACTCTTGACGTCCGTGTATCTAACCTTCCTACAGTTAACGGCGAAAAGGTCGTTATCCGTATCCTTTCCACAGGTGATGTTGGCGTAAGAAAGATTACTGACCTCGGTATGACAGCTTACAACTATGAGAGATTTGCTTCTATCCTCAAGGTACCTCAGGGAGTTGTACTGGTAACAGGTCCTACAGGTTCCGGTAAAACAACTACTCTTTATGCTGCTCTCGGTGAAATCGCTAAGCCTCACGTAAACGTAATTACGGTAGAAGACCCTGTCGAAAAGAATATCGAAGGTATCAACCAGTGTCAGGTTAACGCTAAGGCGGGTATGACATTTGCTGCTGCTCTTCGTTCTATCCTCCGTCAGGACCCTGATATCGTAATGATCGGTGAAATGCGTGACCAGGAGACAGCGGAAATCGCTATCAGAGCCGCTATCACAGGTCACTTGGTTCTTTCAACACTCCATACAAACGATGCTCCTTCAACTGTAACCCGTCTTATCGATATGGGCGTTGCGCCTTATATGGTTGCTACCTCTCTTATCGGTATCGTTGCTCAGCGTCTTGTTAAGAAGATTTGTCCTGAATGCAGAACACCTCGTATCTCTACAGACGAAGAGGACAGACTGATGAGCGTTACTGAGCATCAGACTGTTTATGATGCTTGCGGCTGTCCTAAGTGCAACAACACAGGTTACACAGGACGTACTGCTATTCACGAAATTCTTCTCTGTACACCTGAAATGAGTGCACTTATCGCTAATGACGGTAAGGTTGACGCAATTTCCGATCTTTGCCGTAAGCAGGGTACAAAGCTCCTTCGTGACAACGTTACAGAACTTGTTCTCGAAGGTAAAACAACTATGGACGAACTCGTAAGAGTTACATACGCTGTTTAATATAGTATAAATAAACTCGAAAGGAATTATGTGCAATGGATATCCAGAACAAACCACAGGAAAAGGTTGTTATCAGTATTGATAAAATTCTCGATGAGGCTCGTGTACTCGGGTGCTCTGACGTTCACTTCACTACAAAGATTTCCCCGGTTGTAAGACTTCACGGTTCTCTCCGTAAGCTCAGCTCCTATCCTGAAATGACTGAAGCTGCTATTATGAAAATCTGTGAGCAGATGACAGGCGGTCGTAACCTTGAAAACATCAAGAATAAGGTGGATACGGACTTCTCCTATGTAACAAGAAGAGGCTACCGTCACAGAGTTAACGTATACCACCAGAGAGGTGATACGGCTATCGCTATCCGTCTTCTCCGTAACGATATTCCTACACTTGAAGACCTTGATATGCCGCCAATTCTCGGCGAATTTGCTCTCCGTCCAAGAGGACTCGTGCTTGTAACAGGTCCTACAGGTTCCGGTAAATCTACAACACTTGCAGGTATGATTGACTATGTAAATGTTAACCGTTCTGCACACATTATTACTGTAGAAGACCCTATCGAATATGTTCACGAGCATAAGAGATGTATGGTTAACCAGAGAGAAGTAGGCGACGACGTTGAATCCTTCGCGATGTCACTTCGTGCCGCACTCCGTGAAGACCCTGACGTTATCCTCGTCGGAGAAATGCGTGACTTCGAAACAATCAACGCTGCTATCACAGCCGCTGAAACAGGTCACCTTGTAATGTCCACACTTCATACAACTTGTGCTGCTGATACAATCAACCGTATCATCGACGTATTCCCATCCCACCAGCAGTCCCAGATTCGTACACAGCTTGCTACGGTTCTTGTTGGTATCATTGCTCAGACACTTATTCCAAAGGCTGACGGTACAGGCCGTATCGCTGCTCTTGAAATTCTCAACGCAACAGACGCTATCAAGGCTATGGTTCGTGATAACAAGGTTCACCTTATCCAGACAGCTATCCAGACCGGTAAGAAGGAAGGTATGGTTTGTCTTGACCAGGAGCTTGCAAGACTTGTTAAGGAAGGCGTTATCACTGAGATGCACGCTCGTGAAAAGTCCCTTGATATCAATGAATTTGAGCGTTATTTCAAGAATAATGGCAACATAAACTCAATTAGATAAGGTTCACAAAAAAGCGTTTGGAGTAGAAAAATGATTGTCAATTTATGAGCGTGTACATATTTTAGTCAAATTGCCGAAAAAAATTCATTAAATTATAGGTTTGGTGAAAAGTTGCACAAATTCATAAAATTAGCGATAAAAATATCATTTTTCTATTGACAAATGCAAAAAGTGGATATATAATATAATTACAGTAAGGAACAACCCCGATGAAAAATCGGAACGTTGAAACTTATGGGAGGAGAGTCCAATGAATTCAAAAATACTTGGCTCCAAGGTTAAGGGCTTTACCTTAATTGAAATGATTGTTGTTATGGCTATTATAGCTGTTCTCGCAGGTATATCCTCTATAATTATTACAGGTTTTCAGAGAGATGCAAGAATGGAAACCAACGACAATAAAGCGCATATGGTTTATACCGGTATGCAGAATCAGGTTATACAGTGTGAAATAAAGCAGGATCAGTCATTGTTTCATTCAGGCAAATATGTAGCTTCTCCGGTTGAGGATAAGATAGTGTATACTGAGGTTTATTTTCAAATGGAAGCTGCTAAAGTAAGCGATAATATAGCGGTTGCTTCAAGATATGACGGAAGCGCAGCTACACCAATAGTTGCTTACGCTGAGAGAGGTGATGCTGATACAGGTGAGTGGTTCACTAAGCTTGAAAATGCTATTCTTTCTTTTATAGACCCAACATTTGAAGGAGCTTGTGCAGTTTATATCGATTACGAAAATTACACTGTCGACTCTGTAATTTATGTTGAAAATGCATTCTTCAATGCGAGCTTGTCTGACTATACAAGCATTCAGCCGTTTATGAGTAAATTTGATAATTATGCAGATGAACATTATTGGACAGATGCAAACAAAAAATTCAGAATACTCAATACGGGTGCAGACCAGCTTGACCTCATAGAGATGGAGGGCATTTATTGCGGTGCTTATCCTGTAGCAGATGATTACCCTGCATCATCCAGTCCAAGTTTATCTTAATTTGGAAAAGTGCTTCACATATCGAGATATCGTTTGTGGTGCTTTTTAATAAAAAATATTTTAAAATTTAAAAGGAGGAATTTCCCATGAGAAATTCAAAGGTTAAGGGCTTTACACTTATCGAGCTCATCGTTGTTATCGCAATCATCGGTATTCTTGCAGCTATCCTCGTACCATCTATGCTTGGTTACGTTAAGAACTCAAGAATCACACAGGCTAACGCTAACGCTAAGCAGGTTTACACATCTGTAGCTGCTGCTCTTACACAGGCTTCTATCGACGGTGTTGTTCTTTCTGAGGAAACAGAAGAAACAGGTACAAACTATGATGGTATCACAGGTTCTAACCTCTCCATCACAATCGGTGAAAGCACACTTGATCTCACAGACTACCTCGGCGAAGGTTTCTCTGGCGTAGGTTCTGCTAACATTAAGCCACTTTCTTATACAATCGTATATGCAAACTGGGCTGCATCCGATGATCTTCTTACTAGCGAAGCTCAGAAGCAGTACAAGGCTGAAGAACAGAAGGAACTCGATGGTATCATCGGTTGCTACCCACTCCTCGGCGCTGAAGTTGAAGGCGAAGGCGAATAATCCATAAGATTATTGAACTTACTTAAAAATTAAAACAGCGGAATTTATTTCCGCTGTTTTTTTTTAGAGGCGGTGCAAAATGAATACGCAGAAGAAAAATGCAATTGTTGTGATTGTTACATTTCTTGTGATAACAATTATTATGGTGCTTCTGATACCGATTGAACAGAAAAGAGAACGTTATAAGGAGTTCGGAAGACTTGCTGAGGTTGCTGAAACTGACGAACGTGCAGAATATATAATTGAAAACATTGAGAAATATCCTGAGTATATTACAGATTTGTTTTATAGAAATCCTGATAATTTGGAGTTTGTGTATAATTATCCGTCCTGCAAGGATAATTATGTAAATATGACTTATACAGATGAAGAGCTGAGTGGTATTCCCGCTTTGTATATGTCTGACCCACGTTGGGGGTATGAGCGTATTGGGGCAAGTAATGCTATTATAAAGACAGATGGCTGTGCTTATACTTGTGTTACGATGGCTTATATTGGGTTGACGGGGTACGGTGATGTTGACCCTGTGATTTTAGGCAGACTGGCTTACGACAATGGACTTACAGGTATGCTTTCCTCAGGCTTGAAAATAGGCGAAATCGGCGACTTGTGCAGTATGATTGGTTTAAGCGGTACATATTATAATCACAACATCAATGAGGGCGGAAAAGAAATGGAAAGCATTGATGAGCTTTCTAAGCATCTTAACAGTGAGAGTGTTGTTATTGCAGGTATGTACGGTGAAACTTTTGGTTCCCACGCAATTGTTATACGTGAATGTGACGGAAATAATGTTTATATCAATGACCCTGCAAATCCTGAAAAAACTGCACAGGCTTGGAATTTTGATGATATAAAGTCGGAATTCAAGGGAATTTGGGTTATTACTAAGGGATAATAGTTACAATTTGATTACAAATTCTATAAACAATTGACAAAAAAGTGTAATTAATATATCATTAAAAGTGTAATAATTATATTTTAAAAAGTGCAATTATTACAATAAAATCTAAGGGGAAGATTTTAATGAAACAGAAGATGAAAGGTTTTACACTTATTGAACTTATAGTTGTTGTTGCGATTATAGGAATTCTTGCAGCCATACTTGTTCCAAGTCTGCTTGGATATATAAGAAATTCGCGTCTTACATCTCACAATGCAAACGCTAAAAGCATTTACAGCGGTGCACAGCTTGCAATTAATGACTGCTATGCTTACGATTTAGGAGTTGTCCAGCCAAATTGTGTTTACACAGGGTCAGATGACTGTATTGCTTACCCGACAGGCGGCGGTGACACTTGCGATTTGACAAAGTATCTCGGTGAGAAATTTGGCGGATATTTTGCATTTATGACCGACAGTGAGGGATATTCGTGTCTTTATGCGCTTTGGAGCGAAAAACCAATTCCTGCGGGAATTGTGGAGCAGATGACTAAACAGGAGGTTGATGAATCTTTGGATTCATCAGTGCCGAGAGGCTGTTACCCATTATTGCTAGAGGGAAACGCAGATAGTGAAAATTAAATGTATTGCTGAAAAATGTAAGGGTATCGAGCTATGAACTCGATACCCTCTATTTTTTATTAAGTTTAACAACAACGACCTCAGGCGGATTGTTGATACGGATTTTGCCAAGTCCGCGGCTGGCAACAAGATAGGAATTCCCGACCTTGTATAGTCCTTCTTTATACTTTGGGAAAAATCTTCTTTCGGGTGAGAAGATACCTTTTACAATCGGCAGACGGATTAAACCGCCGTGGACGTGTCCGCCGAAAGAAAGGTCAGCACCCCATTCTGCGTGGACGTCGAAATCCAAGGGGTTGTGGGCGAGGAGTATGGTGTACTCGTCAGGCTGTTTAATGCCTGCAAAATCAATCATATCTGTCAGCATAAATGCTTTCCAGCCACGTTTGTATTCGCGCACGCCGCGGTAATATTCAGCTGTGTAGCAGAGTCCGCACAGGCAGATATATTCATTTCCACGGTGGATTTCAGTGGAAGTATTGTCAAGGCAGACAGCGCCGTACTCAGCCATAACTTTTGCGACACGTTCGAATTCGTCGCTGTCAAGGTCGGATAGTTCGTGGTTGCCGTTGACATAATAAACGGGACAAAGCTTCCGCATATTTTTCACAAGAGTGAGGAATTGCTCGGTGTTTGGGGCGTTGTGGCTTATCATATCGCCTGTCATAACGATTAAATCGGGATTTTCTTCAGCAATAAGCTTCAGCAGGGGAGCGTTGTCTTTGCCGAAAACCTTGTTGTGCAGGTCGGAAAGATGAACAATTTTGTATCCGTCAAAGCTGACAGGGAGAGACTCAGAACATACGTTGAAATGCGAAACCTCAGGTGTGGACATTTCCTTATAGACTTTTGGGAAAGCTGTTCCGAAAGCGGCTGAGGCAGCTACCATTTTTCTGCGGTTCATAATATTGCTCCTTTCAACGTAACATAAACTTATTATACACCATATTTCAAAAAATATCAATAAAAATCAGGGACACCTTTGCAAGTGTCCCTGAAAATATACAAGCGTTTTATTTGTCTGCCTTAAAGCGTTACTGGTAAACAGCAATTTCCTGGTCAACGATGTTCATAACCTGTTCTCTTGCCTGTACCCAGCTTTCGAACTGCTCGTTTACAAGACCCTCATAGAGAAGTGTCATAACTTCGGAGTTCATATAGTCGGAAAGACCATAGCCATAGTCATAAGCAAGTGTGAACTTGTCATCATCATAGAAGCTCATAACAACGTCATACATTTCAGGTGTCCAAGCTGTGTTGTTTGTGAGGAACTTTTCCTTTGTAGCGTCTGTGTACTGTGTGTCATAGTTTACAAGGCGGTTTACGTTGAACCAAGCCTTTACGCAGTCAGCGTTTTCGGAGCCCTTAACCCACATATGGGAGAAGATTCTCTTGTTCATATAGTATGTTTCATTGTCAGGGTTTCTTGGGAATGGAACAATCTGAATTACATCCTCAGGCATAGAAGCCTGTGCTGCCTGATAAGCCCATGTACCCATAGAGTAGAAGAGGCAGTCGTTGTTTACAAATGCCTGAGAGCCGTCAACCCAGCCTCTCTTAACGAGCTGGTTAGCCCAGATATCCTCGATAACGAGCTGCGCCTTTTCAACAGCAGGGCTGTAGAGGTTATTTGTGAACTTTTCGCCGTCATATGTAACCATTGTATCGCCTGATGTGTAAACGAAAGCGTTAGCCCACCAGCCGGAAATACCGAACTTTGTGGAGTCGCCGTCCTGGAAAGTCTTCATCATATCAACGAATACATCCCAATCCCAGTCGCCTTCCTGATAAAGCTCATATGGGTCGTCCATACCGAGACCTTCAACAACGGACTTGTTGTACATAAGAATCTGGAAGTCATTAAAGCCGTAACCGAAAGGAGCAACGTAGTGTTCGCCCTTCCAAGTGAACATATCAGCCTGATCCTTTACGTCAGCCCACATCGGGTCTTCCCAGTCAACGATGGAGTCGATTGGCTGATACTGACCCTTATTGATATCGTAAGGGAAGGAACGCCAGTCATAAACAAAGATATCAGGGGAGTTACCGCCAAGGATAGCAGTAGCAAGGTCATCAAACTGAGTAGTGTGTGTTGTAGCGATATATTCAACCTTTGCACCGTATGTATCTTCGAAGATAGCAAGTTCAGTAGAACGCTCAGGAGCATCATTTGTAGGGTTGAGGTCATAGAAGCCCATCCATTTAAGAGTTTTACCCTGTGTATCGAGGGTTGTATCAACAGCATCTTCAGCAACAGTTACTTCGATGTTGTCACCTGTCCATTCAGTTTTAGCTGTAGTAGTTTCTGTGATTGGAGCGTCACTTGAAGTTCCGTCGCCGCCGCAGGCTGTAAGGGAAACAAGTGTGGACGCTGCAAGAATTCCTGCAAGAATTTTACGAGTTGTCTTGTTCACGATATTACCTCCTTAAAATTTGTTTGCACAATAAGTCAGCTTATGCAAACGATTACATTATTTTACAAAAATAAAACATACTGTTTTCCTTGTATGTTGTAGATATTGTACCATATATCATTAAAAAAGTCAACAATTATCTGACGGAATTGTCGATAATATACAAAAACAATTACTGCTTTTAGACATTTTGAAAGCCACTTGAAAAGCGTGGAAACATAAGCTATAATAATAGTAATAATAACCAATAAAAGATAGGCGGTAACATTATGTTAGTTGAGATATTTACAGACGGCGCCTGCTCGGGAAATCCCGGTCCCGGCGGATACGGTGCAATTCTGCGTGTGGGTGAGCACGTCAAGGAAATTTCAGGCGGTGAGGCGAACACGACCAACAACCGTATGGAGCTTATGGGTGTAATTTCTGCACTTTCTGCGCTGAAGTACCCTTGTGATGTGGTGCTGACTACTGACAGCAAGTATGTCGTTGACAGCGTGACAAAGGGCTGGGCAAAGGGTTGGAAAGCGAAAGGCTGGATTAAGTCCGACAAGAAGCCTGCCCTGAACGTGGATTTGTGGGAAAGACTGCTTGATTTGCTGGAGGTTCACAACGTAAAATTCGTCTGGGTCAAGGGTCACGCAGGACACCCTGAGAATGAACGCTGTGACGAGCTGGCTGTAATGGAAAGAGATAAATTTGCACGATAATTGGGGCGGTTATGGAAAAGAAATTTATTTATGCGGACTATGCTGCTGCGTCACCCGTCAGCGATGAGGTGCTGAAAGCAATGCTGCCGTACTTTTCGGAAAGCTTCGGTAACCCGTCGGGAGTGCACAGTGCATCAAGAGAGGCGGCTAAGGCTGTTGCACAGGCAAGGCGGAAAATTGCGGCGGCAATTGGTGCGGACTATTCCGAAATATATTTTACAAGCGGCGGCACGGAGGCTGACAACTGGGCGCTGAGTGCTGCAAAAGGAAAGAAAATCGTCACGACGAATGTGGAACACAAGGCGGTGCTGAATTGCTGCAAGGCATTGGAAAAATCAGGTGCAGAGGTTACATATCTGCCTGTTGACGGCAGTGGCTTTGTTACGGCAAAGCAGGTTGATGCGGCAATTGACAGCAGCGTTGGTCTTGTGTCGGTGATGTATGCAAATAACGAAATAGGCACGGTTATGCCTGTTGAGGAAATTGCCGAGGTGTGCAGAAAAAAAGGTGTACTGTTCCATACGGACGCTGTTCAGGCGATTGGAAATCTTCCTGTGAATGTAAACGGAATTGATATGCTGTCCTGTTCGGGACACAAAATCGGTGCACCGAAAGGCATAGGCTTTTTGTATGCCCGGAAGGGTACGCCGCTTGAAAGTCTTATTTACGGCGGAAATCAGGAATTCGGCTTACGGGCAGGGACAGAGAATGTTCCTGCGATTGTGGGGCTTGGTGAGGCTGTAAAGCTTGCCTGTGAAGGGGTGCACGATAATGCGGAGTACGTTACAAGGCTTCGTAACAAGCTGATTGACGGCTTGCTGGAAATTCCCGATGCACGTCTTAACGGCAGCCGTGAAAATCGTCTTTGCGGCAATGTCAATATCAGCTTTGCAGACGTAGAAAGCGAGGCTGTGCTGTTGATGCTTGATGCGGCGGGAATTTGTGCTTCGGGCGGTTCAGCCTGCACAACTGGAGATAACGAACCGTCACACGTTCTGACGGCGATTGGAGTTCCTGCAAAATATATCAGCGGAACGATACGTTTTACGCTGTCGTCCAGAAACACTGAGGACGAGGTTGATTACATAATAAAAAAGACCGCAGAAATTGTTGAACGTCTGCGGAGAATAAGAAAAGCGTGAGAAGGAAATACACTTCTCACGCTTTTGCTTTGTTATTTGTTTTCTTCCTGTGCGTTTGCAATGGACTGCATAAATGCGTCGTTTGCGGCTGTTGTTTTTTCGGGAGGGACAATTCCGTCTTTCATCCTGTAAGCGAAGATGAAAGCTGCTGCGCCGATTGCGAGGGCGATGACACTTGTAACGAGGACATCAGTAATAAGCGATGTAACAACGCTTGTTGCGCCTATACCGCCAATCGCGATAAGTGTGCCAAGCATAGCTTTATTCTTTGTAACAAAAAGCATAATCACGATTGCTGCGGCAGCCATAAGAAGGACATTACCGAATGCTGCTAAAATCTGAGCAATTATGTCGTTGACGGTGAGGTCTGTATACATTGCCTTCATTTCGGCAACCATTTCCTTGCTCATTCCACCCATATCAACCAGCATTGCATAACTCTGGTCAAATGCACCGCTGTTAATCTGTGAGAATGTCATATACATACCGACAAATCCGAATGCGATTGTAAGCAGCTGAGGAATTCCGAAGCCAAGTCCTGCGGAAACCGCCGCCTTGAAGGTACGGGTTTTCATACAGCTGTTGATAAGGATAAGCATTGCAAAGCCGAGAATTACTGCGGAAAGCACAGCAATAAGAATTGTCTGCCAGAGCGGTAATACGGGAATAATTTCTTCTCCGCCAATACTCAGTACCGATGAGAATGAGAAAATACCGGCAACAATACCACTTGCAATTGAGGCAATTACGAATGCAAGCACGCCTGCCCAGAAGCTTGAGCCCTTGATTTTGCCCATTGCAAGCAGGGCAATTCCGCCGATGAGGGGGACAACACCTGTCAGGACTATGCCGATAAGTACGCTGTAAATTACATTTTGTGAAATCATAAGTAGCTCTCCTTTGTATTAATGAATTAGTACAATGTGATAATAACACAATTTTACAGACTTGTCAAGGGGTTATTGAAAAATTTTTTATATGTGCTATAATTATTTTGAAAAAATTTTTTCTGTGTGAAAAAAATTGCCCTTCTGAATTGTATTCATTATGTAAAACCAAACAATACAAAATATTTCGGCAAAGTAATTACTGCCATTGGGGGAAATAGAATGTATTCTGAAGAAACTGTCAGCTACGGAAGTGACGGTTACATTCAGTATGTGCTTGACACCTATTCTCAGACGCTGATAAGGCTGTGCTATACATATGTACGGAATATCTGCGACGCTGAGGATATTACTCAGGACGTGCTTGTGTCCCTGCTTAAAAGGGGCAAGGGCTTTGAGAGTGCGGAGCACGAAAAGGCGTGGCTGCTGAGGATTGCTATCAACAAGAGCAAGAACCATCTGAAATCAGGCTGGGTGAAGCGCACTGTGCCGCTGAATGAAACCGATAATTCCGAGATTGATGACTCTATGAGTGAAAAAAATCAGGTGATGGAGGCTGTTCTGTCCCTGCCTGAAAAGTACAGAACGGTTATTCACCTGTTCTATTATAACGGCTACTCCATAAAGGAGATTTCCGCAATCGTGGGCAAAAAGCCTGCGACGGTGGGCACGCTTCTTGCCCGCGGACGTACACTGCTGAAAAATATGATGATAGGAGGTTTTGATGAAGATGAGCAGGTCAATTAAAGACTATAAGGACGCTATGGACAGCGTGAAGATTTCCGACAGCTTCTACAAGCGTACCGAAGTTCTTCTCAAAGAAAGCTCCGAAATGGAAATAACGAAAAACAGTTCCTCGAAAATAAGGCTTGTTTCAAGAGCAGTAATGGCAGCGGCGGCTTGTCTGCTGGTGGCATTCGGCGTAAAAACAGTAATAGACAGCAGAACAACAGATTCATCGGTGGTAACGGAAATGATTGCTCAGGAAACAACTGTTGTAACTGTTCCTGTTACACAGCCCGAAACTGCTTCACCTGTCATAGACCGTCCTGAGGATGAAGATTTCCTGAATGATTCGGGTGTACAGGTAGGCGTTATGCCTGATATACCTGAAAATGGTACGGATACCGACTCTGACGCAGATTATGTCAACCAAAAGCCTGAGGACGCTAAAAATGATGATACCGAAGCAGAGGCAGATACAGATGATGTTGCTGCGGTTGAAGAAACGGTAACGGAGGAGGCTGCTCCGAAAGTGACTGCTGAAACTGCTTTGACTACGGTGAAAGAGGGCTACCCTGAAATGGCTGAGCCAAAGGGTACAGAGAATATTCCTCCTCTTTCCGAAGCGGCGGTTGATACGGTAAGCGTAGAAATTACTCCGTATTTTGATATGGGTGAAATCAGGTCTGGTGAAAATCCCGTGATGAAAAATGGAAGTGAATTCAGTGAGGTTATTTCCGCAATTGCTTCCGTAACATCAGTACGTCCCGCAGAAGAAAACGAAGCGTTTACAGCAGTTTTCCTTGTTCAGCTTTCCGAGGCGGAAACGGGACTGAATTATTATACCATTTATGTAACCGACGCTTCAACGCTTGTTGTTACACGACACGATATTGACAATCAGAAGCGCTTTACCTATGAGCTGAAAGAAGCGGATTATGATAAAATTATTCGTTTGCTCTACGAAAATTTCGGAGCACCAAACGAATATGAATATTTCCGCAGAACAAAAGTGGGCAAATAATTATGCTTATAATGCTGTTCCCCAAGCAGCATTACAATAAACTTTCCCAAAGAAAAATTCCTGCCACCGTAAAAGATGGCAGGAATTTTTTATTCTTCTTCATTGTCGTCAACAACAGCTTCGCCCTTGCTCTGACGCTTGTAGTTAAGAGGACTCATTCCAACGTATTTCTTGAATTTGTTGTGGAAGTAGTTGATGTTGGTGTAGCCGACCATTTCGGCAACCTCGTATACCTTGTATTCGTCAAGGGAAAGCAGACGCTTTGCCTCGGTAATTCTTATGCGGTCAAGGTAGTTGTTGAAGTTTTCACCTGTGTACTGGTGGAAAACCTTTCCGAGATAAGCACTGTTATATCCGAAAATTGTGGCAAGCTGTTCAAGACGGAGTTCACGGTTGTAATTGGAGCAGATATACTGAACAACACGTTCCATAGTGCTCTTGGTTGTACGTCCGAAATGAGTGTTGGAAAGCTCAGTAAGGGTCTGTCTGAGATATTCGATGATATCGAAAAGGCTTGTTTTTTCGCCGAGATGAGCAATGAACTCATCATTGAGGAATTGCTCGGTTTTCTTGTCACCGATATTTTTGGCAACTCTTGCTTTCAGCTCCATAGCGCCTGTGATACAGATAACCTTGATACGTTCGGCAGTGAAGGTATTGCTGCAAAGCGTCTGACGGAGATTTTCAAGGGTGGAGTCAAGCTTATTGATGTCGTTGATTTCGACATATGCGTAAATCTGCGGAAAAATCTCATCAATTTCGTTTTCAGCTTTGGTTTCACTGCTTAATGTATCGGTTGTTACGACACCGCAGTGGAGATACATAAACCTGTTTTTGAACAGTGCGCCTGCTTCCTGATAAGACTGATTGATTTCATACGGACTCGTAACGGTATCTCCGACTGTGACGAAAATTTTTCCGAAGAAATCCTTGTTCAGCTTCATAAGGAAAGCGATAATATCCTGACGGTTCCAGCCTTTGAAAAGTACGGCGGTAATGCCGCTCAGGTCAGGAGTAATAACATCAATGTTTTCAAAATTTTCAAGGCGGGATTTTACGGTTTCAAGCATAAGCGACTGCTCGTCCAAATCCATATCATCAGAAGAACTTATAATGGCAGCGTCGTAGCACTCGTGATTGTAAGCTTCGAGAGAGCTGCTGCCGATAACATTTTCGTCACCAAGAAGAAGTGCACGGACAAGCTGAGTATTGATATATTCGCTGCCCTTCTGCATAGTAACCTCGTCCTTGTGCTCCTCGTGAATTTCTTCACGCAAAGCCTTCAGCGCCTCAATAAGCTCGTCCTCATCAACAGGCTTGAGAATGAAGCCCTTTACGCCGAGGGACATAGCCTCCTTTGCGTAGGTGAAGTCGGAATATCCCGAAAGAATAAGGCATTTCCCCTCATAGCCGCTTTTTTTGGCAGCTTCAATCATCTGTATACCTGTTCTGCCTGGCATTTTAACGTCAGCAATAACTATATCGGGGCGCAGTGAGAGAATTTTTGCAAGACCGTCATCTCCGTCCTCACCCTCGCCTATAACCTCAAGACCAAGCTCGTCCCAGGGTATCATCATTTTTACACCCTGACGCACGTTTGGCTCGTCATCAACAAGAAGAACCTTCAGCATTATATCACTCCTTATTTAACTTAGCGGAAATGTTGCCGCTGATTTCGCTGTATTTTTCGGGAAGCTGCTTCATTACATTTTCATCGACTTCACGGGGGATTGCAATTCTTATGGTTGTACCCTTTCCGAGAACAGTTTCAACCGTCATTCCGTACTGTTCACCGTGGTACATTTTAATACGCTTGTTTACGTTGGTAAGACCGATACTCTTACCCGATGATGTGTCGTTTTCTTCAAGCTTTGCAAGCAGCATACGGAGCTTGTCAGGCTCAATACCGCTGCCGTTGTCGCTTACTTCAATAAGGACATTTTCGCCCTTGTAGAAAACCTTTATACTGATTTTGCCATTTGCCTTTGCACCCTCGATACCGTGCACAAAAGCGTTTTCAACGATAGGCTGAATAATAAGCGGAAGAATTTTATACTGTCTGTCAACCTCGCAGTAGATATTGTAGGAAACTCTGTCGCCGAAACGTGCCGACTGGAGTTCAAGATAGCTTTTGGTAAATTCAAGCTCAGATTCAAGAGTAACCATACCGTCTTTTACTTCAAGACAGCGCCGCATAAATTTGCCCAGCTTCTTTACAAGGTCAGCCGTTTCCTTATCATTGTTAACGAAAGCCTTCATACGGATTGTTTCAAGTGTGTTGTACAGGAAGTGAGGGTTAATCTGGCTGGCAAGTGCCTTGAATTCCGCCTCAACCTGATTAAGCTTGAAGCTTTCCGACTGGATTTTCGCCTTATAAGCGTCATTGATAAGTGTCTGCATACGGTCAACCATCTTTTTGAGGTCCTCATAAAGGTCGAAGATTTCGTCCGTACCCTTGATTTCGTCGTTAAGCTCAAAATTACCTTCGGCAACGTCGTGCATCTTGTTCTTGAGAAACTGGATACGGCGTGAAAATACGCTTGAAAAGAGATATGCAAGCAGTACAGAAAGGACAATGCAAAGAAAAACGTAACCGATGTATGTGAATACAACCTGATTGATTTCGTCGTTGAAGATTGAGTCGGGGCTTACAAGATAAACCTGAAAGAGGTTACCCGTATTTTCATAGTCGAAGTAGGAAACAACCGTATGACCGAGCTTGCCGAGGGCGGTACGGTCGGAAATTATGTTTGAATCGCTTACCCCGTAAACGAAAGAGCCCTTCATTTCGGAAATGAATTTTCCCGTGGGATAATCCTGAATTGTACTGTGAAAAACAATGCCCTGTCCGACGGTGAAAATGGTATTGTAATTTGCAGGAAGCTCAGTGCACAATGATGAATAAACCTCAGGATTGACATAAACAACCGCTGCCCCCATAAATGAGCCGTTATTGTTAAGCAGGGGAGTAACCAGACACAGTGAGTAAATTTCGGTTTCTTTGTCAAAAATAATCTGCCATCTCGGCTGAGAATAGGTTTGAGCATCCTGATACCAATAGGTGCTTTTTATTTCATCTGTAGACTGATGAAAAACATTGTGGTTTACAAAGCCGGGTCTGTCTATGTAATAGGCAATTTCGGAAACCTGAGGATAAGCGTTGATAATTTCGGAAACGGCAGTTGTCTGCATATAGAAATTATAATAATCATCGCTGTTGATGAAGTTGCTGTGGAGCAGGGTTCTGATATCATCGTTGTCAACAGCTCTTTCGCTGATGTTTGAAACGGTGACAATACTGTCCTTGAGTCTGATTTTCAGGCTGTCCGCAGAAGAAATGAGCTCATTTTCTGCACTTGTACGCATCATATCTGCCAGATTCCAAAGCAGAAATATACCTGCCAGAACAGTCGGGATGATAGCAGCCAGACACATAAAAATCAGCTTGTTACGGAATTTTGTATTAAGCAGGACTTGAATAGGATTTACCATACGCTTAAACCTCCGTAAAATAATAAAGTAATCTATTTTATCTTACCATATTTTCCTCCTCAATGTATGAACATTCAGTGAACGTCATCCGTTCAGACAATTATGGTAAATCAGGGAGTAAAACCATACTTCATACTTGAAATGGGTCAGAAAATATGTTATAATAAACGGTAAAGCGATTTTATGTGAAAGGAATAAAAAAATGACATATCTCCCACAGTTTTTTCTTACCCTGCACGACCATCATCACCACGACGGTGAGTTTGATTTCCTTGATATACTTCTGCACGCCCTTCTTGACTCGGCAAAAATGCTTCCGTTTCTTTTTATAGCGTTTCTTCTTATGGAGCTTCTGGAGCATAAAGCAGGGGACAAGCTTGTTACATTTCTGCGTAAATCAGGCGGCGGACGTACAGGCAGTGCGGCTGTCGGTGCACTTCTCGGCTGTGTGCCCCAGTGCGGCTTTTCTGTAATTGCTTCAAATTTCTATGCAGGACGTGTTATTACAGCAGGCACGCTTGTTGCCGTGTTTCTCTCAACCTCGGACGAGGCTGTGCCTATTCTGCTTGCGCATCCTGATAAGGCAGGAATGATATGGAAGCTTCTGCTGACAAAGGTTATCATTGCCGCTGTGGCAGGTATTGCTGTTGACCTTGTGATGAAGGCGCTGAAAATCAAGACGGACGACGAACATATCGGCGACCTTTGCGACGAAGCAGGCTGCGGCTGCGGAAGTCACGGAATATGGTACTCCGCTTTGAAGCATACAATCGGCATCGGTATTTTCATTATCATTGTAAATCTTATTCTCGGCACGGTTATGTCCCTTGTGGGAGAGGAAAATGTGAAGCATTTCCTTGAAAGTATGGGCGTTCTTCAGCCTGTTGTGGCAGGACTTGTGGGAATGATTCCTAACTGTGCGGCGTCGGTGCTGATTACCGAGCTTTACGCTGATGGTGCAATTGAATTCGGTACGGCAATTGCAGGTCTTTGTACGGGTGCAGGTATCGGTCTTGCGGTGCTTTTCCGTGCAAATAAGAGTCTGAAAGAAAATCTTATTATCACAGGCATTGTCTACGCAGTAGGCGTGCTTAGCGGTATTGTTATAAATCTATTCTGAATTTGATTAGGGGACGTTTCGGGTGAAAGGGATTATTGAGTTCTGCAAAAAAGAATTTCTGGTTATTATTGCCACGCTTGCGGCGCTGATTTCCTGCTTTTTTGTACCTATTACGAATTTTGTGAAATATATAAACACCGATACCATCGGTCTGCTTTTCTGCCTGATGATTGCGGTTGCAGGCTTCCGTGAGTGCAGACTTCTTTCGGTAATTTCCCAGAAGCTTCTTGGCGGCGGTACACCTATGGCAAGACGCACGGGAACAATTCTTGTATTTATCACCTTTTTTGCGTCAATGCTTTTCACCAACGATGTGGCACTGATTGCTTTCGTGCCCCTTACAGCAGCGCTTTTCAGCAAGCTTCCGTCTGCGATGATTTACGTTATAACCGTGCAGACTGCGGCGGCAAATCTTGGCAGTATGCTTACTCCCTTCGGTAATCCGCAAAATCTTTATCTGTACGATTTCTACAAGTATAGTCCAGCGGAATTTTTTGGCACGACCCTGCCTGTTTTTGCGCTGAGTGCGGTGCTGATTTTAATTCTTTGTATGTTTATAAAAAACGTTCCCCTCGGAACGGAAGCCCGTGGTGACGTGGTACTCGAAAACAAACGCTTTCTTGCTTTTTATGTAATTCTTTTTGTACTGTGTCTGCTGGCAGTTTTCGGTGTGCTGGACGTTATCGTCGTGTTTGCTTCGGTGTGCGTCGTTGCAATAATTCTTGATATGCGTCTGTTTACAGCGGTTGACTACAGTCTGCTGCTGACCTTTGCTTCGTTCTTTGTTTTTGTGGGCAACCTTCAGAATATGCCTGCTGTTAACGAGTTCGTGACAAGGCTTGTGGAGGGTCAGGAATTCCTTGCCTCAACCCTTGTAAGTCAGGTTATAAGCAACGTGCCCGCCGCATTTATGCTTTCAGGCTTTACCGATAACGGTCGTGCCCTTGTCCTCGGAACAAACGTGGGCGGACTTGGTACGCTTGTGGCGAGTCTTGCAAGTCTGATTTCCTTCCGCATCTATATGGAAACCGACGAAGCAAAGCCGATGAAGTACCTCGGCGTGTTCACACTTGTTAATGTTATTCTTCTTGCAATTATTTATCCGTTTACATATTATTTTGTGCTTTAAGGAGAAGGACGCTGCCATTTGCAGCCTGAATTTTTCGTAAGATTGTGTAAAAGCGGATTCTGTCTTGCTTTTGCAGCTGACCTGTATTATAATTAATGTGTAGTATGCGGTTACGCAAAACACTTTAATGAGGATTATGCTATGAATGTTATAAATAAAATCCGCTGCAGAAGAATGTTGTCGCTGCTGTGCGCAATTGGCATAACAGCTTCTGTTCTTCAGGGCAGCAGCGCTGAGGCAATGATCAGCTCAACTTATTTTGATACAAGGGATATTTCGGTAAAGATTGATGCGACAGATGTTGTCAGGAAAATCAGTCCGTATATTTACGGAATAAACGCTGAGTCTGATATCTCCAATCTGACGGTCAATGCAATTACACAGACTGACCCTAATATTTCTTCCTATAACTGGGAGAATAACTACTCCAACAGCGGTACAGGTACAGCTTCGGCAAATGGTGCTGACCTTATCAACAGTTACCCTCCCGGAAAATGGGTAGAGCCTGCGCTGTATACGGAATACCTTATCACAAAGGCGAAACGATACGAGGTTCCGTCACGATATGTTACATTGCAGATGATGGGTATGGTTGCGGCTGACGGAGCAGGTGATGTTTATTCCTCAGATGTTTCTGGACGATGGAACAATATTTTTTTCAACAAGGCTGACAGCTACCTTTCAGAACCTGATATCAACGATACTTCGGTTTATATTGATGAGTATGTCAGTTATCTTGTAAATCGCTACGGTTATGCTGTTGACGGAGGAATAAACGGTTATTTTCTTGACAATGAGCCTGAGAACTGGGCAGAGCGTTTTCCGTCGGCTGTTACGGAAAAGATTACAGCTGACGGACTTATAGAAAAATCAGCGCTGCTTGCTTCTGCGGTAAAGAGAATTGACCCTACAGCACTGGTGTATGGTCCGTCAATAAGCGGTATTGAGGCGTTTACAAGTCTGAAAAATCAGGAGGACTGGGAACAGCACAGCCGTGAATACAGCTGGTTCATTGATTATTATCTTATGAAGATGAACGAGGCGTCCCGTGCATCGGGAACAAGACTTCTCGATGTGCTTGATATCCATTACCATACTGAGGCAACAAACGGTCTGCTGCAGCCTGTTATCGGCAGCAACGATGCTTTTTCAAACAATACAAGAATGCAGGCGCCCCGTATACTCTGGGACAGCAGCTATACCGAAAACAGCACCATTGCAATTCTCCACACACAGCATCTGCCGCTTATTCCTACCCTTGAAGCGTCTATAAATATGTATTATCCCGACACAAAGCTTTCCTTTTCCGAATATAATTTCGGAGGCGGTGACCACATAAGCGGCGGTATTGCAACCGCTGATACACTTGGCATCTTTGCAAAATTCGGGGTACATATGGCTTGCCTCAAGCCCGATACCGAAAATATCGACTATCATAAGTCGGCTATAAACCTGTACACGAATTATGACGGAATGGGCAGCAGCTTCGGAAATTCGCTTGTTCGTTCAGAAAACGGCGGAGATACTATGAGCTCGGTTTATTCGGCAATTGACGGCAATAATGCTTCAACACTGAAAACCGTTCTTATCAATAAAAATGCAGTTCAGCCCAAAACGGCTGTTATAGAAATCACTTCCGAGGCTGACTATGAAACTGCTGAGGTTTATTGCTTCAACTCTGAAAAAAGCGAAATCACCCGTATGAGTGAGGATTTGGTCATCGAAAATAATACAGTAATATTTGAAATGGAACCGCTGACGGTTTATATGTTTGCTTTCAAAGACAATGATGAACTGGAAGAAATGCCTATAAACGAGGAAGAGCTTATTGATGAAGAGTTCAGTGAGGAACCCGATGAAAATCCTGTCGGCAGTGCTGATGAACAACCTGCTGAATCAGAGACTTCGGCTGTTACTGAGCCTAAAAAGCCTGTTGAAACGGAGACGGAGGAAACACTTCCGCCTGAACACGTTTCCGCAGAAACTCTTTCATCTGTTGTGACAACTGTAAATGCTGAGGAAATACCTTTTCCTGATGACCCGCTTTCAGGAAATGAGGCTGCTGCCGCAGAAAACCCGGAAGCTGAGCCGGACGAAGCGGAGGAAACAGGGGCTGCTGAAAGAAAGCCTGCAATTGACGATGACATCAAGGTTCCGAAAGGATTCAAAATAGTGGTGTGCATAATGCTGGGCGGCGTTCTGATTGCAATGTTGTATGTTATTTTTGCAGCAGATAGAAAATCACGGTAGTAAATATGTATAATATATGTAAAAAAAGTTGTTAATAATCTACAAAAATGGATATAATCTGTTTACAACTTGACGAAAAAATATTAAAATAGTAATTAGCAACTTTTTGTGCAAAGGGGGATGTCCGTGAAAATAAGAATTAAGCTCATTGCTTTTATTCTTCTGCTTGCAATTGTGCCGATTGTAATAATAAATCTTTTTTCCTATAATAAGTTTGTCAGCACATCAGATGAGCTTAACAGGATGTCCACTATAAATGTTACAGGAAATCAGGCAGATAGTATAAGCTTCTATTTTGAGGATATTATTGCTTCCGCTAAGGAAATTGCTTCTTCGGAGATTATAAGAAACTATGCTGAGCAAAGCAATTCTGAAGAATTCTCAATTTCTGAGGATAACGAATTTTACAGCGAAATTTCAAACAAGCTGGAAACACTTGCCGAATGTAATTCATCACTTGAAAAGGTTATGATTATCAATAATTCGGGTATGATTATTGCCTCAACAAAAGAGATTGATACAGGCAAGAGTATGTCAAACTATAAGGGTCTGTTCAATCTTGCTGCTTCAAACAACGGCATTTCTGCTTTCTTTATCGGCGGTGAGGATAATAATATCCCTGTGTTTATTGTCTGCAAGGCAATTTATTCCTACGACAGCCAGTGTCTGGGAATAGTTTATCATCTTTATAATACCAGCTATCTTCAGAATTTTATAAACAGTTCGAATTACAACAAATATACAACAGCTGCCCTTATGGACAGTACAGGACAAATCCTGGAATATCCGTACAAAACTATCCGCAGCTACAGCGAGGATGAGAGCTTCAGAGGTGCTGCTGCAGTGCTGAGCAAAATAATCAGTTCAGACAGTTCCGACAAGGAGAATATTGAACCTGTTTACAGCTTTGGCGAAGGTAAGAATGCGAGAACCATTTTTGTGAGCACAGTTTCTTCAGCTAACTGGTCTATGCTTGCTATCACAAATGATTCAAGCCTTAATATGGAGATTTCGCATAATACCAATAGCCAGCGTAACCTTTCTATAATCTTGGTTATCCTCTCATTGGTTGCAATGGTTGCTTTCGTAATTTTCTTCACACGACCTATTGACAGCATTATGAGAGTCTTCCAGAAAAAGCAGAAGGGCGACATAAATGCTCGCTTTGACATACGCACAAACGATGAATTCAGACTTATCGGCAAGGCTTTCAACAGTCTGTTCGATGACGTATTCGAAAGTGAACAGCGCTACAAAACTATTGTTGAAATTACAAACAATATCATATTTGAGGTCAATTTCAACAAGGATACTGTGTTTGTTTCAAAGAACTTCAATAAGAAATTCAGTTATCGTGCAAAGGACGACAGCGTAAAGGAAAGCTTCCTTTACAAGCTTCGTCTGCATAAGGACGATAAGGACCGCTATCTGAATGACCTTGACCGTGTTCTCGGTCCTGCAAACACTATGCAGGGTGAATATCGTGTGAAGAGCATTTACGGCGATTTTATCTGGGTTATGATTAAGGCTACAAAGTTCTTCAACCGTGATGAGATGCCGACGAAAATTGTTGGCGTTATTATGGATATCGACAAGGAAAAGCGAAGCGAAATGCACCTGCTTCAGCGTGCAAGCTATGATGCACTTACCCAGCTTCTTAACCGTGAGACTTTTCTTAAAACTCTTGATGCCGAGATTGAAAAATCTGCCAGCAAGAAATCACTTGACGCCGTTATGTTCATTGACCTTGATGACTTCAAGTTCTTTAACGACGAGTACGGTCACGCCTGCGGTGACGAGGTTCTGAAATTTGTTGCGGATACACTCAAGGAAGTGTCCTTCGAAAGAGGCTTTGCGGGACGTCTCGGCGGTGACGAATTTGTTGCCTGTCTTACAAATCTCACGCTTTACGGTGACTCAGGCAAGGCTGCGCAGGAAGTGCTGGACATTCTTGCCAAGGGCTTCATTTCAGAGTCTACGGGACTAAAGCTTACAATTCACGCTTCTATCGGTATTGCTTTCCTGCGTGAAAGCGGAAAGAACAGCGAAGAACTTATTGCCGCTGCCGACGAAGCAATGTACAACATCAAAAAGCACGGTAAATCCGCTTACGCTTATGCCAAGGCTTCTCAGAAGCCTGCGGAGTCCGCTGCTGATGATTTGGACGATTTGACACATCTTTTATAAAAAATCAACAGTATGAACTTAGGTTTGTACTGTTTTTTTGTGCCTGATTACTGAATGTGAACAAAAATGCAAAGTGAACTTGACAAAATGTGCAAAGCGTGCTATACTAAATTTGCAAAGTGAACTTTACATAATTGAAAGAGGGTATGACGTGAAAACAAGAATACAGGAATTACGCAAGGCAAGACGTATCTCGCAGGAAGAACTTGCGCTTGCTGTCGGAGTAACAAGGCAGACCATAACCTCGCTGGAGTGCGAGAAATATACGGCTTCACTGGTGCTTGCCTACAAGATTGCAAAGTTTTTCGGGCTGACCATTGAGGAGGTTTTCGATTTTACGGAGGTTGACGATAATGAGTAGAGGAAATTTTGAGTGGATGTTCAGCAAATGCTTTAAAACCGTTATGTCGTTTATGTATTTTCTTTCATTGATGGCAATGATGGTAAGCCGCTACAGCGAAGGGTTAAGCGATTTTACAATCGGTTTTCTTCACGGCTTTCAGCTTACAGCACAGGTGCTTTGGATAATTTTTGCGATTATCTGCTTATATAATAAGCAGTCACCATTTGTTATAAAAGAGGAAAGGAACAAGTGATTATGGAAAAATTCAGAAAGCAGATTAAAAGGAGAATGACAACATATGTGGTACTTGCAATTTTTCTTGCGGCGCTTTTTACGGTGCTTATAATTCTTGATATGAACAATGCGTGGAGTATGGTGCTTCCCGCTGAGCTGACAGGCGGCGATGAGTCATTTGATTTCCTTGCAGGCTTCCGTATGGGCTTTTGTTCTTCAATAATAGGCTTTGCAGTTGTCAGGGCAATTATCTTTGCTCGTACTCTTAAAGATGAAAAGAAGCTGAAAGCTATGTATATAAAAGAAACCGATGAACGAAATCTGATGATTGAGCAGAAAACATCATCAGCAAGCTTTGCGGTAACAATTATGGGACTTGCGGTTGCTTGTGTTATTGTGTCATTTTTTTCACGTCCTATTCTGTATACTCTTGTTTGTGTAATACTGTTTGTTTCAATTGTCAAGGTTACATTCAGTATTTATTTCAGCAGGAAGTATTGATACTGCACAATTCGACGCTTTAATACAGCAGTATGTTGTGCAGTATTACTAATTGACAAATCAACGAAAATATAGTATCATTGTGTTAGTCACTTAATACAATGATATGTGAAAGGGTGGTTTATATGGCAACTGTTCTTGAGGTTAAGGAGCTTTCCAAGAAGTACCCCAAGAAAACAAAATTTGCTGCCGAAAAGGTAAGCTTTACGGTTGAGGAAGGGGAAATCTTCGCTCTTATCGGTCCTAACGGTGCAGGTAAGACTACTACAATCAGAATGATTTCAACACTTATCAACCCGACAGAGGGTGACGCTCTCGTTGCAGGTCACAGCATTATCAACGAGCCTGACAAGGTTCGTGAGAATATTACATATCTCCCTGATGAGGCTGGTGCGTACAAGACAATGAAGGGTATCGACTACCTTAACTTTATGGCAGGTCTTTTCGCAAAGGACAAGGAAACCCTCGATAAGTACGTTGAGCGCGGCAAGGCTATCTGCGGACTCGGCGACCGTCTTAATGAGAAAATCGGAGGCTATTCAAGAGGTATGATAAGAAAGCTTCTCCTTGCCCGTGCGGTAATGACAAGTCCTAAGCTTGCAATTATGGACGAAGCTACATCAGGTCTTGATGTAATCAATGCCCTCGAAATCAGAAAGATGATTAAAACTCTTGCAAAGGAGCAGAATATGGCGTTCCTGCTTTCCTCACACAATATGCTGGAAATCGAGTACGTTTCCGACCGTGTGGGAATTATTGCAGACGGACACCTTATGGTTGTCGGTACAATTGACGAGCTCAAGGAAAAGTACGAAGCTGCTAACCTTGAGGAAGTATTTGAAAGGGTGGTGAAGAATCGTGAAATTCGGTAATCTTCTTAAAAAGGAACTCCGCGAGCTTATTACTCTTCAGGCAATGATGGGTATGATTTTCACAATGGTTCTTTTCATCGTTATGGGACAGATTATGGGCGGCGCTATGGAGGAAGGCTTTGATACCTCCACAATCACTCTTTGTAACAAGGACAACAGTGCTTTTACTGATGAAGTGCTTGATGCTGTTCAGGCAAGCGGCGAAACAGAAATCAATTTTGTTGAAATTCAGAGCGATGATTACGCTGCTGAACTGGAACGTCTTGACATAAAGAATGTTGTAATTATCCCTGAGGGCTTCGGCAACAGCGTTACAGTTGAAAAGAAGCCTGCACAGATTCAGTTTGTAAGCCAGATGCAGAACGGCGGTCTTGCAGGGTCAATGAGCACAATTTCCGCTTCTGATATCATCTCTATTATTCAGGACGTTTGTATGGATGAAGTTCTCCTTGAAAACTACGGACTTACAGAAGCAGATATCGAGCTTATCCGTGAGCCGATGGAGCTTATCGAGTATACAACTCTTAACGGTAAGATTTCCAAGGTTTCGGTAATGGAGCTTACAGCGGTAACAATGATGCAGTCTATGATTGCACCTATGGCAATTTTCTTCCTGCTTATGATGGCTTCACAGATGATTATGACTGCTATCTCTACAGAAAAAATCGACAAGACTCTTGAAACACTTCTTTCCGCACCTGTTTCCCGTCTCAGCGTGCTTGGTGCAAAGATGGTTGCGGCAGTTATCTCCGCACTTCTCAATGCAGCGTTTATGATTGTAGGCTTTGCATTCTATATGATTGGTATGATGGGCGGTGCAGTTGAGGAAATCACAGCAAGCACAGTGCTTGAAACAACAAATCTTCCTGTTGATGCAGCTGCACTCGAAAGCGTAACATCTCTCCCTCAGGCAATGGCTGAGCTTGGACTTACACTCACACCTGTAAGCTATGTGCTTTTTGCGGTACAGCTTTTCCTCACACTTGCAATCGGTCTTGCAGTATCTCTTATCCTCGGCGCAATGGCAACAGACATCAAGTCCGTACAGACGCTTACAATGCCGATTATGATTGCAGTTCTCATTCCGTTCTTTATTACAATGTTTATTGACATCAATGAGCTGAGCGGAGTTCTCAAGCTTATGGCATATGCAATTCCGTTTACGCACACATATACAGCACTGACAAACCTGATGAACGGCGATATGCTGCTGTTCTGGGGCGGTCTTGCGTACCAGATTGTATTCTTTGTGGTTTGTATGTTCCTTGCGGTAAAGGTGTTCACAACCGACAAACTGTTTACAATGTCCGTAAACTTTGACGCAGGTATGAAGAAACGCGGCAAGAAGCCTGTAGAAGAATAATAACGCTTAACAGCAAAGAGGTCTGAACCATTATGGCTCAGACCTCTCAGTTTGTCGAAAAAGACTTTTCGACAATGAATAGTTAATATTGAATAATGAAGAATGAATAATTAAGGAATTGCCTTCGGCAATGGTATTAAAAATGTCCGCAAAGCGGACACCTTAACTATTCACTATTCATTATTCATTATTCTTTTTTCATTTGCCTGTCGAGTTTATCGACAGGCTCAGAGGTCTGAACCATTATGGCTCAGACCTCTCTTTTGTTAGCAAATCCTGCATTATTGCTCCATAAGCTTTTCGGACATCTTTCCGATAATATCAACAACAGCCTTGTTTTCGCTGTTACGGTATTTCATATAGGTGTAAAATCCGCCGTATATGCTGTAGGTAAGTCTTACGTTGAAATCAATGTCGTCCTTGTATTCGGGATAAACGGAGAAAATAGCTTCTCTCAATGCAGCTTCAATTTTTTTAGGAAGCTGCTGTGCCCTCATACCTGAAAAAATAACCGATATCAGGGAAGTCTGAGCAGTATATGCGTAAAAAAGACTTTTGCTTAATTCTGCGGAGTTTTCAAGTATCTTACCTGTAGTGTCGAGACTTCTGATTACCTCTGAAACTATTTCGTCCTCAATTTTGTCGGATAAATCATAAATATCACGGTAGTAAACGTAAAACGTGGATTTGTTAATCTGCGCCGTCTCGCAAAGTTCCTTTATTGTAATTTTTTCAAGGGATTTTTTCGAGCGCAGGTCTATAAAAGCATTGGAAATACTTTGCTTTGTTTTTTCAATCCTGTTATTCATAGTAACTCCTTTCCGACAGCAGACATACTGAAGCTGTCCGAAAATCATAGCTCAGGCATTTTAATCGGTAATTTCCGTCAGTGTTATGTTCAAAGTCTTTTTCGGTTCAGCCGAAGAAATTTCCATCAGATAGTTTCTGCGGTTGCTGAGTTTAACTTCGACAGATACATCTGAGTCAGAATAGCCCTTGAGTATATCTGTAATTTCAGCAGGGTCAAACACAGGCACGACCTGATTGTCCGCACCTTTCAGCACAAGGCTTTCCAAAGCACAGTTATATGTAAAGAAAATTTTGTTGCCGTTCAAAAAATCACTTCCCGATAATGTGGTTGATTACAATCTGTCGAAAAAGTCTTTTCGACAAGGAATAGTGAATAATTGATAATTGATAATTATGGTATTGCCTTCGGCAATAATATTAAAAATGTCCGCAAAGCGGACACCTTAACTATTCACTATTCATTATTCATTTTTCATTAGCCTGTCGAGTTTATCGACAGGCTAAAAGGGTACCCTTATAATTTACTTTGTATCGAACTGACTTTCGTGACGCTTGAAGAAGTCCACACGTGGTTCAAGGAACTTGATATCGTGGTTATCCTTGCCCTCAAGAATGTTCTTGCTCATAGGGTCGAAGATGTAATCCCAGTTCCACATACTGTCATCAAGCTGCATATAATCCTGCACCATCTTTGTGCCCTCAGGAGCAATCGGGTGGAGAAGAACAGCCGCAGTCTTAATCATATGGAACACGTTAATCATCCACTTTCTGCGCAGCTCGTTGTCATCAGCCTTGTCAGCCTCAGCCTTTGCCTTAGCCATATACTTGCTTGCCTTTCTGATATAGGAGTCAAGCACATATGTTACCTGATGGAACTCAAACTTATACATAAAGCGTTCGTACTCGAGAACAGCCTTTTCAGAGTCAGCAAGGATATTTTCGTCAACCTCGCCAACAGGCATCTTGCCGTCAAGATACTTCTGAGCATCGTAGAAGCAGGTGCGGACAATTCTGTTGAATACGTTGGAGAGGAGGAAGCCCTGTGTTGTAACCGGATCGTCCTCTTCAGGCTTGGCAATCGGATTGAGAGGCTTCGGCTGGAAGCTTACACTTCTCATACCAAGACCGAGGGAAAGGAAGTGCATACGGAGCTGTTCAGCTGTGTAGTAATCAAGCAGCTCAGCAGCCATAGGAGGCTTGATGTTGCCGCTGCTGGAAGCCTTCTTGTCAAGGAAAAGAATGTGGTGGTTAGCCACGAGAATAGGCATCTGAAGCTCGCCCTCGTCAGGTGTGCAGCTGAGCTTTTCGCCCTTCTGGAGAGCCATAAACATTGCCATTTCGGCAACGCCGTAGAAGTAGATGTTATCCTGACCGATGAACTGGTAAACCTGTGCGTCCTTGGAACACCAGAACTTCTTCCAGTCCTCACGGTCACGTCCGATGGACTCAAGGTAAGTTTCAGTAAAGGAAATAGGTGCCCAGAGGGATTCAGGCCAAACCCAGATTGTCAGCGGGTCTTCACCTTCGAGAACAGGAGCAGGTGCACCCCACTCGATGTTACCTGTAAGACGGAAAGGAACGAGAGTCTTACCTGTACGGAAACGAATTCCTGCACCTGAAAGAATCTCGCAGGACTTTTCACGGTCGGTAAGGGTCTTGAACACGATTGTGAAGGAAGTTTTCTTAGGTTCTTCAACAAGCTCGTGTGCTTCAAGCTTATCCTTTACGGACTCGTAGCTTTCCTTGTAATCATTCATAATGTAGATAACAGGCGGTTCAAGGAACTCGCTGATTGTCTTGTGAACAACCGCTCTTACATTTTCCTTCTGACGGATATCAGCCGCATATTCACGGAGAATATCATAGTGGTCAGTAAGCTTGAAGTACCAGTTATCAACGTTCTTCATAACAGGTGTCTCGCCTGTAAGTGTGCTCTTGGGGTCAATCAAATCCTGAGGCATATACTGGTGACCGAGGTCACATTCGTCAGCGTAGCCCTTTTCGGACTGACATCCCTGAACAGGACATTTACCAACAACCTGACGTCCGTTGAGGAATGTACCTACCTTTTCGTCGTAGAACTGAGCGGTAGAAATCTTCTGAAGCTGACCGTTCTCATAAAGCTTTCTGATAAACCAATCGGAAACCTCGTCGTGGATTTCAGCACTTCTGCCAAGACCTGACGCACCGAAAAGGTTAAGGCTGATACCGAAATCGTCGAGGGTTTTCTTCTGTGCCTCGTGGTTTTCGGTAACGAAATCCTTGATAGTGCCTGTGTAGCCCTGTTCCTCGGTAAGCTTTCTGTAGCTTTCTGCAATAGGTGAACCGTAGCAGTCAGTACCCGAAACGAAGATTACATTTTCGCTTCCGATTCTGTCACGGAGAAAACGTGCGTAAACGTCCGCAAAAACGAATACACCGCCAACGTGACCGAAGTGGAGCTTCTTGTTACCGTAAGGCATACCGCCTGTAATAACCGCTCTCTTTGGAAATTCGGGACGGTTATCTCTTGAAATTCTTTTCTTGTTGTACATTTCATTGTTATTATTGTTGCCCATAAACAAAAATCATTCCTTTCAGAAATGTGAAAAAACACAGCGAACATACGAAGCATCGTTTGTCCGCTTGTGTAAATAAATCAGCTGAGAGTGAGTGCTGCAAGGTCACCGTTGTTGCTCTGACCTGCATTTTTCATAGCAAATATAACCTTCTGCATAAGCTGAGGGTCAGAAATTCTGAGGGCAGCGTCAAATGCGCTGATAGCCTTAGCGAAGTCCTCGTCCTCCTTACCCGGCATATAGCAGGTATAGAGAATTTTGATAGCATTGTAAAGGGAACAGAAGAATACAAAGTGTTCCCAGTAGTTGAACTTTACAGAAGCGAGAGGGAGGCAGTATCTCCATACATAGTTGATAATAACATTTTCAATAGCAATTGATTTATCGCTTGTCATAGCATCGGAATAAGCCTTTCTCATTGTGATATACTTAGGCATATCGAGCATTTTTAAGGTCTCAGGACCTGAAACACCGAGATTCTTGTAAATTGTGTTGAGAACCTCTTTGTAAGCCGCATTAGGCTTTTTCAGGGACTTGATAAGTGAAATGCCGTCCGCAAGGGAATATCCGGGATTAGGACGTACCTGCTTGAAGAAGTCAAGTACAGGTGTATAATCCCCGGCACTTGTGAATTCATCGATAAATTTCGGGATACGCTCAGCCTGACCGTTGTCAATCATACCCTGAGCGGTTTTTACTGCGTAGTTGAGGAGCAGAAAACGCTTTTCTATATTGATGCTTCTGTTCTGGAGCACGCTCATAAACAGAGTACGCATCTGCCAGTAATATGCAGCAGGAGGACACTTGGCAAGTATCTTTCTGCTTTCCTGAACAAGCGGCTCGCTCTTATCATCAGGGAGATTTATCATACCATAAGCAAGAGTTTCCTTTTCTGAAATGATAGCCTTTGCAATTTCAATATTTTCAAGCTTTGGTGTATATTCTACAGCAGCAGCACTGACCACTACATCGCAGAAATCATCAGGAGTAAGCGGAGCAAGCTTTTCTTTAAGATTCTGAATAATAACAGGTGATACTATTGGAAATCCCATAATAATTTACCTCTTTTTTCTAAAATTATCCTGCACTTAAACAGTGCAAATACTGCATATTATTATACCACAAACTTTTTGAAATTGCAATAGAAAATTACGAAAACACCCCATTTACGTCAATTTTGAGCAAAAGCACCACAGAGATTTATTTATATATACGCTTGCGGATATTGAAAAAATGCGTTATAATAAAAATGTATCTATTTTTTACGCCGAAAGGAAGCTGCTATATGCTTGAAAACGCTCTTACCAACAAAAACAAATCCTTTGATTATAAGGAACTGACAAAAGAACTGGAAAAAAATCTATCTGCATTGCAGCAGAAAATCCGTGACAAGAAGCTTCCTGTTATAATTCTGCTGGAGGGCTGGGGTGCATCGGGCAAAGGCTCGCTTATTGCCGATATGATAAAGATGCTTGACCCCCGCTTTTTCAAGGTCTATTCAACAATGCCCGCAACCGAAACCGAGCGCAGGTATCCGCTGATGAAGCGTTACTGGGAGAAAATTCCTGAGAAGGGCAGCCTTGCTGTACTGGACAGAAGCTGGTATCAGGAGCTTGCAATCGCAAAAATGGAGGAGGGCATCTCCGACAGCGAGTATGCACAGCGTGTTGAGTACGTCAACACCTTTGAGCGTCAGCTTTCCGATGACGGCTATGTTATCATCAAGTTTTTCCTGCATATTTCTCAGAAGGAACAGAAAAAGCGTTTCCTCAAGCTCAAGGAGGACAGCACAACCAAGTGGCGTGTTACCGAGCTTGATAAGAAGCGCAACAAGAATTACGATGCATATTACAAGCAGTTTGACGATATGCTGACAAAGACTAATACCCCTCATTGTCCCTGGAAAATCATTGACACAACAGACCGCGGCTTTACACGCTTTCAGGTGTTCAACATTCTCGTAAGCCAGATTACCAATGCAGTGAACACCGAAAAGTCCGCACCTGTAATTGAGGAATCCTCACATATCTTCAAGCTTGCACCAAAGCCGAAGCTTGCTGATATAAGCCTTGAAAACAAGACAATGCAGCCTACAAAGTACGATGACGAGCTGAAAAAGGCACGCAAGGAGCTTGCCAAGCTTCACGGCAAAATCTACAAAAAGAAGCTGCCTGTGATAATGGTATTCGAGGGCTGGGACGCAGCAGGCAAGGGCGGCGCTATCAAGCGTATTTCCTACGCACTTGACCCGCGTGGCTATGAGGCTGTGCCGATTGCCGCACCTGACAAGCACGAGCTTAACCGTCACTATCTCTGGCGCTTCTGGAACAAGCTTCCAAAGACAGGTCACATCACCATTTTTGACCGTTCGTGGTACGGCAGAGTAATGGTTGAGCGTATCGAGGGTTTTACCTCTGAGGAACGCTGCGCAATGGCTTATCGTGAAATAAATGAGTTCGAGCAGGAGCTTACAAAAGAGGGCGTTGTGGTGCTGAAATTCTGGCTGCACATCGACAAGGATGAGCAGCTGAAACGCTTCAATGAGCGTATGAATACCCCTGAAAAGCGCTGGAAGATTACCGATGAGGACTGGCGCAACCGTGAGAAGTGGGACGAATACGAAAAGGCTGTTGACGAGATGATTGCAAAGACCTCAACAGCGGACGCTCCGTGGAATATTATCGAAGCCAACAGCAAGCTTTACGCAAGAATTAAAATTATGAACATCATTATCGACAGGCTCAACGAGCAGCTGAAAAAGATGAAATAAAAAAACAAGCCGTTTCCGAAGGGGTGTCCCCTTTGCCAATCCGCAACAACAAATCAAGGGTACCGAGTTTATTGCTCGGTACCCTTAATTGTTTCTATACACTCATTACCGTAAATCGGAAGCGGCTTGATGTTTTATTGTAAGAATTTTATCTGTTATTGATAAGCGAACTTATCTGTTATTGATGAGTTTTGTGAGCTCAACAGGGTCAACAATCTTGCCGTCCTTGTAAACACGCATATTACCGGAAGCAATTTCATCGATGAGGATAACTTCGTCGTTGTTGTAACCGAATTCGAACTTGATATCCCAGAGGTCAAGACCGATTGTCTTGAGGTCGTCAGCAACAATCTTTGTAATCTTGAGAGTCTGTTCCTTCATACTTTCGAACATAGCCTTGTTCATAACGCCGAGAACTTCAAGACCTTCGCTTGTTACGAGTGGGTCACCCTTAGCGTCATTCTTGAATGTGCACTCAACGTAACCGCCGTCGATAACAGTGCCGTCTTCCATATATTCGCCGTATCTTCTGATGAAGCTGCCTGTTGCAACAAGGCGGCAGATAACTTCAAGACCGTGACCGAAAACAGTTGCAGGGAGAACTTCCATTGTAGCGTTGTCGATATCAGCGCTTACATAGTGAGTCTTGATGCCTGCGTTCTTGAGCATTTCAAAATAGTAAACGGAAGTCTGGAGGTTAGCCTTGCCGATACCGTCAATTGTAAGACCAACAGTATTCTCGCCCGGGTCAAAAACGCCGTCCTTACCTGTGCAGTCGTCCTTGAACTTGAGCATTACATTGCCGTTTTCAAGCTTGTAAACGTCCTTGGTTTTGCCTGTGTAAATCTTTTCCATAGTGATAACTTCCTTTCATTTATTGGAATTCAAACTAAACGTAATAAGCAGCGAGGGGATTATTCCCACTCAATAGTACCAATCGGCTTCGGTGTAAGGTCGTAGAGAACACGGTTGATGCCTTCAACCTCAGCAGTAATACGAGCAGTAATCTTGTGGAGAAGCTCATAAGGAATTTCCTCAATTGTAGCGCTCATAGCGTCTGTAGTATTTACAGCACGGATGATTGCTGGCCAGCCCTCATAACGCTTGCTGTCCTTAACGCCAACGCTCTTCATATCAGGAACAGCAATGAAATACTGCCAAACTGTTTCGTTGAGCTTTGCGTTGTCGAATTCCTCACGGAGAATAGCGTCAGCTTCACGGAGAGCATTAAGACGGTCACGGGTGATTGCACCGAGGCATCTTACGCCAAGACCAGGGCCAGGGAATGGCTGACGGTCAACCATTGATGCAGGAAGACCAAGTGCCTTGCCCACAACACGAACCTCATCCTTGTAAAGAAGCTTTACAGGTTCAACAAGTTCAAACTGCATATCTTCAGGCAGACCGCCAACATTGTGGTGAGCCTTTACGCCGTCGCTTTCGAGAATGTCGGGGTAGATTGTACCCTGAGCAAGGAAAGAGATACCTTCGAGTTTACCTGCTTCTTCGTCAAACACCTTGATGAATTCGCCGCCGATAATCTTACGCTTCTTTTCAGGCTCGGAAACGCCTGCGAGAAGGTCAAGGAAACGGTCTGTAGCGTCAATATAGATAAGGTTAGCGTCAAGCTGGTTTCTGAAAACCTCAATAACCTGTTCGCTTTCGCCCTTTCTCATAAGTCCGTGATTAACGTGTACGCAAACAAGCTGCTTGCCGATAGCCTTGATTAAAAGTGCAGCAACAACGGAGCTGTCAACGCCGCCTGAAAGTGCAAGAAGAACCTTCTTGTCGCCGACCTGTGCACGCACCTCGGCAATCTGTTCCTCGATGAACTTTTCAGCAAGCTCAGGTGTAGTAATTCTAGCCATTGAGTCCGGTCTTACATTACTCATAGTAAACTCTCCTTTACTCAAATTAAAAATATGAAAATATCATAGCATATTCTTTCTTATTTTTCAATACCTTTTCTGCAACTTTTTGATAATTTTTTTCATTTTGTGCAACGTGAAAATCACAGATTGACGTTGTTGGTGAATTGTGGTATAATATTACCATATAAATCGGCTGAAAATGCAAAATATGAAAGATTTGAAAATGGAAATTGCAAAAATGATGTATACAGCTAATGGAGGAACTTCTATGATAACCCCAAAACCAAGTGACATTTCTCCCTGTGAAAGAGAATTGCTGTCGCACTTGAAAGGACGTCCCGGGGCATATCTCGGCAGAGTCGAATTATCACGCTTTGTTCATTGGGTACACGGCTATGATTGTGCAGTCAGTGCTGCAAATTTGTCAGAACACAACATATTGCCCGAAGGTCTGCAAGAATTTGTAGCAATGAAATATCTCGGGGAAACTCAAACCGCAAAAGGTTGGTTCACTCTAATACTTGAAACCGAGCACGATGAGGAAAAGGCATTTTGGATATTTTTTGAAATGCTGGACGAATACCTTTTAAGCCTTGACTATGAGCCAATTCCTGTATGGGATAATATAAAAGATAATCTGAAATACTGGGGGAAAGGAAATGCCCATAATAAAAACACTCAAAAAAATCCGTGACAATTACGTTATAAATCAGGTCAGAAAAACAAAGCTTCCCAAGTTTCCCAAAAGCGAAACAGTACGCTTACGCTGCACCTTTTCGGGACGTGTCCAGAAGGTCGGCTTTCGTTTGGAAATGAGCGAAATGGCGAAAAGACTCGGTCTGACGGGTTGGTGCAGAAACCTTGAAAACGGTGATGTGCAGGCTGAAATTCAGGGTTCGTGGAAGAAAATTGATTATCTCATATGCTTTATGGAAACGCCGTGGCGAATAAGCGTTGTTAAAAGAGTTATAGAAAGACTGCCGCTAGTTATGGACGAAAAAGGCTTTGATATTTCAAAATAACTATTGATTTAGCTTTCCCAAAGTGGTATAATTTATTCAGTTTTATTTTATGTAAAGGGAGATTGCTATGGACTTTTCAAAAATCAATTTCGGCGTCGACGGCGACAGCATTACCGCCTGGGATCAGTGGTCACGCTATGTTGCAGATAAGCTTGGAATGGCTTCACGCCACAATGTTGCGGTAGGAAGTGCGGTGTGGTACAAGCGTATTCTTACTTCAACTGACGGAAAGACAGTTACAACTCAGAATTATGATGACCCGAATTTCGCAGGAATAAGTGACGGCTGGGAGCCTACAGATGACCTTGTTGAGCTTCAGAAGTGTGCAAATAACTGTGCTGTTGTACATATTCAGCGTTACATTTCAGATATAAAGAACGGTGTTGCGCCAAAGCCTGATATCTTTGCTTTTGCAATGGGTACAAATGACGACATCAATCACCTTGGCGATGCTGAAACTGCACTCAGGGAAAAGACACTTGAAGAAGTTGACCTGTTCAACGAAGCGGGTGCAATGCGTTGGTGCTTGCAGAGAATTATGGAGGAATTCCCTGACGCAAGAGTGTTCGTGCTGACTCCGCTCCAGACAGCAAATCCTGAGCATAACCGCAAGACTGAAATTCAGATTGAAACAGTATTGAAAAAGGTTGCAGGTGCAATGGGCGCACAGGTTATCGACTGCTACCACAACTGCGGTATCTGCGAAAAGTTCGAGGTTATCGGCGGCGAAGGAAGATATCTTGCAGACGGACTTCACCCGAAGCAGAACGGACAAAATCTCCAGGGCGCATATGTAGCAAAGGAAATCCGCAACAATTATTTTTGAGTATAAAAGGGTATCGGACAAAAAACGATACCCTTCAGTTTGTCAAAAAAGACTTTTTGACAATGAATAGTGAATAATGAAGAATGAAGAATTAATAATTAAGGAATTGCCTTCGGCAATAATATTAAAAATGTCCGCAAAGCGGACACCTTAACTATTCACTATTCATTATTCTTTATTCATTAGCCTGTCGACTTTATCGACAGGCTCAAGGGTATCGGACAAAAACCGATACCCTTGCTTGTTTCCTCAAAACATCAAGAAAATTTCTGCGACCCGTGCTAAAATATAATTACGATATCGGAATAGAATTAATGGTGGCTGCTATGAATAAATTTGAAATGCTGTCTGTTGCTCTCGGTTATATTGAGGAAAATCTGCTTGCAGGGGTTACGCCCGAGCTGTGTGCGGAGAAGTGCTGCTACTCGCTGTCAAATCTGCAGAAAATGTTCCGTTGTGCACTGCATATCGGAATAAGCGATTATATTTCACGCAGGAAGCTTTCCCTTGCGGCTAAGGACCTTGTGGAAACGGATGACTCTGTCCTTGACATTGCTATGAAGTACGGCTACAATTCCCACGAGGTATTTACCCGTGCTTTTATGAGACTGTGGGGAGTTACCCCGTCAAAGTTCCGCAGAAACAGGAAGTTCTCCGAGATTTTCCCGAAACTGGACGCAGCGACTCACGTTACAGATGAAGAAGGAGTTGTTATTATGTTCAGCAAGAGAAGATTTGACGTTTCACATCTTTACGAATTTATCAAGTCAAGAAGCGGCAGGTACGTTATCTGCTTCGATATGGTGCACCTTATGTATATAAATGACACGTTCGGGTCAGCGGCAGGCGATATAGCTATTGCCGAATGTCTGCGGCGTATCGACGAATATTCCGACGACAGTATGCTGCCTATCAGAATAGGCGGTGACGAGTTCGTGCTGATTACCGAATTTGACAGCGAGGATGACGCAAAGGCTGCGGCTGAAAAAATTCTTGCTCACAACGGCGAAACCGTGAAGTTCGGCGGAAACGAATTTGAGGTTTCAATGCGTGCGGGATATGTGGTAATTCCTGAGGGAAATCTGCGCTATAACCAGCTGTTCAACGACTGCGTTATTGCAGGCAGAGAATGATTTTAAGGATGAGTTGACGGACAAATTATGATATAATTTTATGAAAGCCCCACAATAGTTGTGAGGCTTTCGTTTTTCAGTCAATGCTCAATGAAATTGTTTACGCTGTCAGCAATCTGCTTTACAGCTGTGTACTAATTATCCTGCTTATTGAAAGCGGTCTTTATTTTACAATAAGAACGAAATCTGCTATGCACTCTTTACTTAATCTCAGTTTTTATCAGCAGTCTGTACCAGATTGCCCCGAACATTCCTCTTGAAATGCACATAAGCCGCAAAGCACATAATAATCTGCAAAACCGTGGAACAAGGCGTCGCAAGTCCGATAAGGAACAGCGAACCGTTGCCGATATGCTGCATTAAAAACGCAACGGGTATTCTTACAAGGAACGCACCAATTATGCCCTGCACCATAACAAATTTCGTTTTCTCCAAACCGTTGTAGAAGCCTATGAAGCAGAACAGGAAGCAGGTCAGCAGACAGTCAACTGCATACGCTCTCAGATAATCCCACGCAGCACTTACCGTGTCTGGTCTGTTTGAGAATATTCCTGCCAGCAGGTCGCCGTGGAAAAATGTTACCCAGAACATCACAACACCAAAGCACATTGAAACCGCAATTCCGCTTTTGAGTGCTTTTACGGCACGGTCGGTATGTCCCGCACCGTAATTCTGTGCAACAAATGCTGACATTGACTGCATAAATGCGGCAGGCACAAGCATTATGAACGCACAAACCTTTTCCGCTACACCAACACCTGCGGAGGCTGTTACACCGAGGCTGTTCACGATTGCGAGCATAACGAGGAATGATATTCCCACAAGAAAATCCTGCAATGCTATCGGTGTACCGATACGGAGAATTGTCCTTGCATATGCTCCCTCAATTTTAAGATGAGCTTTTTTCAGTTCGAATGGAAGCTCCTTTTTTCTGATAATGAAAATGAAATCACAACGCTGATAAGCTGTGCAATAACCGTTGCAATCGCCGCACCTGCCGCACCGAGATTTAACACGGCAACAAAGAACAAATCGCCGATGATGTTGAACACGCAGGCAATACCTACCGCAATCAGCGGAGTTTTCGAGTCGCCAAGTCCCCTGAAAATACTTCCCAGCAGATTGTATGCCGTGATAGCAATAAAACCGCCGCCGCATATTCTTATGTAGTCCGTAGTAAGGTCAAAGGCTTCTTCGGGGGCGTGCATTATTGTCGCAAGTCCGCTTGCACCAATGACGCTTATAACGGTAAAAACCGCACCAGTTATTGCAAAAATTATAAGTCCCGTGCCTATTGTCTGAGCCGCTTCTTCGGGACGCTTCTGCCCGATACGCTGTGCAACCGCAACGGTAATTCCCATCGCAAAGCTGACAATGAGATTAGTTATTGTCAGTACAATCTGCGAGCCTGTTGATACGGCAGATACGTCAGCGTCCGTGGCAAATTGTCCAACTACAAGAAGATCAACTGCACCGTACATCGCCTGTAAAAACATTGCAAACAATACAGGCAGCATAAATTTCAGAAGCTTCGGCAGTATCGCACCCTCTGTAAAGCTGTTGTTTTTCATTTTCATACCTCCATAAAAAAAGCCGGATAAAACAGCAGGCATCTCAGCCTGCGGTCTTATCCAGCATTACATTTCCGTTGAATGTTCTGCCCTCCGAACCAGCGTTATGTATTATATCATACCGTGCGAAAAATGTCAAGGTTTTCACCGCTGCAGTATGAAAGTGTCAGACAAAAATTACAGCATACCGCTTTTTTAGTCGGTATGCTGTTTGCCTTATTATAATAGAAATATGGGTAGAAGTCAACATTTCTGATAATGAAAACAACCTGCAAAGATTGCTCTTTGCAGGTTAACTGTATATTGACGAATTGGAAGTTGACAAAATCATTTTTTGATTAACTGAGTAACATTATTGCGAGTTATTCCCACTCAACATCCCATCCATCTGTTGATTTCAAATTAAAGTAGGTTTGGAAATCATTGAAACATTTTTCACATATACAAATGGTGCGTTCTGTATCTATATACCAAGTCTGATAATACCTTAATTTATCGGGTAACTGCTCCCAACAAAACAGACAATTCTTTAGCTTAGGGAGATGTTCAATAATTTCATTACTGCTTACCGGATCAAGGTATTGCCCTCTAAGGAATTCCGCATCGTTAAGTAATCGCCAATCGTCTTTTTCAATCATAGTATTTGTCCTCACAAATTCAAGTTTGTTCAATAATCTCAATTACTTTGTTTTTACATCCGTTATACAAATTTGTCATATAATTTATTATAGTTAAAACTTGCTTAAAAGTCAATAACAGAAAAGTTATATGTATTTTTAATATGAAATTATCCCTTGGCAACTTACTCTGTTTTGCATTGCTTTGTAGTGCCTTTTAGTGTCCTGACTTGAGCAAAAGTTGAACATTTCACGGTTTTGCGTTATGTTCAAGAAAAATAGAAAACCTCGCAAGTGACGTACCTGCGAGGTTTTTAGTGGTTGCGGAGGCTGGATTTGAACCAACGACCTTCGGGTTATGAGGGCGTAAACACCCTTTTTGTAACTTTGCGTTATGTGTCGAAACATCCCTATTCTACGTGGTTTCACGGCTTTTCGTTTGTTGTGATTTATCGTAATTTTGCGTTATTTTTAGTGCTCTTAGTGCCCTAATAGTGCCCTCAAGTTGTAGTGTTTTTTTGCACGACCAAGCTGTTATTTCTTTCAATCCATCAATAATAAAATAATACTAAATTTAATAAAAATATTCTTAATAATATATAACTTAAATGATATATATTATAATATTAATATTACTATAAGTTATGATTTAATTATATTATTTATTATATATTTAAATATTATGATATTGATATAAGATTATATATATTATTACTGTACTTATAATTTTTATTATATATTATTATAACTATACTTGTAATTATTATTTGATATTATTGATTTTTATTATATTATTGCAATTATATTTATTATTAAATTATATTATTAATATTTTATAATTATATAGACTGATATTATTTTTATTTAAGGATATTTTATCTGTAATAAATCAATATGTTATATATTGCAGGTGCTTGAATTAATGCGGTTACTTACGATTATACAGATGCTGAAGGTTTTTGCTCATTTCCGAGCGAAAAGTTATTAGCTTTGATATGATTTAAGGTATTATAAAAGCTATTTCTCGGATTTAGGAAATAGCCTTGAGGGTTTTTATCAAGAACGGTGAAAATCAACTTGCTCAAAAAAGAGCGAGGTATAGTAAATTTTAGCGTATATCGTTTAATTAATTATAAGCATTGTTTTAAGGCACTCTTGAATTTATAGGGTAGTTTATCAAAAATGTTGTTAAAATCGATTGTAGTGTAAATATGTGTGTATTTTGAGTATTTAAAAGCTGATTTTAATTTCAATATCTAAATATTATAATATCTTTATCCGAAACAGCAACGACTTACGGACAAAAAAGTCCATAACTGGAACGGGGACAAAAATGTCTTCGTTGGTATTACTCAAAATTGAGTAAAAGAAAAACCCGTCAAAAAAACGGGTTAATCTTTATGTTACCACCAAACAAAATAACGTTTATCACTTCCTATCCTCAAATTTATACACTCACTGAATTGTTAAAATGAAGCTGTAATGCTGTTTCAACATACTTTTCAGGTACTCCAAAGTGTTCGGCAAGCTGCCATACTTCAACACAGCCTTCTTTTAAAGCTTCTTCCATTTCATCTTTTGGAAGAAGTAAATTCAATGCCCACTCTTTTGCAATAGCTTCTTGTTTACGTATGTAGTCGTGAGGTGCATCATGAGCATATAAGGAATTTGTTATACAGTGCCCCAGTTCGTGAGCAAGTTTAACCTTTTCATCTTCCGGTGAAGAAACCTGTGTGTAATCAATAGCAATTGCATATTTTCCGTTAATGCACGCCGCCATTGCTGAAATCCCTTTAAGCGGAACATCTACAACTGGAATATTACTGCTTTCTGCCATTTTATATAATTTTTCAAGAGTCATACCGTTACTCCTTTGCATCAAATTTCTTATGTATACAAACCGTATACATAGAGGAAAATTAGTTTAGACTGCTTCACAAACCGGATTGTTATTGTTATATTCTTCAATCTTACGGTACATAAAGGCTTCAGCATCTTTCGCAGATAAAGTTTTGTTTAAAAAAGCTTTCATAACCTCTGTAATTGCATAATGTTCAGCAGGAGAGGATTCTCTCAGAAGCTTAAGAAATTCCCAGTCTTTAGAGCTTAATGGTTTCATAATTCCTTTTATTTTCTTAGTTCTTTTTTTACGCTGTCTTTTATTCATAATCATCTGCTCCTTTCATTTATGATTTTATCGAGAGTGAAATTTCACCTGTTAATTTTAAAGTATTGATGTCTGTAAGCTTATCGGCTACAAGAACGGCTTTGGCGTGTGAAAGAGTGATGAGGGAGTTGACAGCAAAAAGACCATCAGAAATTTCAGCTTCAAAAGGGATTTCATCAGTCTTATCCATTATTGCTTGTATACCTGAAATAACAGCCTTTGCTTGTTCTATGTAGCACATAATGTCTGTTGTATCATTGGCGATACTCTGAATATTACAATTCATAATTTACGCTCCTTTTCAAAATCTCTTGACATTTCGGAGCAGGTCCGATATAATAAAATTAACCTGCTCCGTGTAGGTTTACGCTCTTACATTTTTGCTTTGGTCGGCGGTAATGTAAGGGCTTTTTCTTATGCGATTGAAAAACGTCTTGTAAAAGTCGGCTTGCAATACTGTGCATACAGTTCAGCGTGTGTCTGCTTGAATGCTGTACTGTCAAATCTGTTGGACTGGACTTCCTTGTAACGTACCTTGAAGCAGGAAACCGTCATTTCGTCAACACCCTGTGCATTCATTTCAGCTTTGACCTCATCTTTTGCCGCTTCCATTTCTGCTGTGAGTTCGTCAATCATTGTCTGTAAAGTCTTGATGTTCTCGATTTTGTTTGTAAGTTCTGTTGTACTCATAAAAGCACGCTCCTTTGAATTTTTATTCGGTCTGTTTGTCTGACCTTGATATTATTATATTATATTCCCGTGAATATATCAAGATGTATTCTGCACAAATATATTTACGATAATATATGCAATATGTATATTTACGGTAATATATGTTTATGATATAATAATATTGAAAGAAGGTGAACGTATGGCAGTAAGTAAGGCACAGCAAAAAGCTGTACACAATTATGTCAAGAAGAAATATGACAGAATAGAGATAACAGCCTTAAAGGGTTCAAAAGAATATTTACAAGCTGTAGCAGCCGAAAACGGCGAAAGCGTAAACGCTTATATTGTTGGAGCGGTTAATGATAGATTGAAAGCCGAGGGACGTTCTGAACTCCCTGCAAAGGCAACATCAGAGCAGGAACAGGAGGAATAACAATGCCTGAATTATCAAGATTTATGGGAATAATTATAAAAATGCTTTTTAACGATACTGTACAGCATAATAAACCACATATACACGTTTATTACGGGGAATATGAAGCCTCTGTCGGTCTTGACGGTGAATTGCTTGCAGGTTCGTTGCCTGTCAAACAGCTTAAGCTTGTAAATGCCTGGCTGATTATTCACGAAGAAGAAGTATATGCAGCTTGGAATAAGGCTGTAAGAGGTGAAGCATTCGGAAAAATTGACCCTTTGAAGTAAAGGAGCGTGAATTTATGTACATTATCGACGGTATCGCATACGCAGGAGAACAGCCGAAGCCTGTCAGAGTCAAAGCCGTTCGTACTTTGGAAGATTACAAGGTGCTTATAACATTTACCAACGATGAACGCAGAGTATTTGACTTTATGCCTTTGCTTGATATGCCTTGCTATCAACCGTTAAGGGATAAAGCCATTTTCAGTACGGTTTACGTTGAATTTGGTACGCTTGTATGGAATGATGGAGATATTGACATAGCACCTGAAACGCTTCTTGAAAAAAGCATTGCTCTTGAAGATGTCGAAAGTGCTTAACATTAACGGAGGAAACCACAGAATGAATATAACCTACTACCCTGATAAAGAAAGCGTAACAGCTGCAATGGAGCAGGACGAACCGCTTCTTGTGCTTGTAGGTTTCAACGGCGAGCAGGTGATTATAAGTCCGATTGATGAGGGTGTAGAGGGGAATATTCTTATTCGTAAGGTTGGCTTACCTGATACCGATATTGACAAGTATTTCCGTATTGTTCTTGACCGTTCGGGAGCGGACTGGACTTTTGTGTGTCCGCCTGATTACAACGGTATGACACGCAAGGATAAACGCATAGAACGTTTTTTCAAGGATGGTATGAACGTTATTCCTGAAGCATTAAAGGAACTCGGTTATGATGTTCCTGTTGAAATACCGAAAAGATACCGCCGTCATTTTGATATGATGGGGGATTGAGTATTTAAGGTAAACATTGTCGTTTATTGTTGTTTAAAATCGTTTAAAGTGCGTTAAAGAGCGTTAAAATCGTAGTAAGCAGTGATATATTGCCGTAAATCGTCGAAAAATGCCGTATTTTGACGTTATTTGCGATAATTGGGGATTGACAATTTATAAAAAGCAGAATATAATAAAGGTAATAAAACCTCGCGCACCTCTGCTTGCATGTGTCCCAGCGAGGGTGTTTTTTTATAGGAGCGTATTATTATGGACGTTAAAGAGCATAACACTTACGAAGAACAGATAAACAAGCTTATCGAAAGAGGCTGTGAAATAAAAAGTCAGGATTATGCTGTCAATGTTCTGAAAAGGGTAAATTATTACCGTTTGTCAGCATATTTCCTTCCTTTTAAGCAAAGTGACGGTTCATATATGAGTGATACAACCCTTGAACGTATTTCAGGAATATATGAATTCGATAAAAGGCTTACAGTTATGCTTTGCGGACTTATCGAGGAAATAGAAGTGTTTATTAAAACACAAATTGCATATTATCATTCTTTGACATATGGGGCATTAGGGTATCTTGATGATAATAACTTTATCCCCTCAAAGGCAGACAAGCATAAGGACTTAATTGATTTATTTAATCGTGAAGTGCAAAACAATTCTGATACACTCTTTGTAAAACATCATAATAAAAATTATAATGGACAATTTCCTCTTTGGGTTGCTGTGGAATTATTCACTTTAGGCAATATCTCACAGTTTTATTCACAGATGACAGCAGCAGACAAAAAATCAATCTGCAAAAACATTACCGAATTGACTGGATACGAATATCAATACAAACAACTTGAAAGCTTATTATTTTGCTTAACTCATTTAAGAAATAAATGTGCTCATTTTACAAGATTGTATTATCATAAATTCGGTACAATTCCCAAATTTCCTAAATATGTTTCTAAAGAAATAAAAATCAACCCTAACAATATGAGACTATATCAATATTTGTTTATTCTTAAGCTTTTAACACCTGTTCCTGACCGTTGGAATAATTTTGTAACAGAATTGGAAGCGCTTATTGATACTTACTCGCAACAAATAAATCTTAAACATATAGGTTTTCCAACTAATTGGAAAAATGAATTGTTATCTTCATTTACATAATAAATTTGAGCAGGTCTGCCGAAATGGTAAACCTGCTCATTAATTTTATAGCTTAGAAGCAATCTCACGTTCCCACTTACGCTCAAGTGCATTGACCGCCGCTGTCATATCGGCATTGTCTTCAACACGTTCAATGTTCTGTAAAGGACCATTGATGTTGACTTCAACCTTTTTACTGTGATTATCCATACTGCTGTTGGAATTATTGTAAGTATTGTTATTGCTCACATTCTGATACATTGCACGATGTGAAGCGTTGATTTCCTTGCCCCAATATCTGCAAAAAGCATCCTGCTGTGCCGCAATATCAGCCTTTGTAACCTGCGGATTGAGCACCTTAACCAAATCCTCAAGCATCTTTGTAACAGGCGGATTAATGATAAGTTCGTCCTTGTGAAGCATTGCAAGACCGTCAGCCGTTGTTTTACCGCCCGTTCTTGCCTGTACAAGCTGACTTTCATCAACCCAACCGAGATTTCCAACGTGATAAGGCTTTGTACCGCTGCTGTTTATTTTGGTAATTGTGGTTTTTTTGTTGTCAAAGCTTGCACCGGGATTGCCACCGTAAGAGTCACTGTAAACTGTACCTGATACTTTAACCTTTGTCCCAACAGAGAAACCGCCCGAACTTCCCAAAGTATCTTGAGTGTTTGAAGAATTGGAAGAACCTGCTGAAGAAGGTGCGGAGAAATCGGGTCTTGAACCGCTCAAACCTTCAAAACCGCCTATGCCGCCTTCCAGTTCACCCATAAGAGTTGCCAGTTCCTCTAAATCCATCTTAAATTTCTCGGTGAAAAGTTCGTGGAACTGGTCGTACAGCTGAGGTGCAAACATTCCTGCGGATGCTATCATTGCAAGGTTTCTGTCCTCAAAAATAGCCTCAATCTCCGCCCACTTGTCATCTGCCGCCTTTATTGCTGCTTCCTTTTCATCTTCAAGACGTTTCAAATCCTCGTCACGCTTCTTTTCAAGTGCTTCCGTTTCCTTTTCAAGACGGTTTTCAAGCAGCTCAATTTCACGTTCATAGGTCTGCTCATACATTTCAAGCTCGATTTCCTGAGAAGCTTCAAGAGCCGCAATCTGAGCCGCATATTGCTTTTTCACCGCCGAAGTTGCATCATCACGCTGACTTTCCAACGAGTCAATCTGCGAGTCGATTTCCTCATCTTCAAGTTCACGCTGACGTTCACGGTCAAGGTCTGCAAGTTGTTTTCTCAGGTCTGCAAGCTGTTCAACAGCCTCCGTGCCTGTTCGCTGCTCATAATAGGAAATCTGTTCAAGCAGTTCAGCACGCTCATTTTGATAATCTTCCTCATCACGTTCAGCCTGTCTTGCCGCCTTGATTTTTTCAAGAGCATCAATCTGAGCATTGTAAGCAGCGTTAATGCTCTCAATTTCCGCATCACGCAGACTTTCCAAAGCTTCTTTCTGATTATCATATGATTTTTGAGTAAGCTTCTTTTTCTGCTCATAAGCCTTTTTCGCAGAGTCTATCTGAGCATTGAGATTATCCTTAAGCTTGTCAAGTTCATCATCCCAGTATTCCTCACGGTTTTCCTTGTCAAGTTCATACTGCTCCTCAATAGCCTCTTTGTGAGCCTCATATTCAGCTTCAATCGCTTCCTTGCTTTCTTCAAGCTGTGTTTGGTAAAGCTTGTGTAAGGTGCTTTCAAGGCTCTGATACTGTTCCTCTGTAAGACTCAACGTCCTGCGTAAATTCTCATAATAGGCAATCTGTTCCTCTGTAGAGTACAAGCCAAGTGATACAAGATGTTCGTAACCTTCTGTCCATTCTTTCAGAACGTCAACAGTTTCTTCACCTGATTTTTTCGTTTCTTCAAAAGATGTTCCAAGAGTTTCATAAAAACCTTGTGCCAAATCCTCAGTGTTGGCATAGTTTTCTGCAATATCTTTAAGAGTATCAACAATAGAGTCCATATCGGCAATTTGGTCTTTATAGTAGTTGTATTCCGCTTCACTGCTTATATCTCCCGACATAGCCGCACGTTTCTGTTCAACAGCAAGCAAAGCCGCCTGAGCCTCAGCAAGACTCGCAATAGAGTTGATTTCAAGACCGTAAGCCTTAATTCTGTCAAGAAGTCCCGTCTGTAATACCTGTGTTTGCTCAATCTGTGAATTTCGTGCAGAAATAGCCGATTGTACCTGTGCTTCTCTCAGCTGTTCAAGTGCCGAAATTTCAATCTTGTAGCCATTTTCAGTAAGTGTGAACTGGTCTAACAGCAAACCATAAGTGTCAACAAGCTCCAACACCTGTTCAGCCGTCAAGCCGTTGCCCTCGCCAAGTGTCTGAATGTAACCGTTGAGCGTGGAAATCTTATCTTCTGCTGTTTCAATTGTTTTTGCAAAATCTTCAATTTCTTTTCCTGCTTCTTCTATGCCTTCACCAACATCAGCAGTACTTTCAAATAGTTCATTAAGCCAAATAACAGCCTCCTCGGTAGTGATACCGAGTTCTTTAAGCTTTGCGGAAAGATTATTATTTGACCTGCTCATATAATCCCAAACGGTAGCTGTAAGTTCACCGCGTTCAGCCATATACTGCAAGGACTCTGAAACATTGCCGAATTCATTGGAATTGAATGCTTCATAGAATTTTACCTGACGTTCATCAATTGTGCCGTAAACAGTAATTAAGCCCTTGATTTTATCGGTAAGCTTGTCTGTTGTATCAACAGCATCAATTACAGCCTTATTCATTTCTTCTTGTTGCTGAATAGTTTCAGGTATTCCGTTATCGAGAATATATGTAATGCTTTGACGTTTTACCTCTGTTGCAAGATATTCTTCAGCGGCTTCACTGAGCTGTTCATAGTTTTCTTTCAGCTTTTGATATGTACTGTCATTAACGAATTCATCTGCAAGGTCAGAATTGCTTTTTTCAAGTTTGTTGAGTTTGCCATTGAGAACATCCATAATTTCAGCAAGGTTTGCATATGTTTCAATAGCAGTTTCACCTGCGTAGAAAACCATTGAATCGCCGTTTGAATTATAGCCGATTTTGCCGGCACTATCCAAAGCCTTATATACCTCACTGTTATATTCAACACCGTATGAGCCCGTTGTTTTCCAGTATTCTGTATTTTCAAGCTTATCGTATGCGGCATCAGAAGCAGCTATAACCTCTGCACGCTGACTTTCAAGTTCAAGCTTAATCTGTTCTTTCAGCATTTCATTGTATGCCTGTGTACCCTTTGTAAGATTGTTGAGTTCTTCTGCACGTTCTCCGAGCAATTCAATAATTTCTTCCTGCACGCTCTTGTAGTCATTTTCCTGTTCAGCGGTACGGTCTGTAAGTTCTGCAAGAGTGTTATACCTTTCAGTTAATTCAAGCAGGGTGTCAAAAGAGTTGGCAGCCTGTTCACCCTTTTCAATGGTTTCATCAAGCTTTTGATTATAATTTGAAATAATACCTGTTGCAATCGTTACGGCTACTGAAATAGCTGTCAATGCTGTACCTGCTGCAAACATTGCTGTTTTGAAAGTGGCTGCCTTTGCCGCTGCTCCTGTTAATGCAGTTCCCGTGTCATTAACGTGATTTACAGTATTTTTAAGCTGTGTTCCCCAGGATTTCAAAGCAGATATATTATCAATAATATATTCGCTGATTTTCATTGATTTCAGTGCAAGCATACTGCTTCCAAGTGTGGCAATCAAAGGGAGGAGCAGGTTGAGGTCATTTGAAAATTCAGCAATTTTGACAGCGGTATCAACAGCCCATTTTGCAAGGTCAAGCAAGCCTGCATCTGCAGCTGTAACTGCAAGGTCTTTCAATGAAACTATGAGTTGTTCGGTCTTTGCTGTCAAAGTTTCCATATATCGAGCGTTTTCCTGCATTGAGTGTCCTTCAGCCTCAGAAAGCTCACCCGAAATTCTCTGAGCATCTGCAAGACTTTCCATAAGAGCGATATAATAATTACGTCTGTAAACACCTGCCGCCGCTTGTGCTTGTGCCCTCGCTTCTGCGGTGTTAGCTTTTTCGGTAGCAACTGTCATAGCCTCTTGATATTGTGTATATTCGTCCATACTGTCAGTAGCAATTGCCCATTCTTCTGACATCATCTGAGCGGCATCACCCGAAGCAACAAGAGTGTTAAGCATTTCCTGTTGTGAACTGTTCCACTTTTTAGACATATTTTCAAGGATTTCCATCATCGGAAGAAGTTCACCCGTTACCTTGTCAGCATATACGTCAATACCCATATTTTCAAATACATTCAAGCTGCTTGGTCTTTGGATATATGCCATAATAGACTTGAACGCATTACCTACTTCCTTACCTGCTGCACCCGATGCAACCTTCATTGAAGTAAGGATACCTACAGTATCATCAAATGACATTCCTGCCGTTCTTGCCATAGACGAAGCCTTGAGAAGTCCGTCAATCAAATCCTGCGTTGTTACAGCATTATTATCAGCTGTGTAATTAAGCTTGTCAATGATTGTAATAAGGTCCTCTGTTCCCATTTCCCATTGATTCATAATACCAATCAGGCTTTGAGTAGCTTCTTCAGAATCAAGTTCAGCCGTATTGAGTGCAAGCAGTGCATCTCTTGTAAGTGTAACGGTATCTGTCATATCATTTCCTGCTTGTGCGAAACGCAATGCAATATCCGAAACATCTTCAAATGACCTTCCGTATTCCTTACCCAAATTAAAAAGACTTCCTCGCAAATCTTCTGTTTGTGAAGAAGTAAGTTCAAGAACTCTTGAAATATCAGTCATAGAGTTTTCAACCGATTTTACTGCTTCACTCGCTGCTGAAGCAGCCTCTTTCAATGCAGATACAAGCTTTTCTTGTATTACTCCGGCAAACTCAATTATTGAATTTGAACCTGTATACGACATTGAGCGGATTTGTTCTTCCAGTTCTTCAATGCGTTGTGTGGTTTCAGCAAGTTCTGCTTGTAACCTTCCATATTCACCTGTTCCTTCAATTACAGCCCTGATAGACCAGCTTTGACTTCCTATCTGACGGGTAAGTTCGTTGAATTTATTGTGAAGCATATCAAGCTGCTGCATTGCCTTTTCAATATCAAAATCAAGAGCGGTTATGTGCTGAACTTCTGTTGATACTTCTGACAAAATTATCATTCCTTTCATATTTTAAAATTTAAAGCGATTTCAGCCACTTTGAATTTAATAGGGTAGTTTTAAGGGGTAAGACTTTAAAATGGCTCTGCGTGTTCGTCAGATTGAAATAGAAGATATTAAATCAGCAAATTCATTTTTCAATCGTTTCATTTCGGATATGTATTCCGAAATAGTTGTTATATCACCGCTTTTTATTTTATCAGCCAATAACAACCTTGAACACTTTTCAAGCATTGCACCTATACTTGAATAATATCCTACGATTTCAGTATAATTTACAAGTTCTCCTGTCGGCTTCTTGGTTTTACGGTCAATACCCTGACGTGTTCCTTGCTGCACAAGTATATACTGTGTACCGTCATTATCAAAATAAAATTTTTCTGTTATTTTTACCATATAATCAAATCCTTTCAGCGTAAAAAACGGGCTTCAATGTCTGCACGTTCGCAGGCGATAAGTTCAACATTTGATACGTAAGAACTTTTAAAAGAGGTGTAGTTGTTTCGGTATATTCTGTATGAGGAGTAACCAAGTTCATTGCTGAGCTTGCGGATATCTTTGTTATTGCGTAAACGCTGTAATGCTATTTTCTCACGCTGACGTATGCTTTCGGAAGTTTTACCTTTTTCTCTTGCGATATCAGCAAAGCTTCGGTTATTGAAATACCGTTCCGTTATAATCTCTTTTTCACTTTCGGGTAGATTTGCAACTGCTTGCCGTACTGTTTTGTACATACTTTCATTTTCAAGCTTTTCCGCAAAGTCAAGAGAATGTTCATCAGGAATTGTATCGCCCAGCTCATAGGCTTCAATGTTGTCCTTTTCCGTTATCATTGTATTAAGGCTTTCGGACTTGTTCAGCGTGTCATGGGTGCGTAAACTTCGTATAGCGTTTTTGAAAGGATATTTCAGATAAGAAATAAATTTATAGCCCTTGCTTTCATCATATCCTTCTATTGCTTTCAGAAACGCACTGTAAGCCTGCTGTTTCAAATCCCATACAGTAACACCGTAACGGCTTAAATCATCGCTGTATGCTTTGTAATAACGGTCAGCAAGTATGTATAAAAGTTTTTTGACATTATTCCATAACAACGGTATAAGTTCATCATTGCCGCCTTGTTTTATGAAGTCTGCGAGCTGTTCGTTTGTCAAAGGTATCCTCCTTTTTGAAACTATAATTCAGTATATCCCGAAATCACTCCTGTTGAATAACCCACCCGGACAAAAACGCTTCTTTCAACAAACAAGTTTATATTTCCGTCAGAACCTTTGGGAGGGTGTTCAAAAAAGTACAGGGTCATTTCCTGAACATCTTCAAGGGATAAATAGAATTCATTTATACGAAAGCTTAATTCTTCTCTAACTCGGTTGAGTTGTTCAGTTTTCAGATTTGGGTGAAGTGTACTGTGATACTCGAAATATGTATCAAAATAAAATTCAATTGCTTTTTCAGCAATAAATTCATCTGAAACATCGTCGCTCAAATTTTCGAAATTTGAGCATTTATTATTTTTTATATAATTTTTATTATAAGGTTTATTATATATATTTATTATATCTTCCGTATTTCTCGGGGGAGGGTATCCCGAAAATTCGGGAGGGGTATCCGTATTTCTCGGGGGAGGGTATCCCGACATATCGGGATAGGTAATAGCATTATTTATCCTTAAAATACGTTTTTCTATTGCTTTTGTGTTCTTACGAAATATTGTTTCAGAGGTAATAAAGCCTTTTGTTACAAGACCATTAATTATTTCAGAGGCTCTTTTGGAGGACAGATTTAAAACCTTTGAAAAGAATTTGTTTGATGCAAAGCATTCACTTTGATTTTCTTCAAAACTCTTGATAATGGAAATGATAATTTTTTCATTAAGGGATAAATTATCTTGAAGTAATATTTCCCGGTCAATCCATATTCCCGTAAATCCTTGAGGTATGATATTTTCAATTTTATTTTCCAAAATATCACCCTTTACCTAACAGCAATAGGTTTGATTTGGCAAACGCTGTCGTTCTGAGCAGGTGCGTTAAGGCTTTCACCTTGCAGGAACTTTTCAAGCACCTGCTCATTAATCAGATACTTTTTACCGATTTTTACAGAAGGCAAAGTGCCGTCTCTTACCCATTTGCGTAATGCGTATTCTGTAACGCCGAAGCTGTTAGAGGCTTCGGCTATTGTGTACATTTTCATCCCTGTCATTTTCAATCCTCCTTTGATGATAAATTTTGAATTTGCATTTTCATAAGTTTATCCTTGATTTCAGCGTATTCCATATCCATTTCAAGACAAACACATATTTTGTCCTTGATATTGGCAACACTCTCAATTTCAGCTGCTGTGAGATAGTCGGCAACACTTGCTTCTGTTTTGGCATTACGCCGCTTTTTAAGCTTGGAAGGGGAACAACCGAATGCAACAATATATGCAAGGGCGTGATATTTTGCATAATCAAATGCAGAATGAGGGTGCGGAGGAATAAGCTTTACAGCTTCTGCAAGGCTTTTATGTGTATGCTTGAGCATACTGCGGTTAATTCTGCGTTCTGTAAGTTCTTCTTTCATTGCAAAAAATCCTTTTACAAGTGCTTTCTTGAATTTACGAACAGGCTCAGTATTTTTCATGTATGTGATGAGAAGTGTTGCCTGCTGTTCGTTGAGGTGATATATTTTTTCAAGAGCAGCACCAGTTTTATGGGGGCACGCTCTCATTTCAAATGAGAGCGTGCCCAGCTCTGAAAGGTCATTCTCATATTTTGAAATTAATACTTGTATTGTGTGATGCTTAATTTCTGCACAATCGGCAACGATTAAAGACGTGGTATATGGTTCTGCATTTATGTAGTTATCGGGTAAGAAAACGAGTTCATTTTCCATAAATAATAATTCCTCCTTGAAAACCCGTTCCCGATGTGGTACAATAGGAACGGGTCAATAGACTTTATTGATTCGATATACGCTTTCTGCTGTACGCTCGCCAAAGTATTCAGCAGAAGGCGTTTTATTTTTGTGGATTGAAAAGTCTATGGACAGAAGCAATAGTATTTTCCATTGCACCTCCAAGAATAGTAAGGCTTTCTATCAGCTTGCTTATATGCTCAACATCAATGCTGATAACATCTTCCTGCGGAATATGTTCGGTATCGTAAGCAAAATAAATTGTTTCATTGACAATCTTGACAGGGATAAGCTTCTTTTCACCGTGTCTGAAAAGCTCATATCCGCCATTGACATTGTAACCCATATCCCTTTCCGAGGTTGTGCCGTCAGGGTATAAGAGGGTTACTCTGTACAGTTCCTCATCTTCAGCTTCGTGATATGGTTCGATTTCAGAAACTGAAATAATCTTTGCAACATTGCCGTTTTCATCAAAAAAGTATTTTGCAGGTATCATTGTTAGTTTTCTCCTTTCACTTGTTCATAGCTTTCTTTACTACAGTAGACCGATGTACCACAAAGGTCAAATTCTGTGCCTCTTGCGTATTCTACAATATCAACATTCATTTCCTTACCACAAACAGGGCAACGTGTATATACGTTCTCATCTGTAATGTCGATATTGATTTCAACACCTTCTGCGAGTGTGGCTTTAACGTAGAACATAGTTTTAGACCTCCTGTTTCTTGTGTGTAAGTGTTTCGATAATCTGATAAAGCTTTGCTGTGTCTTCTTCGTTGAATGGCTTTCTTAATTTGCGTGAGAAATTTCCATCTGTCATTCCCCAAGCTTCAGCCACTTCCCAACACTTAAGACCCTGAGACTGTATAAGAGCTTTTACTTCACTTCCAATCATATCTACTTCTCCTTTCGTAAAAATTGTTGTTGACATTAGATAACGTATATGCTACAATTACATTGTAACATAACAACAGCAACAAGTCAATATGGTTTGTTATCTTTTTTAAAAAAATAACAAATTTGTTATTTGGCGTGGAGGTAATGATAATGAACAATGAATTAATAATAGGACAGCGTATAGATGAAATATTGAAGTTGAGAAACTTGAAACAAAAGGATTTGGCGGAACATCTTAAGGTTAAAGATAATACAATTTCATACTTTTGTAGCGGAAAACGAACCCCCAATACGACACAAATAATTGAAATAGCAAAATATCTTAATGTAACAACAGATTATTTGCTTGGACTTTCGCCTAATTCTACAACTGATATGGAATTGATAGATGTATGTAATTATACAGGTCTTTCTGAAAGCAATGTTAAATTTCTCAATAAACTCAATGAATTGAAAAAAGTGAATAAAAAATATATGTTGAATGTCGAAGGTGATAAAAATCAATATACTGAAATTGAATATATTGATATTATTTCAGAGTTGTTATCAGGCTTGAATGAAGACCGTTCTATAGTTGTTGACATATCTGAAGCAGCAATGTTAAATGAGAGTACAGATTTTGAATTATTATCAAAGATATCAAATATGATATCTGATAATTTTCCCAATGTAAATAATAGTGATTTTAAAATATTATCAGGTTATGATTATAAAAAGTTTTATTCACAGGAAATACAATTAAAGGTAAATAGCTTGATAAGTCAAACAATTCATAAATTATCGCCTAAAGAATCTATGTCTGTTATATATAACATCAGTAAAGCTATAACACTTACACCAAAATCAAGATTATCTCTTGAAAAGATGGCAGATATCCATATTAAATGTTTATTAGAACAGATAAATGATGAAAATAAGGAGGACTCCGACAATGCCCAACATAACCCCAAGAACGAATAAAAACGGCGAAATAGTTTCTTACAGAATAAGAGTGGCGGCAGGGTATTCAGCTTCAGGGGAGAAGATAAAACCCTATGAAATGACGTGGAAACCCGCTCCGAATATGACGAAAAAGCAGATTGAAAAAGAGCTTAACCGTCAGGCAACACTTTTTGAGGAACAATGCAAACTCGGTCTTATGGGTGACGGTAAGCAGAAATTTGAAAACTATGCTGACTATGTGATGAAGGTGAAGGCTGACAGCGGAGTGCTTCGACATAATACGGAAATGCGTTACAGAGAATTGCTTGTACGCATAAATGCAGGTATCGGACACATCAAGATTGCTGATATTCGCCCTCAACACCTGAATGAACTGTATAGACAGCTTTCACAGGACGGTTTACGCTTACAGGGTGCAAAGGCTGTTGTTAGGCCTAACGTTGATATAGGGGCACTTGTAAAGAAGGCAGGGTATACAAACAAGGAAACTTTCTGCAAGGAAAAGCTGAATATGTCTTACACCACATTCAACCTTGCAATGAAGGGTAAAATTATAGCTGAAAGTACAGCGGATAAAATAGCAATGGCTTTTAATGTTCCTACAAATGAGTTGTTTAAGGTGCAAAGGAATATGAAGCCTCTTTCACCAAAGACAGTAAAGGAACATCACAGAGTTATTCACGCTGTTCTTGAAATGGCTGTAAAAGAAAATCTTATCCCTTACAATCCTGCTGCAAGGGCAATGCCGCCTAAATGTATTGCTCCGAAAGCTGATTATCTCGAATTGGAGCAGGTCAATGAGATTATGGATGCTCTTGAATATGAGCCTTTGAAATGGAAAACTATAATTAACCTGCTCATTGCAACAGGTGCAAGACGTGGCGAAATTATAGGCTTGCGTTGGTCCTGTGTAAATTGGGAGTTCAATCAGATACATATTGAACGTTGTGTTTATTATCAGCCTGATATAGGTATTTACACAGATATTCCTAAAACAGAGAAGTCAAACCGCTTTATTAAACTTCCTGTTCAGGTTATGCAGCTTCTGAAGGAGTACAAGCAAAAGTATTATGACCCGCTCATAAGCGATTCAGGAAGCAAGTGGAACAGAAATATTTCTATTCCCGATGGAAAAGGTGTAATGCAGACTTTTGAGAATGATTTTATTTTTGTATCGGAAAACTTTGACAATTTAGGCTATCCGCTTCACCCGGATTCCATTGCTCAATGGCTTTCTTCTTTTTCAAAACGTCACAATTTACCGCATCTGCACCCACATCAATTCAGACATACAGCGGCAAGTCTACTTTATTTCAACGGACTTGATACAATATCAATTTCAGGCTATTTAGGCCACGCCCAGCCAAGTACAACACAAAATATATATGCTCACGTTCTTGAAGAAGCAAATTCAAGAATAGCTGATACTCTCGGAGATGTTCTTTTTACTCAGAAACTTAAAAAGAATGCTCAGGACGATGAAGAGGATAAAAAGGGAAATATAGCAGGATAACAAAAAAGGCAGCTTCCAAAATTAAATGGAAACTGCCTTGAATTATTTCTATGAGATTTTTTCGCGTGGAAAGGGTAAAAATTCTTGCGGGGTAACTCTTGGACGCTTTCTGCACATCCCCCCGGTGGGTAAATTTTGGAAGAAAAAAGAGCAGGATATGCTTGATATAACAGGGGATAGAAGCGTTTTACTTGTTGTTTTGATGCGTTTTGTGGTGTCTTGTTTTGAGGTGTTAGTGCCCTAATAGTGTCCTAAACGCTGTTTTTGAGCAAAATAATAAGCCGTCTGAAATCAATCAAACGGCTTACCTACGTGGTTGCGGAGGCTGGATTTGAACCAACGACCTTCGGGTTATGAGCCCGACGAGCTACCGAGCTGCTCCACTCCGCGATATATTTATTTTGCTCTCATTAAGAGTGCTTTTATATTATATCACAATGAAAATGCTTTGTCAAGCTTTTTTGAAAATTTTTTTGAAAAATATTTTTGGGCTTTCTGACAAAATACGACAAGAGCAAATGATGTTGACTTTGGAATAAAATGGTGTTATAATCATTGAAAATCAGGAGGTATGTTATGGGCAACAAATATTGTGATGATTTTGTCGTATACAAGGGAATTACTTACCGTGCCAAATCGTATACAAATGATTATGAACTTTTTGATACTGACGATATTGCCAAAACAACTCCGCTTATGCGTATTTCAAATGGGGACAAGGACGATGATTATTTACAGCTTGCGGACTGTGACATAAATGGCATACGATATTCTGTTGTGGAATTCAAAGACGGAATTTGTTATTATAAGCGCTATATAAGCAGTGATATAATTTTAGAAAAGCCTGTTGATGAGGTCAATGAAATATGGCTTCAACGCAACTATTCTAAAAAAGGAATTGTTATTGAAACTCTATGGCTTAATCCGAATTGCACTGAAAAACCGAGCCGTAATAAATACTACGTTGAAGAAATGGCACGCGAAGGGTATATTATGGTAAGCTATGCTGAAAACGATAGATTTAATTATGATACAACTATTGAATTGCTGAAAGAAATTTTTGACGAGCGTATGGTAATTACCTGCAAGTACATTGATTTCTTTGATGGCACGCCTTGCTGTGAACTCAGAATTGATGAGCAGAAGTTTGACCTGACTACGGATATATATGATATTCTTTGCATAAGTCCCAAAGATAAGCTTGGCAATAAATATATATACTTAATAGTAGAAGCCTTGAACAAAGCTGAAAACAGCCCGTGATTTCACGGGCTGTTTGTTGTATTAAATGTATTTATTCATCAGCTGTTTCTTCGTTAGGCGTTTCATCAAGCACGATTTCAATGTCAATGTTTCCGTCGTTTCTTGCGAGGGTAACAGTCATTGTTTCGCCTGGCTTGTGCTTATTCTTTGCGGCAACAAGTCCGTTCATATCGCTGATTTCTTTGCCGTCAGCCGCAACGATAACATCGCCTTCTGCAATGCCTGCAATATCTGCGCAGGAGCCTGCTTCAACAGATACAACCAGCACGCCTGCGTCAACAGGGAGGTTGTAGTAACGCTTTACGGCAGAAGTGATATCTGTGCCTGTTATACCGATTTTCGGTGTGGAAACGTAGCCCTTGTTCATAAGGTCATCAAGGATAGGCAGTGCGTCTGTAATCGGGATAGCGAAGCCGATACCTTCAACTGTGCTGTCGGCAATCTTTGAGGAAGTAATACCGATTACCTCGCCTCTTTCGTTGAGAAGCGGACCGCCTGAGTTGCCGGGGTTGATTGAAGCGTCAGTCTGGATAAGGGTCATTGTTGCTGTACCGCCGCTGGAAAGCTCGATGGTAAGTTCCTTTTCAAGACCTGAAACGATACCTTCGGAAGCGGAAAGTCCGAGACCGAGCGGGTAGCCGAGTGTTATTGCAGCCTCACCGAGTCTGAGGTTGTCGCTGCTGCCGAGGACAGCAGGGATAAGTCCGTCTACGTCGATTTTAAGCAGTGCAAGGTCGGTATTCTCGTCGCTGCCGATGATTTCAGCTTCGTGCTCTGAGCCGTCAGACATTGTAACTGTAACCTTGTCAGCCTGTGCGGTCTGAGTTACAGCTTCGTAGCCGCCGCCAAAGAAGCTGAACGGATTTTCAAACGGGTTGATATCGCCTGAGCTCTGATAGGTCTGGTAGGAAGTTTCGATAACGTGACAGTTTGTAATGATATAACCGTCAGCGGAAAGAACAATTCCTGTACCTGTACCGCTGCCCTGAGCCTCGGTAAATTTTGAGGTGATGAGCACAACGGAGGGGGTTGAGTTATGGATAATCTGCTCGGTTGAGAGTGCACCGTCAGCAGTTTCAATGTTAAGCAGGTTGCCTAATGGGGCTTCCTCGTCAGTAGTGTTCTGCGGAGCAGCGGTAACCGTGCTGATGGTTTCCCTTTTTTCTTCGGTTTCTGTCTCGGTTTCTTCGGATGAGGAAATTTTGTCGGAATTCATTGAATTTGCAAGAAGCGCACCGCCGAAGCCTGATGCACCGCCGATAAGTGCGACAGCGATAATAAGTGCAAAAATTTTTCCTGCCTTTTTGCCGCCGTTGTTCTTTGGCTTTTCAGGTTCTGTGGGAGTGTAGTTTGCTTCATAAGTATAATTATTGTTATTGTTTTCTTCGTACATAACAATACCGCCTTTCTATGTTAAGCAAGTGCCAGTTTTCTAACTGTGGCTATATTGTAAAGCTTCAATGTGTAAATCCTGTGAAATGATAACGAAAGCTGTGTATAATTTATCAGGTCAGTCAAAAACGGAATTATCACATTCCCAGCCTGTGATTTTGGAAATTTTTTCCGCAAGTTTTATAGCAGCCTTGTTGTGGGTGACGGAATTCGGGTGATTTTCACAGCCTATGCCGTCCTCGTCACGCTGAACATCAAATCCAAGAGCGTACACCTTATCGTCGTCAAGCTTCTGCACGGTTTCTTCAATGGCAGGGTACAGCTCTGCACCCATCATTCCGAGGGTACATATTATGTGGGAGTGAGGGTTAAGAGCACGGATTTTTCTTACAAATTTTTCGTAGGCAGCCTTAAATCCATCGACACGTTCGGGTATGCCCTTTGTGTAGAAATTATCGTTTGTTCCGAGATTTACAACGATAACATCAGGTGGAAAGCTGCTGAAATCCCATTCGGCGTGCTCATCAATACCAAGGGAGTTTTCAATGCCGATGTCGGTATAGCCGTACAGCATAGGCATAAGCCAGCTATCGTTTATTTCGTCGGTTTTTGTATCGCTTGAATAGACGCCGATACTGCTCCAGGAGATGAGATTACATTCAGCGCAGAAGCTTCGTGCGGCTTTTGAAGCATAGTTTATGTACGGATTTTCCGTGCTTGTGCGGAAACCTTCCTCCGCACATTTGCCCTCAATGCCGAAGCCGCAGGTTATGCTGTCGCCGATAAATTCCATTCTGCGTGAGAGGGGAGAGGTCGGTACGGTTTCGCCGTCAGCGGAAATGCTGATGATACCGATTTTGCTGAAAGCAGCTTCCGAAAGCTTCATAATGCGGATTTTCACTGTTTCGGCAGTATCGCTTTTGTATATTGTGTAGGTGTCTGTACCCTCGTTTACTGCAAATCTTTTGCGGGGCACGGCTTCATCGTTAATAAAAACAGCAAGGTACGGCTGGAAAATTTCCTTCCAGGGCTCATCATTTACCCAATCTGTCCATATTTCCGCGGTGATTTCCGTGCCTGTGAAAACAAATTCAACCGCGCTGCAGCTCCAGCTGAGATAGCGGATATTATTACGGAAAATACTGCGTCCGATGGTGCGGACGTGCTTGTCGTCGGCAAAAAAAGTCTGCATAGAAAAAATCCTTTCCGGGTTATTCAGCGTCAAGGTCAACGCCTACATAGTCGTTGAAAACCTTGTAGATATCGGGGTAATCCTTTTTGGTGCGGACAGGCTTCAGCTTCAGGTCGGTGAAGCAGTGCTTTGTTTCACCAGTGGCAAGAAGCGTACCGTCAGCCTTGTTCAGCACACGGTAGGTAACTGTCAGCTTGAAGCCGTTGAATTCGGAAATTTTGGGAATAATTATAACCCTGTCACCGAAGCGTGCGGAAAATTTATATTCGCAGGAAGCGCCGAGCACGACAATCATCACGCCAAGCTCCTCCATTTTATCGTAGGAAAAACCTACCTTTTCGAGGAAGTCAACACGTGCGTCCTCAAACCATCTGATATAGTTGGAGTGGTGGACAATTCCCATCTGGTCGGTTTCGTAGTAGCTTACTCTGTGTTCGTAAAGTTCGATTTTGTTCATAAGAAAGCTCCTTATTTCAGCGTTAATTTACATTATAGCATATGCCCTTATTAAAATCAAGAGAAACAGCTGCTCACTTTGCTTCCGCTGTTTGTATAACCTCCCGAAGCATATCGAGGTACTCCTGTTTTATTGCGGAAGGGCGGACGATTTCCGCATTTGTGCCGAACTGGAACAGCCATCCATAGAATGGCGCACCTGTTCTAACCTGCACGCTGACGGTGAAATGCTCGCCGCCGTCGGGAATGATGATAACATTTTTGCCGAAACGGTCAAGCACGGCATTGATGAGCGAATTGTGAAAGCGGAGCTTTACGTCCTTTATTTCTCCGCTGAACATCGAAAAGGTTGAGTTCATATATTCGGACAGCGAGAAATTCAGCGGTACTTTTGCGACTTTATCACTGAGGATTTCGATTTCCTCCATACGGTCTATGCGGAAATTTGTGTAGTTGTCGGGGCGCTTGGGGTAGAATGCTACAAGGTAATAGCGTTCGTCGTCCCAGGTAAGTGCAAAGGGCGATGCAACGCGCAGACCGTCACGGTAGCGTTTCTTCTTGTTCAGGTCGTAGTCGAAATATTTAAATGAAATCTGTTTCTTTTCCTTTATTGCACGGTGGATAATATCCACGTTCAGGTAGATACGCTCATTCATTGATTTTACACGGTTTGCAACGTAAACCTGACGGTTAATCTGCTTGCCCTCGTAGACGCTTGCGAGGTCCTCGATTTTTTGCAGAAGCTCACGGGATTTCTTATCGGTAAGGAAACGTGACGACGCAACAGCGTCCGCAAGAAGCTTCAGCTCGGGAAGCTCAAAGTCACGGCTTGCAAGGTAGTAGGAATATTGTTTTCCGTTGTTCATAACTATATCGAGTCCGAAATCCTTCAACAGCTGAATGTCGTTGTATAGGGTCTTACGCTCGGCAGTAATTCCGTTTTCGGCAAGCATTGCAATAATTTCGGCAATGGTAAGGGAGTGCTCCTCATCGGTGTACTTGGTGAATATACGGCTCAGATAAAGCATTTTAAGCTTCTGGTTGGAATTCTTTTCACTCAATGCAATCATTCCTTTCCTTTTTGTTCAAGTATAGCACAGTTTTTTCCGTTTTGCAACGGTTTTGGGAAAAAGAAGTCCGCATTTCTGTACATCAAACGCTGGACAAGCACATTTGGGGCGTGCTATAATAAAACTGTTCTTGATATTTGTTCTGAAATTCCGTATGGAAGCCCGTGCCGTAAAGGTGCGGGTTATTTTTTTATCGGTACGGACAATAGTTGCACGCTGCTCTCGTGCAACGGTTATGGGCTTATCCGAACTTGCCTGCAAAGTGTTGCAATTGCCGTAAAATCGGATATACTGAAATTATGGGAAATATTCCGCACCGCTAAAGCGTCAGGGTGCGGAATAATATTTTTATGGAGGTTTTTTATGGAATTAAAGGTAATTTGCAAACGGCTTATAACGCAGGACCTTGACGGAAATATCACTGAGGGCGAATACGGTGCTGATGTGGTGGGGATAACCGTACCGAGAATGTACGGCGAACACGACCTTTCAAAGTTCAGCTTCCGTCTGACGGCGGTATCAAAGGCAAATGAAACCGTAGCGGAGCAGGTGCTTGATATGGACGGAATTACCGATGAAATCATTCATCTTCTTTGGGAGGTTACATCTGATTTTACTGTTTCAAGCGGAGAGGTAACGCTTGTTCTTGCGGGTATCAATACTGAAAATACGGTACAGGTCAAATTTATTTCTCAGCCTGTCTTAATCAATGACGACGCACGGCTTGATTTCCTTGAGTCGCCGACAATTCTTGAACAGGCTTACAATCAGATTCAGCTTGAGGTGCAAAGGGTTATTGACGGAATTGAAAACGGCGATATAACGGGTACGGCTGTTATTGAACCTGCAACGGAAGAAAAGCTTGGAGGCGTATTGTCGGGCGGTGATATCGCAGTTGACGGAAACGGTGCTGTGACAGTCAATTCCGTCAACGGAAAAACTGTCGGCACTGACGTTCCTGAGGATGCTGTTTTTACGGACACGGTTTACACGCTTCCTACCGCTTCAACAACCGTAAAGGGCGGTGTTATGGTTGACGGGACGACCGTTACGGCAGATGAGAACGGTGTGATTTCCGTTATAGGCGGTTCTGACGGAACAGGTGCAGCTGTTATTGCTCCTGCTACAGAGTCAAGGCTTGGCGGCGTACTTTCAGGCGGTGACATAACAGTTGGCGGAAACGGTGCTGTGACAGTCAACTCCGTCAACGGAAAAACAGTCGGCACTGACGTTCCTGAGGACGCTGTTTTCACTGACACGGTTTACACGCTTCCTGCTGCGTCTGAGTCAGTGCTTGGCGGTGTAAAGGTTGATGGTACAACTGTTACGATTGATGAAAACGGCGTGATTTCCGCTGCTGTCAATTCCTCGGACGAGGATTATCTGCCGCTTTCGGGAGGAACAATGACGGGCACGCTGGTTGCTCAGAGCAACACGGATTATACCGTTGCACAGGTGCGTAATGTAATTATTTCAACCGAAGAACCAAGCGGAACAGCACCTGAGGGAACAATCTGGTATCAGTATGAGGTGACGTGATGATTACTATTGATAATGATAAAACGGTTGTGCAGCCGTATGTTGCTGTTGACGGAAACTGGCATAAAGTTGGCAAGGCTTCTGTTATGGTAAACGGGGAGTGGAAGCCTGTATTTGAAAGAGACTATTACATAGTGCGTTATTTCAGCTACGGAAAGCTGCTGGAAACCCGTACCTGCAAAAAGGGATCAACTGTTTCCTTTCCTGAAGCTCCGCTTGTTTACGGCGATGATTATTCGCATTCCGGCTGGACTAAAACCTATGGTTCAAACACATCTGAGCACGGCACAAGTTCAACAGTGAGACCGACTGCGGATACTGATTTCCACGCGGTATACAAATACTACCCCGTAACAACCGAAAATACTCTGGACATTACATCTGTGACGGAACAAAAGGCTATTACAATCACAAGCCGAGGACCCAACACGGTTGATATTGAAGGCTGCATCGAGATGGTTACAACAAATCTTTCTGATGACACGGTTGTTGAAACGTCATATGGCAGCTATGAGCTGAATACAGACGGTACTGCCCCATATGTGGAAATCAAATCCAAATATTATGAAGGTGTGCTGGGTAATGAGTCGGGTTCAACAATCGTATCTATTCCTGTAGTGTGTTATGATATTGTTCATTTGTGTGGAACAGGTGTAGTGACAGCGGTTGATACCTTGAAAAAAATCAGTACCGATCATACATACAAGATGATTGCTCATTACAGAAAATACAGCGGTACAATTACCACAAGGTCGGCAAAGGAGTGATTTTATGCAGTATAAAGGTATTGACGTATCCCATCATAACGGCGTTGTGGACTGGGACAAGGTAAAGGCGGCAGGAATACAGTTTGCAATCCTGCGGTGCGGCTACGGCAGAAAAAGCATAAAGCAGGTTGACAGGCAGTTTGAGCGGAATTACCGTGAATGTAAGCGTGTGGGAATGCCTGTGGGCGTGTACCATTACAGCTATGCAAAAACTGCTGAGGACGCACGCCTTGAAGCGGATTTTATGCTTGAACTGATTGCAGGCAAGCAGTTTGAATACCCTGTCATTTTCGATATTGAGGACAAGACTCAGCAGGCGCTTGGCAAGAAGGTGCTGACGGACATTACCGTTGCATTCTGTGAAAAAATCGAAGCGGCAGGCTATTACACGGCTGTTTACAGCAACGTGGACTGGTTCATAAACAAGCTTGACCGGTCAAGGCTTGAAGCTTATGACAAGTGGCTTGCACACTGGGTTACTTCTCCGAGATGGGGAAATGAATTCGGCGGTTTGTGGCAGTACAGCGACAGCGGCAGGGTTGACGGAATTGAAACGGCGGTTGATATGAACATTTCCTACCGTGATTATCCGTCAATTATCAAGCGTGCGGGGCTGAATGGCTGCGGTAAAACAACCTACAGAATTACGGCTGTCAAGGGCGGAATGAACTCAACAGAAGCGGATTTGCTTGCAAAAGAAGCTTCTGCGCTGGGTATGACGGTTGTCAAGAAGGAGGAATAACGTGGAAAATATCTTCAAGAGCATTATTGCCTTTTTCTGCACGCTGTTCAGCTTCGTTTTCGGAGATGTGGACGGTATGTTCCTTGCGCTGATTGCGCTCATCGTGCTTGATTACATATCGGGGGTAATTGCGGCGGCGGTTGAGAAGAAGCTTTCTTCCGCAGTCGGTGCAAAGGGCATTGCAAAAAAGATTTTTATGCTTCTGATTGTGGCGGTTGCGAACATCGTTGATGTGAATGCTATCGGCGAGGGGCACGTCCTCCGCACGGTTACGACGCTGTTTTACATTGCAAATGAGTGCATAAGCCTGATTGAGAATGCGGGACGGATTGGAGTGCCTGTCCCGAAAAAGCTGCTTGATGTGCTTGAACAGCTGAAAAATAAGGATAACAAATAATTATTGTGGAAATGAAAAATCCGCTTCTGACTGATATCGGAAGCGGATTTTGTTTTGTCCGTTATTTATTTTTTCATATATTCAAGATTTTTTGCAATCAGCTCGCATCTCTGCTTTACGCAGTCAACGGAGCGGAGCGGGTCGGACGGTGTATTGAAGGTGTAGTCCATAAGCTTGTCAAGTGTAGTGGAAGCAACGTGGAGTCTTGTATCGGAGGAAGCATAATAGATGTACACTTCGCCGTTGTCACGAACGATTGCGCCGTTTGTAAATGCAACGTTTGAAACGTCGCCCACACGCTCATAGCCGTGTGGAGCAATGAAAAGTCCTGACGGAGAAGCGATAAGCTTTGACGGGTCGTTAAGGTCGGTTGCAAAAACGTAGATAACGTATCTGAGACCTGCGGCGGTGTTTCTTACGCCGTGAGCAATGTGAATCCAGCCCTTTTCCGTCTTGATTGGTACAGCGCCAGCGCCGTTCTTTACTTCTGTAATTGTGTGGTAAATTCTTGGGGAAATAACCACTTCTTCGGTGCAGATAACAGGGTTGTTGATATCCTCAACAAGTCCGAAGCAAACGCCTCCGCCTGAGCCTGTCTGGATAAAGTCGTCCTGAGGACGTGTGTAGAAAGCGTACTTTCCGTCAACAAATTCGGGATGGAGCACAACGTTTCTCTGCTGCGGGGATTTGGATTTCAGATTAGGAAGTCTTTCCCAGGTTTTCAAATCCTTTGTACGGACAATACCAGCCTGCGCAACAGCGGCGGAAAGGTCGTTTGAGGAAGTATCCTTGCTTTCGGAGCAGAATACACCGTAAATCCAGCCGTCCTGATGCTTTGTCAGACGCATATCGTATACATTGGTTTCCTCCGGACAGGTGTCGGGAAGCTGTACAGGAAAGTCCCAGAAGCGGAAGCCGTCAACAGGGCTTTCGCTCTCTGCAACAGCAAAGAAAGACTTTCTGTCGTTGCCCTCAACTCTTGCAACGAGGTAGAATTTGCCGTCAAGCTCGATTGCACCTGAGTTGAGCACGGCATTGATGCCAAGCCTTTCCATAAAATAGGGGTTTGTTTCGGGGTTCATATCATATTTCCAGATGTAAGGCGCGTGAAGTGCAGTAAGTACAGGGTATTTCCAGCAGTCATAAATGCCGTTGTAGCGTCCTGCCTTGACGTTGCGGCGGTTGATAAGCGCCTCATAATCGGCAATAACCTTTGCCAAGTTTTTTTCAAATTCAGTCATAAAAAGCTCCTTTCGATAACCTTGTTACAGACATTATACAATATGTGTAAAAAAATTTCAATAGAAATCGTCGTTAATTCCGTTGACTTTTTGGCAAATTTGTATTATTATATAAATGATTGATATTAATTTGAAATTTTTTGCAGCAAAGGAATGATAAAAATGAAAAAAATACTTACCCTTATACTCACTCTTGCAATGGCGGTCACCTGCTTGTCTGCCTGCGGAAAGGATGAAGAAGCGGCGGTTTCCGAAAGCGCTTATGCAGGTATCCTTACCAAGGTGAAGCTCGGTATGCCACTTACTAAGATTATATCCCTCCAGCCTGACGGCGTTGAGCTTTACTACGAGGACGACGTTACAATCTGGAGCGTGAATACTGATACGGAGCTTATGGAAATCCGTGACCTTGTTCCTGCTGAGGACGCTTACTTTTATGCTGACGACTCCATTATCACATACAATTTCCGTACCGTAAAGGGTGATGAGGAAATCTATCTTAACGGTTATATGTCCGAGGTTACCTGCCTGCTTGACCGTGAAACAGCTACAAAGTATTTTGAAAGCAAGACAGCTGAACTTGCAAAGAAGCACGGTGTTGAGCCGATTGGCGCTATGACAGGTACAGAAGATATAGATATGGAGCTTACATATACTCAGAAGTATGACTGTCCGTCCTATAATATTGTGTTTAAAATGGTTGAAACCTATGACACTGTAAACGGCGTTGACGGTTATTACGGCACATATTTCGCCATCGAAATCATTGAAAAGGCAGTAAAGACTGAAACAGCAATCGGCGGAACAACTGCTGCTGCCGAAGAATAATTACTATTAAGGAGAATAATGCTATGAACAATATGCCTGTTGTAAAGCTTGGTATCTGCGCTGTAAGCCGTGACTGCTTCCCTATGGAGCTTTCCGAAAGACGTCGCAGTGAGGTTGTAAAGGCTTGTAAGGAAAAGAACATCGAAATCTATGAATGTCCTGTAACTGTTGAAAACGAAAAGCATATGCTTGCAGCAATCGAGAATATGAAAAAGGCTGGGGTCAACGCTCTTGTTATGTACCTCGGCAACTTCGGCCCAGAAACATCTGAGACACTTCTCGCGAAGCAGTTCGGCGCACCTGTAATGTTTGTTGCGGCTGCTGAGGAGTCCTCCGATACACTTATCGATGGCAGAGGCGACGCTTACTGCGGTATGCTCAACGCAAGCTACAATCTCGGTCTGAGAAACGTAAAGGCTTACATACCTGAATATCCAGTCGGCACAGCTGCTGAAACAGCTGATATGATTGCTGAATTCGTGCCGATTGCAAGAACACTCCTCGGTCTTGCCAACCTTAAAATTATCACATTCGGTCCACGTCCTCAGGACTTCCTCGCTTGCAACGCTCCAATCGCACAGCTTTACAACATCGGCGTGGAAATCGAAGAAAACTCTGAGCTTGACCTTTTTGCTGCATATAATGAGCACGCAAACGACAGCCGTATTCCTGCAATAATCGCAGATATGGAAGCTGAGCTTGGCGAGGGCAACAAGATGGCAGGTATCCTTCCAAAGCTTGCACAGTACGAAGCAACACTTCTCGACTGGGCAGAGGAACACAAGGGCAGTCGTGAGTACGTTGTTTTCGCAAACAAGTGCTGGCCTGCATTCCAGACACAGTTTGGTTTCGTGCCTTGCTATGTAAACAGCCGTATGAACGCAAAGGGTATCCCTGTTGCGTGCGAGGTTGACATTTACGGTGCACTCAGCGAATTCATCGGTCAGTGTGTTTCCGACGATGTTGTAACACTTCTCGATATCAACAACAGCGTTCCTGCTGATATGTATCTCAACGATATCAAGGGCAAGTTTGATTACAAGCACACTGATACATTTATGGGCTTCCACTGCGGTAACACAGCCGCTTGCAAGCTTTCCACACGCACTATGAAGTACCAGCTTATTATGCACAGAGGTCTTGAGCCTGACAAAGAGCCTGACATCACAAGAGGTACACTTGAAGGCGATATCGCACCTTCCAAGATTACGTTCTTCCGCCTCCAGAGCACAGCTGACGCAAAGCTTCGTGCCTACGTTGCAGAGGGCGAGGTTCTTCCTGTTGCAACAAAGAGCTTCGGCGGTATCGGCGTATTCGCAATCAAGGAAATGGGACGCTTCTATCGTCACGTTCTTATCGAGGGCAGATACCCTCACCACGGCGCAGTAACCTTTGCTCACAATGGTAAGGCACTGTTTAACGTGTTCCGTTACCTCGGCGTAGAGGAAATCGGCTTCAATCAGCCACAGGGTATGCTTTATAAAACGGAAAATCCGTTTGCGTAATAATCCAAATCAAACAAATGTTGATACAACGGGCGGATATTGAATCCGCCCCTACTTTTTTGCTTGACAAACCACGCAATATGTGGTATCATTCAAATGTAAATGAATTTATGAATGTTGTGAATATATTCAGGTGATATTATGGAGATAGAAGAAAAGCACAGCGGTGTAAAAAAGTTTTTAAAAATCGTATGTGTTTTATTGCTTGTATATGCAGTATTTGTTTCACTGGAAATAATACTTAACGATACAAAACCTCCGTATATTTACAATGAAAATATAATATTGGGCAAAACCAGAGATGAGGTTGTTCAAATTTATGGCGAGCCTGATTTTATATTCTGCGGCGATTATTGCTACAAAGTAACCTGTTTCTTTTCAACCCAGCATTATTGCTATGTTGAGTTTGATGACAAGGTTGCTGTCAATGTAGATGATGCTTGTGGATATCCGTAAAATAAATAATAATCAAATGCAACGAAGTGAAGAAGTAACCGCACAATTCTGATAAAGAGAGCCTTTGGACGGTGCAAAAAGGTGACGAACTGCGGCGAATACATCACTGAGCTTGTTCCCTGAACAAATCTGCGGATAGTAGGGGTGCACGGGTACGCCCGTTAAAGCGTTTCGAGGTCAAAAGCTTGCCTTTTGACAAACTGAGGTGGTACCGCGATAATTCGCCCTCTGACTTTTGTCAGGGGGCTTTTCTTTTTGGAGGCGGTTATGGACACAATTCCTGCAAAGACGATTTTACAGAAAAACAAAAGCACCGACTGGTTCGGCAGCGACTACAATATGAACCTGTACCGCGGCTGTTCACACGGCTGTATTTACTGCGACAGCAGAAGCGACTGCTATCACGTTGACAATTTCGAGCAGGTGCGTGCAAAGGAAAATTGCCTGCAAATTCTCCGTGACGAACTTCGACGTAAGGTGCGGATGGGCATTGTGGGCACGGGTGCAATGAGTGACCCGTACAATCCTTTTGAGGAGGCGGAACAGCTTACCCGTCACGCTCTTGAACTTATTGACGCTTACGAATTCGGGGCAGCGGTGCTGACGAAAAGTGCGCTGATTGAACGTGATACTGATGTTTTGTGCAGCATTGCGGAGCACTCTCCCGTGCTGTGTCAGGTGACAGTTACCGCCGCAGATGACAGCTTGTCAAGGCTTATAGAGCCGAATGTGAGCGTTACCTCGGAGCGGCTCAATGCACTTGCAAAAATGTCTGAAAACGGCTTGTTTACGGGAGTTGTAATGACACCGATACTGCCGTTTATCGAGGATAACGAGGATAATATCCTGCGTGTGCTGAAAATGGCAAAGGAATGTGGTGCAAGGTCTGTCTACCCGATGTTCGGGGTGACAATTCGTGCAGGACAGCGTGAATATTTCTACAGCAAGCTTGAAGAAAACTTTTCGGGACAGGGACTTGCTGAAAAATACGAAAAAACTTACGGCGACAGATATATCTGCACCTCGCCCCACGCAAAACGGCTGTGGAAAATTTTCACGGAAGAATGCGAACGGCTGGGGCTGATTTACGATATGAGGGAGATTATTGCGGCGTATAAGCTTGGCTACGGCGATAGTCAACTGACGTTTTTTGACTAAATTGAAAGGAGAAATATTATGATTACAAACAAGGAAATCGACAACGGCAAAGCCTTTGACTGGGGCAGGACTTCCGCCGATTATGCGAAATATCGTGATATTTATCCTGAGGAATTTTACCGCAAAATCCATTCTCTCGGCATCTGTACCGAGGGTCAGAGCGTCCTCGATATCGGCACGGGAACAGGCGTTATCCCGCGGAATATGTACCGCTTCGGTGCAAAGTTCACGGGTACGGATATTGCCGAAAATCAGATTGAACAGGCGAAAATCCTTGCACAGCAAAGTGGTATGGACATTGACTTTTTGTGCTGTCCGACCGAGAAGCTTGACTTCCCAAGTAATACTTTTGACGCTGTTACAGCCTGTCAGTGTTTCTTCTATTTTGACCACGATGTAACAGCTCCGAAGCTTGCGGAAATGCTGAAAAGTGGCGGCAGACTTGCGGTGCTGTATATGGCTTGGCTGCCTTATGAGGATAAGATTGCAGGTGCAAGCGAGGAGCTTGTGCTGAAATACAATCCTAACTGGACTGGGTGCGGCGAAACCCGCCGTGATATCTTCGTTTCTGAGGTTTATGACAAATACTTCAAGCGTGTGCACAGCGAGATTTTCGATGTTAATGTGCCATTTACCCGTGAAAGCTGGAACGGACGCATCAAGGCGTGCCGAGGAATAGGCGCATCGCTTGCCGAAAATGAGATTGCAGAGTTTGAAAATGAACATCTTGAAATGCTTGGGAAAATTGCTCCCGAACAGTTTGACGTGCTGCATTATTGTGCAATTGCGGTGCTTGAAAAGAGGTGTTGATATGCCCATAGACTGCTGTTTCTGCAAAGACAACGACTGGTTCCGATACCGTGTGGGTGCGATAATTATTTCAGAGGGGCACGCTCTTTTCTCCTACGGCGAGGAGTCGGGTTACTACTACACAATCGGCGGCGGTGTTCACGTCGGGGAACGCTCAGAGGACGCTGTTATCCGTGAGGTTTACGAGGAAACGGGCGAAAGGTTTGAGGTTGAAAGACCGCTTTGCCTTGTAGAAAATTTCTTCAAGGGTGACGATGTGTGGCTGAAAGACCTTAATTGCCACGCTGTTGAATTCTACTATCTGATGAAGTCCACGAAAAAGCGTGAGTATGATGTTGAAAGTGTTACAACCTGCGGAGCACACGAGAGGATGTGCTGGCTGCCAATTGACAAAATTGATGAATATGACGTAAGACCCGTGCTTGCAAAGGAGCTTGTGAAAAAGCTTCCCGAGCATTTCACGAGTTATGTCAATGATATGAGATAAAGAGGTTTTTATGGTAACAACAGAAATGCTGAAAATACAGTTTTATGACAGCTACAATATGCTGAAAGAACTGGTGCGGATTTGTCCCGATAATTTGTGGAAGGCTGAAAATCACGGCTTGCCTGTGTGGAATCAGGTTATCCACACAATCTGCGGAAGCTTCTTCTGGCTTCGTGAGGATTATGAAAAACATTTTTCGTGGGAACTGCCATTACCCGAAAGACTTCGTGACAAAATTATAAATGATGATTGGTGCGTTGACTCCGATGATTTTATGACAAAAGCTGAAGTGAACGAGTGTCTCGAATGTCTTGACAAACGGCTGGAAAGCTTTTGGGGCAAAATTACTGACGAAATGCTTAACAGCAAGACGTGGTCAGATAACGAATTTACATATTTAAGCGTGATTGCGGCACAGATAAGACATATTATGTGTCACGTGGGAATGTGCAATGCTGCACTGATTGAAAATGGCTTTGACGAAGCTGAATGGATTGCATTCGGCGAAAACTGATATAATTACCCTGAAAGGCGGTGGTATCCGTGAAATCAGCTTTTGATTTCATCGTTTATGTTGCTCCTTAAATCAAAATAAGATTGGGAGTGAAACAATGATAAGAAAAGCAACAGCTGATGATATTAACGAAACAGCTGAAATTTACAAAGAACTGCACGAGCATCACATTCAGATACGTCCTGATTTCTACCGAAGTCCCGATATGGATTTTTACCGCAGTCAGCTTGCTGAACAGCTTGATTATGTGTTTGTAATCGAGGACGGCGGTGTAATTCAAGGCTATGCAATTTTGTATATAGATGGGCGTGATGATTGTATCCACATTGCACGAAAGCGTTGCTATGTTGACCAATTTGCTGTAAAGAAAGAATTCAGACGGCAGGGCGTTGGCAGTAAGCTTATGCAGTTTATCCGTGAGTACGCATTGGAGAATGACTGCACGGTGATTGAACTGGGTGTGTGGTACGAAAATTATGAAGCAGTTGATTTTTATGGTAAAAACGGCTTCGTGCCGAGAACATTAAATTTAGAATTAAAATTAAAAAAGGAGTAAAAACTATGACACTTTACGAAGAACTCGTTGCCCGTGGACTTATTGCACAGGTAACAGACGAGGAAGAAATCAAGAAAATGATTAACGAGGGCAAGGCTACGTTCTACATCGGCTTTGACCCTACAGCTGACAGCCTTCACGTTGGTCACTTTATGGCACTCTGCCTTATGAAGCGTCTCCAGATGGCAGGCAACAAGCCTATCGCACTTCTCGGCGGCGGTACAGGTATGATTGGTGACCCATCAGGTAAGTCCGATATGAGAAAGATGCTCACTAAGGAAGACATCGACCACAATATCGAATGTTTCAAGAAGCAGATGAGCCGCTTCATCGACTTCTCCGACGGCAAGGCTATGATGGTAAACAACGCTGACTGGCTTCTCAACCTCAACTACGTTGACGTGCTCCGTGAGGTTGGTGCGTGCTTCTCTGTAAACAAGATGCTCACATTTGAGTGCTACAAGCAGAGACTGGAAAGAGGTCTTACCTTCCTTGAATTCAATTATATGATTATGCAGAGCTACGACTTCTATATGCTGTTCCAGAAGTACGGCTGTAATATGCAGTTCGGCGGCGACGACCAGTGGGCAAATATGCTCGGCGGTACAGAACTTATCAGAAAGAAGCTTGGCAAGGACGCTCACGCTATGACTATCACACTTCTCCTCAACTCCGAGGGCAAGAAGATGGGTAAGACAGAAAAGGGTGCAGTATGGCTTGACCCTGAAAAGACAAGTCCTTTCGACTTCTACCAGTACTGGAGAAACGTTGCTGACGCTGACGTTATGAAGTGTATCAGAATGCTCACATTCCTTCCAATCGAGGAAATCGAAGCAATGGCAGACTGGGAAGGCAGCCAGCTCAACAAGGCTAAGGAAATCCTTGCTTACGAGCTTACAAAGCTTGTTCACGGCGAGGAAGAAGCAAACAAGGCACAGGAGGGTGCAAAGGCACTTTTCGGCGGCGGAGGCAACACAGCAAATATGCCTTCCACAGAAATTCCTGCGGCTGAAATTCCTGCAGAGGGTATCAACATTCTCGACCTGCTTGTAAAGACAGGACTTGTTCCATCCAAGAGTGAGGCAAGACGTAACGTTCAGCAGGGCGGTGTTTCCGTTGATGATGTGAAGATTACTGACCCTAACGCTCTTATTCAGATTGAAACAGAAGTTATCATCAAGAAGGGCAAGAAGGTTTTCCATAAGGCTATAAAATCCTAATCAGCAATAAAACTATAGAAAAAATTATCCCACGGGAAGAATGGTTTTCCGTGGGATTTTCTTGACAATAATCTGACAGGGTGATATAATTTCCATAACAAATAACTGAGGTGATGAACTATGCTTACCCACATCGGAACAAAAACAATCGAAACCGAACGTCTCGTGCTCCGCAGATTTGAGTATACTGACGACGAAGAAATGCTGAAAAACTGGGTTGCGGACGAGAAAATTCAGTCGCTTTACTCCGAGCCTGTCTACTCAACAAAAGCTGAGGTCAAGGGTCTGCTTGATAAATATATCGGCTCATATGAGCGTGAGGATTATTACCGTTGGGCAGTAATCGAAAAGGCATCGGACGAGTGTATCGGTCAGATTGCGTATTTTCTCGTGGACAGCAAAAATCACTTTGCCGAAATTGAGTATTGCATTGGTTCGGAATTTCAGTGCAAAGGCTACGCAACTGAGGCAACTAAGGCTGTGATTGACTACGGCTTCAAGGAAATGAACCTCCACAAGGTTCAGATTTGCACCAAGACCATCAACGCACCGTCAAAGCGTGTTATAGAAAAATGCGGCTTTACATACGAGGGTACGCTCCGTGATTATTTCTTTATGAACGGCGAATATGTGGGCAGACTGTATTTTTCAATTCTCCGAAGTGAATATGAAGCATAAAAAACACCTGAGAAGCACTCGACTTCTCAGGTGTAAATTTTTATCAGCTGTTTTTCGCACGTCTTAAATTCCTGCGTATCTGTCCGATAAAGCCGCCTGTGAGAATAAGCAGAATTCCTGCTGTAAGTATGTACACAAACAGCGTGCAGACGTCAGAAAGCAGCGCACTTACAACGCCCTGCCATATTACGCTTGCCGCTGTGACTGGTGTTGGAGAAATGCCTATGCTGCCGAAAATTGCAAGGCAGGACGCTACAGCGCCCGCAAGTCCTGTTGCCGTAGCGGAAATTCCCGTAACCACAAGCGCTGTGCCGACGCTTCGGGATATAACGCCGATAAACACGATAAGCACTACTGCCAGCACACCGAAAATAATCAGTGCCCCAGGGGACATCACAAAACGGATAAGTCCAATCATCGGAATAGCGGCTTCAATCTCGTTGTTGGTAAGCTTGCTGTAAATTTCGTCCTGTTCTTCGATGATTTCAAAAACCTCGTCACGGCTGTATGTGACGTTGAATGCGTTGTTGATTATATTGAGATTTTCAACATAAAAGGTCTTGATGTCCTCGCTGTTGATGCCGTCAAGTCTTTTGTCGTACAAAATAAATGCCGCATAATTGTAAAGATGTTCAGCAATCAGTCCCTCAAAATTGGTATCCTCAGCAAGCTTGTAGATGTCAACGATGTCAGTTTCACTGTTTGCAAAGGCAATGAAGAACATCTCGTAAAGGTTGGACTGAATATTGTCAATCGTAAGCGGAATGGTCATATAGTCGGTGTAATCAATAAGCTTTTCTATGTTCTTTTCGGTAACGACCGTGCGGACAGTTGTTACTGCCGCAATTGCAATGACGTCGGCAATAAGCAGTACCGCAAGCAGTATGCACAGAATAAACCGTACAGCGGCAGGCATCTTTTTCTTTGCAGGCTGTGCATTTGTGTGCACTGTTTCAGCAGCAGAAGCCTGAGGCAGTTCGTTTACAACAGTTTCTTCAATCTGAGTGTTCATATGTGAAAATCCTCCTTTCCTTTATCGGTAATTGTTAGATAATTGTCCTTTTGCCCTTGATTTTCTGCACATAGAAATCGGATGTGCCGTAGCCGTCAGCAGCTTCGAAATATTCAAGTGCCGCTTCAAACTGACCCTGATTGTAGCATCTCAGACCAAGCTGATAGCTGCACTGCTTGATTTTCTCAGCAGAGTCGCTGAAGCCCTCAGCCTTTTCGTACATTTCGATAGCCTTTTCGTAATCCTTGTCTTTAAGGAAATCATTTGCTATGTAGTACGCAGAAGAACGGCGCAGTTCGATTGAAGCCTCGTCAGTTGCGTTTGCAAGAATTTCATAGGTTTCGGCGAACTTCATTTCATTGTAGAATTCAACGGCATAGTTGTAGACAATGATGTTGTAGGACTCAGAATCGTATGCCGCAGATGTGTTGATTTTTGACACTTCTTCATAGGCTTCGATAGTCTTGCCCTCAGCGGACAGAACTTTCGCATCGGAAATAATAGCGTCATTTATAATGCCTGCACTGAGAAGTTCATCGGAAATCTGTGTGGAGTCAGCCACAGCAAGGTTGTGTTTGCCGCCGTTTATAAGTACGCGGCATCTGCCGCCGAAAGCTTCATCAACATAAGATATGAGACTCTTGTCAGCAGCGTATTCAGCATTTTTAAGCTCGCTGAAAAGTGCAGCCGCATAAGCGTAGTTCTCACTTTCGAGAGCTTTTTGTGCAAGCGCGAATTTTGTATCATAAACAGCATCATCGTTTCCGGCAGCTTTGTAAAGAGCAAGTGCCGCTTCGGGAGTACTTCTTTCCGCAGTTTTTTCCAATGCAGGGTTAAAAGCAAGCTTAGGAATAACATATAAGCCGAGTCCCGCCACAACAGCCGCAGAAATTATGTAAGCAAGTGCTGCTGAAAGATTTTTTCTTGCAAGACTTTTTTTCTTTGCGGGCTTTGCCGTGTTAACCTGAGGGGGAGTTTCCGCAACAGGAGCAGCTTCTTCGATAGGAGCAGCTTCTTCGATAGGAGCAGCTTCTTCGATAGGAGCAGCTTCTTCGATAGGAGCAGCTTCTTCGATAGGAGCAGTTTCTTCGATAGGAGCAATTTCTTCAACAGGAGCAATTTCTTCAACAGGAGCAGCTTCTTCGATAGGAGCAGCTTCCTCAATGGGAGTAGCTTCCACAATGGGAGTAACTTCCTCAACAGGAGCAGCTTCCTCAACAGGAGCAGCTTCCTCAATGGGAGTAGCTTCCACAATGGGAGTAACTTCCTCAACAGGAGCAGCTTCCTCAACAGGAGCAGCTTCCTCAATGGGAGCAGCTTCCACAACGGGAGTAACTTCCTCAACAGGAGCAACTTCCTCCACAGGAACAGCTTCCTCAACGGGAGCAGGCTGTGCAGATTTTACAGGCTTTCCGCATTGCGGACAGAATTTGCCGTTATCGTGCATTTTAGCACCGCAGTATACACAGAACATATTTTATGTATGCTTCTCATACCCGATTTTAACATTCGGAGTTTACGAAGCACGTCCCCCTTTCGTATATGATATGGGAATTTTTGATGTAATTATTATACTATATCTGACACGGAGAAGTCAATACAATTTATTTGCCGAAAATATATTAACAAAATATTACTATGTTAATTTTATATGCCTTATTTTTTGTCGGAAAATGTGTTATAATAAAAGTTGTTTTTGATATAGGGTATAAAATCAGTGCGTCACGGCGGACGCAGAAAGGAAGGAATATTTGGTATGATAAAAAAACTGGCATCGTGTATACGGGAATACAAACGTGATTCAATTCTTACGCCCGTGCTGGTATCGCTTGAGGTTGTAATGGAATGTATAATTCCGTTCATCATTGCAGAGCTTGTAAACCAGATTAAGGGCGGCTGTGATATGAAAACAATCCTTAATTACGGACTTGTGCTGGTGGTTATGGCAATTCTGTCACTGACCTTCGGCTCACTTGCGGGAATAACCTGTGCAACAGCCTCCTGCGGTTTTGCAAAGAATATGCGCAGGGATATGTTCTACAGTATTCAGAATTTTTCCTTTGAGAATATCGACAGATTTTCCACATCTTCCCTTGTAACACGTCTTACAACAGACGTAACCAACGTGCAGATGGCATTTATGATGATTATCAGAATGGCAGTACGCTGTCCGTTTATGCTGATTTTCGCATTTGTAATGGCATTTGTAATGGGCGGAAGAATGGCGTTCATCTTCCTTATTGTAGCACCAATCCTTGCGGTTGCACTTATCATTGTTATCGCAAAGACAATGCCGCTGTTCAAGAAGGTGTTCAAGAAATATGACCGTCTTAACAGCTCAATTCAGGAAAACGTAAAGGGTATCCGTGTTGTGAAGTCCTACGTCCGTGAGGATTACGAAAAGAAAAAATTCAACACCGCCGCTGAGGACGTTTGCGCAGACTTTACAAAGGCTGACCGTATCCTTGCACTTAACGGACCGATTATGCAGTTCTGTCTTTATGCGGTAATGGTATTCGTGCTTTCCTTCGGTTCATATACCATTATTACATCAAAGGGACTTGACCTTGACGTGGGTCAGTTCAGTGCACTTCTTACATACAGCTTTATGATTTTAAACAGCCTTATGATGATTTCGATGGTGTTTGTAATGATTACAATGGCTTCCGAGTCAGGCAAGCGTATCGTTGAAGTGCTTGACGAACAGAGCAGTCTTACAAATCCCGAAAATCCTGTTTTTGATATTGCTGACGGCTCAATCGACTTCAATAACGTAAGCTTCAAGTACGCAAAGACAGCTGAAAAGAATACCTTGTCAAATATCAATCTCCATATCGAGTCGGGACAGACCGTAGGTATCATCGGCGGTACAGGTTCATCAAAGTCAACTCTTGTACAGCTTATCTCACGTCTTTATGACGTAACTGAGGGTGCTGTCCTTGTTGGCGGACGTGACGTCCGTGAGTACGACCTTGAAACTCTCCGTAACGAGGTTGCGGTAGTGCTTCAGAAGAATATCCTTTTCTCAGGTACAATCAAGGACAACCTCCGCTGGGGTAACAAGAATGCAACCGACGAGGAAATGATAGAAGCCTGCAAGCTTGCTCAGGCTGACGAGTTTATCGTGCGTTTCCCTGACGGTTACGATACATATATCGAGCAAGGCGGTGCAAACGTGTCAGGCGGCCAGAAGCAGAGACTCTGTATTGCCCGTGCGCTGCTGAAAAAGCCTAAAATCCTTATTATGGACGACTCTACAAGCGCCGTAGACACAAAGACAGACGCACTTATCAGAGCGGCAATGCGTCAGTATATTCCAGAAACAACAAAGCTTATCATCGCACAGCGTATTTCCTCTGTGCAGGACGCAGACATTATTGTTGTTATGGAAAACGGCGCGGTAAGTGCCGCAGGTACGCACGATGAGCTGCTGAAATCCAACGAAATCTATAAAGACCTCTATAATATTCAGAACAAGACAGGAGGTGACAGCGATGAAGAATAACAAAAGACCAACCGTAAAGAAGGGTACAGCAAAGCGTGTTATCAAAACACTTTTTGAGTTTTATCCAGTGCTTATGCCGCTGACTCTCGTGTGCATAATCTTCAACGCAATTGTCAGCTCAATGCCTGCTATCTTTATGCAGAGGGTTATTTCCGCTGTTGAAACAAGCTGGCAGAGCGGTGACTGGGCAGGCGTTAAGGAGCAGATTATCGGCACTGTTATTATTCTCGTCGTATTTTATGTGCTGTCATTGCTGTCAGGCTTTGCATTCAATCAGACAATGGCAATTATCACTCAGGGTACGCTTAAAAAGCTCCGTGAGAAAATGTTCAACAGGATGCAGGATTTGCCTGTACAGTTTTTCGATACCACAAATCACGGCGATATAATGAGCCATTACACCAACGATATTGATACCCTCCGTCAGATGGTTTCACAGAGCTTCCCGCAGCTTCTTGTGTCAATTCTTACCGTAACAACGCTTTTCTCCATTATGCTTTATTTCTGCGTATGGATGGCGATTGTTGTGCTTGTTGGTGTAATTTTTATGCTTATCGTCACATCAAAAGTAGGCGGCGGCTCGGCGAAATACTTCGTCAAGCAGCAGATTGAAATCGGTAAGGAAGAAGGCTACATCGAGGAAATTATGAATGGTCAGAAGGTTGTCAAGGTTTTCTGTCACGAGGAAGAAAGCAAGGCGGACTTCGACAAAATCAACGAGGAGCTTTTCCTTGCTTCTGAAAAGGCAAACAAGTATGCCAATATTCTCGGACCTGTCCTCAATAATATGGGTAACGTCCTCTATGTAATCGTAGCAATCGCAGGCGGCTTCCTTTACCTTAACAACGTAACAAACCTCAGCCTTTCGGGTATGGCAATCAGCATCAGCGTTGTTGTACCTTTCCTCAATATGACAAAGCAGTTTGCAGGCAACATCGGTCAGGTTTCCCACCAGATTAATTCCGTTGTAATGGGTATTGCAGGTGCGGAAAGAATTTTCGACCTTATCGACAGAGAGCCTGAGGTTGACGACGGCTATGTAACCCTTGTCAATGCCAAGGAAGAAAACGGACAGCTTGTTGAGTGCAAGGAGCGTACAGGTATATGGGCGTGGAAGCACCCTCATCAGGCAGACGGCACTGTTACCTATACACGTCTGCGTGGTGACATCGTTATGGACGACGTTGACTTCGGTTATGTTGACGATAAAATCGTGCTCCACAACGTTTCACTCTTTGCAGAGCCGGGACAGAAAATTGCCTTTGTCGGTGCAACAGGTGCAGGCAAAACAACAATCACAAACCTTATCAACCGTTTCTACGATATTGATGACGGTAAAATCCGCTATGATGGTATCAACATCAACAAAATCAAAAAAGCGGATTTGCGTCACTCCCTCGGTGTAATCCTTCAGGATACCAACCTTTTCACAGGTACGGTTATGGATAACATCCGCTACGGACGTCTTGATGCAACAGATGACGAGTGTATTGAAGCTGCAAAGCTTGCAGGTGCACACGATTTCATCACACGTCTCCCTAACGGCTACAATACCGTGCTTACCGAAAACGGCAGCAACCTTTCACAGGGGCAGCGACAGCTTCTCGCTATCAGCCGTGCCGCAGTTGCCGACCCACCCGTAATGATTATGGACGAGGCAACATCTTCAATCGACACCCATACCGAAGCGGTTGTACAGCGTGGTATGGACGCACTTATGAAGGGCAGAACTGTTTTCGTTATCGCTCATAGATTGTCCACGGTAAAGAATTCCGACGTGATTATGGTGCTTGAACAGGGACGCATAATTGAGCGCGGCAGCCACGACAAGCTTATTGCCGAAAAGGGCAAGTATTACCAGCTTTACACAGGCGCATTCGAACTTGAATAAAAACAGAAAACCTGAGAAGATTGATTTCTTCTCAGGTTTTTTCATTAAGCAAAAACTTATTTTTCATATTTAGGTTCGCAGGTAACATTGATACCAAGACGCTTGAAAATTCTCTCATCAACAGGGGAAAGAATTACCGTCGAGTGAACCTCACAGCCTCTCAGCTTTGCAATCTGTTCCATAGCAAGCTTTGCCTTTTCGCTTGTTGCTGCACAGATGGAAAGTGCAAGGAGAGTTTCGTCCGTGTGCAGACGCGGATTGATGTTGCCGAGGTGTTCAACCTTTAAATTCTGAATAGGCTCGATAACCTGCGGGGACATAAGCAATACTTCGTCATCAATTTCGGCAAAATATTTCAGCGCATTGAGCAGAAGTGCCGAAGAAGCACCGAGAAGATTTGAAGTCTTACCCGTAAGAATTGTTCCGTCAGGAAGCTCCATAGCAGCGGCAGGTGCACCCGTTGCCTGTTCCTTTTCAAGAGCAGGTGCAACAACATTTCTGTCAGAAGCGTTGACTTCTGCCTGCTTCATAAGCAGTTCAAGCTTGTAGATTTCATCATCGGCAACCATACCCTGACGTCGTCCGCAGAGTGCCGCATAGTAACGGCGGATAATCTCCTGACGTGACGCTTCGCAGACAGCTTCATCGTCAACAATGCAGTTGCCGACCATATTTACGCCCATATCGGTAGGGGACTTGTAGGGTGACTCTCCGATAATTTTTTCGAAAATTGCATTAAGTACGGGGAAAACCTCTACGTCACGGTTGTAGTTTACGGTTGTCACGCCGTATGCTTCAAGGTGATACGGGTCAATCATATTCACGTCGTTAAGGTCAGAGGTAGCCGCCTCGTAAGCAAGGTTGACAGGGTGACGGAGGGGAATATTCCAGATAGGGAATGTCTCGAACTTTGCATAACCCGCCTTGACGCCGCGCTTGTGTTCGTGGTAAAGCTGAGAAAGACAGGTAGCCATCTTTCCGCTTCCGGGACCGGGTGCTGTAATGACAACAAGGTTGTGGGTGGTTTCGATAAAATCGTTCTTGCCGAAGCCCTCGTCACTCATAATCAGCTGGAGATTTGAGGGGTAACCCTTGATGTGGTAGTGGTGGTAAACCTTGATACCAAGCGCCTCAAGACGTTCCTGAAAAGCGTCAGCAGAAGCCTGTCCCTCGTACTGAGTAAGAACAACGCTGCTTACATACAGTCCGATTTTTGAGAAGATATTGAACAGACGTATAACGTCCATATCGTAAGTAATTCCCAGGTCGCCGCGTACCTTGTTCTTTTCGATATCTCCAGCACTGATTACAATAACGATTTCAACGTCATCCTTCAGCTGGAGAAGCATCTGAAGCTTACTGTCAGGCTTGAAGCCGGGGAGTACGCGTGAAGCGTGGAAGTCGTCAAAAAGCTTTCCGCCGAATTCAAGATACAGCTTATCGCCGAACTGAGAAATGCGTTCCCTGATGTGTTCAGACTGCATTTTCAGATATTTATCATTGTCAAATCCGATTTTTTTACTGCCCATAAAAATCGTCCTTTCATAAAACATAACACTATATTAGTATATAACAAACTGCGTAAAAAAGCAAGAGTAAAAGCCGTACATTTTATTTTTTGTACATAACATCAATAAATACACAGCTGCGCTATAGATATCTGTATATACACAGTTACATAGTGCTTTGTTGTTGATTATGCACTAATAACGCTCGCTAAATTTAAAATTAGTTGTAATAACTTACAAAATGTGTATATGCGTATTGACAAGGTGTGTATATCTGTGTATACTGTGTATATAACGTTATGCACAGTATACACAGAAGGAGGCGATTGAGTGAATTTATACATCAACGCAGCAGGTGACAAGCCGATGTATGAGCAGGTCAAGGACGGAATCAGACAGGCGATAATGAACGGCGAGCTGAAAGCCCACGAGCTTATGCCCAGCGTAAGACAGCTTTCCGCCGACCTTAACGTGAGTATGATTACCACAAAGCGAGCGTACGCTGACCTTGAACAGGAAGGCTTGATTTACACGGTTGCAGGCAAGGGTACATTTGTTAAACTGGAGGACGTCAGTATGATGCAGGAAAAACACGTTGATGAAGCGCTTGAGCTTTTCAGAAAGCAGGCGGAAGCGCTGAAAAAGCTTGATGTTCCGATGGAGCGTCTTGATGATGAACTGAAAACAATCTACCGAAACAAGAAATAGAAACCAATAACAAATACAATTTGAAAGGAATATATATATGAATGACATTCTTAACATTAATAATCTTTGTAAGGACTATAAGGACTTTAAACTCGATAATGTAAGATTCTCCATTGAGCCAGGTACGGTTATGGGACTCATTGGTCAGAACGGTGCAGGCAAGACAACGATTATCCGCCTGATAATGAATATGATTGACAGAACAGACGGAAAAATCACAGTATGCGGCTTCGATAACATTGCGGACGAAATTGCCGTGAAGAATAAAATCGGCTACGTTTCAGACGAGTGCTACCTTTTCTATAACTCCACCCTCGCAAAGACAGCACAGGCTTGTGCACTTGCTTACGAAAACTGGGACAAGGAAAAGTTCAGCAAGCTTATCAAAATGTGGGATTTGCCCGAAAAGAAGAAAATTTCCGCATTTTCAAAGGGTATGCAGACAAAGGCAATGCTTGCGATTGCACTTTCCCACAAGCCGCAGCTTCTTATCCTTGATGAGCCTACAGCGGGACTTGACCCTGTGGCAAGAATTGAAATTCTCGACATCCTCCGTGAGTTTGTTGCGGACGGTGAACGCTCAGTGCTGTTCTCAACACATATCACAGGCGACCTTGACAAGATTGCTGACGTTATCACGCTTATCATCGACGGCAAAATCCGTGAATCAATGAGCATTGACCTTATCGAGGATAAGTACGCCGTAATCAGCGGTGCAAACGACAAGCTGACCCGTGACAATGAGAAATACACAATCGGTATCAGAAAGACAAACGCAGGCTTTGAAGCACTTGTTCTCCGTGAAAACCTCGGCAAATTCAACGGCGTAAGCGTGAGAAATCCTAACGTGGAAAACCTGCTTACATTCTCAATCTGGCAAAACAGAAAGGAGCTTGCCGTATGACAAAGGCGGAGAAAAACAGATTGAAGCTGCTTGAAAAGGTAACAAAAATGCAAGGCGTTTACGGTATGTCACTTATATCAAGAATTCTCATACCCGTTACTGTTCTGCTGATTGATATTATGCTTCTTTTTGCTGCGGCAGAGGACGACGAGCTTTATATGATTTTGCCGTTCCATATCTTTTTTGCAACAATTTTCATCGGCACAATGTCCTACATTGCAACCTCATATATAAGCAACATTCAGACTCTTACAAGCAACAACACCGCCGCTATGGGCATTGGCGGAAGTATGAATGGCAGCGACTTCCTGAGTACGCTTCCGTTTCACGCAAAGGACGTAATCTATATGCGTGTGAAAAATTTTCAGATACAGCTTTTCACAGCAATCGGCACAACAATAATCGTTCAGATACTCTGTATGCTTGCAGGAAACAAAGGCTACACAATGCACTGCGGCTTCGGCGGTGCAACTGTTATCGTGCTTGTAATATACGAACTGATTATGATGTCAACGCTGTATATGAAAAAGCCTGTTCCTGTAATGCTCACAACAGCGGCGGCAGCAGCATTTCCCGTTGTTTCGATAATGGGTATGGCTTCTTTTGCAGATGACCACGAAAAGTCCGCTGAATTTGCAGCAGCAGTTGAATTTCTTGAGGTTTTCGCAGAGGTTCCGGGAATGATTTTTCTCGCTGTATGCGGCGTGGCAATTGCATTTGCTGCAAAGAAAATTGCCGACAGCAAGCAGAATGTTTCCTGGAATCTGAGATAACGCAGGGGTGAGGTTATATGACAATTGAAGAAAGAAAGCGTGCAATACATCTTGAAAGGGTTACAAAAGCGTACAGCAGAAGCGGTGTTGCAGTCTGGCTTATTGCCATTGCGGCAATCCTGATAATTATTCTTGATGTTTCACTTTTCGTTATAGGTCTGAATGACAACGATATGCTTGACATATTCCCCGTTCATAACCTTATGTTGTATATGGCTATGGGAATATTTTCGATGATATCCACTTCAAATATGGGCGATAACAGCACGGTTGCAGGCTCAACAGAAAATTTTACGACACAGTATGGCAGTACGATTTTTACGGGCAAATTTCTTGCGTCACTTCCATTCAGTGCAAAGGACTCGCTTCACCTTCGTCTTTTGAACTGGGAAAGACAGCTTGCTGCTTCAACGATTATTACAGCCGCATTGCAAACTGCTATGCTTGTAGCTGAAAACAACGGCTATGAAGTAAATCACGGCATAACAGGACTTTGCGTGATTGGATTTATCGGTGCGGAAACAGCACTTATGTTTATTTCAACAGCGTGGCATATGAAATTTATGACATTGCCTGCTGCATTTGGTGCAGTATTTGCCAGTCATCCGCTTCTGAGAGGTGCAATGGAAAGCTACGAAGTACTTTCCGCAAGTGCAGAGGGGTTATCCTTTCTGTCTGGAGTAAACGGAATAATCGTTACAGTGGTTGCCGCTGTTCTGTTGACGGTAGGTGCGGAAATCTGGACGAAGCACAGGAAGAATATTTCCTGGAATATGCAATAGGAGATAGCTTATGAAAAAATTATCTTTACTTAAAAAAATAAGGCTTGCCTTTATGGCGGAGGGCTGGCTGGTTAAGCTGATGGTTATGGTTTATCCGCTGTTTACACTTTCAATGTTTTTCGCTGATGAAGGCTTTATCAAAGTAATGGGAATGTTCTGCTTCAGCGTGCTTAATGTTTCAATGGCTATAGTATATATGTCAATTGCTATGGGTAATCTGAAGCTTTACAGAGTAATGCCTATGAGAAACACAGATATAGTAGATGTTATTACAATACACAGCTTTATAGGCGTAGTGCTTATGGCAATTCCGTATATCATACTTTTATCCATTGCAGGCAAGCTTGATATGCTTCCGTATTTCCTTTGTATGGACTGCATTTTTCTTGCAACGGTATCGGTGGCTGTATTGTGGTATTCAAAGGACAGATATGCTTATGCACAGCCTAAAAGTCTGAATGAGGAAGAAAAGGTAGTAAAAAAGAATACAAACCGTGTTGCACTTACAGCGGTTGCTTATATGTTTATCGGCGGCGGTGCAGGTTTTGTTGTTCTTCTGCAAACGCTTTCTCCCGACCTTTCCGCAGACGCACCGTGGCTTATCGCAGTTTCCGCTGTTGGACTTATAATCTACACAGCCGTTGCACTCTGTGCAAGAAAAATCAAAAACGCATTCATATATTAACTGTATATTCCTTTTGAGCGTCCCTGCTGCAATGTCAGCGGGGACGTTTTTTCTTATTTACACAAATTCGGCACCGAAAAAAACTTACTTTTGCATTTGTCAAATAATTGACAAAGCAGTTGTAATATAGTATAATTGTATAGGTAAAATTTCATTCTATTAAAAAAGGAGTTAATCAATATGAACAAGAATCTCAGAAAAGCTATTATCGCAGGTAACTGGAAGATGAACAAGACCCGTCCTGAAGCTAAGGAGCTTCTCGAAGCTATCAAGCCACTCGTTGCTAATGCTGACGGCAAGGTTGAAGTTATCGCTTGCGTACCTTTCACAAACCTCGAAACAGCTGTAAATACAACAGCAGGCTCCAATGTTAAGGTTGGCGCTGAAAACTGCCACTTTGAAAAGAGCGGTGCATTCACAGGTGAAATCTCTGCTGATATGCTCGTTGAAGTTGGCGTTGAATACGTTGTTCTCGGTCACTCTGAAAGAAGACAGTACTTCGGCGAAACAGACGAAACAGTTAACAAGAGAACTAAGGCTGCTCTCGCTGCTGGTCTCAAGCCAATCGTTTGCGTTGGCGAACTTCTCTGGGAAAGAGAATGCAATATCACTGAAGAAGTTATCGCACGTCAGATTAAGCTCGACCTTTTCGATATCTCCGCTGAAGATGTTAAGAAGTGCGTAATCGCTTACGAACCAGTATGGGCTATCGGTACAGGCAAGACAGCTACAGCTGATCAGGCTGAAGAAGTTTGCGCATTCATCCGTGCTACACTTGCTAAGATTTACGACGCTGCAACTGCTGACGCTGTAACAATTCAGTACGGCGGCTCTATGAACGCTGCTAACGCTGCTGAGCTTCTCTCCAAGCCAAACGTTGACGGTGGTCTCATCGGTGGTGCTTCCCTCAAGGCTGCTGACTTTAACACAATCGTTCAGGCAGCAGTAAATGGTTAATTTTCGGCACGAAAATTAACCACTCCAAGTTTTTGTGCAAGCACAAAACTTTTGGGGATGTGAGTACAACTCACAAAGTACGTTTTCTAAAGTAACTCTTAAAGGATTTTATTTATGAAAACCTCACGATTAAAGCGTGTAAGACGTGAAGAAGAAAAGCGTAATCGGGACAAGCCCCTTACCGTAAAGCAGTGGAAAATCATTGCGGCGGTGTGCGGTGCTGTGCTGACAATTGCGCTGTGCTTCTTCTCGGTTGACTTGGTCCGTGCAAAGAAAAATAATCAGCCGCCGATTTTCTGCGTGCCCGTTATGGAGTACGAAAACGGCAGCGAGGATTACTACGGACTTTTCTACAAGGTCTGGAAGGACTACAACCCCTTTGAGGACGAAACCCGTTACTATATGGGGTTCTGGCTCCTGCCCAAATCCGTGAATATTTAATTGAAAGGAATAATTCCAATGAGCAAAAAACCTCTTGCTTTAATTATTATGGACGGCTACGGCATCAATAACTCCGATTACGGCAACGCTATTGCTGCTGCAAAGAAGCCTAACCTTGACAAGTATTTTGCTGAGTGCCCCAACACAATCATCGGCGCTTCAGGTCTTGACGTTGGTCTCCCTGACGGTCAGATGGGTAACTCCGAGGTTGGTCACACCAACATCGGTGCAGGCAGAATTGTTTATCAGATGCTCGTTAAGATTTCCAAGTCTATCAAGGACGGCGACTTCTTCACAAACCCTGCACTCGTTTCCGCTATCGAAAACTGTAAGGCTAAGGGAAGTGCACTCCACCTTATGGGACTTCTTTCCCCCGGCGGCGTACACAGCCATATGGAACACCTCTACGGTCTCCTCGAAATGGCTAAGAAGAACGGTCTTGACAAGGTTTACGTTCACGCTTTCCTCGACGGACGTGACGTTCCGCCATCTTCCGCTGCTGAATATATGGAAGAACTTGTTGCTGAAATCGGCAAAATCGGCGTAGGCTCTGTTGCAACAATCGCAGGTCGTTTCTACGCTATGGACCGTGACAACGCTTGGGACCGTGTTGAAAAGGCTTATGCTGCACTTGTTTACGGCGAAGGCGTTAAGGAAACCGACCCTGTTGAAGCTATCAAGAATTCTTATGCAAACGGCGTAACAGACGAATTTATGCTTCCTACAGTTGTTGATACAAACGGCAAGATTGCTGCTGACGACAGCGTAATCTTCTTCAACTTCCGTCCTGACCGTGCAAGACAGATTACACGTTCCTTCGTTGACGAAGCATTCACAGGCTTTGAAAGAAAGAACGGCTTCTTCCCGCTCAATTTCGTTTGTATGGCTCAGTACGACGCTGAAATGCCAAACGTTTCCGTTGCATTCCCTCCAGAGGCTCTCACAATGACCCTCGGCGAATACATCAGCAAGCAGGGTATGACTCAGCTCCGTATCGCTGAAACACAGAAGTATGCTCATGTTACATTCTTCTTCAACGGCGGAGAGGAAACAACTTTTGAGGGCGAGGACAGAATTCTCATCGACTCTCCAAAGGTTGCAACCTTCGATATGAAGCCTGAAATGAGCGCATACGAGGTTACAGACGCAGTTGAAAAGGCTATCGACTCCGATAAGTATGACGTTATTATCCTCAACTATGCTAACTGCGATATGGTTGGACATACAGGTATCATCGAAGCAGCAACAGCAGCAGTTGAAGCTGTTGACGAGTGCGTAGGCAGAATGGTAAACGCTATCCTCGCAAAGGGCGGTGCAGCAATCATCACAGCCGACCACGGCAACGCTGATAAGCTTATGGAAGCTGACGGCTCACCATTCACAGCACATACAACAAACCCAGTTCCGCTGATTGTTGTAGGCTGCGGCGACTGCAAGCTCCGTGAAGGCGGCGTACTCGCAGATATCGCACCAACAATGCTCCAGATTCTCGGCGTACCACAGCCGGCAGAAATGACAGGTAAGTCACTTATTGTTTGATTATAGAAAAAACGGTTTCTGAAATTTCAGAAACCGTTTTTTAGTGTGGAGAGTGAAGAGTGGAGTTAGGAGTTGTTGCAGAATTAGCGAAGCAATAATGGGTTTCCAAAGGGGGCTTCGCACCCTTTGGTGGGGTTTTTAGGGGCAACGCCCCTAAATCGCCGTCCGCAGACGGCGAAACACCCCAATCGTTCTAAAACGGAGAATGGGGTGAGAAATGCGACAGCATTTCGAGGGGAAGCGGACACGACCGCTTCCCCTTGTTGCAAGTACAGACAGAACATTCCTCAAAAACGTTCCAGTGGAACGTTTTTGACGTAACTTTACTTTCATTGCTCAAGAATAGCAGTAGCTTCGCGACTGTTAGGGACGCCCTCTCGTGCAGGGCGTCCCTCTTTTGCAACACGGTTGCAAAATTCACCCTTGCGGAGCGTTTTCAAAGCAGCGCCTGCGGGCGCAAGCGAGAGTTTCGCTCTCTGCGGAGAGCGACTTAGGGACGCTGTCCCTAAGTACCCTACCAAAGGGTGCGCACACCCTTTGGAAACCCATTATTAATTGTACAAACAACAACCCGAGAAGCCAAACTTCTCGGGTTATCCTTTTAATATTCCTGAATAATCTCAAAAGTAATATCACGAAGCTTCAAGCCGCTCTGTGCAAAATAAAGTCTGCAAGCCGTAAAGCGTGAGAACAGATTGATGTCGTCACGGGAAATGGAAACCCATTCGCCGTTTGTGCCGTTCCAGGTGTAGTTGCCGCAAGGCGTGCCCATCGTAAACAGCGTAACAGGCATCTGTGCAAGCTCGCTCATATCGGATTTAGCAGTAATCGTCGCACGGAATTTGCCGCAGCGTACAATGTCAAGTGCAAACACATAGGAAGTCTTCTTGTCGGTGCAGATGTCCTCCAGCGGGATTGTAACTGTTCCGTCAAGCTTGTGGAACACAACATTTGCCGCGTCAAAATCATCATCGTCGCCTGGGCGGTTGATAATCTCAAACTCGTCAGCAACGCCCTCAACCCTGTCCATCGCACGTGTGCCCATAAGGAACTCGCATATGTTTTTTGCACATCTCTGCAGCTCACCACGGGTCAGCGTGCCGTTTTCAAGTGAAGCAAGTGTGTTGTCGTTTGCTGAATTTCTCGAACCATCGGAGCAAACCATATAAATGTCATTCTGTGCACGCACCATTGCCGCAAAATTGCTCTTGTCAGGGGACTTGCCACGCTCGTTGATGTTAGCCCACCAGTCAGTCATTACAATGCCCTTGAAGCCCCATTCGTTGTGGAGAATTGTTGTTACAAGGTCGTAATTGCCAGCTGTCCACAAGCCGTTTACCGAGCCGTAGGTCGTCATCACGGAGCAAGCCTTGCCTTCCTTGACAGCAATCTCAAAGCCTTTGAGGTAAATCTCACGGAGCGCACGCTCTGAAACAACCGAGTCAATGTCGTGACGGTGAGTCTCCTGATTGTTGCCGCAGAAATGCTTGACCGTGCCCGTAACACCGAACTTGTGCAAGCCTTTGAGCTCAGATGCCGCCATTGTACCCGTAAGGTAAGGGTCCTCGCTGAAATATTCGAAATTACGTCCGTTGAGAACATAGCGGTGAATGTTCATACCGGGACCCAACAGGCATTCAACATTATTCGCCGCAACCTCGTTGCCCATAAATTCAAACAGCTCAGTAACAAGTTCCTTGTTGAAGGTGCAGGCGATAAGCGTGCCGTTAGGGATACTGAAAGCGGTTGTTCCGCAGTCAAGACGCATACCCGACGGACCGTCCGAGCAACAGCCGCAGGGGATACCCTTGTCAGCAAGGCACTGTGAAACCGCACCGAAAGCAGAAGCCGTACCGGGGGTAACCTTCGGACTTCCCATACCCTCGCCGCGGATTATGCAGGACAGCTCCTCGTCAGTAAGCTGTGCGATAAAATCGTCCATTGCAGCCTTGCCACGCTTTACATCAGAAAGCTTAATGCCCTTGTCGCCTGTCTGCAAAATTTCAGCATGAAGATTTTCAGCACGCTGCTTGTCCATATCAAATTCAGCAAGAGGTGCATTTTCCATAACAGCCTTGCCGTCACGGTTTACCATTCTTTCGAAGGGGAGAACAGGGGCGAGTGCCTCGGTAAGCTGTTCAGCAACGGTTGTTTCAGCGATATCAAAGCTGTAAACACAAGCCGCAGAGCGAACGTTTCCGCCTGCATAAATATTGTATGTACCTGCTTCAAGAACATAGCAGGATTTGTGTCCGCTTGCACCTGTGTCATCGTAGGAAGCAATGCTGTACATCGGAATTTCAATGCGGAGAACTTGTTCCTTATTCGGTGCAAGCTCCTTTGTCTTTTCGTATCCGCAAAGCACTCTTGCTGCCTTGCCAAGCTTGCCCTGCGGTGCTTCGCAGTAAGCCTGCACAACTTCCTTGCCAGCGTAACTGCCAGTATTCTTCACCTTGATTTCAAGAGTAATCTTTTCGCTGTCGGAAGTAGCGGAAACTGTTTTAAATTCAAATGTTGTATAGGAAAGACCGTAGCCGAAAGGATAAAGCACCTTTTCAGGAGCGAACGTTTCGAAGTAGCGGTAACCCACATAAATATCCTCGCAGTAGAAGTTTCTTACAGGGTCGCCGAAATACTTGTAAGCAGGGTAATCTTCAAGCTTTTCAGCAATCGTGTCAGCAAGCTTGCCGCAAGGGTTGACTGTGCCGAGGAGCACGTCAGCAACGCCAAGTCCGCCAACCATACCGCCCTGCCAGACGTAAAGAACAGAGTCAGGGTTAATCTCCTTCACAAAGCTCATATCAATCACGCCGCCCACATTGAGAAGCACCGCCATTTTCCTGAAATGCTTACGAACCTTGCAAAGCATTTCCTTTTCAAGTGCGCTGAGAAGATAAGACCCCTCAACAGGTGAGCTGTCCTGCTCCTCACCTGCGGTACGTCCGATAATTACCACGGCGGAGTCTGACTCAGCTGCAATGTGCGCAACAAAATCATCATCGAGGGGCATTTCCTTCTGTGACCAAGGCTCGCCGCCCCAGCCTGCACCGTTGTCGAATGGGTTTTCTTCCTCCCACTTTGCGTAGGTGTCAATCAGCTCCTGATTAAGCTTTGCACCACAGCGCAGAAGTCCCTCGGTTATGCCCACAACCTCGGTAACATTTACAAGTCCCCCTGAGCCTGTACCGCTCTTGTAGTAGTGACTCTGAATACGTCCGAAAACAGCTGTGCACTTGTCCTTGTCAAGCGGAAGCACGCTGTTGTCGTTTTTCAGCATCACAACGCCCTCAGCGGCAACCTGACGTGACTTATTAATATATTTATTCCAGTCAAGAGTTATCTTAGCCATAATAATTACACCCTTTCAATGTGATTACAGATATTGTACTATATATTCAATTTTGTTGCAACAAAAAATTTGCTTTTAATAATAAATTTTTTATGTATAGTCAAGGCATTTCTGAAAATAATAGTTAAAACAATTTTTGTAATTTCAGAAAGGATTTGATTATATGAAAAAACAGATTGCTTTAATTCTTGCACTTGCCGCAGGTACATCACTTTTTACCGCCTGCGGACGTGACGAAGAGCCTGAACAAGGTGTAACCGATATGCCCGAAAATGCTGTGCATACCGTCCGCTTTCTCAACTTCAAGCCCGAAAGTGCAACTGCTTACGAGGAAATTGTGAAAACCTACGAGGAGCAGACAGGCAACAAGGTTATCGTTGAAACCGCCGCAAACAACACCTACGAGCAGACTCTCAGTGCGAAGATGTCCACCTCCGAAGCGCCGACAATCTTTCAGGTAAACGGACCAAGAGGCTACGCAAACTGGAGCGGTTACTGTGCCGACCTCAGCAATACAAGAATTTATGCTGCGCTTACTGATAAGAATTCCGCCCTTTCCGTTGGCGGCGTGCCTTATGGTATTCCGTACACCGTTGAGGGTTACGGAATTATTTACAACAAAGAAATTACCGATAAATATTTCGACCTTGAAAACAAGGCAGTTACCCTTGAAGATATGGAAGATGTTGACAGCTTTGGCGAGCTTAAAGCCGTTGTTGAGGATATGCAGGCGAAGAAGGACGAGCTTGGTATCAAGGGCGTTTTTGCCTGCACCTCACTCAAACCCGGTGACGACTGGCGCTGGCAGACACACCTTGCAAACGTGCCGATTTATTATGAATTTACCAATAACAACGTTGACCTGACAAGTGACGCAACAAAGGAAATCACCTTTGCATACGGCGAAAATTTCCGCAATATCTTTGACCTGTATATCAACAATTCCACCGTTGACAGAAAAATGCTCGGTTCAAAGATTACCGACGAGTCAATGGCTGAATTTGCCCTCGGCGAGTGCGCAATGGTGCAGAACGGCAACTGGGCGTGGAGTCAGATTAACGGCATTGACGGCAACGTTGTAACCGCTGAGAATATCAAGTATCTGCCGATTTATACAGGTGTTGAGGGCGAAGAAAATCAGGGACTCTGCATCGGTACGGAAAACTATTTCTGTATCAATTCTCAGGCTTCCGAGGAGGAACAGCAGGCTGCCGCTGACTTCCTCTACTGGCTCTATTCCAGCGAAATGGGCAAGGATTACGTTACAAACAGCCTCGGCTTCATTGCACCGTTTGATACCTTTGACGACGCAGACACACCTGACGACCCGCTTACCCGTGAAGTGCTCGACTGGATGGACGAGGACGGCATCGTAAATATTCCTTGGAACTTTACACTTTTCCCAAGTCAGACCTTCAAGGAGGATTTCGGCGCAGCCCTTCTCCAGTATGCGCAGGGCAGCATAGACTGGTCAGGCGTTGAGAAAATTGTAACAGAAAGCTGGAAAACAGAAAGCTCTTATCTTGCACAGTAACAAAGGGGCTGGTTAAAATTAAAAAGTATTTTCCTTTGTTTGTTCTGCCGACACTGATTGCTTTTGCAGCGTTCTTCATAGTGCCGTTTCTGATGGGAATTTACCTTTCCTTCAACAAGTTCACTACGGTTGAAAATGCACAATGGGTAGGCTTCAAGAACTACGCACTTGCATTCAGCAATGCCGATTTTCTAAATGCGCTGTGGTTTACGGCAAAGTTCACTGTTGTTTCGGTTGTAACCGTGAATATTTTTGCATTCCTGTTGGCACTTGCCTTGACAAGTGCAGTCAGGGGCAAGAACGTGTTCCGCACAATTTTCTTTATGCCGAACCTTATCGGCGGAATTGTGCTTGGCTATATATGGAATTTAATTATCAACGGCGTGCTGAACCGTTTCGGCGTAGATTTGAGCTATGACCCAAGCTACGGCTTCTGGGGACTGGTTATCCTTACCAACTGGCAGTTAATCGGCTATATGATGGTAATCTATATCGCAGGCTTGCAGAATATCCCCCGTGATTTGCACGAAGCCTCGCAGATTGACGGTGCAACACGTCTGCAGACACTTAAAAACGTGACAATTCCAATGCTTATGCCGTCAGTAACAATCTGCACCTTTCTCACCCTGACCAACTCATTCAAGCTGTTTGACCAGAACCTCGCCCTTACCGCAGGTGCACCTGCAAGAAAAACATCAATGCTTGCACTTGACATCTACAACACCTTTTACGGACGTGCAGGCTGGCAGGGTGTAGGTCAGGCAAAGGCGGTAATTTTCTTCCTTATCGTGGCGCTGATTGCCTTTGCACAGCTTAAATTCACAAGCAGCAGGGAGGTCGAAAGCTGATGGCAAAAAAGCGTAACAATATCATTCTTTTTGGTTTTCTTGTATTGCTTGCGGCACTGTTTCTGTTTCCGATTTTTATTGTCGTAATCAATTCATTCAAGACAAAATTCAGCATTATGGGCAGCCCCTTCACTCTGCCAAACAGCGAAACCTTTGCAGGACTCGAAAACTATGCCGCAGGAATACAAAGCTCGGGAATTCTCGGAGCATTTCTCCGCTCGCTGTTTATCACCGTGCTTTCCGTGCTGGTGATTGCAGTGCTTTGCTCAATGACAGCCTGGTATCTTGTCCGCGTGAAGAATTTTCTCACAGGCGCGATTTACAAAACCTTTCTGTTCAGTATGATTGTACCCTTTCAGATGGTTATGTACACTATGACCTATGTAGTAACAAAAATTAAATTCAATAACCCTGTGGGAATAATTTTCGTGTACCTCGGTTTCGGAGCGGGTCTGTCCGTGTTTATGCTCAGCGGCTTTGTGAAAAGTATCCCGAGGGAGCTTGAAGAAGCGGCGGAAATCGACGGCTGTAACCCCGTGCAGATTTTCTTTCTCGTGGTAATGCCAATTCTCAAACCAACAGCAATAACCGTAACAATCCTCAACGCAATGTGGATATGGAACGACTATCTCCTGCCATATCTTATCTTAGGCACGGACAACAAGACTCTCCCCGTGGCAATTCAGATTGCAATGCAGGGCGCATACGGTGCTGTCAACTGGGGCGGCTTTATGGCAATGCTTGTCCTTGCAATTGTCCCCATAATAATTTTCTACCTTTTCAGCCAGAAATATATCATCGAGGGCGTTATCGCAGGCGCTGTAAAGGGGTAGCAGATGCCACTTGCAATTTGCTGGAAAATGTGATATAATCATTCAGTAATATTTTTACTCTGAAAGGAATTATCACTATGGTAGTTATTGAAATGGAAAACGGCAAGAAAATCAAGCTGGAGCTTTATCCCGAAATCGCTCCTATTACAGTTGAAAACTTCGAAAAGCTCGTTAAGGACGGCTTTTACGACGGACTTATCTTTCACCGTGTAATCGAAGGCTTTATGATTCAGGGCGGCTGTCCTGAGGGAACAGGTATGGGCGGTCCCGGTCACCATATCAAGGGCGAGTTTGCTTCCAACGGCGTAAAGAACGATCTCAAGCACACAAGAGGCGTTATCTCTATGGCACGTTCTATGATGAAGGACAGCGCAGGTTCTCAGTTCTTCATTATGCATATGGACGCTCCTCACCTTGACGGCGAATACGCTGCTTTCGGCAAGGTTGTTGAGGGTATCGAGGTTGTTGACGAAATTGCAACAACAAAGACAAGCTTCGGTGACAGACCTGTCAACGAACAGAAGATGAAGAAGGTTTATATCGAGGAATAACAAGAAAGGGTATCGGAACACAAAATCCGATACCCTTTAGTTTGTCGAAAAAGACTTTTCGACAAAGAATAGTGAATATTGAATAATGAAGAATGAATAATTTATAATTAAGGAATTGCCTTCGGCAATAATATTAAAAATGTCCGCAAAGCGGACACCTTAACTATTCACTATTCATTATTCTTTATTCATTTTTCATTCGACTGTCGACTTTATCGACAGTCGGAAGGGTATCGGAACGCAAATCCGGTACCCTTGATTTTTTTATTTTACAACTGTGTTTCGTCCGCCTGCCTTGCCGTCGTAAAGCTTGCTGTCAGCCTTGCTTATCAGCTCGGTAACAAGTGACCCTGCCTTGTGTTCCTCAACACCGAAGGTCATTGTTATATTAATTGTTTCGCCGAAAAAAGTAATCGGCATTTTTTCAATGTGAGTTTTCATTTCCAGCACATAACCGTAAGCCTTGTCAATGCCGCAGGAAGGAAACAGGAACAGGAATTCCTCGCCGCCCCAACGGCAGACGATACCCTTTTCCTTCATATATTCCATAAAATATGCCGCAAGCTGTTTCAGCACATCATCACCGAAGTTGTGCCCCTTAGTGTCATTGATTTTCTTGAAGAAGTCAATGTCACCGATTGCCACGGAGAAAACTGTGTCTGCAATACTCATATTTTCTTCCAGTGCCTTGTACATACAGCGGCGGTTCATAAGCCCCGTAAGCGCATCGGTTTCCGCTTCTTTTTTCAGCCTGCGGTTGTAGACATTCAGCTTTTCAAGTGCAGACTGGTTGGTGTTGCTGAAAATAAAGCAGATTACAAACATACACACAAACAGCGTAACCGTGTACATAACATTCAGCACATTGCCCTGCTTTTCGGTAATTTTCAGAACAGGCTCGTGCACCGTGCCGTAGAAATACACTGCAATGTTCAGCGCCAGCAGGAAGGTCATATAAATTGCCTTGCCCCTGAAATTCCGATATGTTGCAAAAAAGGAGATTACCATAAGCGGATAAATAAAGTAGTGCGCACCGTAATCCTCGCCCATAAGGTAAACCGAGTAAATCAGCCACGTCAGTATTCCGCCTGAGAATATGTGGAATACCACACGTCTGCCGCAGTGGTAGGTAGTAAAGAAGCAGGCAACGTGAAGCGGCAGCCATACCAGCAGTATAGGTGCTTCCTTGAGTATGCCTGAAACTGCGGCAAAAATATAGAATGAAACTATGTACAAAGCCGTGATGATATAAAAAAATCTCATCATCAGCAGAAACTGACTTTCCTCGCTGTCGAAGGAAACGTCCTTGTATAAGAAATTTATGAGGGAAAATTTTTTGCTGCTCATAATACACTCTCCTGTGTTAAAGCGGTGTTGTTTATATTATACCACGCTTCGAAGAAATGTCAATAAAATATTGTTGTTTTTGTATATTATTATTGCCAAAATACAATAAATAGGTTATAATTAATATATCTGAAAATGAAAGGATTGTTACATATGACAAACAACGAAATTATGTCCCACATTGACCATACACAGCTTAAAGCGGTAAGCACAAAGGCTGACATCGACGCACTCTGCATCGAAGCAGAAAAGTTCGGCACGGCTTCCGTTTGTATCCCTCCCGCTTATGTAAGATACGCAAGGGAAAAGTTTCCGCGTCTCAATATCTGTACGGTAATCGGTTTTCCTCTCGGCTACAACACAACCGAGGTAAAGGTTATTGAAGCGGCAAACGCAATTGTTGACGGCGCTGACGAAATTGATATGGTAATCAATCTCGGTATGGTTAAAAACAACGAGTTTGACGAGGTAACAAGAGAGATTGCCGCTGTGAAGAAAATCTGCGGCAGTCATATTCTCAAGGTTATCGTTGAAACCTGCTACCTTACCGACGAGGAAAAAATCCAGCTTTGCCAGTGCGTAACCGAGGGCGGCGCAGACTACATCAAGACCTCCACAGGCTTCGGCACAGGCGGCGCAAAGATTGAGGATATCCGCCTTTTCAAGGGGCACATCGGTGAGAATGTGAAGATGAAAGCCGCAGGCGGTGTCAAGTCCCGTGAGGATTTGGAAATGTTCCTTGAAGCAGGCTGTGATAGAATTGGTACAAGCTCAGCTGTTAAGCTTCTCAACAACGAGGAGGCAGGCAGCTATTAATGGAAGACGGAATTATGATTACCATTGTAATGCTGGTTTTTATTACGATGGTTATTGCGGCAATAATTGTATCAAAAATTGCAAAGAAAAACAGACTTGAGAAGGACGTACTGAACGCCTTTGACAAGGCTCCCGACAGCAAGCGTGACAACGAAATGGAAAGCATTTCCGAGTATTATCGGTACGTCGATATCGACAATCTCAATGCCGATGATATCACGTGGAATGACCTTGATATGGATGAGGTTTTTGAGCGTGTCAACACCTGTGAAAGCTCCGTGGGCGAGGAGTACCTCTACGCACTTCTGCACAGACAGCTTACCTCTGAGGAGGAGGCGGACTTCAAGCATCTGCTTGACCTGCTGGAAAAGGATGAAAAGCTTCGCTATGAAACCTGTAAATCCCTGCACAATCTCGGAATTTTCAACTACAACAGCGTAGCAAAATCCTGCCTGCGGGGTGCAGAGGGATTTGAGTATATCGGCAGTCCAAAGCTTTATATGGTGCTGGTTTTTCTTCCGATTGCAGCAGGCATTCTCGGTTTCCTTTTTGCATCGGGAACAGGTGCGCTGGTTGGTGCAATTGCAGGCTGTATCTGTAATATGGCGGTTTATTACAAAACTTCCGTGAAAATCGAGCATCACCTCGGAATGATGAAATATCTGTGCAGAATTCTTTTCTGTGCGCAAAAGCTGGGCAAGGTCAGCAACGACAGTTACTATACCGAATTCAACGAGCTATACAAGCCATTTGCATCGGCGGCAAAGCTTCTTTCACAGATTGGCAAGGAAGCGTCTGCCGATGTCTTGGCTGATATAGTTGAAGGCTATGCCAAGCTTATAACTCTCCGAGATTTGAATACCTACGCATATCTCCGTGAGCTTATCGGTGACAAGAAAGAAGAAATAAACCGTGTCTACAAGCACATAGGCTTTCTCGACGCAGTTTGTGCGGTGCTGAATTTCAGGGGCAGCTCAGAGGTTTGGTGCGTGCCTGAATTTACCGAGAAAAGGGAAATGACATTCAATGGCTTGGTGCACCCACTTATCGAAAATCCCGTGGCGAATGACTTTGACATAACGGGGAATATCCTTGTTACAGGGTCAAACGCTTCGGGCAAGAGCAGCTTTGTCAAAGCCGCCGCAATAAATGCAATTCTTGCACAAAGTATCCTCACTTGTACAGCGGAGCAATTCCGTCTGCGTAGGTGCAAGGTCGTGACATCAATGGCTGTACGTGACGATATCTGCGCAGGGGACAGCTACTTCGTGGCGGAAATCAAGTCAATGAAGCGTATTGTTGAGCAGGTCAGGACGGAATACTGCTTCTGCGTGATTGACGAGATTTTAAAGGGCACAAACACAATCGAGCGTATCGCTGCTTCGGTAAGCGTGCTGAAGGAAATGGCTGAAACGGAGAGTATCTGCGTTGCGGCAACCCACGATATCGAGCTGACGGTTATGCTTGAGGATTGCTACAGAAATGTTCATTTTGAAGAAACGGTTACCGATGATGACGTAACCTTTGATTATAAGATAAAGGAAGGCGCCGCAAGGACGAGAAACGCTATAAAGCTGTTGAAGGTAAACGGTTTTCCAGAGGCGGTTATCTCGGCGGCGGAACAGCTTGCGGAGAAGCTTTCGGAGGAAAGACGATGAGAGAAAGTGAAACCGACATACGAAGATACTATGCAGAGAATTGCCGAGCATAATGTATATGCAAATTTTAAAAAACATATAAAACATATAATTTTAGGATTTTGCTGTTTAGTTGCTTTTTTCACAGCATTATTTATATTTACAGATTTTAAAATACATATGGCAATACGATTTAAATTATTGACTTTAATGAATCCTTTTGAGGAACATATCTCGTCTGTCAAAATTACAGATGATTCTATTTCGGTAGTGCTTCTATATAATTGGTATATTGAAGATTACAGCGGGTTACCTCAAAAATCAGCTCGAACTATTGCTGAACTTAATGAGTTTTTGTACGAATTATCACAAAAAGATTTTTGGAATATAAATAGAGATGTTTATTTAGAAGCAGGTGTTCCTGATGTGTTGTTTGGAAGTGAAGATTCAGGACATATCAGTGCTGGAATAGGTAATATACCATATGATGATGGATATTTATGGGATACTGGAGACAATCAACTTCAGGGGACGTGGATGTGTTTTGAATCATACCATTCGGAGGAAGACAAAAAGGTATTTATGGAAATACTTGAAAAATATAATTTTGAAAAAGAGTATTGTCCAAATTAATTGTAATATTCATATGCTAGTAATTGTGAAGAAGTGAAAAAAGAGGCAGAAATATATCGTCTTTACGAGTATTATACAAAAGATGGTGCAGGTTTAAAGAGTAATTACCCGAAAGGAAGATTTTATGAAAAGAGTATTTTTAATAGTCCTCGACAGTGCAGGTATCGGCAACGCCCCCGACGCTGAAAAGTTCGGTGACAAGGGTGCTGATACGTTCAGAAGCTGTTATAATACGGGCAGGCTGAACGTGCCGAATATGCGTAAGCTTGGTCTGTTCAACATCGATGGTATGGACTACGGCGAGCCTTGTGAAAATCCAATCGGTGCATACGGACGAATGACGGAAAAGTCAATGGGCAAGGACACCACAATCGGTCACTGGGAAATCGCCGGCATAATTTCCGAAAATCCGCTTCCCACTTACCCCAACGGCTTTCCGCAGGATATCCTCGACAAGTTTTCTGCGGCAACAGGCAGAAAGGTGCTATGTAACAAGACCTATTCGGGCACGGAGGTTATCAAGGATTACGGCAGGGAGCATATGGAAACGGGTGCGCTTATCGTCTATACCTCAGCAGACAGCGTGTTCCAGATTGCGGCGCACGAAAGCGTTGTTCCTGTGGAAAAGCTGTACGAATACTGCGAAATTGCGAGAAAAATTCTTGTTGGTGAACACGGTGTAGGCAGAGTTATTGCACGTCCTTTCGAGGGCGAGTACCCTTTCACACGCACCTCACGCCGCCACGATTTTTCCATCGAGCCGCCTGCTGAAACAATGCTTGACAAGCTGAAAAACGCAGGTAAGGACGTCATTGCCGTGGGAAAAATCAACGATATTTTTGTTGGCAAGGGCATAACCGAGTTTGTCCGCACCAGCGGCAACGATGACGGTATGGAAAAGACCTTCGGCTACGCAAAGCGTGATTTTAACGGACTTTGCTTCGTTAACTTAGTTGATTTTGATATGAGCTACGGTCACCGCCGTGACGTTGAGGGATACACCAATGCACTGAATCGTTTTGACGAACAGCTTGGCACGCTTATGGAGATGATTGGCAATGATGAAGTGATTATGATTACCGCTGACCACGGCTGTGACCCCTGCTACAAGGGTACGGACCACACCCGTGAAACCGTGCCGCTTCTTGTGTACGGAAAAAAGGCTGCTCCGAAAAATCTCGGCGTGACAGAAAGCTACACAGCCTGCGCGGATATGGTAATGGAATTTTTAGAGTGAGGAGATAGAAAAACGAACAAGTTCGTTTAGTGGAGTGAGGAGCGAAGTCAGCGTTACAACTCCACACTCCACTCTTCACACTCCAAACTCATAATTTACCGTAAGTTCATACATTTTGTTAATTTTTATGGTAAAATATTAGAATAATATATTATGAAAGGATAGGGTTATAATGGGGTTTTTCCAAAATGCCGACCCGTTAGTGCTTGTGGCATTTATCGGTTATCTTGCAGTAATGCTTGCAATCGGCTTCTACTTCTCCAATAAGAGCAAAAATATGAACGAATATTTCCTCGCAGGTCGTGGACTGAACAGCTGGGTAACAGCTATGTCAGCGCAGGCTTCCGATATGAGCGGATGGCTTCTGATGGGTCTGCCGGGTGCGGCTTTTGCAACAGGTATGGGCAACTACTGGATTGCAATCGGTCTTGCAATCGGTACAATTCTCAACTGGGCATTCGTTGCAAAACCACTCCGCCGTTTCACAGAAGCGGCAGGCGACTCAATTACAATTCCGCAGTATCTCCAGAACAGATTTAAGGCTGACAGCCCGATTGTACGTCTTGTATGTGCGGTAGTAATCTTCGTGTTCTTCCTTGTGTACACAGTTTCCGCTTTTGTTTCGGGCGGCAAGCTTTTCCAGGTTGTATTCAATATCGACAGCACTAACGAAACCTACACTAAGGCTGCTGTAATTATTTCAGCACTTATCATTATCGCTTATACACTTATGGGCGGCTTCAATGCTGTTGCGTGGACAGACTTCATTCAGGGACTGCTTATGTTCCTTGCAATTGTCGCACTTCCAATCGCACTTATCAGCAACATTGACAATTTCAGCTGGGATATGATTACATCAACTCAGAAGCTTGTTGCTGAGGGCGAGGACGCAAGCGGCTTTGCTTCTCTCTTTGAAAACAGAAGTGCAAATGCAATTATCAGTGATGTAGCGTGGGCACTCGGTTACTTTGGTATGCCGCACATTCTTGTTCGTTTTATGGCAATCAAGGATGCCAAGAGCGTTAAGAAGTCGGGAATTATCGCTGTTGTATGGGTACTTATCTCCCTCGGTGCAGCAGTTCTCATCGGTATCCTCGGACGTGTTTACTATGAGGCAAACGGACTTGCAATGCTTTCTACTTCTGCTGAACAGGAGCTTATCTTCATCAATGTTGTAAAAATGCTGTTTCCGGGTGTGCTTGCAGGTATCTTCCTCTCCGCTGTTCTTGCTTCAATTATGAGTACGGCAGACAGCCAGCTTCTCGTAACAGCTTCCGCAGTAGCAAACGACTTCTTTAAGGTAGTTGTAAAGAAGGAAGTTTCCGAAAAGACAACAATGTGGGTAAGCCGTGGTGCAGTAATGGCTATTTCCGTAATTGCCTGCATCCTCGCACTTGACCCTAAGGATTCCATTATGGGTATCGTATCAAATGCGTGGGCTGGCTTCGGTGCAGCATTCGGTCCTGCAATTCTCCTCTCCCTCTACTGGAAGAGACTCACCCTCAAGGGTACGGTTGCAGGTATTATCGCAGGTGCAGCAACAGTTCTCCTCTGGGACAACATTCTCCACCTCGGCGGAATTATGTACTCCATCGTTCCCGGATTTGCAGCATCAATTCTTCTCACAGTTGTTGTTTCTCTCATTGATAAGAAGCCTTCTGATGAAGTTCTTGAAATCTTTGAAAAGGCAAAGACAATCGAATAATGTAAAACGCACAAAAATGCACCGTACACGAATTCCCGTGTACGGTGCATTTGTTTTTGTATGAAATCAATAATTTTCAAGCAGCGACTTGTAAAATTCGGAGTAATCCGTGCGTTCAAGTGTTGTGAATTCAATTGCCTCACGAGGGTGACGATTGAGCTGACCTGTCAGCATATACTGCATATCAAAGCCCCATACAACGCCGTCCTTTTTAAGCTGAGTCATATATTTTTCAATAAATCTGAGAACGTGGTAGAGATTGTATTTCGGATTTTTAAGGAAGCCGAGAAGAAGCTCAAGAGCACAGTTTCCTGCACCGCGTCCCATAGCCTGAACAGTTGCGTCAAGATAGGAAACGCCGTAGGACATTGTTTCAATAGTGTTGGCAAAAGCAAGATTTTGATTGTTATGAGCGTGGAAACCAATCTGCTTGCCTGTACCCTCAACAGCGGCAAGGTAGAACTTTGCAAGCTCGCAGGCATTTTCAGGGTAAAGTGAGCCGTAGCTGTCAACAAGGTAAATTACATCGACATTTGTCTCAGAAAGCATTTCAAGCGCCTGTGTAAGCTGTTCTGTGCTTGCCTGAGAAATAGCCATAATGTTGCAGGTGGTTTCGTATCCGAGGTTGTGGAAATGCTCAATCATTTCAATAGCAGCAGGAATCTGATGAATGTAGCACGCTACACGCACCATATCAATAACGCTTTCGGATTTTGGCAGGAAGTCTGTTTTGAAATCACATCTTCCAACGTCAGCCATAACAGCGATTTTCAAATCAGTAGGATTTTCACCCACGATAGAACGGATATCTTCTTCCTTACAGAATTTCCACTTTCCGAAATCGCTTTCCTTGAACATATTTCTGCTTGCCTTGTAGCCGAATTCCATATAATCAGTTCCGCATTTTACATTCATTTTGTAAAGCTCTGTAACGAATTCATCGGAGAAATTGAAATTGTTGCAAAGACCACCGTCTCTGATAGTTGCATCAAGAACCTTTAAATCATCTCTTACACTCATTAATGAGCCCTTTCTTTTATCCATTGTATATAACCTCCATTTAAATACTTTAACAATCATCACTTTAGCAATGCAAACTTTAACAACTTGGGACTTTAAAGTGTTAAACTATTAATTATTATATCACAACATCTGAGGTTTGTCAATCATTATTTTCAAATTTTTATAATATATGCACATTTAACAAAAAAGCAGAATTTATGACAGCATTTATATGTGCCGAGCAACAAAAATCAATGTCCGTTATCAAAGCATATATTTTGCTCAGAATGTTATAAATTCAATTGGCTTTTGCACAATAAGTCAGTTCTGAGCATCCTAAGCTATTGACAAGATATTGCAGGAGTGGTATACTTTGCCTAACAAATTGAAAAGGAGCTGTTCAAATTGAAAAAGCTTAATATGTTGGTTAATGCACTTGATAAAAAATCCCATATCAACCGTGAAATATACGGTCATTTTTCCGAGCACCTCGGCAGATGTATCTACAACGGAATTTACGTCGGTGAGGACTCCGAAATTCCAAACACAGACGGCGTAAGAAACGACATTATCGAGGCATTCAAGGAGATTAAAATGCCCGTACTCCGCTGGCCGGGCGGTTGCTTTGCAGACGAATATCACTGGAAGGACGGTATTGGCGAAAAATCCTCCCGTAAGAAAATGATAAACACCCACTGGGGCGGAGTTGTTGAGGACAACAGCTTCGGTACGCACGAATTCTTCAACCTCTGTGAGAAGCTTGAATGTGAGCCATATCTTGCAGGAAATCTCGGCAGCGGTACTGTTCAGGAGCTTGCAGAGTGGGTTGAGTACATAACCTCAGACGACATCTCACCAATGGCTGAATTGCGCCGCAAGAACGGTCGTGACAAGGCGTGGAAGCTGAAATATCTCGGTATCGGCAACGAAAACTGGGGCTGCGGCGGAAATATGCGTCCCGAATATTATGCCGACGAGTACCGCCGTTATCAGACCTATTGCCGTAATTTCAGCGGCAACGAGCTGTTCAAGGTTGCCTGCGGACCTAACGCCGAGGATTACCACTGGACAGAGGTGCTGATGGAAAATGTCAAGGACTGGCACACAAAGGCTATTTCCCTCCATTACTACACCGTGCCAACAGGCGATTGGGGACACAAGGGCAGCGCTACCGATTTCACAGACGAGGAATACTACACAACAATTTCCAAAACGCTCTATATGGATGAGCTTATCACATGTCACAGCGAGATTATGAACCGCTACAACCCCAACAACACAATCGGTCTTATCGTTGACGAGTGGGGCTGCTGGTACGACGTTGAACCCGGCACAAACCCAGGCTTCCTCTATCAGCAGAATACAATGCGTGACGCTATCGTTGCGGCAGTAAACCTCAATATGTTCAACAGCCATTCCGACAGAGTGATAATGGCTAACCTCGCTCAGGCAGTAAACGTGCTTCAGGCGCTTATCCTTACCGAGGGCAAGAAGATGGTCAAGACACCGACATACCACATTTTCAATATGTTCAAGACACATCAGGACAGTGACCTCGTTTACAGCTTCTGCGAAAACGACAAGGTCGGCAAGGAGGAAATTCCTGCAATTTCTCAGAGCGTTTCCGTCCGTGACGGCAAGATGACAATTACACTTGCCAACTGTTCACTTGATGAGGAGTACGAAATCAGCTGTGCAATCAGCGGCTTTGCAGCAGCAAAGGCTGCCGCTGAAATTCTTGACGCAGATATCCGTGCGTACAATGACTTCGAGGACGGCAACAAGGTTGCACCAAAGGCTTATGAGGTTAAGCTTGATAATGGCGCAGTAACCGTGAAAATGCCTGCTTGTTCCGTTGTGTCGGTAGTGCTTGAATGAAAATAGTTTGCAGAAAATGCCTGCTTGCAGAAATGGATTTGCAGGAGGTCTACCAAAGCGTGAGTGAGTACGTCGAAGCGTTGCCGCCCGATAAAAAGGCTGACGATGAGGAGTACGCAAGACGTCTTGAAATCTGCAAGGGGTGCGAAAGCCTTGCAGACGGAATGTGCGTGAAATGCGGCTGTTACGTTGAAGCAAGGGCAGCGAAAAAGAACGCCGACTGCCCCGATGAAAAGAATAAATGGGAATGAACAAACGCTGGGAATTTTGGTTCCCAGCGTTTTGGGCATTTGCTGTTTATTATATTGACTCAATGGAGAATTATGATTTAGCTGACTAACTATAGCGTTTAAATAATGGGTTTCCAAAGGGGACTGTGTCCCCTTTGGTGGGGTTTTTAGGGGCAACGCCCCTAAATCGCCCTCCGCAGAGGGCGAAAACCTTTCTTGCGCCCGCAGGCGCTGCCTGAGAAACGCTCTGGAGAGGGAATTTTGAAGCGGTAGCTTCAAAAGGGAGAGGCTCTGCAAGAGAGAGCCTCTCCAACAGTGGCGCAAGCCACTGCTTCTGCGTAGTGATTAAAGTAAAGTTACGTCAAAAACGTGCCACTGGCACGTTTTTGAGATTAATTTGCTGTGTAACTGCAACAAGGGGAAGCGGTCTTGTACGCTTCCCCTCGAAATGCTGTCGCATTTCTCACCCCATTCTCCGTTTT
>JAFQIY010000004.1 GCA_017415165.1 Oscillospiraceae bacterium | reverse complement strand
GTTCGACAGGGTCCTAAAAACCATTACAAGCTGATAGCGGATATTGACCTTTCAAATTGGGGCAACTGGGTTCCCATCGGCGGTACGCCTGCTTACGGTTTTATGGGCGGAGGCTGGAATAAAGCAGAAAATTATGCCTGCTCATTCCAGGGTTCATTTGACGGTAACGGTCATGTTGTATCAGGTATGACCATTGTTATAAACGAGAACACTCCTTTTATGACAGAAACAGGCAACTGGAGAGCCTACGGTCTTTTTGCAAACCTTGCATCAAGCCCTGAGGAATATAAAATTAAAAATTTAGGCGTTGTAAACTTTAACATTGATGTAACTTATACAGATATCAAGAAAAATCTTGACCTTTATGCAGGTGCAATCTGCGGCGGTATGAACAGCGGTACAGATATTTACAACTGTTATTCCAAAGGCGGAAAAATTAAATTTAATGTCACTGCAAATGAGGAAGAGGCAAACCGCCCGATTAATGCGGAAAATCTTGACGGTGCACCGCATGTTAACCTTCGCATAGGCGGCATTTGTGCAGATGCAGGCAGTGCTCCGGGTCATCGCTTGCACCTTGAAAAATGCTTTAACGACTCGGATATAAGTGTAAATATAACCCATGCAGACAAAAATCTTTATGTCGGCGGTATCGTCGGCGCTATAGATACAACACATATCCACGAATGCTATAACAGCGGCAATATAACACTTCCTGTTGACGAGGGAGACCTTATGGGTTCATGGCATGAATCCATAGGTGCAGGCATTTGTGCTTTTGCATCAATCCCTGAAATCCCGGGAATTTACCATAAACCGCCTGAAAGTGCATCATTTATTCAGAATTGTTACAATTCAGGTAACATTACAGCAAGAGCAGCGGCAGGTATTTTCGTTTACTCGGCTTCGGATATCCATTTTGAAAACTGCTACAATGTGGGAATAATAGCCGGTAACGTATCAGATACAAACTCGGGATATTCTGCATCAGATGCTCTTATTCCCGTTACTGCCGTAGTTACGCAGTATGGAAGCGAATACATAAGAAACTGCTACACAAACGGAAGCTCCGTTTCAGGTGTTGTGTGGAAAAACTCATCTGCTCTCGGAAGAAAGGTGCTTGCAGCAATTTCAGAGGATAATCCTCCAAGCACAGCGTATAACTTCAAGCCTTCTTTTGTGGGCAAATTTAACGATGTTTCGGCAGGTAGCTGGTATGCAAGTCCCGTAAGATGGGCAGTTCAGTCTGAAGTAACTTCAGGCACATCGGAGGTTACATTCTCGCCTGACACAACCTGTACACGAGCACAGATTTTAACATTTATGTGGAGAGCTGCAGGCTCGCCTTCAGCTATTATAGAAAATCCGTTTACCGATGTTAAGGTGACAGACTATTACTATAAAGCTGCTTTATGGGCTTATAGCAAGGGTATGGTATCAGGAACCTTGTTTGCAGGCGATACCCCTTGTACAAGAAGTGCAACGGTAGTTTATTTGTGGAAAAACGCAGATTCACCTGCTACTTCTTACAGCGGAAACTTTTCTGATGTATCTGACAGTTCGGACTACGCACAGGCAGTAGCCTGGGCGGTGGAAAATGGAGTAAC
>JAFQIY010000045.1 GCA_017415165.1 Oscillospiraceae bacterium | reverse complement strand
TTGCATAAAATCGGGCAAGCAATTTTATCGCAAACTACAGCTTCCATATATTAAGGTCAGATGGAGGGGTGTTTTATAACCCTGTTTTAAATTTTCGTAGAAATAAACAAGAGGTAAGCGTTTTATAGATTGAAATATGGGAGATTTTGTGATATTATAGGGATAGATGATTTTATGGAGGTGTTCTGCTTGATTGACTACATCTTAAAAGACTGGGACGGCAATCTTTTTATCTTAATGACAAATGAAGATGAAAGCACCCTGTCACACTATGAACAGCTCACCCATTGCCTTGCGGTTGTTAAGGTAGGCGAAGATTACCTTTTGGGCTGGAATAAGTGGCGTAACAGATGGGAGATTTTTGGCGGATGTATTGATAAAGGCGAAACGCCAAGAGAGGGCATTGTTCGTGAGTGCTACGAAGAATTAGGAATTGACGGTGCTGATTTTCAATACCTCGGCATTATGAAATTTCTTATGATGCCCGACTATTTTTCTCCTAAGGAACGCATTGAATACGGCGGCTTGTATGGAGTTGTCCTTGAAAATATGAGCATTGAAGAAATCTATAAACAGATTAACGACCATGACGAGATAGTTAAGCTGGCATTTTACAAAGATATTAAGGATAAAGAGCCCATTGCTCCTATTGATGAGAAGTTGTTGGAATATTATTTGTGAGGGCAAAATATGAAACCATTTCTTATAATATATTTTTCGGGTGTCGGTAATACAAAAGCTGTTGCAGAGCAGATAAAAAGCTATGCCAATAAAATACCCACAGAAATTTATTCAGTAGAAAACTTACCCAACGATTTTTCTGTTGATAATTATTCAGCTATAATTATCGGTACGCCTACATATCACTCCAAGCCCGCAAAGCCGTTGATGAAATTTCTTGCAACAGTTAACCCAAGCAGAAAAATCCCTGCATTTATTTTTACAACCTGTGGTCTGTATTCTGAGAACTGTCTGCGTATTCTTGCCAAGGAGTGTCTGAAACACAAAATCATACCTATACACTCTGCAAGCTATCGCTGTTCCGCAACAGACGGAATGCTCCTTACACCATTTATGGATTGTTGGTTTCATAATGAAAAAGATTTGCAGTTGAAAACAAAAAAGGATTTCAGCACTTTTATAAGCAAGCTGAAATCACATTCAAAATCTGATATTCCAAAATTCAAGTGGTACACACCACTGAATTATCCCAATAAAATGCTGGGCAAGGCTACAACATTTCCGATATATCTTCATAAGGACAGATGTGTTAATTGCGGCAAGTGTGAAAGGAATTGTCCGCAGGGTGCAATTACTGAAATTAATAGCTATCCTGTAATCAACAAGGCTATGTGTATGAATTGCTATCGTTGTATTCATCATTGTCCCAAGTTGGCACTGTCTTTATTTAAGAATAAGGCTGTAGAAAAGGTGTGGAAAAACTAAAATGACTGAATTAAACATTAAAGATTATGTTATCGAAAAGCTGAATATCAGCGAGTATGAGAAATGCAATAATATATGGAATATGTCTGCCGACCCATATACCGAACCTTTCCGAAAAGAAATTGAAACAGGTAATCGTGTCGTGTATGTTTATAAAGTAAACGGTGGGTTTCTCGGCGAAATTGCTTATGTTTTCGATATGAACGACGTCGATTATACTATCCCTAATCAGAGGATATATCTTTCACGTTTGATTGTGAAGCCTGAATACCGAAACAAAGGTATAGGTGGTATTCTTGTGGACTTTATGATTGATGAAATCAAAAAAATGGGATATAAAGAAATCTCTATCGGTGTTGATAAAGATAATACAGCAGCGTTGCATCTTTATCGTAAAAAAGGATTTACAACTGTGATATTTGATGGTACATATGAGTATGGGGAGTATTATAAGTTACTAAAAAATTTATGAGCAATAATTATTTAAGGAGTCTTGTTATGTTCTTCTTTTTCTTTTTTGATGAATTATACCATAAAGCTAAAATACAACAAGCGTTTAAAAATATATGCTTGGACAAAATGGTTGCTGACGGCTATTTCGATATGAGCTATTACATAAATGCAAAAGTTAAAAAAGAGGAATTTTATTGTAAGTTATCCAACTGCAATTCAAAATATGCCGTGTTATATGCAAATACATTTCCGAATGAAAATGATGCAGTAAAAATGTGGGATGATATAATAGGCGAAGTAGATGTTGATGAAAATTTAAGTACATTAGAATCTATAGCTATTGTTTATTGGGTGTATAAAATTCTAAATAATAAAAACGAAAGACAAGAGTTTACCAAAGCGTTACTACAAAATATTAAAGAATTTCATTCGATTGCTAATGATGTTAAATTTTCTTCAGGAATAGTTTATAATAATGAAAAAGTAGAAATTCATTTTCTTCATTCTGTTGCGGATGTAAATAAATTCACATCCAGTCTAACCTTATCTCAAGACGAAAATCTATTTTTCAGAGGACATTCTAATGTTAACTACAAATTGATTCCATCAGTAATGCGTTTAGATTCTTGGAAACAGAATGAACATCGAATGTATAATGATATAATAATTGATTGTCCAGATAGTTTTGCTAATTGTAATACTCATTTAGAAAGATTAGTAGAAATGCAGCACTATGGTTTACCGACCAGACTGTTAGATGTGACGCGTAATCCGTTAGTGGCATTATATTTTGCTTGCGAAAATCAAAGCGAGCGATATGGAGAAATAGTGTTATTATCAGCAAATTCACAATCTATTAAATATCCTAACAGTGACACCGTCAGCATTTTGGCAAGTCTTGCAGCAATTGATTATTCGAAAAAAGAAACAATTGCTGCAGTTCTCACAAATCAAGATTCAAATGATTATAATCTGCAAAATACGATATCTCACCTGATTCGTGAAATCAGACTCGAAAAGCCTTCATTTTTAGCTGAAATTGAACTTAATAATCTATTAGAAAATTATTTTGTATATGCGTTAAAAAATAATAACCGTATTGTAAAACAAGATGGTGCTTTCATAATTTGCGGCTTAAATAATAATGATAATTCACTAAGTAACCACAGATATAAAAATAAAACAACCAACAAAAAGATTGTATTATTAATTGATAACAAACAGGAAATTATGAATCAGCTTAATACACTTTCCATTAATCGTGCAACATTGTTTCCCGAAATAGAATGTGTTGCTGAATTTATAAAAGACAAATATAGTAGAAACAGGTGATAATATGACCAGAATTCTGATAATTGAAGATGATACATATATAAATAACCTCATCGCAAAATCACTTTCAAAGGAAGGTTATACCTGTCAGCAGGCGTTTTCGGGAACGGAGGGTCTTCTTTATGCGAAAACAGAACAGTTCTCTCTCGCTATACTTGACCTTATGCTCCCGGGAATAAACGGCGAGGAGCTTCTTCCGCAGCTTAAGAATGATTTCAACATTCCTGTTATTGTGCTTTCAGCAAAGGACAGCCTTGACAGCAAGATTGATTTGCTTAACGCAGGTGCAGAAGATTATATTACAAAGCCCTTTGAAATAGGAGAGCTTATGGCAAGAGTGGGTGTTCAGTTAAGACGAAACGCTGATAGCAAACCTGCTAAACAGCTTACCCACAAGGGTCTGACACTTAATTTAGAGGAAATGTCCGCTGAAATCCGTGAAAATACTCTGTCCTTTACAAAACACGAGTATAAAATTCTTCAGCTGCTTATGGAAAATCCGAACAGAGCCTTTACAAAACAGGATATTTACGACTACGCCTGGGACGATATCTATATCGGCGAGGATAAGACCATAAATATGCACATCAGCAATATCCGTAAAAAGCTGAAAGCGGTTACTGATGAGGAATATATTGAAACAGTATGGGGCATTGGCTTTAAGCTTTCAAAGTAAATCTTGAAACTTTCTTTACCTTTTCTTTGCGATTTATTGGAAAGCACAGTGTATTATATAGTTGTAAAGAAAAGCAGAAAGGACGAAATTTATGGATTACATATTAACCACAAGCGGACTTACCAAAACCTATGGTAAGCACAATGCCGCAGACCAAATCAGTATAAATGTCCGTCAGGGTGACATTTACGGACTTATCGGACGAAACGGCGCAGGTAAAACAACTCTCCTAAAAATGATAAGCGGACTTGCAGCACCAAGCAAGGGTGATTTCACTCTGTTCGGTTTTAAAGGCAAGGAAAAAGCACAGGTTATGCACCGTATAGGAACACTTATCGAGGCCCCCGGGATTTATCCTGACCTTTCAGCGGCAGAAAATCTCAGATTAAAGTGTATTGCTATGGGCGTGCGTGATAAGACGGTAATTCCGAAGATACTTGAAACTGTCGGTCTTGCCGATACAGGCAAAAAGCGTGCAGGTAAATTTTCTCTCGGTATGAAACAACGACTGGGTATTGCTCTTGCACTGATAGGCGATCCTGATTTAGTCATTCTTGATGAACCTATCAATGGACTTGACCCGCAGGGTATTGTTGAGATAAGAGAAACTATTGAAAAGCTCAATAAGGAACAGGGTATCACCTTTATAATCTCCAGCCATATCCTCGAAGAACTTGCGAAAATAGCAACTAATTACGCTATTATTCATAACGGCGCTCTTGTTCAGGAGCTTACAAGAGAAGAACTTTTGCAGAAGTGCAGCGAGCGTATTGAGCTGAAAACCGATGACACCGCAAAGGCCTGTACTGTTCTTGAAAAGATGGGTATTCACGAATACAAGGTTGTGGACAATGATACTATCCAGATTTTTGAACGCCTGCAGGACGGCGGGGATATAACAATGAAGCTGGCTGAAAACGGAGTAAAAACTCTCGGTATTTCCGTCAGAAACGAAGCGCTTGAGGACTACTATCTTAATCTGACAGGAGGAAACGGCAATGCTTAATTTAACAAAAATGGATCTGCACAGACTTTTTCGTATAAAGTCCTTCTGGATAATGATTGCGGTAACTGTATTCGTGTCTTTTTTCAGCGTGTATATGACGCATTATGACGCAACAACACATACTGATACAGTCGTGGATATGACTGATATGAGCGTTTCTGAAGTTCCGCCGGAGGAGGCAGATGTGACCTTCGGAGTGTATGTTGATACAAAGTCTGAATGGGCAGACCGAATTGATTTCACCGACCTTATAAACTCAAATATTGCCGGTCAGCTTTTAGCAATTCTATGTGCGATCTTTCCTCCCATTTTCGTAAACGGTGAACAGAAAAACGGCTATATTAAAAACATTGCGGGACAGCTCAATAACAGAGGTATGCTTGTATTATCAAAGCTGGCGGCGGTAGCAGTGCAGGTATTAATTATCTTCGCCATGTTTATCTTCTCGGCAGCGGTTATGGGTAAAATATGCTGGGGCGACAAGCTTGTATTTGAGTCTGTAAGCGATTTTGCAAAGGTGTTCGGTATTCATTATTTACTGCATTTTTCATTTGCATCGCTTGTTACTGCGCTTACAATTCTTGTCCGTGGCTCAGGCTTGGGTATGACCTTCGGTATCCTCTGCTCAACGGGTATAACCTCGCTTCTTTATGCTTTTGCCGATGTTCTTATTCATAAGTGCGGCGTTTCAGAGGAATTCACTATCAGCAAATATCTTATTGAAGGCTGTATCTCAATCGTAAGCCCCGATTTAAGCGGCGGCGACCTTGCAAGAGTTATTGCGGTAGGTGCAGTATTCCTTGTGGCATCCACATTATTATCAATGACCGTTATGCAGAAACGTGACATAAGATAAGGAGCTTTATATGTTGATATGGGCGATTATCGCTACAATCGTAAGCGTTATAACTGTTTCAATATTCATAGCCTACAGGCGACAGGTGAAAAACACCTGCCGCCATCTGGCATTTATGAAAAAGAATAAAACCAACCTTCGTCTGCGTTCGGGACTGCCGTTCAGGGAGCTTTATGAGCTTTCGGATAATGTAAATGAACTACTTGACAACTCTGATGAGCTGCGACACAAGGCGGAGCATAACGAGCAGAATTTAAAGGACGCTATAACTAATATTTCTCACGATATACGTACACCGCTGACCTCCCTTGACGGTTTTTTTCAGCTTTTGAAAAACGCAGACTCGGAGGAAGAGCGTACTCAATGCGTTGATGTTATTCAGAACCGCATAAATAATCTGAAATATATGCTTGAAGAGCTTTTTACCTATACGAAATTACAGAACGAGGACTATAAGCTGCAAACCGAGCCTATTGATATTGTTCGTTGTGTTTCTTCGACACTTGTTTCATTTTACAATGAGTTTCAGGAAAAGGGTATTGAGGTACAGGTAGATTTTACAGATGAAGAGATAGTAGTTGACTGTAATGCTGAAGGGTTACAGCGTATTGTTCAGAACGTGCTGAAAAACGTTATCGACCACGGAAGTAAAACGGTTGAAATGACCTTGAAGCAAGAAAATGAAAGAGTTATTTTCTCTTGCTCAAATAAGGTCGATAATCCGGACAGCATTGATATTTCGCAGATATTCACACGCTTTTATAAATCAGATCCCGCCCGCACTCATTCATCAACAGGGCTCGGACTTGCAATAGCAAAGGGACTTGCTGAACGTATGAACGGCGATATGACGGCAGAGGTTCAAGGCGAGTGGTTTAAGGTTGAGATAAGGTTTAAAAAATTTGAAATATATTGACAAATAATATAAAATGTGGTAGTATTATATTGTAAAAGCTAAAAACAAAGGAAAATAAATTTAAAAGAAAATTACGAGCTTAATAGAAATTAAAGTAAAATATAAATGTAAGAAATTAATTGAAAATGAACAGTGTAGCTCATTAAAATATTCAAAGATAATTAGAAAAAAGGAAAATGCTTTTACAATGCGAATATTATCCGTTTTCTGATTATCTTATGTTTTGCTCAAGCACAAACGGATTATGTATTCGTTTTAATGCTTGAGTTTTTTATTTAAGCATTATAAACTTCCGCAAGTGTGCTTGAGCGGAAAGGAATAACATGAAGGTCGTAATTAAGTTTAAAGCAAAGAAAAAGCATTTTAAAGTTGTTTTTTCAGAAATTCTCTTGGTTATTTCCATTATGTTTAATTCAGTAGGAATAACAACTGAGCTTTTTACAACTGAAAGTAATTGTCAAATTCATACAAATGATGACCGCTAACATAAAGCCAGCCCTGCAATGTAATGTTGCAGGGCTGGCTTTTCATAATCCGCTGTATTAAGCTTTAAACAATACTTTCAAAACCTCTATATCGCACCCACACTAAGGGGTGTCCTCTTTGCCAATCCGCACCTCACAAAACGGAAAATCAAAGTTAATTGCCCGTTATCGTAAATTGTCATAAACGATAGTTGGCGTACAGGCACACCTCCCTTACAGTTATACATATAAAAAGCTTTCGTACCATTAGGCACGAAAGCTTTAGTTTGTCGAAAAAGACTTTTCGACAAAGAATAGTGAATATTGAATAATGAAGAATGAATAATTAAGGAATTGCCTTCGGCAATAAAATTAAAAATGTCCGCAAAGCGGACACCTTAACTATTCACTATTCACTATTCATTATTCTTTATTCATTTTTCATTAGCCTGTCGAGTTTATCGACAGGCTAAAGCTTTCGTACCCTTAGGCACGAAAGCTTTAGTTTTGTTATGTACAAATCAGTTGCCTGTAGGAATATAAGGACGTACTGCATTTGCAAGTGCATAAGTAGGCATTGTCTGAATCCAGATATGACCGGGACCGGAAACTCTTGTGTTAAATAAGCCTTCACCGCCGAAAAGCGCATTGCCTACACCCTTTACAGACTCAATATCAACAGAGCAGGTTGCGTCCATTGCTACGAGGTAGCCTGTGTCAAGAAGAATAGATTCGCCTGCAGCAAGGTCATACTCAACACAGCTGCCGTCGATTTCAAGGAATGCAACGCCGTTGCCAGTGAATTTCTGCATAATAAAGCCTTCGCCGCCGAAAAGACCAACACCGAACTTTTTCTGGAAGAAAAGGCTCATCTCAACGCTTGGGCTGGAAGCGATATAAGCGGATTTGGTAGCAACAATAGTTCTTGCAGGAGAAATTTCAACAGGAAGAACCTGACCTGGCACGGATGAAGCAAAAGCGATTTCGCCGTTGCCGCCGACAGCAGTGTACTTGTTCTGGAAAATAGACTCGCCGCTTACAGCACGGGAAAACATCTTGCCGATACCGCCGCCTGCATTGGTGGACATCTGCATATTAGGTGACATCCAAGACATAGCACCCTTCTGACAGCAAACCGTTTCGTTTGGTTCAAGCTTACAGATAATTACGGGAAACGGAGTTCCCTTGATTTCATACTGCATAATTCATACCCCTTTTCAAAGTTATAGTGTACTTTAATTATATATATTCTGTAACGATTTGTCAATAGAATTTTAAAACAAGTTATCTGCTTGACAAAAGTAAAAAAAAGCATTATAATTATAAAGTCGTATGCGGATGTGGTGGAATTGGCAGACACGATAGACTTAGGATCTATTGCTTTTGCGTGCAGGTTCAAGTCCTGTCATCCGCACCAAAACGAACGCCGTTGGCGTTCGTTTTGTATTGGATAATAATTACTTGGTGATTTATGTATTATTCGTTATTCACTATTCATTTTTCATTATTCATTAAACAAGGGTATCAAGCGTAAGCCTGATACCCTTAAACATTTTATTCCCCTTTAAGCTCAGAAATAATATTTATAAAGCTTTCCACGTCGCTGAAATCCTTGTAAACAGACGCAAAACGCACATATGCAACCTGGTCCATTTCTTTCAGGCTTTTCAGCACGATATCTCCGATTTCGGCGGAGGTAATCTGATTCTGCATATTGTTTGCGTAACAGCTTTCAACGCTGTCAACAATTCTGTTTACATCTTCAATTGAAACAGGACGCTTTTTTACCGCCGAGGACAGCCCCTTGATAAGCTTGTTCCTGTCGAAAAGCTCAACTGAGTTATCACGCTTCACGACCAGCAATACGGGCATTTCAACCGCTTCATATGTAGTAAACCTTTTTCCGCAGTTTGTACATTCACGTCTGCGGCGTTTTTTTCCGTCAATGGAGCGTGAGTCCACGACTTTTGTATCTTCGTAATTGCAAAACGGACAGCGCATTGGAAAATTCCTTTCAGATTTAATAATTAAAGTATATCACGGCTGGCGTTATTTTGTCAAGAATTAAGGTTGAAAAATGACAGTTTTAGTGGTATAATGGTAATATATTTTTTCAGGAGAATTGCTATGCGTAAAATAAAAAGAAACAACAATAAAAGGAGAGTAATAATTTTGCGTGGAATAAAATACTTATTGATTATAACGGCACTGCTTCTGGCGCTTGCTTTTGTGCTGACAACCTTTGTTTTCAAGAAAGATGAGAACAATACTGCTGCTGAGGCAGGAACCGAGGTTAAAACAGGGGCTGAGATTGAAACCGAGGGAGAGTCGGAAAAGCTTACCGAAACAACACCTGAGGTTATTATTATGGAAGAACCTGCTGAGGAGGAAGAGAATATAGACAACGAATGGGCAATGTTCCTTGTGAACAAGAATAATCCGCTGCCGCTGGACTATGACAGCAGAATTGAAACAACAATGATTTTTGAAAGCTGGAGAAAATATTACTTTGACTCCCGTGCGGCAGGATATTTCGATGATATGTATAATGCCGCAAAGGAGGACGGAATTGACCTGATGGTGGTTTCCGCCTACCGCACAATTGAGTATCAGCAGCAGAACTTCGATAACAGCGTGCAGGACAGAATTGACAACAGGGGTATGACCTATGACGAGGCTTACGCTGATACGCTTGCGGAGGTTGCACTTCCGGGTGAAAGTGAGCACAACGCAGGTCTTGCGCTGGATATTATGTCTGAGGAATACACAAGTATGGAGGACGACGGTTTTGAAGACACCGAAGCGTTCAAGTGGCTTGACAAGAATGCACACAAGTACGGCTTTATACTGCGTTATCCGAAAGGCAAGCAGGAAATAACAGATATCATTTACGAGCCGTGGCACTATAGATTTGTAGGCGTATATTACGCAACTGAAATCAAGGAAAGCGGTCTTTGCCTTGAGGAATATTTCGAAAAGCAGGGATGGCTTGACGAAAACGGCAAGGCAACGGAAATGCTTGGTCCGCTTGAGGAAAAAGAGGAAGAACCTGAGGTAACAGCAGCTTCCGAAAATACAGAGCCGAAGGAAACAATGCCTTCAACCTCGTATTCGGAGCAGAAGGTTACAATTATTGTATAATTTATACCGCATCTGACATAGCTGTCGGGTGCGGTATTTTTGTGGAAACAGTTGAATTATAATTTGTCTTACTTCTCTTTAGGCTTGAATATCAGTGCACCAAGCAGTCCAAAAAGTATGGCGGCGGTTATCCCACCTGCGGCATTGGTAATTCCTCCTGTGAGGACGCCCAGCAGACCCTTTTCGTCAACCGCCTGACGCACTCCGTCCGCAAGAAGATTTCCGAAGCCTGTAAGCGGTACGCTTGCGCCCGCTCCCGCAAAATCAATCAATGGCTGATACAGATTGAACGCACCAAGAATTACACCAACCACAACATACGAAACCAGAATTCTTGCAGGTGTAAGCTTGGTGTAATCAATCAGCAGCTGTCCAACTGCACAGAATGCCCCTCCCACAATAAACGCATTAAGATAATCCATCAGCATTTTCAGCACCTCCTTCGTGGTCTTGCAGACGGCTTTCCGCAGAGATAAATACAGCGTGTGAAATGGACGGAATACTTTCACCCTGCTGTGAAGCGGTTGTTGACATAAGTGCACCCGTTGCACAGAAAAGAATATTTTTCAGCTCGCCTGTACGCAGCTTTGGCAGGAAATATCCGCACAGAACCGATGCCGAACAACCGCAGCCTGAACCGCCTGCGTGGACGTCCTGTCCCTCGATATCGAACATCATTACCCCGCAGTCACGGTGCTGTGCAGAAATATTAATACCCTCCGTCATCAGCAGTTCAACAAGCAGCTTGCTTCCTACCGTGCCAAGGTCGCCTGTTACAATTGCATCAAAATCGGACGGCTCCATTGACGTGTCCTGCAAAAATGTCTTTATCACATACGCCGCGGCAGGCGCCATCGCCGCCCCCATATTGTTTGCGTCTGTTACACCAAGGTCTACGATTTTGCCGATTGTGACAGCACGTATGAACGGGGAAACTCTCTTTGGGGTAACCACAACGGCACCCGAAGCTGTGCAGGTCCACTGAGCCGTGGGGGTGCGTACAGAGCCGTAGGACAACGGGAAACGGAATTGTCGTTCTGCCGTGCAGAAGTGTGAAGACGTGGTTGCAACGATATTACCTCCCATTCCTCCGTCCGTGAGAAGCGCCGCAAGAGTAAGCCCCTCAGACATTGTTGAGCAAGCACCGTAAATGCCCAGCAAAGGAATATTAAGGTCACGCAGACCATAGGTAGAGCTTATGCATTGATTAAGCAAATCACCTGCAAACATATAGTCGATGTCATCGTTGCCGAGTTTCCCTTTTTTTATCGCACGCTGAACAGTACGCTTCATCAGCTCGCTTTCGCCTTGCTCCCAGGTTTTCTGACCGAAGTAAGCATCCTCGGAAACCTCGTCAAAGCAGTCTGCAAGCGGACCTTCTCCCTCTTTTTTTCCGACTGTCGAAGCATAGCTGTGTATTGTGGGCGGACTTTCCATAATAAATGTATTTCGTGAAATCTTTTTTGCCATAGAAAATTTCCTTTCGGATTTTTTTATATTTTTCCACGGCAAAACTATTTTATACTATAAATATAAATTATAATTTATAGAGTTAGGAGTGTTGAGAGTGGAGTGTGGAGTTGTTGTGTAAACTATGATTCTCTTTAACTCCTCACTCCACTCTCCAAACTCCACACTCACAGACAAATTGTAATTTATCTGCATAGAATTCTGCAAGTTTTATCTTGGATAATTGCATAAGTTTAAAAATTATTCCCTTTCCTACTTGAATTGCGTGGATAGATGTGATATAATAAATGTGTATTTTATAAAACAGAAAGGAAGTTTTCTAAATGCTGGAAATAAAAGTAACAAGAACTGCAACTCCGAAGGCTAAACCTGCTGACGAAACAAAGCTTGGCTTCGGTAAAATTTTTACAGACCATATGTTCCTTATGAATTATGACGAGGGTCAGGGCTGGCACGATGCAAGAATCGTTCCTTACGGTCCAATTCCTATGGACCCTGCTTCTATGTGTCTCCACTACGGTCAGGCTGACTTTGAAGGTCTCAAGGCTTACAGAACTGCTGACGGCAAAATTCAGCTTTTCCGTCCTGAGCAGAATATGGCAAGGCTCAACCTCTCCAACGACCGTCTCTGTATCCCACAGATTGACGAAGCTTTCGCTGTTGAAGCCATCAAGACTCTTGTAAAGGTTGACGAGGACTGGATTCCTACTGCTGAGGGCACTTCCCTCTACATCCGTCCATACATCTTTGCAGTTGACCCAATGGTTGGCGTTCACCCTGCAAAGCACCTTATCTTCGCTATCATTCTTTCCCCTGTTGGCGCTTACTATGCAAACGGACTTGCTCCTGTTAAGATTTATGTTGAAGAAAAGTACGTTCGTGCAGTAACAGGCGGTACAGGCTTCACAAAGGCTGCTGCAAACTACGCTGTATCCCTCAAGGCTCAGGAAGAAGCTGAAAAGCAGGGCTACGCACAGGTTCTCTGGCTTGACGGCGTACACAGAAAGTACATTGACGAAGTTGGTGCTATGAACGTATTCTTCGTTGTTGACGGCGAAGTTATTACACCAAGCCTTGACAGAGGTTCTATCCTTGGCGGTATCACAAGAAAGTCCTGCATTGAGCTTCTCAAGTCTATGGGCTACAAGGTTACAGAGCGTGACATCGAAATTGACGAGCTTGTTAAGGCTTACGACGAAGGTAAGTTCGACGAAGCTTTCGGTACAGGTACAGCTGCTGTTATCTCTCCTGTCGGCGAACTCAAGTACGGCGACAAGGTTATGGTACTCAACAACGGCGAAATCGGAGCAATTTCCCAGAAGCTTTACGATACTCTCACAGGTATCCAGTGGGGCAAGGTTGAGGACAAGTTCGGCTGGACAACTCCTGTCGGCGAATGTTGCTGCTGCAAGAAGTAATTCGGTGAAATATTATGGAGAGCTATTGAGGGAGACCCTTTTGGAAAAGGGTCCTCCCTCAAACTCCCTCCCTAAAACTTCTAATGTAAAATACCCATATATGGCTATAGCCATATATGGGTATTTTAGACTGAAAGTCTTTGGAAAGGGGTCTGGGGAAGAACCTTTCTTCAGAAAGGTTTGCCCCAGTGAGTCTCCATAATGTTTTCATTGAATTGCTTCTTACAAAAAAGCCGTATCCATTAGGATACGGCTTGATTTTATGTAGCTTAGCCTCTGCTGTTGAAGATATCAAACAGCTCAGAGTATTCGTTGATTGCAGAAGATGGCTTAGGAATATCTGCACCTGCATCGCCTGTTTCTGCTGCCTTTGGCTCGTCAGCCTTAATAACTGTGCCAACGCCCTCCATATTCTTGAAGCCGGAAGCGATAACAGTAAGGTTGATTTCGTCCTGCATATTTTCATCGAAGCTTGCACCGAAGATGAGTTCAACATCAGGGTCAGCAGCTTCTGTGATAAGCTTTGTAGCTGTGTCGATATCAGTGGAAAGAGCGTCCTCAGACATAACAATGTTAACAAGGAGTCTTGTAGCGCCGCTGATAGAAGTTTCGAGGAGCGGGCTTGTGATAACAGCGTTTGCAGCTTCAGCAGCCTTATCCTTGCCTGAACCGTGACCGATAGCCATATGAGCATAGCCTGCGTTCTTCATTGTTGTCTCAACGTCAGCAAAGTCGAGGTTGATGAATCCGTCAACTGTGATAAGCTCAGCAATGGACTTTACACCTGTCTTGAGGATATTATCAGCAAGTGAGAAGCTTTCCTTCATTGTGAGAGGCTTTTCATTTGTGGAAATAAGACGTTCGTTAGGGATAACAACGAGGGAGTCAACGTGCTTCATAAGCTCGCCGATACCGCGTTCAGCCTGAACCATCTTAGCCTTCTGCTCAAAGTTGAAAGGCTTTGTTACAACAGCAACAGTAAGGATATCCATTTCCTTGGCAACCTCAGCAACAACAGGAGCTGCACCTGTACCTGTACCGCCGCCCATACCTGCAGCGATGAAAACCATAGTAGCACCCTTGAGAGCAGCAGCGATTTCGTCACGGTTTTCCTGAGCGGAGCGTTCACCGATTTCAGGCTTATTGCCAGCGCCTCTGCCTCGTGTGAGTTTTTCGCCAATCTGAACCTTAGTGGAAGCCTTGGAGGAACGGAGAGCAGCTGCGTCAGTGTTTACAGCAACAAATTCAACGTCGAAAATACCTTCGGTAGCCATACAGTTGAGGGCGTTACCGCCGCCGCCGCCGACACCTACAACTTTTATATTAATATCGGAATAGATTTCTTCATTATCTATAGCAAAACCCATTTAAAACGTCCTCCTATTTAAATTTCTGAAAAAGAAAATAATTATCACATATACAACAATTATTTTAACATACTTTGATTTATTTTTCAAGGGGTTTAAGAAAAAAACATTGAAATTAGAAAAAATTTCTTGATGGATTATTCGAAGTTCAGGCGGGTGCTTTCGGCTTCATCTGAGACGGTATTTTCGGTCTCGGTTTCAGAAGGGAGAGTCTCGTTTGCGCCTGAGGTTTCCATATTTATTTCATATGTCTGTTCAATCTGTTCAAGGTCGTCATTGCTGAGGAACTGAGCGCCGTTGTCAAGCATTTTCAGCACGCCTTCTGCGTCGGAAGAAATTTTTGTTGAGAGAATTTCCTCGGCAAGTCTGAATTTATAGTCTATGTCCGCAGTTGATTTGATGTCGATAGTAATTCTGTCCTCGTAAAGACAGCTGATATTGAGTCTGTCGGTAACGTCAAAGCTGGTAATTCTTGAAGCAAAAGGGTCATCTGTAAGTGCCATCAGCTCGTAGATTACCTCGGTTTTGTCCTCGTCAGCGGAGGCGAAGGTCATTCCGACGTGTATATCCTCGGCAGGCTCTGCGCCGAGAAATACCAGTGTATCTTCCGCAGGCTCAGCGTCAGCACGGAGCACTTTTCCCGATTCGCTGACAATCAGGTATCCGTCCTCAGTCTGAAGGCTTGCTGTTTCTGCGCACGGAACAATCAGAATTTCCACGGAATTCGGAAGCTTTCGTGTAATGTGTGCCTCCTCAATGTAAATAAGCTCTGAGACAATGTTTTTTTCAGCCCTGCTCATATTCTTGCGTATCATATTGTCGCCGCCTTTTATTCCGCTTACGGCAACAATTTCATCGGCAGAATAGATTGATGAGCCGATAATGTCAGCGTTCTCTATGTTAAAGAAAACCGTCAGGGAAAGAATTGCAAAAATGACAAGAACAATAAAGGCAATAAGGCTGTAGTGAAGCGACATATTACCTCTCCTTCTGCGATTGTCCTGCATTTTTCATTCCTCCTTTTCAGATTCTTTTTATATCCGCACCAACCGAGGTCAGCACCTTTTCTATTTCCTCATAGCCCCTGTCAATATGATGCAGGGCTGATATTTCGCTTGTTCCCTCAGCGGCAAGCGCCGCCGCCACAAGTCCCGCACCGCCGCGCAAATCGGGAGCTTCGGTTTTCACTCCGTAAAGCTTAGGTGTACCCTCAATTACCGCAACCTTTCCCTCAACGAGAATATCTGCACCCATTCGGGTAAGTCCGCCAACGTGCTTGTATCTGTTTTCAAAAATGTTTTCCACGAAAACCGACGTGCCCTTAGCCCTGCACAAAGCCGCCATCACAAACGCCTGAGCGTCAGTGGGAAAGCCGGGGTAAACCATCGTGCGTATCGGCGCAACTGCGTGGAGAGGATATTTTGCGCTGAAAAATATTTTATCGTCGAGAGCGTGAACAATGCACCCCATCTGCTCAAAAACAGGGAGAATACTTTCCATATCCGCAGGTCTGCAATCCGTAACAATAAGCTCGCCGCCTGTCGAGGCAGCGCAGGAAAGATAAGTTGCGCAGGCTATTCTGTCGGGCATAACCGTGTATTCGCAGCCGTGAAGCTTTTTTACTCCGATAACAGTAACCTTGCTCCCGCCTGCACCGTGAATTCTTGCACCGCATCTGTTCAGGAATTCCGCAAGGTCAATAATTTCAGGCTCACGGGCAGCGTTGCTGATTACGGTTGTACCCTCGGCAAGAACTGCCGCAAGAATGATGTTTTCCGTTGCACCCACAGAGGGGAAGGACAGCGCAATTTTATCCCCCGTCAGACCCTTTTCCGCAGAACAGTCAAGACCGCCGTACTCCTCTTTGATACGCACACCCATTTTCCGAAGTGCGGAAATGTGAATATCAATGGGACGCGGTCCAAGGTCACAGCCTCCGGGGAGGGAAAGCCTGCACCGTCCTGTCCTTCCGAGCACAGCGCCAAGAAAGAAAATGGACGAGCGCATTTCACGCATAAGTTCTTCGGACACCGCCGAACAGGAAATATTTTCAGAGTCAATAACAGCAGATTTTCCGTCAAAGCTTGCCTTGCAGCCTAAATATGTAAGTATTCTCATCGCAGAGTAAACATCTGAAATCTTCGGACAGTTGTGAAGCACGACTTTTTCTCCGCAGAGAACAGCTGCCGCCATAATGGGCAGTGCTGCATTCTTTGCGCCCTGAATACGGATTTCTCCGTTAAGCTTTTTTCCGCCGTTTATTATAAGTTTCTGCATACAAGCAGCTCCCTTACCGTTTTTTTATTATCTTATGCGGTATGGGATTTTTTGTGCGGAAAGTGATTATTCCTTGTCAATAAGACGCTTTATAACAGCGTAAATTCTGTCAGGTGTGTCTGTTACATAGGTTTCAGCAGCACGCTTCGCAAGGGTGTCCAGCTTTTCGGGGTTGTCTATGAATTCCTTTACCTTTTCAATGAGCTTTTCGTCGGAAAGGTTCTTTTCCTCAATTACAACCGCCGCGCCTGCACGTCCTAAAACCATAGCATTGTGGTACTGATGATTTGCGGTTACGTTAGGGGACGGAATAAGAATTGAAGCACGTCCCATAGCCTGAAGCTCGGAAATCGTTGAAGCACCGCTTCTGCATATGATAAGGTCAGCCGCCGCAAGACAAACATCCATATTGTGTATGTATTCGCTTACTATGAGGCTGTCGTCATTTTCGTAGTCAATACCTGCATCGGCAAGATTTTTCGGGAGAGTATCCTTACCCATTCTGCCGTAGCCGTGAATGTGGTTAACAGGAATATTTTCAGCCTTTTCCCACTTGATGAGAGCCTCTGCTCCCTTGTTTATAGCACCTGCACCAAGGCTGCCGCCGAAACTGAAAATGCAGAGCTTGCCGTCAAGTCCGAGTTTTTTCTTTGCTTCGCTTCGGGTAAGTCCGTCAGTGGAAAATCCTGCTCTTACAGGAAGTCCCGTTACGGTGTATTTTGCACAGGCGTCTAGGTGCTGAGCCGCTTCCTCGACAGTAAGCATAACCTCATTTACCTTTTTGGAAAGAAGCCTGTTTGTAATTCCGGGGAAAGCATTCTGCTCGTGAATAGCAGCAGGAATACCCATCTGTACAGCCTTTGCAAGGATAGGGTAGCTTACATAACCGCCCGTGCCGATGACAACATCAGGCTTGAAATCGGAGATAATTTTCTTTGCACGGTGTCCCGACATTGCAAGGTAGCTTGCCGCTTTTACATTGCGGACAATGTTTTCGGGATTGATTTTTCTCTGAAAGCCGCTTACCTTGATAGGTGCAAAATTGTAGCCCGCTTTCGGAATAAGAGTAGCCTCCATTCCGTTGGGAGTCCCCGCAAAAAGAAACTCAGCGTCGGGGTGATGCTGCTTTATGATTGAGGCAATAGCAAGAGCAGGATTGATGTGTCCGCCCGTGCCGCCGCCTGCAAGCAGAACTTTAAGCATATATAAACATTCCTTTCGAATATCAATTTACGTTTCAATAATAGATTGCCTTGAAATATTCAGAACAATTCCCATCTGCACAAGCTGCATTATAAGTGCCGTGCCTCCGTAGCTGAAAAACGGCAGTGATACACCCGTATTCGGGATTGTATTTGTAACAACGGCAATGTTCAGAAGTGCCTGCAAGCCGATTTGCACGGTAAGTCCTAGAGCAATCATCATACCGTATTTGTCGGGTGCTTTTGAAGCGATGTGCATACCTCTGAAAATCAGAAGCAGGAACAGAATGATAACCATAAGTGCACCCACGAAGCCCAGCTCCTCGCAGACTACTGCGAAAACGAAGTCGTTCTTTGCTTCGGGGAGGTAAAGAAATTTCTGACGGGAGTTGCCAAGTCCGAGACCGAAAAATCCGCCTGAACCAATGGCAATAAGGCTGTTTCTTGTCTGCCAGGTGTCATCGGCAGCGTCCTCGTTGAAGGGGTCAAGCCAGGAAACAAATCTCTTTTCAAAGTAGCCGAAGCCCTTTGTTTCAGCAAGGTAAAAAACTATAAGTGCCACAGCGGCAATGCCCACGATTGCTACACCAAGCAGGTGTGAAAATCTTGAACCGCCTACGAACATCATAATCAGACCGATTGCGCAGATGATGATTGTACCCGAAAGGTGAGGCTGCATAAGCATAAGTGCCGCAACAATTCCCAGCACAGCCATAAACGGAACAATGCCGAATTTGAAATATTTCATCTTTGAATAGTTTACCGAAATGATGTACGCAAAAAGAAGCACGATAGCAAGCTTCATCAGCTCTGATGGCTGGAAAGAGGGAATTCCGGGAAATTTTATCCAGCGGTAGGAAAAGTTATGCGGGTCTGCAAAAGGTCCGACACGACAAAGAATAAGAAGTATTATGCAGAAGATGAAAAAGCCGTAGGCAAAAATCGGTTTTCTCAGCCAGTGATAATCGAAGAATGACGCAAAGAACATACCCACAAGACCGATACACGCCATAATAATCTGATTCTGAACGTAGTCGGTACCCGTGCCGCCCTCCGCAATTGCCCAGGCATAGCCTGCGGAAAACATCATAATAATTCCCATTACAAGGAGAATCATAACAATAAGCAGAAACGGGTAGTCGATAGGTCCCACCGCAAGCTTTTCGGTGTAGCCCTTTGAAGTTCCGTCAGCATTCAGTTTTTTCTTCTTTGCACGCTTTTTACCGTTCGGAACAGCGTTTGATGCACTTGCCATCGAATTCTCCTTTCCTGAAATTATGGGGTTTATATCGTATTAAAGATTGTAGATAAGATTAGCTGCAATTCCTGCAAGAAGTGCCGTGCAGGAAAATGTAATAACAATTTTGTATTCGGAAAAACCGCTGAGCTCGAAGTGGTGGTGGATAGGGGACATCTTGAACAGACGCTTGCCCTTTGTAGCCTTGAAGTAAAGCACCTGAATAACAACGGAAAGCGCCTCAAGGATGTACACGATTGCAACAAGTGCAAGGAGCAGGTGCTGATGTGTGACAAAGCCGAGTGCACATACCGCACCGCCCAAAAACATTGAGCCTGTGTCGCCCATAAATACCTTTGCAGGGTGCAGATTCCACACAAGGAAGCCAAGACAGCCGCCTGCAAGAGCCATACCGAAAATGGAGTATTCCCATATGCCCATTGAAGCGCAGAGCATTACAAAGGAAAGTCCCACGATAACCGTTACCGAGCCGCAGAGTCCGTCAATACCGTCCGTAAGATTTACAGCATTGGTAAGGAAAACGAGATACAGAAGCATTATCACATAGTAGAAAATGCCGAAATCAATATCACCGAAGAATGGGAATGTGATTTTTGTGGAGGTGTCGCCAAGGAGATAAAGTGCCGCAAGGAATGCAGCGCTGATAGTGAACTGCATAACCATTTTCTGCTTTGCTTTAAGACCGAGATTCTGCTTTTTCACAGCCTTTGTGTAGTCGTCAATAAAGCCGATACCTGCGTTGAGAAGCGCATACGCAAAGCCTGCAAGAAGCCTGTAAAGTCCCGTGTTATCAGGGATAACCGTAGGGTCAGCGCTCTTGAAACGGTAAAGTGCATAGCCTAAGGCAACAGCAACCGTCGTACCGATAATGAACATAAATCCGCCCATCATCGGGGTGCCCTGTTTATCCTTGTGCCACTTCGGACCATCCTCATAAATAGTCTGTCCGAAGTGGAGCTTTTTAAGCAATGGAATGAGAAATTTTCCCGTTATGGCAGAAACGGCAAAAGCAGCCAGTGCAACAATCAAATTAATCCAGAATGGCATAAACAATCCTCCGATTGGAAAAGCTGATTAAAGCGTTTTTATCAGCAATCCTTGTAAAATTCTTCGATAAGCTCCTCAAGGTGCATACCCCTGCTTGCCTTGAAAAGAACAATATCATTTGGTCTGAACTTGTATTTCATAAAGTTGAGTATAATTTTTGACTCCTCGGAATGGGCAGGGTGCAGACCAAGCTCATCGGCACGGTCAGCCATATACTTGGAGTTTTTACCGTAGCAGACAAGCACGTCAATGCCCTTTTTAGCGGCGTATTCTCCGACCTGTGCGTGAAGCTCAGGAGCTTTTTCGCCAAGCTCCAGCATATCACCCAGCACCGCAACACGTCGTCCCTCTCCCTGCGGCTTCATTTCACACAGCACGTCAATAGCCGCCTCCATCGAAGCAGGAGAAGCGTTGTAGCAGTCAACGATAACAGTCTGTTCACCACGCTTGATAACGTGCTGACGCAGGGAGTCGGGCTGATATCCCGTAAGCATTTCAGCAGCCTCAACAGGGTCACAGCCTGCCTTTACAGCAACAGCAATTGCCGCAAGAGCGTTGTAGATGTTGTGCTTGCCAAGACAGAAAAGAGTTACGTCACAGATGATTTCTCCGCCGCGTACAACATTGAAGTACATACGGTCAGGCTTTGTGACAATATCAGTCGCACGGTAATCTGCGTCCTCCGAGTCGATACCGTAGGTAATAATCTCACGGTAGCCGTCATACTCCTTTTTAAGGGGAGCAAGCATCGGGTCATCGCAGTTTACCACAAGAGGAGCATTTCTGTCAGCACCCTTGAGGATTTCAAGCTTTGCTTCAAGAATACCCTCCTGAGAGCCGAGATTTTCGATATGTGAAAAGCCTATGTTTGTGATAACACAGATATTCGGGTGTGAAGCCCTTGAAAGGCGTTCAATTTCTCCTGAATGGTTCATACCCATTTCGAAAACAGCCGCAGTGCAGGTGTGGTTCATCTTGAACACGGTAAATGGCAGACCGATTTCGTTGTTGTGGTTGCCCGTGGTTTTGTGAACAGCGTGTTTGCAGGAAAGTGCAAGTGCAATCATTTCCTTTGTGGTAGTCTTGCCGACGCTGCCTGTTACACCCACAACTACAGGCTTGAACTTATTGCGGAAATATCTTGAAAGGTCAAGCAGTGCCTTGCGTGTGCTTTTTACAACAATGCTCGGCACGTCAGGAATTGTACGCTCGGTTATTGCACACACAGCACCCTGTTCAACAGCCTGCTTTGCAAATTCGTGTCCGTCAAAGCGTTCACCCTTGATTGCAACAAAAACGCCGCCCTGAACAACATTTCTCGTGTCTGAGAAAAGCGAGGACATCGAAACACTGCGGTCATAGCTTCTGATAGCGTGAGGCTTGCCGCCTGTTATGTCCATAAGTTCGTTTATAGTAACCAGCTCAGGCATAGTCGGGTCAAAGCGCTTTCTTGTGTAGCTGCGCATAACCTCCTTGACGATTTCACGCTCGTCAAAGTGGATATGGATATTATCCTTCAAAATCTGATAATCCTCGTGCCCCTTGCCTGCAAGAACAATTATATCGCCCTTTTCGGCAATGGTTACCGCACGTCTTATAGCCGCCTTTCGGTCGGTAATTCTGATATAAGGCTTTGTAAAGCTGAGACCTGCAATAATATCGTCAATGATTGCCTCAGGGTCTTCGTTTCGCGGATTATCGGAAGTAATAACGAGCAGGTCGGCAAACTTTTCCGCCGCCCTTGCCATAAGCGGACGCTTTGTCCTGTCACGGTCACCGCCGCAGCCGAAAAGACAGATAAGACGTCCCTTGCAGTTTTCCTTGATGTTCGGAAGCATATTTTCCAGTGCGTCAGGGGAGTGGGCATAGTCGCAGATAACAAGGAAATCCTTGCCTGTGGGAATAAACTCACAGCGCCCCTTTACGCCGCTGAAAACGGACAGCGCATTGGAAATGGCATTTATGCTGAGATTAAGCTTGATAGCCGCAGCAATAGCCTGAACAGCGTTGAGAACGTTGTAGCTGCCAATCATATTCAGCTGGAACGGATGATTTTTGCTGGCTGCTGTAATCCAGAATTTTGTCACGCCACCGGCAAAGTGAATTTTGCTGCCTGTAATGTCAGCCTTCTGACCGCTGATGGAACAGGAAATACACTCCAGCCCTCTTTCCTTCATTTCATCATAAAGGCGCAGACCGTACTTGTCGTCAATATTGATAATTGCAGTTTCGCAGTGGTCGGTGAAAAGCTTTTTCTTTGCTTCGAAGTAGCTTTCCATATTGCCGTGATAATCAAGGTGGTCCTGAGTAAGATTAGTGAAAATACCGATACGGAACATAGCAGGACCTATGCGGTTCTGTTCAAGCGCAAAGGAGGAAACCTCCATTACAACGCAGTCACAGCCGCTTTTTGCCATATCATAGAAAAGCTTGTAAAGCTCATAAACACGGGGAGTCGTAGGGGTTGAACCGTCTGTTTCGACAGGCTTTCCGTTGATAAGCGCACCTGTTGTACCGATAAAGCCCACACGGTGACCCTTTGAAGCAAGGATTTCCTTTATCATCGTGGCAAGAGTAGTCTTGCCGTTTGTGCCTGTGACGCCGATAAGCTTCATACGGCGTTCGGGGTGGTTGAACCATATTGCACAGAGGTGACCGTAGAAAATACGGGAATTGCTGACGATAATCTGATTGTCAATGCCTAAATCTTCCTCGGTAACAACGCACAGCGCACCCTTGTCAAGCATTTCTTCGGCAAAGTCGTGTCCGTCAAAGCGAGTGCCTCTTACACATACGAAAATATATCCTTCCTGCACTTCGTCCGTGTTATCGGTAATTCCCTCAACAACAGAAAGCTTGTTTTGTGTTTTCACCTGAACAGGCATAACCTTTTTTGCTTCTTCAATAAGCTCGTCAAGTCTCATAATTTCAACTCCTCTGTGAAAATTTCATCTGCAATCCAATTTGGATTGCCACGCAAACTCCGATGTTTTTTCGCAATGCGAAAAAACTCGGAAACGAACGCTTGCGTTCGTTTTTTAGCCTTCATCCTTGATAATGAATGTAACCTCAATAATCGTACCCTTAGGAACAATGTTGCCCTCAGCGTAGTTCTGACTGTACGCAACAGCGCCCGAATGGTTTGCCGCACCGTCACCAACCATAAAGTTAAGGTCAGCGTTGGTAAGAATAGTGTTAACATCGGAAACGCCGTAGCCGATAACGTTCGGTACTTCCGTGTATTCCGTTTCGTAATTTTCTTCTGTGTAAAGAACAACCTTACCGTTTCTCGGAACGGACTCCTGTGCATTAGGAACCTGAGCGATAACCTTTTCACCATCACCGATAACGGTAACCTGCAGGTCAAGCGCTTCAAGAGTTTCCTTGGCAATGCTTACAGACTCGCCCTCAACAGACGGAAGTGTAACGCCAAGCGCTTCAAGTTCTTCTTCTGTGTATTCAGGGTAGTAGCCGAGATGCGGAAGTGCCTCTTTGAGCACGTTAACAACCGCAGGAACAGCAACAACGCTGCCGTAGTACATAAGTGAGCCGTTCTGGTCGCGTGCTGTAGGCTCGTCAACCATAACAAGCATAATAATTTCGGGGTCATCGGCAGGTGCAAAAGCACAGTACGAGGAAACATAGAGGTTTTCGTTGCCTGTTTCGTTGGTCTTGTCGATTTTCTGGGACGTACCCGACTTGCCGCCGATAGCGTAGCCCTTGATGTAAGCGTTTGAGCCGCCCTTATTGTTTACAACGTCTTCAAGCACCTGACGCATTTGTGCGGAGGTTTCTTCCGAAATAACCTGACGCTTGATTGACGGTGTGGTTGTTTTTATAACATTACCGTTAGTATCGACAATTTTATCCACAACATACGGGGTAACAAGATAACCGCCGTTTACAACAGCCGCATAAGCGGTAATCATCTGAAGCGGAGTAATCTTGTTTGTCTGACCGAATGAACTTGATGCAAGCTCAACGGGTCCCTTTTCGCTTGTGTTTACATAGATACTGGACGCCTCACCCGGCAGGTCGATACCTGTCGGCTCGGTAAATCCGTAAGCCTTGAAATAATCGAAGAATTTATCCTTGCCGAGTGCCTGACCAATCTGAATGAAGGCAGGGTTGCAGGAGTTTGTCATCGCTGTAGTAAAGTCCTGTGTGCCGTGGGAATATGTAGACCAGCAGTGCATTTTTGTGTCGGCAACTACCATTACCTGACCGCAGTTGAAGGATGTATTCATAGAGATTGCACGTTCTTCAAGTGCCGCAGAGCCTGTGATAACCTTGAATACAGAGCCAGGGAAGTAAAGCTCGGTAATAGCCTTGTTCTTCCATTGCTGCTCACGGAGCGCAGCATAGGTTGTGTTGTATTCTTCTTCATCGGTAATTCCCGAAAGAAGTGCCAAATCCTTTTCACTGTAAATAGAATTCTTGTCGTTGAGGTCAAAGCCCGGAGAGCTTGCCATTGCAAGGATTGCACCCGTGTTGACATTCATCATAATCGCACAGGCACGGTTATCGACATTGTGCGCCTTAACCTGCTGCTCAAGATATTTTTCAACCTGATGCTGGAGAGTCATATCAAGTGTAAGGTGAAGGGAGTTGCCGTCCTGAGCGTCATAAATCTTATCGTTTTTGTACGGCATTTCGTTGCCGTTTGCATCGGTTGCGGAAATGATTTTTCCGTCAACGCCCTTGAGGTATTCGTTGTAGTAGGACTCAACACCGTAAATACCGTCACCGTCAAAATTGGTAAAGCCGATTACCGCCGCCGCAAGTGAGCCCTGAGGGTAATAGCGCTTCGTGTCAAGCTGAGTGTAAATCAGGTCACCAAGATTTTCTTCGGCTGCACGGGCAATAATCCTGTCTGCAACAGGCTTTTCGATTGATTTTGCAATCATTGCCCACTGGCTGTTTGCAGCATTTTCGGTAAGCTTCTTCACAGCCTCAGCGTGAGTAACCTTTGTACCTGACGCAGTAAGCTCCTCAGAAAGAATTGATGCCGCCGCTTCAAGCATACGCTGTGACTCAGTCGTGCCCTCGGCAGGTGCGGAAGCCTTTGCTTCTTTTTGCTGCTGCTGATAAATACGGTTAGGGTTTACGCAGATTGAGTAAACCGTTGCCGACTGAGCAAGGATTTTTCCGTTTGTATCGTAAATACTGCCTCGGTTAGCCTTGACGATAGTGCTGCCGAACTGATTTTCGTTGGCAAGCGCCTGATACTTGGCATTGTCGGTGATAGAGGTCTTGAAAAGATTGACAAGTATCCAAGCCGCAAACGCCAGAAATAACAGAATAACAACAGTAAGATTTTTTCTCATTTTGTTGGTTGGCTGGTATGACAAGGCATTTTCTCCTTTCGGCAAATTTCGTGTTAATTATCTTTTTAAGCAAAATTCGGGCTGCAACGGGAGATTATCTCCTGATATGCAACCCTTATTTATACTATTTCATCAGCCCCTGAGATATTCCACAAAATCCTCAAAAGCAATCTTGATTCTGACAAAAATATTGTCGTTGCTTTCGGGAATATCAATGATGTTTCCGTTTGAAATGCTGACATATTCAATCTGGGATTTATCCAGCTTCTGCATTCCAAGAATCTGCTCCGCATAATTCTCGACGGACTTGAGAGCGGTTTTTTCTTCAAGCTCAGACTGCATACGGACGTTTTCACTTTCGAGCATTTCAACGTACTGCGACTGAGCGGCGATTTCCGAGTGGATAGCAGTGTTTTCCACCTTTCCGTATATAACCGCACCAAGCAGAGCGCCTGCAGCAACGGTCATAACGACAAGCTTCGGTGCAGAGCCTACATTCTCGGCTTTCTGCCTGCGGATTCGGATTTTGGGTGCTTTTTCAGGTGCGACGTCCTCATATTTGGTGAGGTCATACGCAAGATTATTTCTGCTCATTAATCCGTCACTGTTCCTTTCTTTTTATTCTTCCTTTTGTTTTTATTTATCTTTATAATTTCTCTATAATTCGCAGCTTAGCGCTTCTGCTTCTTATATTTGCCTCAAGCTCTTCGGGAGAAGCTTCAATAGGCTTTCTGTTCACAAGCTTTCCCCTCGGAGTTTTCCCGCAGACGCACTGTGGAAAATCAGGCGGACACACGCAGCCCTTGCAGAAGGACGCAAATCTCTGTTTTACAATTCTGTCCTCCAGCGAGTGGAAGGTTATCACGCAAAGCCTGCCGCCTGTTTTAAGCAGCTCAAAAGCGTCGTCAAGACCCTTGTTCAGATGGTCAAACTCGCAGTTTACCGCAATTCTGAACGCCTGAAAGGTTTTCTTGCAGGGATTCTTGTCACGTCTGAATTTTGCAGGCACAGCGGTTGTGATGATGTCTGCAAGCTCGCTTGTGGTTTCAATCGGCTTTATTTCACGGCGCTTTATAATTTCAGCAGCAATCTTTCTGCTGAATTTTTCCTCGCCGTATTCAAACATAATTCTGCTCAGTTCTTCGGCAGGAAGCGTGTTGATTAAATCCGCCGCAGTAGCGCCCTCCTGAGACATTCTCATATCAAGAGGAGCGTCGCCGTGGTAGGAAAAACCACGCTCCAGCGTGTCAAGCTGATGCGACGAAACACCAAGGTCAAGAAGTACGCCGTCAACCTTTTCAACACCCTCAGAATGTGCAAGTGCCTCAATTTCCGAGTAATTTCCGTGAAGAACCTTTGCGTTGTAGGGTGCAAGACGTGCCGTAGCCGCCTTTATAGCATCAGGGTCGCGGTCAATGCCGATAAGCCTGCCGCCGTCTGTAAGACGTTTGGCAATTTCGCAGGAATGACCTGCACCGCCGCAGGTTCCGTCAATATAAATCCCATCGGGTTTTATGTCAAGTCCCTCGATACATTCCGCAAGAAGCACGGAAATGTGGGAAAAGCTGATATTTTCCATAATCTATCCTTATAAATATGCATCAGAAAGCTAAATCTTCCAGTGCTTCTGAAAGCATTTCGTTTGTAATTTCGCTGCTGAAAGCCTTGAACTTTGCAGTATCCCAGATTTCAGCACGGTTTATGACACCCAGAACAGTAACATCGTGGTCAAGTCCTGCGTGTTCACGGAGGTTCTGCGGAATAAGAATACGACCCTGCTTGTCAGGCTCAACGACGCACGCATTGACGATAAGGAGCTTTGCAGCCTTAGCCTTTGCACCTGTGAGAGTCTGAAGCTTTTCGGTAAATACTTCCCAGTCCTCATTGGAATATACATATAAACAGCCGTCAAGACCGATAGTAACGATAAAGCTAAGACCGAGACGCTCACGGAGCTTGGTGGGGAAAGCCATTCTTCCCTTGGCATCCATAGTATGCTCATAAGTTCCCATCAAACAGTTTGCCATAGCTTTATCACTCCTTTCAACAGTCTTTTCAACCGATTCAACAAAGTTTTCAACATTTCCAATCGGTTACAGATGGCTTAAAATCGTAATTTCCATTAAAAACGACATAAAATATCACTTTTTTAACAAGTGTCAGGGATAAGTTTTCAACACAGTGTTGAAAACAATGTGGAAATTCACCACTTTTCACCCCAAACCAGTGACAATTCACCACTTTAATGATATTATACACCAACTGAAACCAAATTGCAACAACTGTTAAAATTTGCATTGAAAATAAACAAAGAAAAATTTTGCCGTTTTTTATGCAATTTGACAACACAATGAATACACTGTGGAATTTATTTTTCCTAATCAACGTGTTGTAATATATCTGACGGACTGTTTGCAGATTATAACGCTGTCTATGTGTATTATCAACAAATTTTTTGAAAAAAATTATTTGCAAATATTCGTAAACCTGTTGCAAATGCAGGATTGATGTTGTATAATTACAATAATAGCGTTGTGAAAGGAGAAAAGCTATGCTGAATGCCATAGGCTCAAAGGTTGACCTCAGCGATAAAGACCTTGTGTACAATCATCTTGTTGCTGACCTGCTTGAAAATGAAACCGTGCTTAAAATGAAGGAATTCCCTCACCACGGCGATACAACCTGTTTTCAGCATTGTCTGAATGTTTCATATTATAATTATAAGCTTTGCAGATTTTTCTCCCTTAACGAGCGTGCAGGTGCAAGGGCGGGGCTGCTCCACGACCTGTTTCTCTACGACTGGCACACCTACAAGCCTGCAAAGGGCGAGCGTCTGCACGGTTTTACCCACGCAGGTGCGGCGCTGAAAAATGTCCGTGAAAACTTTTACGTTTCCGACCTTGAAGCGGATATAATCGAAAAGCATATGTTTCCGCTGAATATCACGGCGCTTCCGAAATACCGTGAAACACTGGTCATCGTCCTTGTGGATAAATACTGCGGACTGCTTGAAACGGTTATTCCGAGATTTCAGAAAGTCGGACGTGGCATAAAAAAGCTTGGTGCAAAGGCACGCAAAGCTCCTCAGGAATAAAAAGCCTGTCGATAAACTCGACAGGCTAATGAAAAATGAATAATGAATAGTGAATAATTAAGGTGTCCGCTTTGCGGACATTTTTAATATTATTGCCGAAGGCAATACCATAATTGTCAATTATCAACTATTCACTGTTCATTGTCGAAAAAGACTTTTTCGACAAAATGAAAGCACTTCTCTTACTGACAAGAGAAGTGCTTTTTGTATTTGTATTACTTTTTCTCAATAATCGTAACTTCACCCATTATCACCGCATCAACGTAATCCAGCGCAGAGGTGAATTTCTTTTCGGCAAGCACACCGCCGCCGTACCAGCGGTCAGTGGTGTTGTGTGCGTCGGAGCCGCAGGTTACGGGCAGCTTGTACCACTCCGCATACGTCTTTGCACGCTCGTCAAAGGCAGGGTCAGCGTGGGACGTGTTCACGATTTCCACACCGTCAACACGGTGCGGTGCAAAGGTCATCATAGGGATGTAGTTGTAATCCCTGAACGGATGAGCGTGGATGACACGTCCGCCGCAAGCGTGAACGTGGTCGAGAAATCTGTACAGTTTCATATCCATAATCCTGTCATTGTTCATAAGCCACTGCTTGTCAAGACCGTACACAAGAAAATCTGAGCCGTGGTAGGTGTATTCGAAACCGAAATAAACATCAAGCCCGATTTCGTCGCCCTTTGCCTTAGCGTTTTCGTAGCCCTTGCAGAACAGCTCAACACGTTCTTCCCAAGGCAGGTCACGTGGCACGGTGGTGTTGCCGTTGAAGAAATGGTCGGTAACAATAATTCCCGTGTAGCCTTCTTCCTTGTATTTCACAGCCATTTCGGCACCCGTCGAGTTTGCACAAGCACTTGTTTCGGAGGTGTGGAGGTGGGTTTCGTATTTGAACATAAATTCAGCTCCTTTTGAATGGGTAAATTATAATTTATCGTTGAGTTAGGAGTTAGGAGAGTGGAGTGAGGAGTTAAAGAGAACCATAGTTTACACAACAACTCCACACTCCACTCTCAACACTCCTAACTCTATAAATTACAATTTATTAGTTACCCACCATCAATTCACAAACAAGGTTGGAGTAAGCAAGCGGGTCTTCAATAGGCATACCCTCAATGAGAAGTGCCTGTGTGTAGAGGATTTCGCTGTAAGCCTTCAGCTTTTCCTTGTCGCTTTCATAAAGTGACTGGAGCTTCTTGAACATTGCGTGGTCAGCGTTCAGTTCAAGCACCTTTTCAGCCTTGATGTTCTGGTCGTTGTTCGGCATTGCCGCAAAGGTTCTTTCCATATCAAGAGAAATCTGTCCGTCATTTGTCAGACAGCAAGGGTGTGACTTAAGACGCTCGGAAAGACGTGCTTCCTTGATTTTGCCGCCGAGAGCATCCTTGATAGCAGTGAGCATATCCTTGTTGTCATCAGCAAGCTTCTTGAATTCAGCCTTTTCCTCAGGAGTGTCAATGTCAAGGTCAGCCGCAGAAACGGACTTGAACTGCTTGTCGTCGTAGCCCATAAGCATCTGGATTGCAAATTCATCAACACTTTCTGTAAGGTACAGAATTTCGTAACCCTTGTCCTTCACAACCTCTGTCTGCGGCAGAACATCAATCTTTGCAACGCTTTCGCCTGCTGCGTAGTAGATGTACTTCTGGTCTTCCTTCATACGGGAAACGTATTCTTCAAGTGTAACAAGCTTCTTTTCAAATGAGCTGTGGAACATAAGCAGGTCTTTCAGCATTTCCTTGTTCACGCCGTAGCCGTTGTAAACACCGAACTTAATCTGCAATCCGAAAGCCTTCCAGAATTTTTCGTACTTCTCACGGTCATTGTTCAGCATCTTTTTCAGCTCGTTCTTGATTGTACGTTCAAGAGATTTTGCAATAAGCTTGAGCTGCTTGTCGTGCTGGAGCATTTCACGGGAGATGTTCAGGGACAGATCCTGCGAGTCAACAAGACCCTTCATGAATGAGAAGTGGTCAGGAAGAAGGTCGGAGCACTTATCCATAATAAGCACGCCGCTGGAGAAAAGCTGGAGACCCTTTGTGAAATCCTTTGTGTAGTAATCCATCGGAGCCTGTGACGGAATGTAGAGGAGTGCGTCGTATGTTGCAGTACCCTCTGTCTTTGCGTGAATGTGGCAAAGCGGCTCGTTGTAGTCCCAGAACTTTTCGTTATAGAACTTGTTGTATTCCTCATCAGTAATTTCGCTCTTGTTCTTTCTCCAAAGAGGAACCATACTGTTGAGAGTTTCAATTTCAGTGTGTGTTTCGTACTCAGCAGGAACGTCCTCTGTACCTGTGCCTTCCTTGAGATGGTCGTGAGCGATTTCCATCTTGATAGGGAAGCGGATATAGTCGGAATACTTCTTTACAAGGGACTTGAGCTTCCACTGCATCAGGTAATCTTCATAATTTTCATCATCTGTGTTATCCTTGAGGATAAGGCGGATTTCAGTACCAACAGAGTCCTTTTCACATTCTTCAATTGTGTAGCCTTCAACACCCTCGGACTTCCAGAGGTAAGCCTGTTCGGAGCCGTAAGCCTTTGAACGCACCTGTACTTCTTTTGCAACCATAAATGCGGAGTAGAAGCCGACACCGAACTGACCGATGATGTCAATATCCTCGCTTGTGTTCTCGTTCTTGAACGCAAGAGAGCCGCTGTTTGCGATTGTACCGAGATTATTTTCAAGCTCGTCCTTTGTCATACCGATACCGTTGTCGGAAATGATAAGAGTCTTGTTATCGCCGTCAGCCTCGATAAAAATGCAGAAATCGTCCTTTTTAAGACCAACCTTGTCATCTGTAAGGGACTTGAAATAAAGCTTGTCGATAGCGTCGCTGGCGTTGGAGATAAGCTCACGGAGGAAAATCTCCTTGTGAGTATAAATTGAGTTAATCATCATATCAAGCAGACGTTTGGACTCTGCCTTGAACTGTTTTGTTTCAGCCATTGGGAACATTCCTTTCGATTTATATTATTTTAGCACTTTGGTTATTCAAGTGTTAGCACTCACTGTTTACGAGTGCTAATTACAGTATAAACCTTTTGTATTGTAAATTCAAGTAGCACAGGATAATGTTTACATTTTGGACATAATTACGTTGGGAGATAAATTATAATTTATCTGTGAGTGTGGAGTTTGGAGAGTGGAGTGAGGAGTTAAAGAGAACCATAGTTTACACAACAACTCCACACTCCACTCTCAACACTCCTAACTCTATAAATCATAATTTATGATTTACTCCTTCTCATAAAACCAGCCCGAAAAACCATAGTCTTTCGGGCTGTGAATTATTTGCCGTATTCTTCTGCAAGCGCCTTGAATGCAGGAAGTGCGCGCTCAATCATTTCTGTTGATACGCAGTAGGAAATTCTTGCGTAACCAGGGAAACCAAAGCTGTCGCTTGCTACGATAAGCAGGTCGTGTGCCTTTGCTTTTTCGCAGAACGCACGGGAGTCCTCCTCAAGTGCTTTTACAAAAAGATAAAATGCGCCGTCGGGACGTACTACTTTGTAGCCGTACTCTGAAAGTGCGCTGCAAAGCAGGTCACGGTTCTTCTTATAGATGGAAATATCAGCTGTTTTGCCGATACATTCGGGAACAATTTTCTGGAACAGGCTTGGTGCACAAACGTAACCGAGTGCACGTCCTGCGCCGCATACAGCAAAGTAGATATCTTTGTTGTCACAAGCCTTGGACGGAACAAAAATGTAACCGATACGCTCGCCCGGGAGAGAAAGTGACTTACTGAATGAGTAGCAGACGATTGTGTTGTCATAATAGTTAGGAATGAACGGCACCTTGATGTCTGCATCGTAAACAAGCTCACGGTATGGCTCGTCGGCAATGATGAAGATGCTTCTGCCGTACTTCTTCTGTGCATTGTCAAGCATTTCGGCAAGCTTCTTGATAGTATCCTCGGAGAATACTGCGCCTGATGGGTTGTTAGGAGAGTTGATGATGATAGCTTTTGTATGTTTGTTGATTGTAGCTTCAAGTGCCGCAAAGTCAATCTGGAAATCTTCCTCGCTGCACTTTACCTGCACGCACTTCATACCTGCCTGAGTGATGAAAACGGTGTACTCAGGGAAGAATGGAGCAAGTGCGATAACCTCGTCACCCTCGTTGGAAAGGGCATTGAGTGTAATTGTAAGAGAAGCAGCTGCACCGCAGGTCATATAGAAATCGTCAGCAGAGCAATCACAGCCGTGTGTATTCTTGATATAATCAGCGCAAGCCTGACGCACACCTGCGTCACCCTGAGCGGAGGTGTAGCCGTGAAGTGCTACAGGGTCAGTTTCGGAAACAAGCTTTGCAAGGGCATTCTTTACGCAGTCAGGAGCGGGCACGCTTGGGTTGCCGAGACTGAAATCATAGACATTTTCAGCACCAACCTCAGCGATACGCTTTTTGCCGTACTCGAAAAGCTCACGGATTTCGGAGCGCTTGCTGCCGAGGGCATACATTTTTTCGGAAACGATGTTAGACATATTATTACCGTCCTTTCGGGGATTTTTAATCAGTACTGAATAATTTTATCATATTCGCCGCTAAAAGTCAACTTTCCGAGCGGGGAATGAATTATTCGTCCATAAAAACAAACCGCTCCCTTTCGGAAGCGGTTGAATGTTTATAGAATTACTTAGCAAGTCTTGCTTCGAGAGCGTCGAGCTGTGCTTCGAGAGCAGCAGGGATACGTCCGCCCTTAGCAGCGATATCGTCCTTGTAGTATCTTCTCATTTCAGCGATTTCAGCTGTCCAGAGGTCCTTATCAACAGCGAGGAGCTTATCCATAATTTCAGGAGTAACCTCATCTTCAAGACCTTCGATGTTGATGTCGCCCTTCTTAGGAAGGTAACCGATAGCTGTTTCTTCAGCGTCGATTTCATCGTCACATCTCTTGATAATCCAGTCGAGGACTCTCATATTATCGCCGAAACCAGGCCACATAAAGTTGCCTTCTTCATCCTGCTTGAACCAGTTAACGTTGAAAATCTTAGGAGCCTTGTCGCCGAGCTTTTCACCCATTTCGAGCCAGTGTGCCCAGTAATCGCCTACGTTGTAGCCGATGAATGGCTTCATAGCCATTGGGTCGTGACGGAGTACGCCGACTGCACCTGTTGCAGCAGCTGTTGTTTCAGAGGAAACAGCAGAGCCCATATATGTGCCGTGTGTCCAGTCGAAGGACTGATATACGAGAGGAGTTGTGGAAGCACGTCTGCCGCCGAAGATGATAGCGGAAACAGGAACGCCCTGTGGGTTGTTGAACTCAGGGGAGATGCAAGGGCAGTTTTCAGCAGGAGCTGTAAATCTGGAGTTAGGGTTAGCGAGCTTCTTGTTCTTGCCGTCAGCACCCTTTTCAGATGTGAATTCAACGCCGTTAACCTTAAGACCTGTCCACTCTGTAGCGTTTACAGGAGGGTTCTTGTCGAGACCTTCCCACCAAACTGTGTTATCATCGTTGTTGATAGCAACGTTTGTGAAGATTGTGTTCTTCATTGTGGAAGCGAGAGCGTTGTAGTTGGACTTAGCGTTAGTACCGGGAGCAACGCCGAAGAAGCCGTTTTCAGGGTTGATAGCGTAAAGTCTTCCGTCAGGACCCTGCTTCATCCAAGCGATGTCGTCACCAACTGTGAATACTTCGTAGCCGTCCTTGCGGTATCCCTCAGGTGGGATGAGCATAGCAAGGTTTGTCTTGCCGCAAGCAGATGGGAATGCAGCTGTGATATACTTGATTTCGCCGTTTGGCTTCTTAACGCCGAGGATGAGCATATGTTCAGCCATCCAGCCTTCGTTCTTACCCTGATAGGAAGCAATACGCAGAGCGAAGCACTTCTTGCCGAGGAGAACGTTGCCGCCGTAAGCGGAGTTAACAGACCAGATTGCATTGTCTTCAGGGAAGTGAACAATGTATCTCTTTTCTGGGTCAACGTCAGCCTTGGAGTGGAGACATCTTACAAAGTCGTTGGACTCGTTGCCGAAAGCATCCATAACTTCCTTGCCCATTCTTGTCATAATGTTCATATTGAGAACAACGTAGATAGAGTCTGTGATTTCAACACCAACCTTAGCGATTGGGGAACCGATAGGACCCATAGAGTAAGGGATGATGTACATTGTTCTGCCCTTCATAACGCCGTCATAGAGCGGAGTGAGCTTAGCGTACATTTCCTGTGGGTCGCACCAGTTGTTTGTAGGACCTGCATCTTCCTTATTCTTGCAGCAGATGAAGGTTCTGTCTTCAACACGGGCAACGTCGTTTACCTGAGTTCTGTGGTAAAGACAGCCAGGGAGCTTATCCTGGTTGAGCTTAAACATCTTATCCTTGCTATCATCAGGAAGAGCGCAAACCTCTTCTGTAAGAGCGTCGAGCTGTTCCTTGGAGCCATCAATCCAGACAACACTGTCAGGCTTGCAGAGGGCAACCATTTCATCAATCCACTTGAGGATGTTAGGGTTCTGTGTAAGTGACATAATTTACAACTCCTTAATTGAATTTGAATTAAAACCCGAATGTGTCTGCATTTGCAAATATTTTTCTGCAAAAACATTCAAATTTTCCACATATACTATTATACTTTATTCACGTCAATAAGTCAAGGGAGATTTAAAATTTTCATTATCTCAACACAACAAGTTTTCCGAAATTTTTTCAGCAATATGCACGCAAAAGAAACCGAATGACAATTTTTTAACAATTTGTTCCTTAAAATGGATAAAAGCCGCTTGGAACGAAAATGAATTTTTGTTTTCACCGACTTGCAAAAAACGTACCCGAATTAAATCGGATACGCATTAGCTTGTTGATAAAGTCGACAGGCTAATGAAAAATGAATAAAGAATAATGAATAGTGAATAGTTAAGGTGTCCGCTATGCGGACATTTTTAATATTATTGCCGAAGGCAATTCCTTAATTATTCATTCTTCATTATTCAATATTCACTATTCTTTGTCGAAAAGTCTTTTTCGACAAACTGAAGCGTACCCGAATTAAATCGGATACGCTTTTGTTTAAGTATGGATTAAAGAGCCTTGATTGCTTCAACGATTGCAGTTTCAGCCTCAGCAGCGGAGCCTGCAAGAACGAAGTAAGCGTAGTTGCCTTCTGCACCTACAATGGAAGCTTCTGCAAGCTCAACATCATTAGGATACCAAGCGTCCTGAGAAATAGCCTTGTCGCGGCGTGCATTAAGGTCAGCCTTTGCAGCCTCAACGTCCTCAGCTTCGATGATGATGATTTCGCTCATTGTAGCGCTCATAGGGCACTGCATAACAATCATATTGAGGTAGTTTGCATTTTCAGGGTCAAGCACGAAGTAGTCAGTAAGCATCATTGTGTCTGTAACTTCCATCATTGCAGGCCATTCACCTACTGCAAGTGCAGCGTCAACAAGCGGCTGGAGTGCGTTTGCTGCAGCCTCTCCGCCGTCCTCGGAAGGAACATCTTCCTCTGTGGATTCTTCAGCGGATTCCTCAGTTTCAGCAGGTGCTTCCTCAACAGATTCTTCTGTTTCAGCTTCTGTTTCCTCAGCAGCTGTTTCAGAAATTGTTGTATCAGCGGTTGTTTCAGTTGTTTCAGCTTCACCGCTGCTGCAAGCTGTAAACATAGCTGTACAGACTGCGATTGCGGAAATCATAGCGATAATCTTTTTCATATTTTTAAATTCCTTTCATTTTGTGCTGCACCTCAGAGTAATTCCCCAAGGTCAAACTAATTATAGCATACTAAACAAAAAAGGCAAGTGGTTTTTATAACATTTAACGGTTGTGTAACAATTTGTAATGATGCTGTAACTGATTGTGAAGTATTTGCACAAAATGTCAATTTGTTGCAGCGGTCGTTTCGGAAGTGTTTGCCAAATTGTCCTCTCCGCTGAGAATTTCAAAGCCTTTTATTTCTGCCGTCAGCGCTGCCTCAGGGATTTCAAGCAGCACGGGTTTCAGACTTTCGCTGTCAAAACCAAGTCTGTAGACTGTTCCGTCAAATTCACCCTCGTAGTACATACCATCCTCTGTTTCGGTGCAGGACAATTCACTTACCGCCGCATTATCAAGTGCCTTGAAAATAAGTGCAAAAACTGCCGTATTCCGCACATCCTCCATAGGAATATCCAGCACAAGGTCGTCAAGGGTTGCCTTTACACCCTCGCTGTTCATTGTAAGCTCCAGTCCCGCCAGAGTTTCGGGCGAGTCAACACTCATCTCCCAGAATTCCGCACCGTAGCGTCTGACTTTGCCGCAGAATTCCAATTCACCTGACTGAACCTTGATTTCCGCCTCATACTGAACATTCATATCAGGCGTTTTGCTCAAAAACCCCACGTTTTTCCCATTACAAGACGTACAAACAAACATAATAATTACAATCAGTAGAATAATTGAAACGGTTTTTCTGATTTTGCCCATAAAAAAGCCCTCCATTCAAAGAACAGAGGGCAATCGTCAACTATGTATTATTCCGCCTTATCTGTTCCATTTTCTGAACACAAAAGGCAGATTTTCAATCACATCCGATGGAAGCATACCCATTTCGGAAAGCTTATCCGCAGCAATGTCCGCAGCCGCACCGTGCACAAACACACCTGCCGCCGCCGCATCAACAGGGTCAAGTCCCTGCGCCGCAAATGCCGAAATAATCCCCGTCAGCACGTCACCGCTGCCGCCGCGGCTTAATCCAGGGTTGCCCGCAGGAATAACGTAAGCCTTGCCCTTGCCCACTACAATCGTAGGAGTACCCTTAGCTACAACAGTTACGCCGTACTCTCTTGAAAGGTTGACAGCAAGAGTAAGCCTGTCAGCGTAAGCTTCTTCGGGAGTCGTGCCGCAAAGTCTTGCAAGCTCACCTGCGTGCGGAGTGATAATCAGTTCTGCTTTTTTGTCCCTGATTATATCTATGTTGTCCGCAATGCAGTTTATTCCATCTGCGTCAAGAATTACGGTGCAAGGTGATTTCTTTATGATTTTTTCAACAATTTTCTTCGTGTCCTGTGTCACGGAAAGACCGCATCCCACAGCAACAGCGTTCTTGTTTTCACATTCTTTGATAATGGTATCAGCGTCAGCCTTGTCCGTAACAAGGTACATAGCCTCAGGCATAGCCGCCGCAATTCTGCTTATTACGGTTTCGCTTGAAGCAAGAGTAACAAGTCCTGCACCTGAACGAAGCGCCGCCTTTGTGGAAAGCGCCGCCGCACCGCTCATTCCTGCGCTTCCTGCCACATTCAGCACCCTGCCGAAATCGCCCTTATGGGAATTTTTCGCACGCTTCGGGAAAAGTTCAACAGCGTGTTTTTCCTCAAAAAGTGTAGGCAGAAGCTCAACACCTGCAGTAGCCTTTGCAGGAAATCCGATTTCCTCAACAATGATTTCGCCGCAGTATTCTTCAAGCGGCTGAAAAAGCATACCTATTTTCTTATAGCCGAAGGTTACAGTGTAATCGCATTTGAGCGTACCCTCCTCAATTGTACCCTTCAGGCAGTCCGCACCCGATGGCACATCCGCCGCAATCTTGATTGCAGGACTTCTCTGCGCAAAGGAAAAGCAAGCCTTAATCTGCGGAGGAAGAAAGCCGTGGAAACCCGTACCGAAAACGCAGTCAACAATTATCGCAGCCGACGCAAATTTCGAAAACACCTTATCAATGTTGTCGTTAAGGTTCAGCACCTCAACACCGTGAACACCGCTGAGCTCGCAGTATTCATACGCCGCCAGCTCTGTAGCAGGGTCGCCGCAGGCAAGAACAACCGTAACATCCATATCATTTTCCGCAAGCAGACGTGCAGAAACAAAGCCGTCACCGCCGTTGTTGCCACTTCCGCAGACAAACACAATGCCTGAGGAAATATCAGTTTCCTGCCCTATTTTATAAATCAGCATCGTAAGGGCTGAACCTGCATTTTCCATCAGTTCACGGCAGGATACACCATTCTTTTCGGAATTTTCTTCGATGGTTTTCATTTGCTTTGGTGTAGGATAAATCATTTATGTTCCTCCGATTTTATTCGTAGAATGCAACAATTCCTGTAGCAAGATTCTTAGTGTGTGAGCAGCTGATTGCAATTCTGCATTTTTTGATTGCAAAAGCTTTTTTTGCTCTGCCCGAAAGGCTGATGTAATAAGCGCCGCTGTAATCGGTAAGCACGGAAATTTCATTGAGACGGATGCCTGTAGAGCTTATGCCCATTGCTTTGAGAAAAGCAAATTTTGTGGCAAACATCTCAGCCATAATGAACTTAGGGAAATGTCTTTCCATAAGATACTTCATTTCCTGAGGAGAATAATACTTGGACATAAATCTTGGCTTGGCAGCCAGCTTCTTAAAGCGGTCAAATTCTACAAGATATGATCCAATAGTCATAAAAAACATCCTTTCGGTGGGTAATTGTAGTGTTGAGACTTATACTTGATTATTTGTTAAGATTAACCTTCAGCTGTCTTGGGAGGAATGGTCTGATTGCTTCTATGACCTTGTCCTCTGCGGAAAATATAAGGCGTACCTTGCCTGCAGAAGGGTGAGTGAAATCAGCGTACCATTCTTCTGTCTCAACGCCGCTGAGACTTGTTCCCACAGCGCTTACTATTGTTACGCTGCTGTCAATATCGGGAGCGTCTGCGTACTTGCCGAATGCTTCAAAGGAAGAAACCTTTCCTGTGATAAGACGTGAGCGTTTTCTTTTGGCAATAATCTTATCAATATCCATTTCGCCGTTGGTTACGATATATTCATATTCAACGTCAATTCCTGTAATCAGATAGTAGCTGCCGTACATCACACCGAACAGCAGAAGAAGCGCTACACCTGAAAATGCAGGCATAAACATCATCACAAACGCAAGCACCGCAGCAAGCAGGCAGGTGCATAGCACTATAAGCACTTTCTTTGCCGTATCTTTGCCGTTAGGGGCTTTCTTTACAATTTGTTCAACAAAAATGTCCATTTTTGCCTCCTGATTTCAATTAGTTTTTGTATAAAATATATTATAGCATACTTTTTTTCAACTTTCAAGAAAAATTTACTTGCAATTTATGACGGGATTGTATATAATAGTAGATGTAAATAATAATCCCGAAACACGATGACCTGGGAAAACCAACCGCAAGCGGTTGGTTCCAAGAAATTTTCCGTTGGAAAATTTCTTTTGGCTGTTCGGCTGAAGAAAATTTATTCGGAAAATTCTCTTGGCTGTGCCGAATTGGTACAGAATTAGTAAGCGTATGGAAAACGGTATACACAGAGAGAGGGGCGTAAGCTGGAAGTCCCTTTGTACCTCCGTATGACGAATTTCGCTCACGAGTGGTTCTGCTGAAACATTTGCAAGTAGGCGGAAACGTATTTGCTGCGTTAAGGCATAGAGGATGATTGTCCTTTGTGGGTGGTTTATAAGCAAGGTTATGCCTTGTCCCGTTCAGGGGCAGGGCTTTATTTTTTTGCATAGAATTCCTCGTAATTTTGGGATAAGGAAAGGATTGTTTTTTAATGAAGGAACAGCTTGAAAAAATCAGACAGCTTGCAGAAGCAGAGCTTGCCGAGTGCAATTCCGCAGAAGCGCTTGAAGCGCTCCGTGTAAAGTACCTCGGCAAAAAGGGCGAGCTTACCGCTATTCTGAAGCAGATGGGCGGTCTCTCCGCAGAGGAAAGACCTGTTATCGGTCAGCTTGCAAACGAAGTAAGAAAGAGCATCGAGGACACACTTGCAGCAAGAACAGCTGCTCTCAAGTCCGAACTTGCGGCTAAGAAGCTGAAGGAAGAAACCATCGACGTTACACTTCCAGGCAAGGTACAGTCCGTTGGTAAGCTTCACCCGCTCACAGCCGTACTCAACGAAGTTAAGGAAGTTTTCCTCGGTATGGGCTTCGAGGTTGTTGAAGGTCCTGAGGTTGAAACCGACCACTACTGCTTTGAGGCATTGAATATGCCTAAGCACCACCCAGCACGTGACACACAGGATACATTTTACATCAGCGAAAACGTGCTCCTCCGTACACAGACTTCCTCCGTACAGATTCGTACAATGGAGAACAAGAAGCCTCCTATCAGAATTATCTCCCCGGGACGTGTTTACCGTTCCGACGCTGTTGACGCAACACACTCTCCACTTTTCCACCAGATTGAAGGTCTTGTAATCGACAAGGGCATCACATTTGCTGACCTTTGCGGTACACTTGAGCTTCTTATGCAGAGACTTTACGGCGAGGACTGCAAGATTCGTCTGCGTCCGCACCACTTCCCATACACAGAGCCTTCCGCCGAGGTTGATATTATGTGCTTCAACTGTCACGGCGAGGGCTGTCCGATGTGTAAGAACGAGGGCTACATCGAGCTTCTCGGTGCAGGTATGGTACACCCTAAGGTACTGGAAGGCTGCGGCATTGACCCTGAGGTTTACAGCGGCTTTGCGTTCGGTATCGGTCTTGAACGTATCACAATGGGACGCTACGAAATCAACGATATGCGTCTGCTTTACGAGAATGATATGAGATTTTTGGGTCAGTTTTAATAACAAATAACAGGGGGTTACAGCTATGGAAAACAAAATTACAGACAGCAGAATTGATTACGAGCCAAAGGGCTGTATAAAATCAAATCCTGCGGTATCAAAGGGCTTATATATTTTTGCGGCAATTTTAATCATAGCAGGGGTAATCGTTAATTTTACGGTTATGTCAGACATTCTTATTATTCTTGTGTTCGTGTTTTGTGCAGCGCTTTCCGCATTTGCAGGATTTGCTTCCGCAAAGCGTGCGTGGTATTGGAACGACGAAAAGTTCTCAGTTTTACAGCTTGGTGCAAAGCCTGCAACATATGAGTTCAGTGAAATCGACCAGATATATTCCGTAACAGAAGGACCTGCCGTTACTATTATGATTAGACTTAAAAACGGAAAGCAGTATGGTCTTTCTCCAAATGAAAACGGCACAAAAGAATTTCTCGAACACCTTAAAGCAATACAGGAAAACACTCAGTCCGCTAATGAGGAAAATGTTTAATCCCGTATCTGTAAAAACTTAACAGGAGGAAAATAAAATGAATTTATCAATGAGATGGCTGTCGGATTATATTGACGTGTCCGACCTTTCAATAAAAGAATTCTGCTCAGGTCTTACAATCAGCGGCTCAAAGGTTGAACGCTGGGAGACAGAGGGCGAGGAAATCAGCAAGGTTGTTGTGGGTAAGCTTCTTTCCGTTGTTCCCCACGAAAATTCCGACCACCTTGTAGTGTGTCAGGTTGACGTGGGCAAGGCTGGCAACGGCGAGCCTATCCAGATTGTAACAGGTGCGCCTAACGTTAAGGCTGGCGACATTGTTCCTGTTGCTATGGATGGCTCCACACTTCCTAACGGCATCAAAATCAAGAAGGGCAAGCTCCGCGGCGTTGAGTCCAACGGTATGCTCTGTTCCCTTGGCGAGCTTGGTCTTACAACTCACGATTTCCCTTACGCAATCGCTGACGGTATCTTCATTATGCAGCAGGAAGAAGGCTGTCCTGAGCTTGAACTGGGTATGGATATCAAGGAAGCAATCGGTCTTAACGATACTTCCGTTGAGTTCGAAATTACTTCCAACCGTCCTGACTGCCTTGCTGTAATCGGTCTTGCAAGAGAAACAGCTGCAACTTTTGACCGTCCTTACACAGTAAAAGAGCCAACCTACAAGGGCATCGATGGCGACATCAACTCTATGCTGAAGGTTAACGTGCAGAACACAGACCTCTGCTCACGCTATATCGCTGGTGTTGTAAAGAACGTTAAAATCGGTCAGTCACCACGCTGGATGAGAGAACGTCTCCGTGCAAGCGGTGTGCGTCCTATCAATAATTTCGTTGACATCACAAACTATGTAATGCTTGAATACGGTCACCCTATGCACGCTTTCGATATCCGCTACATCAAGGGCAACGAAATCAATATCCGTAACGCTAAGGCTGGCGAAACAATCACAACTCTCGACGGTACAGAGAGAGCTCTTACCGAAAATATGCTCGTTATCGCTGACGCTGAAAGCCCTGTTGCTGTTGCAGGTGTAATGGGCGGCGAGTACAGCGGTATTATGGACGACACAGTTGACGTTGTTTTCGAGTCCGCTTGCTTCGACGGCGCTTCCGTTCGTACAACAGCTAAGGCTCTCGGTATGAGAACTGACGCTTCCGCACGTTTCGAAAAGGGTATCGACCCACAGAACGCTTACCCTGCAATTATGCGTGCATTCGAGCTTGTTGAAATGCTCGGCTGCGGCGAGGTTGTAAACACAATCATCGACGCTGACCACTCCGACAAGACACCAAAGGGTGTTGAGTTCAATCCTGCTTGGATTAACGGCTTCCTGGGCACAGACATCTCCGAGGACGTAATGAAGAAGTGCCTTGAAAAGCTTGATTTCAAGATTGAAAACGGTATGGCTTACGCTCCGTCCGTTCGTATCGACATCGAGTGCAAAGCTGATATTGCTGAAGAGGTTGCAAGAATTTACGGCTACAACAACATTCCAAAGACAATTATCCGCGGTGTTGCAGCTGCCGAGCTTACTGAAAAGCAGAAGTTTGAGCGCAAGATTATGAACGCTATGACTTCCCTCGGCGCTTACGAAATCACAACATATTCTTTCATCAGCCCTAAGTATTTCGATAAAATCCGTCTCCCTGAGGACAGCAAGCTGAGAAACACGGTTGTAATCACAAACCCGCTGGGCGAAGATACATCCGTTATGAGAACAACTCTCATTCCTTCAATGTGTGAAGTCCTCGCAAGAAACTACAACAACCGTAACGCTTCCGCTTGCCTGTTTGAACTTGGCAACGAGTATCTCCCAACAGGTGCAGAGCTCCCTGACGAGCCTGTACGTCTCAGCGTTGGTATGTACGGCGGCAACCGTGATTTCTACGACATCAAGGGTATCGTTGACGCTATGCTGAAGAATGTCGGCGTTGAAGATTTCGAATACGAAGCTTGCACAGACAGCGCTGTATTCGCAGAAGCTGACGCTTTCCATCCTGGCAGATGCGCAGTAATCACAAAGGACGGCAGGGCAATCGGTATTGTTGGTGAGCTTCACCCTGAAACTCTCGAAAACTACGGTATCGGCACAAAGGCTTACGCTGCAAAGATTAATGTTACAGAAATCCTTGAAGTTGCTGTTGCAACAAAGACATACAAGCCGCTCCCTAAGTTCCCTGCAACAACCCGTGACCTCGCTATCGTTTGCGACGAAGCACTCCCTGTTGCAAAGCTTGAAAAGGCTATCAAGAAGGCTGTAGGCAGCATCCTTGAAACAGTTACTCTCTTTGACGTATATCAGGGCAAGCAGATTGCAGAGGGCAAGAAGTCCGTTGCATACGCTATCTCAATGCGTTCCCACGAGGGTACACTTACCGACGAGCAGGCTGACGCAGCTGTAAAGCGTGTTCTGAAGGAACTCTCCGCACTCGGCGCAGAGCTTCGTGCATAATACTCTCAGCATAGCTTCGTGCATAATACTCTCAGCATAGCTTCGTGCATAATAAGCTTCGTTGTATAAATAATTGTAACCGTCGCTTCAATTCGGAGCGGCGGTTTTGTGTATTAAGGTAAATTATGATTTACAGCAATTTCGTAAACTTGCTTATAAAAATTGCACTAAGATTGTGCAAAAATCTGTTTGAAATCTATTGAAATTTTTCGGGAAATAGTGTATAATGGTGATATGTAATTTTGATTTGTCAATATTTCTATGTCAGGAGATGTTTATATGAGACTTGTTACACGTTCAGATTTCGACGGACTTGCTTGCGGTGCGCTGCTTAAAGACGTAGGTGTCATCGACCACTGGAAGTTCGCTCATCCTAAGGATTTGCAGGACGGTCTTATCGAGATTACCGAAAATGACTGCCTCGCTAACGTGCCTTATGTTGAAGGCTGCGGACTCTGGTTTGACCACCACTCCAGCGAATTTGAGCGTAACCAGCTTGAGGGCAAGTACAACGGTGAAAGCCGTATTGCACCTTCCTGCGCAAGAATTATTTATGATTACTACGGCGGCAAGGAACGCTTTGACCACTACGACGATATGATGATTGCCGTTGATAAGGTTGACAGCGGTAACCTTACCCGTGAGGAAATTCTCAACCCAACAGGCTGGATTTTGGTAGGCTTCCTTATGGACCCGAGAACAGGTCTCGGCAGATGGAGAAACTTCACTATCTCTAACTATCAGCTGATGGAAAAGCTTATTGACTGCTGTCGCACAATGACTACAGACGAAATTCTTGCTCTCCCTGATGTCAAGGAGAGAATTGATATCTACTTTGAACAGGCTGAAAAGTTCAAGGAAATGGTCAAGGCACACACACGTGTTGAAAAGGATGTTATCATCAGCGACCTCCGCGGCGTTGACCCGATTTACTCAGGCAACCGCTTCCTGATTTACAGCCTCTACCCTGAGCAGAATATTTCCGCTTGGATTGTTAACGGCAAGGGCGGAAAGGGCTGCAGCGCGGCTGTTGGCTACTCCATTCTCAACCGTACTTCCAATGTTAATGTAGGCAAGCTTATGCTGAAATACGGCGGCGGCGGACACAAGGCTGTCGGTACTTGCCAGTTTACAGACGAGAATATGGATACAGACCTGCCAAAGATGCTTGACGAGCTTATCAATTATCAGGAATAATTCATAGTATATTTCGGACAGCTTTTTGCTGTCCGATTTTTTGTAATTTTGAACATAAATTTTCTTGATAAACAAAAAATATTATATTTTGTCACAAAACGTTCATAATCTTGTTGACATTACAACTTTAAAAGGGTATAATTGTAAATACAGAATATTTATATCAGAAAGGAAATTACAACTATGAAAAAAATTCTTGCAATTATATCTGCTCTTGTCATTGCGGCATCTATGACAGCTTGTGCTGCTGAAAACAATACGAATGAAACAGCTGAGACAACCGCTGCAGATACTGCGGCAGCTGAAACAGAGGCTGTTACAGAAGCTGATACCGAAGCAACTGAGGCTGAAACAACTACTACTGAAGCTGAAACTACAGTGGCTGAAACTGAAGCGGAAGCAAGCATTGATGATGTGCTCGCAAGCAGAGCTGACGGACTGTGGGCAGTTGACCTTGCAAATAAGGTAAGTCAGTGGTCAGGCAACGTTAGAATCAACGTAAGCTACGAAATGGTCGGAATTGTAACAGATATGGAAATTGAAACACTCGGCGATAAATTCGTTTCAAAGGTTGAGGTTGCTGATATGATGTCCTCCACACAGATTTTCGACGGCACAAATTACTATATGGTTGACGGCGTGACAAAGACTTACTGCATCAACCCTAACGGCTCTGAGGGCGTTGACAACTATATGCTGGCTGAGGACGAAATGGAAAGCTTCACAGAGGCAGGTATTGAGGAAGTCAACGGCACAGAATATATCTATGAGGAGTACGACCTTATGGGCGTGCCTACAAGATTTTATTTTGACGCACTTGGAAATGTTGCTTACTACTCAATCAATATGTACGGCGAAGTAACATTTATGAATATGACAGTTGAGTTTGCTGACGCGGCTGACGAATCGGTTTTCGCACCTCCTGCTGACTGCACTGAGCTTACTTATGATGATTATATTAATCAGTATATGGAATAATCTCATTTACAAAAAAGGGTATCGTTTGGTACCCTTTATAATTTTCTGAAAAATTTCAGATTTTCTGTAACACTTTTAAATCTCATCCGTCATATAGAGTGAAAAGGAAAGGAGGGACGGGGCAGATGTCCGATTTTGACGAGATATACAGGCTTTACGCAAAGGACGTGTACCGCTTTCTGTTAAAGATGTGCGGCAATACTGACCTTGCTGAGGAGCTTACTGCGGATACATTTTACCGTGCGGTAAAGACAATCGACAGCTACCTTGGAGGCTGTAAGATGTCGGTGTGGCTTTGCGGAATTGCCAAAAATCTGTACATAGACTACCTGCGGAAAAGCGAACGGAAGAACGTGTCGATTGGCGACGAGGACTTTACAGACGGGTCGGATATCGTGCTGAAATTTGAGGACAGGGAACAGGTTCTCAACATTCACCGTGTCCTGCACACCCTTGAAGACCCCTACAAAGAGGTTTTCTCACTGAGAATTTTCAGCGAGCTTTCCTTCAAGGAAATCGGCTCACTTTTTGGAAAATCCGACGGCTGGGCAAGGGTTATCTTTTTCCGTGCGAAAGAAATGATTATCAAGGAGATACGAAAGGAATGATTATATGAAATGTGAAATTATCAGGGACTTGCTTCCCGCTTATTGTGACGGTGTCTGCTCACCCGATGCGGCGGCGGAAATTGAACAGCACACGGCTGAATGTTCCGACTGTGCAAAGCTTATGTCAGAACTCAAAAGCGAGATAACCGCACCCGAAGCGGAAGCGTCTGCGCCGAAAAAACCGTTCAAGAAAATCAAGAAAAGCATTTTCAGAAACAAGCTTGTGATTGCTTTGATGATATTGCTTTTTATCCCTGTGATTTATCTTACGGTCGGACAGATTATGCATAGCCCGTATGTGCTCAGCTTTGAAACGGTAATTTCCACTTACAAGGCAAAAAATCTTATCAGCAAGCTTAATGAGGGCGATATAGACTATGTTATTGACAACATTGATATTTACGATATGGCAATGCAGTTTTACTCGCAACGTGATGAAATCGAATTGAACTGCCGCAGGGCTCTTGAAGAATATTACAATCTGATTAAGGACAAAAACCCCGAAATAACCGCAAGCTTCTGTATTTACAGTAATCTTATGTTTGACTCCGATGCGCTTTTCCCGACATCCTGTGTGGTAGTTGAAGCGGACGGTATTTCCGACATTAATTTCTGGGTAAGTGAAATGGGCGGCAAATTTATGGTTATGCCGACGATTGAAAAGCTTCCGGGAGAACACGATGAACTTCACGATTTTATATGCGGAAAGCTTGATTTTGCTTTCAACCCGTGCATTCAGCCTGTCAGCGTTATGGAAGCAGTCATTAACGGAGAAGCTTCCCCTGACAGCACCTATGACCTTATCAGCGGTTACTATTCTGACACTGAAACTCCAAATCCCGAATATGAAAAAAAGCTTGCTGAAAAGTTCAAGCAGCTTGATTGTGCAGGTGTGTCCTGTTATAATGTAACCTATGGGGATATTTATTACAATGACGAAACGGAAAGCTTTATGACTGATATGATTATAACCTTTACCGACACAAACGGAAAGAAAATCGTATACATCAGAACAATACAGGTTGTTTACACCTATCAGTTTGCAATCCTCCCCGAATACGCCCCCGAAATCATTGACGGAGGCGTTACTCCCGAAACAAGGAAAATGATTGAAAATCTTTTTTAACAGCAAAGGGTACCGAAAATCGGTACCCTGAGCCTGTCGATAAAGTCGACAGACTAATGAAAAATGAATAAAGAATAATGAATAGTGAATAGTTAAGGTGTCCGCTTTGCGGACATTTTTAATATCATTGCCGAAGGCAATTCCTTAATTATTCATTATTCAATATTCACTATT
>JAFQIY010000044.1 GCA_017415165.1 Oscillospiraceae bacterium | reverse complement strand
GGTGAGGAAAACGACAGTTTTCCGAGGGGAAGCGAACAAGACCGCTTCCCCTTGTTGCAATTACACAGCAAGGTTATCTCTAAAACGTTCCGGTGGAACGTTTTAGACGTAGTTTATCTTTAACACTATACGAAAGCAACGGCTTGCGCCGTTGTTGGAGAGACTCTCTCTTGCAGAGTCTCTCCCTTTTGAAGCTGCCGCTTCAAAATTCCCTCTCCAGAGCGCTTCTAAGGCGGCGCTGCGGCGCCAAGAAAGCTTTCGCCGCTTGCGAGCGGCGACAAAGGGGCGCTGCCCCCTTGACCCCTGCCAAAGGGTGCGCACACCCTTTGGAAACCCATTATTTAAACACTATAGTTAGTGTTGTAAATTATAATTTAATGTTCAAAATAACCAACTTTTCCACCTGTGAAAAGAAAATTTGTGAAAAAATAAAAAAATTCAGAAAAACACTTGACAGATGCCCTCAAAATGTTATATAATTTAGACTTGATGGGGTATCTTACCCCGAAGCCTTATACGGATAAATCGCAGAAGGAGGAGAAATCAATGAAAAGAACATATCAGCCTAAGAAGCTCCACAGAAAGAAAGAGCACGGCTTTATGAAGAGAATGTCTACAAGAAACGGCCGCAAGGTTCTCGCAAGAAGAAGAGCTAAGGGCAGAGCAAGACTTACTCACTAAGGTCTGCTGCAAATCACAGCTACGTTTGTGTAAAAATGATTAGACCGCAATATGGGGTTTTGCCTTTAGTTGCGGTCTTTTTATTTACCGTATGTAATCAAGTGTTGTAATATTACAGATAGTAAAGGTACAGTTATGAAGTATACTATTAAAATAAAAGAGAATAAGGACTTTGTAAACCTGTATAAGCGAGGAAAGTTTGTGGCAGGCAGGGCTATAACCATCTACTATCGGAAAAATCGTTTCGGCAAAACCCGTCTGGGTATTACAACGGGTAAAAAGGTCGGCAATGCCGTTACACGAAGTCGCTGCAGGAGAATTATCCGTGCGGCTTACTACGCTAATGAGGAAGCCTTCCCGAAGGGGTACGACTATATTATAGTTGCACGTCCCGTCTGCGGTGAGTGCAAATCCACTCAGCTGGCGGATTTTATGAGAATGAAGGCTATCCCCGAAATGCTGAAAAGTATCGAAAATAAGAATACAAACAGTAAAAACAGCGCTAAAAAATAACTGTCTGTATATTAAACACAATAACTTTAAGTATATGAAAAAGTTACTATTACTATTAGTAAAATTTTATAGAAAGCATATCTCCCCGAAAAAAGCACCCTGCTGTAAGTACCACCCAACCTGTTCAACCTATGCGCTGGACGCGTTGGAGAAGCACGGTGCGCTGAAAGGTACAATCCTTACCGTGTGGAGAGTGCTGAGGTGCAACCCCTGGAGTCTTGGGGGGATTGACTACGTCCCCGAAAAGTTCAGCCTTTATACGCTTAGTAAAAGGTACGGCAAGGGGAGGACTACTCCAAGTGAGGAGTGTGGAGATTGGAATGTGGAGTTACTCCACAAACCCAAAACATAAAAGTTTCGTCCACCTTTTCAAAGGTGGCGGTTTCCAAAGGCAGAGCCTTTGGTCGCTCTCCGCAGAGAGCGAAATCCTTTCCTGCGTCCGCAGACGCGCCTGAGAAGCGCCTCTAAAGGGTGAATTTCGCAACTGTGTTGCGAAAGAGGGATTTTCTGCAAGAGAGAAAATCCCTAACAGTAGCGAAGCTACTGTTTAGTGGCGAAGCTACTGCCATTTCACAGCGAAAAATAAATCAGAAATCAACATAACAAATAGTTATGTTATTATAAATTACTACAAATTGTATAACTATCGGAGGTCAAAATGAGCGAAATTATCGGTTACCCATTAGGCTGGGTCATGTGGCTTATGTATCAGATTACGGACAACTATGCGTGGTCAATCGTAATCTTTACATTAATCATCAAAATTCTTCTTTTCCCATTATCTGTAAAACAGCAGAAATCTTCCGCTGCAATGGCAGCTTTCCAGCCAAAGCTTGAAAAGCTGAAAAAACAGTACGCAAACAACCAGCAGAAGCTTCAGGAGGAGCAGATGAAGCTCTACTCCGAAGAAGGCATCAACCCGATGGCAAGCTGTCTGCCGCTGTTTATCCAGCTTCCAATCCTCTATGGTGTGTTTGACGTTGTTTACCGTCCTATAACACATATTATCCGTGCAAGCAAGGACGTTATCGCTCAGGCTACCGAAATCACAAAGGGTATCCTTGAAACAGCAGGTGCAACCCTTACAAACTTCAATCAGCGTCCCGAAATCTATATCGTTAAGGAAGTGCAGAAAAACCCTGACGCTTTCGCAAGCCTTAATAACCCTGAGTTTGTAGAGGAAGTTTCCAACTTCAACAACAAGCTTTTCGGCATCGTTGACCTTGGCGATATCCCTACCCTCAAGCCTGAGGTGTGGAATGCCGCAGCAATTATCCTTATCCTTATCCCGATTATGTCAGGCGTAATCCAGCTGATTATGACCGTTTATTCCCAGATGAGAAGCAAGCGCCTCAACCCTGACGCACCAAGTATGGCAGGTATGAACATTATGCTCTACGGTATGCCGATTTTCTCCGTGTGGATTGCATTCAGCTTCCCCGCAGGTATCGGCTTCTACTGGACAATGTCCTCACTGTTCAGCTTTGTTCAGTCAATCGTGCTGTACAATATCTATACCCCTGAGTACGTTGCAAAGCTTGTCGAAAAGGACAAGGAAAAACGCAAGAAGAAAAACCGTCCGAATATGATGGAGCGTTATCAGCAGATGATGGAGGAGCAGATGGGTCAGCAGACAGGTGCACCTGTCAACAATTCCAACAAGAAAATTTCCACAGCGAAATCCTCTGACGACGAGGGCAGCGATGTCAAGCTTTCCCGTGCAAAGCAGAAGGAATACGAGAAGATGATTATCCGTGAAGCACGCCGCAGACAGGCTGAGAAGTACGGCGAAGAATTTATCGACGACGACGAGGATTAATTCGCAATTCGTAATGCGTAATGCGCAATTAAAACGAACGCAAGCGTTCGTTTACGGGTTTTGCTTCGCAAAACGCCGTAGTTTGCACAACAATTGAAATTTTTCAGTAACCTAAAATCCGCTTCTGACAGACCCAGAGGTCTGTAATAATATTAGTCAAAATTGAAAGGAAGGTCAGTATGGCAGAAATCAAAAAAATCTTCACAGCAAAGTCCATAGAGGAAGCTAAGGCTATGGCAGCACAGGAATTCGGTGCTGAAGAAAGCAAAATTACCTTCAATGTAATCGAAGAACCGAAGAAGGGTCTGTTCGGCAAGGTAAAGGGCGAAGCAAAGGTAGAGGCTTCCTATGAACAGTCCAAGGCACAGCTCGCAGGCGAGTACATCAAGTCAATCCTCGCAAATATGGGTATCGCAAACGATATCAGCATCGAAGAAACCGAAGACGGTGCAACAATCGAAATCCTCGGCGATACAACAGGCGCTGTAATCGGCAGACGCGGCGAAACACTCGACGCTATCCAGTATCTCGCTTCTATGACAGCAAACCGCGGCGATAAGGAGTACTACAGAATTACCGTTGACTGCTGCGGCTACCGTGAAAAGAGAAAGGCTATCCTTGAGGAGCTTGCTGCAAAAATTGCAAAGACAGTTATCCGTACAGGCAGAACTTCTACACTCGAACCAATGAACCCATACGAAAGAAGAATTATCCACTCCGCAGTTGCTAATATCGAGGGAGTAACCTCCAAGAGCATCGGCGAAGAGCCATACAGAAAGGTTGTTATTTCTTCAACAAATCCACGTCCTAAGAAGGATTTCAAGGGCGACCGCAAGCCACGCAGACGTGACAAGAATCCTAACGAGTACACACCACGCTCAATGGATATGATGAAAACTTCCTTTGAAAAGGACTATAAGCGTCCGAAGCCTGAGGACAGCCTCCTCGTTGAAGGCGACCTCTACGGCAAAATCGATATCTAAAAATCAGCAGATGTTTTTACGGGAACAGGGGATATAATCCCGTGTTCCCGATTTTAATTCGTAATGCGTAATTCGCAATGCGCAATTATTGTATAAACCGTAATTTGCACATTATATTTAAATTTATGAAGTAACGAAACATTTTAGAAACTCGGAAATAACCGCTTGCGTTTGTTTTAATTACGCATTGCGAATTGCGAATTACGAATTATTTAGGAGGAATACTATGTCCACAATCGCCGCAATATCGACTCCCCGTGCGCAGGGGGGAATTTCGGTAATCCGAATTTCGGGCGAAAACGCACTGGAAATCGCTGAGAAAATTTTTGCACCCGTATCTACAAGCCTTACAGCTACACAGATGCAGGGCTACACCTGTGCCTATGGCAATATTATAAACGGTACCGAAACCGTGGACGACGGCGTGCTGACTGTGTTCCGTGCGCCGAAATCATATACTGGCGAGGACGTGGTTGAAATCTCCTGCCACGGCGGAATTTTCGTTACGGACAAGGTTTTGCAGCTTATTTTCGCAAACGGTGCGACCCCTGCCGAAGCAGGCGAGTTTACAAAGCGCGCGTTCCTCAACGGCAAAATGAGCCTGACCCAAGCCGAAGCGGTTATGGACGTCATCTCCGCAGACGGAAAAGCAGGTCTGCGCTGTGCAGAAGCGCTTAAAGAGGGGGCACTCTACCGACGTATCAAAGCCGTTTCCGATACAACTCTCCAGCTTTTGGGTTCACTGGCAGCGTGGGTTGACTATCCCGATGACGATATCCCGGCTGTTGATGATGAGGAAATTTTTACCACTTTGGAGCAAGCCGTGCAGAACCTCGACCAGCTGTTGTCAACCTATGACAGCGGCAGAATTATCCGTGAGGGTGCAGATACAGCAATTGTTGGCAAGCCAAATGTTGGAAAATCCACCCTTATGAATCTGCTTTCGGGTTGCGAAAGAAGCATCGTAACCGACATCGCAGGAACAACCCGTGACGTGGTTGAGGAGTCCGTGCGACTGGGAGATATCGTGCTCCGACTGTCCGATACCGCAGGAATTCACGAAACAGGGGACGTCGTGGAGAGCGTTGGCGTGGAAAAGGCGCTGAAAAAGCTTGAAACAGCCGATTTAATCCTTGCCGTGTTCGATATGGGTGCGGAAATTACCGCCGAGGACAGAGAGCTTGCCGAAAAGTGCAAGGGCAAAAACGCCGTTGCAATCCTCAATAAATCCGATTTGGAGCAGCGTTTCGACTTTTCGGCAATCTCCGACAATTTCAGCGAAACAGTTACAATCTCCGCAGGACAGGGCGAGGGACTTGACCGCCTGAAAACCGCAATCGAAAACATATACAAGCTTGCGAACATCAATTCCGATATGGGTATCCTGGCAAACGAGCGTCAGCGTGGCTGTGCTGTAAAGGCAAAAGCCAGCTTTGAGGAAGCTTTGGGCGCGCTCCGTGCAGGTGCAACCTATGACGCGGTAAATATCCTCATCGACGACGGAGAGAACTATCTCCTCGAACTGACAGGCGAGCGTGCCTCGGAAGCTGTCGTGAATGAGGTATTCTCAAGATTTTGTGTTGGTAAATAGTTTGGAGTGTGGAGAGTGGAGTGTGGAGTTGAGATACAAACCACAGTTTCCTTTACTTCACACTTTTAGCTAAAGATAAATAAATGTTCCACGTGGAACAAAAACGAAATCAAAGATTTCGTTTACGAGTTTTGCTTCGCAAAACATCGTGGAGTGTGTGGACTTTCTAACTCCTAACTCCAATCTCCACACTCCACACTCCTAACTCCAAACTCCACTCTAAGAAAGAGAGGTGCTCAGATGAGCCATTATATAGACAGCTACGACGTTGCCGTAATCGGCGCAGGACACGCAGGTGTTGAAGCCGCCCTTGCCGCCGCACGTCTTGGTGCAAAAACCGTGCTGTTCAGCATTTCGCTGGACAACATCGCAAATCTGCCCTGCAACCCTTCAATCGGCGGCACGGCAAAGGGACACCTTGTCCGTGAAATCGACGCAATGGGCGGCGAAATGGGCAAGGCGGCTGACCAGTGCTTTATCCAGAGCCGTATGCTCAACAGGGGCAAGGGTCCAGCCGTGCACAGCCTTCGTGTGCAGGCTGACAGGGTGAAGTATCACAACCATATGAAAAAAATCTGCGAGTCGCAGGAAAATCTCCACGTCAAGCAGGCTGAGGTTACTGAGGTGCACGTCGAAAACGGTGCAGTAAAGTCAATCGTGACCCACCTCGGCGGCGAGTACCACTGCAAAACCGCAATCATCGCCACGGGTACATACCTGAAAGGCTTAATTCACGTCGGCGACACGTCCTACGAAAGCGGTCCCGACTCAACCTTGCCTTCAAGGGGACTTTCCGATAGCCTTAAATCCATCGGAATTGAGCTCCGCCGCTTCAAAACGGGTACACCAAGCCGTGTCCACCGCCGTTCAATCGACTTCGACAAGCTTGAACGTCAGGACGGTGACGATGATATCCAGCCGTTTTCCTTTGAAACAAGCCGCGAGGGACTGAAAAACATCGTGCCCTGCTACATCGGCTACACCAATGCCGACACCCACAAGGTCATTCTTGACAACATTCACCGCTCCCCGATGTATTCGGGACGAATTGAGGGTGTAGGACCACGCTACTGCCCGTCAATCGAGGACAAAATCAAGCGCTTCAGCGAGCGTCCCCGTCACCAGCTGTTCATCGAGCCGATGGGTCTCGACACAGATGAGTATTATTTGCAGGGTATGTCCTCATCGCTGCCTGAGGACGTGCAAATCGCATTTTTACGCACGATTAAGGGGCTTGAAAACGTTGAAATAATGCGTAACGCCTACGCAATCGAGTACGACTGCTGCAACCCTCAGGACTTGCGCCACACCCTTGAATTCAAGGCAATCAAGGGACTTTTCGGTGCAGGTCAGTTCAACGGCACGTCAGGCTACGAGGAAGCCGCCGCGCAGGGTCTTATTGCAGGTATAAATGCGGCACGCTCCGTTCAGGGCAAGGAAATGATTACCCTGACCCGTTCGTCCTCTTATATCGGCACGCTTATCGACGACCTTGTAATCAAGGGCTGCTCCGACCCGTACCGAATGATGACCTCACGAAGCGAGTACCGTCTGCTGCTCCGTCAGGACAACGCAGATGAGCGTCTTACCCCTCTCGGACACGAAATCGGACTCATTTCCGATGAGCGCTACGAGAAATTCCTCGAAAAGCAGGCACAAATCAAGGCTGAAATCAAGCGTGTGAAAGCAAAATCCCTTGCACCAACCGACGAGCTGAACGCATTGCTGATAGAAAAGGGTACAGCACCAATCGCAACGGGACTGAAAATGAACGATTTGATACGTCGTCCGCAGATTTCCTACGAGGATTTGGCACCATTTGACCCTGAGCGTCCCGAATTGTCTTACGAGGTGCGTGAACAGGTTAATCTGCAAATTGAGTACGAGGGCTACATCGCACGTCAGCTAATGGAGGTTGAGCACGTCCAGAAGCTGGAGGAAAAGCGTCTCCCACAGCCGTTCGATTACCGCACAATCAAGGGATTAAGCCTTGAAGCGCACGAAAAGCTGAACCGTGTACAGCCTGAAAATATCGGACAGGCAAGCCGTATTTCGGGTGTTTCGCCAGCGGATGTAAGCGTGCTGATAATATGGCTGTCGGGACAGAAATAATTCGCAATTCGTAATGCGTAATGCGTAATTAAAACAACCGCAAGCGGTTGTTTCCGAGTTTCTGCAACACTTAAAATGTTTTGATAACTTAAAAATATCGTCCACGTTTTCAAAACTGTTTACGGTTTATACAATAATTACGCATTACGCATTACGCATTTAAAATTTGAGGGTGAATTATGACATCAAAAGAAATAAGCGAAAAACGTCACGAAATGGATTGGAATAGCTTTAAAAATGCCAAAATTACAGTAAGTGCACCTGATGAAAGTGAACGGCACGAAATTGCTGCAACGCTGATTAATACTTTGTCATACAACGGTGCGTGGGATTTTTCTGTTACAAGCAATAGTTCTGCGGAGACTATTTGTTTTAAGTATAATGGTACAATAGCCGCCGCAGATGCAATATCGAAGCTTCATTTTAAATGTGAATGTTCAATACAATCCGAATGGGAATAACAAATTATAAAAAATTACGAATTGCGAATTACGCATTGCGCATTGAAAAGAGGTGTAACAATGCCATTTTTACCTGAATATAACGCTTTTGCGGCACTGTTCTCCGCTGAAAAGCTTGAAATTACCCCTGAGCAGTACGCCCAGCTTGAAACCTACGCACGTCTGCTGGTGGAATGGAACGAAAAAATGAACCTGACGGGCATTACTGACCCCGAGGGGATTGCCGTGAAGCACTATCTCGACAGCATTCTGCCCCTTAACTTTATAAATGTTCCACGTGGAACAAAACTTATCGACGTAGGCACAGGGGCAGGTTTCCCCGGTCTGCCGATGAAAATATACCGTCCCGACGTGAAGCTGACCCTGCTGGACAGCCTTAACAAGCGTATCAACTTCCTTTCTGCCGTGTGTGACGAGGCAGGAATTACAGCAAAATGCGTCCACGCAAGAGCAGAGGAGGGGGGACGCAATCCCGAATTCCGTGAAAAATACGACGTCGCAGTAGCAAGAGCAGTTGCGGCAATGCCTGTGCTGACGGAATACTGCCTGCCATACGTCAAGGTCGGCGGAATTTTTGCGGCACTTAAAGGTCCGAACGAGAACTACAAGGAGGGCAACAATGCCGTGATTACCCTCGGCGGCGAGATTTCCGACGTTAAGGAGTACGCTCTCCCCAACGGCGACAAGCGCACGCTGATTGTGGTGCACAAAATCAAAGCAACACCTCCCAAATACCCCCGCAACGGCGGACAAATCGCGAAGAAAAGTCTGTAAATTATAATTTATAGAGTTAGGAGTGTTGAGAGTGGAGTGTGGAGTTGTTGTGTAAACTATGGGTTCTCTTTAACTTCTCACTCCACTCTCCAAACTCCACACTCACAGACAAATTATAATTTATCAAATTGTTCCACGTGGAACAAAAGCAAATCAGCAGAGATGATTTGTCTCTAAGTTTTTATCCGTAATGATAAAACTTTTAAAAGTGGAAAAGATATAAAAACGCCTAAAAATCTCCGTTATCCTTATGATATATGGAGATTTTTTATATTTTTATTGCAAATAAGGTGCTATTGTGCTATAATAAATACAATTACTCATCAAATTTGAAAGGAAACAGCGCTAATGGCTATAGTAATTGCGGTTGCAAACCAGAAAGGCGGCGTGGGAAAGTCCACAACGGTCGTAAATCTTGCCGCTTGTCTTGGTATGAAAAAGAAAAAAGTGCTCTGTGTTGATATGGACGCTCAGGGCAACACCACCAGCGGCTTTGGTATCCGCAAGAAAAACGTGGACGTGACAACATATGAGGTACTTCTCGGACTGCGCAGAATTCAGGAAGCCGTTGTAAAAACCGAGTTTGACAACGTGTGGCTTGTGCCTGCAACTTCGGCACTTGCTGCTGCTGATATCGAGCTTATCGAGGTGGATAATATGCAGAAGCGTATGAAAATGCAGCTTCTGACCATCAAACAGGACTACGATTACATACTGCTGGACTGTCCGCCGTCCCTGTCGCTCATCCCAATCAATGCGCTCTGCGCCTGCGACACGGTTTTAGTGCCGATGACCTGCGAATACTTCGCAATGGAGGGCCTGTCCCAGCTTGTGGAGTCAATCCGCCTTGTGAAGCAGCGCTACAACCCTACAATCGACATCGAAGGCATTTTGTTCACGATGTTTGACGGACGTCTCAACCTTACCACGCAGGTTGTAAATGAAGTGAAAAAGCACTTCCCCAAGAAGCTTTTCAACACGGTAATTCCGAGAAACGTGCGTATTTCCGAGGCGCCAAGCTTTGGTAAGCCCGTTGTTTACTACGATAAAAGCTCCCGCGGCGCTGAGGCTTATATGGCTTTTGCGCAGGAGATGCTGAAACGTCACAAAGCACCGACGAAGAAATAACCAACGATGTATTTTTGCCTTGCAAAAATACTCGTAACCAAACACTTGCGTTTGGTTTTTCCACAGTAGAACAAAAACAAATCAGCTATGCTGATTTGTCTCCAAGTTTTATCCTTGCGGATAAAACTTTTAACATTGAATTGAAAAGAGGTAGTGTTATGGCAAAAAAGAAGCTTTCGGCTGAGGAAATTGAAGCAGTAAAGGCTGAATTCGACCACCTTTTTGCTGAATTTTACCCCGAATATGCAATGCACAGGCGCGATAACACGCTTATGGAAGTGCTCAGAAATCAGGAATTTGCCGATAAAGCCTATGAACTTATGAAGCTTGGCAGGAAAATCGGCATTGATATTGAGCAATATATTACCGAATACGGAACAGAACACAACTGGGAGGTATAAAAATGGCAAAAAAAGCAGGTTTAGGAATGGGTCTGGACGCACTTTTCGGCGACAATACGGGCGAAACAAGCGGTGCGCAAACTCTCCGAGTTTCAGATATAGAACCAAACCGCAAGCAGCCCCGTCAAACCTTTGACGACGCAGCAATCGCTGAGCTTGCGGACAGCATCCGTCAGCACGGCTTAATTCAGCCGATAGTGGTGCGCTCAACGGGTGCAAATTATCAGATTGTGGCAGGTGAACGCCGCTGGAGAGCCTGCAGAATGCTGGGAATGAGCGAAGTTCCCGTTATTATCAAGGAGCTGGACGACTCCGAAACAGCGCAGATTGCGCTTATCGAAAACATTCAGCGTGAGGATTTGAACCCTGTCGAAGAAGCGATGGCGTACCGTTCACTTATGGACGATTACGATATGACGCAGGAGGAACTGTCGAAGATTGTCGGCAAGTCCCGTTCGTCCATTGCAAATGCAGTACGTCTGCTTAATCTCCCCGACGAGGTTGTGGAGCTGCTGAAAAAGCGTGAAATTTCTTCGGGACAGGCAAAGGCACTTGCCGCTGCCGAAACTGAGGAGGAAATGATTGAGCTTGCAAAGCTTGCTGCTGCGGGAAAAATCACCGTAAGAGGCATCGAAAAGGCAATTGCAAAGGCTGCAAATGAGGAAAATGATGAGGAAATCAAGAGCAAAAAAGCTCCGAAAACCTCTGAGGAGCGTGCAAATCACAGCTTTATCACCGAAATGCAGCTGAGTCTCGAAAATCATCTGGAAAGAAAGGTACGGATTAACTCCAGCGACGGCATCAAGGGTACGATTACAATTGATTTTTACGACCAGGACGAGCTTACAACCCTCGCGGACAAGCTGACAATGTATTGATGAATGAACACCGATTACGAAAGTTTTCGGTGTTTTTTATTTCCCAACGTTTTTCGACAGGTTTTGGTGCGCAAATGTGGTACAATCACCTCGAAAGGACGTGGTTAAATTGCTGTTTACCGCAAAGGAAAAGGTTGTTACAAAGGTCATACAGGTGGACGTGGATAAAATCGAACCAAATCCGTACCAGCCGAGACGTGAGTTTGACGACATCGAGGGACTTGCGCAAAGCATAAAACAGAATGGAATTCTTCAGCCGCTGACGGTGCGCAGGGTGGGGGAAGGCTTTCAACTTGTGGCAGGTGAGCGACGTCTGCGCGCGGCAAAAATGCTTGGAATGGAGGTCGTCCCGTGTATTCCTGTGACGATTACCGAGCGAAATTCGGCGGTTATGGCGCTTATCGAGAACATTCAGCGGCGTGATTTATCCTTTTTTGATGAAGCAGAGGCAATCGCAAAGCTGATTGACTTCTACGGAATGACGCAGGAGGACGCTGCAATCAAGCTTGGCAAGTCTCAGCCGTCAGTTGCAAATAAACTCCGATTACTAAAACTGGAAAAAGATGTAAGAGAAAAAGTGTCGGAGTACGGCTTGACAGAACGTCACGCAAGGACGCTGCTCAGATTAAAGTGTAAAGCTGAACAACTTGACACCATTGAGGTTTTTCACAGCAAAAATCTGAAAGTGGACGCTGCTGAGCGGTACGTTGATTCGCTGCTGCAAAAGGAAAAGGACTTGGCAAGCCTGAAGAAGCGAAGCGTCGTGTTCAAGGATGTGCGGCTGTTTGTGAACACCCTGAACAAGGCGGTCGAAATGATGAAAGCGGCTGGAATTGAGGCGGACTCACAGCGAATTCAGAACGAAAATTACATAGAATACATTGTGAAAATTCCTGTAAAAAAGGAGTAATTTTACAGCCGTTTCTTGTGTTGGCTTATACTATTTGTATAATTGTTGATTTCCTTGACAGCTTTGTTATGAAGAATTACAACTGCCGAAAGATTGAGAACAAGCATAAACCAGTTAAGGATATCGGCAGTCTCCCAGACAAGCTCAAGCTCTGCAACAGCACCTGCAAAGGCGGCGAAAATGTATAAAATACGGTATAGAAAAACCGCTTTGGAATTTCCATTTTTAAAGGCAAAATCAAGGCATTTTTCACCGTAAAAATACCAGCCGAGCAGGGTGCAGAATGCGAAAATTATCGTGGTTGCGGCAACAAAATATTTTGCGGCACCGCTCATAACCGAGCCGAACCCGACGGTAACCATAGCGAGTCCCTCTTTACCTGATGCGTCTGCATTCGTTAAAAGTATCACAAGTGCAGTGCAGGTGCAGCACAAAAGCGTGTCGATTATTACCTCGACGACCGCAAACATTCCCATTTTTACAGGTGAGTCAACTGCGGCTTCTGAGTGGACAAGCACAGAACTTCCGAGTCCCGCTTCGTTGGAAAAGATACCTCGGCGGAGTCCGACAGTGATGGATTTTTGCAGCATTGCACCGCAAATTCCCCCTGAAATTTGTGAAAAACCAAAGGCGGATTTGATGATTAAAATTAACGTTTCAGAAATATATTTACCAAAAATAGCAATTACAACAACCGCACCAACAAGGTACAAACAAGCTGCAAACGGAACTAATTTTTCAGCCGATGAAGCAACTTTTTTCGCTCCGCCGAAGATTACTGCTCCGCAGGCAAACGCAAGAATAATTCCTGAAACTGGAAGTGAAATACCCAGTTCAGAAGCAGCAGCGGCGATTGCATTTGACTGGGTCATATTTCCAATTCCAAAGGATGCGGCAACACATATGAGAGCATAGATGAGAGCAGCACGGTCGGATTTAAGAGCGCAGGAAATATATCCCATTGGTCCTGCACCTTTGCTTTTGTAAATAAATCCCAGTACGTTTTCGAGGAAACCAATGGCAGTCCCAAAAACTGCAGAGACCCACATCCAGAAAATTGCACCGGGTCCGCCCATAGAAATTGCAGCTGCAACACCTATGATGTTGCCCGTTCCCATTGATGCAGCAAGCGAAGTTGACAATGCTTGAAATTGAGATAAATTACCTTTTTTGCCTTTGCAGCTACTGCTGTTATCACCACGAAAAACGTTTTTAAAGCAATCTACAAAATGTATAATATTGTAGAATTTAATACGAATTGTAAAATATATGCCGAATCCTACAATCAGAAGAAAAGTACCTGTTCCCCATAACAAACTGTTTAAATTGGATATAAAACTATAAATAGTATTGTTAATGTCAAAATGCAATCATACAGCCTCCTTTTACAAAATTCATACTGAGGGATTTTATTCTGCATATCGGTGATATAATATATATAGTATCAGAGTGAATAAGGCGATTGAAAGCAGAGGTTTTAGCCTGATGAAAAAATACTATGCGGATAAAACAAGTTTAAAACTCCTACAAGTAATTATAATGTTGATGATTATTTGTATAATTATAGGATTAAAATACTTATTGTATTATTTTGAACGGCGTTATTCAGACTATTATCTGTCAACAAGATTTACAGTGTCGGAAGTAATCATCTGGATATTAATTGCAGCCCTGATAACAGGTTATGTGGTTTTTTTGTTTATTATTCTACCGATGTGGTATCGTTCGGTAAGTTATGCGATTGGCCCCGACGAGATTATTATAAGCTCAGGCGTAATTTTCAGGAATACAACATACGTCAAAATTGCTTCGGTTCAGTACACAGCAACAGTTAAATGTCCTCTTTCAGCATACACAAGTTTTAACTTTTTGTTAATAAACGCATACGGCGGCAGACTTGCTTTGATGTTTTTGTCCCTATCATCCTTGGAAGAAATAGACAAAAAAATACAGTCGTACCTCAGAGACAGAGGGGGACTGTGATGAAGCGTCAGCATAAAATTGCGATATTAAATTATATGAAAGGAAATTTCTGGCTGCTGTTTCTTCCCGTTATCCGTGGAATTTTTTCTGTGAAATTTAATTTCAGCATATGGATAAAGGGTGCTTATCTGGATATAATTGTAATTTTATTTGTAATTGGTCTGGCATATTTCAGGTGGCATTTTGTACGATTTGAAATACAAAAAAAGGAAATTCACATAAGAAAGGGACTGCTTTTCCTGAATGAGTTTGCATTGCCTTACTCTGCAATTTCCTGTGCAGCCTGCTGCAGACCGTTGCTTTTCAGACCACTCAAGGCGGTAAAAATTTCCCTCGATTCTGACTCGCATCCTATATCAAAAAGAAAAAATAAGGCAGATGTCACCTTGTATGTATCCGAAACAGATTATTTACAATTATACAATAAAATTCCAACTGATTTGTCTTGTATGAAAATAAGCTATCAAGCATCAAAAAAAGATTTGATAATTTTCTCACTGCTGTTTTCATCAACTCTTTCAGGGATAATTTTCATCGGAACTTTTTTTATCCGAGGAAGCAAGGTGGTCGGTGAACGTCTTGAAGAAGAATTTTTTTCGGCAGTAAGCAGCGTCACAAAAGCCGTAAAATTTTTTGCAGAGGAGGCAACAACATTCTCAGTTTCCTTGACAATAATAATTGCGGCTGGCTGGCTGGTATCTTTTCTAACAAATTTATTCCGACATATCAGATTTGGAATTCACAGACGCGGAAGCAATATTATTGTTGAAAACGGGTACTTTTCACACTGGAAATATTATGTAAATTCTTCCAGAATAAATTATGCGGATTTGCAGCAGAACCTGCTTATGAAAATTGCAAAAATTATGTCAGTGCACGTCAGCTGTACCGGTTACGGAAAACGTAAAAATGAGATACCTGTTTTTGTCCCCGTGACCACAAGACGTAGGGTTATGAGCACCTTGGAGATGATGCTGCCGGATTTTACACAGAGTAATATTTCGGCAAAACCGAAACGCACATATATAGCGGCGTACATCTGGCTGCCGTTGGTGCTGACAGTTGGAATTCCCGTGGCAATGACCGTGCTGACAGGAATTTTTGCGGAATGGTCAGGTGCGATAAAATTTGTTGGAGCAATGCTTGAAATACCGTCGGTGTACCTGTTGGCGGTGAAAATTGCTGCAAAGATGACCACGGGAATCGGCGTCGGCAGGGACACGCTGACGGTAAAATATTGCAGAGCGTACAAATTTCACACGATAATCGTGCCGAAAGGGCGGGTAGCATATATAAAAATACGCCGCACGCCCTTTCAGCGTGTCAGCGATTGCTGTGATGTTATAATTTATACACGGGGGGAGCGCGCAGCAAAGCACCGCGTCAGGGGTGTATTGGTTGCTGAAGCAGAAAAAATTGCGCAATACTATGACAAAATAGGTAAAAATGCATAATAACATTACAAAAAATGCGGAAATACTATACTGAATGAATAAAAATAATTTTTTTCGCAAAAACTATTGACAGATGGGACTTGATGATGTATAATAATTAAGTCGCACAACGATAGTGAGCGAAAACATGGCGAGATAGCTCAGTTGGCTAGAGCAACCGGTTCATACCCGGTAGGTCGTGAGTTCAAGTCTCACTCTCGCTACCACTATGCTTGGTTTACCAAGTTTTCGGCCCGTTGGTCAAGAGGTTAAGACGACGCCCTTTCACGGCGTAATCATGGGTTCAATTCCCGTACGGGTCACCACACCTTAATAAAGAAGAACACTCATCAATTGGGTGTTCTTTTTTTATACCCTCATTCAAATCATCAAAGCGAATAGTTTTCTCTCCGCCTTTGAAGTTGAGCATAATTACGAACTTGTCATTATAAAGGAAAATGCTGTTCACAAAGAAATCAATCAACTTCTGTTTATGCTCGGATGTGTTAAGCATGATTTTTGCAAAGCTTAAAATCCAAGCTTCAATCTGTTCAGCAGGTACAACAGCATTGTTGATTTTCTCTTTTGCAATTTCCGCTTCAATAGCTTCCTGCTGGTTTTCAAGACGTTCAAGCTCTGTTTTGGTGGACTTGGTAAAAAGTCCCGCCTTGATTGCATTCAGCAGATTATCAAGCTCCTTCTTGTTCTGCTTCTGCTCCTTCTGAAGTGCAGAAAGCTTCGTACTTTTCTGTTTCTGAAGTGCAAAGCAGGTTTTGCTTATCCTTTTAACCAGCGGCACATCATTAAGCAGCTCAAGTACAACCTTAACGACCAAATCTTCAAGACGTTTCTTGGCAATCATTTTGTGAGGGCAATTCCGCTTTTTTGCAGAGTTGCATTGATAGTAATGATACACCTGTGTACGTCCCGT
>JAFQIY010000043.1 GCA_017415165.1 Oscillospiraceae bacterium | reverse complement strand
CTTTCTGAAGAAAGGTTCTTCCCCAGACCCCTTTCCAAAGACTTTCAGTCTAATTTCCCATATAGGGCTATAGCCCTATATGGGAAATTACTTTAAAAGTTTTAGGGAGGGAGTTTGAGGGATGACCCTTTTTCAAAAGGGGCTCCCTCAATGGATTCCATAATAGTTCTATACGGGCACTATCCATATGCGGAGGCACTGTTCTTTTGAAAATTATTTAAAAATATTTTTAAATACCCCTTGACAGACGTGAAGTGACGTGCTATAATCTATTTAAAGAAATTTTTAAATAGGAGGTGTGTCAATGGGAATAGCCGAAACCTTCAAGGCACTTTCCGACCCGCAGCGAAGAGAGCTGCTCACATTTCTCCGTGACGGGCGGCTTAATGCAGGAGAACTTGCCGAAAAGCTGAATATAACTCCTGCGGCACTTTCCTATCACTTAAAGCTGCTGAAAAAAGCCGACCTGATAATGGAATATAAGGAAAAGAACTTTGTGTATTATGAATTGAACACAAGCGTGTTTGATGAAATGATTATGTGGATGAAACAATTCGGAGGTAATGAATGATGAGAAAAGCATTATGGATTTTAGCAATTCTTCCCCTTGCAGTAACAGCGTGTTTGTTTCAGTTTTTGCCCGACAAAATCCCTGCTCACTATAATTTCGCAGGTGAAATTGACAGATGGGGTTCAAAATACGAAAGCTTTATTTATCCGATATGTATTATAGCAATAGCAATTTTCTGGGAGTGCCTCTGCTCATATTACCGCAAAAAATCCAAAACCATTGAGGATGATAAACAGCGTGCCGAAGCGGCAAACAATGCGAAAGTTATAGGCATTACAGCTGTTACAATAACGGTATTTTTTAATGTGATGCAGTACATCAGCCTTTATAAAGCGTGCACAAGCACAAATTTAAGCGTTGCAAATGTTGAAATTGACTCTATAAAGATAACCTGCATTTTAATGGGTATCCTGTTTGTTTTTCTCGGAAATATTATACCCAAAACAAAGCTTAACGGCACTATTGGTCTGCGTTGTACATACAGTATGTACAACGACGTAACCTGGAGCAAAAGCAACCGTTTCGGCGGCTTTGCCCTTGTGATTGTCGGGGTGCTTACGGTAATAACCTCACTGATTTTCAATGGTACAATTTCGATAATTTTGATGATGATTTATCTTATTGCTTCTGTAATTGTAATGATTATGTATGCAAAGAAGATTTACAACCAAGAAAAAAACGAACAAGGCTGAAATCAAACAAAAACGGCACTTCACAATGAAGTGCCGTTTTTTCAATAGATAGTATATTCGATAATATTGCTTATAGGTACATACTGACCGTCAACCCACGCAGTCAGGCAAATTGTATACACGCCGGGGTCACGCACAAAATACTGATAGCTTAATTCATTTTCGGCATTTCGGTGCAAAACCTGCAAGCCGTCCTTTTCAATCAGCCAGCCGAGATTTGTATATCCCTCAACCTCGGGACGGGTTACTGTATATGTATCATCAATGGTAATTTCCACGGGATTTTCAATGACGATTTCACTTTTTTCCTTATCGTTCCAGGTAAGAAAATCAAACTGCTCACCGTTTACGATAACATCAGCCGTACAGTCAATGAGACGGTCTGTTGCGGCGTGTCCAATCATTGCACCTGCAGAAGAACCGTTTACTTCACCGTTGACGTGGCAGTTTTCGTAGTAGCCGCCGATAGCCTGACCTGTGATAATTCCGACCATTGAGCTGCCGCTTACGCTTGCATTTTCAAATGTGATGTTATATACTGCACAGCCTGTTTCCCAGCCGATAAAACCAACCGAGCCGCTGTGATAATCTATCATCATATTCTTGATTGAATAGCCGTTGCCGTCAACCATACTGATAAACGGACAATCAAATTTTCCGCCGTACCAGCCCATAGGTGTCCAGCGATAACCTGAAAGGTCTATATCATTTTGCAGCTGCATCAAAAGCAGCTCACCAAACGGTGAAGTATTCACATAGTAGTTGAAGCTTGCCAGCTCCTCAGGTGTGCTGACGAGGAAAATCCCCTCTGTAAGGGATTTTTCTATGTAATCCGCATCGGCAAGGTATGGAATATCACCGTAGTCGCAGTCCTCCATCCAGCCGCTTTCATCAGGAAATTTATCGAACAAGTCTGCATTTTCCACATAAAGCCTGCGCTTTTCACGGGCTTCCATAACCTGCTCGCTGCCCTCTTCGTAGAGTTCAACCATTTCTCCGTCATCGGAAACAAGCGTCAGGCTGTCATCATACCCTGCAAGCACGTCATATTCCCGTCCGTCGCTGATTATAAGACGTATCTGATAATCCTTTTCCTGCACGTCATAGGTAAGCTCCTGCCCCGCAAAATGAAATCTTCCGTCATCGTAAAAATGCCACTGCTCATAGGGACTTGCGATATTGATATAGAAGCCTTCAACGTACTCTATATATGGATTTTTCGTAGTTGCCGCTGTTGTGTCTGTCATCTGTTCAGCAGTCGTTTCCTGCACAGACTCAGCGGTTGTTTCCTGCGCCAATACAACAGTTGTTTCCTCAGTCAAAGTTTCCTCAATCTCCTTAAATTCCGGTCCTGTTGTGCCGATTGTATAAGTGTCCTCCATTATAAAGGTTTCCATTTCTGCTGCCTGAGGTTCACTTGCACAGCCGCAAAGCATTAACGCGCACAAGCACATAATTGTAAAAGTTTTTTTCATAGACGTCCCTCCGTTAAAGTTATACCTATATTTTACCACAACATATTGTAAATTGCAACAAAAAAGAAAAGCGGCGGAACAGTTAGTGCTGCTCCGCCAAAATAAAGAAAAAACAAGGAGTTCGGCGATTTACCGTCTGCATCGGCAAATCAGAACTTCAAAGGGATTTTGTCCCTTGAATAGCAAATCAAAGCTTTGGTGTCGTAAGGGTGTACCCCTGTTCCCTGAGATTGTCGATAACCCTGCCGAGGATTTCCGCATTGGTTGAGGAAACGCTGTGCAGGAGGAAAATTCCGCCGCCGTGTGCAGCCTTTGTAACCTTTTCAAAAGCAGCTGTCGGGTCGGGTTGGTTATTTACGTCCCAGTCAGGATATGCAAAGCTCCAGAGCAGCGTTTTATACCCAAGCTCATTGCATACAGCCATAGACTGTTCCGAATATTCACCGCAGGGCGGTCTGAATAAAGTCATTTCGTAATTGTACTTATCCTTGACAAAATCGTGCAGCGACATAATTTCTGTCCTTACCTGCTCATCGGTAAGCGTCGGAAGCGAAGCGTGCTTCATACCGTGGTTTCCGATGATATGTCCCTCGTCAAGCATACGTTTTACAAGCTTTTCGTTACGTTCTGCGTAGTCACCCGTCAGAAAGAACACCGCTTTTACGTTCTTTTCCTTCAGCGTGTCAAGAATAGGCTCAGTGTAACCATTTTCATAACCCTGGTCAAAGGTAAGATAAATCTCGCCGTTGTCCTCAAGCATTGCGTAACAGCCATACTGGTTCATCTCGTCGTTAAACATCTCTGCACCTGTAGGACGGTTATTTTCATCAACCTCTGTACCCTGACCGTAGCCGTGTGAAGTTCTGTCAAGCGGTTGTGCAAATGCAGTAAAATTCATAACGGCTGCAGCAAGAATTCCTGCTGAAATAACTGTGATAATTTTTTTCACCATAAGCGACCTCCAAATAAAATTTCCGAAGGGACAATTTTATTTTTTGAAGTCTTTTATTTTTTATCACAAGTATATAATAGCATAAAACCTGCCGAAATAAAACTACGGAATGGTTACAATTTCATCTCAATTTGGATAGAAAAATAAAAAATGCGTTACAGAAAAATCCATAACGCACATCATTATCCTTATTCGCCGAGATAAGACTTAACAAGCACCTGAAGAAGCTCATCACGGTCAATATGACGTATAAGGCTTCTTGCGTTGTTGTATGTGGTTATGTAGGTCGGGTCCTCCGAAAGGATATAACCCACAATCTGATTGATAGGGTTATAGCCCTTTTCACGCAGAGCGTCATAAACAATAGTAAGATTTTTTCTGATATTGCTTTCTCTGTCCTCAACAACTGAAAAAGTCATAGTCTGGTCACCGTTCATTTATAACACTCCTTTTCTTAAAATTCCTCCCTTAATAACATATTCGGGAGCATACACATATTATAACCGATTTTTAAAATAAATACAAGTGTTTCAGCTGTTTTTTTGAATTTTGCGAAAATTCAACGCACCATTTTTGTGCATTTCGTCAATAAAATCAATTTTCTGAAACTCTTTTCAATTCCTCCGCAACCGCTGCCAAATCGGTCAGCTGAAGCTGCTCGGGGCGTGCATTTTCGGACACACCTGCCGCTTTCACCGCCTCGGTAACAACATTTTTCGGTATTCCCATAGCAGAAGAAAGGCTGTTGCACAGATTTTTTCTGCGCTGTGAAAATGCGCCTCGGACTACCCTGAAATAAAAGGCTTCGTCACTTACCGCAACGGCAGGCTCTTTATTGACGTCAAGACGTATAACACAGGAGTCAACATTCGGTGCAGGCATAAAGCTGCCCCTTGAAACGTTGAACAGCAGCTTCGGTTCGGCATAATAACGCACCGCCGCTGTTACTGCGCCTGTATCACGGCTTCCCATTTCGGCACAAAGACGCTTTCCTGCCTCTTTCTGCACCATAACAGTAATTGACTCAATAGGCAGACGGCTTTCAAGAAGCATCATAATAATCGGCGAAGTTATGTAATACGGAAGATTTGCACACACAGCTACTTTCAGTCCCTTGAAATGCTCCTCGATAATTGCCGCAAGGTCAGCCTTCATAACGTCCTCATTGATTACGGTAACGTTGTCGTGGTCAGCAAGGGTTTCCTCAAGTATCGGAATAAGTCTTTCGTCAATTTCCACTGCAACAACCTTGTCCGCACGCTTTGCAAGCTCGTGAGTGAGTACGCCTACACCCGTGCCGATTTCCAGCACGCCCCAGCCCTCAGCAGCGTTGCCCATTTCGGCAATTTTCGGGCACACCGAGGGGTTGATAAGAAAGTTCTGTCCGAGGGTTTTGCTGAATGAAAAACCGTGCCTTTCAAAAATATCCTTGATAACGTTGATATTGGTTAAATTCTCCATATTGAGAAGTCCTTTCAATTAAAAAATCAGGTAAGTAAGTGCCATAAAAACAGGCTGGTGAATTATGTAAACCCAAAGGGAATGTTTGCCGAGAAAATTTATCACGGGCAGCTTTGCTTTATAGAAGAATTCAGGCAGGTGACCATTTTTTACGCAATCCGAAAATGCTGTTCCTGCAAGAAAAATAAAGCCGAACGGAATAAGCGGAAAATAGTCTGCCGAGCGAAAACCCGAAGCTGTAATTCCGATTGGATAAAGATAGTTGATATTGTCAGGCAGGTCAAGCTGGATTTTTCTGAAAAGCAGGAAAATACTCTCGTTTCTCGGAAAGTCGAAAAAGACTATCGTAAGTAATGTGAACACCACAAAAACCGCAATATTCGGGACTTTTTTCAGCCACGGTGAAATTACGCCGTAGATGAGCATTATTGCTCCAAAACAGGAAAGCACACCGAATACGATGACATCATTCGGCATAAAAATTGCCGTACCGATAGTCAGAAGCTCACCCATAAGAAACAGCGTAGCACCACGCCTGAGGACGTTTTTCGAAAAGCCTGCGCAAATTCCCGATATGCCGAAAAGCACAATCAGCACAAACTGATGCAGAGTTTCCCACCAATTGGTAAAAAAGAAAGGTAAATCCATTCCGCCGAAAAAAATCAGGTCATACATTAAGTGATAAAGCATAACATAAATTATCGCAAAGCCTCTCAGCAGGTCAAGAAATTCAGCACGGTTTTTCCGTCCGATTTCAACAGGTGCAGTTTCGGTGACTGCCTTATTCTGATATTCTTCGGTTGCAACAGACATTGTTTCACTTCCTTTCACAGTGCTTTTTATTATATCATAATATTGCAATGATTGCAAATAATTATTTATTGCTGCAAATTCACAAAACCCTATTGCAAAATATGTTGAAATCTGTTAAAATATTATATAGACCTTATATTTTGTGAAGGGGCTGAATTTTATGGAAAATTATACAAGACGCGATAAGATAAATTACTACCTCGATATTGCCGAAACCGTGCTGGAAAGAGGTACTTGCCTGCGCAGAAATTTTGGTGCTATCATTGTAAACAATGACCAGATTATTTCTACAGGTTATGTAGGTGCACCGAGAGGACGCGCAAACTGTGTTGACCTCGGCTACTGCACACGCGAAAAGCTGAACATTCCAAAGGGGCAGCGTTATGAGCTTTGCAGAAGCGTGCACGCAGAGGCAAACGCTATTATTTCAGCTTCCCGAAAGGATATGATTGGTGCAACAATTTATCTTGCTTGCCACGATGCAAAAACAGGCGAGCTTTACGGCGATGTTGAGCCTTGCTCAATGTGCAAGAGAATGATTATCAACTCGGGTATTTCCACGGTTATTATACGCAACACAAAGGATACATACACAACTATCAACGTTGAAACGTGGATTGACCGTGACGAGTCCATTGAAGGCTCAGAAGGTTACTAAAAAATACGGCAGGTACTATTGATGTACCTGCCAATTTTTATTTATTGATTTCAACGTAAGCACTTGCTTCTGTCGGCTGTGAAACGTCTGCAAAAAGGACGAATTTGTCCCCGTAAACAGCACGTCTGCCCTCGCTGTCAACTGCCTCAAAAGCACTTTCAGGCACGCTCATTTCAACTGTCAGTTTTTCGCCTTTTCTTATGTGCACACGCTTAAAGCCGCAAAGACTTACATTCGGCACGGCAAACTCGCTGTTGTCCTTGATATAAAGCTGAATAACCTCATCTGTGTCGTAATTGCCGTTGTTTTCAACTGTTACGACAGCATTTCCATCAGCGTAAGAAACCGCCGTACACTCAACCTTTGAGTAGGTCAGACCGTATCCGAAAGGATAAAGCACGTTGCCCTCGGCGTAACGATAGGTGCGGTTTTTCATTGAGTAATCCTCAAATTCGGGGAGTTCGTCCGCACTTTCATAAAATGTAACAGGAAGCTTTCCCGACGGTGATACATCACCGAAAAGTATTCTCGCCAGCGCCTTGCCGCCCATCTGTCCCGGGTACCAGGTTTCAATCAGCGCATCTCCTGTTATTTCGGGATTTACGGCACTTCCTGTAGTAAGCACAACAACCATCGGCTTTCCTGTCGCCGCAAGCTTTTCAAGAAGAATACGCTGTGACTCAGGCAGACGCAAATCCTTTTTGTCACCTGAGAAGAATTCGTTGCCTGTGTCGCCCTCCTCGCCCTCAAGAGTAGCGTCAAGACCAACGCAGGCGATTACAACGTCAGAATTTTCTGCCGCCGCCAGTGCCTCAGCATAGCGGTCACCTGCCATAGCAAGTCCCGATGTTCTGTCCTTGAACAGGTGACAGCCCTGTGAGTAGAGAACACGTCCGTCGAAAGCGTCCTCGATGCCCTCAAGAAAAGTTGTGTATCGGTCAGCTGTTCCGCAGTAGTTGCCCTCCAGCGCCGCACGGCTGTCAGCGTTCGGACCGATTACGGCGATTGTTTTCAGCTTGCTTCTGTCCAAAGGCAGTATGCCGTTGTTTTTCAGAAGCACCATAGATTTTTCTGCACATTCCTGAGAAAAAGCCTTATGTTCCTTGCAAGAAATTATATCGTAAGGAATATCGTCGTACTCCGTTTTTTCGTCAAACATACCGAGACGAACTCTCGTCCTCATTGCGTGCACGCAAGCGTTACGGATGTCACTCTTATTGGCAAGTCCCTCATCTACCGCCGCAAGTGCCTGCAAATAGGTACAGCCGCAGTTGATGTCACAGCCCTGCTTCAGTGCAAGCGCCGCAGACTCAGCTGCCGTATCAGTAACGTGGTGATGCAGATGGAAATCCTGAATTGCCCAGCAATCCGAAACAAAGTATCCGTCAAAGCCCCACTCCTTCAGCTTGCCCATAAGGTACGGACTTGCACAGGCAGGTTCACCGTTCACACGGTTGTACGCACCCATCACGCCCTCGACCTTTGCTTCCTGAACAAGCGCCCTGAATGCAGGAAGATAGGTTTCCTCCATATCCTTAGGATTTGCCACGGCGTCAAACTCGTGACGGACAGCCTCAGGTCCGCTGTGAACAGCAAAATGCTTTGCACAGGCAGCAGTCTTCAGCACCTCGCCGTCCCCCTGCATACCCTTCACAAATGCCACACCAAGACGTGCTGTAAGGAACGGGTCCTCGCCATAGGTTTCGTGTCCCCTTCCCCAGCGTGGGTCACGGAAAATATTGATGTTAGGCGACCACATAGTCAGTCCCTTGTAGATATCACGGTCACCGCGTACCGAAAAAGCGTTGTACTTTGCCCTTGCCTCGTCAGCTGTAATTTCCGCCGCACGGAAAATCATCTTTTCGTCAAACATTGCCGCAAGTCCAATAGCCTGCGGAAACATTGTCGCCGTACCTGCACGGGCAACACCGTGCAGACCCTCGTTCCACCAGTTATATGCAGGAATACCCAGATGCGGAACAGGGTCAGCCTGATATTTCAGCTGTGAAGCCTGTTCTTCCAAAGTCATTCTGTCGGTCAAATCCTCGGCACGTTCCTGCGCCGAAAAGTTCTTGTCAAGATATTTTTCCATAGTAACAACACCCTACCTTACTGCAAAAATTATTCCTGCCGCAGCTGACGCAAACGCCGCCGCTGCACACAATGCCGAACCCAATGCGCACCACATAGCCTTATGTGTAAAAGGATTGTCCCCCTCTATGCAGGCGCAGTCATTTCTCTCATCATAATAAACCGTAACCTGTGCTTCAGGCTTATAACGTCTGCGTGAATACGAATATTTATGGTGCACGGTTTTCTTCTGTGCTTCATCACGGAATTTAAGCATTATATAATCCTTTGAGACGCTTGTGACAGTTCCCTCAAAGCAGACGCTTTCTTCCGCAAATTTCTTTATTCCGTTTATGTACTTCTTTCTGCGCTGTTCGAGACGGTAAGAAATATATATCAGTATTGCCGCAATCAGCAACGCTGCAGCGATTATCAGAATTTCCACTCTCAGTCCCCCTTTGCCGCTGAAAACATTGTACCACATTTTCTTTAATTATTCAACCGTAAAAATTAAAACGGACACGGTTAAAAATATTAAAACCGTATCCGTAAAATTATTCGGAAAGCAAATTATTCTTTTCTGCAAATATATCTATCGCACGATGATTATTCTTTATCATAACATTGCGGCAGTCCCCTCCGAATTCGCCGTCCAGCGTCCAGGGCAGGTCGTTATCCGAGTGGAAGGTTACCTCCGCCGCCTTGAAGCAGGTAAAGCATTTTGCGTCAAGCTCGTGCTTCATAAGTGAGTTTATTGTAAACTGGAAATCCTGCAGATTTTTCGGTGCTTTTATCAGAAACACCTCGAACACGCCGTCATCAAGCAGGATATCGTCTGCGCCGAAGCCCTTTATTCCGCCTACCGATGATGAATTTGAAACCATACCGTAAATGTACTCGTCCTCAGTTGTTTCGCCGTCGTGAGTAACCTTTACACGATATGTTTTTGTCATATTGAAGCGTTTCATACCCTCCATAATGTACGCAAGGCTGCCGAACATATTCTTCATCTGCTGGGAGGTTTCATAGCTTACCTCAGTAAACATCCCGAATGCGGCAATATATGTGAAATACTCCTGATTGAACGAACCTATGTCAACCGTGACAAAGCTGCTTTCAACAATTTTCTGCGCCGCCGCAGGCATATCCTTAGGTATTCCGATTGCGGATGCGAAGTCATTCATCGTACCTGACGGAATATAGCCTATCGGGAGACGATTTCCGCTTGTCATAACCGCCTTGATGGTTTCGTTGAGCGTGCCGTCGCCGCCGCTGCAGGCTACAACATCAAAATCATTGCCCCTTGACAGGATTTTTTCATACGCATCATTCTTACACTGGGTCGGGTGAACAGTAACCTCATATCCGCCCTTGGTAAATATATCCGTTATCGTCATAAGGTGCTGACGGATTTGTCCCTTTCCCGAATGGGGATTAAATACAAACAATAACTTTTTCACAGTATTTGCTCCTCCTGAAGCTGTTTTCAGATAAATTATAGCAAATCAGTTTTGCTTTTTCAATGGGAAATCGGAAAGTTTCACCATTTTTTCATTTTCCTTAGCTGTCTCTATTCTCCCACTGTACGTCCAAGCTGCTTTTATATGCTATCAACAAATTAAAGTACGGTTCAATGTGCACTTTGCCCCACAAAAAGCGGTTTTTTCTTGATATTAACGTCAATTTGACGATTGCTTTATTTATAGGTGTATGCTATACTATGTGGGTAAAATATTGGTTTTTATTGATTTTGAGGAGATTATTTCGATGTTTTGGACAAACGTTAAACTGCGTTTTAACAAAGTTTACAACTTTATAGATTCTCACCCATTTTTCTTCTGTCTGTATGCGTCACTGTTTCTTAATACAGTTGTTGAGATGCTGAGCAGAAGAAGCATTTTCGGCGGTCTGGAAGCACTTGCCGTTCACCCTGTTATGTTCATCTACAACTCATTTATCATTTTTATGACGCTGGGTGTAAGCTCTCTTTTCAGAAAGCGCATTTTTGTGCTGGCATTTGTTGCTCTTGTATGGCTTGCCTGCGGTATCACAAACTGCGTACTGCTGGGATTCAGGACAACGCCTTTCTCAGCTGTCGACTTACAGATTTTAAGTTCGGTTATAGACATCATAAATGTATACCTCAACGGATTTGAGCTTACCCTGATTGTGCTTGCAATTATTACAGCTGTAATCGGACTTGTTATCCTTTTCTTCAAGACCCCTAAAACAAAAGGTCAGATGCACTACCTCAAGGCCTGTTCCATACTCTGCGTTTCACTGGCTTCTGCACTTCTTGTAAACAATGTTGCCATTGCTGCGGAAAGCGATTCTTCCAACTTTCCGAATATTGCTGACGCTTATGAGGACTACGGCTTTGTATACTGCTTCTCAAACAGCCTGCTTGATACGGGCATTGATGAGCCTGATGATTACACTCCCGAGGCTATGGACAGCGTTGCTGCTGAAATCGGAAACGACAGGGGTCAGCACGCACCTGAAATTCAGCCTAACGTGATTATGGTTCAGCTGGAATCATTCTTCGACGTGAACCTTCTCAACAACAAGAAGTTTACTGAAAATCCTGTTCCGAACTTCACTGCACTCAAGGAAAACGGTCCTACGGGTCTGCTTACTGTGCCTTCAATCGGTGCAGGTACTGCAAACACTGAATTTGAAATTCTTACAGGTATAAGCCTTGACTTTTTCGGAGCAAGCGAGTACCCCTTCAAGACCGTGCTCAAAGAAATGCCCTGTGAAAGCATTGGCTACAACCTTGCAGATTACGGCTACTCAACACACGCTATCCACAACAACGACGGCACATTCTATGACAGACACATTGTTTACTCGCAGCTTGGCTTTGATACATTTACTCCTATTGAGTATATGCACGACGTTGTGCTTAATGCAAAGAACTGGGCGGACGATTCTGTGCTTGTGCCTTGTATTACCGATGCACTCAATTATTCTGACAGCCGTGACTTTGTATTTGCGGTTTCCGTTCAACCTCACGGAAGATATCCAAGCGTAATGCCTGAGGGTGCACCTCACGATATCAGGCTTGCACAGTATGAAGAAGAAATGGAAGAAGGCGACGTAATCGCTTTTGAGTACTACATAAATCAGCTTAATCAGACTGACGCATTTATCGGCGAGCTTATTGATACGCTTGAAGCTTTTGATGAGCCTACTGTACTTGTTCTTTACGGCGACCACCTGCCAAATCTCAGCATTGAAAATGAGGACGTTGCAAACGGTGATATTCTTCAGACAGAATATGTTATCTGGAGCAATTACGAACAGCTTTCCAATGTAAAAAAAGACCTGCCTGCATATCAGCTTTCCGCTTATGTCAGTGAAATGCTCGGTTTCGGCGGAGGCTACATCAGCTATTACAACAGGAATTTCGCAGGCATCGGCGATTACCCTGCAAAAATGCAGGATATTGGTTACGATATGCTTTTCGGCAAACAGTACACCTTCGGCGACTACACTTCAACAGATATGAAAATCGGCGTCAAGGATGTTGTTATTACAGATTATGAATATACCGCATCCCCTGACGGTGATTATATTACGGTATACGGCGAAAACTTTACTGAATTCAGTATTATTACGCTGAACAACAAGCGTCTTAAAACCGAATTCATCAATCGCAACACTCTCCGAACTGAACATAAATCCAAAGCGGGCGATATTCTCTGCATTATTCAGGCTGAGAATGAAGATGAGGCACTGGGTTATTCGAATGTTCTGGTAATTGAATAAAATTTAAAGTCCTGTTACACTATCCGATGTGTAACAGGACTTTTTCATTTGTTTTTATTTTGCCTTTTCAACAGTCTTGTCTGCGGTCAAAGCCTTGATTACGAAAAGCACCGCAAGCATAAGCACTATTGATGTGCCGAGAACGACAAACACGTTCTGTACGAAGCCTGAAAGCAGGTAACCCACAGCACTTACTGCCGCTACTGTCAGAGAATACGGAAGCTGTGTGGAAACGTGGTTAACGTGGTCGCACTGTGCACCTGTTGAAGCCATAATTGTTGTATCGGAAATCGGTGAGCAATGGTCGCCGCAAACTGCACCTGCAAGACAAGCCGAAATGCAGATGATTACCATTGCAGGAATTTCGCCTGTGCTTGTTACGTTAAGAAGCTCTGTTGAGAAAACGCTTGTTACGATTGGGATAAGAATACCGAATGTACCCCAAGAAGTACCTGTTGCAAAGGAAAGTCCGAGAGCAACAACAAACAGGATAAGCGGCAGGAGTATCTGAATTGCTGTTGCACTTTCAACGATACCCGATACAAAAGAACCTGCGTCCAGGAAATTTGTCATAGTCTTGAGCGTCCAGGCAAATGTAAGAATAAGAATTGCAGGTACCATCTGCTTGAAGCCGAGGGCGATTGAGTCCATACAATCTGTAAATGTCAGCACACGACGGCAGAGGAAATATCCGATGATAAGGATAAGTGCGCCGAAAGAGCCGAGAGAAAGTCCGTAAGCCGCATCACAGTTTGCAAAGGCATTGATGAAGTCCGTGCCGTCAAAGAAGCCGCCTGTGTAAATCATACCGACAACACAAAGGATAATCAGAATTACCACCGGGAGAATAAGGTCAATAACCTTGCCCTTGGTTGTTGCAGGCTCATCGTCATTGTCATAAACCTTGTTTCGTGTTGTAAACAGGTCACCCTTTTCTGCGTTGTCCTCGTGAAGCTTCATAGGACCGTAGTTTATATTTGTAACCGAAACAAAAATAACCATCATAAGTGTCAGAAGCGCATAGAGGTTATATGGAATAGTGCTGATGAAAAGACGAATTCCGTTTACGCCCTCAACCGTGCCGCTTACTGCCGCTGCCCAAGAAGAAATCGGGGCAATGATGCAGACAGGTGCGGCTGTTGAGTCAATGAGATATGCAAGCTTTGAGCGGGAAATCTTATGCTTGTCCGTTACAGGACGCATTACTGAGCCGACTGTGAGGCAGTTGAAGTAGTCGTCCACGAAAATCAGCACGCCAAGGAAAAATGTCGCAATGCTTGCTCCGACACGGCTTTTGATGTGCTTTGCTGCCCATTCGCCGTAGGCACGGCTTCCGCCTGCTTTGTTCATAAGCACTACAATTATTCCCAGCACTACAAGGAATATGAGAATACCAACATTATAAGAATCAGCAAGATTTGCGATAAAGCCGTCCTTTACAACAGCTGTGAACATACCGCTGAAACCGCTTGATGAAGCCGCCGCATATACCACACCGCCTGTCAGGATACCGACAAAAAGCGAGGAATAAACCTCCTTTGTGATAAGCGCAAGACCAATTGCGACGATTGGCGGCAGAAGTGCCCAGAGCGTCCCTACCGCTTCGGTAATCGGTGCTGTAACTGCACAAGCAACAACAAATGCAGCTACCAACAAACCGAAAATTATTTTACTCAGATGTTTTTTCATAAGTTTCCCCCTTGTTATTTTTTGCACGCTTGATTTTATCTTTCAGCTGTGCAAGTATCACAGCCGCAAAAACAAGAACACATCCTGCAAATTCCTTAGGTGTCATCAATTCGTTAAGCAGCAGCCATCCTGAAAGTGCCGCAAACACCGATTCAAGGCTCATTATCAGTGAAGCTGAGGTCGGGTCGGTGTATCGCTGTCCTAAAATCTGCATTGTAAACGCAACGCCGCTTGACATTATTCCTGCGTAAAGAATGGTATATTTTGCAGCAAATATATCATTTACGGACGGCTGCTCAAAAATGCACATTGCCGCCGTCATAAATATTGCCGCTGTAAAAAATTGTATACAGGACATCATAATTCCGTCCGCGCCCCTGCTGTTGAAGCGGTCGATAACCATAATATGCGCCGTAAAACAAAATGCACTGTACAGCACAATCAGGTCACCCTGATTTACCGCAAAGCCCTCTTTCACGCAAAGCATATAAAGTCCTGCAAAGGCAATCAGCGCACATATCCATACAAACACCGATTTCTTGCGGAATATGAAAAACTCGACAATCGGCACGGCTATAATATATATTGCACTTATAAATCCTGCCTTGCCGGCAGTTGTCATACTTATGCCAATCTGCTGCAATGAGCTTGCCACGCACAAAATCACGCCGCAGATAATTCCGCCTTTTACTGTTTCCTTCAGCGAAATTTGCTCCGCAGCTGACGTATCCCTGAATTTTCCGTACCTGAAAAGAATTATAACAGGTATCAGCACCAACGCACCCAATATATTACGCATTGCACAATAGGTAAAAGGACCTACATAATTCATTCCCTCACTCTGCGCAACAAATGCCGTACCCCATATAAAAGCGGTAATCAGCAGCATCAGATTACCCTTTGTTTTTTTACTCATAAAACCCTCATATTTCTGCATAATTTTACATATTATATCATAATTTACAATTCCTATCAATGTCATTATGTAACAAAAACACGGGCACAATTTTGGACAATGACCGTATAGAAGCAATCAAGGGTACCGAGAAATAAACCCGATACCCTTGATTTGTTTGTTACGGATTGTCAAAGGGGACATCTCTTTGACCGTACCCGTGTTTCAACTGTTGATTTTTACATCTGATAAGAAACACCGCTGCCTTTAATGTGTCGGGAATCGTTTGCAAGTTCAATCTGAGGAGCAGTAAGCGCACCCTTTTCATCGGACAGGCTGAGCACTGTTATTGACGTAAAATCGGGACAAAGCGCTCTGCACAGATAGAAAAACGGCAGATTAAGCATATGCGCAAACAGTGCCGAGGACGAGCCGCCGTGACTGAAAAGAGCTATCGTCCTGTCAGTGTTGTCGCCTGTTACACGGTAATTTGCACCCTCACGCTTATATCCCAGGCTTTCAAGCCATTCATCGGACTGTTTCGCTACACGTTCTATTTCCTCAAACACAACATTGTTGCAGAACGGTTCTTTTTTCGTCCAGCTTTCGTCCATAAGGGAATAACCCAGCGACAGCGCATACAGCGATGTATCCCAGGGGTGACCGTCCGCATAAACAGCGTTTCCGTCGGACGAACCCCACTTGATTTCCCTCATAAACTCCAGCTTTTCCACGTCCTTGGAAATAAGCTTTGCGGTATGTAAGGCTGTTTCAAAGGCTCTGCCGTAGGGAGAAGAAAAAATCTGCTCAATTCCTTCATCTTTAAGACGCAAAGCAGCCTGCTCAGCGTGCTTATGACCTAACTCTGTAAGGCAGTCATTGACGTAATCGGGATGACCGTGTCGTACAAAAATAATCTTCATATCAGACCTCTTTCAAAACCTGTTTTAATCGGTAACATCATTTTCAATAGTTGTTCTCTCTGTCATATTGTAAATGACTTCCTTTATGAGAAGCGGCAGGAATGGTTTTGTGACGTAATCGTCACATCCGAGAGCCGCAAATTCAGTTGACATTGCAAGATTTTTGTCACCTGTCATAAGAACAACAGGCGTCTGATGCTTTTTACGGATTTCTCTCAGGGTTTCAAGTCCGTCCATATCAGGCATCATCAAATCAAGCATAATAAGGTCAAAATGCTGGATATCAAGCACTTCCAACGCTTCCTTACCGCTGCATACGGATATAATTTCATACATCGGTTCATCGCTCATTATTCTCTCAATAAGCTTGTGATTGATGCGTTCGTCATCTACGGTAAGAATTCTTCTTTGCATAGAGTCAGCCTGCTGCATTGCATAATCCTTATCCTCATCTATCATCTGAAGCATAATATCAGCAATATCAGGGTCAAACTGCGTACCTCTGCCCTTTTCGATTTCAGCCCTTACAATTTCCTGCGGCAGTGCCTTACGATAGCTTCTGTTGCTTGTCATCGCATCATACGAGTCGGCAACACCGAGAATTCTTGCTGCCTCAGGGATTTGCTCTCCCTCCAGCCCATTCGGATAACCCTTTCCGTCATAGCGCTCGTGGTGATATTTAGTAGCCATAGCAATAAGGTTGCTTCCCGAGATACCTCTGAGGATATGATAACCTGTAACAGGATGGATTTTAATTATGTTGTATTCTTCATCATTGAGCTTTCCTGCCTTGTTGATGATTTCAACAGGAATACGGATTTTACCGATATCGTGAAGCAAGCCTGCACGGTAAATTTCTTCCTGTTCCTCCTTGGTCTTTCCCATTCTTGCGGCAAGCATACGCGAATACTCTGCCACACGCTTGGAGTGACCGCTGGTGTATCTGTCCTTTGCGTCGACAGCTTCACTGAGGGCGGTAACAGTCTGCACGAACAAATCCTTGATAGCTTTCTGCTGTTCAACCAAAGTTTCTGTCTGCTCGTAGACCTTATCCTGCAGCTCACCGTTATATGCAGAAATCAGGTTTATGTATTTCCACTTTTCTGTATCTTCTATGAATTCGAGCATATAACCATAATTTTTATCGTTATGGTGAATTCTGTTGATATGACCTTCATAGTGCTTATCATTATCAACAAATGTAAAATTACTCTGCTGTTTGTCATCTTTTATCTTTTTGATTATCGCTTCAAGCTTTGGTATTCCTCTTATCTCCAGGTCAACATAGCTTTCTGCAAGCTTTGGGAAAATAGCTTCTGCCGTTTTGTTGCAGCCCAGATAATTCAGATGCCTGTCAAGCAGAATATATCCGTTTTTCTGCTTTTTTTCAAGTGAGAAAGCAACATTTTCCTCAACATCGTATATTCTTGCCCTGTAATGAACATACAAGAAAATCCAGCCGTCAAAAACATACAGCGCAGGCATAACCTCAAGTTCAGGATTGATAATTCTGCCTATAAAGAACAGACCTACGTTCAATATTTCCAGCATAATAAAAGAGTGCAGCGTTTTTCTTGACACAGAACACTTCTTTTTTACGCTATAAACAAGAATAGCAATCTGAATGATTATCGTGCCGTACAAAATAAAATAGAAAAACGTATGTCCCGGACCGTAACTATTTACCAGTACTGTTGAATTGCCGAATTCATCAATGTCTGTGCTTGTGTAATAAAGCTTATTGTAGTCGGTTGTCAATATCATTCCGTAAACTATGAAGCAGTATGTATATATACCGATTCTGAACCATTTGTTAAGATTAATCTTACAAATTGAACAGATAAGAAAAATCATAATCGGTGATGTAAAGCATCCGCCTATGTAAGCAATCTTGTTTGCCAGCACAGCTTCCTCAACTGTGTCTGAAAGTCCGAGTGCAAGATATCCGCCGTTTGATATTGCCATAATAATCATCAATATCATAAAATAATAATTGACCTTTTTGTTTTCAAAGGCAAAAATAAGAATAAGCAGATTAATCAGACCCAGACCTGCCGTTATCAGATAATAAACAATCATAATTATATTTTCTCCAACCTATATCAATTCATTCAATTGCTCGCAAATTCTGTCATATTGTTCAAACAGCGTTATCTGCATTTCCTTTATATCGCTGCTCAGGCTCTCCCTGCTCATCTTTTCCATCTCAAATGCAAAGTCACCTATTTTGTCTGCGCCTACCGAATACGACGAGCTCTTAAAGGAATGAATACGAATACAATAACTTGCGCGGTCATTTTCAGCCATATATTTTTCAAGCTCAGCCTTAATATTAAGGTTTTTATAGTCATTCAGTAATTCAACGTAGAAATCCTTATCATCCACGCAGTTTGCAAGACCCTTTTCAACATTCACCTCAGGAAGTACTTTACGCAGCTCAGCCATTATTTCCTCTGCAGTTTTGGGTGCTTTTTTATTATTTGCCTCAACTGTAACGGATTTCTCTTTGTTGATTTTTATTTTATTTGCACCGTTTTCAAGATAATGAATAATCATTTTATCCAGCTTTTCGGAATTTATCGGCTTGGACAGGAAATCATCAAAGCCCTCGCTGATATATTTTTCCCTGTCACCCGAAATTGCGTTCGCGGTAAGCATAATAACCGGCACGCCCTCGCAGAGCTTGTCCGCACGAAGCCTGTGAAGTGTTTCTATGCCGTCCATTTCAGGCATCATATGGTCAAGGAAGATAATATCGAACTGCCTTTCTTTTACCATACTGATACACTTCATTCCGCTGTCTGCCTCAAAAATCTGCATCTGAGTATGCTTGAGGAGAGTTTTGAACACCTTCAGGTTCATCAGACTGTCGTCCACAACCAGTATCTTTGCATCGGGAGCAGTAAAGTTTTCTCTGCTGACGGTTTCGGAAGAACGGCTGACAATTTTCTTCTTGAAATCGCCTATAGGCTCAGCATCAATAATTTTCTGAACAAGCTCAAATGAAAATTCGCTGCCCTTTTCATATTCACTTTCAACGTGAAGCTTACTGTTCATAAGTTCAAGAAGCTTATTGACTATTACCATTCCGAGACCTGTACCCTCAACATTTCTGTTTCTTGATTCGTCAGCTCTCTGGAATTCGCCGTAAAGCTTTCCCATATCCTCTTTTTTAATTCCTATTCCTGTGTCCTTTATAGAATAGTGAAGCACCGCATTTTCGCCCTCAATTCTGCAATTCAGGCTGAGGGTTACGCTGCCCTTCACCGTATACTTTACCGCATTTGTCAGCAGGTTTATAAGTATCTGCTTTATGCGCTTATCATCACCGAAATATCCGCTCGGAGCAGACTGGTCGATATTGAATTCAAGAACCAGGTCCTTTTCCTTGGCTTTCAGGTTTATCATATTATAAACATCATTAAGGAGATTTCCCAAATCATAATTGGCAGGAATAATTTCCATCATACCCGATTCGACCTTTGATGCATCAAGAATATCATTTATTATTCCTAAAAGCATCTTCGATGAATCCCTTGCATTTACGGCATACTGACGTATGCTGTCTTCTTCGCTCTCACGAAGTATCATCTCATTCATACCCATTACAGCGTTGATAGGAGTTCTGATTTCGTGGGACATTCTTGCAAGAAACTGTGATTTTGCACGGTTTGCTCTTTCCGCCTCAACCTTTGCCTTTTCAAGCTCATCCGCAAGCTTTGCCTTTTCGACGCTTCCGCTGAGAATTGTAAAAATACTTTTTCCTATTGCCATAAAAGCAATATAAATAAAACACCTCGGAAGTATAAAAAACATAAAAAGGGTTATAATCGGATTGCTGTTAACGGTATCAAGGACAAACTTACCGTTTTCAATGTAATCAGAAAGACGTCCTGTTGTAAGCAATACCATATTTGCGTCACAAAGTCCGTAGTAGTAGCCTCCGTACACAGTTACAAAAGTGCTGATAACTGTCAGAACATATACATACCACATCAGCCGCTTTGAAGAATACAGCATTGCACACAAAAACGGAATTACCGCTATCAGTACGACGTGATATGTGATTGACGCACCTATCAGCGTAAATGACAGCACATTGCCGAAAAGGATTATATACTTTGTCCGTGCGTCATAAAGCGTCAATTTTTTTGTTACAAGATATACTGTACCATATATTGCAACCGCAGGATAAAAACCTGAACTCATTACTCCTGTATCAACAATAAAAATCCCCAGCAGATTAAGGACATAGGTAATACAGTAAATAAGTATAGTTACCGAAAAACAATGCATAACATATTTATTTGCTATATATTCACTGTTTTCAATATAAACAGATATTTCATCACTGTTTATTTTCTTTTGCATATTTCAAATCCCCTCTGTATATAAACTGCAAACATAGATATCCAATTTAATTATACATTTTTTTGCTATTAATGTCTATATTTTGCAAAAAAATCTTGCACAAATTTATTCTTATTTGCTACGCATTTTTTACACAAAACGAAAAGTACTCCTGCAATTATTTCTCTCTTGCCTTTAAATTTCATATATTTTTATAATTTATGCTTGACAAATGTGATAATATATGGTAAGATAACAACGTTACGTAACATCGTTATGCAGGAGGTGGATTATGGCACAGGACAAAGAAACCCGCGAAAAGCTTATTGAAAGTGCAAAGGCTGAGTTTATGGAAAAGGGCTACAACAAGGCTTCTCTACGCTCAATCTGCGCAAAGGCAGGCGTTACAACGGGGGCGCTGTATTTCTTCTTTGAGGACAAGGCTGACCTTTTTAAAGCAATCGTCGGAAATGCCGTTGACGGACTTTTTGAAATAATGCTGGCTCATTTTGATGAGGACGAGGATATCGTTGCAGGAACTGATGCGGATGATATGGACGATTATATAGACGACCACAGTGAAGTTGCACAGTTGCTTATTCACCATATTTACAGCAATTATGATGCCGCAATTCTTGTGCTTACGAAATCACAGGGGTCGGAATATGAAAATATCGTTGATAAAATTGTTGATGTAACTGAAAGCAAAAGCATTGAAATGATGGGAAAAATCACCGCAAAAACAGGTAAAAATAAAAAGCTCAACAAGTATATGCTGCACCTGATAATTCACATAGTTGTTGACTCATTTGTACAGCTTGTTATCCACGAGCCTGACGAAAAAAAGGCTCTTAAAAGCATAAAAAAGGTTTTCAGAATGACAATGCAAAACTGGACGGATACCGTCCTTGATTAAAAATTAACCGCAGTTCTGCGGCTAATTTTTCAAGCATAACATAACGCCGTTATGTTATGTAAATATTGTATATCAAGCCGAAAGGCTTTTTTAAATAACAAATACATAACAACGTTATGTATTATGGAGGTAATAATATGTATCTTGAAATCAAAAATGTAAAGAAAAGCTATGGCAACGACTCAAACTACATTCAGGTGCTCAAAGGTGTTACAACGGGACTTGAAAAGGGTCAGATGTGCGTAATTCAGGGCACAAGCGGCAGCGGCAAGTCAACGCTTCTTAACTGCATAGGCGGTCTTGACGAAATGGACAGCGGCTCTGTAAAGGTTGACGGGAAGGAGATTTTCGGCTTGAAGCCTGAGGCGCTTTCCGATTATCGCCGTGACAATCTTGGTTTCATTTTTCAGTTCTACAACCTTGTACCTAATCTGACGGTACGTGAAAATATTCTTGTGTGTGAATATCTTGCCGAAAACCCGCTTGATGTTGATGAGCTGCTTGAAACTCTCGGACTTACCGAGCATCAGAACAAGTTTCCGTCACAGCTTTCAGGCGGTCAGCAGCAGAGGTGTGCAATTGCAAGAGCGCTTGTGAAAAATCCGAAGCTTCTTTTATGCGATGAGCCTACGGGTGCGCTGGACAGCAAAACCTCACGTGATATACTTGTGCTGCTTGAAAAAATAAACGAAAAATACGGCACTACAATGCTTATTGTAACCCACAACAATTCCATTAAAAATATGGTGCATAAAGTCATCATCGTCAAGGATGGTCTTGTTAAAAAGGAATACATAAACGAAACAAGAGTCCCTGCGGCTGAACTGGAGGATTTATAATGAACAAGGTGCTTAACAAAAGAATACTCCGTGACCTTAAAGCAAACTTTGCACGTTATCTTGCGTTGCTGCTGATGATAATTGCAGGTATGTTCATCATTATTGCTGTTGTAGGTGCGGCGGAAACAATTATCACTGGCACAAACAAGCTTATAATAGAAAACAAGGTTGAGGACGGACAGTTCAGCGTGTTCATTCCTCTTACCCAGGAGCAGGAAAATGTGCTTACTGACAGCGGTGCGACAATTGAGAGAATGTTTTCCGCTGATATGGAAATGACGGACGGTTCAACCCTGCGCCTTATGAAGGTACGTGAGAAAATCAATCTTATTCATCTTGACAATGGCGTATTGCCGACCAAAACAGGTGAAGCTGTAATTGAAAAGCGATACAGCGAGGAACACGGAATTTCAATTGGTGACAGCATTGAAATCGGCGGTGTAAGCCTTGTTGTAACGGGTATAGGAACTGTTCCCGAATATGACAGTCCTATGAATAAGCTTTCCGACACAGCTGTTGAAAGCACCCTTTTCGGGCTTGTATTTGTGACAGCGGAACAGTATGACGAAATACTTTCGGCTAATCCGATTGTTGAGGAATACTGCTACGCTTACCGTCTCAATGATAAGATTACGCACGATGAACTGAAAGAGAAAATCAAGGCACTTGAATTTGATTACACCGATGTTGAGGACAAATATTTCCGTGAAATGCTTGATGAGACTCTTGGAAGAAAAGAGGATTTGCAGGAGGGTATCACCGAACTTTGCGACGGTGCAAAGGAGCTTTCCGAGGGCATAGCTTCGGCAGGCTTTGAGGACACGGAAATTCACAGCGGTGCAGTTGAATTGTATGACGGAACAACCGAACTCAAGGAAGAAACTGACAAGCTTCTTGATGAATTCTTCGAGGTTGATATTGACAACCTTACTTCCTTCCTCAAGGCTGAGGATAACCCCCGTATACTCGCAGCTGCCATTGACCTTGAGATGAACAAGACTGTCGGACTTGCGGCAGGCGTGATAATAATGATTTTGTTCACCTATGTAATTTCGGTTTTTGTTATTCACCAAATTCAGCGTGAAAGCAGTGTTATCGGCGCACTTTATGCATTGGGTGCAAAGAAAAAAGACCTTATCCGCCACTATATAACCTTGCCCACAATTATCTGCTTTATCGGCGGACTTATCGGGTCTGCACTCGGTTTCAGCAAATTCGGTATTGAGTGGCAGATGGCTGACAGCTACAACTATTTTTCAATTCCTGCAATGCCGCCTGCATATCCGCTTTATCTGATTATTTATGCGGTTGTAATGCCTCCTGTAATCTCTGTAATTGTAAACTATATTGTAATCAGCAAGCGGCTTTCAAGAACAGCCTTGTCACTTATCAGAAATGAGCAGAAGATTTCCCACAGAAGCAAGGTTAACCTTGGAAATATGGGCTTTATCCGTCGTTTCCAGGTGCGTCAGATGCTTCGTGAAGCAAGAACAGGCATTACGGTAGTTTTCGGTATGTTTATCTGTCTGCTGATATTTATGCTTGGTATGAACTGCTATGTGCTTTGCAGCAATATCAAGGTTGAAAACACAGAGGATACAAAATACAGCTATATGTACACCCTGAAATACCCCGAAGAAACTGCTCCCGAAAATGCAGAAGCCTGCTGCACTGAAGCGCTGTCAATAACGGATATGGGCTACACCCTTGACGTAAACATCATTGGTATTGATGATGATAACAAATACTATTCCGCAAAGCCTGTAAAGGGCAGAAACAGCATTATTGCCGCATCCTCAACGGCACAGAAATACGGTCTTTCCGTTGGTGACAAGCTTATTTTAAGCGACACGGCAAATGATATGGATTACGCATTTACCGTTGACGGAATTGCAGAATATTCGGTAGGACTTTCGGTATTTATGGACATTGACAGTATGCGTGAGCTTTTCGGCAAGGACGGGGATTACTACAATATGCTTCTTTCTGATGAGAAGCTGGACATTGACGAGGGCAGGGTCTACTCCGTGACAACAAAGGCTGACATTGAGCAATCCGCTTCAATTTTTATTGAGCAGATGAAGGGGATGTTCATAATGCTTATTTCAATGTCGATAATAATTTTCTGCGTTGTAATGTATCTGATGATGAATGTTATGATAGACCGTGCTTCATTCGGTATTTCCCTTGTGAAGATTTTCGGTTTCCGCACAAAGGAAATCCGAAAGCTTTATCTTAACGGAAACGCTGTGACGGTTGCGGTTGGTGCAATTATAGCCATACCACTTTCAAAGCTGATTATGGATGCAATATACCCAAGCTTCATCGCACAGAATGCCTGCGGTCTCAATCTGCATTTTCCGTGGTATATGTATGCAGTAATTTTCGGAGCAATAATGCTTTTCTATATTATCGTCAGCACGATTCTGGTAGGAAAGCTGAAAAAAATCACACCTGCTGAGGTGCTGAAAAACAGAGAATAATTATCATTTCTAATATATCTATATCGTAACTGCTTGGATAAAAAAATCAAGTCGGAAATGTTGTTTTGCACATTTTCGGCTTGATTTTTTGTTATTATTAAGCACACTGATAAAGAATTTTATTGCAAAAATTTTAAAAAACTATTTACATTAAATTGTAAATATGATACAATTTAATGTATAAAGGTGTTCTTACATTTTAAAGGGTTGAAGAATACATTGTAACTATAATTAATACAAAAATCCAATATGATATATCTGAGTGTGAAATTGCATTTGTACGGAGGAATATTATGAACAAAAATCATAAAAAAATCAGCGATTATTTCAGAGAAGAACTTGATGTACGTCACAGGCTGCTGAATCTCATTCTCCTTGCAGCTTTTGTCGGAGGAAGCATATCTTTTGTCTGCAGCATACTTATAGGCGTCGGACTCAGCTCGCTTATAATAATGGGATTGCTGGTACTCAGTGTTATGCTTTTTCTGTGGATTGCCAATGAAAAGGAAAAACCTGAGCTGGCAAGTATGGGGCTTGTAGCATTTGCAAATTTCCTTGCTTTTCCTGCAATGTATTTTACGTCTGGCGGTATTGATTCGGGAATGCCGCTGTGGTATCTTCTCGGACTGATATTCTCCTGGCTTCTTCTGACAGGCAGAAAATGCCTTGTTATGACCCTGCTTGGTATGACTGCATTAACCGCTTGTATGCTGTTGGATATGCATTTTCCTGAGCTGATTATTCCTTTGGAATCACGTGAAAAGGAGTATTGGGACTTTATCCAGTCTGCTCTTGCGGTAAGCTGTATTTTCGGCTGTATCTTCAAGTATCAGACACACATCTACGAAAACAAGAAAAATCAGCTTGAAAATGCAAGCAGTGCAAAAAGTGATTTTCTTGCAAATATGTCACACGAAATCCGTACTCCTATGAACGCAATAATAGGTATGTGCGAACTGATTCTGCGTGAACAGGATGTCAGCGAAAGCGTAAGGGACAACTGCTTCAACATACAAAGCTCCAGCCGCAGTCTGCTGTCCATTATCAATGATATCCTTGACTTTTCAAAGATTGAATCGGGTAAAATGGAACTTATCGAGACTGAGTTCAACATTGCCTCTATGCTGAATGACGTAATCAATATGACAATGACCCGTAAAGGCGACAAGAAAATTGAAATTATGGTTCACGCGGACCCTGATATCCCCTGCGGACTTATCGGTGACGAGGTGCGCATACGTCAGATTATGATTAATCTTATGACCAACGCAATCAAGTTCACCAATGAGGGTGCGGTTACTCTGCACGTGCGCTTCAGCAGGCAGGATTATGGCATAAATCTCAGTATTGCTGTTGAGGACTCAGGCATAGGCATTACAGAAGAAAACCTTGAAAAGCTTTTTGAAAGCTTTCAGCAGGTTGACACCAAAAAGAACCGTTCAATTGAGGGTACAGGTCTTGGTCTTGCCATTTCAAAACGACTTGTTACAAAAATGGGTGGCTTTATCAACGTATCAAGCGTTTATGGTGAAGGCTCTATTTTCAGCTTTGTTATCCCTCTCAAGGTAAGCGACAGCAATCCGTTTATCAGCGTAAACAAGGCTGAGCAGCTGAATGCGGCTGTGTATATTGATTTCAGCAAATTCAAGCTTGTTTCGGTTGAGCGTCAGTACAAGGCGCTGATGGCAGAAATGAGTCATCAGCTTCACGTTAAAATGCAGCATACCCCTGCTTTTGATGAACTGCAGAAGTGGATAGACACTGATAAAATAACTCACTGCTTTATCGGTAAGGAAGAATACATAGCTCATAAGAATTACTTCATTGATATTGCGCCTAAGGTAAATGTTACAATAATTCAGGATATGCTGAATGCTGTTGAAGTGCCTACAAACATAAAGTGCGTATTCAAGCCTTTCTACACTATGTCAGCAGCATCAGCGCTCAACAATGAGAACATAATCACTAATCTCAATGAACGACGCGGCTCAACTATAAGCTTCTCTGCACCTAAGGCACGCGTGCTTATAGTTGATGACAACATCATCAACCTGAAGGTTGCTGTTGGTCTTATGCAGCCTTATCATATGCAGCTGATGACTGTTGACAGCGGCAAGGCGGCTATTTCTATGCTCCGCTCAAAGGATATTGACATTGTATTTATGGACCATATGATGCCTGAGCTGGACGGTGTTGAAACAACAAAGCTTATTCGTGAGATGGGCGATGATTATTACAAGAATCTTCCGATTATTGCTCTTACTGCGAATGCGGTAAACGGTGTGCGTGAGATGTTCATAGAATCGGGACTGAACGACTTCATTGCAAAGCCGATAGAGCTTTCCGCCCTTGACAGGGTGCTGAAGGCGTGGCTGCCGCGTAAATATATTATGCCTCCTGTTTCTGCGGATTACGGTAAAAATGACCGCAGAAAAAATAACAGAAAGAAGGAATATAATGACAACGGACTTATCTCCGTTTCAAAGGGTATGAGCTATACAGGAGGAGTTGAGGACGCATATTACGATATACTTGAAATGTACGTCCGCAAGGGCGAGGAAAAGCGTGCTCAGATTAATTCCCTTGCTGAAAAAGAGGACTGGAAAAACTATATTATTGAAGTCCACGCTCTGAAAAGCACATCCCTGAGCATTGGTGCGGTTGAATTGTCAGAGCTTGCCAAAAAGCTTGAGCTTGCAGGCAAAGCAGGCGACTACGATACCATTGTCAAGGAAAATGATGCTCTTTGTGAATTGTACAAACAGGTTATTTCCGAAGGTGCAAAGCTTGTCAATGAGCGAAAAGCGCTTGAAGGTCCTCAGGATGAAAATTCAGCTGACAGCACGGTTGAGAATATTACTGCTGAAAAGCTTGGTGAATACATTTCAGCAATTGATGAATTCTGTTCTGACTTTGACGATGACGGAATTATAACCAAGGCAAAGGAAGCATCTGTATATGCCTTCAACGGAAAGCCGCTTAAACCGTACTTTGATAAAATCATTGAGTATGCGTCAGATTTCGAGTACGACAGCTCGCTCGAAGCACTTAATAAAATGATTGAAGAACTTGGATTGAGAAAGGAGCAGGGTTGATATGTCAGGCAAAAGAACAATTTGTGTAACAACCGACTGCGTATGTGACCTGCCGGATGAAATACTGAAAAAATACAACGTTGATGTCGTTTATTTTTACATTGAAACTGACACGGGACGTTTCAGGGATGTAAGCGAAATAACTGCACAGAATATCTTTGAGTATCTGAAAAACGGCGGTCAGAAAAGCAAGACAAATGCACCTGCTCCCGATGAATTTATTCAGGTTTTCACAAAGAAGCTTAAATCCTGTGACGAGGTAATTCATATTGCTACGGGCAGCAAGATAAGTGCATCTGTAAAGAACTCTCAGGCAGCTGTTGAGCAGATGGGCAGCCTTGGTGAAAGGGTACACATATTCGATTCGGGGCATCTTTCTACGGGAATAGGTCATATCGTGCTTAAAGCTGCGGAAATGGTGAATGAAGGGGTAGTCGACAGCGGTAAAATACTTGCAGAGCTTGAAAAAATGCGTGATATGGTGTCATCATCATTTCTGGCTGACAGAGCAGACTATCTTTACCGCAACGGAAGGGTTACAAAGGCTGTGCAGATAATATGCAGCTTTTTCAACATTCACCCTGTACTTGCTATGAAAGATGGTTTTCTCGGACTCAAATCTGTACAGATTGGCAATTATGAAAAAAGCGCACTGAGATATGTGCGCAAGGAATTGAAAACACCCAACATCAGGACAGACAGACTTTTTATTACCCACGCAGGGTGCACCGCCCGCGACATAAAGCTGATAAAGAGAGAAGTCAACCGAATAATGAAATTCGATTCTGTAATTGTTACAAAGGCGTCAGCTACAATTTCAGGAAACAGCGGTCCGCGCACTTTCGGGCTGCTTTATGTAAAGGATGAATAATTCTTGTACAGCAAACATTAACAGAATAAAATTCAACCGCCGCAGTAAATCACAAACTGCGGCGGTTTTCGTATTGATTTTATTAAACGCTGACAGCAGTCTTTTCCACTTCAAGACCTGCCTTGTATTTTTCTATGTACGCTGCAAAGCCTGCTGCATCGCTTGCGTCGGGAGCCATAACGCTGCCTGTTTTTCCGTCAAACACACGCTTTTCAAGGTATGCTTCAAGTGTTTCTCCGTCATTTTTTCCTGCAAGGTAGGACGCAAGAAGTGCAATACCCCAAGCACCGCCCTCACCTGCTGACTCCATAAGTGCAACGGGTACTCCGAGTGCAGAAGCAAGAAAACGCTGACCTGTTACAGGTGACTTGAACAGACCGCCGTGCGCATAAATTTTATCAAGGGCAATTTTTTCCTCACCGATAAGGATATCCATACCGATTTTCAGCGTTGACATACAAGAGTAGATAAGGCTTCTCATAAGATTTGCAACGTTAAGCTTTGAGGACGGTGAACGCATTACCAGCGGTTTGCCCTCGGTAAATCCTGTAACGTGCTCGCCTGAGTGGTAGTTATAGCTTACGATACCATCACAGTCAGGCTCGCCTGAGAGTGCAGCAGCATAAAGCTTGTCGTAAAGCTCGGATTTCGGCACTTCAGCGCCAAAGATTTTCAGTGCGTCCGCAAAAAGTCTTACCCAGCAGTCAAGGTCGGTTGTACAGTTGTTGCAGTGCACCATTGCAACGGGACTTCCGCAAGGTGTTGTAACAATGTCAATCTGTCTGTAAACGGCAGAAAGCTCCTTTTCAAGCACCGCCATAGCGAATATGGACGTGCCTGCCGAAACGTTTCCTGTTCGTGGGGCAATGCTGTTTGTTGCAACCATACCTGTCTGAGCGTCGCCCTCAGGCGGACAGAATTCAACGCCAGCTTTGAGAGTGCCTGTCGGGTCAAGAATAAGCGCACCCTGTTCGGTAAGTGTACCTGCACATTCACCCACAGGAACAATTTTCGGGAGAACGTCGGAAAGCTTCTTTGTAAAAGCTGTACCCGAAGTGAGTGCTTCAAACTTATTCAGCATATCGGCATTATAGCCGCCGTCCTTAACAGGGAACATACCTGAGCCGTCACCGATACCGATTACCTTTTCGCCTGTGAGAAGCCAGTGCACATAGCCTGCAAGAGTTGTCACAAAACGGATTTCTGAAACGTGCTCCTCGCCGTTGAGAATTGCCTGATAGAGATGAGCAATACTCCAGCGCTGAGGAATGTTGAAGTTAAGCGCTTCTGTCAAAGCATCGGCAGCCTGCTCGGTCATAGTGTTGCGCCAGGTACGGAAGGGCACAAGCAGCTTATCATTTTCATCAAATGCAAGATAGCCGTGCATCATTGCTGAGATACCGATTGAAGCAACGCTTTCAAGTACAGCATCATACTTTGCTTTTACATCCTCAGCAAGTGCCGCAAAAGCACCCTGCAAGCCTGCTTTTACTTCGTCAAGGGAATATGTCCACACGCCGTCAATAAAGCTGTTTTCCCAGTCATAAGCACCTGAAGCGGCAACTGTGAAATCGTCACCGATAAGCACGGCTTTAATTCGTGTTGAACCGAACTCAATTCCTATCGAGGTTCTGCCCTCTTTAATCTGATTTATCATACTCAATTTACAAGACCCTCTTTCTGAAATTTTTAGGTGTATGCATCATTTCCGTTCAAGTAAAATTTTCTTTATTATATCACTCATTCGAAAATTTGTAAATACAACTTTGTGCTCAGCTTGCAATTTGTACGCACATTTCAAAATATCTGCCTGTGTTTTGTACACCGTACCCAAGACGGAAAAATTTCACTTTATTTTTCTTGTCAAAGTCGGACTTTTCTGCTATAACGGATTTACTGGACTGAAGATCGCATCAAAAATAAATCGCCGCAGTTTTATCAGAAATCTGCGGCGATTATTGATTAGGTATGTTATTATCTTCTGTCAGGCTCAAGCATTGTATTTTCTCCGTTAATATTCTATAGCGTCAAGAGTAAACTTACCGCTTATAACCTTGATTTTCACATTATGCTCTCCCTCAGGAATTTCAACAGCACAGCTGCACTGTCTTGCATATGCGCCAAGGGATTCTCTTGTTTCAAACAATTCTCCGTCAAGGTAAACTTCGATTGTATATGCATCGCTTTGTCCGATTAACGCAAAACGATTTCCTGTAAAACTGAATTCAAAGCTTTTTTCAGATGTATCGCCTTCAGCAACCTCTGCACGGGAAATCGTTCTGTTGAAATGGACATATCCGTCAGGAACTTTTCTGTACCAGTCACCTGTATATTTAATCGAAGCGTCGTGGTCATCAACTCTTGTGATAATTGACTTGTAGCCGTCAACAGGTGAGATTTTCAGATTGTCGAAAATGTTGTTGTAAACACCGCTGCCGAGGGAAACACGTCCCGAATTTGCAGGTGCAACCTCATCAACGTATTCTGCAATAACGTTTCCATCAACCTCTGCGGTAATGTTTATTCCTGCCGCTGTGATTTTTATATTGTGCCAGGAAGTGCTGTCAAAATTTGCGATTGTCCCGTTCATTACAGTTGTGGCATTTTTCCTTAACTCCCAGCGTCCGTCAGGATAAATTTTCAGGCTGTTTCCGTTTTCAGCTGACCAGGAATCAAGTTCAGCTGTGAGATAACGTACACCGAATGCAATATAGTTATCTGATGCGTCACTTGCAAGCTTGAAATCAATTTCAGCTGAATAATTGCTCCAACGGTCATCACCGAGAGATGTAATCGGGTTAGGCGTACCTCTGAAACGCCAGTCTGTCGGCTTGTTGTCGGCGTTAATCATCTGCATAAGCACCTTGCTACCGTCAGCCTCAGCTACCTCAAACGCTCCGCCGTAATCGGTTGTGTAAAGCGGTGCGTAACCTCTTGCGGAAAGGAACTCATCTGAATATTCAAAGTCGTCTGAATAGTTTATGTCCAACGGAATATCCTCATATCTGCACTTATCAACGGACGTATCAACCGTCTTATCAAGGGTTGTTATTGTAACAATTGAATATGGCTTCACTTCAATGGAAAACTTGTTTTCATCGGGCTTGTATGTGCCGATATGCTTGAAATAATTTGCATCATATTCCTGTCCCTCATCAGGTCCTCTTGTTTCCCAGATATGAATAGGTGCATCAGCCTTTTCCATATTTTCAAGAGTAAAGGTGTAATTTCTCTGCTCATCGCTGTCGTTGCAGATAACTATTGTGTAATCTCCCGTTTCGGTGTCGGTAACGGTCATATAGTTGTTTGTAGTTTCGGAAATAGCGTGTGATTCCTTTCCGTCACCGTAGCAAGCACTGTCAATGTATCTCCATCCGTTTTCGATGAACATTGTAAAGTGTGCGGATGTCCATATACCGCAATCAGCTTCATAGTAGCCGCTCCAAGGGTTCTGTGCATTAAGCAGAGATTTGGGGAAATACTTTGCACCCGAATAATAAGCCGCAACCGCAGGCTGATACTCGTACATTGTCATTCTGCCGTTGTAGTAGCCGTTTATGATACGGTTGCAGACGTCAAGTGCTCCGTTTGTGCCGTTGATACCGCTGCCGTTGCTTGTTACCGCAAGCTTTGCAATGTTAGTTGAAGCAACGCCCTCTGTGTACCACACTTCCTTGTTGTAAACTTTATTAAGAGTTTTAACCTTATCGTTTGCCCAAGTGTTGTAATGCTCACCGAGGATGTCAACGGCATTTCTCAGTTCTTCATTTTCCATCATAGCATCGGCGATTTTCCAGGAGCCTACCTCATCGGAAGCGACAATTTTTATTGCTCCATAATCGTAATGTTCATCGGTTTCATTTTCAAGTCTGTCAGCAAAATAGATTATCCACTCAGTATCAATCTTATCAGCCTCGTTTGCGTCGGCACTTATGTGCGTGAACTTAATTCCGTATGTTTCGTAAGCCTTGTCAAGAGCTGCCTTGTACCACTTGTAACGTGCTTCAAAACCGTTCTCCTGAGAAACTGCAAAGGCATCTGTAACCCATTTCGGCTCACCCCAGCGGAGAAGGTCAACGGTAATATCGGGGTTTATGGAAAGTGCATCGGCGGCAAACATAAAGCCTGCACCTCTTGTCACGTCCGCTTCCTCGTCAGCTGAACGCATTATAGAAGGCTCTGTTCCCGATGATGAGTTTACGTCTGTGCCAAACTCGATTTTGACGTGAGTAAGACCTGCTCCGTAGTCCTTTTTGAAAAGAAGATTCATAATCTCCCAATAAGCATCGGGATTTTCGGTTTTGTAGTCCATAAGCAGACGTGAGGAGTTGTTTCCCGTTACAACGCCAAGACCTCGGTAAACTGTGCCATCATCGTTGTTTACGGTATTGCCGTCAATTGTTACAGCGTAGTATGAGTCATTGACAACTGCAACAGGTATTTCCTTTTCGATAATTTCAGTTGTTGCAATAGTGGTTTCTGCGGTCTGCATTGTGCTTTCCTCCTGAGTATTGTTTTCTGTACAGCCTGTACACAGACAGGCAAACATCGATGTGCATAATATTACCGATATAAATTTTCTGATTTTCATAGCAAGCCTCCTATATAAGGTTTATAAGGCTATTTTAACGCATTTCAGTAATATATAGCATTAAAAAATCTGCTTAATATTATAGAAAATCTGCTGTAAAAGTGTTGCCTATGAATATCAGATGTGTTATTATAGAAATAACGGAAAGGATTGATGCGAAATGGCAATAATCGAACATTCGGGATATTATGAAACTGCTCTTGCACCTGTAAGTCATACGCACACCTCCTGCGAGCTGATGTATGTGCTGGAGGGTGAACTTAAAATTACCGTAAATGAAAAATTACACCATATTATGCCAAACACCCTTGTGCTGATAAAAAGCCGTCAGCATCATAAGGTACGATTTGTTTCAGAAGGAGAATATCACAGATACATTGCTATGATTAATCCTTGGGAGCTTCGAAATCAGCTTGTCAGACCCGACCTGTTTGCAATGCTCACAGATACAAGCAGCGAGGGTATTATTATAGTACGTGATATTCCTGCACTTCGTACAGAATTTGACAAAATGACCGAAATATTTGAAAATGGTGCAAATATTTACTCGGAATTAAGTGCTGCTCTTAAAATAATCTCCATTCTGTATGAACAGACCAAGCCGCAGAAGGCTAACGAAACCACAGGCAAGCTGCTTGTATATAAGGTGCGCGGGCAAATTGAAAAAAACTGCGCAGATAACATAAAAATAGCAGATTTAGCTGCGGAGAATTTTATAAGCGTCGGATATCTTACACACACATTCAAGGCTGAAACAGGTATGTCGCCGAGAGAATATCTCTCCCACATACGCTGCACAAGAGCATACGAGCTTATCCGTCATACTGCTATGAAATTCTCGGCAATTTCAGCAGCAACAGGTTTCTGCTGTCCAAACGATATGAGCCGCAAAATCCGTGAATATTACGGGCTTACTCCAACTGAAATAAGGGCAGACGCATTACTGAAAAAATAAAGCAGACAAAAGTAATGACTTATGTCTGCTTCCTGTTATATTGAATTGAAGTTATTATAAGCTTGTGCCATATACAACAACCTTATTTCTTCCGCTGTTTTTGGCTTCATATAATGCATCATCTGCATTCCTTACAGCAGCGCTGTATTCTCCGCCTGTGTATTGGGAAACACCGATTGAAATTGTACTCTTGCACACACTATTGTTTGAGGTTTCAACTTTTTCTCTGATTTTTTCAGCAATTCTCGAAGCGTTTTCTGCTGTACAACCAGGCATAATAATCAGGAATTCTTCTCCGCCCCAGCGTATAACGTAGTCCGTTTCACGTACCGCACTTTTCAATATATCTGCAAGCCACACAAGCACCTTATCGCCTGATTCGTGCCCGAATTCATCGTTAACCTTCTTGAAAAAATCAATATCTATCAAAAGAAAGCTTACATTCAAGCCCTGAAATTTTGTTAATTCTCCTGTTTCCGCATCAACAAGCTCTTTAAGCTTATTTCTGTTGTACACCTCCGTAAGCTGGTCGTGTACCGCCAGCTGTTTAAGCTGGTCTTTTGCAAAATAATGTTCAAAATACACATTCTGCATCATATGGTGCATTGCACCGACCGCTACTATGCACGGTATGTTAAACAGATACATCATTTGTATATCCGCATACTGTATAAATATATTTGCAACGGCAATATCCACAACTAAAAATATATGCGCAGGCATACTGTATCTGAATGGTGCAGAAAAGCCCGCACATACAAATATAAGGTTCATAATAATCATACCCGGAATAGCGAATTGCCTGTCAGGCAGTAAGTACGTTGCCCAGTCCGTACACCAGATAATAATATGTATCATAAGGTATGTTGCGGGGACCATAACACGGTAATCTGTTACTTTTTTTGACAGGACAAGATAAATGGCACAAGGAATAATTACTATAGCTCGTGACAACAGCGTCTCGAAAGCAAAATGACCAAAAATATTGCAGTCTGTAACAAAAAAAGAAAGATACGCCAATACGGAAACTGTTATCATTCGTGTATTGAATAACTTGTAATACTCATATTTGGACTGAAAAAAGCTTATCTGTTCTTCTTTTGTAAAATTCTTCAAGCTGATTTTATTCATCTCCTCAAATCCCCTCGGTAAAATACGGCAGTTAAAGTAGCACATCGCAAAATATTACAATAATTGTACCACATCCAAACAAAAAAATCAATATATAACTGCATATTATTGTCACATTTACACGTTTGATAGATATAAGCAAACCGCTGCAGCTTTAAAACTGCAGCGGTTTATGATTTCTGCTGAATATTTATTCGGATAACAACATTCTGTCATTGGCAAATTCGCCGCCGCTGATTTCAGAAAACTTCTGCAGCAAGGAATTTACCGTAAGATTTTTCTTTTCCTCGCCCTTGACGTCAAGGATAATCTGACCGTTGTTCATCATAATCAGACGATTTCCGTGCTTGATAGCGTCCTTCATATTATGTGTAACCATAAGCGCTGTCAGACCGTTGTCAGAAATTATTTTATCCGACAACTCCAGAACCTTTGCGGCAGTTTTAGGGTCAAGTGCCGCAGTATGCTCGTCAAGCAGAAGAATTTTCGGCTGCTTCAGAGTTGCCATAAGAAGTGTAAGCGCCTGACGCTGACCGCCTGAAAGCAAACCGACTTTAGTTGTCATTCTGTTTTCCAGACCAAGGTCAAGTGTAGCAAGAAGCTCCTTGTAGTCCCTGCGCTCCTTTTCGGTAATACCCCAGCGGAGTGTTCTTTTCTGTCCTCGTCTGAGCGCAAGAGCAAGATTTTCCTGAATTTCCATATTAGCCGCAGTACCCATCATCGGGTCCTGAAAAACTCTTCCGAGGTACGGTGCACGCTGATGCTCAACATTTTTTGTGATGTTAACGCCGTCAACAATTATGTCACCCTTATCAACAGGCCACACACCTGCAAGGGCATTGAGCATTGTTGATTTGCCTGCGCCGTTGCCGCCGATTACCGCAACGAAATCACCCTTTTCAAGCGTAAGATTAAGCCCGTTAAGCGCTTTTTTCTCGTTGACTGTACCTGCATTGAAGGTCTTATGTATATCAATCATTTTCAACATAGCTTAACCCTCCTTTTCTGCGGTAACAGCTGTTTCGCCGTTGCGCTTGCTGACGATTTTGTTGAGTTTATCCTTGATAAGAGGCAAGGACAGACAAAGTGTAACTGTAATTGCTGTAAACAGCTTAAGGTCATTTGCAGCCATACCTGCTGCCATAACCAGCGCAATGATAATTCTGTAAACCACTGCACCTACTGCAAGAGCAACCAGATTTCTCTTGAAAGTTCTTGTACCGATAAGCACCTCACCGATAATGAGCGATGCAAGACCGATTACGATTGAGCCTATACCCATCTGAATATCAGCGTATGCCTGATACTGTGCGATAAATGCACCCGAAAGTGCAACAAGTCCATTAGAAAGCATAAGGCAGATAATAATCATAAGTGTTGTGCTGATACCCTGTGCACGAACCATTTTCTGATTGTTGCCCGTAGCACGGATTGCGCAGCCCAGCTCTGTACCGAAAAACCAGTACATAATCACTGAAATTACAATTATAACAAGGATACCCACAAGCATTGCCGAGAAATTCTTGCTGCTGATAATGTCAAAAAGCCAAGCAGCAGATGAACCGTCATCGTACTCCCCTACAAGCTTCTTCATCAGCTCGTGCACAGGAGTAAACACGGTTTCAACCTTGTTTGAGCCTGTTGACGGCAGAGGAATATTAGCCTTGCCCATTATGCGCAGATTTATGGAATAGCAGGCTGTCATTGTGAGGATACCCGAAAGAAGTGCGGGAATTTTCAGCTTTGTGTGCAGAAGTGCTGTTACAAGTCCGCCCACAAGACCTGCTCCGAGAGCGGCAAGACAGGACAGCCACGGATTTACACCGCTTGTTATCATAATTGCGGCAATAGCACCGCCTGTTGTAATTGTGCCCTCAACAGTCAGGTCAGCAACATCAAGAATACGGTATGTAAGGTGCACACCCAGCGTCATTATTCCCCACAGCAGACCCAACGCTATTGCACCGAGAATTATGTTTACCATAATGTATTTTTCCTTTCAAAAGTGCAGGAGCGATACAAATTATACCGCTCCGCAAATGTACTTATTCAGCTTTTGTAACGTACTGCTGTAAATCCTCAGGGATTGTAAGACCGATTGCTTCAGCAAAATCGCCGTTGATGCAGTAAACAAACTCAGAAGCGCCCTCGATTGGCATCTTGGAAATATCCTCACCCTCAAGAACTCTGATTGCCATAAGACCAGCCTGATAGCCAAGGTCGTAGTAGTCAAGACCGAGAGTAGCAAGTCCGCCTGACATTACCATACCGCTTTCACCGCAGATAACAGGCTTTTTAGCTTCAACAGCAACCTCGTAAACTGTTGTCATAGAGGAAGCAAAGATGTTATCTGTAGGAATGTAGATAGCGTCACATTCTGTAACGATGGAAGTTGTAGCCTGCTGAACTTCGTTTGTGTTTGAAACTGTCTTTTCTGTCCACTGGAGACCAAGGCTTTCAACGTATTCCTTGGCGATACCAACCTGAAGCACGGAGTTATCCTCAGAAGAATTATAGAGGAAGCCAACTGTCTTTGTTTCAGGAACAAGCTTGAGCATAAGGTCAATCTGTTCCTTGACAGGGTTCATATCTGTTGTACCTGAAACATTGGTGCCCGGGTTATCGTTGGAGTTTACAAGACCTGCGTCAGCGAAGTCTGTGATAGCTGTACCGATAATCGGAATTTCTGTTGTCTGACCCTGAGCAGCCTGAGCAGCAGGTGTTGCAATTGCGAAGATGAGGTCAACGTTGTCACCTACAAACTGAGTTGCGATTGTGTTGAGGTTGGAGGTTTCACCCTGACCGTTCTGAGCGTCGATTTCAACCTTTGTGTCATCGTAACCGTTTGCGTTGAGAGCGTCGATAAAGCCGTTTTCAGCTCTGTCCATAGCATCGTGTGTCATCATCTTGGAGATACCGATTTTGATTTTGCCGCTGTCTGCGGAACACGCTGTACAGGTTGCAAGCATAGCAGCAGCTGCAGCTGCAGCAAGAATTCTCTTGATTCTCATAAAATTCTTTCCTTTCCAAAGGGAGAATACTATTTTTAACTCCCCAAATAAAAAATTATCCTCATTCGCTTTAATACATAAAAGCTTTAAAGCTGTATAACTTTATAGTAGCACTTTGTCGCAGAAATTTCAATAGTTTTTTTCAATAATTATCAATTTGCAGCATTTTTGTAGAATATCACAATTTCAAGAGATTATTTTAATTTACAATTGTACAATTTAAGTGCATAGTTATTCCCTCCGTCTTTTCCTGTATCAGCAGCCATCCGCATTTTGAGCGAAATGCTTAATTGTACACAATTATAAGCCCATAAAATTCCCCCATACTCCTTACAGAATATGGGGGAATACAAAAATATTTTATTCAATCTTTATTTCCTTATCATTGATAACAGCGTTTAATCTTCCGCCTTCAATTGTGAATTTGTTTTTATCAGCAAAGCTCATATAATCTACTTTTGTTACAAGAGTTACAGAAGAATCAGCATTGATAAGAGAAATCACGCTGTCGCCGCTGTATCCGCCAAGTGCAAGCGCATTGTCGCCCTTAGAAACAATATGCATACTTGCCTTACTGAGTTCAAACAATGTTGCTCCCTCCAATGAAGCAACTGCTGAACACTGGTCTGCGGAAATATTGAATGTCATACTTGCCTCACAGACAGACACATCACAGCTGCCTCCTTCCAGCGCACCTATACCGACCATTTTACAGCCTGAAAGGTGAATATCCGTTGAGGAGTGGTGTATATCAGCACTGCATTTTCCCTGCCGTGAACCTATTGCAACACCAAATTGCTCCGAAAGGTCAAGAGTCACATTGCAGGCAAACAATTCAATGTCTGTATCACCGCTGTACGCACCGATACCGACTCCGAAGTAGCCTGCCATTTTCAGCGAATACTGTCCGCGATGAATACGGATTTTCCCGCCCATTCCCGAGCCTATGCACACACCGCCTGCGGCGTGGCTTTCAACAGAAACGCCCTGTTCAAACACAAGTTCGCCGTGCTTTGACTCACCGTCGTTGCCTATTGCATAATAACCTGAAGCGTCAATAAGCACAGAAAGTCCTCCGTCACCGCCGACATACAGCTTTGCACTCTCAGGAACTTTTATTCCGCCGTTCACCAGCTTGTTTGTACCGCTTAACATAAGCTTCACATCGCAATTTTCACCTATATTGATACAAGGACGTCCCTTTGAGTTGGCAAGAACAGCGTCAGAGAGTATTATGCTGCCCTTGAAATCGTTTGCAACATCAATATGGATATCGGTATCAGAACCCGGAGTACCTGCAATTGTCACTTCACCCTCGCCGAATTTACCGACTAAAATGCACTTGTATTCTTCCTTCTTCAGCCTTTCGAGAAGAACTCTTTCTGATTTTTCCGCGGTATAGATATGATACTTTCTGCCGTCCTCACGCTCCTGACGGTAAAGCTTTATTTCACGTCTTATTTCATAAGGAATTTTTTCCGCAGCAGCAGCCGACGGTCTTGCTGTATAAAAGCCCTGAACGAGGTCAGCACCAAGATGAATAACAGTTTGCAGTTCTTCAGCGGTTTCCACACCTTCAGCAAGCGCAAGAATTCCGTTGTCGTGGCAGAAATCAATTATCTCACGCACAAAATAACGCTTCTTACGGTTGTTCAGTATGTCGCTGATTAACGAGCGGTCAATCTTGACGTAATCAGGCATATACCGCAGCAAATTCTGCACGTTTGAATAACCTGTTCCGTAATCGTCTATTGCAGTCCTGATATTCATACTGCTGTACATTTCCTTGATTGTGCCGAACTCATCGTCGCCCATTTCAGACTGCTCCGTCATTTCGACAACTACTCTGTCAGAATGTTTCTCCAACAGCATTTTCACCCGTTCAAAGTCAGCTTTATCAAGTCTTGCACTTGGCATACTGTTGATAAAAACAGGTCGTCCGTAAAACATTTCGGTTTCACTGTCAATCATACCGAGAATATTTAAAAATGTTGCTTTTTCGATATCATTGAGTCTGTCTGTCAGTTCCGCATATTTGATGACGTGATACGGACTCGGACACAATGTACTTTTCGGACGCATAAGCGCTTCATAGGAATATATCTCCCCGTCTGCCGTGCTTACAATCGGCTGGAAGTGGTAATCAAAAAGGTTTTCGTCAATTACCTTCATCACCTCGGCAAGCTCGGCACGCTCCTGCTCAGTATGTAAAACCGAGGAATTATCCGCATTTACAGCACTGCTCCTGAGAATAACAAGCTCACTGCCTATCTGTCTGATATCCGTCAGCACTGCTGCCATAGGCTCGTCATTTCCGCAGACCAGCTTATCGGTATAATCCGAAATTATTCTGTTCAGTTCATTTTCATCACTCACACAAACAATCTCCGAAAGCAGTCTGTGTAATACTTCAAGTTTAATTCCGTTCATTTTCAGCTCTCCGCTTCAATTTTTATAGGGGGAGTTATTTTTTACATTATAACACACCTTATACAAAAATGCAACCGATGTATATAATCTTTCCGATTTTTCAGGCTTGATTTTGGAAAATATATTGAAATATGCCCAAAAAAGAGTTATAATGTTAATGTACACTTTAACCATAATTAATGGGGAGGAATTAATATGAAAAAGCAATTGGGCAGACGTGTTGTTTCGTGGCTGCTTGCGGTTGGTATGATGCTTTCTCCTGTCGGGGCAGGAGTTACAGCTGTACCTGCGTTTGCAGAGGAAAGCAGTATCGTTGATACAGCAGAAGAAAACACTGTTCCCGCAGACGAAAACACCGACAGCGAAGGCACTGACGAAAATTCCGACGCCGAAGACAATGACGTAAATCCATCGGAGGGCAGCGAAGAAAGCACTGCGGAAATTACTGATGAAGAGGATACTGCTTCAAACGAAAACAGTGACGAGACACCATCTCTTGATTACATCAACAGTATTCCTGTTACAGTCAATGAGAAAATCAGTGCTTACTACAACACTGACGGAACAAATACCGTTGACCTCAGAACAGGCAATTTTGTTGCAGTCGGCAACAGCATAAGCATCGGGTTGTCTGTAAATGATTATATTAATCATAAGGTGACAATCAATGGTGAAGAGCTTGCAATGTACCTTAATGGCGATGGCTTTGCTATGTATGCTCAGTACACCGTAGAAAACGTTGAAAGCCTGAATATTGACCTTGTTGAATCTCCTTGGTCTGAGGAAATGCTTTCACAGTACGTTACACTTGATTTGGGCGAAAGTGTATATGTCTGGTATTACAATGACTATTACCAGAATACACCTGCTTACGCAGAAAACGGAGATTATCTCGCAAAGGGCAGATATTACTACATCGACTACTATTACACTATGTTTGATGAAGATGCCGTGCTTAAAATCAACGGCACAGAGGTTGAGTGTGAAATCAATGAGGAATACCAGCTTGCAAACTACTTCTTCTACCTGCCTGAGGACGCTGATTTTGACACACTCAGGGTAGAGGTTGTTACCGATAACGGCGATATTCCTGTTACATACGGTGAAAAAATCAGAGTTTCATACAGTAGAACAGGTGAGGACGAAGACAGAACCTTCCCCACAAGCGGAAGCACCGTGCCATCGGAAGGCTTTCTGTATATATCAGCTGATATAGCAGACTCTATTGACCACATAATTACTATAAACGGTAATGAAGTTCCTATGGAAGAATGGTCGCCTAACGGTGATGAATGTACATTCGTTTGTGGCTACACAATTCAGGAAACAGATACTGAAATTGCAATTGAGCTGATTGAAAAGGAATGGACTGATGAATATAAGTCACAGTATTCTGTTTTTGAAATCAGCAGCGGTTTGCATGTATATTATTACAACGAATTCTTTGATTCAATCGGTAATCGTGAAGCACAGAACGGAGATTATATCCATAAGGATGCTAAGTTCTCAGTAAGATATTTCAAAGAAAGCTTACCTGACGGGCACACAATCACAATCAACGGTGAAGAAGTTGAATACACAGTCAACAATGACGGTACGGTACAAATCTGGGGTTATGAAGTTCCCGATGATTCGGACGTTATTAAGATTGTATTGACACCTCCTGGCGATATTCCATTGTCATTTGACGAGGAAACTATAAGGCTGTTCTATAATGCAAATACAAATTACGATACTTTTTATGAAGACGGCGACAATGTAGAAGCAGGCACAAGCATTGACATTAATGTTGATATCAATGATTACATCAACCATAAGCTTATGCTTAACGGTGAAGAAATCCCTCTTGAACTTACCGGTGACGGCACATATTTTTACGGAAATTACACCGTTTCCGAAGAAGATACCCAGCTTGAATTCGTGCTTGAAGAAAGCCAATGGACAGAAGAAGAGCTTTCTGACTTTGCGGTAGTTGAAATTGATGATTATATTCAGCTTTACAACTACAATGAATATTACCAGATTGCAATTACTGACTATCCCCTTGAAAACGGTGATTATATCTATAAGGGACAGAAAATCGTTGTAAGAGTACCTTATCTTTACTATCCCGATAAAGCAATTATCAGAATAAACGGAAAACAGATGGATTGTTTCGTTTCCTATTATTCTGATTGGCAGATTTGGGCTTATGAGCCTTACTACACTGACAATACTCTCAGCGTAAAGTTTGACAATGAATTCAGTGCACCTGTAACGGGATTTACCGAGATGTTTGTAAATTCCTTTTACTCACTCGAAGAGGCACTTGATTACTATGAAAACGTGAATGCGGCAATAACTATTTATGTAAACGAGCCTGTTGAGGTAAGCACTCTTAACTTACCTAAAAAGGCTCAGAAGCTTACAATTGACGGTATCGGCACAATCAAATACAACGGCAAGACACTCAATATTCCTTGTGACACAACAATCGGCTGTGAGCTGATTACATCGGCTGCGGTAAAGGTTGCGTCGGGCAAAAGCCTTACTCTTGAAGGTGCAGCTAAAACCTTAGGTGCTGTATCAGGTGCGGCAACCTCAAAGCTTATCGCAAAAACTGACGTAACTGCAAGCGGTCTCACAACCTTTGGTGAGGTAACAGTTACAGGCGGCAACACACTTACAGTATCAGGTGCAGTAAAGGGAGTAGGCTTGCTCAACGGTGCAATCAAGCTTACAAACGCAAGTGCAACAGCTGCAATCACAAAAATCGGCGCAGCTGAAATTATTCTCGTTGAGACAGACGGCAAGCTTCCTAAGACAACAGTTACAAATGTAAACGAAGCACTTGCTGTTACTGTTGAAAATGAAACAGGCAAGCTTGCAAGCGGCACAACAATCCTTTACACAGCAAAGGAAAATTACTCCGACAAGGTAACAATCAAAAACACTGCTGAAAGCGGAGACGAACTCACAGCATACTACTATGCAAAGACAAAGTCTATCAAGGCAGAGGTAGGCACGGCACTTACTCTTACATACGGCGATTTTGAAAAGTCCTATCCTAACTTTGAGCTTCTCTTTGCAGACATCACTGACAAAAATATTGACTACACAATCACTGTAAACACAGACCTTACACTCGATGCAAAGTTTGCACTTCCTAAGACTGCTAAGAGCATTACTTTTACAGGTGATGCTACACTTAAATTCACAGGCACAAAGCTTACAATACCTTACGATGTAACATTCGGTGATAGCATTGATATCAGTATATTCAACAAGAAGGGTACAATGGATATTGCTATTGGTAAGGATGTTACATTTACAAACAATGGTACTATACGATTTACTATTGGTAAACTCTCAGGTACAAAGACATCCAACCTCATTGGCACATTTGAGGTTCAGAACCTCGCTACATTTGACAAGGTCAGCGGCACAGTAAGGGTTATGGGCGGCAAGGTAACAGGTATTAATATATTTGATGGTACGCTTGATATCTATGGCGCTAAGTCCACAGCAGCTATCAAGACTGTTACAGTAAATTCTATAATCCATCTCATCAAGGACAACGGTGTTCTTCCTAAGGTAACACTTGAAGGCATTGGCGAAGCAATTGACAACGATACAACCATTGATGTTTTCGTTAAGGAAGGGTTTGGACCTGGATATACAGTCCTCGAAAGTGGCACAGCAATTCTTTACACAAAGAAAGATAACTTTGCTGACAAGATTGATATTCGGAACAATAACGATGAAATGAAGGCTTACTGCTACGGCAAGACAATCAAGGCTGAATATCCTGGTGCAGTAATAGTTTCCACAGACCCTGACAGTGAAGAAGATGACAAGGATTATCCAAACTTTGAATTGGCAGTAGCAGAGATTGACGCGGCTAAGGATAACAATGCAGAGTACGTTATCACAATCAAGAAGGACATTGCTCCTGCTAAGTTTACACTTCCTAAGTATGCGAAATCCGTTAAGCTTACAGTTGATGGCGATACCCGCACAATCGACATAGGCAAGGCAACAGCTATCACAGCAAACACAGACCTTACAATCCAAAACATCAGATTTGTAACAACAGGCAAGTCCCTTACAATTACTGCTAAGAAGAACCTTACTGTTATTGGACTTTATGGCAACGTAACCGCTATCAAGGGCGGCGCTAAGTCTGTTCTCAACTGGAACGGCGAGGCTGCAGATACAGCTAAGGCTGATATCACAGGCTTCGGCACAGTTAACGTATCTCTTTTAAATACACTCACAACAGGCAAAGTATTCAACGTTACTAAGCTTGTTCTTGCACCCAGTGCAAAGCTTGTTGTTTCTGCGGAAACAACAAAGTCCTCAATCAAGGCTCTTGAAGCACTTTCCAGCAACAGTGCTATCAGATACGAAGAAGGCGCTAAGGCTCTTACATTCACAGGTAAGGACACTGATTTCACAGGTACACTCAAAATCACAGGTGAAGTTGCAAACGGTCAGGCTGTTCTTACAACAAAGACTGTAAGCGTTGATAAGCTTACAAACGGTATTGCTCCTGCAAATGAAGATGTCGAATACGGCTTTGTTCAGGTGGGCAAGGATATCTGCTATATGGGCAAGGTGCTTGAAGTAACATCAACAGTTGGTGAAGAAGAACCAACTGAACTTGGTGCATATGCTACTTGGGGCGAAGTAGTTGAGGTTATCGAAGAAGCAAAGGATGCAGAAGCTGCTTACACAATCACACTTCTCGATGATTACAATGCTAATAGTGCAATCAAGTTCCCTAAGGCTGGTACTTACAAGTCTATTGAAATCACATCTGCACAGGATGATGATGCTGAAGAAATTAAAAAATTCAATTTCAATTTCACAGGCAACTTCACACTTACAGGTGATACAACTTTTGTCTATGTAAACCTTGGTGCAGTTAAGAATGGAACACGTGCTAAGTACACAATCAACGCAGGTAAGAATTGTGTTACTATCGCATCCTCAGATACAGGTATGCTTACATCTGTCACAGGAACCGAAATTGCTCTCTATGGTGTTGAAAATGTTATAAACGCTGATAAAATAAAGGCAACTGCAAACCTTTACCTTAGCGGTGATGTAAAGGCTATCGGCGGCATTACAACAAGAAATGTATTGATTTGCGACAACACTAACCTCGTTATGAATCAGGGCAGCAAGCTTGCTATCACAGGTGGTGTTGAAGACGCTTATGGAGGCAACAGCAAGATTACAATAACAATTCTTGACAAGAATGGCAACGTTGCTGCACTCAAGAAAGGTTACGTTGTAGCTACAATCAAGGGCACATATGCTGAAAACAGCATTGTTCTCGATGAAGCACACGAAGGTTTTGCTCTTGAATTAATCAATGGTAAGCTTGTCGTAGTTTAAGATAATACAGAACGGCCGTGATTTCTCACGGTCGTTTTTTTGCTGCAAACACAACAACAATTGATATGAAAACAGCAATAAATGATTAGCGGTATGTGTGTTGCTTTAGTATAATAAATCAAAAGCAACTTGGCAGGAGGAAAAATTATGAAGAAAAGCAACAGATTTACCGCAATACTTTGCGCAGTGTTACTGCTTATGTCCGGGTGCGGAAAAGCGGAAAACAACGAAGCAGTCACAGATTTGACAAATGATGCTGCCCTTACAGCTGAAAACACAGCGGAAATATCAATAATCGACAGCCTGAACAGCGGCATTGTCATTGACGAAATAAGCGGCAATGTATACAAAACTGAACGCAACGCAAACCCTATTTCGGGAAGTGTTTTCTGCGCTGACCCGACTGCTGTTGAATATGAGGGACGTCTTTATGTTTACGGCACAAACGACCACCAGCAGTCTGAGCTTGACACAACAAACGACTACGACCAGATAAATTCCCTTGTGGTTTTCTCCACTGATGATATGGTAAACTGGATTTATCACGGACGAATTGAGGTTGGCGAAATTGCCCCTTGGGTAAACACCTCCTGGGCACCGTCAATCGTTTCAAGAGTTGAAGATGACGGGCTTACACATTTCTATCTCTATTTTTCCCACAACGGAAGCGGAGTAGGTGTACTAACTTCAACCGACCCTGTTACCGGCTGGAGTGACCCTCTCGGCAAGCCGCTTGTTTATCAGAATATGCCCGGACTTGAAAATTGTCCTGCACCATTTGACCCGGGTGTCTGCATTGATGAAAACGGCACAGGCTGGTTAAGCTTCGGCGGCGGTGTTCACGCAGACGGCGGCGTAATTCACTCCTTTGTTCCGAAAATTGTAAAGCTTGGAGAGGATATGCTTTCCTTTGACAGCGAGTTTGTTTCCATTGACGCACCTTATTTCTTCGAGGCAAGCGAGCTTAATTACATTGACGGTACATACTATTACACCTACTGCAACGACTGGCAGACAAGGGGTGCGGAATGGGACTACGAGGGCATAGAAAAGCCGCCTTCCTGCAGTATGGCTTACCTTACAACAAAAACTCCTCTTGACGCTGACAGCTGGGAATACAGGGGTGCGTACTTCTACAATTCGGGGCAGAATGCAGATGGGCAGTCAGGTATGCGCTGGGGCAACAACCACACTCATTTCTGCGAATATCAGGGCACGAACTATATTCTCCACCACACGCTTCTGCTTGAGGAATTATCAGGCGGCACGGCTGGCTTCCGCAGTATGATGGTTGACTATCTTCCTATGGATACTGCTACAGGTGAAATTCCTATCACAGCCGCAACACGCAAGGGTGTTGCACAGATAAAGCTTCTTGACCCTTATGCCGAAAACAGCGGTGCGGTTATGTTTACATCCGCAGATATCGGTTACTCTGACGGTGCAAATCCTGCGGCAAGAAGTCTTGCTGACGGTGCGTGGATTTATGTAAGGGGTGCAGATTTCGGTTACGGCGCAGAAAGCTTTACCGCAATGGTAAAGGGCACGGGACGAGTTGAAGTACGCCTTGATGATATTGACAGCGAGGCTGCTGCTTTTATCGAGTTTGACTGCGCTGAATATACCAAGGTACGCTCAACTGATTTTGCACAGTTTGACGGAAGAAACCACAATATTTATCTTGTATTCTCAGGTGCAGATATTGAGCTTGCTTCGTGGCAGTTTGAAAAGGGCGAAGAAACGCTTCGTCCTGAGGAAGATATTTCCGCAACAGAACAGCAGTACAAAACCATTATCATTTCCGCACAGGCTGAAAACCCCGGACCAAGCCCATCAACTGTTGCGGAAATTACCAAGGACGGCGACTACTCCATAAAATCCACTGCATTTGACGCAAAGAGCGATATGCTTAACCTTGGCTTTATTGATGATAAAAACGCGACGTACAAAATGTATGTGAAGTCTTTAGGCTTTGAAACTGAAAACGGTATTGTTGAAGTTCCTGTTGATGTTGAGCTTGACCCTTCAAGCAGTACCGAAAACGGACTCGAAAACGGCTGGAAGGGTGCTGAAATCGGCTCACTTATTTACGGTACGGAGGACTGCGGAATTTTTGCTGCTGAAACCGAAATTGACTGGATAGGCTACCGACTTGCACTTATGGTAAACGGTGAGGAAGTTCCGTTCACATCGGTAACCTATAACGTTACAATCAGCGGACTTACGTTTGAATAAGGGAAGGAAAAATTATGGCAAATCCTATTTTACCGAACTGGGAGTATATTCCCGACGGCGAGCCGAAAGTGTTCGGCGGCAGAGTTTATATTTACGGTTCACACGATAATGCAGGCTCGGACAGCTTCTGCGATTACAAACTGAAGGTATGGTCTGCACCTGTGGACGACCTTAACAACTGGGTATGTCACGGTGACATTTTCCACACCCGTCCCGACCGTGACCACCTTTCCGACACCGACTGGACGGATTATCCGCTTTACGCTCCCGATGTTGTCGAAAAGGACGGCAAATATTATCTTTACTGCTATATTCTGTGGAACAAGGGCTGTGTTGCCGTAAGCGACAAGCCTGAAGGACCGTTCAAATTGCTTTCGCAATATAAGTACGACCTGCCTGACAAGCTTGTTGAGGACGGCGTATTCGTTGACCCTGGGGTACTGGTTGACGATGACGGACGTGTATACATCTACTGCGGATTTGAAAAATCCTATATGGCAGAGCTGAAAAGCAATATGTACGAGGTAATCAGCGACAGCTACATACCTGACATAATTCCTGCTGACAAGAATGATGAAAAGGGATTTTTTGAAGCCTGTTCAATGCGTAAAGTCGGCAGTACATATTATCTTATCTACTCACCAAACAAGGGCAACAGGCTTGAATATATGACATCTGACTCCCCTTGCGGACCTTTCACTTACAGAGGAACAATTATTGACAACGGCATTGATTATCCTGCGGGAAACAATCACGGCTCAATCTGCTGTATAAACGGACAGTGGTACATCTTCTATCACAGAATGACCAATGCAACTATCACATCAAGACGTGCCTGCGTTGAGAAAATCGAGATACTCCCTGACGGCACAATCCCGCAGGTTGAAATGACCTCTCTCGGATTTGAGGACGCACTCAATCCGTACAGAATTACAAATGCAGACATTGCCTGTGTACTCAAGGGCGGCTGTTTTATTACAGAGCTTGATTGCTTCACAAGGGTTATAACAGGCATAAAGCCTGAATGTATCATAGGCTACAAGTATTTTGATTTCGGAGAGGATTACGGCTCAAAGACTATGGAATTTGCCGCAAGGGTAAACGGCTCAGGCTGCAATGCCACAATCAGAATTCTGATTGACGGCGAGGACGGCGAAGAAATCGGAAAATGCGTAATCGGTGCGGCAAGCGGTATGTATTCCGCTGTTGTAAAAAACGTGACAGGCAGACATTCCGTGTTCTTTAAAATTGAGCATAACTACACTGGCTGGTTTGTGGACTGGTACAAGGAAAGACATCTTTTTGAGCTTGAAAGCTTTGTGTTTATGAAATAAACAGCATAAATTAACCGCTGCAGTGCTTTAAAACTGCAGCGGTTTTTGACATAAAATATAATGCACCATCATTCATTTCCCTCACGATACATTTCACGAAACTGTGTGGGTGTGCAGTCCTTGAATTTACGAAATGCACGGTTAAAGGTTGTTATGCTTGAAAATCCGACATTCATTGCAATCTGAGTTACAGGAGTATTTTCATCTCTCAGCAGAATTTCCGCAGCTTTTATCCGTCGTGCGTTAAGCATATCAGAAAAAGAGGAATTGTTTTTGGTAAAGAAACGTGACATATGAAATTTGCTGTATCCGACAGCTTCCGAAAGGCTGTCAAGCGTTATGGAATTCATATAGAACGTGTCGATATAACGCTTTATAAGCTCTGCCTTTTCGTCAGATTTGCTTCCGTTGCTTTCGTTGTACTTTGCAATTTTCAGCAGTATTTCAATCAGCCTTCCATAAAGCAGCGTTTCACAGAATGACGGTGAAGCGTCAAAAATCTGCACCATTTCCATAATGGTTTCATTAATCTCCGAAACAAATCCCCTGCTGTAATTCTCGTTTATCCATACAGGCTGTGAAAGAATTCTGCACACCTCTGCAAGAGCAGGATTATCCCTGAACATAGCATTGTCGCACAGCATAATAATTCGTCTGCCGTGCTGTGCTTTAAGATTATGAAGCTCTCCCGGAGGAATTATAAGCACATCATTTTCGTTCAGGATATACTCCCTATCTCCGCAGATTACGGGAAAAATATTTTCTGTAGGCATAAGTATTTCCACCGCATTATGCCAATGCATTGAATACTCCTTATACTCAGGGCTGTCATAAATCCAGAAACAAGGCGTGCGGTAAAAGTCAATATTTTCGGGTGCGGTACTATTGCTGTTCATTGCAATTCCTCTTTTCAAAAATTGCTGATTTTCATATATTGTAGCACAGTATCAATGCTTTTTCAATAGATTTATTGCAAAAACACAAAAGCTGATGAGCAACCCACTCATCAGCTTTTTGTTTACCTAAGCCTATGTACCATTCCGTTTTCTTCGATTTCCACAGCCCTAAGGAAACCGTCAGGCTTGTTCAGCTTTTCACATAAATCCGAAAGCTCCGTGACAAGCTGAATATCGCTTGTTGCAACGATTATATCCTCGGCTGAATTCTCGCACAGCCTGTAGAAATAATCCTCGGAATACTCTGTCCCCTCAAAGCTTTCTGCAATAACCGCAATGCCTTCATTCACAGCCTTGTCAACCCTTGCAAGACCCTGATAACACAAAGCGTAATCGTCCATTCTTGACATCGGTACAGCCTTCATCTCGTCGATAACAGGCTGGGGAATGTTAAGCTTTGCGCCTCTTTCTTTCAGCAGCGAAGCATTGTTTTCACAGAACAGCTCAAAGCTGTCATTCATAAATATTGTGTAGTCGCAGTATATTTTTGCGGCAGTTGTCAGTAAGTCCTTCATCTTGTATTTTACACCTTATTTCTTAACATAGATATACTCAATATCGCTGTCGGAGTAGGCTGTTCCCACGCCCTTATACTTTTTCAGCAGCGCACGCTTTTCACCGCTTCGGAGATATTTTTTCAGCAGACGTACAACGTTTTTCAGCACGTCCTCCCACTCCATTTCTCCGTTGGTGCTTACCATATGCATATCTGAACTGTATTTCACATAACAGCCCCAATCGTCATCATCGGGTGTGAAATCCTCCGTTATGCACAGCGACAAGCCGAAGCCGTCCTCCGTTTCGCTGAATATATCAAAGTAGACTCCGCCATCGGTCGGAATATCCTTCTCAAGCTCCTTGTCAAGCCATTCAGCAAGACGTTCATAGCTGTCCTCGGCAATTTTAGGCTTTGCGGATTTTTTGCCCTTTGAGCATATTTCGCGTCTGAAAACAAATTCTTCCCCTGATTTGTAGTAATCACGAATAACCTTCATATCAGGCGAAATCTCGTACAAATCAATAGACATAGGCGAATGTTCATAACCTGCGGGGATGTCCTTGCTTGATTGATACAGACCCGGAACATAATGATATTTCCTACATATTATCGGTTCATTTTCATTGTCGGGATATTCATACCTGTTCATATCCAACGAACCCTTTCCTATAGATGCATATAATAATATACGACCTCGTTCATCAAACCTGAATTTGATTACATTCAGATAAGCAAATTTACCGAAATAATCCTTACTCTTATCCGTAAACAATGTTACTGCCCATATATAATTTTCAAGTTCAAAAACAAAGTACGCTTCTTCCGTACCGAATGAATTTACATTCGTGTAATGAACAAGTTTTCCTTTACTGTCATAACCTATTATGGAATAATCGTCTACACCTTCTATACTTTTGATAACACGCCCTCTTTTATGACCACCTATAACTCGGTGATTTATCAAATCAGGACAAGCCACCCCAAGACTATATCCATATGTGGAATAAACAACTTTCCCGCAATTCTCCCTTGCAGCAATAAGCTCATAAGCATGCTCTTCAGCATATTTTATAGCTTTTTCTCTGCTCTTAATCTCATTGTCAAACTCAACAAAGAGATTATCGCCCATATTTATCGTCCTTTCAGAATGTTATATTACACACCAAGCTCCTTAATCCATTCGCTAAGCGTATCCTTGTCAACCTTGCCGCCGCAGTTTTACATTAATAAATATCAAATTCGGAATTACCCCTTGTGAAAACAGGAATAATATCAATAGGTGCAGGAACAGTAACAAGCTTTCCTCCGTCATAGGTTTTCTTTGTGTACGCATCAGTCCACTTTTCACCCTCAGGGAGGTATACGGTACGTTCTCTTGCACCCTCCTCCATAATCGGTGCAACAAGAATATCGCTGCCGAACATATACTCGTCCTCAACGTTCCAAGCGTTTTTATCACCATAGAAATCATAGAAAATCGGACGCATTATCGGTGTACCGTTTTCACTGCACTCATCCATTGCATTTCTGATGTACGGGCGAAGCTTTTCTCTGATAAACAGATATTTTTTCAGTATCTCGTAGTTATCCTCGCCGAAGCTCCACACCTCGTTATCCTGTCCCGAGGTAATCTGACGGACTCCGTTGATATATTCCTGTTCACGCTCATACCACGGACTTCTTTCGCCGTGCATACGGAACACAGGATTGAATGCGCCCCACTGGAACCAGCGTACAAGCAATTCCCTGAAGCTTGGGTCGGAAATGTCACCGCCCATAAAGCCGCCGATGTCCGAGGTCCACCAAGGGATACCTGCGATAGCCATATTAAGACCTGCCTGAAGCTGTTCACGCATTGCACGGAAGGAGGAATGTATATCCCCCGACCAAGCAAGCACACCATACTTCTGACTGCCTACCCACGCACAGCGTACAAGGCTGAGCACGTCCTGCTCGCCCTCCGCTTTCAGACCGTCCCAGAAGCCCTTTGCGTACATAAGCGGATAGATGTTGGTGCACTGCAAAGCTGTACCTGCATAGTAGCGGTAAATGTCGAACTCGTATGAGTCGTACTCAGGCTCAGCCTCGTCAAGCCAGAATGTGCGGATACCCTTTTTGTAGTAATTTTCCCTGCATTTCTCCCATACAAATTTCTGTGCACCCGGATTTGTTGCGTCAAAGAAAACCGTATTGCCCATCCAGGTCATATGCAGACCGTTTGCTCTGTCCGTTGAAACAAGATATCCCTTGTCAGCCATTTCACCGAAGTTTTCGCTTTTCTCATCAATGGTAGGCCATACGGATACAACCGTTTCAATCCCAAGCTCTTTAAGCTCCCTGACCATTGCGTCGGGGTCAGGCCAGTCGCGGGGTTCAAACTTGAAATCGCCCTGTCTTGTCCAGTGGAAGAAGTCCACAACAATTGCATCCATTGGAAGTCCTCTGCGCTTATGCTCTCTCGCAACAGCAAGAAGCTCCTCCTGATTTCTGTAGCGAAGCTTGCACTGCCAGTAACCAAGACCGTATTCGGGCATTCTCGGTGCTCTGCCCACAGCGGCGGTGTAATTCTTTTCAATTTCGGCAGGAGTATCACCTGCTGTAATAAAATAGTCCAGCTTTTGTGTGGATTTAGCGTACCACTCGGTTTTGTTTGTACCGAAGGTTACATTGCCGACAGCAGGATTATTCCACAAAAAACCGTAGCCCCTGCTTGAAAGGAAAAACGGCACGCTTGACTGTGAATTACGATGAGCAAGCTCCAGTGATGCGCCCTTCTTGTCAAGGTGCTTTTCCTGATACTGACCCATACCGAAAATCTTTTCGTCGTCATAAGCTTCAAAGCGTGCGGTAAGCTCATAATCAGTGCCGCCCTTGCTGCATTTCAGCACTCTTGCAGGAAGTCTGAGAGAAGTACAATATCTGTTAAGACGGTTTCTGTTGCGCCAGTATTCCTCAGTAAGAAGCTTTCCGTGCTGATTATAATAGCTGATTTGCCCTTCATAGTCAACCTTTGCGGTAATCTTGCCGTTTGTTATGTAATAATTGTCACCTGTCTGATGGTAATGAGCATACTCATCGCTTTTGTACCACGGGTCAGTTGTGTCAACGATTTCCTTTCGGATTTCAGCCCTGCACTCCTTCACAGGCTCGCACAAAGCCCAGTCGTGCTTATCCATTTCAGGCTCGGCTGTCATTCTTACACGCAGGGAGTTTTCACCCCATGGCTCAATCCACACCTGTGAATTTCCGTTTCTGATTACAAGTCGGTTGTTTTCAGCATAAACGCTCATAGCAATACCTCCGCTGTTTATTTTTTTAATAGTAACACACATTCTGTCAAATTGCAATAATATTGTATTAAAATTGTCAACCTTTGTATTGACACATATTAACATAAATGCTACAATATCATAAAATGTAATTGTTTACACGGAGGATACAATGAAACGACTTGACGATATCAGATATAACTATCACAGCCTTTCCGTCCCGGGAGGAGGCTTTGTAACAGGCTTTGTCTTTCATCCGAATACAAAAAATATTCTGTACGCACGCACCGACATCGGCGGAATTTACCGCTTTGATTTTAACAGTCACAGCTGGCACTCTCTTGCAGACTGGATAACAGAATACAAGCGTTATCTTGCTCTGCCGCTTTCTCTTGCACTTGACGAGGACACGCCGAATATGCTGTATGCAATGTGCGGAAACAACAGAAAAGGCTTTCCTCACGGGAAGTCCGCTTTGCTCATTTCAGATAATTACGGCGAAAGCTTTATAGAAAAGGCTGTACCATTCTGCTGTAACGGAAATGCTCCTGCACGTTCATCTGCCGAAAGACTTGCATACAAAAACGATACTCTTTTCTTCGGCAGTCAGGGTGAGGGTCTGTGGCAGTCTGCGGATAACGGCGAAAGCTGGACAAAGCTTGATTTCTGTGAAGAAAATATTGTTTTTGTATACTTTCCGAAGGGTACGAAGATAATGCTTGTTTCCTGCACAGGTGAAACTACCGCTGACGGAAATAATCGAGGACACACGCTTTACGCAAGCTATGATTTCGGCAAAAGCTTTGAAAAGCTTGACATACCTGCTCCGATTGATGATGAACGCTGTTCGCATTGCGGATTTGTCCCCTACTCAATTGCATCTGACGAAAATAATGTATATATCAGCTTCACCCATTCCTTCCACGGAAATCCCTGGGGACGCTGGAATGATTTTGCCTGCGACAATGGCGGAGGCTTCGACGGAAGATTATACCGATACACCATTTCAGACGGAAAGCTTTACTTTGACAAGGACTTAACACCGATACTCAGCGGATTTACGGATGTAAATGCCGAAAGATGGCTTCCCTTTGGACTGGGCGGAGTTGATGTACACGGAAATGTTATTGCGGTCTGCTCTGTGGGCGGGCACGGTGACAGTATTTTTATCTCCTGCGATAACGGTAAAAGCTACGAAACAATAACAAGTACCGATATTGAACGATTCCGTGTTGATGTACCTTATCTGAAGTCTGAATACAACGGAAAGCGTATTCCGCTCCACTGGATGAGCTGTCTGCGGATTGACCCGTTCAACCCTGATTTTGCGGTAATAAACACGGGCACTGGAATTTTTACGCTGAATGGGCTTACAACGGGAAAAAGCTTCGTTTCAACCCTTTGCAGCGGTGTTGAAGAAACCGTGCATATGAACATATATGCTCTGCCGTCAGGGAAAAACAAGGTTATCGACCTTGTGGGAGATTTGGGCGGATTTGTGTTTGACGACCTTGACAAGCCTTGTGAAAATTCCTTCGCAAACGAAAACAGTGACCGTTACATAACCTGCCTGAACGCTGATTTCGTACAGAACAATCCCGATACCTTTATTACAACAGCAAGAGGAAACTGGACAGGCGAAACAAAGGGCGGTGTAATTCTTACCAAAAACGGCGGAGAAAGCTTTACACATATCGGTTATCCGACAGGTATTTCTCACAAACTTGATGAAGCTTCCGAGCGGATAAATAAGCCTAATGTAAACAGCGGTTGGGCGGCGATATCCTCCGACGGAAAAACTATCCTTTGGACGCTTGCCTATGAACATATGAAGCTGCCTTGTTTCTGTGCGGTCAGATACAATATTGACGAAAAAATTTTCAGCAAAATAAAAATATATGATTTACAGGGAAACGACATTTCCGAAGGTGACCTGCACATAAAGCTTTTTGCCGACCGTATCAACAAGAACAAAGCCTACGGTTTCGGTGAAAACGGACAGCTTTACCTCAGCACTGACAGCGGTGCAAGCTTCCGTCAGCTTTCCGTACCTAAAGAATTTCCCTTATGCAATATGTCAGGCATTGACGGCTACAAGGGCGTGGAAATACGCTTTATTCCGAACTGTGAAGGTGTCTGCTATGCAGCACTGTGCGAACACGGCTTATGGAAGCTGTGTTTCGGCGAAGATTGTGTCCGTGCCGAAAGAATTACGGAAAGCAGCGATTTCGTCAAGGCTGTCGGTTTCGGCATCGGGAACAGCGAAAACGAACCTGCCCTGTTTATCTGCGGCAGAATTTTCGGCGAATACGGATTCTGGAAAAGTCCTGACAGCGGAGAAGGCTGGGCAAAAATCAATACCTCCTCACAGATGTTCGGAACTATCGTTTCAATGGACGGCGACTTCCGCATCAAAGGCAGAGTTTACATTGCCACGGGTACACGGGGAGGCTTTTACGGAGACGAAAATATTCAGTGCCACTAATAAACATACCATAAAACGCCGCTGAAAAATCAGCTATAAGCTGCTTCAATAAAATTACATCGAAATCCATCCATAATTGAGAAACGTGCTGTAATTAAAGATATAGTTAAACCGCCGCAGTATGGTAACTGCGGCGGTCAGTTTGTCGAAAACCCTTTTCGACAATGAATAGTGAATATTGAATATTGAATAATGAATAATTAAGGAATTGCCTTCGGCAATAAGATTAAAAATGTCCGCAAAGCGGACACCTTAATTATTCACTATTCATTATTCTTTATTCATTTTTTATTAGCCTGTCGACTTTATCGACAGGCTCACCGCCGCAGTATGGTAACTGCGGCGGTTTAATACATTTATACCTTACTCCTGAAAAATTTCTCACGGTAAGTTTTAGGGGTATACCCTGTCTGCTTTTTGAACACCTGTATAAAATGGCTTTCTGAACTGAAACAAAGATACTCCGAAATTTCAAGGCAGGAATAATCCGAAAATTTCAGCATATTTGCGGCTGCTTCAATACGCTTTTTAGTTATGTACCCCGAAACAGTCATACCCGTTTCCTTATGAAACAGCTTTGACAGATAGGCAGGACTTAACGAAACGGTTTCCGCAAGCTTTTCCAGCGATATTTTACGGTGCAGATTATCATAAATATAGTCCAGACATATCGTAACCGCTTTAGGGTAACGGTTCTGTTTGCGGATAATATTCATCCTCTGTGCATAGTCGTCAACAACCTCGTGATGAAGCAGATTGATTTCTTCCTCGGTACGGCACTTGTCAATACTGCGGATATATATATCGCTCAGATTGTATGCCGCTTCCATCTCCATACCGCCTTCGATACAATAGCGTGTAATGAAAGCAACCGTTATAATCAGATGATATTTCAGATTACGCAGGCTGTCATCACTCAGCCTGCCCATATCTTCGCTGTTGAACGGCTTGAACAGACGTGCCGCTTCTTCGGGATTGCCTTCCTTTATGCTGTTGAAAAACGCCATTTCACGTTCATATGAAAGATGCGAAATGTTGTATTCACGATTAAGAAATTCAACGTGGGACAGCTTTTTATTTACGTTCATAAAATACCTCCCGATTATATTTTATTCAAAAGGTGTAAATCTTACCCATTCATATTCTGCCGTAAGGGGCATATTTGTATCGTCAAATGCATTAAGCCAGCCGTCAACGCCTGTTCCGCACCAGGCATTCATCATAATCTTGCCTTCTGTGACAGGAATATTTTCCTGTGCGCTGTAAACCTCAACACCGTCAACAAACCAGACAATTTTGTCCTTGTGCCACTCAAATGCGTAAGTATGGAAATCCTCCGATGCATCAAAGCCAAGGTCGTGCATATACTCGTGGTTACCCTTGCTGTCCGTAAAATAGTTGAACTGAACCTTTGTTGTGTCCTTGCCGAGAATTTCAACATCAATTTCGTCCCAGGGATTTCCGTCAGAAGGTCCTGTATATGTAAAGAAAGACGAAACCACGCCGTTGTTCTTTATTGCTTTCATCGACACCTCATATCGTCCGTAGCCGTAAAATCCGGTGCTTCGGAATTCTCCGCCCGCATAGGGTATACCATCTGTTTCAAGCAAATCCTTGTCAATTATCAGCTGCATTTTTCCGTCATTGAAAGTAACGTTGTCCTTTCGCCAGGTAACGTTGAACATACTGCCGTTTGTCCAGCCGTCAGCACATTCCCATCCTGCGGGCATACCGCTTGTGAATTCGGCATAAGCTGAACCGTCATCAATTTTTTCTGTAACAACAGCTTCCGTATTGATTTCAGATACAGTTTCATCTGCCCCATTTCCGCAGGCTGTAAATATCATTGCTGCTGTCAGAAGTGCTGGAATAATTTTTATAGTTTTCATAAAATTACCTCCGAATTGTTTATGACATAATTATAATACTTTTCACAATCTGATAATATCATATTTTTGTTGTATATGTCAATTATTTGTTGTTGTTTTTGTGACAATATTTTGACATAACGAACAAGTTTATGATATTAATTACAAATGTGATATGCTATATTAAAAGCATAAACTCTGAAAGGAACGATGAATTATGTTAAAAGGCAAAAGCTTTCATAAGGGTGTAAACCTCGGCGGATGGTTTTCACAGTGCGACTACAGCGTAGACAGACTGAACAACTTTATTACAGAGTCTGATTTTGAAAAAATAAGCAGCTGGAAGGTAGACCACGTCAGAATACCTGTTGACTACAATATATTCGAAAATTCCGATGGTACATATAAAAATGACGGGTTTGAAAGAATTGACCGTGCATTTGAATTGTGCGCAAAATTCGGACTGAACGCTGTCCTTGACCTGCATAAAACAGCAGGATTTTCCTTCGATAATTACGGAGAAAATGAAAGCGGATTTTTTGACAGCGAAGATTTGCAGGAGAGATTTTACAGGCTGTGGGAGAAATTTGCGCTCAGATACGGAAATCGTCCCGACAGCATTGCATTTGAACTTCTGAACGAGGTTACAGATAAAGAGTACAGCGAAAAGTGGAATTCTATTGCTGAAACCTGCATAAAAAGAATACGGGCTATTGCACCGCACACGCTTATTCTTGTGGGAAGCTACTGGAATAACAGTGCCGAAGCTGTTAAAGACCTTGCAAAGCCTTACGACGAAAATGTGGTGTATAATTTTCACAGCTACGACCCGCTGAAATTTACTCATCAGGGTGCTTACTGGACTGATATGATTAATCCTGAGGACAGAATTTCATTTGAAGAAAGCGGAGTTACAGAGGAATATTTCGAGCAATTTTTTGCTTCGGCAATTGAAGCTGCAAAGAGAAATAACACAAATCTCTACTGCGGAGAATATGGCGTTATTGATAAGGTTTCCCCTGAGGATACACTGAAATGGTTCAAGTGCATAAATGCAGTATTTGAAAAGCACGGCATTTCAAGAAGCGCTTGGAGCTACAAGGAAATGGACTTCGGACTTTCCGATGCAAGGCTTGACGGAATTCGTGATGAACTTCTGAAATATCTGTAATTGAAAAGATACGGGCGGATATATAATATCTGCCCTTGAACCTGTCGATAAACTCGACAGGTTAATGAAAAATGAAAAAAGAATAATGAATAGTTAAGGTGTCCGCTTTGCGGACACCTTAACTATTCATTATTCATTGTCGAAAAGACTTTTTCGACAAACTTGGGCGGATAATAATATCTGCCCTTTTTTCTTGGAGCAGCTTTCGGCTAAAAAAGAGATAACCCCGCTTCACTTGGAAACGGGGTTATCAGAAGGAAAATTATGAGGATTATTAATCAGGAAAACTTTTCTTGAATCTGGTGGTTGAGTTCATCAACGGTTGTCTGTGTAAGACCGCTGATTTCTTCTCTTGTAACATTCCAGTCCTTACCGCTGAAGGAAGCCTGCTTGATGGAGTCATCAACGATTGCAGCTACTTCGGAAGGGAGACCCATATGGAGGCTGACAACAGGATTAGCGTCGGTAAGTTCTCTTACCTTGTACCACATTTCAAACATTTCGTCAGTCCAGCCGTAGTCCTCACGGTACTGATTTTCTGTAATAGCCAGTGCGCTTTCATCCTTTTCAGCAATAAGCTTGCACTTGATGAATGCAGCTGCACCCTCGGGGTTTTCTGCGCCCTTACAAAGTGCGTAAGCGTCCATATTTGCAGGGAGATAATACTCATCAGCGTCAGGGTCACGAGGCATTGGAACAAACATAATCTCGCCCGGTTCACCGAACTTGGAAAGGTCAGCTTCCCAGAGTGCCCACGTTGCGCAAGGCCAGAAAAGTGTCTTGCCCTCTGCAATACGCTGAGGCTGTTCTGTCCAGTTGAACTCTGCCTTAGGAAGCGGCAGGTCAGCCTTTTTCAGCTCATACATAAAGTTCTCAGCACGTTCAAGCTCAGCGCTGTCAATATTGTTCTTTACAAGACCATTCTCCATAGCAATCGGAGCAACACCTGTTGTAAGTACAAACTGTGTTTCAAAATACCAGCTGTCATAAGCAAACTGGTCAGCCTCACGGTCGCAGTATTCAAGGCACATTTCACGGAAGGTATCCCACGTCCAGTTGCCCTCTGCAAGAAGCTCAGCAGGGTCGGTAAGTCCGTTTTCTTCCATTGTTTTCTTGTTGTAAATCATAAGACACTTGGAGTCTGTATTTACAGGAGCAACATAGTGCTTGCCGCCCATAACGTGCGCATCAGCAAGCTTCTTTGCACCTTCAGTCCAGAGTGACGCATCATCAAAATCAAGATAATCATCAAACGGCTGGAACATACCGTCAACAACCTTGCTTGGGAATGTGTCGAATTCCTGAGCAGGGAAAAGGTCAGGAGCACTTCCGCCGATTACCATTGTGGAAAGGTCATTGTAGCGGTTTTCCCAGGTTGTTGGAATATATTCAATTTTTCCGCCGTATTTTGTCTCAAAAAGCTCAAGTGCAAACAGCTTGGGCTTGCCCTTGTCAGGGTTGATATCGTATGTAGCAAGCCATTTTACTGTACCGTTTTCAAGCTTTTCATCAGTGATTTCGACTTCCTGTACAGCTGCCTGTTCTTCTTCGCTGAGCTGCTTAGGTGCAGTTGTTGCACTTGTTACCTCTGCCTCACTTGCAATTCCGTCATCTGTGCTGCACGCTGTAAATGTGCCGAACATTGCAAGCGCTGAAATCATAGCTGTTATTCTTTTAAAGTTTTTCATATAAACACTCCTTCTCGAAAATGTTTTCCGTTTAATGTAATTATACTTTAACACATTTTAGACCATTATGGTGTAACAATGATGCTGTTTTTGTCAAATATATGCCCGTGTTTGCAGAGAAAAGCATATACTCTGATGAAGCAGCAAGAATGCTTCTATAAAAATAACAGGCGTATGCTTTTTCACATACGCCTCAGTTTGTCGAAAAAACTTTTCGACAATGAATAGTGAATATTGAATAATGAATAATTAAGGAATTGCCTTCGGCAATGATATTAAAAATGTCCGCAAAGCGGACACCTTAACTATTCACTATTCATTATTCTTTATTCATTTTTCATTAGCCTGTCGACTTTATCGACAGGTTCAGGCGTATGCTTTTTCACATACGCCTGTTGTTCATTTTTTACGTTCCTGTTTATCCATTATACATTTTACAATTACGGGTATTTCATCTATATGGCTTCTTTATTATCCCTGTGCAGGCATACCGTCAACGCTTACCGCAAAAATATCATTGCCCTCTGAAATTCCCCCGCCTGCCTCATCGCTGAAAATATCAAAATGCATACTGTTCGGGTCTGTCAGAACAGCTGATATTCCGTCATTGTAAAATGGTGAAAGATTTGCTTCGCCGACCTTGCTTATCGTGCTGTTTGTAATTTCATAAACATAAAGATACATCTGTGTTTCAAGCTCAGTGAAAAGGTACAGATAGTTCTTTCCGTCAGCGGTCTTTACATAGTACGGCTCGCAGCCGTAAGCCCAGAAGCTTTCTGCATAGTAGACCTCTGAAACGTAAACATACAGCGTTACATTCCAATCAAACTCTCCATCATAGCTGTCGGCAAGGGTAATCTCATCACCGCTTCCATCACCGTCAAGGTCTGCACAGAAAGTCGATTTCATCGGCAGACCAACAATATACGCTTCGGGTACATTAGTATATTCTTCCTTGAACAGCTCAGGGTACTCTGCAAATTCTATCGTGAGGTTTATTGCTCCGAAGCCTGAGCCTGCAATTTCACCCTCATCAAAATACACTGTAACACCATTATATTCAAGCGTCCAGTGAGTTCCGTCAGCACCGTATTCCTTGAAATAATCTTCAATAATTGTATCGCTGTTAAAAACATCTGCGCCAGCAGTGCTGAAAAGCTCAGCTTCAACAACCTTCGCAAACTCATCAATATCGGTTACAACATCGGGGAGATGAAGCTCTTTACCTGTTTCCGTGTCATAATTTCCGCCCCAGAAGCTTCTGCTTCCGCTGTTCATTCCATTATAGTAATAGGAGTCGTAAAGAATACTGAGCACAACATCATCTGCACGTCTTATATGTGTATCAAGCCTGTTCACAAGCGTATCAAATCCCTCTGCACCTGAGGAAATAAGTTCCTTTGCGGATTCCTTATCCATATCAAATCCTTCAAGCATATTGACTTCATAAAAATCAGCAGCTGCGGACAGTGCATCTGCAAGCTCAGGATAACGTTTTGCGTCCTCATCTCCAAGGTATATTGCCGAACATTCAAGCTCCGCCAAAGCCATACCATATTCCTCAGACCATTCGTAATCGTACAATTCTTTTCTGTCAAGCTTCAGTATATGTTCTTTTACTTCTGACGGAACAATCTCGGTTTCAGCTGTGTATTCCGTTGTCTGTTCGGTCTGTGCAGCTGTTGTTTCTGCTGCTGTTTCTTCAGCCTTTGATGCCGAAGCCTCTTCTGAAGCTGCTGAAGCTGTGCTTTCAACAGCCTTATCAGTGCTTCTGTTACAGCCTGTAGATGTAAGCAGTACACAAAGCATTAAAATAATTCCTGTTATCTTTTTCATAGAATATCCTTTCCAAGCATAAGAGCGAAAGAGCTTTTCACCCTTTCGCTGTCCTATGTATCTGAAATTTAATCACATCTGAATGGTATCAGAATCCGCTGAGTCTGAATGCAACAAGCTCTACTGCTGATTCATCTTCACGTTCATCTGTCATAACTGTAAGAATTTCTCCGTCGCTGAGCTTTGTACTTCCGCAGAACCAAGGATAGTTTGTGCCGAACAGGTCTCTGTCCTCGATTGTACCGATATGAACACCGTCCTTTGTCCAAAGCACGAGTTCACGCATATTTCCGTCAAATCCAAGGAAGCCGTCGGATGTCTGTGCCATAAATGTGATGCTTCCCAGACCCTCACCCTCAGCATCTGTCAGAGTCATCTGAAGTACGCCGTCTGTATTGTATATATAAGCTTTGTGTCCGCTATCATCTGCCGCATAGCCGCAAACATAAATGTAGTCATTGTCGATTGTCAGACTGGATATAGTGGAAACCTCTGCAAAGGTTATTGGCGAAGAGGATATTGTGCCGCCTGACAGAGTAATCTTCTCACATTCAGAACCTGAGAACCAATCAATGCCCCATTCTCCTGACGGATGCATAGAAACCGTATCTGTTCCCTCATAGGAAGCGGTCTGTACTCCGTCCTTGAAGCACTGAAGAGGTTCGCTGAATCCTGAAATCCATATTGAACCGTCATCTGTTGCCTGAACGAGGCTGTATTCCTCGCCGCACTCAATTTCGCTTTCATACACGAGTGACGTGCCGTCGTAAGCATACTGCTTCAGAGTGCTGTCTCCGAGAATATATACCTTGTCACCTGCAACTGCTACAGAATGGTCAAAGATATCATCAGTAATAATGCAATCCGTAACAGGAAGCCACTGACTGTTTACCGTAACTGTTCCGACCATTGCGCTTGAATCAGAAGCAGAGAAAGGCTCTCCCTCCCAGTACCACGGACCATCCACATTTCCGATATCTTCTGTATGAATAGCAAGTCCGTCAAGAAGCTGCTTTACACGCTGGTCTGCAGCATCGCCGATAATTTCAATGAATACTGTTGCAGAAGCGGCTTCATCACGTGCAATATAGCGTAAGCAAGGGTCACCCCAATATTCGCCTTCCTGCATCAGACAATCCACGCCGCCTACATTAACTGTATCATAAGCGTTATTGACAGCATATTCGTACTGGTCAAAGCCATAATTTTTAAGGGAACTGCGGAAATCAGCAGCGTCATCAATGCTGACTCTTATCTCCACATTTGCAATATAACCGTCATCGCTGTTCGGAATAATAAGAATAGCCTTGGCGTAACCTTCTTCTATGTAGGAGTCTTCTTCGTCGTAAGTCCATACTTCCGAATCATAATTCAGAGTCCAGAGACCTGCATCAAGCACTTCTCCCCCCACAGCCTCTGTAGCCGCCGCCTGTGTTTCTGAGGTTTTTTCTGTATTGTCCGCCTTAACTGCCTCTGTTTCAACAGCAGCAGTGGTTGTTTCAGCTTCGTCGCCTGTATTTCCGCACGCTGACAGAGAGAACGTAACCATAAGTGCCAGCAGCGCTGCAAGTATCTTTTTCATTTTCATTGGTTTCTTTTCCTTTCTGAATCAATTAAAATGTTGTTTTGAACTGACATACATTTGTGTCACAGAATTATGCCCAAGGGTCTTCCTCTACAGGCACACGGATATCCGCAAGGCACTGAATATCATTCAAAAACCACTGACCTGTAGACGGCTTCTTCCTCAGCTTTATCGGACGAGGATTATCTGCACCGCCGCTTGTAACATAAAGGGTTGCCCAGTTTTCGTCATCAAAGGAATAAGGATTTTCGCTTACCTTGATGACATAAGGTGTATTCGGCTTGTAGCCGTTTTCGGGAGTTGCGCCCTCGAAGAAGGAAAATGTCTTGTAGAATTTGCCGTTAAGACGTTCCTTGATGAAGCCTTTTTCGTATGTACTAACCTCAGCAGGGCCCTTGAGAAAGTTCAGCATTTCGATACAGCCGTCAGGGTTTTTCTCGTATGCACAAAGCACCGCAATTGTAAGCGCTGTTGTCTTGAATGCTGAGTCGAGAGAAGCCTCAGGCATTGCCTGCAGCTCCGCTACACTGTTCGGAAGTGCGGCAAAAGTAAAGCTTTCTGTGTGGTTTTTACCCTTTCCCACAGAAGAAGCAGCATTGCTTACTGCCTTTACGGTTTCAGCCTTGATAGCATTTCCTGCCGATTTCATAATTGAATCAAATAATCCCATTTTTTAGTCCTCCTTGATAAATCTGAAATTCATAAAATTAAAGAAGCCGTTTTCGTCAATGGGTTTTACCCAGCTGTCGGCTTTTTCTTCGTAAATCTCGCCCTCAATGCCTGTATCAAACCAAAGCTCGCCGTCACGAAGCTCCCACATCTTCGGCTCATCTGCAATTGCACCGTCCATAAGCTTTATTACCCCCGCTGAAACCGCCCTGTCGATTTCCTCCTGAGAAACACCCTCAGGAAGGGCTGTCAGCATATAAAGCTTGCCGTCCTCGCAGATTTTGATAAATGTACCAATCATTCTTCTGCGTTCTCTCATTTCGTCTGCAACCGCTTCCTCATCGCTTTCGTCAACATAGGGCATCGGTGAATTAAGATACTCCTCAGGAGTAAGATAAAGCGGCATATTGTCGTCATCAAACACCATAACGGAATGAAACTTCCATTTTCCTGTGTAATCCATAGCCTTTTCTCCTTTACAATTTTTAACATTCTTGACTAAATCGGTGCAATATGCTAAAATAAATAGACGGGCGGTTTCTGTGACTGTTGGCGCACCCACAGAAACTTTGAGTACCCTTAACAAGGCAGGATATATACTCTCTTTTACCCTTGCAGATAATATGGTATCAAAAATAACGTTTTTTTGCACTACCCTAATAGCACAAAACGGGTGGGAAATACGAAAAAGCACGCAGAAACGGGTAGGAAATTGGGTAGCACAGCCCGTACAGAAAGGGAATATATGATGAAAAAAACAGCTTCTTTATTATTAACCTTTGCAATTGCAGCAGCCTGCTTGTCGGGCTGTTCCGATAATACAAAGCCTGACGCCGATAACCCTGTCACCCTTACAATGTGGCACGTTTACGGCAGTCAGACAAAATCACCTCTAAACGATGCAATCGACGAATTCAATGACACCGTCGGCAGAGAAAACGGTATTACAGTAAATGTTGTGTCGGTAACAAGCTCATCGGCAATCGACAAGGCACTTTCGGCTTCTGCCAACAGTGAGCCGGGGGCTGAGGATTTGCCCGACCTGTTTACAGCATATCCGAGAGTTGCGGAAATTGTAGGTGAGGACAAGCTTCTTTGCTGGGATGAATATTTTTCCGCAGATGAGCTTTCGCCGTTCAAGAATGAATTTATTGCCGAGGGGTATTTCGGGGATAAGCTGCTTATGCTGCCTATTGCCAAGTCCTCCGAAGCGCTGTTTCTGAACAAGACTCTGTTCGACAGATTCAGTGCAGAAACAGGCGTGTCAGCTGATACGCTGAAAAACTTTGACGGATTTTTCAAAACGGCAAATATCTATTACGACTGGTCAGACGGTCAGAATTTTACACAGATAAACGATTTTTACAACTACGCATATGTCGGAATGAAAGCTTACGGCGGCGAATTCATCAGGGATGGAAAGCTTAACCTGAATGATGAAGCCTTTGAAAAAATCTGGTATACTTTAAGCAGGTCGGCAATCTATGGCGGAATATGCCTTGATGACGGATATGCCGCATCCCGCTGGAAAACCGTGGAAATAATCTCGAACATAGGCTCAACCGCTGATATTCTTTATCAGCCTGAAATGGTATTCTATCCCGATAATACAACAGAAAACATTACTTCGGTTTCTTTGCCGTATCCGGTGTTTATAGCGGATAAGCCTGCTGCTGTCCACAGGGGCGGAGGACTTTTCGCCGTCAGAAGCGATGATGAACTCAAGAACTATGGAGCATACATTTTTGCAAAATGGCTTACCCAAAAAGAAAACAACCTGCGCTTTGCTGCAAGCACAGGCTATCTTCCTGTTACAGATGATGCTTTTACGGCACTTTTTGCCGATACAGGCATTGCCGAAAAGGAAAGCTACCGAAATCTCTATGATATGATGGACGGTATGATGAACAGCTATGAGCTTTGCGCACTTCCCATTTACAGCAGCGCTTCGGATATTCAGAGCCGTTTTGAACAGAATGGAAATCTGCACATAATCAGTACATTGAACGGACAGAAAATGGTGAAGATAAGGAAGCTGTGCTGAATGAGCTTGCCGCCGCTTCCCTCGAAGAACTGAAAAAGCTTTCAGACAAGGATATGTGAGGTCTGCGGCTATGAGTATACTGAAATACCTTGACATAAAAAGTCTGATAAAGCAGTTCAAATCAGAAGGGCTGTCAATGCGAAGACGGTTTGCCTTCTACGTTTTTTACGTAATCTGCTTATTTCTTGCGGTCATTATTATTCTGCTCAATCTGTTCGGTATCCTTAATCCTACCAACAGACAGATTATGAACGACCTCAACGCACACCTTTCTGCCTGTTCGGAACGAATTGAACGTGATTGTGACGAGCTTGCCGCCTGTGCAATATCCTTTTCGGGACAGCTTGAACAGTCAATTCAGGACTATCTGACCGAAAATCATATCAGCTTTGATGAGCTGAAAAACAATTCCGAAGCCCTTGACGCCCTGCAGAACAGACTATACAACTCGGTTTACCTTAATATGCAGGTTGCTCCCGCAAGCGGCGCATTCTATATTTTGGACACAACCGTAAACAGCGTCTCTGACGTGCCGCTTTATAACGGCATTTATCTGAAATACATCAACCTGTCATCAGAAAATACCGTAAACAATGATTTTTCAATTTACAGAGGTTCATTTTCCACGGGAAAAAGCAAGGGAATAAATTTCCACAGCGGCTGGAAAAATGAAAGCAGTACCTCTTTTTTCGAGAATTGCAACGATATTTTTTCCGATGGTACACATTATGTTCTGAGTCCTGTCACTCCTATCCCTGATACGTGGGAAAGAGCAAGATATATTTATGTCCCCATTCGGGATTACAATGACAATATCATTGGCGTCTGCGGATTTGAAATTACCGACCTGCTGTTTCAGCTGTCATACAAAACCGAGGACGGACGCTGGGGCAGCGAAACCTGCGGTCTGCTTGACGAAAGCAATGGAATTTACTCGGGACAGTTCAGTTCAGGGCGGTACAATAACACTGACAACGGTTTGAATATCAGGAACAGAAACGGTTCACAGCTTTTTGATTTTGAAAACGAAAAGTGCATCGGACTGACAAAAGAAATCGTTCTTGGCAAAGATAGCTTCAGTGCCATTGTTATGCTTCCTAAAGCGCAGTACGAACGCTTCCTGCGCAATGGGCAGCTGAACATTATGCTGATTTTTCTGATTGCGGCAATTCTTGTGGCAGTCTGCTGTATCTTTATGAGCAAGAAATATGTTTCTCCTATTCTGAAAAAAATAGAACAGCTCAAATCAAATGAGGATTCAGGAAAACAGCTTCATATCCGTGAGATAGACGACCTTTTCGCATTTCTTGAAGAAAAGGATAATTATTACGAACAGCAGCTTAACGACCTTGAAAACGCAAAGCGCTTTGCCGAGGAAGAGGCACGCAAAGCAAAGGAGGAATACGAAAAAGCGGCTGAAAAATATGAGCTTGCAAAAAGTGAAATTGACCGTCTTGCCGAAAAACACAAGGAGGAAATTGTCCCCGAAGAATATAACTTCTTTGTAGAAAACCTCGGTATGCTTACCCCTGCCGAATACAGAGTCTATGAATTATATCTTTCGGGAAAGACCGCAAAACAGATTGCGGAAATCCTCCACATTACCGAAAATACTCTTAAATATCACAATAAAAATATCTACAGCAAGCTTGGTATTTCCTCACGAAAGCAGCTGCTGCGCTTTGCCGCCCTGAAACAGCACAGGGACGGGAAAGAAAACTGGACATAGCTTAATAAAAGTGCATAGATATAATTTAACCGCCGCAGTTTTTTGATGACTGCGGCGGTTTTGTAACTTATTTTATTTTCTTCTGAATACCGTCCTTACACGGCAGCATTTCTACCATTTTTTAAAATGCAGACGGTCATATATCCGTCATAAGCTTCGGGCGGAACATCACAGCTTTCATCATAACCGTATACGCGATTTTCCTTCTTCTTTTCATAGTTTGTCACAGCATTGAGGATATCCGCGGAGTAAATGCCTTCAAGACGTCCCTTGAACTTGACGTCAGCATAAATTCCGTCATCAGTTTCGGTAATATCCTTGTAATCAATAACCGTGAAATCAATTCCGTCACGGGGAGTTTTCATATACTCAAGTATTGCCTTTGCGCTGTTCACGGTTTTGTGCTCGGTAAGACCTTCGGGCAACTCGGCTGTAAGGAAGCTGTCCGCAAATTCATAAGGTGTGTACAGCGTATCTGTAACATCCACGGAGACAAGCTCAGGAGTGTTGCTCCGTTCTCCATTTTCCAGAATTCTGCGTTCAAATGTAAGCATTACTCCGTGAGGATGTTCGTCATCCACATTGAAATATATTTTCATTGCTCCGCTTATGATATCAAGGTCATATCCGCAGTAAACAACCTGTACATCCTTGAAATTGAAGCTTTCCGTGTTTATGAAATATCTGTTTTCGTCAAGGTATTTGCTGTTGTACGCTTCTTCAATAAAATTTTCATCATTCAAATTTGCTTTAAGCATAAATCTGACTGTCGGTGAAAATGTAGCTTTCCAGTCAATAGTATACTCTGCACCCCACAAATAACTGCACATAACATATTCATCAGCGTCAGGAAGCCTGTCCGTCGTATTCCAACTGTAATCAAGCAAACCACATTCTGCCATACATTGTACAGTATCAATAGTGCGGTGTTTACCCGTCAGTTCATTTTCATAATGATAGTTCCACATTGCTGATGACCCCGCTGTGCCGTAATTTACAAGCGTCCATCTGTTCCCCTCATTTTCAAGCTCGTATGAAATTTTATTGTATAAAGAATAACCGTTTACTAACGGCTGCAAACCTAATTTATTGTAATGAACCGTATTTCCGCATTCGTTTGCAAGCTTGACATTGTAGTTCACCTCTACAAATTTTTGCTTATTCAGAAATCCCTTCTGTGCAAAGAAACCCGTATCTATCTCATCAACCTCGTTGATGTAATACTCCTCAATCCTGTAATATTCAGGTACTTTCTCGCCCATATACATATCCATATATTGCTCAAAAATTATTCCTGCCGCATCTTCAGCTGTGTAGGCAGTACAGGTTTTCCATTCCTCTGTTGTAACATAAGGGTCAGCTTCAAGGGTGTACGGTGATGTATAAATATACCAGGCATTCGGCTCATCAGGTGAAGCATAAACCGTTGCTGATAAAAAGCTTATCAGGGTAAATACAATTACAAACGGAATTGCTCCGCCCAGCTTTTTAACTGTCATAACAGCGGAAATTCTGTTTTTAAGAGATTTTGCATCGGAGCTTAAATAGGTTGTTACCGCTGTGTACTTTTTACGTGACACGCCTTTAAGGATTGCTGAGGAATATCTGCTTCTCTGCTCGTCGGTAAAACCATTTGAAGCCTTTTCGTCGCAGGTTACCTCCATATCCTCGAAAGCCTGCTTGCAGATTATGTACACAAAAGGATTGAACCAATTCATACATCTGAACACGATAAGCATAAGCTTGACGAAAATATCATGACGCTTTATGTGCACGGCTTCGTGACGGAGAATAAAGCCTATTTCCTCTGCCGAATAATTTTCGGAGGGAAGGATTATTCTCGGCTTGAAAATACCCATTGCAAAGGGTGTATCCGAGTTGCCGAAAATCACAAGCCTCGGAACTTTGATTTTCAACTCAGCACAGATTTCGCTGAGGAGTGACACGTATTCCTCCGATGAACACTCCGTACCGTTTTTTCTGATGTCCTTTGCAAGCTTTACATACCGCACCAACTCAACGATAAGCAGTAACGCAAACACACCAAGCCATACCCATTTCAGCACGCTGTACAGAAGAAGTCCGTCAGCTGCTGCACCTGTATTGTAACGCTGTATTTCGGTTATTCCCTCTGCAAGCTCAGGCTCGGGAGATTTGATATACAACGCAAAATTCAACAGCGGAAGCGGTATCCGCGTAATCGGTGTTTCGAACTTGAACGGCAGCAGAAAGCACAGCGGTGCAATTATCCATATTGCGTAAGTCCAGCTGTTTCTGAACTTGCTTTTCAACGTCTTTCGGAACAATGCCATTACCGCCGCAGTTATGATTATGCAGGCTGTCAGGTTTGTAAGATACGCTCCGAAGCCATATTCAAAATAGCTATAAGCAATTTCTTCCATAAGCTCACTCTCCCTTTCTGTGACTGTCAATGAACTGCTGAAGCTCTTCCAATTCCTCGTCAGAAATCCCCTTTCCGTCATACATTGCCGCTACAAGTCCCGACAGCTTTGTTACACCAAGCCTTTTGAGAAAGGATTTACCCTCGTCGGCAAGGTAGTCCTTTTCCTCAATAAGCGGGGTGTAAAATCTGTTTCTCCCGTTTTTCTCACTTCTGACAAAGCCCTTTTCCTCAAGACGTGAGAGAATTGTCTGCAAGGCGGACATATTCCACTCACGTTCTTTTTCAAGGTAGGCTTTAAGCTCAGCCGTTGAAACGGGAATTTCGCTCCTCCACACGCCCTGCATAACTTCAAATTCAGTATCGGGTAATCTTTTCATTTAAACCAGCTCCTTTATTAAACCTACAATTGTATGTTTTAATTATATTATACAATTGTAGGTTCTCAATTTCAAGGTTAATCTTGTACAAAAAATACGATTATGTTATGTCAGGTTTCAACAAATAATATTAACGGCAAGGTTATAACACCTTGCCGTTAATTCGTTCAAATTATATTAAATTTACGCTTACACTGACAATACATTATTAATCTTTTCAACCATATTGTTTATGGCAGTAATCTGTTCAGTCATACGCTCAATATCTGCGGCATTGCTTTCAGCCATACCTGTTATGGATACAAACTGCTCATTCTCTGAACGAATACTTCCTGCAATATCCTGATTTATCTGTACTGTGTTCTGAACAACCTCATTCTGTTTTGCATAAGCATTTCCCATCTGTCCTATTGCGTCTGAAGAAAGCTTAAGCAATGTTCCCATTTCCTGCATTCCGCTGAACACGTCGGAGAAATACTCGTTCTGCTGTGAAAGCTTGCGTGAATTATCCTGAATATGCATTGTGATTTCGTTAACGTTGTCCTGCACCTTTTTGATTGCAAGTTCAATCTGATTAAGCGAATTCTTTGTGTTTTGCGCAAGAGAACCTACCTCCTGTGCAACAACAGCAAAGCCCTTGCCTAATTCTCCGACTCTGGACGCTTCAATTGATGCATTTATGGAAAGGATATGCGTACTTGTGGAAATTTCGTCGATAAGCTTTACCGCAACTCCGATTTCCTTTACGGCAGACGAAAGCTTAGAAGCCGCTTCATTGGTTTCAGTCATAGCCTGAGTTACTTCAGCATTTACAGACTGCAGATTACCAAGCAGAACCTCATTGTCCCTGGATTTTTCCAGCAGACTCACCGAAGCTGTTTCAACCTTTTCAACGTTGTCCGAAACCTCAGCTTCCCATCTGTTGAGCTCGTCAAGATTTGAAAGGCTCTCATTGGTTTTACGGCTGAGCATATTACTGCTTTCCATAAGCTGCAAGCTTGTATTTGAAAGTTTTTCTGCGGATATGCCCTCATTTACAGCTATCTCTGACAGAGTAGTTCCTGCTGCAGAAAGCTTTTCCGAAAGCTCCTGCACAGAGTTAAGAACGCTCTGTGTTCTTTCTGTGTTGCGTTCAATTTCGTCCTTTTTGGCATTGACTAAAAACCTGCCAATCAGATATGTAAGCAGAACAACGGTAGGCAGGGACAATGCAACGCAGATTATTCTGTCAAGCAAATTTACCATAAAATGCTCACCCTGAGCAGGCAGATGAATTTCTCCGTATAAAAACCACGCAACTACCAATGAACCCGCAATTTCAGCAGAAGCAGCCGCTACCATTTTAAAATCAAGGAAAAAGGCTGTCAGAATAACAAAGAAAAACGCAAATCCCCAAAAGTCTGTCGCAGGTATCATATACAGAATAAAATTGAACTGAATAAGCATAATCAGTACAAGAAATACCTTGCCGACTTTAAGCCTGTCCTTTCTTACCAGACCATCCTTGAAGCCTGTTTTTATCAGGACAATTCCTGTCGTAAGATAAATCAGACAGGTAATGTCGAAAATGATAAGGGCAGTCCAGCTGACGCTCGGAAGCCAGCCCATAAATTTCTCAAACGTGTACGCAAGACCTGCACACTGACAAGCTCCGGGCACAAGAAGCAGCACCAATACATAAACCTTGTTGATGTATTCATCCAAAGCTGTGAGGTATGTTCTTTTTGATGTTGTATTTTCCATATCGCAGACCCCTTTGCTGTTGTACTGATAACATACAGCGTATATTTAATTCAATTATAAGGTCTTATAATGTTCAGGTCAACCCCAAAGGAACCAACGGCTCTGAAAACGGTACAAACACAAAAATCAAGAGCAGCTGTGTTTTTCAGTCCACAACTGCTCCGTAAATATATAATTATAATTTCAGGGTAATCGAAAGTTCAAAAATGCTGTTTTCACAATTTACACGCATCTGTCCGTCGTATTCCTCTACAACTTTGCGTATATTTGTCAGACCCATACCGTGTTTTTCGGCGTCAGACTTGGTGGTAGAAGGAATATCCGAGAAGTTTAGATTTTCAGCAGCTGGATTTGTAACAGTCATTACGAAATAGCCCTGTTTTTCCTGTGCTGTTATTGAAATCGTACCCGCAGATGATAAGTGCCCGCAGGCTTCAATGGCATTGTCCAGTGCGTTAGTGAGAATTACACATAAATGCACGTTATCCAGCGTTTGCGGAATTTTGCCCTGATATTCGATAGTGAAGCCCTCAGGCAGACTGTCGGACTTATCGGTGAGTATTGCATCGGCAAGCCTGTTTCCCGTATAAAACATTGCATAGGTGCTGCGTTTTTCGTCAAGCAGTTTTTCAATATATGCGTCTGCACCGTTATTATCGTTCATCTGTACAAGCAGCTGAAGACTACGCAGATGATTTATGTAATCGTGCCTGAATGACTGCATTTCATTGTTGAGCTTTTCAAGCTTGTCATAATGGCGAAGCTGTATCTCCACCTGATTTTTCAGCAATTCCGATGTGCTGCTGAATCGCTGTTTCAGAATAACATTTACCAGCAAAGATGAAATTATACAGATAAAAATAAATGTCAATATTATAAATATAAAGTTCATAATGCCCTGTTTTTTTTCTATATAATCGGTAGGATAATTATTCAATGTCGTCAACCCACACAGACTAAACACGGCAAACAATATCAAAGCATATAAATACTTTGGCAGAACATCTGCAATAAAATGTGCAGAAGAATATATCTTTTGGCGACGGGAACAAATTACCGACATCAATATGATATTTATAACTGTCAGAATTACGACATACAACGGATGATACTGAATTCCCAAAAGCGGATTTATCAGATTCGCCAGACAAGATACAATTATGTTTACGGTAAACTCGTACAAAAAGACTGTGTATAAGTACCTCAGTTTAAAACAACCATTTGCAATGATTATTCCAAATAAATAAACAAGCGTATACACAAGCATTGCTATAGTATCATAAAAGAAGGTTTTAAATGTGTAGAATATGCCCGATACAAATGAAAGAAATATGCACAATGCGGCAGAAGCAAGCATATTGCTTTTTTTATTCTTTTCTGTATTCAGAACATTATTCAGTATCAATGATACCACTATTGTAAAACCCCACGCTAAAGAGCCTGCTATATATTTCATCTTTCCAATCCTTTATTGCATCGTATTATATAATCACTGAATGCCGCCTTGAAATCTGCGGCATAATGCTTGCCGATGTCAGCCTTTTCATTATTATCAAAAAGAATTTCCTCATTGGTATGGTTCAAAATGTGATTGAAGCCCACAACATACGATTTATGACTTCTTATGAATTTCGACTTCGGCAGCTGTGCTTCAATTTCCTTTAACTGCATACACACCTCAAAGGTTTTATCAGCGGTACGGATAACGGTATGCTTTCTGTGCGCTTCGGCATAGATTATATCGGACATTTTTATTTTCCAAAGTCCGTCATTGTTTTTCAGCACCAGCAGATTGTTGCTTTCAATTTTCGTAAAATAATCGTCCAGCGCCTTGAAAAGCTTTTCGCTGTCTATGGGCTTGGTAATAAAACGGAATGTGTTTACTTCAAAAGCGTCAGGTGCAACAGAGGGATAGGCACTTATGAAGATAATTGTGCAGTCATTGTTGTTTTTTCTGAGTTGTCTGGAAACTTCTATCCCGTCAATTTCAGCCATTTTATAATCCATAATTATTATGTCGTAGTCAGGCTGTGAGGATAACAGCTTCTCGCCGCTGTCGTAAATATCAACAGACATATTGATATTTTTATTCGGGCTGTACTGTTTAATCAAAGAAGATATTTCACACTGAGCATTTTTTTCATCATCACAGATTGCTATTCTCATAATTATTTCTCCCCTATTAAGTCAAATAGTTTAAACGTACAGATTTTTATGATTATATCACAGACCAAAACTAAATGTCAACTCAGCCTAATGTAAATTTCCACTTACAGCAGCAGGAACTATCCGTAATATCAGGATAACAGCTTACACATTCGCAGGTAAAGCTGCTGTCGATTGTTTTAGCAAACTCACTGTATTCAATAATCCCTACAGACTTGCACGGATGAAACGGCATAGCCTTTCCCATTATCTCAAAATGGAAACATATTCATTATATAACATAATTTTAAAGCTGCCAAGTGCAAAAATAAGATTGTTCCATTTTATTTGATGATTATGTTTTTGCTTTACTATTGATACCTTGCAGCATAAGGGTGCTTTTATGTTCGCACAAATCCTTGACTATTCGCAACGAATATTGTACCGTTAATAAAAACTGATAACCGTAAAAGTGTCTACAGTCATAACTTAAATATCACAGTTTCAGTACATCACTTGACACATCAGCAATTCCGTGTAATAATACTTATAACACAGATAAGGAGCAACATTTATGAAACTAATTCTTGATAACAATTTGTATGATGACATTTGGAATACAATGAATGAAAGGTTTAATTACCCTAAAGATTTCAGCTGTACCGAACCATTCAAAACATTTAAAGTCAAATTATGGAACGAAGACCAGGAGCGTCTTGTCAACGGGATTTTCAAGCAAATCAGCAACAAGGAAATCTATGCACTTGACTGGCAGCACGATTGCTTTATTTTCAGTCCTCACGAAAATATTCCCTTCAATACTGAGTGGTACGATAAAGATAGAGATTGCAATGTTTATTTCCCTACATATTATCCTGACGGGGATTACTATGCTTTTGTGTCAGCCGACTACTCCTATGGCTTAATGGGACATCCTTGGAAAAGTGAAATCTATGTTGTAGGTAATAAGCTGATTGAATTATTTGAAAAGCATAAAGCTGAACTTGATTTATGTGAATAAACATAAAAACCACCAAAAAGGACGTGACCGCTATGACCGAAAAATCACAAAAACTGAAAATCCTCAACCGTGACGCAATAAAATACCTTGCCATAATTCCAATGGCAATCGGGCACTTTTTCTCTTATGTACCCGACTGGGAAACGCTCTCCCCTGTACCGCTGTGGCTTAAACTACTTACGCAGATGTCGCTTCTCGCACCACCGATATTCTTCTTTTTCATAGCCGAGGGCTTCCACTACACTCACTCACGGAAAAGCTACGCAATCCGCCTGCTGATTTTTGCGGTAATCACCCAATTTCCGTTCTGTCTTGCCAACAATGGCACGCTTCTCACCACGGAATTTTTCACAAACCTGAACATTTTCTTCACGCTGTTTCTCGGTGTAATCACACTTACGATATGGGAAAAGGACTACTCGCTGAAAAAGAAAATCATACTGATTGTACTTGTGGACATCGCATCACTTCTGTTGTTCTGCGAATGGATGATTTTCGGACCGGTAATAATTCTTGGTTTCCATATTTTCCGTGACAATCCGAAAAAACGGCTTATATGGTTTGGCAGCTGCATACTTCTGCACCAGTTAATCGAATTGGTATTGGTACTTGATGTGCTCAATTTCTTCCTTAATGTCACATTTTTCGCCCTGTCATATCTTTGCGTAACAACGTTCTACAACGGGAAAAAGGGCAATCATCCCGTATTTGCAAAATGGTTCTTTTATCTGTTCTACCCTCTGCATCTGGTTGTGATCTGGGTTGTGAAATATTTTGTAATATAAACACAAAAGCTGATGAGAAACCACTCATCAGCTCAGTTTGTCGAAAAAGTTTTTTCGACAATGAATAGTGAATATTGAATAATGAAGAATGAATAATTAAGGAATTGCCTTCGGCAATAAAATTAAAAATGTCCGCAAAGCGGACACCTTAACTATTCACTATTCATTATTCATTTTTCATTAGCCTGTCGACTTTATCGACAGGCTAAGCTGATGAGAAACCACTCATCAGCTTTTTCATTTGTCTTAGTTTACACACCAAGCTCTTTAAGCCACCTGCTCAGCGTATCTTTATCAACCTTGCCGTTTAACAGCTTCTCGCCCTTGATAACAGCACCCTTGCAGCTGTCAGTGCCTTTGAAATCTTTTCAGGCAGACTTGAACCTGTTTCCGACTGTTCTGAAAAGCTTGTTGCTGCTTATGAAGCCAATTTCGGTCTTGACCAATAATACATTAATCAACCAAAAGAGGAATTGGAGAAATCCGATTCCTCTTTTCAGGTTATAATATCAGAAAAACTTGTAACAAATTAAATCTGACATCCATATAATCAACGAAAAATCAGTGCATAGGAAGTAATATCTTACTGCCAATTTCGCCAAATTTACCACCAATTACGCCATAAACATACTTGCTTTTTATAATTGTAGTATAATAAAACAGTAAAGCAGGGAAACCTTCATTTCAAAACCGATTGCGTACTTGCTCCGTATGCATCATACGATAAGGGGATAGGAATTATGCGTAAAATAATGATTAAAAAAATAATGGGAAGTGCAATTATTTCAGTAGTATTTATGGCTATTCTTGTTTTTGCTTTTCAGCTTATGGTTTCCAGAAACAATGCGGCTATTACTTCCGATGAAAGACTTTCAGATGCTGTTTCCCGTATCGCAGAAAGCGAAGTTACTATTTCAGAGCTTACAGAAAATCTTGATATCGAATACATATCAAAAGCCAATGCATTTGCTGAAATGATTAAGCTTAATCCTGAAATAATCGATGATGCGGACGAACTTGAACGTATCCGTGAAATGCTGGAGGTTGACGAGCTTCACGTAACAGATGAAAAGGGTGTCATTTATTGGGGTACTGTTCCCGGTTATTTCGGTTTTGATTTCAGTACTTCCGAGCAGACAAAGCCATTCCTTCCTATTCTTGAGGACAGCTCCATCGAAATTGCTCAGGAGGCACAGCCGAATGGTACAGAGGGCAAGCTGTTCCAGTACATAAGCGTATCAAGACAGGATAAAACAGGTATTGTACAAATCGGTATGGAGCCTGTCCGTCTTACCGAAACACTCGCTGACAGTCAGCCTCACATTATCCTCGGCAATATCAAGGTAGGAACAAGAGGTACTATATTCGCTGTCAAAAAGGCTGATTTGACTATTGCTGCATTCTACGATGAAGAATATATCGGTAAAGAGATATCCGAACTTGGACTTACTGAGGAAAGCTTCACAAAGAAGCTTGGCAAGTCAAGCAATTTCGTATTCTCAGGCAATTCATTCTTCTCAAGAGTAATTGAAACTGATGATTATTATCTGGCGTCCCTTGTGCCTACAAGCGAGGTAATGGGCGAGGCTGCACTGCTTACAGCTGTTGTAGCACTTCTGGCGCTTCTCGTTATCGCTGTACTTACAGTAATTGTTGTAAGAGTAATTGATAAAAATGTCATAAAGGGTATGACGGAAATCGGTGCAGCTGTAAAGGCAATTGGTGATGGTGCACAGGGCGTTGTTGTTGATGTTAATACTTGTGAAGAATTTAGTGTGCTCAGTAATGGTATTAACGGTATGTTGAACAATATTGAGGAAAATATCAATTCCGCTAACAAACTTAACGATTCTATGTCAGAGCTGCTCAGAAATATTGATGGTATCTCCCACAGTATTAATCAGTATGCGGCAGAAATGGACAACGTTTCTGGTCAGCTTTCTGACGGTGCTACTACACAGGCTTCTACTATACAGGAGCTTTCCGCAACATTCTCTACTATTTCAAGGGAAGTAAACAGCAATGCAAAATCCGCAAAGAATGCAAATGCCATTGCTGCCCAGACCAGTGAGCAGCTTCGTGAAAATCTTGAAAATATGGCAGATATGCAGGAGTCAATGAGACAGATAAGCGACGTATCACAGAAGATAAGCAATATTGTAAAGACTATCGAGGATATTGCTTTCCAGACAAATATCCTTGCTCTTAACGCATCCGTTGAAGCTGCACGCGCAGGTGTCCACGGAAAGGGCTTTGCGGTAGTTGCTGACGAAGTAAGAAACCTTGCTACAAAATCTGCGGAAGCTGCTAAAAACACTACTGAGCTTATTGATGAAACACTCAAAGCAGTTGAAAACGGTACGGTTATCGTTGACAAGACAGCTGCAAAGCTTGATGAAACCAGCAACAGCATTGATAAGAGCACTCATCTTATTTCCGAAATTGCTGACGCTACAATAAAGCAGGCTAAGCAGATTGATGAAGCAGTCGAGGGAATGACCAGAATTTCAGCAGTTGTTCAGAATAATACCGAGATTGCACATAACGCTCAGAATACAGCAGAGCTTCTCGATACCGAAGCCGGCAAGCTTCTTAAAATGGTAATGTCCAATAACAATGAATAAGGTTCGGCTTATCTAATTGAATAAATAAAAAATACGCTTTGCTTTTTCGGCAAGGCGTATTTTTGTGTAAAATATTGCAATTATGAAAAAAAGATGTTACAATAATAATAAATCATACCAGTAAAATGAAAGAGGGCGTATCAATGCTGAAAATTGCAGTATGTGATGATGAGAAAATATATCTTAATTTTGCTATGGAGTTTCTTGCGAAATATGAAGCTGCAAGGGGAATACAGCTTGAAACGGAACAATTCACCTCTTCTTCGGAACTTCTATACAGACTGAATAAAGGCGAAAAATATGATATATTCCTTTTAGACATTTGTATGCCTGAAATTACGGGAATGACAATTGCTACAGAACTTAGGGAAAAAAGTATTGACAGCCCCATTATATTTCTTACCTCCACTCCTGATTTTGCTGTTCAAGCTTTTGGGGTCAATGCCACGCACTATTTGCTGAAACCGTATTGCCGCAAGGATTTTTTTGACGCTATGGATAAGGCGCTGCATATTATCGACCAACAGCCATCCAAAAAAATTCTTCTTAAAACAACAGACGGTTATCATAATATAGTGGCAAACAAAATTGTATATTGTGAGTCTGCAAATCACAACCAGTGTATCCGTCTTATGAATGGCGAGATATTATATGTAAGATGTTCATCAACAGAACTTTTCAACAAGCTCTCCCCGTGTGGCTGTTACTATCAGTGCGGTAAGACTTATATCATTAATCTGGAGCATATAAACAAGCTGATGGCTGACTCTGCCGTGATGGAAAATGGTGATAAGCTTGTTATTCCCCGAAGAACTATACCAAGTTTGAAAAATGCTTATCTCGACTATCTAAGATAGTTGTCCCAAATCAGAAAATACATTTTTTGTTATTTTATAAAAAAGGAGTTATGGTAATCACATACCATAACTCCTTTAGTCTTGACACTCAATTCATAAAAGTTGTGACATACATCACATAAATCAAACAACTCAGCCCAATGTAAATTTCCACTTGCAGCAGCACGAATCATCCGTAATATCAGGATAACAGCTTACACATTCGCAGGTAAATCTGCTGTCAATAGTTTTGGCAAACTCGCTGTACTCGATAATTCCAACAGACTTGCACGGGTGAAACGGCATACCCTTTCTCTCCCTTGCACGCTGAACACGGCAGTTTACTGAAGTATATGTCAGGGTGTTGCCCTCAATTTTGATTTTGTCCTCGTTGATGTTTGCATAAAAGCGAAGCGTCAGCGCCTTTGCCAAACCTTCAATTCCCGAATTGTCAGGCAGCTTCAGAAACTCCTTGATACGTTTTGCCTCAATGACAGTAAAGCGTTTCCACGCTTCAGCATCGTGATACATTGCCTCGTCCATACCAAGTTTTCTTTCAACGGACTGAAACCACACGCCGTCCATCGCAAGCCAGTTTTTAGAATATATACCAATCAATTCAATCAGCTCATCCTTTGAAAGCTGAGCTAAAATTTCGTAATTATTCATAGCTAGTCTCCTTATCTTAAAATGGGAATATATTCATTATATAACATAATTTATGGTTTGCCAAGTGTAAAAATGAAGATCCGAAAATAATTTAAGGGATTGCTGTATAACGCAGCAACCCCTTATTTATATCTCTACTCTCACATATAAGATGTAGATGTACCAAAATTTACACACCAAATTGTTGACTTTGCAGGGTAAGTTGGTATAATTGTAGTATAAATTCTTTTAAAAGAAGGTAATTATATGCGACATATTATCCCTGATCCTGATTTTGAAGAATTTGATGGTAATTTTGTGGATAATTCAATATGGAATGCTCCGCCAAATCAGTACAAATTAAGTGAAGTAGCAAACTACTTACGTGAAACCCAAAAGGGCTTCAAAGATTTGTCTGATGAAGAACTGGAAAATTTTAAATTTAAGGACTAAATGTTATAATATTCATAGATAAGTTGTTATAATAAATATTTTAAAATATACAATATGAAAGTTAAGGAACAACTATGATTACGAGTTTTTCATCAGAAAAAATCAAACTGCTTATCGCTCAATCCAAAAGTGCAGAACCATATTCAGACGAAGAAATGTGTGTTCTTGATGGGCCTTTCAAGGATGGTAACAAGTTGTTGGCAACACTTGCGAAATCAACTTTAAACAAATATTTTGCGTTACATCCTGAAGATAGTATAGGGAATTATAATGATTAATGTACATGAAAATATATATTGAAAAGAGTTGTTAATATGAGAAAAATGGATTTATTTTGGAAGTCCAAAAAAGAATGGTGTCATATAAAAAATGGCAGATTTGTAATTAACGATAATGCACCACCCGAAGCCCAGGAAAGCTACAAGCACTATCTTGAACAATGCAAAGAAAATATATATGAAAGCTACTTCGATGGTATCTCACCCGAGTTACAAGCAGAACTTGATAAAATGACACCTGAAGAAAAAGAAGCCTCTCTTGAAGAAGAGAGAAGAAAATGTGCTGAAATGAAGGAATGGTAACAAATTTGAACCTTTAAATGAACACATATAACAACATCATAAAAGCACTCCTCCAGGGGTGCTTTTTCATTTGAGCAAATCCTTGACTATTCGTAACGAATATGATATAATTCCTTTGAGGTGATAAAATGGAAACCCGCACCGCAAAAATTATCGTAAATGCCCCCGGAGGAACAGCTTCCAAGGGCTCTAAAACCTACAAAATTTCGCTCCCCACAAGCTGGATTGAACAGCTTGGCATTGACAGTGCTGACAGAAATGTTGAGCTTTCCTTTGACGGAGAAAAAATCAGAATTACCAAATCCCGCACGGCAAAACAATTCGCTGAAAAGAAAAAAGCGTTGGGGCACGACGTAAAATGTCTGCGTTATTACAGTGGAAACAGCCTTTGCACGCTTATTTACGCTGATTTTACCGATAAAACAATTGCTGCCGAAAATCACATTGACAACATTGTGAAAACCGCTTTCGGCAAAAAAACTCACCCCGATTGGGACGATTTCACTGCATTTCTTGAGGAACGCTGCATACCAAAGGGACGTTCGGGATTGCGTGAATATCTTGAATCGATAGGCTTGGAAAGCTACTCCCCTATTGAAATTATTAAGAAAACGCAAGGACGAATGGCTGAAGATAATCAATGGCTTGAAATGGAGAAATTCTGATGAATCTACAATTTGCTTCAAACAAAAAAATTGCTGAAACATCATCAAAAGGCAATCAGGAAAAATGGTTTGACGCTGACACAAATATGTGGTACAAGCTTGACCAGTTCGGCTATGAGGCACTTAGCGAGGCACTTATTTCCAGACTTCTGGAGTCAAGCAATATCGAACAGAATACGCCGTTCACGTTTGTGCGATACGATGTGGTAAAAATGAATGTACACGGTCGCACCCGCACGGGTTGTTCCAGCGTAAATTTTCTTAAAGTGGGGCAATCAATTATAACGCTGAGTCACCTTTTTAAACGAATTATTGACATGCCGCTGAGTGAAAAACTCGGCAGACTTTCCAGTGATATAAAGCGAATTGCATACCTTGCAGAAGTAACTGCTGACTACACAAAGCTTGAAGATTTCACGAAATATCTTGCCTTGCTGTTTGAAGTTGATGCGCTGTTTCTCAACGATGACCGTCACCTGAACAATATTGCCCTGCTTGAAGAAAACGGGAAATATGATTACTGTCCGATTTTCGACAACGGTGCAGGTCTGCTTTCAAATGTTCAACTTTCACCTATGGACATTGACCCAAAAGCGTTAATTCCGCAAGCTTTGGCACGGCCATTCAATATCTCGTTCAACCGTCAGAGAAACAACGTCCGCAAGCTGTACGGAAATCAGCTTGTTATGCCGAAACTTACTGCAAATGATATTGCTGAAAAGGCTGTTCCGCTGTTGGAATTCTACCCCGAACGTGACCGTGGATTGATTCTGGACAGGGTTACGGAATGTATTTTAAAGAGTCAGAAATAGTGTACAGATTAACCGCTGCAGTTTGATTACTGCAGCGGTTTGTTTTATATTCTTTCAGGTGTTTTTTCTGCTTGACAAACCAATCCTTTTGTAATATAATATTGTTTAGTAGCTAAACAATATTATTATGAGGTGCAATTATGACTCCTGATATTTTTGAAAACAGCTATAGATTGCTGAACAAATACAGCCAGAAAACCCAGAAACCAAAGCATTACGGCACGGATGACCTGCTTTACGCCGCTGAGGTGCATATGCTTGATACAATCGGCACGCACGGCGAAATCACAACCACTTTCCTTGCCCAACTTCTTGGGGTAACCAAAGGTGCTGTATCGCAGACTACCGCCAAACTGCTTGATAAGGGACTTATCGAGAAGCAGACGTCCCCCGAAAAGAAAACCGCTGTCTGCATCCGTCTGAGCGAAAAGGGACAGCTTGTGTTTGACTATCACCGCAATATGCATCGTAACGCACAGGAAAAGGTGCAGAAGCTTATTGACACGCTTTCCCCTGAAAGTCTTGCGGCGGTACAAGGAATTATCGACGCACTTGATGAAATGCTTGATGAAATGTAAGGAGTGGTTATATATGAAGTTTCAAACATTAGGCAACCCAAGTAATCCCATTATTGTTATGCTAACAGGCTCTTTCTGCCCTGCTGAAAGCATGGAAAATCTCTACTCCAAGCTGTGCAGTGATTTTTACATTATTGCACCCACCTACAACGGTCATTACGAGGGAAGCAAGGACTTCACCACACGTCAGAATGAAGCTGCTGAAATAAGGCAGTACCTCAAAAAACAACAGATTACCTCTGTCAAGCTTGTTTATGGTCAGTCTATGGGCTCGGAAATCGGAATTGAGCTGATGAGTCAGCTTATTGCTGACGGAATAGCCGTTGAAAATGCGTTGTTTGACGGTGCGCCCTGCATTAAGCTTTCAAAGGCATACAAGGCATTTATGCTGTTCAAGTTCAGAACGATGATAAAAATGCTTCGTGGCAAGACAGTTGAAGATGCTATGAACATACCGCTTATCAAGAAGTTTTCGAGCGGTGACCCCGAGGCGCTTAAACCGATGATTGAGCCGATTATCAAGGTTGCTCCGTATCTGAATGACAACAGCATCAGGAATGAGGTTGAGTGCTGTTACACCTTTGATTTTCCGCAGTTTGACACGGAAATGCAGAAGCGTATGCACTTCTTTTACGACAAGGACGAAAAGGCTTGCAGGACTTGTCTGAAGTTGGTACAGAAAGCATATCCTCAGGCAGATTACCGCATTGTAAGCGGATACGGGCACCTGACTTATTGCTGCAAGCATACTGAGGAATATATTGATTGGATTAAGGAGATTTGCATATAAAACACAAAAGCTGATGAGCAACCAACTCATCAGCTTTTCGTTTGCCTAAGCATATTATTAAAAGTCTACTCAATCTTCGTCCTTTTATATATCATCCTGAACATAACACTTCCGAAATACTTCTTCATCATAGCAAGAAAATCCGCCTGCGTAACGGTAGTTTCCGTGCCCAGAAGTTCGTAATCAACGCCTGCTTCGTTTATCTTTATATGCAGCTGCTTGTAGCCGTTTTTCTCGTAAAAATGAAGTCTTTCCAAGCGTTGCTGATAATTGTCAGCGGCGGTTTTATCGGTATCCTCTATGGCAAGTGTAATAACGCAGTCGCTGTACAGCTTTCTGACCATTTTCAGTATTTTCCCGCCGTAGCCTTGTTCACGTTCTTCCGCTTTTACGGCAAGATAAAAAACATAGACCAGCTTTTCAATCCGTACCGTGTACACAAGCCCCACAAACTTTTCCTTGTCAACAACCGCATAGAACGAGTCCCTGCCGTTGCCCGACTTGAAGAACAGAAACGATAACGGTGCCTGTTCGTCCTTGGGAAATGCTTCTCTGTACAAGTCCTTTACCTGCTTTTTATATCTCTTTGCATCTACAAATTTCAATGGTTACACCTTCTGAATAGTTTTATGAATTGTATTCCAGTTCTGTCGGCAAATCGTCCCACAACTCTGTCCTTGTCTTGTTATTCCTCAACTTCTCTAAAATCTTTTTATCAGGATTGTGGTAAACAACAAACCCGTCCTCCTCACCCTTTTCAGCACGAACTGGGAAAGCAAGCTGTTCTTCATCTATTGAGAATTGTGCGTTTACACCTTCCTTGTTTCCTCGTGCATCAAGACGTATCCACTTGTTGCACTCCTTGATATAAACACCGTTAAGACCGTGATATATCAGAACAGGTGCTGTTTCGTCGTCTAAAATTAACTTCTGATAGCAAAATCCCGTCGGTATGGATTTGCAACGCAACAAAGCCGCCAGCAAATGTGATTTTGCAAAACAGATACCGTGTCCTGCCTTTAAAACCTCAGAAGCGGAACAGGTGATAATATCCTCATTTATATCTGCTGAATGAGGAACTTTGTCCCTTACAAATTCATATGCCGCCTTGATATATTCAATCTCGCTTTCAGCATTCTGATATAACGAGTCGGCAATTTGAGTTATGGTTTCATTATTATAATCAATCACATCATCTGACTTCAAGTATTCAGATATATTGTCTGTAAATGGTGTTATGCTCATTGTTTTCCTCCATATTTCTGTCTGTTAATCTTCTTTTCTCTTTATTACAAAGCACTCTGCAACCTTGTCAAATCCCAACTTGTCAGCTAATTTAGCAGAAGCAATATTCTTATAATGGCAAGCCCAGACAGGTGTTTTTCCCTGTTCAAGAACATATTTAATCATTGCCTTTGAAACAATAGCAGCAAAGCCTCTGTGCTGATATTTTTCCTGAGTTTCAATTCCAATATCAATTTCTGTACTACTAACAGCCGCAGAAAATGCCCAGGCAGCAGCCTCACCGTCAGTTACAATGCAATATCCCTTCCCTTTTGAAAGAAATTCGTCTGCGTTGTCCCAGGAGAAATACGGCGTAATCCGTCCTTTTATTTTTGAGAGAAGCTCTGCATCAACAGGCATCAACTCACAGTTTTGCGGAAGGTCAACAGCTTCATTGATAGACTTATTATATTCATAAAAATATCTTCGTTCAACGTCAATGCTTTCTCTGTTGCTGAAAAAAGATTTTGTTTGCTCATCATCAGTAAATAAAATAAACCGACGCGGATTGATTTTGTCTTTGTCAAGAATAATATCATACACTGCTTCAAGAAAGCTTTCATCATACTCCCCCGAAATAGAAGCAAATCCACTGTAATGCCAGAATAATGCCGTTTTGCAGTTACTTACCGAATTTACAAACACATCTCCCTGCTGATACCCCTCAGCAATAGAAAGCGGATAAACATTTCCATATTTACATTGTTCAGCGTAATGAATATATTCAAAATGGTTTTGACAATCTACCTTAACCATAGCTGCACCTCTCTCAAAAGATTACACTAATTATTGCATAGATTCATTTGGTTTAAATCAGATTTTCTTTTATTATACAGCTGTTGCGACGTGGTGTCAATAATTGACAATAACATAATAATATAGATTGTAAAAATAAATTCTTTCCCTGCAGGACCACAATGCCGAAGCACTGTGAGGCAGACTTTTTCAAATCTGCCTTTCCTGCAGGTAGTCAGTATAGTTAATGTGCTATAAGCTGAAATTGCTTCAAAAAATAAACTCTCCCCGTACATATATCAGTACGAGGAGAGGAAGAATCATTCAGACTTTGCTGAAGATTCGTCTGTATTATTTTTTTCAAATTCAGTTATAGCTTCCTTGAGTTTTTTACATCCAACTTCTGTGAACACCTTCATCAGAGCATTATATGTAGCTTTTTCGGTGTTTGGGTTATGAAACCTGAAAACAAGTTCCTGCTTCATAATTACAACTCCTTTATCAGAATGTCAAGCTAAGCTTGTCCACTCTCATTATATTTCTCAAGGTTATAATATATGACTGAATTTATGGAGAATATCATTCAATTGTAGTGTTAGGATAAAATATCTCACACATCTGCGCAATCTCATTCTTGAAAGGTGTCAGGTCATTTGCAACCTCACCGTTTCTGAAGTTTACTGCATTAACCATAAGATGTGCATGAAGAAGCTTTCCTGAACCGTGTACAGCATACACAACCTGATGATTTCTGAAGCTTGTAGCTATAAAAGAAATCATATTGCAGAATTGACGAATTTCAACTTTCTCACTTCTGGATGGTGAAATAACTATGTGCATAAGAACCCTGCCACTTGTTACGCCAAAGAATTTTCTTGTTTCGTACATCATAGGCACTGCCATATCCATAAGGACGTTGTGACAACCTGACATAACGCACTTGCCTCTGTTAAGAATATAGTTATATACGTTTTCTAAAGCCGGACCGTTCTCGTAAGTACTGTTTATGAATTTAATAAATGACATAATGTAATTGCTCCTTTCTTTAATCCCATTGATAATTCAGGGTAACTTTCTTCCAGAATTTCACAAGCTGTATTTAATGAATCACTCATATCAATAATTGCCTCGTGAAGTTCATGCTTTCTGTCCCAACAATCATTGTCAATAACTTTGTGTCTTACATAATCGCTTACATTCATGCTGCACTTTCTCGCATTTGTTCTTATGTTGTCATAGCTACTCCAATCGACTCTGAACTGAATTGTTTTTTCTTTGTCCATGGATTTCACCTTCTTTCCTTTTGGATTATCATATAGTAATTACCTGTGTAAAATCTTATTTCTATATGACTGTATTCATTATTAAATACGTCTATATGTATATTACTTAATAAGAATATATTACTATGTATTACTACTATATCTCTATAAAGTCCAGACTATTTAGCAAGGCAAGCTGAATTTGTATTACAGCTTGCCTTACTCATATGTATAGTTGGTTGTAAAAAATAATTTCCAGTTATCTCACCTTTATATTTCATTATTTATAAATAACACTCGATATACATTTATTGTAATTATTATAAAATTCCGTCAGATATTTCAATTTATCACTTTACAAATTAAATAAAATATGTTACCATTTACCTAAGTCTAATTTAAGTTTAAAATCCGTTATAAAGCACAGAAAAATAACATTATTGCACAATTTAAATATTTTAAATATTTTTTGCGATTTATCAATTTTACGATTTACAAAAACAGGTAAACATTTCATTTGCTGAGGTGAAAACCATGAACAAATTGCTATTGATAAATAAATTACATATGGAAAAATCAAGAAGAAAATTCCAATTAAAACTCAAAGCAAGTTCCCACTATAGACAACGTCATATCGTTGGCCAGTATATAGAAAGAATAGAAAATTGTCTGTCTCAACTGCACTTCAACGAACCACTCGAAAATGATGAAGTAGGTGCTTTGGCACTGATAGACGAGGCAAACAAAATTATTGATGATTTTTATGCAAATGCTGAATATAACGCTTCAAATGATGCATCTGATATCGATAGCTTTAAATGCTACAAACTTTTCACAATTTCAATACGCGCAAAAGGAAGTTTTATATATCAGCTTTATAACTCGCCTTCTCCTACCGGAATACTTTGTAAAAGATACTGCATAAGCAATATTAAGAAATACTTCCATGACAAAGAAGATTACGGTGCTGAATATACTTTTCCAAAGTTTTATTCTACTCTGCTTGAATTTGTTAAGCTTGTTTGTGGAGAAGACTGGCTAACCTCATATATGCACCTGATGTATAAACACCGCAAATCTGATAATATAATTTTTGCTCTGTGCTTTTTCACTGATTTTCATCGATTGAGAGAATATGTTTCGAACTTAATTAATCAAAACACATTATCAAGCAATACACTCCCCTCGCCTTTTGAACTATACCACAAACTCATCAAAAACAAGTTGCCGTATTATAATTACTCTTTTTTCTTAACCACTATCAATAACATATCCTATTACACTCAGGTTCGCTTAAACGACCTCAGTCAAAAAAACTTGAAAGCAAAACTTATGAATCATATCAAGAATCGTATGCTAATTATTATTCTGAAGAATTGCATTTGGAAAACATTTATGACACGCAAAAAGAACTATGGAATGTATGCTACATTATATACAACGGCACACCTATGCTTATACACAATATGAAATCTGCACCGATTTCACGTTCAAGTTTCGAAGAATTCCTTAACTTCAAATTCAATCGCATTGATTCCGAAATATTCGATGATATGGTTAACAATCTTTCCGAGTTCCTTAAAGACATTATTTCAGAAACCACCTACAAAACAATAGCAGAGAAACTTTTCATCCAATTCAGAATAGTTGCGCCTTACCCTCAGAAGCCCTATCTCTTCGAAGAAAATATAATTTCACGAGAAGGGAATATGCCGATAATGGCTATTGATGTTGAACGCGCACAACTCCCGGAACAAGTATATAGTAACTTTGCAGATATGGTTCTCGAAAGGAACATAAAATTCATTGACAAATTCTGTACAGCTATGACAATGTGTATGATGCCGATTAATGTAGTAAAAAAGCTCATAATTATCAAGACTGATACAAATCATACTGCTGAAATCATGTGGAAGAATCTGACAAAAATTGATTCGTTCGGTAGTACAACACCTCTTGTAAAAAATGAAAACAACTATCATGCTGACATTCCGCTTGAAAGGTTATGTACAGAAGCTATGCTGAAAAAGCTTTCCATGCTTCAGAATAATGGTCTGAAATGTATATATGTAAATGCAGCATCAAGGAATTTGTTAAAAGCTGAACGTGAAATTCTTATTGAAATCATCAAGCATACTGACGTGCAGGTTGTAGTCTTTCAGCAAGATGAAAGCACACATAAGTTTGATGAAAAAGATTATATTTATCTTGACTTGTCAAAGGGTTATCCTGATTTCTGTTCAAAGGAATACAATGTTGATCTTGTATGGACCAAAATTCATCTGTCCATATACGGACTTCACTGCATATGGAAATCCAAAGGCAATCCCGATGCACTTTGTTTGAATTCTTCACAGATATTCAAAACGAAAACTAAAAAGCAACCCGATATAATTCCTGGCTGTCAATTAAAAGATTTTACTCAGCAATTTTTAAACAAATATTTTGTACCTGTTGAAGAGGCTGAAAAGCGCAGAAAAGAACGTGCTACAAAGGCAAAAGCTCTTAAACGCAAATACAAACATCTTTCTGCCGATGAAGCAACAGCTGTAATCACCAAAGAGCTTTCAGATTGCATGCTTGGTACAACATATCGCGATGATTTTCTTAAGTACGCAGATATGTACATAAAAAATAATCTTACAAAAGAACAAGCTAACAATAATGGTATTACGCCTAAAGCTATGCTTGATTATCTGCGGTACAACTCTGAGTTTTCGTATGGTGAAATCACAGCCTTTTATACTGGAAGAAAACGTGGATATGGCTTTCTTAATTTAAGTCTGAAAAAGCCATGGGATGAAAAAATAATTGAGAAGCAGATTGAAACACCACAAACTGCTGCTGTTGATAATTCTGATACGGAAAAAATGAATCGGTTTTATCAGATGCTGCATGATTACGTTGATTTTTCCAACAAATATTTCAAAAGTTATACGAATGACTAACAACATATAAATAACCCGCATCAAAAATCATATCATTACACACGTCCCCCGAGCCACACGGTTCGGGGGACACCCCTTTTCATTTTACCCTCTCCCCAATCAACCGATTAAGCGTCGGACGCGAAACACCCAACAACTTCGCAAATTCCGTCTTACAGATTTTTCGCGACAGATACTCCTGATACAACTCATCAAACTTGTCCGATGTAAACGGCTTGCGTCCCTTGTACATACCATTTCTCTTTGCAATAGCAATCCCCTCACGCTGACGCTCCAAAAGATTTTCACGTTCAAATTCGGCAATTCCCGCAAGAAATGTCAGCATTAACTTTCCCGTCGGCGTCGAGGTATCAATGCTCTCCTTGTTACTCACAAGATGAATACCCTTTGATTTGAGATGTTCAACAATGTCGAGCAGGTCTTTTGTGCTTCGTGCAAGACGTGTAAAGTCGTGCACAAAAATCGTGTCACCCTCACGGGCAAAATCCAACATCTGCTGCAGTTTTGGACGGTTGGTATCCTTGGCAGAAATCTTCTCGACGTACCACTTGTCAATCATATATTTCTCAAGCGCTTCAACCTGACGTGCTTCGTTCTGCTCAACAGTTGAAACCCTGACGTATGCAATGTTCAAATTTATCAACTCCCAATTTTTATTTTTATATTTACACCGACATCAAACTATGATATAATATAAATATAAATTATATTACAAAGGCGGTGTAAGCGTGGAGGAAAATACTATTATATTTAAAGGTTATTTAAGAAGTATAATGCGACAGCTCCAACTGTTAGAAAAAGCAATAGACACTAATAATATTGAAGATGCTAAAACACTTATTAATGAACTTATTAAAGACACTCAAAACAACATTGAAGATGATAACTAACTACTAAAAGGTGTAAAGTTTTTCAAAGCTTTGCACTTTTTTTATGTGTAAAATTAGGGTGTACCTTAACTTACACCTGTACCATGTTTCAAAAATTGTAAAAATAAAATTGATTTTCGAATTGTTTTACGCTTTGTAACGCAGGTCTGAGTCTAACTTTACAATTGTCCCGACAAAGTCTAAACTTCGTCGGGACACCATTCAACACATCTCCATCATCCGCAGTTCTTCAATACATCTCTGCATCTCCGCAGGCTCATAAAGCATACACTCAATATCAAACTCGTCATAGCCATAATCATACAGCATTATCACATCTTCCGCATCAATACCGAAATATCCTGCATACTCGGTAAGCATATCCATAACAGTATCGTCATCGTATGCAGGTGGAGTAAAATAACTGTAGTGGCTGAAATAGTCAGGAAAATCAAAACGCTGAATTTCAATCGCTCCATCTGATGCAATTTTGAGGATATCACCACAGCTGACATTTACCTTGCTGAACTTCATAAGTCCAAGTTTCTGCAATACTCTTTGCAGAATATCATCCGTACTTGCATAAATGTAAAACCCATTGAACTTGTAGATTGCCAAAGGATTGTCACCCTTAACAAAGTACAGGTTGTTTCTTTCATCAAGTATCGTATAACAGAAAGAACCCTCAGTCTTTTCAGCCATCTTTCTGATGCTGTCAAAACTGAGGGTGTTCTGTTTTTCTATCAGCTGTACTGCAACATAGCTGTCAGTCTGAATATTGGTAATGGGAAGCTGTTCTTCTCTCTGAAGCCTGATGTCATTATGTAGAACACCGTTATGTGCAAGAGCAAAATTCGTTACTCCAACTCGTCCAGGAAACGGATGATTGTTGAAATTGAACTTCTCACTACCCTGAGTAGTCATTCGGGCATGTCCCATAATGACTTTTGCATTGTCAGGAATTCTGTACCACAGCTTATGTGCGGCAATTGGTCGCTTGAAAATATGCAGACCAGTATTGGTGTTAAATGCGATACCAGTTGCATCAGTACCACGAGCTTCACATTCTGTAGAAAGTATCTTGATAATCTTATTCTTCTCCCTTGCTGAAAATACATTTCCATAATCAATAAGTCCAAATAAGCAACACATTATACATCCTCCTCACATTCGATAGGTTCGTTCACATACAGACGTCTTTCCTTCAAGTAATTGATAAGCTCAGGTTCATCAATACTTGATACGAAGTCGCACCAATTCAACGAAGTCAGTTCTCCATCTGTCATTTTGATTGCAATATCGCAGATTTTATTGACCAACTGTAATGTAGCAACCAAAGTGTTGTATTTCAGAGTACCACGGAAAATACGGAACTCAATTGTGTGATAGTTATTCAGATTCACGCAGGTATATCGTCCTGAGTAATTCTTCTTTGCATTATCAAGGGTAGCCTTTGGATTTTCCTTGATACCGTAACGGTCTGCCCATCGTGCCATTTGTGCCTCTGTTCGTCTTGAGAATTTCAGAAGTTCCTGCCAGAAGCGTTCAACGAAAAACAGCACTCTTGAAATTCGTTCTTCCTGTTCTTCGTGATTACTACCAAAAGTACTTCTATTAACGTGAACATGTAGTCCGCAAGTGTATGTCTTGTGTGACAAGTAACCCATGCGTATTGCTTTGGACATCACATCAGACCAAGGCATTTCATTCAGATGATAGTCGAGGGACATTGGGTGTGTGACAATCTCCATACCGTCATTCAAGCTACCCTCTTGCTTAATGTAGATACGCTTTTCGTCTATGGTGTTGGCAATGTCAGTCAGCTTCTCCGCATTGCCATCATCGTGTCCGCCCTCGTCGATTTCAAGTTCTACACCGAAGTAACGGTTACCGTCACCATAGAAAATTGGCTCAGGCTTAAAGCTGTAATCGTGGATGTACTCTCCACTGCAACGCTGTTCGTAACAGTTGTGGCAATATGGATAATCGTTGCCATCATCAAAGTAATATGCGTCATCGTTGTGTAGTGTTCGTCCGCAGCCTTCGCAGTTGACATAATAATCGTCATAGCAGCGTTCGCAAAGAACTCTGTCACTGTCAACGGCATTATCTGCCCAAAGTCTGCGACCACAGTGCTCACAGACTACAGTTTCCTCGTGGAAACAATCGGGGCAAAGTTCTGCTCCATCAAAGTTGTGTCTGTCCTCAATATCCCATTGCTCTCCGCAGTGGGTGCATACAAATGTATCGCTCATTTTAATTCCTCCTAAAATACAAAATGGGACAAGCCTTGTGGCTTGTCCCATTGGTTTAATATTCTTCCGCTAATAGCATAGTGCAATGCGTTTCGTCATCAATGACGTAGATTTTTGCTTCAATCGGATTTGCTGTGTCAATGTCGTACTCCTTGTGGTATTCAGGTTGCTCCGATTCGTGGGATACGTGTTGCTTGTCGTCTTGGATTGTAAGGCGGAAGATTTGAAATCTGTCCTTGGGTTCTGGAAGTTGGTCTATACATTCCCACATAAAGAATTGGAGTTCAGACGGGATTTCCGTCTGAACTCCACGGGTCAGGTAACGATTTGAGTTGAACATTTTGCCTCCTTAAATGGAAATCGGGACATAGCTATCGTGGCTATGTCCCTTTTTCTTCGAGTATTGAATCGATTATTGCACACAGGATTGTGGCAACTGAAACTACGGCTGCTTCGATGATTTTCTCGGTAACCGATTGTGGAATTGGCTCACCCGTAAGCTCGCTTGCTGAACGTACGGACGATTGTTTCAAGAAGCATTCTCACCGCTTCAAGCATTTTTCTCAGCATAGTTATACCTCCTTTTGTTTTGGAACTTTTTGTTCCTTCAGGGGTATAATATGTAAGTGAAAAGTGGGAGAATTACTTTAAAATATGTTATTAACATAGTCGCATCATATGAATTCAAAGAATATAATACACACCTTCACGAGGAGGGTGACCAAAGGGCGGCAAGCTTCCTGATACGCACGTCCCATTTCAATCCACACCCTCACGAAGAGGGTGACAGAGAGGCGTCGGCATTGGTCTTAATGCAGTTCAATTTCAATCCACACCCTCACGAAGAGGGTGACGCTTTTCCGTTGTATGATACGGTGGGTCACAGTAATTTCAATCCACACCCTCACGAAGAGGGTGACGCTTTTCCGTTGTATGATACGGTGGGTCACAGTAATTTCAATCCACACCCTCACGAAGAGGGTGACCGGCAAGCACTCATTAAGAGCACCAACCGCAAGATTTCAATCCACACCCTCACGAAGAGGGTGACACGCAAACGACTACAGGCTCGGCTAAACGTTGCTGATTTCAATCCACACCCTCACGAAGAGGGTGACAAGTTTCTCTGTCCATATTGATGTATCTTTTATCGATTTCAATCCACACCCTCACGAAGAGGGTGACATTCGTTTATCTCACCTCTATTCCTATACGGTTGAATTTCAATCCACACCCTCACGAAGAGGGTGACATCCTTGAAGGTTTCTCCCTTTTTCTCCATTCCGAATTTCAATCCACACCCTCACGAAGAGGGTGACAAAACGGCTACAAGGTGGCAATAATTAACGCTGTATTTCAATCCACACCCTCACGAAGAGGGTGACAGAGAGGCGTCGGCATTGGTCTTAATGCAGTTCAATTTCAATCCACACCCTCACGAAGAGGGTGACAAATGCAACTTGCATTGATACGGCTTGAAACGTTATTTCAATCCACACCCTCACGAAGAGGGTGACATATTCATCATCCGTGGGAGCAGATGAACCGTCTATTTCAATCCACACCCTCACGAAGAGGGTGACACATTTTTGTTTGCAACCCTCTAACTCCCAAAGGGAATTTCAATCCACACCCTCACGAAGAGGGTGACGAATAACAGCAACGGTCTTGTGTGGGTACAGGGTATTTCAATCCACACCCTCACGAAGAGGGTGACTTTCAGAAGTACCGAGGTAATCATAAGCGTCAAATTTCAATCCACACCCTCACGAAGAGGGTGACGTAAAGTGCCTTACAACCTGCACCCTTTAAAGATTTCAATCCACACCCTCACGAAGAGGGTGACTGAATTTTGTTCGTTATCTTCTCAGTATGTTGAGATTTCAATCCACACCCTCACGAAGAGGGTGACTTATCAATCCGCAGTCATACCAAACATTTACAAAATTTCAATCCACACCCTCACGAAGAGGGTGACTGCTTCTCGATGATAAACATTATTCTATTGATATATTTCAATCCACACCCTCACGAAGAGGGTGACCATTTCCAACGAAATGTAGTATCGTTCGGTAATATTTCAATCCACACCCTCACGAAGAGGGTGACCCGTACACACAAAAAAATGCACCTACTCTTTTCAATTTCAATCCACACCCTCACGAAGAGGGTGACGCTGTTCAGGCTCATTCCGAGTGACTCGGCGTGTGCTTATTTCAATCCACACCCTCACGAAGAGGGTGACCTCGGGCTTTTTAAAACTAGCAAATTAAGTCATAATTTCAATCCACACCCTCACGAAGAGGGTGACAATCTTATTTGCAGAAACATATCCTCTTTTAATATTTCAATCCACACCCTCACGAAGAGGGTGACAGCAAAATCGAACAATAAATCATAATTATAACGTTAATTCATTGTACAATTTTAACAAACTATCAAATGCAATAATAAATATTCACTTTGATAAAAATAATAATCCATTAAAAATCAAGTGCGAATGTTATAACTCTTTTATGTACACTTCATATTCGCACTACATAATAAGTATATCATCTACTTTTATTGTTTCTTTTGCACCAATATGCTCTACCTTTGCGTTCTTATTGTTCCCAAGATTATAAAAACGCAAGCTGTCTTTTTCTTTGTCAATTTCATTGATAAGTCTATGCTTTAGTGCTCTGTACTGTACACTATCAACAACACATTCAAACACAGAATTCTGAACTCTTACTCCATAATCAACACATATTTTTGAAACCTTACGAAGCCGCCTTTTCCCTTTTGAATCCTGCGTATTTACATCATATGTTATCAACACCAACATATCATCACTTCCACATAAAAGGGGGATAGCAATCCAAATCTCCACGGATAAATCTTGCCATCAGTAAAGCCTGAACATAAGGAATCATTCCCCATTCTGTTTTTTCATTTATAAATGGATGTTTTATTTCTTCCTGTTTTTTATTCTGCCACGCAGTAATAAATTTTCGTCTGCCATCATCAGTCAGAATTACTGCGCCATCTTCACGTTTATAAAAATCATCTCCATTTATAATACGCTTGTTTATTACAGACAAAACAAATCTGTCACATAAAACTGCACGGAATTCTTCGACCAAATCAAGTGCCAATGAACACCTTCCGGGACGGTCAGTATGCATAAATCCTACATATGGATCAAGTCCGACTGCTTCGAGGGCTGATGTACACATTCCTGTTGCAAGCGAATAAGCAAATGACAACATTGCATTTGCATTATCCAAAGGCGGCCGTTTATTTCTCGAATGGAAATAAAAATCTTCCTTCTGCTGAAATATCATATCATCAAATAATGAAAAATAAACTGACGCTGCTTCTCCCTCATATCCTCGCAATTCTGCCATATTATCAACAGTGAGTACCTGAGATAATGCTGATTTCAGATACATTGATTTACTTCTGAATTTCTCTGTATCAATTTTAAGTCCGTGGTCTCGAATGATTCTTTCCAACACCCATCTGCTGTTATAAAGTTTTCCGGTGATAATATTTTTAGCAATATCAAGACTTCTTTTTTCATCATCAGCAATTCTGTACTGTTCTCTTCGCAGCAGCACATTACCATTTACTTTTCCTTCAACACGGGCAAGAAAACGTCCGCTACCACTCATAAATACAAGTTCTATACCATTTTCTGCACATTTTCCCATAAGTGCAGGACTTGCTCCTGTATAACCAAAAGTCATTATTCCGTCAATATTATGAAGCGGTACACGTCCGATTGTATCATTGCAGCAAGTTACAACAACATTTTCTCCATCAAGCGACAAGTATCTGTCGGGAGAAGTCACATATAAAGTGTTAAGCAATTTCTTCATAGTTCATCTTCTCCCAGCCTTTTTATAATATAGTCATATGCGCTTAAATTTCCACAGATAACCGGAAGACATATATTCTTCAGTGAACAGGCATTGCAGGCTTTTGTACGCTTTACTTTAGGTGTGTATCTGCTTTTATACAAGCTATGCATTTCATCAATTGCCTTTTCTGTGCGTTTACGTAATTCCGTATCAAAATTAACTTTTATTCTGTGGCGTGTTTCTCCGTAGTATAAATATCCATACTGAACCTCACAACAAAGCATATCTTCAAGACACATAGCTTGAACCATAAGCTGCATTATGTCACAGTCATCTTCCTTCGGTTCACCACGTTTATATTCTATGGGAATAACATTGAATTTTCCATCCAGACCAAATATTTCTGTGCCATTACTACTTTTATGAAATTCAACGACGTCACATTCTCCGCTTACACCAAGTCGGGATGATGACACAGCCATTGCTCTGGCTGTGATAACATCTCCCCTTTTTTCACGAAAACCGCTGTCGTGAACATTTCTGTGCATAATATTGCCGTCAACAGTTCTGTAGTTTTCTTCCCACTGCTGCTCAATATGAATTAAAGCCCATTGACGACGACAGAATACGAAATGCTGTATTCCCGAAAGCAGCAAATATTCATCTTCGTTATACATTATACAAGGTCAATAATTTCAGCATTTATACCGTCAATCTGATTAAGAGTAATATCATAATCATTAAATGACTTAGGACGTCCAATACCATCCTTGATTTTTATTTCAAGCTGACGATGAATTTTTGCAGAGGAATATTTCGGTGTTTTACTATTATGCTTCCACCAGTATAAACGACACACTTCCATACTGCCCTCAGGACGAGCAGAGGAACAATCATTCTCGAAAAGAGTAACAAGTGCTGCCTTGATTTTCTCAGCATCTTCATCCGTAAAGCCAGTCTTTTCAGCAAGCTGACAATTTATGCTTCCGTTGATTACATACATACCGAATTCTACACGATGCTTGTTACCCATTGTATCAGAGGACTTACCCTTCTTGCCACTTTCACCGTTAACACTCTTTGTAATCTGCATACTTACAATATCAACAGGTGAAACACTTATTGCCTGCTGAATGCTTACTGGACCTCTTACGCCGACCGAAACCTCAGAGTCCTTGAAAGCAAACACCTGTCCAAAACTTCTTACGTCAATCCATTCTTCACAAGCAGCCTTTGCATATTCGTCACGGCTTGTATTCTTTCCTTTGCCAAGCTTTTTAAGTGTTTCATTATTTTCAGCACGACTTCTCAAACTATCGCAGCCATCATCACAACGATCATCTGACTGTACAAAAATCTTTTCGCCCATATCCTGAAGGCGGTTTCTGATTTTGCGTTTTATACATACATCGGAAATCTCACCAAAGCCATCATAATTTTCTCTCGGACGATTACCGTTAAGAGGGTCACCATTAGGATTTGCGTTTGTTGCAGTAATAATGACGGAAAAATCGATTTTGTTCTGTAATGTGCTCATAATTAAACCTCCTCATTGTTTTCAGTTGTTTTTGCGTACATATAGGAAAGATAATGATGATAACCAAGCAGGTATGATGGTTTAAGCTTGCTGTTATCCTCAAACTCCTTCAGATCCATTTTATTCATAATTTCCTGAATTCTCTTTTCATAGCTTGTTCTGTAATTGCCCAGCTTATCAAGATACGGCTGTAAATGCTCCTCGATTATCTGCCATGTCTGATATGGACGTGAAGAAAAAGCATTCCAATAACGTTTTGCATTCGTAGGTCTTGATTCACCTTTTTCAAATGTGTCACTTTCAGCCTTATCAGCGATTGCCAGCAGACAACCGTAAAGATAACTTCTGTCGGTTTCATTTTTATCGTATGCCATAGATATTGCTCCTTTCGAATTGAATCTTATCATTCCGCAGGCAGTTTCAAGTATTCTGCGGTGATTATAATCTTTATCATAAGCAAGCGGATTTGATGCCTTTATATACAGATTATTCAGTATATCATCAGGTATCTTTCTTCCTTCTGTAATACAAGGAATAAGACGCAGAACAACATCATTGAACATTTTAGGACGTTCCAGCTTTCCATTCTGCTCTGTACCGAAAGCACATTCGGCAATGTCATAAATACTGAATGAATTTATGACGCTTTTCCCGAATTTGACATTATACCTCATCCACGCACTGTTTTTATGCCAGGTTTCAATATTTTTCAGATACTCTGAACCAACAAGCTCAGTATACATTGCAATGGATAAACGTCCCGTTGTTGCTGCATCAAGACCTAACAGCATAACCTTTGTATCTGAATTAAATTTATTTTTATAACCAAAAATACATTTTTTCAGCACTTCATTATACTGCTCACCCGTTGAAGGTACGTTATCCGATTCGGGAAACTCCTCATCGAAATCATCATAAAAATTCTTTCGTATATCAGGAAGCTCCTGCATCTGACTTGCCCATACCACAATAGTCAGGTTATCAAAATTCATACCTTTCTTTGATATAAGCCATTTCAAAGCATTATGCACTTTCTGTGAGAAATCATAACTGACAGATATAGCTTCTTCCTTACCCGAAAATCTTCCACGATATGTAAATCCGCTTTCATCATTTGATGAAATAAGCTTTGCTTTATCTCCGCTGTTTCGTATTTTTGAAGGATGCTTATATGTAGTCGGCAAAATTTCGCCCGTTGCATAACAAAGTGCGTTATTACTCATAATACTGCCATTAAAATTCACAAAGCTTTTATGCAAGGTTATGTCTTTCCACGTTTTTGCTTCGTGCATTATATCAGAATAATTCACAACAATCCTTACAAAAGAATCCTCCTGGTCAATACCCGCAATTTTAACTTTTTCAGCAAGCTTGCCGCTGTTTTCATCAACAATAAGGACACCGCTTTTGACAAGGTCATACATCAATGTCCTCTTTTCAAGGTACGAATACAGAGCACTAACAGCTTTATGTGTAAATTCGCTGTTGCACCATTTGTAAAGCTGCTCCATATACTTGGTATAATACTCTGAATTATCAGACCGCTTTCCCTCTGTAAAAGCACTATAATCTCCCGCAATATACACAAGCTTGTCTGCAAAAGGCATAGGACATATTCCGCTGCTTCGTGCACCGGAATCCTCGGTTACGGGAATAACCGTTTCCGCTTCCGACTTGTCAACAGTCCTTGCACCCTTGAAATTACCTTCTTCATCGATAATAATTTCTATTTGTGCATTTGCTGTAGAATGTGAAACAGGAAGCAAATCAGGCTCACCGCAATTATTTTCATATATCTTATATAGCTCATCAGTCCAGCCCATCTGCTTCACCTCCTGTAAATTCTTCAAGTCCTATAAAGTTGTTATGTTCTTTGCCGAAAGACTTGATGTTCATTTCCTTTATGTGACGCTTAACAGTACATTCCTCAGGCGTAACAAAATCAATTACTCCGTTTTTCATAACGGGATTCCAGAATCTGACCGTCATCATTCCTTTATCATCTGATTTTTTCGCCTCATCAGCATAGGTTATTCCGTGGTACATAAGACTGTACGGAATTTCACCGCAGTTATCATACGCACCCTCGCCCTCTCCGAACACACACGGCTCAACGTATCCCTGACATTCTCTGGTCCCGAGAAAGATATCCCGCCTTCCTCCACGTTCAATCATACGCTTCGCGATATTGTGATGCTTGTGTTCATTACGGTCATGTACCAGCTCAGGACGGTTTTCATTCCATTCAAAATGTGCTCTCACCTGATAATGCACATCTTCAAGATATGTATAATAGGCAAGGTCATTACCTCCGCCATACTTAATCGGACGTATGCCTTTTCTAACCGTCCTGATTGGATTCATTATCCGTACCGAATCAATGTACCAAATGATCGTTGGCTTCCAGTACACGCTTTGAAGTATGCCCTTCAAAGCTTCATACGTTGGAATCATATAGGTAGATTTTTCTCCGCCTGCTCTTGTCAGAACATCGGTAAAAAGTGCATATCTGCCCCGTACCGAAAATTCTACAGAATTCCTGTGTGTTGATTTAGCCATCTTTATACCTCCTTTTACATTATTAATGTTTCCATTGTTCCGCCATCAATATCAAGACCATATTCACCATTGTAATATTCCTTATTCAGTGCCATCGCACCACATTTTAATGCATACATACCATTGCGGTCAGCAAGCTTCTTGCTTGTTGAGCTATATAATCCTACAATATATTTCTGTGCCTTGCGAAGAATTGCAATTGCTTCATTGGGAGTAATGTCAGAATTCAGCTTACTGATTATTTCATTTGCTTCCTCATTATATGGAACAATCACATCAGTTGTATTGCTGTCAATAACATTAAAAAGTTTACCTGCTGTTTTGAATGCCTGACCACAATATTTGATTTGCTTATTATTACATATTTCAAACCGTTTTTTATTGCGAGAAATCAAATTGAAAAGTGTGTCATCAATTTCGCGAACATTATATGAAATATCTTTGTCCTCAGAATACAGACATCTGAAATATGTTCCGATAGTATCTGCCGAAAGATAATCAGTACAGCTACTGCTATCAAAAATACGATTTGCTATGCCTTGAGCATCTTTTATTTTCTGTAAACTTCCAAGCTTTTCATCACGCAGATTTATTACATATACTGAACATATTTCATCAGCTTCACCATTACGATTACACCGTCCTGCTGCCTGGGCAATACTATCCATTCCTGCCAAAGAACGTACCACACATTTGAACGATATATCAACACCCGCTTCAATAAGCTGTGTTGTGACACATATAACTGCTTTTTCCGCATTCAGCAATGATTTTATTTCCGATATTTTATCACGTCTGTGCTGAGGGCACATATTTGTACTGAGATGAATTATTTCAACATCGTCATTATTGTCAATGCATATTTTTTTAATGAGTTCATATAACGAATGTGCAGCAGCTTTTGTATTTACCACGATTAAGATGTTCCCGTTTTCCTGAAATTTATTGTAACCAAATTCTGCTGCCTTTTCGTATGTATAACCATATTTATCAATCCGCGGTACTATATCAGTACGCTTAAAGGTTTCAAAATCCTGAGTATAGTCACCGGTCATACTATCGAGCTCATCAAAATTCACATTACATCCCGTACTGCTGAAATCAGGCTGAGTAGCAGAACTGAAAACAATTGTACAGCCACAAATTGCAGAAAGGAAATTCATAGCCAAGGTAAACATTTTGACGCATTTGAGCGGTATTGACTGCACCTCATCAATAATTATCACAGCCCTGCTTAACCTATGCATTCGTCTGACTGATGAACTTTTGCCTGAGAAAAGCGTATTAAGAAACTGAACCATTGTTGTTGCAATCACAGGGCTATCCCACTTTTCTGTACGCAGTTCATATTCAGAAAACTCATTTTCACTCTCTATTCCAGCAACAATATCCGAATGATGTTCAAGAAAATTTTCATTTCCTGCAACCCCACGAATTACATCACTGTTCTGTTCAAGGATTGACATAAACGGAGCAATATAGATTATTTTTTCCATATTGTAATTACTGCAATAATCTATAGCAAAACGCAAAGAAGAAAGCGTTTTCCCACCACCTGTAGGAACAAGCATTTTACATATTCCCACTTTATGTTTTGCGAATTCTGCACACCTGTCAGAAATGCTTTTTCTTTGCAATGAAATCCTGTCCTTTTTATCTGCAAAACTATCGAGCTTGTTTGACATTCTTATTTTCATATCTTTCCATAACGCCTGAGTATCAAAAAACTTTTCTGTTTTGCAATCAGACATAAAATCAGCTGTATCAGTTCTGTCTGCATCAATCAGTATGGATTGGAGTAACCTTTCAAGCATCCCCATATAGAAAGCATATTTTTCTCCGTCACCATCACATATTTGTTTGATTTTCTTTCTTATCGTTTCATATTCTTCTAAAGCCGACCACATCAACTTTTCAAGTTTTTTCTCATCAATCATAGCAGTAATATTTGCTTTGATTTCATCGTAACGATCTGTTTTCAAAATTCTCTTTTCAAAACAATCTGTACCAACATCGTCAATCCAATCATTAAGTCCGTGATGCGATATAACTGTGCGTGCTATAAGACGTGAAACGCTATGCAATTTTTCCTTATCAAGCGTGTCCGCAAATTCACATATATATTTTGCACCCGCAAAACTATGATCAATAGAGCCTCTACTGAATTCATCAGACCCATTTATGTAATCGTTAAAATCCAAGCATAATTTACCAATATCATGAATTATACCCTGTATTTCTGCGCAATTATCCAAGTATACAGAATGTGCATAATTCCGAGATAACTTAGCTACATTCACACAATGTTCCGAAACAGATTGAATGGTCTTGTCTTTATCACGAATATGAGCACAAAAAACCATAATTCGCCTTTCTCCGCTTTGGGGTTGTTACATATAAACAATTTTTTACGGTAACACGAGAAATTTATATATAAATTTTAACATGCCATTTATTAAGTGTCAATATTATCTATTAATTGTATTTATTCAAAAATACTTATACCTACCCTTATCATGACAATAAATATACTTTATAACCTCCTCTGCGTTCTGAAACTTTTTATTCTGGATGTGATAATCGTTTGCCCAACTGTGTCCGTTGTTGCGCTTGTTGAAATTCTCGTGGTGCAGCACGATTTTCTTTCCGTCATTATTGAAATACCAGGACGATATATTCGTATATACAAAATAAAACCCGAATTTTATCCGCAGCTTCATACCAAGCTTACTGCAAAGTCTGGCAATCACAACGTCCTGATTTATTTCTTCTCCATACAGAATCGTCGGATCTTTTTCAGCCTCTGCCTTGATAACCTGCACCAGATATTCGCAGTCATTCATTGAATGATGAAGTGCTTTGGTTATGGCAATACCGTTGCATCTGCATATTTTTTTAAATGAAATACGCTCTTTGTCAATCAGCTTTTCCTGAAAATCAATTATTTCCTTTTTTTCAATGCAATGCTCTGCAAATATATTCTCAAGATTACGTTTGCTTTGCTCACCCCATACCATTATTACTTCACATGACCTGATCCATTCTGCAAAATCCCGTGCAGCATCTGACATATCAACCTCCGGACCGGTAGCGGCATTCTTGAACATAAGCTCAAACAAATCTTCATAATTATCAGGCGTATGTATCCTTCTTATATTTCTGTAAAATACATCCTTTTCCCTGAAATCCGCATCAGTATCAATCATTATTCCGCCAAGCTGAACTATGTCACGTTCGGGATTAGTCATCCATTCCACATCAACTACGGCACAAATCATTTTCATTCATTCCTTTACTTTTTCTGAAACACCTTACACCTCATACAATAAATATATATTCATTAATTATATTATATCAAACAACTTGTCCAAAAATTTGTACAACAAATTGCCATTTTGCCATTATCTGTAAAATGTTTTAAAATAACGGCAAGGAACTACTCCTTGCCGTTATTTCTACTACCATCATTTACAATACGGACATCCATCATCACCTGCTGAAAAATACACTTTACAACAAACACCGCATTCTTTTCTCTCTGCCAGCGCCCTCCAGGAGTGGTATTCCTTAAAGGCTGGGTCATTCTGTAGTTCCTGTTGCGTTCCCGTGTATGGAACCAATGCATAAGTTTCACCACTATATCTGCTTGAAACAAGACAATAAAAACCGTGGAACAGAGTTATTTCTTCATTGTCAATCAAACGGTTATATGTATCGATAATATCTTGCCCACAATCGACATACATTTCTCTTGTTACTCCACCGTAGTCGCCGCATAATTTCAGAAATTCGTACTTATCCATTCTATCAGCCTCACATTAAAATCTTTCAGATTTATTATACCACCTGCATAAAAACAATATACTAAATCTTATATGACAATATTTAAGTAAAAAACTTGCGTTTATCTCGCATTGACCTAAATCACCCCGCATATACATAGAAAGAATAACTATGAAATTTACATAGTAAATTTTGGGGGTAGATCGTATTGAAAACAAAACCCGTTCAGGACATTGAGGAACGTGCTGTGATTCTTGGAAGATACATACTGGAGAACAAGGCTACTGTTCGTGCGGCAGCTAAACACTTCGGGGTCTCCAAGTCTACAGTGCATAAAGATATAACAGAAAAACTCCCCATAATCAATCCGCAGATGTATCCTGCTGTCAAGGAAATTCTTGAAATCAACAAGCAGGAGCGTCACATCCGCGGCGGTATGGCGACAAAGCACAAGTATGAGGAAAAACACAGGGACAGATAAAATTATCGGCGCAACCGTTTTTCTGCGGTTACGCCGATTTTATATCTCCACGGACAAGCCTCCGTTTTCATTGAATTTGTCGGCAACGATATATCCTGCTTCTTCAAGCAATTCTTCTGCGCCGTCATTTATGTGCACCACGATAAACTCCTTATCAAGCTGTTCAATCTCAAAAAGTCTTATACTGAACGCTTCTTTTATAATCTGCGGACAATTTTCCGTGAATACAGCTTCCCCGTCAACTGCTCTTACATAATCCAGTACACTGAATTCCGTAACTTTTTCAGGCACTTTCCATTCCTTCGTGTTGTTTTTCAGCCACACCTCAGCACCTTTCAGATACCCTGACTTTTTGTAATATTCAAGCTTTACAACAGTTTCATATCTGCTGAATTTCTTCGCATTGTCATAATCAGCTTTCAGTGCTGAAAACTCACCGTAGGAAATCGGAAAATAACGTTCTGCCCTCCAGTTGCTGATAACTGCCGTACCGCCGCTCATAGAAATTGACTGGTATCTGTGCACGTCAAAGCCGCTCCACTCGGTTTGCTCTGTTTCTCCATTATCAAGGTCGGAAAGCACAAGTGCAAGCTGTCTGAATTCGTGCACCGAATATGCACCGTGCACGCTTTCACTTACCGAATATGTCAGCACAGCTGTATCGTTGCATATGCAGGTGCCGACTGCGGCTGAAATCATCATTATCGCCCACACGGCAGGTATTGTTTCTTCACGGTTTCGCCACTCCCTGCCCACATTTTTTAAAAGCCGAACAAGCTTGATTACAGCAGCTGCTGAAAAGCCGTACACAACCAAAGCAATCACGCACTGCCGTGCAAGATAAGCCGCCGCACTTTTCAGACCGCTTTCCCCCATAAGCTCATTTGGAAACAGCCATTGCAGGACAAGAAAAATAAGCGAACCAAGCAAAGCGATACCGCTGTACAACTGAAGCTTATCTACAATCGGTTTTGTTTCCTGACTGACATATATTTTTTTGCTCATTATGTCACCTCTTTATATTATTATAGCATAGTGCCACTATCAAATCAACAGCGGATTGACATTTTTCGCCATTGTTGTTATAATAAAAAAAATTGTTTTGGAGAACAATATGAAATACGTATGCGATAATTTCACGGAATACAAATCTGCACAAGGCAGCAAATGCACTGTTGGAAAATTTGATAGCTGTATTTTTGCGGTAAGATGTATTATTGCCGACGGTCATAACAGCTATCACAACGAATATTTTGAAATTACCGAGGCTGAATTTAACGCTTATCCTGAAAATGCAGAAATGCTTACTTATAAATATTACAATGGACACGCACCTTTTTTATGCTCTGATTATATGGGAAAGGGACACAGAACTTATGAATTTGAAAAATAAAGGACGTGATAAAAATGCAAAGCTTTGAGCCTATAGAATACCAAAAAGAATTCGAGCCGCTTCTGATTGAATTTCTGGAGCAATGTCTGCCTGAGTCGGGGCGTGCTCTTGATTTGCAGACACGACACGGCTTTTATCTTGACATTGAGCACAGCTTCAAGGCATTCTGGTGTATGTTTGACAGTGGCAAAATCATCGGTGCGGTTGGTGTTAAGGAGCTTGATAATGCAAGCTGTGAGCTGAAATCGCTGTATCTATTGGAAAGATATCACGGCAAGGGTTACGGCAAATGCTTGCTGGGTAAGGCGATTGATTACGCAAAAGAGGCGGGGTATGGAAGGATGTATCTTGACTCCCTTTCCACAAGCACAAAGGCAATCGGGCTGTACCGCAGATTTGGTTTTTCTGACACGGAGAGATACAACGAAAATGAACGCTCGGACGTATTTATGGTGCTGGATTTGAAGAAGTGAGGAATACAATGAAAATAAATCATATCGCTATTTACGTTTCTGACCTTGAAGCAAGCAAAAGCTTTTATGAACAATACTTTGGTGCAAAGTCAAATACGATGTACCACAATTCTAGAACAGGGTTGAAAACCTACTTTTTAAGCTTTGACGGTGATGTACGGATTGAAATAATGAGCCGTGATGAATGTGAAAAAGCTAACGGAAATGAATTTAGGCTTGGGTTTACGCACCTTGCTTTCAGCGTGGGAAGCCGTGATGAGGTTGACAAGCTTACGGCACAGCTTGAAGCTGACGGATATGTTGTTACAGGTCAGCCTCGTGTGACAGGTGACGGTTACTATGAAAGCGTCATTCTTGACAATGACGGAAACAGGATTGAGATTACGGAATAAAGTGAGGAATTGAAATGCATAGAATAATGTTCGTATGCCACGGCAACATCTGCCGTTCGCCGATGGCTGAATTTATACTGAAAGATATGGTTTCACGGCTTGGAATTGCTGATGAATTCGTGATTTCGTCGAGTGCCACAAGCACGGAGGAAATTTTCCGTGGTGTGGGTAATCCTGTATATCCCCCTGCCCGTGAGGAGCTTGCAAAGCACGGTATATCCTGCGAGGGCAAGCGTGCGGTACAGTTACAGGCAAGCGATTACGGCAAGTATGACCTGTTTATCGGAATGGACAGCGCTAACATCCGCAATATGACCCGAATGCTTGGCGGCGACCCTGAGGGAAAAATCCGCAAGCTTATGGATTATGTGGGCGGCGGTGATGTTGCTGACCCGTGGTACAGCGGCAATTTTCAGGTTACTTATCGGGATATTTATGAGGGGTGTACGGCGTTGCTTGAAGCAATTCGCAATTCTTAATTCGCAATGCGTAATTATAAGGAGTGACAAAATGAAAAACAAGAAGCATAGAACCACTATGATAATCTTGAACGTTTTATTGTTTATAAGTTTAATATGGACTTTAATATTTAAGCTTCCTTCTGTAAATGCTGATTTTTCAAGATTTATCCATTCTAATCCAATACTGGATACGATAGAAAATGCCTATTGGAACGGCGGATTTTTAATACCTTTTCCAATTTCTATTGCAAATGTTATTTATTCAATTATGTGTTTACATTCAACGTATAAATCTCAAAGTCCTAATTATAAACAAACTGTTGGATATTTAACTTACACAATCATTTCGTTATTTGCTCTCGTTATACATTGCATTACATTTAACTATATTATTGAATGTATTATTGCGGGATAAAAAAGACCGAGGAAACCCTCGGTCTTTCGTTTTATTCCGCTTTCTTTTCAGCTGTAAGCGTCAAGTCATTTCCGTCCGAGTCAACCTTCAGCACGGAGTACGGCTCGATATCGTCGGCGATAATTGTTCTTGCAATCATTGTTTCAAGCTTACGCTGGATAAATCTCTTGAGCGGACGTGCACCGTAAATCGGGTCGTAGCCGTTCTTTACGATGTATTCCTTTGCCTCGTCGGTAACCGAAATATCAAGCTGTTTGCTCTTCAGACGGTCACGGAGGTCGTTCAGCATAAGGTCGATAATCGGGTAAATTTCCGTTTTTGTCAGCGGCTTGTAGAACACGATTTCATCAAGTCTGTTCAGGAATTCGGGACGGAAATGTCCCTTCAGCACGCGGTTGACCTGCTCTCTTGCCTCGTCGGAGATTACTCCGTTTTCGTCGATACCGTCAAGGATATAGTCGGAGCCGAGGTTTGAGGTGAGAATGATGATTGTGTTCTTGAAGTCGATTGTTCTGCCCTGTGAGTCTGTAACACGTCCGTCGTCGAGAATTTGCAGCAGCACGTTGAACACGTCAGGGTGTGCCTTTTCAACCTCGTCGAAAAGCACTACCGCATAAGGCTTACGGCGTACCGCTTCGGTAAGCTGACCGCCCTCGTCATAGCCGACGTAACCCGGAGGCGCTCCGATAAGGCGGCTGACGCTGTGCTTCTCCATATACTCGGTCATATCCATACGGACGATATTGTGCTCGTCGTCAAAAAGTGACTGGGCAAGTGCCTTTGCAAGCTCGGTTTTACCGACGCCAGTCGGTCCCATAAAGAGGAATGAGCCAATCGGGCGGTCTGGGTCCTGAATACCTGCACGGGAACGGAGAATTGCTTCGCTTACCTTCTGCACGGCTTCTTCCTGACCGATTACACGCTGATGCAGAATTTTATCAAGGTTGAGCAGCTTTTCACGCTCGCCCTCCATAAGCTTGGAAACAGGGATGCCTGTCCACCTGCCGACAATTCGTGCGATTTCTTCCTCAGTAACCTTGTCACGGAGGAGGTTGTCAGCCTGCTCCTTCTGCTTTTCGGCAGCGGCTTCCGCTTCTTCAAGTTCCTTTTTAAGTGTCGGCAGCTTGCCGTATTTCAGCTCGGCAGCCTTGTTCAAATCGTGAGTTCTTTCAGCATCGGCAATTTCCGCATTGGTTTTCTCAATTTCCTCACGAAGCTTCTGCAAACGGGAAATGGTTGTCTTTTCGTTTTCCCAGCGTGCTTTCATTTCCGCAAATTCCGCACGCATTTCCGCCAGTTCCCTCTGAATTTCCGCCAGTTCCTCTGCGGCAAGCTTGCTTTCCTCTTTTTTCAGTGCCGTTTCCGCAATTTCGTCCTGCATAATTTTTCTTGCAAGGTCGTCCATTTCCGCTGGCATAGAGTCCATTTCCGTTTTGATAAGTGCGCAGGCTTCGTCCACAAGGTCGATTGCCTTATCAGGAAGGAAACGGTCGGTAATATATCTGTTGGAGAGGACTGCGGCTGTGATAAGGGCGGAGTCCTGAATTTTTACGCCGTGGTAAACCTCGTAACGCTCCTTTAAGCCACGGAGGATTGAAATTGTGTCCTCAACAGTTGGCTCGTCAGCCATAACAGGCTGGAAACGTCTTTCGAGTGCAGGGTCTTTTTCGATATACTTGCTGTACTCGCCGAGGGTTGTTGCACCGATACAATGCAGCTCACCTCTTGCAAGCATTGGTTTAAGCAGGTTGCCTGCATCCATTGCGCCGTCAGATTTGCCTGCACCGACAATTGTGTGCAGTTCGTCAATAAAAAGAATAATTCGTCCGTCGGACTTCTTGACCTCGTTCAGCACGGCTTTCAGACGTTCCTCGAACTCACCTCTGAACTTTGCACCTGAAATCAGGCTGCCCATATCAAGGCTGAACAGCTTGCGCTCTTTAAGATTATCGGGCACGTCTCCCCTTACGATACGCAGGGCAAGTCCCTCAACGATTGCTGTTTTACCTACACCCGGCTCGCCGATGATAACAGGGTTGTTCTTGGTTTTTCGGGAGAGGATACGGATTACGTTTCTGATTTCGCTGTCACGACCGATTACAGGGTCAAGCTTGTTCTGACGTGCAAGCTCAACCAAATCCTGACCGTACTTTTTAAGCACATCATATGTTTCCTCCGGATTATCGCTTGTAACACGCTGGTTACCTCTTACGTCCTTTAACACTTCAAGAAATTTCGGTTTCGTAATAACAAAGGCTTTAAAAAGCTTCTGCAGCTTGTCGTTTGCAGTGTCAAAAAGTGCAAGCATAATATGCTCGACAGAAACAAACTCGTCGTGCATTGTTTTTGCTGTATTTTCGGCGGTGTTAAGGGTGTTGTCAACATCACGGGTGATGTATACCGTACCTGCTTCACGTCCGCTTCCCGTTACCTTGGGAATTTCTCCGATACGCTTTTCGATTACGCTTTCAAAAGCGGAAGAGTCCGTACCCATTTTGGTTATAAGCTGAGGGATAAGTCCGTTTTCCTGCCTTAAAAGTGACAGCAGAAGATGCTCCTGTTCAACATTCATATTGCTGTATTCAACAGCAATGCTCTGTGCTTCATTGATTGCGTCAAGTGATTTCTTGGTGAATTTCTGTGCGTTCATAATGTTTAACCACCTTTCTGTTTTGTCCGTGAAACGGATGCGTTGCATTAATATTTTATTTTAACACATAATAGTGCTTAAAATCGACAATTTTTTTCGTTTATTCCTACAAAACGTAATTTTTGGCTGTTATGCTGTAAAAAGCATTGCTGCACTTGTTAAAGCTATACATACATTTGTCGAATTTTGTCGTAAAATGTCGGATGGTGTCGAAAGTTTACTGTTGATTAACGGAATTATTTGCAATATAATTTAATTTGTTGGTCAACAGATAAAAAGATTGAAGGAGATAAACAATGAACACCATCGCTACAGTTGAAACTGCAAAAGGAAAGCTTCGCTACATACTTTTCAGCACAAATTCAGACGGATTTACACATTACGGAATAACTGTCAACTCTACTCTTTTCGGTGACGAAACCGCAACCTTGTCCGAGATAAGCACTGACGAATTCTTTACGCAGAAGCTTATGCTGATGCTTGCGGACAATATGGTGCTGCCCTCTACTTTTAAAGAGGTTGTGGAGGAGTATGTTGCTGCGGCTATGACGGTTTGATTTTTTTGCCCTTGACAAAGACGTGAAAATATAGTACAATTAATTATTACTCAAGGAGGAATTGCTATGGATAAGACTTCTTTCAAAACCATTGCTGAAAACCGCAAGGCAAGGCACGAATATTTTATCCTTGACAGCTATGAGGCAGGCATTGAGCTTGTGGGCACGGAAGTCAAGTCTATCCGCAGAGGCGGCGTCAATCTCAAGGACAGCTGGTGCTCGATTGATGACGGCGAGCTCTGGATTAAGGGTATGCACGTTTCTCCCTACGACCACGGCAACATCTTCAACCGTGACCCGATGAGAGTACGCAAGCTGCTGCTCCACAAAAAGCAGATTATGCAGCTGCTTGGCAAGGTGAAACAGGAGGGGCTGACGCTTATTCCTATTTCGATTTACTTCAAGGGCTCAATGGTTAAGGTACAGGTCGGTCTTTGCAAGGGTAAAAAGCTCCACGACAAGCGTGACGATATGGCGGCAAGAGCTGCCAAGCGTGATATTGAGCGCACTATCAAGGAGCAGAACAGATAACACGGAGCTTTTGCTCCGTAATATGGGGATGTAAAGGTTTCGACGGGGATTCTGAAACACGATAAGCGAGCAGAGAAGCGCAAATCTCTTAAAAAGGCGCACGTTTTAAAATTAGACGACAACAATAATTTTGAATTAGCAGCTGCTTAATTGCTGCTCGTCTGACCGTTGAGTACCACGGCTTCGGATCAGGCGCCGACTAGTGGTGAACGTTACACGGAAGTGCCTGCGTCCGTGTAATGTATTGCAGGCTACTGAGCATAGCGGTGTGTTTGTCCACGGCTATGCGAGGGAATGTCAATGACAAACTACGCTCGTAGAAAGTTGTGCGGATGGGTTTTCGGACACGGGTTCGATTCCCGTCATCTCCACCAGCACGGCACCCGTGCAGCCAATCCGTTTCTCACTTTGTGGGAGACGGATATTTTTTGCTCGGTAACACACCTTATCACGCACTCAACTATTTTGCCTATATGCAAATGTGGCAAAGAGTCTTGGCTTTCCAAGGCTCTTTTTTTCTTTTCTCTGCAATTATAGTATAGCTATATATTGTGTATAAATTGTGATATTTTTATGGATAGATAGTAAAAATTAGCACTCTTGAGGAAAGAGTGCTAACCGCTTTTGATATTTGCATTTGTTTGCCATATAATCAACTTCCAAATAATGCCTGTACAAATTTTTTCCCACCCCATATGTTATAATATAAGTAACGCATATATAGTTGCTAATAGTTCTATATTAAAATGTACATGAATGTTGCTTTTAATACTATGTATCTGTAATATCAATTATTTCTTCAGAAAACAGTTCTCTGTCCAAATCATTTATGATTAAATTATAGATAAATAAAAGATTTTATAAGAACATTGACAAAGTATACTATGAATTGTATAATATAAGTATTGTATATTTGTTCGGGAGGCAGAGAAAAATGAACGCACAGATGATTTATGAGATATGGAAGAAAATAGTTCAGAATAATATTGTAGGCAGGGTATCGGTTTTCCCTACTGAAGCTGAGGAATACGTTCTTGGAGACGACTCAAAATTTGATAAGATTCCTGAACATATACTGTGGCTGTGGGAGTATCCGAAGGTATTGGTTGAGGAGTTAGGCGGAGATGGCGCAGAGATGGCAAAGAGATGTTTGCGTACCTTTGCAAGACTTAATAAGGGCGGTCTTTTTTCCGGACGTGACCCGAAACTTCTGAAACGTATTGGCTTTACACTTAAAGATATATTGAATGATGGTCTGACTAATATTGGCAATGTATTAGCGGGAGAAAATTATATGAATATTTCCCGCGATATTTATGAAGCTATGACGGAAGATGCGGAAAAGTTTATTACCCCTGAATATCTGAAAAGCATAATTGTGCGACCTCAAGAAACTTCACACACTATGCACATGGCTTTTTACATTGCAGGATATATGATTCTTGATGGAAAAGGAAATATAAAAGGATTGTCAGAAGAAATTCTGAATTACTCACATAAGGTAGGCGGAAGCAAGGCAGCTATTCTTTTCAGAATGATTTACAAGCTTGACAAACGTTTTGAAGACAGGCTTCGCGAACTTATGAAGCATTCTTCAAACATAATGAACCTTTGGAGGGTAAATGCTAACGGACTTGAAGAACTTGCGGAAGAACTTGGCGTTCTGGATTATTATATGTATGCAGGCGTAACGAAAAAGCTTGGTTCGGAGGAATGCGCCGAATACTCGGCACGTGCAGCGGAAAGCTATGACAAACTTTTGCCGTGGATGATGAGCGTTGCCGCTGCAAAAGTAAACGGAGGAAATAAAAGCGAGGAAAATGACAACCCGATTGCAAGGATTATGAAGCTGTTTGCAGGAAACAAGGCAGCTGCGGATGAGATTGTAAAGCACAACACGGAAAAAAGAATTGATGAGCTTTGTATGCTGGCATATCCTCTTGGTATGGCGCTGAAAGACGGAAACGGAAAAGATCTTCTTGATTTATATGAGCAGTATTTCACGGAAATGCTTGTATATATAAGCGAATATTTCAGCGTTTCAGTTGAAAAAGAAAGCTCAGCTAATAATTTTAAATCGGGACGTGTTCTTGCACATGAAATTAACAGGGATTGTGAAAAAGCGGCAGAAATGCTGCGTTTTGAAGACAAAAGCTTTGCAAGATATGATGCAAATACGGTTATAAAAGCATTTTCTGCACTTTATGATTACAGTCGGAAAGCAGCTGATATTATATACACTTTCATAAAATCTGCCGAGTATCACGGCAATGTTGCAAATTACAGCAGTGCTGCTGTAATCATCAGCATTTTCTGCTCCGCAAGAAATGAGGTACTTGGCTGTTCAGCAAAGGATAGTCTGAAGCTTTTATTTGAAAGAGGTATCAGCCTTAACACATATTTTCTTTGCGGCACATTAAGCAATGACTTTTATCAAAGTGAATGTAAATTTGCTTATAACATGATGAGCGAAGTTATAAAAGAAAATATGCCTGAAGCAATTGCTTTTTACAGTAAAATCAAGGATGACGCAAAGTCAGCAGCATACTGGGCTGATATGCTTTATAAGAAATCGGGCTGCAAGGATATTGACACTCTTATGCTGATGATGAAGAGCAAATCGAAGAATGTCCGCAAGGTTGCTTCCGATATAATTTCGGCAGGTGAAGATGATTTCCGTGAACATCTTGAGTCTACGCTTCCGAAGCTTAAGGGTGACGCACTTGTACAGGCTGAAGCTATTATAAAGAAGTGGGACAACAATAAGAAATACGGCAAGGATTTCACTTTCTCCACAAACGAGCTTGCTGAGGAATATGTTGCTGAAAATCCTAATCCTGCAGCTGTAAAAAAGGCTGCATTTATTCCTGAGGAATATTTTGCAGATGTACGCTATGCAGACCTTAACGGCACAGCTTCAAAGGAATTGGTACGCTACATCATCAGCGAATACTTCTGTCTTTCCGAGCCGTACAGAATTTCCGTATGCGACAAGCTTGCGGCGAAGCTTTATGCTCCTGACCTGCACACCTGTATTGAAAATATTTATCAGGACTGGCTTGAAAAGGGCGCTGATAACAAGACTAAGATGATTATGGTGCCTTACTGCATTTACGCTTCCGACACGCAGATACTTGCGCTGAAAAAGCAGATTGCGTCTTGGGCAGAGGCACAGAGAGGTGCGCTTGGTGCATTTGTAATCAATGCTGTTGCTATAAATGGTGGAAGTACAGCACTTATGATGGTAAATGACATTTCAGCAAAGTTCCCACACAATCAGGTCAAGAAAGCGGCAAAGGCAGCGTTTACATATGCAGCAAAGGCACTTGACCTTCCAGAAGATGTACTTGCTGACAAAATTGTTCCGACTCTTGGTCTTGACAAAAACGGAGAGGCTGTTATTGATTACGGTGCACGTACATTCACTTTGTCACTTATGCCTGATTTTTCAATTTCATTCTTTGACAATGAAAAACAGAAGTCTGTAAAGTCTCTCCCTAAGCCTGCGGCGGCTGACGATGCAGTTAAGGCGGAGGAAGCAAAGAAATATGTTTCCGAGCTGAAAAAACAGCTCAAGGCCGTTACTGCGGCACAGAAAACACGTCTTGAAGCAGTATTCAGAAACGGCAGAACCTGGGATACAGAATCCTGGAGCAGACTGTTTGTTGACAACCCTGTTATGCAGCGTTTTGCCTGCACTCTTGTATGGGGTGTATACAATGATGGCAAGCTTGGGGCAACTTTCCGATACAGCGATGATGGAAGCTTCTGTGATGAAAATGATGATATCTTTGAGCTTCCCGAAAACGCTGTAATTTCACTTGTTCATCCCATTGAACTTGAACAGGACATAATTGACGCGTGGCTTGAACAGTTGTCCGACTATGAAATCGTACAGCCTTTTGCACAGATTTCGGCAAATGTTATTACTCTTGGTACAGAGGATGTTGATGAGAAAAATTATATCAGCAAATACAATGGCAGAACCTTTACTGTTTCGTCGATGAACAATGCGGCTAAAAAACACAACTTTATCAGAAGCACTGTTGAGGACGGCGGCGGATTTACTGGCTATCACATTCAGGACAGAGTTCTCGGAATCGGCATAAAATTCGGTTTTGAAGGAATGTATATGGGACAGGATTATGCTGAAACCGTTGAGCTTACAAATATTTATATTTACAATCTTCCTGAAGAGGACGAACAGCCTGGCTCCTACAGTGAATATGACGCTGTTTCACCTATGGAAATAAGCAATCGTTTTATCAGCTGTTGTCTGAATACACTTGAAACTATTCTTGATTGATTTGGAGGGACATTGATGAAAATACAGAAACCTCTTGCGGAAGATAGATACAAAGACGAACTTGCAGCACTTGCTGAAGCTGACAGAAACAGCAGAAAGCCTGAAGGCTGGCGGCTTTCCCCGAAAGCTGTACGAGATTTTATTATAGGTACGGAAAAGCCTGTGAGCGGTGTTGAGATAACAAAAAAGTTTTATGGCGATGATGCGTTGGTTGAGCGTGCGGTTGTTACTCTTGCAGGCAACAGAGGACTTATGCTGGTTGGAGAACCCGGTACGGCTAAAACTATGCTTTCCGAGCTCCTTTCGGCGGCGGTTTGCGGCTGTTCCACAAATACTGTTCAAGGCTCGGCAGGTACTACAGAGGACAACATCAAATATTCCTGGAACTATGCAATGCTGCTTGCAAAAGGACCTGTAAAGGAAGCGCTTATTCCCGCGCCTGTTTACACAGGCATGAGCAAGGGAATGATTACGAGATTTGAGGAAATCACCCGTTGTCCGCTTGAAGTTCAGGATACCCTTATTTCAATTATGAGCGACAAGGTTATGAACATTCCCGAGCTTTCAGGTGATGAGGGGTTACTGTTTGCGGCAGGCGGCTTCAACATTATCGGCACGGCAAATACAAGGGACAAGGGTGTTAACGAGATGTCTTCGGCGCTGAAAAGACGTTTCAACTTTGAAACGGTTGAGCCTGTAAAAAGTGCGGCACTTGAAGCAAAAATTATCCGTGAACAATGCGCAAAGCTGCTTGCGGAATCAGGTATAGAAATGCACGCCGACAATGAAGCTGCTGACGTACTGGCTTGTGTCTTCAACGAGCTTCGAAGCGGTGTTTCGTCTTTGAAAGCAAGCGTACCGAAAATGTCCTGTGTTATGAGTACGGCTGAAGCCGTTTCAGTATATTTCCAATCGGCGCTTACTGCGGAATATTACGGTGACGGAAAGATTTCAATGAACAAGCTTACTGAAAATCTTCTGGGTGCTGTAATGAAGGAAAGCAAGGATGACCTTTCCAAACTAAGAGAATATTATCAGGGTGCTGTAAAACTCCGTGCGGAAAAATTCGGAGGAATCTGGCAGGAATTTTACGACAGCAGGAGCTGCTTGAGATGATTAATGATTTTGAAAAATACTTTGATTTTTCATCGGAACTTATCTTTTTTCCTGTACGGCATCACTCCCCTGCCTGCGGTTATCACATACAGAAGGTAATTAATGAATGCAAGCCTGACTGTGTGCTTATAGAGGGTCCCTCTGATGCAGATTTTCTGATTGAATATCTTGCAGATGAAGGTACAGTTCCTCCTGTATGCATTTACAGCAGCTACGATGACAGGCTGGGACAGATATCGGAAGATAAAGACAAGTATCGTGCATACTACCCTTTTCTGGAATATTCTCCTGAATACTGCGGTTTAAAGACGGCTGTAAAAAATGGAACAGCGGTGCATTTTATTGATATGCCGTATGCTTTGCAGCTCACAATGTTTGGTACTCGTGAAAGCCGCCGTGAATATATTCAGGATGAAACTGCGGAATATTATAAGCTTACAGCAGAAAAAAGCGGTTGCAGAAGCTTTTCTGAATTCTGGGAACGAAGCTTTGAACTGAGTTTTAATAAATCAAGCTATGAATTTGCCAAAAGCGTATATATGCTGGGCAGACATATGCGTGAGCTGTCACCGTCCGATGAACGGAACGATTGCCGTGAAGCATTTATGCGTGACAAAATCAACGAATTTAAAAATGAATACAAACGGATAATGGTCATAGCAGGTGCTTACCACATTCACGGTCTTGCAGAGGAAGATAAAAAAATAAAGTTTGGTAAATACTCCGTATCTGACAGCGGATTGTATATTATGCCCTACAGCTTTGCGGAGGCAGACAGCAGGAGCGGTTACGGTGCAGGTATTCCATTTCCGGCTTTTTATAGCGATGTATGGAAAAAACTTTGTGACGGAAAGGAAAAGCCGTATCTCGCTTCGGTTGAGGAGTTTATTGTGAGCACGGCAAGATATGCACGGTCTAAACAGCCTGTTTCACTTCCTGATGAAACAGAGGCTCTTTATCTTGCAAACAACCTTACTGCGTTGAGAGGTAAGGTTGAGCCCGGTGCGTTTGAGCTAATTGACGGAGTACGCTCGGCATTTGTAAAGGGTGACGTCAATTCAACTGCGGCATTTGAGCTTGACTACCTTTACAGAAGAATGACAGGCCTGGGTGCAGGTGAAATAAATCTTTCATCTGAAGACAGAGAAAACATTATTCCGCCTTGTGTTGCGGATTTCAGGGCTTTGTGCAAAAAGCACCGCCTTAATATCGGCACGGTTGCACGTCAAAGCACGGTGCTTGAGATAGTAAAAAAGAAAAGCCATTATGAAAAAAGCTGTTTTTTTCATCGTATGGCTTATTTGGAAACAAGCTTCTGCAAGCGTGAGAGCGGTCCTGATTATACAAGAAACATTGACACAGCTCTTATAAGAGAACATTGGAGCTACCGTTACAGCACAGCCGTAGAAACACGTCTTATTGACCTTTCGGTTTATGGCGGAAGTATTGAAACTATATGTAGAAATTTGCTCAAGGATAGCTTTGAAAAGACACAGTCGGCAGAAGATAGCGGCATTTTCCTGCTTCACCTTTTCACACTCGGTTTTTCCGAAGCAGCTGACAAATTCATCGGACAGATTTACGATATCGTGCGGGACGATATGGATTTTGTTTCGCAATGCAGATTTATGTATAATCTGAATAGGTTGATTATTTTACAGAAGCACACTCTCGGTCAGGCTGATAACACGGTTTCTGAACTGATGAAAATTTCCTTTGAAACAGCACTTTGCAGATTTGAAGATATACGAGTTGCTAAAGGTGATATATGCAATGATATCTGCGAGGGAATACGTCAGATGTACTCGATAGCGTCGGAATATCCGTTATTTTGCGACAAGGAGCTTCTTATTAAGTGCATTGAAGAAGCAGCTGCCGACACAGGCACGTCACCTCAGATATACGGTGTATGTGTTGCACTTTGCGGAAAAGAGGGGCGTATTTCCGAAGACGAATACGGTGAAGCGATATGTGTTTATCTGCTTTCGGCTGAATCTGCTGACAGTGCTGAATTTCTTGCAGGAGTTATTTCTGCGGGACGTGACATTATTATGACAAGCCATTCTGTACTTGAAAGCATTGATAAGGCAATAAGACGTATGGATGATGATAAATTCAAAGCGGTGCTCCCTCGTTTCAGGGGTGCATTTACAGCCTTCCTTCCGTCAGAAACTGCCCGCATAAGCAAGAACGTTGCTGAACTTTACGGCACACGCGAGGAAGTGCTTACAGGAAGTGACGTTTTCAGTGCGGAAGAAATAATCCGTGCGGCAGAGTGTGACAGCAAAGCAAGAAAAATTATGGAGAAATGGGGGCTGTTCATTGACTGAGGATATGGAAATGCTGTCACGATGGCGGCTTATACTGGGTCAGTTTGCGGAAGAAAAGCTCCCTCTTGACGGAAGTTACGCAGAAACCGAGGATGCACTCGCTTTTCTCTATGACAGAGAATATTCAGGCGGACGAGGTATAAGAAGCGATGGCAGCGGAGGACGTGGTGCATCTGTTTTCTCTGTACCCGAATGGCTTGGAAAGGTCAAGAAGCTGTTCCCGAAAAGTGCGGCAGAAATAATGCAGAAGGACGCTCTTAATAAATACGGAATTGATGAGATGCTGACTAATTCAGAAATTCTCAAAAACCTTGAACCTGATATTACCTTGCTTGGAAAATTGCTTTCGTTCAGAAATATAATTCCTCAGAATGTACGGAAGCAGGCTGATGATGTTATCAGACGTGCGGCAGAAGAAATTTCAAAGAAGCTTGAGGTTGCGATACGCAGAAGCTTTTACGGTAAGAAGCTTTCAAGCACGCAGTCATACTACAAGGTTTACAGAAACTTTGATTTCAAAAAAACTATTGAAAGAAATCTTAAAAACTACAGCAAGGAGTATGGCACAATTATCCCACGCAGACTGTATTTCAGCAACACGGTCAAACGTTATAATCCGTGGGATATTATCATACTTGCCGACCAGAGCGGAAGCATGTGCAATTCGGTTATTTACACATCGGTAATGGCAAGCATTTTCGCAAAGCTGCCATTCCTGCGCACGAAACTTGCTGTTTTTGACACAGCTATCGCTGATTTGAGTGAACATACATCAAGTGCGACAGACATTTTGATGAGGGTTCAGCTTGGAGGAGGCACGGACATTTACAGGGCGCTTTGTTACGGTGAAAGTCTTATGACTGCACCTGCAAAGACAATTGTTATTCTGATTACCGACCTTTACGAGGGCGGCGACATTCGCAGAGTATACAGAAAATGCAAGGATATACTTGAAAGCGGCGCAAAACTTATTGTTCTGCCCGCGCTTGATTATGAAAGTGAGCCGTGCTACAACCGTCCTGCGGCTAAATATATTGCAGGGATGGGTGCAGACGTTGCGGCAATAACCCCTGAGGAGCTGGCTGAATGGATAGGAAATATAATATCATAGCCGATAACGCCGCTGAGGCTTATGCGCGCAGAATAGGCGGACAATTTACCGAAGAAAAGCTTGTTGCCGCTTCCAACAAGGGCACCTACAAGCGTGCGCTGAAGGATATTGAAGCGTGTGAAACAAGGCTTGAAGTGACAGAAGAATATCTGAAAGTTAAGCTTCCCGACGCTGAAGTTTCGATGTGCGGAGAATTGGCAAGCTGTAAATGCAGCTGTCCTTCCAAAACCATATGCAGACATATTATTGCTGCGGCTATTGCGGTATCTGTCTTTTCTGATGGTAATGAGGACTGTGTTGAAGAAAATGCAAAAGCTGATATTCAAAAGCCATCTGCACAAGATAAACAGACTTCCGAAGAAATTAAAGCTGATGAAAAATATCTTGATGAAGTTATGAAAACAATGACGGGTATCCTAGCAAAAGGAATTATCAGCTGTACAAAAAATGACTCGGAAATTTTGTCACGGCTTTCTCTTACAGCACCAACCGTACACAGAAAAATAGGGCGGCTTTGCAGAAGTGCGGCAGAAGATATTGAGCTTATGCTCGAAAAGAAAGCAGGCTTTAATCAGCTTACAGCGGCAATGAGAATTTGCAGGATATACAATACTGCGGAGGCTTCTCTCAAAGAGCAGGGGAAGGCTTTGCTCTTTTCGGGTAATGAATACGAAAATATCGGCAAACGAGAATTTATCTGCCTTGGTGTTTACCCGTACAGAAGCAAATCAGGTTTTGCGGGTCTCACAGCAGTAATGTTTGAGACAGAACAGAATAAGTTTTACACCTATAATTCAGCCATATCGGATATTTACAGCAAAACCTCTGACTCAGGAAGTCTGAAATCACTATATAAGCTTATGCGTGCACACTCTCACTGGCAGAATAAGATGTCCATCGAAAATATAAGCGGACGAAAGTTATCGCTTATCGGATGTAAAGCTGATTCTAATGATAAAATATCATCATCTTCACAGACAACCTGCGTAACATCAAATAAAATCGGATGTAATGATTTACCTGAAGAAGCTTTTGAATTTGCTCCTGAGGAAGAATATGATTACTTTTCATATCAAAAAAAGCCACGTTATGCTGTTGTAAGTGCAGAAAACATTGATGCTTATTTTGATAAAGGTGAACAAATTCTTTATTATTCCATAATTGGAAAGGATGGCAAATTCAATTGTGAAACAGCTTACAGCGAACTCACTTCACTGGCTGTAAAGAGTATTGAAGCATATGCCGATAAGCCTGCCGCTGACAGATATTTTCTGTTAAAAAGAATGGGCGGCATTACAGAAGCGATTGCTGAAATTAATTCAGAAGGTATAGTTAACATTTATTTCGGCAATGGAAAGGAGCTGACAATCTGATGGATAAGCTTATTTCACTGCTTGAAGAAATAATAGCAGATATCGCATTCAGCGGTACAAACGAAATACGCACGGATGTATTACGCAGACTTAATACTGCGGAAAAGCTTTGTAATGAGTTTAATATGTCAGCGGGAGAAAAGTTATGTTCAAGACTGACTGGATGTGCTTCTGAGCACAATTCGGAAGAGGCGGCTACAGTATTATGCCGTTTATGCTGTTATACAGAATGCCTTTCAGGGCTTCAGGATTAAATTCAAAATCCCCATCTGTCAGTAATGGCAGATGGGGATTTTTCAATTCAAATCATTCTGTTTGCTTTCTACTGTAACTGAATATTCTTCAACAGCTTTTCCATCGGAGAAAATAACATAACGGTCATTTTCTTCAACATACTCCATTGTACGATCAGGACAGTTTGGATAAAAAGAGTCTTGGTTTAGTTGGACAGCGATAAAGAAGTTTTCACAAATATCGTATAAAACTTAATACAGCGGGTTATGCAGACAGGCACACGGAATCGACCGTGTGCCTGTTTATTGAATAATAATAAAAAATAAGAATACTATTTCTCAATTGAGCAAGTTATAAATGCTTTTCAAACAGCAGATATTCCCTTTGGTAAAGGATTTTATTGTCAATATATTTTTCGGACACCTTGCCCTTTTTAATAAGAGCACCTATTGATGAAGATCTTTTTCTGCGAAGCTCTTCAAACATAGCTTGTGACAAAGCAGATCCAAGTCCCAGATGCTTTTCGTCAACGCCAATATACAGAAGAATGTAATTATCACATCTTCTTCTGTTTTTAAGCATAAATAAAATCTCAGGAAGTCCTATATTTCCGCAAAGTCTATTTCCGTAATCGGGAACGCTAATAAAAAATCCTGCCAGCTTATTATTTTTATATCCAAGTTTGACCATAGAAAAATCAAGAACTGTTTTGAGGTCCTTATACATCTCTCTAAACTCTTTTTCGGTAATATGCGAGAAAACAGGGAAATCACTGTATAGCTTAACAAGCAGAGTGTAAACCTCACCGATAACCTTGTCCCAGTCTTTTCTTGACGGAGAAACAATGCTGTAACCTCTTTTGGTAAAAAAGTTATATCTTTTTATATAGTTTTCGTCATCTTCCTCGTTCTTTGAAAGCTTTTTATAGATGTTTGATACATACACCTGGGAAATTTTATAGCCATTTTCCTTCCATAGCTTCGGGTAATAGTCCTTGCCATAGGGTTCGGAAAAGAATCGCTTTTCATCAAATTTGTTAGATTTCATTCTGTATCCAATCCAAAAGCTTGCGTCTACAGGACCTGTAAGTTTTACTATTCCGTTTTCTCTTGCAAAGTTTTCGGCTGCTTCCATAATAGCTTTTACTGCTTCAATATTATCCTCGCTGTCAAAAAAGCCGAGATAAGCTTCATCTTTATCGGTATATATTGTTACAGCACATCTTGCAACAACCTTGCTGTCACAGTAACATAGAAAAGCTGTAAATGTGAAATAATTGCTCAACGTATGTGTACCTTTGAGCAATGCAATTTCATCGGAACGCTTCTGCATAAGCTCTTTTTTTATATGTATGCGTGAGGGAAAATCTAAAAAATCTTCATAATCATTTTCGGTCACTTTTTTTACAAGATACATTCTATTTCTCCTTTCCGCATATTTTTATTATTCCGCTATTGCCGTCAAGCTCTATTATATCGCCGTCTTTTATCAGTTCAGAAGCGTTTTTTACTCCGACAACAGCAGGGATTTTCAGCTCCCTTGAAATAATAGCAGTGTGCGATAAAAGAGAACCTTTTTCGCTGATAATTCCCTTTGAATTTGACAAAAGAAACACCCAGCCCGGGTCTGTCATTTTTGCAACAATTATTTTACCCTTGGTATCAGGAGGATTGCAGGCATCTTTAACAACAACTGCTGTTCCTTTTGTTATTCCTGCAGAAGATGGCGTTCCGTAAAGCGTTTTTTCATCTGAAGCAACGCCTGAAACAGTGTCTGTGCGGATGATATTTTTATCGAATTCCTTACCGGAAAAGATTATTCTTGAAAATGCGGGAAGCTCATAAAATCCTTTGTAATCACTTTTTCTTTTCTCTATTATGTCAGCAAAGGTATCAGGATTGCCGTTAAAAATCTCATCTTTTGTAAGATAGAAAACATCTCTTTTATCACATATTTTCCCATCTGAACAAAAGATTTCTCCTGCTCTCAAGAACATTGAACGCACCATTCCGTAAATTCTTGTTCTGTTAAGGCGCGAAATTTCTCTGTTCATTATTCCCACAGAAGCCTTTTCAGCAAAATACATAATTCGTTTTTTTCTCTTTTTTATATCAGCTGTTATGCTTTCTGTTGATTTCTCTGTTTCATCGAGCAGAGAATTTTTTGTTTTTTCAAATATATCCTTATCAGAAGAAAGTTCGCTGATTTTTTTCATAAGCAGCAACGGACTTTCCCTGAACGTAACAGTTTCCATTTTCAATTCCTCAGGCGAACGGTCACCGTAAAGTAAAATATATTCATAGAACTTTTCTTTAAATTCAGGGTAAGCGTCAAGCTTTTCTTCAAGTTCTTTTTCCTTCTGTGAGCCGTTCAGTTCATCAAGCATTTTTCTATCATAGTCAGCAAGCTTTATCATTGCCCTTATTGGCTTCATACTTTCTATATTTGAAATACCGCTTATAAATTCGTTAACTGTTTTTTCATAGTCTGTTACACCTGATTTTTTGATTTCAGCTTTAAGCAGTCCCGTGAAAACAAATGCGTAAAGATCATTGAGAAGCGTTATATCCCATACGGAAAGAACCTTTTCTGATATCTCATCATAGAGTGATTTTACATCTTTGAGAGTGATATCTGCGGTGAAATTCTCCCTGAAATATTTTTCTGTTGCAGGAAATGAAGCGTTGAGCTTTTCCATATTTTTTCTTACAGAAAAGGCTTCGGAGATAACATTTACATATGTAGAAAGTCTTTTAAAAAATGAAAGCTTTACTTCATCGCTGTCAACAGATTTTTCCGTAACACCCATCATATCCTGCCACATGGGAATTATCTTTTTTGACATTGGAAGAAATGACAATACAGTATACCAATTACTGATTTTATAATATACTCTGCCGTTTGCTGAGCCTGTCATATTATAATAAGTTTCGTTATATCTGTTTACAATTTTTTCATCACGAAGAACTCTGTTGGCAAGCCCCTTGAAGACACCGCTGTACGCTTCTTTCACAAAAGAAATTGTTAACGGCAGCGATATTCCGGGATAGCTTTCCACTATGTTGCTGTTATCAAGAATAAGTGGAGTTTTATTATTTATTGTCGTTATTGGTCTGACCTGAAGGATAAAAACTTCATCGTTCTTTACAGCAAATTCAATATCAATAAGCTTCCCAAAGATTTCTTCTGTTTTTTCGCATAACGAAATAAGCTCTTCTATCAAATTCTCTGTCATAGACGGAGATTTTTCACAGCTTTTTTCGGTATAATATTTTTTATCTGTTCTGTTGTAATAACAGGTTGTAACGTCTGTTTTTTCTTCAACAACATTGTCTCCTGTTCCGCTTCCCATAACAATAACGCTTTCGTTTAAAACGCCCTGCGGATTGGAAGAAAATATAACGCCTGAATAATCAGAGTCAATCATTTCCTGAACAATTACAGACATTTTTATGGTGTCAGGATTTATATTGTTTTCCTTACAGTAAGAAATAACATTTTCCTTTTCGGCAGACAAAAAGCAATCCTTTATTTTATCGTATACATTTTCTTTTTTTACAAAAAGAAAGCTGTCAAACTGCCCTGCGAAAGAGTTATCAGAGGAATCCTCACAAAGTGCAGATGAACGCACCGAAAACTCCCTTCCGTCATTCAAGAATGAAAGGAGCTTTTCTTTTTCAGGGATTTCATTTATGCAAAAAAGCGACGGAACATTAAATCCATTCTCTTTCATAATAAAAAGACGTTCTGCTTTTTTTCCGATTGTATATTCCTTGTAATTATCTGTTGTAATAAATGTATTCATATCTTTCCAAATATCATATAGGCGGGAATTATCAGAAGCATTGTAGCCTCTGTAATGTATGTGTAAATTTCAACTCTTGTTACAAGCTTGAATCTTTCGGGATTCTTTATAAACATAATAAACTCTGCGGTCATTATTGTAACATTGATTATGAGGATAAAGAAACCGATTATATTAAGATTTATAACAAGGAGAAGATTTGTAACTATATCCACAAGCGTGAGGATAAGGATAAACAGCGTAGATTTTTTATGTCCAAAAAGCTTTGAATATGTTGTGTATTCCGTTTCATCCTTCGGCGCACGGATTTTTCTTGCAATCTCCCATATAAGCGCAGGAAAATAAAGCGTCATAAGAACAAGAAAGGATGTTAATGTAAATGGCTGAAGCTCGTACTTTATGCAGCAGAATGAAATGATATACAAATTCAGTACCATCTGCACAGGGTTGTGCGTAACCAGTGCAAGCGGCAGACTTTTGCTGATTTTATGCTTCTGGAAAAACCACAATGACATAAGAATTCCATAAGTCATAAGAAACAGATAGAATAAAATGTTATTCATAAAAATAACATTCAGAATTGTCATAACGGCAAGGTCTATGGCAACAACAGTGTTCAAGTCTTTTTTATAAACCTTTCCGCTTGGGAATGCTCTGTCAGGGAAAAGTCGTTTATCTGATTCGTAATCCTTGAAATCATCAGCAATACGCAGAAACATCAGAAACCCGAAAATCGTTATACCGCCAACAATTTCCTGTATGCCTAAAGAAAAATCCGTAACACCATAATTGAGAAGCAAAATAAAATATATCTCGCCAAAGACTATAAAGCCAAGCAGAAGTCTCGGAATAAGCGGATACATTTCCTTGAAATAAATATTAAGTCGCCTGAGCATTTTTCTTTCCTATCCTTTCTCCGATAAGGACTTTGGTTTCAATTCCTTTTTCAGAATTTTCAAGTATATCGGCATCAATAGTCACGGTGCCTTTTTTTACCATAACAACGCAGGTTGAGCCTCCCATTTCAAAGTATCCCTTTTCTTCACCCTTGAAGAAACTTTCTGCGGAGTAATTTATTATTTTGCCTACAAGCAAGGCACCGATTTCAATTTGATAGCAAGTGCCGAAGTTTTCCGTTTCGATATACGAAACACTACGGAAGTTTTCTGAAAACACCTTATATTTTTTCGAAGAAATCGGACTCACGGTATGAAGCTTACCATTTATATATTTGCTTCGGATAAGCTTTCCGTCGTCGAAAAAGCAATATCTGTGGTAATCGTCAACCGTTAATCTGAAAACAAGACAATATCCACCATAAAAGTCCGTTGTCAAATCTTCGTCTATGATTTCCCTTGCAGTATAGATACTGTTTTTTATGGGAATTTTTCCGTCATCTGTAATTCTGTAGCAAAGAAGCTTGCTGTCTGCTACGGATATCAAATCATTTTTTTCGGCTGAAAAGACTCTTTTTCCGTCAGCAAGCTTTCTTGTGAAAAAATCGGAAAAGGAACTGTACTCCCTGTCCTCAAAATCACTCATAACAATTCCGTATTCTTTGACAAAGGGGGCAATTTTCTCTGTGGATTTTCTTGTGGAATTTCTTTTTGCATTGAGTCTTGAATAGCCTTTTCCTGCAATAAAAAGTCTTAGAATAATTCTTCCCAATATATTGCCGTACAGAAAATTAAGAGCTTTGCCACCATACTGTTTATCCTCATAAAAGGTTTTGCTTTTTCTGTCGTAAATCCTTGCCATATTATCCACCAACAAAAATTACTGCAACGGCAAGGGCTATTGCAAGAAGTCCGAGCAGCAGATATGCAATTCCCTTCGGTTTTGCTATTTTTATTTTAAGTATAAACAGAACAGCTGTGACAAAAAGACATACAGGCATTATTATTTCGGTGATGCTTAAAATGCTGTCTGCAATAAAAGCAGATACAACTATCAGAGACGCAAAGGTTACAGGTAATCCTGTATAGAATTTTGTTTCCGATGAAATGGAAGCAGAAACATTGAAAAAGCCCAGCCTTGTTATAGCTGCAAGCACATAAAACACACTGATTGCGATATGATACCAACTTGTGTTTCCCATAGCAAAGGAAATTACAACAGGAAAAACAGCAAAGCTTACCATATCGGTAAGGGAGTCTATCTGTATTCCGAATTCTTTTTCTTCTTCCGTTCTTTTACAGCGTCTTGCTATCATTCCGTCAAAGAGGTCTGCGACGCCGCATACAATAAGGCATAAGACAGCATATTTCATTTTTCCCGAAAGTGCCAATGCCATTCCGAGGACTGCAGCTGCTGCACCTATATATGTAAGTATTACCGATTTGTTATAGTATCCGAGAAACATTTTCAATTCTTTTCACCGCCAATTATTATTTCGCCCGTTTCGCCGTTTATTGTAATAGTTTCGCCATCCTTGATAAGCTTTGTTGCATTTTCGGTGCAGACAACGCAGGGAATGCCGTATTCTCTTGAAACTATTGCTGCGTGACATAGTATTCCGCCGTACTCCGTAACAATTCCGCCCAGCATAGCAAATTTACTTGTCCAGCCTGTATCGGTGAACTTAGTTATAAGGATGTCGCCCTCGCATAATCTGTCTGTTTCGTCAAGAGAGTGAATTACTCTTGCTGTTCCTGTTGCCTTGAAACAGGAACAGCCTATTCCGCATAACGCCTTACCTGCAACACTGCTTGATGTATTTGCAAATTTTGAGCCGATTTCGTTTTCACTTGTAAAATTTCTGAAAGAGGAATAGTATACCTTGTTTTTTTCTATTATTCTGGCGAATTCTTCCTTTTTGATGTTATTATCAAGCAAGTTTCGTATATCTTCAATTTTTGCAAACCAGATGTCATTTTTATCTGAAATATAATTTTCATTGAACAGTATTTCAGCGAGCCTTAACGTATACGCTCTGATTATGCAGTAAAATCTTGTTGAAACATCTCTGAATTCTTCTCTCCACCAAAGAAGCTTTCGCATTTCAGCTACATTCTTTTCAAACTTTCTGTAAGCTGATGCAGAAAGTTTTTTCTTTACCTTTTCCATCTCTTTGCTGAAATCTTCACGCAGACGCAAAGAATCGGTTTCAGGTGAACATTCATCACCTAAAGCACAAGTTCTTTTTACATCATCTATTACCGTGATTATATCCTCATAAAAAGACGGATATGTAACATCAAGTTCCTTCTTGGAGTGATACCCGAATTTTTCTATATACTCCAGAACCTTTTCGCCACAAGGAACAGAGTTGGTTTTTCCGGCTATTTCAGAAGCAGGCGTGTCGCTCCAGAAAGCAAATGCAGCTTTGTCGCTTCTGATACTTCTGCTTATTTCCCACATATCATAAAAAGGGAGTAGATGTGAAATATTATCAAGACCGCCTATAAGGGTAAAATAACCGCCCTTTGTGGTGTGCTTCAGGATTTTATCTTTATACAATGACTGATGAATTGTGTTGATAAAAATCTGTCGGAAATATGTGCTTTCGCTGTTAAGGTAATCAGTGAAAACAAGCTTTTTCCATTTTGCTTTTATTTCGTCAGCCGAAAAAGGTTTGTCCTTATCTGCAAAATAATCGGAATAAATGTTTAAGAGTTCTGATTTGAATTTTTCGGCATTATCCTTGCGTTCCTTGACAATCTTTTTCTGCGCCAATGCCATTATGGCAATATCCACAAGAGTTTTAGGAGTAACTGATGTAGTAACGCCATCTCCATCATACGTTATTTTAACACCCAATTCACTGTCAAAATCTCTTTCCTTGTATCCAGGAACTTTAGCCATTGCCGATTTTACAACGCTTAAATTCCAATAAGGTCTTCCGTAGAACATATCTCCAAGCTTTTTTTCAAGCTCGGCAGGCTTCAAGATTTTAGATTCAATAAGGAATTTACGCAATTCGCTTTCCCAGATATATTCATAAAGACTCCACATATACGGGGTACAAACGGTTGCTGAAACTCCGCCGTCCTTAAAGTCTGCGGTAGTCCATTGGTCTTTTATTTCACCGTAAAGAATTTTTGTTATTGCTCTTGCCTGAAGGATATAAAGAATTTCATTTTCATATGCAAATTCAATATCGCATGGGTAACCGAAAAACTGCTGAATACGAAGCGCTGTATCTGCAATTTCTTTTATTTTGTCGTCAGAAATAAGCTTTCCTGATGAAAGTGTAATTTCTTTATTCCACCAATTATAGGAATATCTTTCGGCTGCAACCTTTCCGCTTACAAGATTTTCGCCCTGACCTTTTGCTGCCTCAATAAAGATTTCTTTATCACAACCGCTTGTAGGATTTACCGTAAATGCGACTCCGCTTACCTCGGAATCAATCATTTCCTGAATAATAACTGACATTCCGATTTCATCGACAGACAATTCATTTGCCGCAATATAAGAAAGAACTGTTTCCGAATATGCCGAAAGATAGCATTTTATAATAGCTGCTGAAATTTCGTCAATACCTTTTGCGTTGATTACTGTATCGTACTGACCCGCAAAAGAAAATCCGCTTAAATCTTCTTTTATTCCGCTGCTTCTTACGGCATATTTCTTTTGCATGTTTATTTTTTCTTCTATTTCTGATTTTACTTCATCATGTAATTTAAGCGAGGAATAAAGCTCTGAAATTTTATCGGAGGTTTCTTTTGCATTGCTTTTTGAAAGCACCTCCAAAAGCATATCAACCTCGTGCTTGTTATCATTTGCGGAAATAGTTTTCGTGAAAATATCGTTCCCGAGAACAATACCTGTCGGAACATTGAAGCCGTTACGTTTCATTAAGGAAAGAAAAGCTGCTTTGTTGCCGACCTCTCCTGCGTTAAGCTTTTCTTCAAGACAATACATATTCATTCAAACATATCCTTTCGGTCAAAACATATTTTTTCTTAAATGACAGAAATATAAAAGCATATTCAGTATGATATGTGTTACTGCACCAAGCAGTACATATATAAAATAATACCATATTGGCAACGGATAAAAAATGCATACAACGAGAACACAGCCGAAAATTGAATCGGCCTGGTCAAGGAAGATGAAAAAAACTTTTTTTATACCGCTTATATCATTTTTACCAGGAGTAATATCAAGCCTTCTTTTCAAAAAGCTGTTTGGAAGCTCAAATAAAGCGTAGGCAAAGCCCATAAGTGTTCCAATCATAATATTATACAAAAAAGAATTGTTATAATTTCTGTAAAAATAGTTATAGGCTGTAAGAGAATCGCTGTTCAGGGAAATAATTCCCCACAGGACTGAGAACACAGCTCCGAAAATAATCATTCCGATAAAGCCCTTGAAGGTCTTGTTATCGCCGAATATTCTTCTTCCGTCAGAAAAATTCTTTCCGAAATCAACAGGCTTTTTCAGAAAACCACATACATTTACCTTGCACCATACCATATTCATAATACCTGCAAGAATAACGGGTAGCAGTGTTACATACATTTCTGCAAGCTTTACCATAAAAATATCCTTTCTATATAATATAATAATCTATTGTATTATAACATAAAAGCTGTCAGATTTCAATATCCGACAACTTTTGATGTTTTTAATTCAATTTGGTCGATTATTAGCCAAAACTTGCTAATCACTGCAATCTCCTCACAATTTAACTACTCAAATCAGTATATTTGTCAGTGTATTTATAAAATAAAAACTGGCATTATTGAGAGATTATACAATTATTGTACTAAACAAACCGCTGATATAAAGCATTATAATATATCCCGATAATTCTTTATTGAGTTATCGGGAATTTTGTAATCCACAATATTTATTCCCCTTTCTTTTTATACAATCCTCCAAAATTTCATAATCCCCCTCCATCAGACTTAAAAATTCGTTCGAATTTGTAGGTACTTATGAAGGGGGTATTTTTTTGCCCTTAGCCGCTGCAGATTTTTTTGAGGGGTAATGCCCATTCGGGCGGAACAAGAAAAGTAGGAATACGTATTCTTTTGTTTTTTGTATGCGTAGCAAGCAGAGAAAGTACCGTATACTTTCGGGGTAAGCGGCTTTTTGAGTTGCTACCCCCTCAAAAAGTATCAGCCGTCCGCCGCTGTGCTGATAGCATACCCCCACATTTCAGGTTGCACCTGAGACCGCTGAATTTTAAGGAGGGTGATGAAATAGTAGAGAAAAATTATTTACAGAAAAATTATGGGTTATGAAAAAAGAGCGTGAGGTTTTCGCTCACGCTCGGAAGTGTATCACCTTATTCCTTTTCCATCACCAAGAAGTATATTTTTAATGTTTGCATCTATTTCACTGTCATCAAGCCCTTTTGAAATCAACGGCTGAATAACCTCACGGCTTTCTCTGGTGTGTGGTAGTTCAGAAGCAAGTGCTTCTGCCTTATCTTTTCTGCCGCATTTCAGATATAGAAAACACAATGCTGCACGGGTCGTTGACTTTTGCTTTTCGTTTATGGATATGGGGAGCCCACGTTCCATAAGCTCAATCGCTTCCTCAGATTTACCCTGCAATGCAAGCACCCCTGCAAGTCCTAAAATCATTCCCGGATTGTTGGGATAAATCAGCAATGCGTCACGGTACACCTTTTCAGCAGAGGCATAATCACCGTTTCGCTGAAGTTCAACGGCGGTTTTATGTATGTTGTAGCGTGTCTGTTCGGCACGGATTGTATCCATACCTATCAGTAAATCAATACTGGTTTCAAAAATATTTGCAAGTGCAGGCAGAAAAGTTATGTCGGGATAACTTTCACCTCGCTCCCATTTCGAAACACTCTGGGGAGTAATACCAAGATATTCGGCAACATCTTCTTGTGTAAGATTTTTAAGAGAACGATACTTTTTAAGATTTTCAGACAGGTATAACATAGCAAATCTCCTTTAAGTTTGATTTGTTTATATTATACCACACACTATTGGATTTTCAATAACGCATTAGTTGCAAACAATTCAACCGCCATAAGGCAGAAAGGAGCTAAATGATTAGAAATGTATGCAGGAATACCGCCGTAGCAAATGAGAATAACCCCTCACTTGCCACAAACATCTCCGAATACAAAATCGGACATACCACTTACATAGTTGAAACGCACTTCAACCTCGGGTGTAAGGAGACCTTTGATGACATTATCAAGCGGCTGATTTCGAGAGATGTTGACAGTCTGCAATTTGTAGCGTAGTAAAATACAGCGGATTATTTCCGCTTTTGTACTTTACCACCTTGAATTGTTCTTAAGGATGTGATATAATAAAGGTAACATAATCCGCTGTAATAGTTTAGAAAGTGAGGTTAATATGTCAGATAAAATTACAGCGTTATATTGCCGCCTGTCTCAGGACGATATGCTTGCAGGTGAAAGCAATAATATTACAAACCAAAAGGCAATTCTTTTAAAGTACGCACAGGACAACGGCTTTGCAAATCCCCAGTTCTATGTTGACGACGGATTCAGTGGCACGAATTTCAACCGTCCCGATTTTATTCGTATGATGAATGACGTTGAAGCAGGCAAGGTTGAAACGGTTATCACTAAAGACTTGTCACGACTCGGACGTGACTACCTTAAAACGGGTGAGTACATAGAAATCATATTTCCTGATTATGACGTTCGGTACATCGCCATCAATGACAATGTGGATACGTTCAAGAGCGAAAACGAACTGATGGCATTCAAGAATATTTTTAATGACTGGTTTGCTCGTGATACCTCGAAAAAGATTAAAGCTGTTTTCAAGGCTAAGGGTCTGTCGGGAAAACCGCTTACATCAATTATTCCTTATGGTTACAAGAAATCAGAAGCTGATAAAAATCTTTGGGAAATTGATGATGAGGCGGCTAAGATTATAAAAAGGATTTACAGACTTTGTATCGAAGGCTACGATCCTGCACAAATTGCAAGAATGCTTACTGATGATGGTATTCTTATTCCTACAGCGTATGCACAAGCACACGGACAGCCGCACACGAGAACTTTTAAATATCCAACCCGCTGGTGTTCTGACACAGTAGTTAAAATTCTTGAGAAACCAGAATATGCAGGTCATACTGTAAACTTCCGCACTCATCGTAAATCATACAAATGCAAAAGGAAAGTGAAAAATCCCAAAGAGGAATGGGTTGTTTTTGAGAACACTCACGAACCGATTATTTCACAGCACGATTTTGATTTGGTGCAGGAATTGCGAAAAAACAAACGAAGAATGCAAAATCACGAGGAAGTTAATGTTTTTTCGGGAATGGTTTATTGTGCAGATTGCGGTGAAAAATTATATCTGTGCCGTTCAAGAAGTCTGTCTGATGAGCAGGAGCATATGAAATGCAGTACCTATGCCAAAGACCAGTTGGAATGTTCAGGACATTATATTCGCACCTGTGTTTTGAGGGACATTGTAATAAAGGAAATCAACAAAATGCTTGATAGCGTGCATAAGAATGAAGATGAATTTATCAAAACTGCAATGAAAGTCTCGGCACAATCGCATTTCGTAGAACTCAAAAAATCAAGAAAACAGCTTACCAAGGCTGAAAAGAGAATTTCAGAGCTGGACAAGCTGTTCAAGAGGTTATATGAGGATAACGTAAGCGGTAAGATTTCTGATGAGCGTTTTGAGTCACTGTCGAAGGACTATGAAGCTGAACAAAAAGAGTTAATGCTGAACGTTTCTGCATTGACCGAGTTTATTGAAATGAAGGAGCAAAAATCTGCGGATATCACGCAATTTATTGATATCGTGAAGAAATACACTGAGATTTCTGTTCTTACCCCTGAAATTATGCACGAACTGATTGAACGGATTGAGGTGCACGCTCCAGACAAATCCAGTGGTCACAGACAGCAGAAGATTGATATTTATTTCAAGTTCAGGATTGCAAGTGCTTCGGTTGTTGCGGACAGTCTTGACTATGACAAAAAGAGAAAGGCTGCGTAATTTTAGGCAACCTTTGTCTTAGGGTTTAAAAACTTCTTTGTGACGGACACGCCTTTCCAAGGCTCTTTTTTCTTTTCTCTGCAATTATAGTATAGCTATGTATTGTGTATAAATTGTGATATTTTTATGGATAGATAGTAAAAATTAGCACTCTTAATTTAAGAGTGCTAATTTCGATCCGATTATTTAAAAGTAATTTATGTAATCGCTTAATATATCTTGATATTCTTAAATCCCCAAAGTATGCATTGTCCTTCTCCATCATAACCAGCGGCAACTACTTTACCATCCGAACGAAGCCCGAGTATATGATTTGCACCTGCAGAAATCGCAACTATATTTTTCCATGCGGATACATTGCACTGTTTATGTTTATTTTCACCAACTGCTACTACTGTACCATCTTTTCTTAGCCCCGCTATAAAATCGGTACCTGCCGTAACCTGAACAATATCTGTCCAACTGCTTGTAACATCATCATAATCGGAACCTGCGGCTATGACAGTATTATCTGACGTAATACCTAACGAAGTAAATGCACCACATTCAATTGAAATGATATTTTTCCAGGATGATACATTTCGCTGTCCGAAATCGTTATCGCCAACTGCAACAACAGTACCATCTGATTTCAATCCAAGAGAATGTGAATTGCCTGCTTTTATTGAAATAATATTGTTCCATTTGCGCACACTTCGTTGTCCGCAATCATTATAGCCTGTCGATATTACTGTTCCGTTATTCTTCAAGCCCAAAGTATATCCCATTCCTACGGCTACAGAAACTATATCTGTCCATTGTGACACATTACATTCTCCATCATCATTTTCTCCTGTAGCAACAACTGTTCCATTTGATTTCAATCCAACGCTATGCTCGTCTCCTGCTGCAACAGAAATTATATCATTCCAGAATAAAACATTGCATTGTTTCCAATTATTATCTCCTGCGGCAACTACTCGTCCATTATTCTTCACTGCAAGAGAATGATTATATCCCCCCGAAATTGAGTTTAATCTGATTCTATCATATAATTCCATAATATTACCTCCAAAAGCAATAAATCATTTGTTGTTCTTAATACCGATTAGAAAGCTCCTCTAGTATATCCTCTTGAGATATTTTTGTATATTCCTCGGGAATTTCAAAATCGACACTGCTTACTGGACTAAAGTAACATCCACTCTGATCAAAAGGACGTGGCAATACACCTTCACCTTGTCCCACCAACGCTCCGTCTTTGTATAAAAATACATGCGGGATTGACGTTGTAAAAATATCATATTCATATTCCACACCGTCTATTACTTCTGTCCCGCTTTCAATAAATTCACCGTTATAAAGATAAGCAAAAAAATATCTATTGGTGAAATTTCATATATCTCATCTATAAATCCATCATAATCCACAAAAATGTACCCATACGTTTGTTTTTTATAGTCAATAGCGTATACCGTTAAAAAATCCTTGATATAAGCATATTCATTCGCGTTTCCGAGATAGCATTTTGTTCCAGAATAACTTAACGTAAGATCATTCATCGTAAATTCAAACGAATCGTTTGCTACTACTTGTATCAATAAATCATATAGATTTGATTGTTTCATACTTTCCTTTATATCATCAGATTTTAAATTTTTAGATATCTCTGCAATCTGTTCGTTTGACCCAAGATAAATATTTGATACTGCTTGTTCTCCTGATTTAATAATATCATCTATGGCTTCCTCTGAGCAAGCCGTAAAAGATAGCATAAGCATAACTGCCGCTAGAAGCGTAATAAAAATCCTTTTCATAATATCTTCCCTTCAAATACTAATTAAACACACATATAATAGAACTTTTCAAATCTTGTTTTTCATCTGTCTCTTTACTTAACTGAAATAATCTTTTACCTTCTGAATAATTTTTATTATCTTCCATAGCAGTGTCCCTTCGTCATTTCGCCTAAAACATTTTATTGAATTAAATATTTTTTGTTATTATACCACAAATTAAGTTGCGCGTCAAGACTTTTAGGGTATACAAAATAAACTTTTTATGGATTATAATTCCTTAGTATCTCATTTTCCATTCAACCTCTGTATAACATCATTAAACTCCGCAACCTTCTCTGCCGCCCCCTTAGGAAGCGGTGTACCGTTCTCCACCATCAATTCAAGCTGTTGTGCAATTGAGCTGAGATTGTCAAAGAACTTGTTTATCTGCATTTCATCCTTCATAACATCACTCCATAAAAAAATCGTGTATGCTTACTACATAGCATACACGATTTTAAATGTTTTTTGGTTAGCTGTCAGCTATACTTTTATCCCCTTTTGAAAATATAGTATCCGCTGTCAAAGCCATTGAGGGATGAAGGATTGCTGACTCTGTTTTCAATATAAAGGTAATCCTCACCATTGATATTATAAATCATATAACTCTTTATATCTGTGCCATCTTCAGGAATCACCAGCCCGTAAGTCCACTTATGGGCAGCCTGCTTCATATCCTCACCGAGATAATATGTACAGCTGCCGTCGTCTCTGAAATCAATTTTTTTGTACCATAAATCAGTGGTATCCATATTTTCGTTATAAATCCACGTCACATCATATGTATCAATATAGTCCACTCCGACCCATTCACCAATCAGGTCAGGGTCATTGACGAATTCGTATTCCTTGGTAAGACTGCTGTGATATTTAATATTTCCGTACTCATCTGTTTCGGGAATATCATACATAACATCTGCAATCCTTGAGGAGTCCTGAGGCGAAACATATTCTCTGACGTCCTTTTTCAGCACATAACAGCCATTACCGTCTTTCTTTTCAAGGAATAAACAATCTTGTCCGTCAATTCGGTAGATATAGTAGGACAACGTTTTTTCAGTATCAGGAGAAATACTGTATTTGATTTCGCCGTAATTCCACTTGTTTGTTTCTGAGTGCAGCAAATAATACGCATAATATGTACCACCGTAATAAAAGTCAATATATTGGAGGTCAAGGGTATCGTCATACAGAAAAGTGTCACTTTCTTCGTCAATCCATTGCTCAATGGCTGCCTGTCCGAAGTCGTCAAGCTCCTTTACCGTAATCCAGCGTCCCTCCAAATCAATATCTCTGATATGACCATTTGCAGCAGCTTCCGTTTTGTTTTCTTCACCCGGAGAAACAAATTTGTACGCACCCTCAGGCACAGCTTCTGTAACAGCTACAGAAGCTGTTGTATCAACAGAAATATTTTCGTCAGTGTCCACAGACTTGTTCAGTGCTGAAGCAAATATTACCGCGCCAATCAGAACCACTGCCGCAACTGCAATTTCAACAGCTGTCCGCACTTTGCCGAACCGCAGGCTTCGTCTTACTGCCGCCGCTCTCTGATACCTGTTTACAGGGTCAAACTCCGTACATTTCCGTATTATTTCACGATATTTCCTGCTTTGCGCAAGATTGCCCATAACAGTTTTCATTGTTACACCAAGAGCATAAATATCCGCAGTACAGTCTGTCTGGCTGAACCCGAACTGCTCAGGTGCGGCATAGCCTTTCGTGCCAAGATATCGAGTATCGTTTGAGACATCAGCCTTATACAGTCTTGCCGCATCAAAGTCAATAAGGCGAATATGCCCGTCATTTGCGACAAGTACATTCGACGGCTTTATGTCACGGTGAATAATACCTTGGCTGTGAATAAATTCCAACGCCTCACATAGCTCACAGAAAGCACAGATAATTTCATCTTCACCGTCAAGGCAGGATAAATCTCCGATGTTTTCAATATATTCTTCAACTATAACAGTATTGTCGCCGTCAAATTCTGCGGCTTCAATTTCAGGGAGGAAACGATGTGAATGTTTATGCAAAGCAAGATAAACATCAACCTTGCCACGCATAATACGCCGTACAAAGCGTTGTCCCCTCGTGTCTTTGACAAGCTCAACAATGCTGTTTTCATCAACGTCAAGCTCTTTGATAATTTGGTATGTCATACTTAAAATCCTTAAAACAGTTGATTTTTTCTTTTGTGATGTTATTATGATAGCATAATTTTCCTTACTTTATATTTACGCTGTCACAATCCTTAAAGATATTCAATTATCTACCATAAAGATATTTGAATAAATAACCGATAGGGTATAAAGTAATAATATCTAAAGAACGGATTGGCGGTGTAATATGAGTATTGAACGTGAAGAACTGGCAATAAAGGTTGGTGCAAGAATTCGTGATTTTCGTGCAGAGCGAGGATTAAGTCAGGAAAGTCTTGCCCTGAATTCGGGTATGCACCCTGCATATCTTGGTAAAATCGAAAGAGGTGAGAAGTGTCCCACAATTGACACTCTCAGCAAAATCTGCGGCGGTCTGAAAATACCTGTTTATGAATTGCTGAATTTCGAAATTGAAGTAAAGCCGACCTCGGGAGAAGCGCTCCACCGTATTGAAAACGCTCTTGCAGGAATTGACGATGAGTCTGCTGTGAAGATTGCAGAAATCGTCGAGGGTATTGCCGAAATATATAAAAAATGACAACTTACTTAAAAGAGCCAAACTTTATTATATCCGATTTCAAATATTTTTGGTTAGCTGTCAGCTATACTTTTGAACCTGTATCAAACACGTCAATAACCTGATATTCCATAATTTTAATTCTTTAAACAGTTGATTTTTTATTTTCTTGATGGTATTATATTAACATAAACCGTCAAAAAATGCAAATGAGGATATATTTATGGTTAAACAAATAAAAACATCTGAACTTGAAAATCAGCTTTCAGATATTGACAAATTCAGTGACTACATAGAAAAAAATGACGATATTCTTATTTCTGATACAAAGCTTTCAGAACATCTCCAAAAGCTTATCGAGGAAACAGGTTGCAGGAAAGCTGACATAATCAAGCACACTAATTTAAACCGTGCCTATGTTTATCAGATATTCGAAGGCAGGAAAATACCATCCCGTGACAAGCTGATTTCAATTGCAATAGGAATGGGACTTGATTTTGAGCAGCTGCAAAAACTGCTTAAATATGCAGGCTTGCGTCCTCTTTATGCTCGCGACCTGAGAGATGCGGCAATTATTTTTTCTGTGAAAAAGGGCTTTAGCTTCAACGAAACAAACTGTGCTTTGTACGACCAGGGACTAAAAATACTTGAATAAACTGAAATGCTTATGGAGCACATAGACATTTCAATTTATAGTACTAAAACGAATTGACGGTGTTCTATACGCATCAGATATTGTTTATTTCTGCATAAATAAATCCCCTCTGTATCAGAGGGGATTTGAGCCTATCGATAAACTCGACAGGCTAATGAAAAAAGAATAATGAATAGTGAATAATTAAGGTGTCCGCTTTGCGGACATTTTTTATATTATTGCCGAAGGCAATTCCTTAATTATTCATTCTTCATTATTCAATATTCATTGTCGAAAAGTCTTTTTCGACAAACTAAAATCCATACTTTATTCGGCAAACAACTGAGTTGACAGGTATCTGTCGCCCGTATCAGGAAGAAGCACTACAATATTCTTGCCCTCATTTTCAGGGCGCTTTGCCAGTTCAATTGCTGCCCAGGCTGCTGCACCTGAGGAAATTCCCACAAGTACGCCCTCGGTTCTGCCAATAAGTCTGCCTGTTGCAAAGGCGTCCTCATTTGAAACAGCGATAATTTCATCGTAAATCTGCGTATTCAGCACCTCGGGCACAAAGCCTGCACCTATTCCCTGTATCATATGTGCACCTGCGATGCCTGTTGAAAGCACAGCTGAAGATGCAGGTTCGACTGCAACAATCTTCACGTCAGGATTTTTGGATTTGAGGTACTCACCTGTACCTGTTATTGTACCGCCTGTACCAACGCCTGCGACAAAAATATCGACCTTTCCGTCTGTATCCTCCCATATTTCGGGACCTGTTGTTTCAGCGTGAGCTTTTGCGTTTGCGGGGTTTGTAAACTGTGACGGGATAAAGCTGTTGGGGATTTCCTTTGCAAGCTCCCCTGCTTTGGCAATTGCGCCTGTCATCCCCTTTGAGCCGTCTGTGAGGACAAGCTCTGCGCCGTATGCTTTCATAAGCTGTCTGCGCTCGACGGACATTGTTTCGGGCATTACAATTATTATTCTGTAGCCTCTTGCAGCTGCTACAGCGGCAAGTCCGATACCTGTATTACCTGAGGTTGGCTCAATTATAACCGAATCGGGAGTAAGCCTTCCGCTTGCCTCCGCATCGTCAATCATTGCCTTTCCGACTCTGTCCTTGACTGAGCCTGCGGGGTTCAGGTATTCAAGCTTTGCAAGAATTCTTGCGTTCAGTTCAAGATTTTTTTCGATGTGTGCAAGCTCAAGCAATGGTGTTCTGCCGATAAGCTGGTCTACTGACATATAAATATTTGACATAGTTATTCCCCCTGAAATATTCTGATTTCGAAGTCTGTCTCAGACATAATTATTATTTCCTGTTGTTGTCATAATATGTTTGCTTTCAAAAACAAATACACATTTGTACTGGTATAATCAGAACAGCTTGTGCACGTCGTCGTCGCTGCTGCCTGCGAGGTCTGCGTGGGCTGCTTCGACCTTGTCACGGATTTCCACAAACAGCTCTGCAATAAGCGGGTCAAAGTCCTGTCCGCTTCCCTGAGCGATGATTTCAAAGCACTTATCCATTGGCATTGCTGCTCTGTAGCAGCGGTCCTCGGAAATTGCATCAAACACGTCGGCTACTGCCATAATTCTTGCGCACAGCGGAATTTCCTTGCGGGTAAGTCCGTCGGGGTAGCCCTTGCCATTCCATTTTTCGTGGTGGTAACGTGCTACTTCAAAGGCAACCTTACGGTACTCCTCATTACCAAGGTTACGGAAGGTTTCACGGATAATATCTCCGCCTTTTTCGGCGTGAAGCTTCATCTGTTCAAATTCCTCGTCGGTCAGTCTGCCCGGCTTACACAGGACTGCATCGGGCACGGAAATTTTGCCGATATCGTGCATTGGAGCAGCTTTGAGAAGATTTGCCACATACTCGTCTGTAAGGATATCGCTGTAGTAGTCCCTTCTGCGAAGCTCCTCGGTTATCAGACGCACATATCTCACGGTACGCTTGATATGTCCTCCCGTGTTATTGTCACGGTTTTCTATGATGTTGGCAAAGCTCATTACCGTTTCGTTATGATACTTCGACAATTCGCGGAGGGCGGGGTCCTCCTGATTCATATAGATACCGAGAATGAAAATTGTTACTGCAATACTTGTAATAAGGAATTCGGGGAAAATCATCTGAATTGTTGCCACAAAAACAAGGATTATAAGGTATGTGAGGATACTTGTTCTTCGGTGACTTTCGATTTTTCTCCAGCTTTTGAAAAAGGTTGCTACAGTCAGAATAATATAGACAGCTGACATTATATAACAGGTATACGCTGAAACGCCCATTGAATAGTTCGTGTATGAGCCCTTGACATATTCAAGCTCGCCGATAAAGCTGATAACAACGATAACGTTCAGCACAAACGGCAGGAACAGCAGAACCTGATTTTTCCTGCTTTTCGGATAGATTTCAGTAATGTGGAGCATATAAAGGAAAAGCACAAAAATTACAGCGTCCAGGCTTACAAGGAAAAGGGCGTGCAAAATCATATTTATAACAGGGTGCACGATTGTAGGATTATTGACGGTATAGGCTGTTGCGCCGTCAAGGATTACGCTGATAACTCCAAGTCCAAGCAGTTCGTCAAAGAGTGTTTCCGTGAGCGAACGGTGATATTTTTTACATTCACGCAGATAGATAAAGGCGATATAAAGCAGCACTATTAATGCGCCTACCTGTAATTTTATGTGTTCCATTAAAATCCTCCGTTTTTATTTTTCTGAGCAACAAAAACAGGGCACCGAATTTTATTTCGGTACCCTTGAATTCTATGATTATGTATGGAAAACAGAAATCTTGTCTCTGAGTGTAATTGCCTGAGCGTTGAGCTGCTCGCAGCTTGCTGCGCTTTCTTCGGCAGTTGCACTGTTTTCCTGAACGACCTCGGAAATCTCATCGATACCCGACTTAACCTGCTGGACAGCCTCAGACTGTCTTACGGTCTGCTGGGCGATACCATCAATAAGCTCGTTGGTTTCATTTGTAATGTCGATAACCTTTGTCATTGTTTCAGCAGTTGTATGGGCAATTTCAGAACCGTTGTTAACTGCTTCGATACAAGTGGAAATAAGGTTAGAGGTTGTCTGAGCAGCCTCTGCAGACATTGTTGCAAGGCTTCTTACCTCATCAGCAACAACTGCAAAGCCCTTACCTGCTTCGCCTGCACGAGCTGCTTCAACAGCTGCATTGAGGGCGAGAATATTGGTCTGGAATGCGATATCCTCGATAGTCTGGATAATATTGTTGATTTCGGAAGCGCTTGTTTCAATATTGTTCATTGCCTGAATCATTTCGGCAATCTGTTCATTCTGGTCATTTACCATACGGAGAGAAGTTTCGGAAAGTTCCTTTGCCTTCTCGGTATTCTGTGCGTTACGGGTAATCTGTTCAGTGATTTCTGCAATAGAAGCTGAAAGCTCTTCGGAAGCGGCAGCCTGACGGGTTGTACCCTCGGCAAGTGTTTCCGCACCGCTGGAAATCTGTTCGGAACCGCTGTAAACCTCATCGGCAGAAATGTTGATGCTTTCGATTACATCGCCCATCTTTTCGCGGAGAGCCTGAGCAGACTCGCCGATTCTTATGAAGTCACCTGCGTAGTTGACATCTGACTCGTAGCCGAAGTTACCCTGTGACATATGGTCCATACGCTCGGAAATATCGCCTACATAGCTGTTAAGCTTTGCAATGGCAGATTCAAGAGCGTAAGCAAGTTCGCCGATTTCATCGTTTCTGAGCTTGCGTGTAATTCCCGGGTTATCGCGGAGGTTGCCGTGTTCCATTTCAACAGCCATATCCTTGACCATTACAACAGGAGCAGCGATATTTTTCTGAACATAAATAAGAACAAATACTGCAGAAGCAACAAGACAAACTGCTGCAACAATTATTCCAAGAGTTACAGCAGAGTTACGGTTACGAACCATTGTTGCTGTAGGAGTACCTGTGAAATATGCACCTCTGATTACGCCGTTTTCGTCATAGAGAGGGGTATATGTAGCCATATATTCTTCGCCGAAAAGCTCTGTTTCAGCCTGATAAACTTCGCCGTTTGTGATAACAGTTTCACGAATATTGCCAAGCATAGTTGTACCAACAACTCTTTCGCCTGCGTCATCAATAAGTGTTGATGAAATACGGGTAGCAGCACTGTTGTCGTCATAGAAAATAGTAGCGTGGCTTCCTGTCTGTTCCCTAACGTTGTCAACAGCTTCAAAGTCGCTGTAGGAATAACCAACAATAATGGAAACCTTGCCAACCTTTTCAACGCTTCTGTAATAGAGATAAAGCTCACTGTCGGAGGTAAGACCGTTTTTATTTGCACCGATTGCATTCATAATACCCTCAGGTGAGAGGTTGCAGTTTTCGGTTTTCATCGAGATGATACCGTCACTGTTTACGAATACACCAAACATACCCACAGGCTTTTCAATGCTGTTCCAGGTTTCAAGCATTTTAGTCTCATCCTTAGCATCAATAGCTTCAACAAAGCTCATATCGTCCGCAAGGATTTTAGCAATCATTGAAGATTCTTCACCCATAAACTGCAGGTTATGCTGGAGCACGTTGGTAGCAACCAATGCTGTTTCCTTCAGATTCTTTGTTTCGATGTGGGTAAACAAAACGCTGAATGATACCGTTATTGCTAAAGCAAGCACCATCATCAATGGATTGATAACCATAAGAATTGATTTACCTAATTTCGACAATTTCATAAAAACAGTCCTTTCAAGAGCCTCATCACAATGTATTTTATTCATTTTACTCTATTTTTTTCATTTTGTCAAGGGTGTTATTGAATTACTTGCACAATAAGCTGTAAAATTTCGCGCCGCTTTATCGTCAATTTTCACAATAAGCTTTACGCTGTCTCTTTTCACGCTTTTTCCAGCTTACAAATCCGTAGATATCATTTGCGAGAAACATTGCAAAGCAGGCTATCATAGGCAGATATGAGATATTGTCCATTGATGCAAGCACCCAGAGTATAATCAGCACCACGTCATTTGCGGCGTAAGCAAGGGCGTAATATGAGTTGCGGTACATCATAAGATACGAAGCAAGGTAGCTTGTGACGATTGAAATTATACTTATTATAAGATTAGGTGTATCCAGAATTTTCAGTACATATCCGAAAACGGCTGTGACTGCCGCACAGGAAAATACCATTATCACGGCTGTCCTGCGGTTGAGTCTGCTTATGTGCACGGTATTCTTTTCCTCGGCGCTTGGGTTTTTCAGCCAGGTTATGATAGAAAAAACGGCAATCGGTGCTGTCATTCCCATATAGGTAATCATTTCTCCGTAATATCGGAAGCTATAGGACGTGATTGCATACAGTACACTGAAAACAACGGTGAGAATTTGTCCCCACACGTCCCCCCTTGCCACAAAAATCAAAGCTGTTACACCTATGAGTGTTGCGGAAAGGGTTACGGGGTCTGCTTTGCCTGCAAGTATATTTGACACTGCAACAACAATAAGCGAAATTATCCACAGGCACCTCTCACGTTTTTTAAGTCCTGAAAATGGATTATGAAGCATAGACATTCTCCTTCAAAAACAAAAGCACCTGCCCCACATCTTCAAAGACCTAACGATGTGGGGCAAGTGCTGAATTTCAATTCATCACTTTTCTACCCGGTGGCAGTATTGTATTGCGTTTATTATAGCATATTTCTGCGCAGATTGCAAGTGAAAAACAGAATAATATTGTTCAGAATTTGTACTTTATTAGTTAAAATGCATCTGATATTATGAATTCAACAAACCACAAAGGAGATATAATGAAAAAGACGCTTGATAATTTAAATAACCAAGGTCTGATGGCATATCAGATAAAATGTATTATTGCTTTAATAGAACATTTTGGATATAACTATGAGGAATGGCGTGAAATTCTGGAATATCTGACAGATTACACGTGGCTTACAGGTGTTTCTGAAAATGAACCTGGAATCAGAGCTACTTCTTGCGGAAAATGGGCTTATGAAAGCAGCAGATGGCTTCCTGAAAATATTTTATGTCCATTTGTTATGCCTGTTCCTAATTCCAAACGAAATATTTGGGTTTGCAAAAACTGCAATCGTTTGAAATATCAGTTTTCCGAGTACGGAGCTACCTATGGATTGTGTCTTAACTCCCATAGCTGTGAATATGTAAGAAGAAAATATGAATTGCCCCGATTAAAAAGCAGTACCATAGATGAGGAGTTCAAAAAAAGAGTTCATAAATTGTATATGCGCACCGATTTTAATTTGCTCAGGGCGGTAAATAATGCTCTCAGCATTGACAGCGATTTGAGCTATGAGTTTTTTGAAGAAGGAAGGGTCGTGTATCTTTGGGATACTCTGAAAATCCTTGATAATTTAAATATACCTTATCCCGATATGGAAGGTATTCACGATTATGCTTTTGGAAAAGAAAATGAACTTTTTCGATTCAGTACACTTAACCTTTTAAGGTCGTAAGGAGAATTACTATGGGTACAAATCAGCCAAAGTGGCTTGACAACGCTGTTTTCTACGAAATTTATCCTCAGTCCTTCTGTGACACAAATGGTGATGGCATTGGTGATTTCAACGGCATCATCAGCAAGCTTGACTACATAAAAGAGCTTGGCTGCAATGCAATATGGCTCAACCCTTGTTTTGAGTCCCCGTTCGGTGATGCGGGATATGATGTTTCCGATTACTACTCTGCTGCTCCGCGTTATGGCACAAATGAAGATTTGAAACGTCTTTTCGCTGAGGCACACAGACGTGATATGCACGTTCTTCTTGACCTTGTTCCGGGGCACACTTCTGTTGAACACAAATGGTTCAGGGAATCAATGAAAGCTGAAAGAAACGAGTTCACAGACCGTTATGTGTGGACGGACTCCATCTGGGAAGAACCTCAGGGAATGGGCTGTATCCGTGGTATTTCCGACCGTGACGGAAGCTGTGCGGTGAATTTTTTCTCGCATCAGCCTGCGCTGAATTATGGTTTCTACAAGCCTGACAGACCGTGGCAGCAGTCTATGGATGATGAAGGTCCTAAGGCTACGCTTGAGGAACTGAAAAATATAATGCGTTTCTGGCTTGGAATGGGCTGTGACGGTTTCCGTGTGGATATGGCAGGCTCACTTGTCAAGCACGATGAGGACGGCAAGGGCACGATCGCGCTGTGGCAGAATGTCCGTGAATTTCTCGACAGGGAATTCCCGTCTGCGGCAATGGTTTCCGAATGGGGCGAGCCTGACAAGTCATTGCAGGGCGGCTTTCATATGGATTTCCTGCTTCACTTCGGACCGTCACACTACAACGATTTGTTCCGCTGTGCAGAGCCGTTTTTCTCAGACAGGGGCAAGGGTGACGTTTCGGAATTTATTGCAAAGTACAAGGAAAATTACGAAAAATCCGAGCGCAAGGGTCTGATATGTATTCCGTCAGGCAACCACGATATGGACAGACTTGCACGCTCAATTCACGGTGACAACCTGAAAATTGCTTTTGCGTTTCTGCTTTCTATGCCCGGTGCACCGTTTATTTATTACGGCGACGAAATAGGTATGCGCTACGTTGAAAATCTTGTTTCCGTGGAGGGTGGCTACGGACGTACAGGCTCACGCTCCCCTATGCAGTGGGACAGCTCAACAAACGCAGGTTTCAGCTCAGCGGCAAAGGAAAAGCTTTATATTCCGCAGGATGAAAGCGCTGACCGTCCGACTGCTGAGGCACAGATTGCTGACAAGAATTCGCTGTACAACGAGGTAAAGAAGCTTATTGCAATTCGTCAGTCTTACAAGGCTTTGCAAAGCAAGGGCGAAATCGAGTTTATTTACGCAGAAAAGGACGCTTACCCGCTTGCTTATGTAAGAAGTGCGGGCGATGAAAAAATTCTTGTGGTGATAAATCCTGCTGCGAGGGAAGTAAGCTTTGATTGTAATATTATTCCAAAGGAAAGCATCTACGGATTTGGCGGCACGATGTCCTTTGCTGACGGAAAAATAACAGTTTCACCGCAATCTGCGGGCTATTTCAGGATATAACCATAAATATCCAAACAGACGTCTATCATTATTGACAGACGTCTGTTTATTTTTTGTGCATATTAAATAAACATTTGAATTGTTATTGAAAAAAATATGCAAAGGTGATATAATTATTGTAGTTTCGCTATGTTTGAAAGGAGGATGTATTATGCTTGGAAATCGTAAAATTGCTGCGCTTTGTCTGTCAAAGGTTCATATCAATGTATGCAATCAGTTAATCGAAGCTCTCAACGAAAACCTGAAAAAGATGAATTACGGTCTCCTCGTTATGAATACCTGCTCCGACCTTTTTCAGAAAAATGCTGTTTCAAAGGGTGAAGCTTCTATTTTTGAGCTTCTGCGCAACGATATAATTGATATAATTATCATTTATGAGGAACAGCTCAAGCACGACGAAATTTTCAGGTCTATTATTGAAAATGCAAAAGAGGACGGCGTACCTGTTGTTATAATCGGCGAGAAGCACGATGGTTACGTCAATGTTACGTTCGACTATGAAGCAGGATTTGCGGAGATGGTACGTCACGTCATTACTGTGCATAAGCCTGAAAAAATCCACTATATGAGCGGTATGAAGGATAATGAATTCTCCGAAAACCGTCTTAATGTATTCAAATCCGTTCTTGATGAATACAATATTCCTTTCAGCGATGATATGGTCAGCTATGGCGATTTCTGGTCGCTTCCTGCCCGTGAAGCTACAATAAAGCTCATAGAAAGCGGAAATATTCCAGATGCAATGATTTGCGCTAACGACACTATGGCTATTGCTGTATGCAACGCTTTCAAGGATTACGGCTTTTCTGTCCCCGACGATGTAATCGTTACAGGTTTTGACGGCATTGAGGAAATTCACTATGCTGAACCGAGAATATCCTCGTCAAAGTGCAGTTATGCTGAACTTGCTGAGAAAACCACAAGTCTGATTGATGATATTATGTCAGGCAATCTGAAGGAAGGAAGCTTTTATGTGATTCCGAAGCTTCAGCTTATGCAGTCCTGCGGCTGTTCAGATGAGGTAAGCTTTAATCTTACAAAAAATATCAATATGTGGGGAAATGCTCTCAACCGATATCTTGGCGAGGAACGTGTTCTTGCTGAGATTTCAGCAAAAATTCAAAGCTGCGACACTGTTGAGGAAATGTCCGAAATTCTTAAACGCTCAGTAATTTATGATATGTGCTTTATGCTGAATATGGAATGTATTGACAGGACAATCAATCCGCTTGTTGCACAGACAACGCAGAAATTCGGCGACTCGATGTTTGTAATTATGGACACGGACTACATTGATAATTTTACTCCGTACAAGTTTCCTTCCAAGGACATTGTGCCTAATTTAAGGGAATTGCTCGACAATGGATGCGCTGTAATTTTCACGGCACTCAACTTCCTTGACGTGCCGCTCGGATATGCCTGCTTCCATTATCACAACTATGATATTCAGCATTATAATAAAATTCCGCAGACGGTAACGGCGCTCAACAATGCAATAGGCGGCTTCCGCAATATGCGTTATCAGCATTATCTCCGTGAGCAGATTGAGGAGATGTACAAGTTTGACTCCCTGACGGGGCTTTACAACCGAGGCAGCTTTGCTAAGGCTTATAAGCACCTTATTCAGCACGAAGACTCACTTGTTACGGTTGTACTTGCTGACCTTGACGGTCTGAAATTCATCAACGACTGCTATGGTCACGGCGAGGGTGACGTTGCCATTTCAACGGTTGCGGCTGCGTTAAGGCACGCTTGTCCGCCGCAGGCTCTCTGTGTACGCTTCGGCGGCGATGAAATGCTGGCTGTTATTGCAGGAGACTGCGATGAGGCTGAAATAAGAAACAAACTTGACAGTTTCCTTGCGGCAAGAAATGCTGAATACGAAAAGCCATATGAAATCTCGGCAAGTGTCGGCATCTATGCTTCTCAGAACCCCGGTGAGCTTGACTTTGAAGAACTGATAAAGACCTCTGACAAGCTTATGTATGAGGAAAAACAGGCAAAGAAGCGGCTCCGTGAACAGAACAGAAACAAATAAAAGCAAGGGTATCAGGCTTGTTCCTGATACCCTTGAGTTTTACGCAATTACTCCAGTTTTAAGCAGAATTGCTCCGATAATCAGCAGCGCCTGCACGACCATTATTGCAGGTATGCCAATCATAAAGCGCTTGTGCTGGGTTTTATGGCGTATTGTTTTCATTGTTATGTACATTGCCGCTGAACCTCCCAGTGCCGAAAGAATGAAAAGCGTTTTTTCGGGAACACGCCATTTTCCTCTCTTTGCGCAGGACTTGTCCTTGATTGTCATAATCACCGAAGCTATGCTGATTACTGCCGCATACACGATAACTGCAATCTGCCACATTTCCATAAAATTCACTCCGTTTATTCTTTTTCCTTTTTGCAGATTATATCACACTGTACACTGAAAATCAACATATTACTCTTGAAAATTACGTTTTTATGTGGTATAATGAATATGTATTTTCAAATATATTTTAAGGAGCTGTTTTAAGTGTCCAACAACATACATAACGCTGTCCGTAAGCTTGTGTGCTACGGTCTTGAAAACAATCTTATTTCCGCTGAGGACAGAATTTATTCTGCAAATCTTATCTGTGATGTTCTGGGAATTGAGGACTACAATCCGCCTGAGGACAACTTCACAAACATTGAGCTGGAGCCTGTACTTTCGGAGCTTCTCGATTATGCTGTTGAAAAGGGCATTATCGAGGACAGCATTGTTTACCGCGACCTGCTTGATACAAAGATTATGGGCTGTCTTACCCCGCGCCCGTCTGAGGTTATTGAAAAGTTCAGAAAGCTTTATCGTGAAAAGTCGCCTGAGGCTGCTACGGATTATTACTACAAGCTGAGCTGTGACACGGATTATATCCGTCGTTACCGCATCAAAAAGGATATGAAGTGGACTGCTGAAACCGAATACGGCACACTTGATGTTACAATCAATCTCTCCAAGCCTGAGAAAGACCCTAAGGCTATTGCGGCGGCACTCAATGCAAAGCAGAGCGGTTACCCGAAATGCCTTCTCTGCGAGGAAAACGTAGGCTACGCAGGTCGTGTAAATCACCCTGCACGTCAGAACCACAGAATTATTCCTGTTAAAATCAATGATGAGCGCTGGTGCTTGCAGTACTCTCCTTATGTTTACTACAACGAGCACTGTATTCTTCTCAACAGCGTGCACACTCCGATGAAAATTGACCGTCTTGCGTTCAGCAAACTGTTTGATTTCGTTGAACAGTTCCCGCACTATTTTGTCGGCTCAAATGCTGACCTTCCGATTGTAGGCGGTTCAATTCTTGCTCACGAGCACTTCCAGGGCGGTCGCTACACATTTGCAATGGCTTCTGCTCCGATTGAAGAAACATACACAATTCCTAACTTTGAGGACGTTGAGGTTGGTCGTGTAAAGTGGCCTATGTCCGTGCTCCGTCTGCGCAGCTATGATTACGAAAGACTGGTTGAGCTGGGCGACAGAATTCTTACAAAGTGGAGAAGCTACTCCGATGAGAGCGCATTCATTTTTGCGGAAACTGACGGCGTGCCGCACAACACTATTACACCGATCGCACGAAAGAACGGCAACTACTACGAGCTTGACCTTGTGCTCCGCAACAACATTACCACCGAGGAGCATCCTCTCGGAGTTTACCACCCGCACAGCGAGCTTCACCACATCAAGAAGGAAAATATCGGTCTTATCGAGGTTATGGGTCTTGCTGTACTTCCTGCACGTCTCAAGACTGAGATGGAACAGCTTGCTGATGTTCTTGTAAACAAGGGCGCTGAGGCAGTTCGTCTTGTTCCTGAGCTTGAAAAGCACGCTGACTGGGTTGAGGAATTTTCCGCACGAAACACAATTACTGCTGAAAACGTGAACGAAATCATTCAGAATGAAATCGGTCTTGTTTTCTCAAAGGTGCTTGAACACGCAGGCGTTTACAAGCGTACCGCAAAGGGCATTGCCGCTTTCGGACGTTTCGTTTCAACAATATGATTTTAAATGTCCCCGTCTTATGGCGGGGACTTCTTAATTCAGGAAAAAGCTGATTAAAGCAAAGCATTTGTTTCATCAGATATAACCTGACCCTTTCCTTTTTTTCATAGCCAAAAACGCACAATCTTTTCCGCAAATTCTTTTGTAAGTTTGTGCTGTTTTTATTTGATAATTTAAAATTAAAGTTGTATAATATAACCATAACAGATTTTTACAGTTTGTTAGAAAGGATTTAAAATGATTACCGATTTGACAAAAGGCAAGCCTTCATCACTTATATGGCGGTTTACTCTGCCGATGCTGATAAGTATTGCCTTTCAGCAGATGTACAACATCTGTGACAGCATTATTGCAGGAAATTTTGTCGGCACGACACCTCTTGACGGTGAGCTTGCGCTTGCGGCGGTAGGTGCTTCCTACCCTGTGACAATGCTTTTTATTCAGATTGCAAACGGAATTAACGGCGGCTGTGCTGTTGTTATTTCGCAGCTTTTCGGTGCAAAGGAATTTGTCCGTATGAAAACGGCGGTTTCGACCTCGCTGATTACTACACTTGCCCTTGCGGTAATTCTCACGATTGCAGGTTTCATTTTCTGTGAGCCGATTATGAATTTGCTTAACACTCAGTCGGACATTTTTGCAGACTCGGTACTGTACCTCCGCATTTACATAGGGGGACTTGTTTTCCTGTTTCTTTACAACGTCTGCACGGGCATTTTTACTGCACTGGGCGACTCGAAAACTCCTCTTATTTTCCTCATTATCTCATCTGTGGCAAACATCATTCTCGACCTGATTATGGTTATCCCGCTTAATATGGGAGTTGCAGGTGTTGCGTGGGCAACCTTTATTGCTCAGGGTGCTTCGGCTATGCTTGCGGCGATAACGCTTTTCAGACGGTTACGCAGAATTCAGACACCTCACCGCAGTCCCCTTTTCTCACCGAATATGCTGAAAACTATCAGCAGAATTGCTATTCCGACTATCTGTCAGCAAAGCTTCGTTTCCGTGGGTAACCTGTTTATTCAGAGTCTTATCAACGATATGGGTGCGGCGGTTATTGCGGGGTACTCCTCGGCAATCAAGCTGAACACATTTGCGGTAAACGCTATGGCGTGCGTTTCAAACGGAATAAGCTCCTACACAGCGCAGAACATCGGTGCAGGCAAGCACGAGCGTATTCCGCAGGGATTCAGGGCAGGCTTTGTTTTTACAGCAATATGCGTTGTTCCGTTCCTTGTTTGCTACATCGGGTTCAGTGATTTTATGATTGAGCTGTTCTTCTCCGAGCCGTCGGAGGAGGCGCTTAAAATCGGCACATCGTTCCTCCGTGCTGCTGCTCCGTTTTACATTGTACTCGGAGTAAAGCTTCTTGCGGACGGCGTACTGAAAGGTGCGGGGGCAATGCGCTCGTTTATGGCGGCAACCTTCAGCGATTTGCTGCTGAGAGTTGCGCTGTCGTATATTTTAGTGCCGAAAATGGGATTTGACGGTTTCTTATGGGCTTGGCCAATCGGCTGGTCACTTGCCGCAGTTATGTCATTCTGCTTTTACTTCAAGGGCAACTGGAAGGACACTGCCTTTTCGGGTGCTCTGAACAAATAAATTCAAAGGAGTCCTTGTAATGATTATTGACGCTCACGCTCACATTTTTCCAAAGAAAATTGCTGAAAAGGCAGTTGCGGGAATTGGAAAATTCTACAGCGAGCTGACAATGCAGATGGACGGAACGGTTGACACACTTATTGAAAACGGAAAGAAAAACGGAATAGAAAAATTCGTGGTGCAGTCAGTTGCTACAACTCCCTCACAGGTTCACAGCATCAATGATTTTATTGCAGAAAGCGTCAAGGAGCACCCTGACGAATTGGTTGGCTTTGCTACGCTTCACCCTGATTGTCCCGACCTTGGGGACGAGATTGCCCGTGCGGTAAATATGAGTCTGAAGGGCATCAAGCTTCACCCTGATTTCCAACGCTTCAACCTTGACTGCGACAAGGCTATGGAGCTTTTCAAAATGATTGAGGGCAAGCTTGCGGTGCTTATCCATATGGGTGATTACCGCTACGAATTTTCCAAGCCGAAGCGTCTTGCTAAGGTTATGGACAGGTTTCCTAACCTCAGGGTAATCGGTGCACATTTCGGCGGTTGGTCCGAATGGGAGGACGCTGAGGATTGTCTTGCAGGACGTGACAATCTGTGGGTTGACACGTCAAGCTCTCTCTACGCAATGGAGCCTGAACGTGCAAAGGAGCTTATTGACAAATTCGGCGCGGACAAGGTGCTTTTCGGCACGGACTATCCTATGTGGGAGGCTGCTGAGGAGCTTGAACGCTTCAACCGTATTCCGCTTACCGAGGAAGAACGTGAAATGATTTTACACGAAAATGCGGAGAAATTGCTGGGATTATAAAAGAGCATTTATATAGAAGAAAATCCAGAGAAGATGTAAGTTCTTCTCTGGATTTTGTTATCATTTCAAAGATAAATTATAATTTACACGATTTGTTGCGATGATAATAATAAGACATTAAAAGTTTCGTCCACCTTTTCAAAGGTGGTGGGTTTCCAAAGGGCAAAGCCCTTT
>JAFQIY010000042.1 GCA_017415165.1 Oscillospiraceae bacterium | reverse complement strand
TTTGACGGTCGTTTTCATACCGAAGTGGTGCAGGGTACATATAAACTGTTTACGGAAGTTAAGTTTACAGCAACTCTCATTATTGAGATTGCGGACCCCGATAAGTTCAATACTATGTTCGGCGGTCAGCTTCCCGTTGATATTATTAAGACAGATGCTTCACGTGTTGCTGAAATGACCTTCACAAAAATGTTTGCGGAAGGCTGCTCTGTTGATGAGCTGAAATATAAGGCAGACACACAGGCTGATTTGATTTTGCAGGATTTTGCAATTGCAGGTTGGGAAGCAAGAGCAGGCATCAGAGCAACCGCAATAAATGATGTGCTTATTGAAATTGACCCCAAAACGGAAAAATTACTTTCGACTGTTGCGACTATGAACATTGCTTCTTCTCCTGTTTCTGCACCTGCACCGCAGGGTAATGCTGTCTGGCAATGTGTCTGCGGCAATAGTAATTCGGGAAAGTTCTGTACCGAATGCGGAGCAAAAAAGCCTGAAGATTGGGTTTGTTCCTGTGGAAACAGAAATAAAGGTAAGTTCTGCACGGAATGCGGAAAACCTAAAAGTTAAGGTGATTTTTATGAAAAAAATTATTTCAATTTTACTCGCAATGCTTATGATAATGCCGTTTGCAGTTTCATTTGTGTCAGCGGCAGATGCAATCGGAACAATAGCCGTAACAATTGAAACTGACGACCTTGGCGGCAAATCGGTTGACAGCTATGCTGAATACGTAACTATCGGAACTGAAGGCGTAATTTTTGAGGAATCAAACGGTCCTGCTGTTGAAGCCTTCAACAAAACAACTGAAAGCTATGATTCCGAATTTGAAGGCGGCAATTATTATATTTTTACAATTAAACTTACCGAAGCACCTTATTATGCTTTGCCCGCTGCGGGATCATCTGCAGAGGTTGAGGTGAACGGCGGTAAATATACCGCAACGGTTCAGGAAAAAAGCACGGGTTCAGGTACTATTTCTTATATTTCACTTGAAATTGAGCTGTTTGTCGGCGACCCGATGAAGAATCTCAAAGCGATTGATTTTCACGTTCCGTCACCTGTTATCGGTGCAACTCCTGCGGACGTTTCGCAGGTAACCGCAGACAATACGGGCGTAAATATCGTCGCGATTGAATGGTTCCCCGATGACCCCGTTTTCGTAGAGGGTACACAGTATTCATATCAGCTTGCTCTCGAAACTGCAGAAGGTTTTACATTTGATAAGGATATCTACCTCAGCCACGATATGGCAGATGCAGTTAAAATCGGCAGCGGCAAGAACGAGCTTAAAATGACTTATACGTTCCCGATTCTTGAAGCAGAAAAAATTATCGGTGCGGATTTCACAATTCCTGCACCCGTAACGGGCGAGACTCCTGCGGCAACAGCTGAAATTGTTTGCGATAATCCCAATATCACAGTGGCATCGGTTGAGTGGGAACCCATTGATGATCCTTATAAGATAGGTATTGAATATACCGCAATCATCAACGTTGAAGCAAATTCGGGTTATAAATTTGACAGTGCATCCGCTTTTACCGTTAACGGACAGACTGCAATTAAAATCGGTAGCGGAGCAGAGGAACTCAAGGTTTGTTATACATTCCC
>JAFQIY010000041.1 GCA_017415165.1 Oscillospiraceae bacterium | reverse complement strand
TGTGCGTGAGAATGTATGAATACAGCCTTGATTATGCTGAAAGCATTGTCAATTCGGATATGTCCAATGATGAAAAGTATGATGAGCTTGAAGAATTGTATGACAGTATATATGACGATGCAGGAAACGAAATCTATGACGGCATATACGATGGTATTCTCGAAGATATGTACGATGATTTCTATGACGGGCTTCTGGACGACGCTTATGACAACGAAGAATATTCGGAATACAGTGAATGGTCAGATGCTCGCTCAGACGAATATGAATGGTGGAGTAATACTCGTTCCCAAGTATATGAAGATTGGTCTGATATGCGTTCCGATATATACGAATTCCAGTCAGATTTAGGAGGCGAGCTTTGGAGCGATGATATTGACAAGGCTCAGGAAAAGATTGAAGATTTCCGTGAAGATATTGAAAAACTCAATAAGGATGTAAACCAAGCTGAGGACACAGGTGCTTCAAATGAAGAAAAACAGGATGCTGTTACTGAAACGGAAACAGAAGCAGAAACGCCTGAAGAAGATAAGCCTGCTGAAAATCTTGTTGACGGAATGAGACCTGAGTTTAAAGAAGCCCTTGACAGCTACGAGGATTTTTTTGATGAATACTGCGACTTTATGAAGAAATTTAATGAGTCGCCCGATGATTTAAGTTTACTCGGCGAGTATACAGAATATTTAACACAGTATTCTGAAACAATGGAGAAGATGGAGAAACTTGATGACGGCGAAATGAATGACGCTGAAATGAAATATTATCTCGAAGTTACAACCAGAATTAATCAGAAGCTTATTGATGTTGCATTATAAAAACTGCTCCCTATCATTTTGGTGATAGGGAGCTTTTCTGTCTAAAAAATATATTTAGAATGTGTAGTATCTAACATAAAAGTGGTATCATCATTTATAATAATGATACCACTTTTTCCATAATCCGCTGTATTAAGTTTTATACGATATTTGTTAAAACTTCTTTATCGCTGTCCAACTAATATCCGCCCCTACGAAACTATTAGGAAATATTTAATGAGATGCTTATTTTCAACACGTTGTCTTTCAGCTCTGCACTGACCGCTGCACCCTGCTTTTCAGCAAGGAGTTTAACAATATAAAGTCCCAATCCTGCGCTTGTTCCGTGACGGGCTTTATCAGCACGGTAAGACCTGTCAAAAAGGTGCTCCACGTCAATATTTTCATTGTTCACGGGATTGGAAAAAGTTATTCTGCACTTATTTTCAGTTGTTTCAAGTGCAATTGCAAATTCGCTTTCGGCATACTTGACAATATTGTTAAGCAGATTGCTGAACATACGCATCATAAGCTGTTCGTCAGCCTTTGCAAAGACAGTCTTTTCAGGGAAAATAATCTCAGGAGTAAGCCTGCAGCTTCGGATTACTGCTTCATTGTCAGCAATGAACTGCATAAGCAGGTTAGTAATGTTGACCTTATACAGCGTAATTTCGGTGATATCGCTTTCAAGAACAGACAGCTCAAAAAAATCGTCTGCCATCTGCTTCATAGCGTCGGATTTTTCACCGCATATACGCAGATAACCCATTCCTCTTTCGGACAGCCTTTCCTCCCGTTCCAGCATTTGCAGGTTGCCCTTGATAACCGTAAGGGGAGTACGCAAATCGTGTGCAATATCGGAAACAGACTGCTTCAGATTTCTTTCCGCACGTTCTGACTCTAACTTCAGACGCTTCTGATAGTCAAGGTTTTTGTTCATTTCCGTAGCAAGTGCCGAAAAATCCTTATCAATAAGGGACACAGTCAGCTGACGGTTATATTGCTTGTCACGTGTCAGGCTCAGTTCTTTTTTTATTTTGCGCATCTCAGCTTTCAGAGAAATGAGATGAACCGCAAGAACGGTACAAACAACAGCAAGCAGTACACATATTATAACAGGTATCATATCATTCACCCTTCAGACGGTAGCCGATACCCCAGACCGTTTCAATATAATCATTGCCCGTGGCTTTTTTCAGCTTGCTGCGGAGGTTGCTTACGTGAACATTTATGGTGTTATCCTCGTAGTAGTAGGTGTCATTCCACACTGACTCGTAAAGATTTGCCTTTGTGTAAACCTTCTGCGGGTACTCCATAAACAGCTTCAGCAGCATAAGCTCTTTTGCAGTAAGAGCAACAGCTTTGCCCTGATATGTAACAGAATTTTCGTTAACGTTGAAACAGAGGTCACCGCAGGAGAAGGTTTCCCCTGCTGAGGAAGAAGCAGCACCGCTTCTTCTGAGCACAACCTCAATTCTTACCAGTACCTCATTCAGGTCAAAAGGCTTGAGAATGTAATCATCAGCACCCAGCCGCAGAACCTCAAGACGTGTTTCCATCACTGATTTTGCAGACAGAACAATCACAGGTATCTGCGAATACTCACGGAATTCCTTAATCAGATGCTCACCGCTTTTGTACGGCAGCATCAAATCCATAAGCACAAGGTCGAAATCCTGTTTCCGCAGAAGCAGTGAAGCCTTGCCTCCGTCCTCAGCGGAAATGGTTTCATAGTTGTTCTTTTGCAGAAAATCCGCAAGAAGCTTGTTTATTTCGCTGTCGTCCTCAACAATAAGTATCCTGCTCATATCCGCCCTTCTTTCAGCAGTAAGATTTGTTAATTATAACACGGCTCCAAGGTATAAACCATTGAAGCCGTGCAATGTGCAGATGTGTAAAAGGGGAGTACCATACATATAATCAAGTACATTCAATTGGAAGAACGTGAACGCTTGTAATTGAACCCCTCATCACGTTTGAATTTTTCCTTTGCCGCAAACATTTTCTCATCGGCAACAGAAACCGCATAATCAATAGATTCACAGTTGACAGCCTTGTCGAAATACCAGCCGAGACTGACGCTTACAGAATAAGGCTTGTCAGCAGTGTCGTCAATATTTTTCAGATAGCTTCTGACGGAGTCACGGATTTCCGTGATTTCCTTCTCGGAAAGTATCGTTCGGCACGCAATAACATATTCATCGCCGCCTATTCGGAAGCACATCATATCAGGTGAACATACATTTGTAAATGCATCAGCAACGCTTTTAATCGCAAAATCCCCCTCAATATGACCAAACGTATCATTGATATATTTCAGGTTATTCATATCACCGAGAATAAGCGTGAAATTCTGATTGTTTTCCTTTGCTTCATTTAACATCTGTCCTGCGTAGAGATTAAAACCGTTTCTGTTGTAAATGCCTGTCAGCAGGTCGGTAACAGCATTTTCCTCCATTTTGGTATACATATACTGTAAGTTGCGCTGTCTGCGCAAGCTTTCCAGAGAAGCACATACATATCGTGTCCATTTGCGGTATATATGGGAATAGGAGACAGGCTTATCCCCGAAAGAAATAACCGAATATCCGAAGCATCTGTCGTTGAAATGAATAGGCGTAAAGAAGAATGCAGCAGGCTTAGCTCTGCGTTCATAAATCGCAGGTAGCATTTCGCTTACATCAAAATGAATACCTGGCTCAACAAAAGCAGTTTCCTGATTTTTTTGGATAAGCAAATTCATCCGCTTAGTGTAGCCTTTTTTAAGATAATCCTGTGACATCTCATTTCCGCCGAGATTATCCCAGTTTTCGCACATACACAAATAATAATTTTCGTATTCGCCGAGCAGGTAACCATACCAGCAAAGCGTTGTCATATATTCGCAGTAATCCTTTTTTGAAATCAGCGCTTCAAGCATAAAATTATATGTCGAATCAAACGCATTGAAAAGGTCACCGTCATCACGCCACGACGCACGCTCATCACGGATTTTTTCAGCAACGTTTACCGAGCAGCCGCAGCTTTTGGCAATAACAATTTCTGTATCGCACTTTATGTCTGTGTATTCAGTACCTGTTATAAGGCTGTGAAGCTTGTTGATTGTTCTTACACCTGTATTTTCAATAGGAAGGTTTGCAGAGGTAATGCTCGGCACGTAATTTACACCTGCATCAATAGAGTCATAACCTGTAACCGCAATATCCTCAGGAATTCTTATTCCACGCGATTTGAGCGCCTCGCAGACGCTTATAGCCATAGGGTCGGAAGCACATACGATAGCCTGCGGAAGCGGTCTGTCGCTTTCAACAAGGCTTCGTACAACATTTTCACCTTCGTTGTACCAGAAATCGCCGTAGAAAACCCTGCTTTGGTCAATTGTGAGATTATGTTCAATAAGAGCCTCATAATATCCCGTAAGACGATTAGTGGCGTGTGGATGTCCCTTAGTGCCTGTCATAAAAGCAATGTCCGTCATCTTGTGCTTTTCAATAAGATGTGAAACAATCTGTTTTATGCTCTGAATATCATCTGTGTGAATATTTTCAAAGCCCTCGGTTTCAAGGTCAACCGCAATAACGGGCTTGCGGAATTTCTTTTTTATCTCCCCGATAATGTCAAGGTGAAAATTATCCGTAGTCAGCGTGTCGGGAAGAATTATTAAACCGTCAAGAGCATTGTAATTTATAAGTGAAAAAATATTAAGTTCACCCTTGTGCCATTCGTCGGACAGCTTGTGGGTGGAAAAAATCGAGAATACAGCAGTATCGTAGTTGAGCTTGAAAGCCTGCTTGAAAACGCCTTCAAGAAATTTTGACTGGTTTGGCGAGTCAGCCTGAGCAATAATAATGCCAATCAGCTTTCGGAATTTTCTCACAGCGGCGTCCTCCCTTCGAATTACAGAAATAACCATTTGAATGGTTCTATACATATTTATTTTATCACATTTATTTCTTTTTGTCACGAAATATACAAAAAATACTATACAGACTTTTTGCGATATTTTTGGTGACATTGTTGCAACAAAACGCAGATTATTATTAAACAGTCACAATTTTTTTACTTTAACACCCTATCTTAAATAACAGCAAAAGTGTATAATTTTACCTTATATGAGGAGGTACTGCAATGAAATTTACATATAAACATACCCTTACTGCTTGTTATGCAGGATACATAACTCAAGCGATTGTCAATAATCTTCCGCCGCTGCTTTTTCTGACATTTCATAATCAGTTTGGCATCTCCCTTGAAAAAATCGCAGTGCTTATCTCTGCGAATTTTATTATGCAGATTATCGTTGATATAGCTTCATCGAAAATCACCGCAAAAATCGGAGTGCGCAAAACAATGATAGCAGCACACCTGTGTTCAGCAATCGGATTTTCCTGTATGGGAGTTTTTCCGTTTATTCTGCCTGACCCGTTTGCAGGTCTGCTTCTTGCGGCAGCGTTCAATTCTGTTGGCGGAGGGCTGACGGAGGTGCTTATCAGTCCGATAGTGGAGTCACTTCCCGGAGACGAAAAAGCTTCTGCAATGAGTCTGCTTCATTCCTTTTATTGCTGGGGACAGGTGTCTGTTGTCCTGCTTTCAACAGCATTTTTCACCTTTGCAGGAATAGAAAAATGGCGGCTTCTGACAGCACTGTGGGCAATTATTCCGTTTTTTAATATGTTCCTTTTTGCAAAAGTGCCGTTGTGCCCTTTTGTTGAGGAGGGTGAGGAGGAAATCCCCCTCGGAAAGCTTTTCGGAAGCAAATTATTTTTGCTTTTGTGCCTGCTTATGATTTCAGCAGGTGCTTCAGAGCTTGCCGCTTCACAGTGGGCATCTCTTTTTGCTGAGGCAGGACTCAGAGTAACCAAAACAATGGGCGACCTTCTCGGACCGTGTATGTTTGCCGTGCTGATGGGTACAGCAAGATTGCTGTACGGTATTTTCGGCGGTAAAATCAGGCTTATTCCCGTAATAACCGCAAGTTCTTTCTTGTGTATCGTAAGCTATGCCCTGATGGTATTTTCGCCTTATCCCGTGCTGTCATTGGCAGGCTGTGCATTGTGCGGACTTTCCGTCGGAATAATGTGGCCCGGTGTGTTCAGCCTTTCAGCCGAAAAATACAAATCAGGCGGAACAAAAATGTTTGCAATTCTTGCTCTGGCAGGGGATATCGGCTGCTGCTCAGGTCCGGGACTTGTAGGGATTTTTGTCAATATGGCAGAAAACGGTGTCACACTTATTCCTGCCGCTGACGCAGCTTCTTCGGGACTCAGGACAGGTCTGCTTTTTGCCGCAGTTTTTCCGCTTATAATGATTATCGGAATGAAGCTTCTTTCAAAAGTCAAAACAGAAAAATAAGGAAAGGGTACTGATGGGATAATCCCTCAGTACCCTCAGTTTGTCGAAAAAGACTTTTCGACAAAGAATAGTGAGTATTGAATAATGAAGAATGAATAATTATGGAATTGCCTTCGGCAATAATATTAAAAATGTCCGCAAAGCGGACACCTTAACTATTCACTATTCATTATTCTTTATTCTTTTTTCATTAGCCTGTCGAGTTTATCGACAGGCTCAGGGTACTGATGGGATATCTCCTCAGTACCCTTTGATTATTCAGTAATTGTAATGTTAATAGTCCTCAGTACAGCGCCATTATCCTTGCGTGCAATAATAATTTCAGCATTGCCGCTTGCTGTCTCCGCAAGAGAAAAGCTGCCATTGAATGAGCCGCTGTTGCGCACGTTTTCACAGTCGGCGGAAACCTCATTGCCGCCGCTGTCACGAAGCGTAAGCGTAAGTGTAATCGGTGCAGAAATCGTGTCCGTGCCTGCCGTGCAGGAAATGAACAGCGTGTCAGTGCTTCTGAAAACCGTTGTGTAGTAGCCGTTAGCAGAAGTAAATCCGTCAGCGTACCAGGCTTCGTGATTGTCGGGGATTTTTGCCGCCGCCGCTTTTTTCTGAGCCGCGCTGTCAGAGTATGTGCTGAGCAAAGCAAAAATCGAGCGTGCAGAAGCAGGGTCAGTGTCAAGAAGTGATTTTCCGAGGTTGTAGCGTGATTTGTAAAGCTCACCCATAGACGCCTTGAAATTTCCGCAGTTCCTGAACATCGCCACAGCAGAAGAAAAATCGCCGTTTTCTTCGCATTTTAGCCCGTATTCGTAGCTTGTGTCAATAAACATATCCCGTGCATTTCTGTAATCTCCGAGAAAGTAGAACCCTCTTACGATTTCCTCTGAAGCACCGTTTTTAGTATATTCGTCCGTATAAAAGCTGTAGGTGCAGTCCACAGCAAGATTTGCCGAGTCCTTGTATTTGCCGAGTCTGTAGAAGGTGTCGGCAGCAGTCTTGAAATCACCTGTGTTTTTTGCCGAAACAGCGCCCTGATAAAGATATTCCGTGACAACGTCCTCACTGCAGTAATTTTCAGCAATTTCCGCAGCCTTGAAGTATTCACCCTCAGCGGCAAGCGCTTCAATCTTCTGTAAAGCTGTCTGCTCCGCAAGGTCGGATTTTCCAGCCGCAGCATATACAGACATTGCCGAGTCGTAATCCCCCGAAGCTATGTATCCTTCCGCAATCGCAAGCATACATTCCATAGCACGCGTGTCCGAATCCGAGTAACCGTCCAGCGCCGTGAAAGCGTCAGCAGCCTCAGGGTATTTTCCGTCCGCAAAAAGCTTTTCAGCTTCCCCATAGCGGCACTTCATAATATAGTCAGCACTATCCTTATATTCGCCAAGTTCAGCAAAAGCTGCTGAAGCGGAATTGAAATCACCGCTTTCGTAAAGCTTCTGTGCACCTGAATATTCTATCGCAGGGACAACAGCTGTCGGAATAAAGTAAACCGCCGCACCAATAACAGCAACACAAACCGCCGCAATTGAAATTCTGCCCCAGGGAAGTTTCGTCTTTTCACTTACCTCAAAAACGGGAGCTTCAACGGAGGATGTCTGTTCCTTTACAATGAACAAGCCGTCTTTTTCGTGGAATTTTTCCGCAAATGCAGAATTGTCATCATTCGTTTCCTCAGCAGTATGCGTTTCGCCGATAGCTGTTTCCTGCATATTATTTGTATCAGGAACAATCTCATCTGCAATTTCAGCCTTTTCAGCAGGCTCTTCCCGAACAATGTTTTCAGCTGAATCGGTTTTTTCCGTTTCAGCGTTTGCCGCAACAGTCGTTCCGCAGTACGGGCAGAACTTGGCGCTGTCGCGGATTTCCTTGCCGCAATCTGAACAATACACCCTCATCACCTCCGCCGCATAGTTTCCCAAATTACAATAAGTTTACTCCAATATTCGCCAAAAGTCAAGAAAAATCTTAATCGGTATTTAATAATCAATTGTGAAAAAACATTGACAAATCTTAATATATAGGGTATAATTGAATATAATGCGTTCAGAATACGCTTTTGCGTAAGGGGCATTACTGAATACGTTAAATAAAGTTATTAAATATAAAGGTGGAATTACAAATGGGTATTTTTGACGGACTTTTCGGCAGCTACAGTAAAAGGGAGCTTGCTAAAATCGAACCAATTAAAAATAAGGTTCTTGCTCTTGAAGATGAGTATACCGCTATGTCGGAGGAGACATTGAAGTCTCAGACAGGTGTCCTCAAGGAGCGTCTTGCAAAGGGAGAAACTCTTGAAGATATCCTCCCCGAAGCACTCGCAACAGTCCGTGAGGCTGCGTGGCGTGTTCTCGGTAAGAAGCCTTTCCCTGTACAGATTATCGGTGCAATTGTCCTCAATCAGGGACGTATCGCAGAAATGAAGACAGGTGAAGGTAAAACTCTCGTTGCCTGTTGTGCTTCCTACCTCTGTGCACTCGAAGGCAAGGGCGTTCACGTTGTAACAGTAAACGACTACCTCGCTAAGTTCCAGTCCGAAGAAATGGGTAAGGTATACCGCTATCTCGGTCTCACAATCGGCTGTATCCTCCACGATATGAACAATGATGAGCGCCGTGAAGCATATAACTGTGATATCACATATGCTACAAATAATGAGCTCGGTTTCGACTATCTCCGTGATAATATGGTTATCTATATGAAGGATAAGGTTCAGCGTGAGCATCATTTCGCAATTGTCGATGAAGTTGACTCAATCCTCATCGACGAAGCAAGAACTCCGCTTATTATCTCAGGACGCGGCGATAAGTCCACTGAGCTCTATACACAGGTTGATAAGTTTGCAAGAAGCCTTACACCTTATATAGTTGTTGAAATGGATAACAAGGTTGACCAGGAAGAAGCAACCGAAAACTGTGACTATATCATCGACGAAAAGGCTAAGACAGCTACAATTACACGTCAGGGCGTAAAGAAGGCTGAAAAATACTTCAACGTAGGCAACCTCTACGATGCTGACAACTCCACACTTCTCCACCATATCAATCAGGCTCTCAAGGCTCACGGTGTAATGAAGGCGGACACTGACTACATCGTTAAGGACGGACAAGTAGTCATTGTTGACGAATTTACAGGACGTCTTATGGAAGGACGCCGTTTTAATGATGGTCTCCATCAGGCTATCGAAGCTAAGGAAGGCGTTAAGGTTGCTCACGAGTCAAAGACTCTCGCAAGCATTACCTTCCAGAACTACTTCCGTCTTTATAAGAAGCTGTCAGGTATGACAGGTACTGCTATGACTGAGGAAGAGGAATTCAAGGAAATCTATAAGCTCGACGTTATCGAAATTCCGCCGAACCGTCCTACAGTACGTATTGACCACCCTGATGTTGTTTTCAAGACAGAACACGGCAAATTCCTTGCTGCAATCCGTCAGATTGAGGAGTGTCACGCAAAGGGTCAGCCTGTTCTTGTTGGTACTGTTTCCGTTGAAAAGTCCGAAACACTTTCTAAGATGCTCTCCAAAAAGGGTATCAAGCATAACGTCCTCAATGCAAAGCAGCACGAAAGAGAAGCTGAAATTGTTGCTCAGGCAGGTAAGTACGGTGCTGTAACAATTGCTACAAATATGGCAGGACGTGGTACTGATATTATCCTCGGCGGTAACGCTGAGTTTATGGCAAAGGCTGAAATGAAGAAGAAGGGTATGGATGATTACCTTATCAACGAAGCAGTCAGCTATGCCGAGACAGACAATAAGGAAATCCTTGACGCAAGAAAGATTTACCGTGAACTTTATGACAAGTTCAACAACGAAATCAAGGAAAAGGCTGAAAAGGTCAAGGAAGCAGGCGGTCTGTTCATTCTCGGTACAGAGCGTCACGAATCCCGCCGTATTGATAACCAGCTCCGCGGCCGTGCAGGTCGTCAGGGTGACGTGGGCGAAAGCCGTTTCTTCCTCTCTCTTGAGGACGACCTTATGCGTCTTTTCGGCGGCGACAGAATTAATGGTATGATGGAAGCGCTCAAGGTTGAAGAAGATATGCCTATCGAAGCGAAGATGCTTTCCAAGGTTATCGAGTCCTCACAGAAAAAGGTCGAGGGCAGAAACTTTGCAATCCGTAAGAATGTCCTTAACTATGATGACGTTATGTCTGCTCAGCGTCAGATTATTTACGACCAGAGAGCTAAGGTTCTCAACGGCGAGGATATCCACGAATATATCCTCAAGATGATTAACGATATGATTAACGACACCGTTGACCAGTACCTTATGGACGACAACATCAAGGACGACTGGAACCTTGCAGGTCTCCGTGACAGATTTATGGGTCTGTTCACAGTGAACGAGGATTTCCGTTATACAAACGCAGAGCTTGAAGAGGTATATAAGAAGGATATCATCGACAAGCTTACAGAAAGAGCTATGACCTTCTACAGACAGAAGGAAGAAAAAGTGGGCGACGAGGTTCTCCGTGAGCTTGAGCGTGTAATTCTCCTTAAAGTTGTTGACGTCAAGTGGATGGCTCACATCGACGATATGGAAGAACTCAAGCGCGGTATTTCACTTCGTTCCTACGGTCAGAAGAATCCTGTTGTTGAATACCGTTTCGAAGGCTTTGAAATGTTTGATGCAATGGTTGAGTCAATCCGTGAAGAAACAATCCGTCTCCTGTTCACAATTCAGGTTAAGCCTAATACAGAAGCACCTAAGCGTGAGCAGGTTATGAAACCATCCGAACCGGGCAGCGATGCATCTGCTGAGCCGCGTAAGGTTAAGGATAAGGTCGGCAGAAACGACCTGTGTCCATGCGGAAGCGGCAAGAAGTACAAGAAGTGCTGCGGAATGGATTTGAAATAATAAAATAATGAAAGGTTGGAATTGCAATGGCAGAAATCAAAGCTTTTAAAGGTATGCGCTACACCGCTGAGGGCGGCGAACTCAATACACTGGTTTGCCCTCCTTACGATATTATTTCCGACGCTCAGAGAGAACAGTATGTAAAGGAAAATCCTTACAACATTATTCGTCTTGAACTGCCAAAGGGCGGTGATGAGCGTTACGCTGAAGCAGGTGAAACACTTCAGGACTGGCTCAATAAGCAGGTTCTTGCCTGCGACGGTGAGGACAGCATCTACGTTTATGAGATGAAGTTCACAGCAAACGGCGAAAATAACAGCCTCAAGGGCTTTGTCTCCCTTGTTAAGCTTGTGGAATTCTCAGAGGGTATCGTTCTTCCTCACGAAGAAACACTCTCCAAGGCTAAGCAGGACAGATTCAACCTTATGAGCGAAACATATTGCAATTTCAGCCAGATTTACTCCCTCTATATGGACGAGGACGGCTCCACATACAGCCTTATCGACAGCTGTTCACAGGGCACTCCCGATATGGAGGTAAAAGATCCTGACGGAACAATCCACAGAATGTGGTGCGTTTCCGATAAGGACGTAATCGCTAAGGTTACAGCTGCGTTTGCTGATAAGAAGCTCTATATCGCTGACGGTCACCACCGTTACGAAACAGCTCTCAACTTCCATAAGCACCTCTGCGCAGAAGGCAAGGCAACAGCAGGCGACCAGAGCGGATATATCGCTATGATGCTCGTTAATATGGAAAATACAGGTCTTGTTGTTTTCCCGACACACAGAATTGTGCGTGACCTGCCTGAGTTCAATGCAGACAAGATTATCGAGGAATGTAAGGCATACTTTGATATCGCACAGGCACCGGGCGAAGAACGTATGCAGGCTGCTTTGAATGAAGCATACAAGAACGGCAAAAAGGCTTTCGCTATGTATTCAGGCGCAGGCAAGTGCTACGTTATGACTCTCAAGGATGAGGGCGCTGTAAAGAAGCTTCTCCCTGATATGTCCGACGCTTACTGCGGACTCGATGTTTCCGTGCTCCACAGCCTTGTTCTTGAAAGAATTTTCGGCATTGACAAGGAAAATATGGCTAATCAGAAAAATCTTACCTATACACGTTCCCGTCAGGAAGCACTCGAAGCTGTTGATATCGACGGTGCAGACTGCTCCTTTATCCTCAACCCCACAAAGGTTGTGGAAATCCGTGATGTAGCGCTTGCATCCGAAAAGATGCCTCAGAAGTCCACATACTTCTATCCAAAGCTTATCACAGGTCTTGTTATGAACAAGTTTATGGACAGATAAAATTTACTTTGTTGCGGACAGAATAAATGTTACAAATCTAAACTAAACAGAGGTATTTTTATGCTGATACAAGAATGTAAAAAAGAACTTACAGAGCGAATTCTTCCTTTCTGGAACAAGCTTCGCGATGACGAAAACGGCGGATTTTACGGCTTTATGGACAACAACCTCGTTGTTGACAAGAAGGCTGAGAAGGGTGTAATCCTGAATTCCAGAATTCTTTGGTTCTATGCTTCCTGCTACAGAACACTCAAAGAGGAATATATGCTTGACAATGCACGTCACGCATATGAATTTCTGAAAAAGTGCGTTGACCGTGAAAACGGCGGCGTTTACTGGATGATGACATACGACGGCAAGCCTGCCGATACAATGAAGCATACATATAATCAGGCTTTTGCAATCTATGCACTTTCCGCTTATTTCCTTGCTTCAAAGGATAATACAGCTCTTGAACTTGCTTTTGAGCTGTTCAACACAGTTGAAGAAAAGTGCACAGATGAAATTGCTTACCTTGAAGCTCAGTCCATTGACTGGAAGCTCGTTCCTAACGACGCTCTTTCAGAAAACGGACTTATGGCTGACAAGACAATGAACACAGTTCTTCACCTTATCGAAGCGTACACCGTTCTTCTTGAAGCGTGCACAGACGACAGAAGGAATAAGGTTGAAGAAAGACTCCGTTTCCTGCTTGATATTTCCGAAAAGAAGATTTTTAACAGCAATGACAACTGCCTCAGAGTTTTCTTTGATAAGAATCTCGACCAGATCGGTGATATTCATTCCTATGGTCACGATATCGAGGCAACGTGGCTTTTTGACCGTGCTTGTGATGTAATCGGGGATGAAGCTCTTATTGAAAAATGGAGTAAAATCAACCTGAGAATTTCTAACAATATTCTCAATATTGCCTTTGAAAACGGCGCTGTAAACAACGAGCGTGAAAATGAAAAAATCGATAAGAAGCGTGTATGGTGGGTGCAGGCTGAAAGCGTTGTGGGCTTTACAAACGCATATCAGCACAGCGGCGAGAAAAAGTTTGCCGATGCTGCTCAGACCGTGTTCAACTGGATTGTTACAAAGCAGGTTGACAGCCGTGATAATTCCGAGTGGTGGGGCGAAGTAACCTTTGATGGAGAGCCTATGCCTGAGGTGCAGATGGTTAATCCGTGGAAGTGTCCTTACCATAATGGAAGAATGTGTATTGAAATTATAAACAGAAATGTATAACGGTTTGTGAGAAGGGGATGTCTGAATGTCAGTTGTAAATGTTATGGAAAATGTTGTTGAGGAAAGGCTTGAAAAGCTCCTTGAGGATTTTGATTGCTGTAAATGTGAAAAGTGTATTGATGATATGATGGCAATGGCACTGAATGCCTTGAAACCCAAGTATGTAAATTCAATGAAGGGTGAGCTTTTCAGCAGAATTGACGCAACAAAATACCAGAATACAATTGATATTGACGTGGCTATTACAAAGGCTATTGAAACTGTATCAGCATCTCCGCATATACATTGAAGCATAAAAACAGCAGTCCTGAGGGACTGTTGTTTTTTTACCGTTTTTTAACCGCAAGCTGTTGCTGAATGTATGAAATTATGCTATAATAAAATTAATTGTAAGAATTTATTTGTGAGGTGCGTGCAGTGCAAAAAAATCTTATCGAAAAGATAAAGGAGTCGCTTGGTTCGGTTCTTCCTGTTGCAGCAATTGTTTTTCTGCTGATGGTATCAATTGTTCCCGTAAGCGGCGAGCTGTTTTTTATGTTCTTTGTGGGCACGGTTATGCTTGTTGTTGGCATAGGTCTGTTTACTCTTGGTGCAGATACATCAATGATTATCATAGGTGAGGAAATCGGAGCAAAGCTTGTGCGTCTGAAAAAGATATGGATAATCCTGCCCGTTTGCTTTGTAATCGGTGTGCTGGTAACAGTTGCCGAACCTGACCTGAAGGTTCTTGCTGACCAGACGCCAATTGTTGATACGCAGGTTATGATATGGTCAGTAGGTCTTGGAGTAGGACTTTTTCTTGCACTTGCTTTTCTGCGAATTTTTTTGCAAATCAGAATTAACGTGCTGTTTATAATTTTGTATGCAGCCGTGTTTATCTTTGCCTGTTCTCCGCTTATTTCGCCAAGCTTTATCCCGACAGCATTTGACTCAGGCGGCGTAACAACAGGACCAATCACTGTTCCGTTTATTATGGCGCTGGGTCTCGGTCTTTCCTCAATCCGTGGCGATAAAACCTCCGAGGAAGACAGCTTCGGTCTCGTTGCAATGTGTTCAGTCGGACCAATCCTTACCGTGCTTATCTTAGGTGCGGCAAACAGTACGGATAACATTGAGCAAACTATCGCTCCAATCGGAAGCTACGAAACAGTCGCTCAGGTCTTCAGAGAATTTATGTACGCTTTTCCGCACTATATGAAAGACGTATTCTCTGCAATCATTCCGATTGTAGCATTCTTCCTGCTGTTCAATGCAGTTTCATTAAAGCTGGATAAAAAGACTCTTATAAAGATTTTTGTGGGTCTTGCATTTACATATATCGGACTTGTGCTGTTCCTTACGGGCGCAAACACAGGCTTTATGCCAATCGGTCAGTACCTCGGCGAAAGTCTCGCAGGCAGCGGTTATTCCTGGATACTTGTTCCGATAGGTATGATAATCGGTTATTTTATCGTTTCAGCCGAACCTGCCGTGCACGTTCTCAAACAGCAGGTTGAAACCATTACAGAAGGACGTATTTCCGCAAAGGCGCTCGGTCTTAGTCTCGCAATCGGTGTTGCCGCTTCTGTAGGCATTGCAATGATAAGAGTTATAACAGGAATTTCCATACTTTGGTTCCTTATTCCCGGATATGCTTTTGCACTTATTATCACATGTGTAGTTCCGCCTATTTTTACATCTGTAGCGTTCGATGCAGGTGGAGTTGCCTCAGGTCCTCTGACAGCAACATTCCTGCTTCCTCTCGCAATGGGCGCAAGCTATGCCGCAGGCGGAAATCTTGCCGAGGACGCATTCGGTATCGTGGCAATGGTTGCAATGACACCGCTTCTTACTATTCAGATTCTTGGACTTGTCAGCAAGTTCAAAGCTGCGCCAAAGGTACAGACCGCAGAGGGACAGGTATTCCCGATTACTCTGGACGCAAGCTGCGATGCAGTCGTATTGCTTGACAGAAAGGACGTGTAACATATATGAAAGCAATGATTTTGATAGCCGATTACAGCTGTGGACAGCTTGTTCATAATATTCTGCAGCAGGAAAATGTAGCTTGCCGCTTTCTTACACACGGCAACGGTTCAGCCGATTCGGAAATGCTTGAATATCTGGGGCTTGGCGAAAATAAGAAAGTTACCGCTTTTTCATTTGTTGCAGATAATAAGGTTATGCACCTTTATGAGGTGTTCAACAATAAGCTTTCTCTTACCAAAGCAGGAAAGGGAATAGCCTTTACAATACCGATTACAGGTGCATCAGGAACAACCTTTGCACTGAACGAAACAAAACCTGAACTGGAGGGAAAAACAGAAATGTCCGAAGCAAAATACGAGCTTATCGTTACAATAGTAAACAGAGGCGGCTTTGAAGCCGTAAAGGAAGCCGCAAAAGCCGCAGGTGCAAGAGGCGGAACACTTCTTCACGGACTCGGACTCGGCGGTGAGGAAGCCGCAAAGTTCCTCGGCATTTCCATCCAGCCTGAAAAGGACGTCGTGTTTATCGTTGTAGGCAAGGACGACAGAGAACAGGTTATGCATAATATTATGGAAGCGGCAGGTATCCTTACCGAAAACCGCGGCATATGCTTCTCACTTCCTGTCGACAGCGCACTTGGTCTTGCAGGCAAAACAGGCAGCATTGAAGATATGGTTAAGTAACATAGAAACGGAGAAGTTTTGGCTTCTCCGTTTCTTTTTATAACCCGATTTTTCTCCCGTACTCACGAATAAGTGAAACAGAGTGCCTGAAAGCCGCACTTTCATCCGAAGCAAGATTGTACTCAACCAACTCCTTGACACCCTCCATTCCGATTACAGCAGGTACACCTGCATAAATGTTACCCTCACCATATTCACCATTAAGCCACGCAGAAACAGGAATAACCGTCCTGCTGTCGTGAACAATCGCACTTACAATGCTGCAAGCCGCCGAAGCAATTCCGAAAGTGGTGCTGCCCTTGCGGTTTACAATGTCAAAAGCAACATCCTTGATTTCCTGTAAAGCCGTCTGCCTGTCAAAATGCTTCAGCCTGTCAGGATTGTCACGGACAACCTCCGCAAAGGGCTTGCTGCCAACCGTCGCAAGACTCCAGGGAATAACCTGACTGTCACCGTGCTCACCCATACAGAAAGCATTGACGCTCATCGGGTCAACATTCAGCTTTTCCGCAATGTAAATTTTCAGCCTTGCCGTGTCAAGGGAAGTGCCCGTGCCGATAATCCTGTAAGGCGGCAGCCCCGAAAGCTTCTGCACAAGGTTGGAAATTACGTCAACAGGATTTGTCACAACAATGAAAAATCCCTTGAAGCCCTTTGCCATAATGTGGGGAATAACTTCCTCCGTGATTTTCGCCGCCTTTGCAGCCATATCGGGACGGCTCTGTCCCGGAATATATTTCGGTGCCGCCGTAAGAATAACAATATCAGCGTCAGCACATTCCTCGTAACCGCCGCTTTTTACACGGATGTTGCTCCGCTCCGCACTAAGCGCGTGCTTCAAATCCTCAGCCTCTGCCCACGCCTTTTCACGGTTTATATCAATCAGTACAAGCTCTCCGCAAAGCCTTTCGAGAGCAAGTCCGTGCGCAACCGCCGCACCGACATTTCCTGCACCAAGAATAACCGTCTTGACCCTGTTTATCGCCATAAAATCAATCCTTTCATTATCGGTATTCTGCAATATTCTGTGCAGAAATATTAATAAAATACCGTGAAAATTTCCATTGACAAAATCGTATATTTGGGGTAATCTTTTTAAGGCACAAAATGAAAGGATTTTTAATATGAAAGAACTTACAAGGGGCAACCCCTTTAAAATAATACTTGCCTTTGCACTTCCCATTATCGCAGGCAATCTTTTTCAGCAGATGTATAATATGGTTGACTCAATTATCGTAGGACGTGCAATCGGCGTTGAAGCATTTGCCTCTCTCGGCTCAACAAGCTATGTTTCCAACCTGCTTATCGGATTTATGTCAGGTCTGACAAACGGCTTTTCAATAGTAACCGCACGTCATTTCGGTGCAGGCGACCACGAAAAGGTACGTCGTTCAGTTGCAGGAACAATAATTCTCGGACTTTCCGTTTCAGCAGTGTTCACCGTGCTGAGTATGTTTCTGCTGAAATATTTCCTGCGTCTGCTTGATACACCTGACGAAATTTTTGATATGGCTTACGGCTACATAAGAATTATCCTTATGTTTATGACAACCGCAATGCTCTACAATATGGCGGCAGGTGTCCTCCGTGCAGTAGGGGACAGCCTTACTCCGCTGATTTTCCTCATTATATCTTCATTTGTAAATATCGGACTCGACCTGCTGTTTATCGTAAAATTCAATATGGGCATCAACGGCGCCGCATATGCAACAATTATCTCGCAGGCTTTTTCATTCATTCTCTGCTGTGTGTATATCCTTATCCGTTTTCCGTACCTTATCCCGAAAAAAGAGGAATTCCGAATTACGCTTCAGGAAGTTGGACAGCTTATGTCAATGGGACTTTCCTTTGCGCTTATGTTCAGTATCGTTGAAATTGGCTCTCTCGTGCTCCAGCGTGCAATCAACGGCTTCGGTACGGATACAATCGCCGCACATACCGCCGCAAGAAAAATTTCAGGTATCCTTATGCTTCCTTACAGCGCCCTCGGTTCAGCCTGTGCAACTTATTGCAGTCAGAATTTGGGTGCAAACAAACCACACCGAGTTTTCCCGGGAATAAGAAGTGCAGTCCTTATCTCGTGGATTTGGTCAGTGGCAGCAATAATAATCGGTTATACCGCCTCAGGCTTTATCGTGGGACTTATCGCAGGAACAAAGGAGCCGTACATAATCGAAACCGCAGCAAAATATCTCCATGTAAATACTCCGTTCTATTTTGTCCTCGGCGTGCTGATAGTAATGCGAAGCTCCCTGCAGGGACTCGGCAGAAAAACAGTCCCCGTGGCAAGCAGTGTAATAGAAATGATAGGCAAGGCAGTTGTAGCATTTATCCTTGCACCAATGCTCGGCTACTTCGGAGTAATGATTTCCGAGCCGTCTGTGTGGATACTAATGACAATCCTGCTTGTCCTCGGTTATGTAACCGATAAGGAGCTTATGGCAAAAACCTTTCCCAAAAGGAAAAAGGCAGAAAATACTTGAAAAAACAAAACCGCTGTGGTACAATTGTTACCATAGCGGTTTAATTTTAACAGGAGGAATTTAAAATGAAAAAAGCAGCATCAGCAACAAATATAATAGGTATTGTTTTTCTGCTTGTGGGAGTTATAGTTATTCTGGTGTCGGTTTTTATATCGATTTCCGATGCAAAATTCCGTGAAGGTGCAGAGTCAACAATGGCTGTAATTACCGATATAGAGGTTGACCGTTACAGAAGAAACGGCGAAACCCATACAGACCACGATGTCTATGTTGAATATGAGGTTGACGGAAAAACATACGAAACGTTGCTGAATTACTATGATTCCTCAATGTTTGTGGGACAGGAAATTGAAGTCTTTTATCACCCGGAAGCACCCGGAGATGTGCGGGCAGAATCATTTTTTGCACCGGTTTTCCTTGTGCTTTTCGGATTGGTTTTTGGCATAATAGGCGGAGCATTTGTTGTCGGCAATGCAAGAAAAATTGCCAAGCACAAGCAGCTGCTTGAAACCGGAGAGCGTGTCACAGGAACAATTACCAATATAGATGTTGTCACAACTATCGAAATAAACGGCTGCCACCCTTATAAAGCCGTGGTTGAGGTTGATGATTATATGACAGGCGAAAAATACCTTTACAGCTCCGCGCAGGTAATGGACGATATATATTATTTGGTCGGCTCAAGCGTAGATGTCTACGTTGACCGTAACGACAAGAGCAAGTATTACGTTGACCTTGACAGCGCTGTCAACAGTGATTATCCTGCCGAAAAGGTGCACGATTACAGATAAGGAGTATATATGCGACATACGCCGTTTTCAAATAAGTATTTTGTACTTGCACTTATTCCTCTGGCAGTAATCCTTATCGCAATCGGATTGTTTCTTACAATTGCTTATGAGCACTTCCGTTCAAATGCGGTTGTAACAACAGGCTGGATAAAAAAGGCTTACGTTTATGAGGACTGGGACTCTGAAAGGTATAATCATTGTGATGTGATTGTAGCATATAAAGTAGGAGATAAGGAGTATCATCTTTACATTTCAAAATATGAAAAGGGCAGGAAAGTTCGTCGAGGAATTTATGAGGGCAGAAGCATAGAAGTGATGTACGATAAAGAACACCCTGCCGAGTCAAGAACTACTGAAACTCCTTACAATAAGAGTATGTGCCTTATCGGAGCAGGTGTAATATCGTTGCTGTTAAGCTTTATCCTGCACAGAAGAAATCAGCGTTATGACAAAATTATCCGAAACGGAATAATTCTCGATGCAACCGTTACAGCGGTTACAGATGCGTATTCTGACAATAAAAATATCTTTTCTTATGTAATTGATAAGCTTTTTTCTCACGGAATGTCACCCGGAGTAAATTACGGAAAAGGCGGAAAGCTTATTTGCGAGTGGTGCAACCCCGTAAACGGTCAGGTGCATAAATTCAGCTCACTGGCTATGGATAATGCTATTCGTGCTTACGTTGGAAAAAGTATTAAAGTCTATGTTGACCCGAATGATTACAGCAAATATTATGTTGACGTTGATAGTGTAATAAATCAGCCGTTTAAATAAGATAAGGAGAACTCTTATGCAGCCCAAACGCAACTACTTCCTTGAACAGGAAAAAATAATAAAGCAAGCCGACAACAGCAATCCACCCAAGCTTCTGCTTCACAGCTGTTGTGCACCCTGTTCAAGCGCCGTGCTGGAGTACCTCTCCCAGTACCTATCCATAACAGTGTTCTATTATAACCCCAATATCTTCCCCGAAGCCGAGTTTCTCCACCGTATCGACGAGCAGAAACGGCTTATCGAACAGCTTCCCGTGAAGAATAAAATCAGCTTTGTAGAACGCGGCTGGCATCCCGACCGCTTCTATGATGCAATCAAGGGACTGGAGCATATCCGTGAGGGAGGGGAACGCTGTTTTGCCTGCTACCGCCTGCGTCTTGAAGAAAGCGCAAAGCTTGCGGCGGAATTAGGCTGTGATTATTTTACAACAACCCTCTCAATCAGCCCCTATAAAAACGCACCCAAGCTTAACGAAATAGGGGAGGAGCTTGCCGAAAAATACGGCGTAAAGCATCTGCCCTCCGACTTCAAGAAAAAGAACGGCTACAAACGAAGTGTGGAGCTTTCCGCAGAGTACGGTCTGTACCGTCAGGATTACTGCGGATGTGTTTTCTCCAAAAAGGAGAGGGAGGAGTCACTGAATGAGAAAACAACTTGAAGCAATAATTGAAAAGTACAACTTGATTAATCAGACGTTTGAAAGCTTTTGGATTAACGTTGATAATTATATCAAGGAAGACCCCGAGGAGTGTGCTGAAATCGGTCTGATAAACAAAAATCAGATTAAACCTGAATTGCACGGCTATTCCTTTTGTGTAACAAAAGAATGGAATGTCGATTGTATAAAAGTATATATTGATATCTTTTTAGAGGGTGACTCATTCCGTATCGGTGATTATTGGTGTGTTTATAACCTTGACGGCGAATTCCTTGATGACTATTTTGTAATTGATTAAAATTAAGAGCCTGAGAATTTTCTCAGGCTCAATTTGTTATTTCTTGACAGCAATCAAAAACTTAATCTTCTTGCCTTCCTCCGAGAACATTCTCTCGTGCTCGGTAACAAGATTGTACTGATAATCGCTTGCGTGCAGGTCACGGGTAAGGTATGTAACCTCAAAATTTGCCTCCTTGAAGTAGTCCAGCGACTCCTCAAAAAGCTCGTCATCGTCCGTCTTGAAGTGGATTTCACAGCCGTCCTTCAGGAATACACGGTACTGATTAAGCTGACGTGTGTGGGTAAGTCGACGCTTGTTGTGCTTGTCCTTAGGCCACGGATTGCAGAAATTGATGTAAAGACGGTCAATCCTGTCATTCTCATCAAAGGAAGTGAGAATCTTCTCAATGTTCTGCGAAACAAGCTTCAGGTTGTCAACCTCTCTGCCAGCCTCCTCAAATGCCTTTGCAACCGTTCTTCTTGCCACACCAAGCATATCGCTCTTGATGTCCATAGCAAGCCAGTTCACGTCAGGGTATTTCAGTGCCGCCTGTGCAGCAAATCCACCCTTGCCGCAGCCAAGCTCAGCGTAAAGGGGCTTGTCGTTAGGAAAAACGCTGTTCCACTTACCCTTGTATTCCTCTGCGTGCTCAATATAATATGGGCAGACAGCCAGCTCAGGACGTGCCCACTTTTTTCTTCTTATTCTCATAAATTTCCTCTCCTGTGCAAAAAAATGTAAATTACATTTCCTATTGTAGCATATTGCAACAAAAAAAGCAAATTTTTTATGTGAATTATAGTGTTGATTTTGATAATAGAATGTGATATAATTTAATTGTATCTATGAAAATTATGTTAAGGAGATATTCGAAGATGGGTTACAAACAGGATTTTATTAAGTTTATGGTTGACTGCGGAGTGCTTACTTTCGGCGACTTCACACTCAAGAGCGGCAGAAAAGCACCTTATTTCATTAACTGCGGCAACTATAAGACAGGCGCTCAGCTTAACAAGCTCGGCGAATTCTATGCAGAATGTATCATCGACAACAATATTCCCGTTGAAACACTTTTCGGACCTGCCTATAAGGGTATACCTCTCGCAGTTTCCGCTGTAACAGCCCTCAGCAGAAAGGGCGTTGACGTTGCTTACTGCTTCGACCGTAAGGAAGTAAAGGACCACGGTGAAGGCGGTATGTTCATCGGCAAGCAGCTTGCAGACGGCGAAAAGGTTGTTATCATCGACGACGTTATGACATCGGGCAAGGCTCTGCGTGAGTCAATGCCAAAGCTCAAGTCAGCTGCTGATGTAAACGTTACAGGTATGGTTATCACTGTTGACAGAATGGAAAAGGGACAGGGCGATATGTCCGCTGTACAGGAAGTAAAGCGTGACTTCGGAATTGACGTATATTCCATCGTTACAATCGCTGACATCATTGAAGCAATTGAGAACGATGTTGTTCCGGGTAAGGAATACCTGGAAAAAATGATTGAATACCGCAACGTATACGGTGTTTAATCAGTAATAAAAATCCCGTTTACAGCGGCAGACGGGATTGGGCGTCCAAAATAAAACATTTCACGCCGCTGAGAAACGGAGCATACAATGAGCGTCATTTTTGATCTGACTGTTGCAGGTCCCGAAATACTTGATACTGTAATTTTTATGGAGAAATCTCCTGCATATGCAGCATTCAAGGAAGAAATCGAAAAAATTCTTGCTGACTTCAATAAGAACTCAAAGTTCGGACAGAATATGGAGATTGACGTGAAAAATCTCGTGGAATCTTCTTCCGAAGCCGTTAAGAATATGCACAGAGCATTCCTTATCTGGACATTTAATGAGGATAAGACTAACAACGCTGAAGAAACAAAGTACGAAACATATCTCAAGCTTTTCTTCAAGGCACAGGAAAAGCACCTTGTTGCCCTTAATGGCGGCAAGAAAACTATTGCTTCAAGTGAAGTAGCTGCTTTTAAGGAAAAGTATATCGAAGAAATCGGCAAGAATGCCGAATTGTTCAACAGCCTGAAGGAATTTTTTGCAGGCTACATTTACGGCTATTTCTTCAACTACCTTACAGAACAGGAAGTTATGAGGGATTATGCTGAGTTTATCGTTTGTCTCGGCATTATGTCCAATAAGATTACAACAAGTGAAACAGCAAAGCAGAAAATCCTTCCTAAGATGGCTATTCTTCTCAATAATGACCGTTTCAAGTATATCGGCGGTGAAATTCCTCTCGATGTAATGATGGAACAGGTTTATGACCGTTTCTGCTTTACAGGTCTTACAGAGGAAGAAGAAGCTGATATCAAGAGCACTCTCGAAGCCTGCATTATGGACGCTTACGCTTATAATGAAGCAGATAATCTCATTAACGATGACGTAATGGTTAACGTTATGAGTAAGTTCAATAAGGAATATATCTGTGCTTCAAGCTTTGCTGAAGACCTCCAGAAGAGCACATTTGACGGTGTTCGTACATTCCTTGACACCGACAAGAACGATATGGGCGAGTTTGATGTTGCGAAGGTTACTCAGATTGTTTCTGACAAGTGTGCAGCAAACCACGACGCTTACTACGTTTCTGACCGTGAGCCAATCCTCGAATTCGGTCTCGGCAAGGATATGAAGGGCTACCAGTATCCTCTTACATATAAGGATGGCAATGAATACTGGTTCACAGATATCTATAAGGTTATCATCGCACCTGCCTGCGATAAGGCAATCTATGTTGACGTTAATGAAGCTGACCTTCCACTTGCAATGTTCCCATTTGCAGGTCCTGCACTCAAAACGAATATTATCCGTGTATTCGGCAGCATTGAGTCTGAAAGCTACTCTATCCGTTCCGATAAGCGTGATGTTCTTGTTGAAATCAACGCACTCAACGGTACAAAGAACCTTTCCGATGTGGACAAGAAGATGAAGGCTCTCGAAAAGCTCCTTTACGTAATCTCCGGCAATATGGACGCAGTTTCTTACCAGAAGCTTCTCAACGAAAATGTATTCGGTACAAAGCTTTATGACGATTATATCCGTTACCGTATGGACTGCATCTTCTCTAAGGGTATGAAGGACCTCGAAACAAAGAAGACACTTCTTGACGAGCTTAATAAAATTGGTTAATCAATAAGCATAACAGCACCCGTGGTTTTGCCGCGAGTGCTGTTTCTTATTAGTAAAAAATTAACAGAATAAATTTGCTGTAGGTGTTTACAAAACGGATAAAATAATGTATAATAATATATTACAGAATAGTTTTATGTTAAGGAGAACCTAAATGCGAGTTATTACAGGTACCGCAAGAGGCAGAAAATTAAGAACACTTGAGGGCAACGATGTACGCCCTACTACCGATAAGGTTAAAGAGGCTATTTTTTCCATTATTCAGTTTGATATAGAAGGCTCAGTAATTCTCGACCTGTTTGCAGGCTCGGGACAGATGGGTATAGAGGCTCTTTCAAGAGGCGCAAAGTCCTGTGTATTTGTGGACAACAGCCGTACTTCAATCGAAGTGGTCAAGGAAAATGTTGCCGCAGCAGGCTTCCAGAAACAGTCAAGAATTTCCAACATAGAAAGCGCAAATTTTCTGAAAATGAGCGTTGATACATTTGATATAGCATTCCTTGACCCTCCGTATGAGAAGGGGATAATTGAGGCTTCAATGCCGTTGCTGGCTTCAAAGATGTCTGACAGGGGCATTGTTGTTTGTGAGCACGAAAAGGGACTTGTGCTTCCGGAAGAATACGGAAACCTTAAAAAGCACAAGGTCTATAAGTACGGTAAAATCGAAGTTACAGTGTACCGCTCAGGAAATGGGGACGAGGAAGATGAGTAAAAGAATAGCAGTCTGTCCCGGAAGCTTTGACCCCGTAACATTAGGTCATAGGGATATCATTCAGAGAGCCTCAAAGCTGTTTGATAAGGTAATCGTGCTCGTTTCTGTAAATGCAATGAAAAATCCAAGCTTTACAGCCGTTGAGCGTGTGAAGCTGATTGAAAAGGTTACAGCTGACCTCGACAATGTCGTTATTGATATCAACGACGGTCTGCTGGCTGATTATGTAAAAAAAGTCGGTGCGTGCGCAATCATCAAGGGTCTGCGTGCGGTTTCTGACTTTGAATATGAATTCCAGATGGCACTGGCTAATAAAATTCTCTACGACGGCGCAGAAACCGTGTTCCTGACAACAAGCGCAGAGAATATGTACCTGTCATCAAGCGTCGTGAAGCAGATTGCTTCATTCGGCGGTGACATTACCCATTTTGTGCCTGAGTGTATTCTTGAGGATATCAAAGCAAGACTCTGGAAAGAGCCTGAGGAAATAAAATAAATGATTCAGGAAAGGATTTGAAAATATGGTTACAATTATTGACGATATTCTTGATATGATGGACGATATGCTCGACAACGCTTCTTCTGTTCCGTTTTCAGTGAAGAAATCCATCATCGACTGCGACCAGATGCGTGATTACATAAATGAAATCCGCCTTAATCTTCCGCAGGAAATCAAGCAGGCTAAGCTGATTGTACGCGACAGACAGTCAATTATCAACGACGCTAATAAGGAAGCAGACAGCATTGTCCGCCGTGCAGAGGACAGAGCAAAGGTTATCGTTTCAAACGATGAAATCACAAAGGCAGCAAAGGCAAGAGCCGTTGAAATGATTAATCAGGCACAGGCTAAGTCCAAGGAAATCAAGAATGCCGCAAACAAATATATCGACGATGTTCTTGTTCAAGCAGAGGAATGTTTGCAGGCTAACCTTGCCGATATAAGAAAGACAAGACAGGCTGTAAAGTCAATTCCAAGCAATGCTCAGCCTCAGAAACCAAATAAGTAAAATTAAGCTGTTTTTGACGTGTATGTCAGAAACAGCTGTTTAATATATGGAGGATGCAATGCCAAAGTCCTTTGAAGCGCTTAATTTAAAAGGTATGTTCTGCTATGGATTAAAGTGCATAGTAAAATTAATCAATTATTATGGATATGATTTCAGTGAGTGGGACGAAATGCTGATGTTTATGTCCGACCTTACCATAATTGATTATGTTGTAACTCCGAATGGCAGTAAGGGCAGAATTTGTTCAGACATAACAGATTGGGATAACAAGAATTTTTATGACCCTGTCGATATTCTTCAGCCGATAATTATGCCATATCAAGGGAAAAAGAATTTCTATCCTTGTGAAAGCTGTGGAAAAAGCCGCTGGCTTTTTGGGGAATACGGTGCAGAGGATTGGTTCTGTCTGAATTTCAAGGATTGCGAATATGTAAAAAATCATTACCGCTATACCCGTCCCGATAAAAATCAATATTCGGAGGGAATTTACAGAAAATATTACGACTTATATATGTGTACCGATATAAATCTGCTTCGTGTTATTCAGGATACGTTTTCAATAAAATACTCAATAGCAGATGAATATTTTGATGGCGACCGTATGCCGTTGATACGGGATATATGGAAAGTTTTTGACAGCCTTAACATTCATGTTCCGACTTGTGGCGACCTTCACGATAAATGCTTCGGAAAATGGGACAGGGACAATTGCTTTGATAGCTTTGAATTAATACAAGCTTGGAAAAATCAATAATGTCAGCACAAATAAAATCCACGCAAAAAAAAAGCACAAGTCCAGTAAAAACGGACAAAAAAACGCCCTCCTTTGGTATAATAAAAATACCAAAGGAGGGCGTTGCTATGCAAACGTATAAAACAACACGAAGAAGAATTACTTGAAATGGAAAACGAACTTATGCGAACCTTCCTCAGCTTGATATGGACGGGATTTACGGTGAGAAAATCGCCGACGCTGTAAGGTGTTTGCAGGAAATTTCAGGCGAAGAACAGACGGGTGATGTTAATTACAGGACGTGGAACAGGCTTGCACAGCTTTATAATTTGCACAAGACAAAATAAAAAAGGGTTCTTTACGAACCCTTTTTTCTATTAATAACCACGCTTATCCATTGTTCTTACGAGGTATACAAATTCAGTTTTGTAATCGTCGCTTCTGTAGTCGTAATCTTCGAGAAGTTCGAGGATTTGCTCACAGCTTGCAGTTCCTCTGAATTCGCTGTTTCTGAGTACCATTCCGAACTCTGCTACGGCTGCGGCAAAGGTCAGGTTTTCAGGCATTTTCTTTGTGTAGACCTCGTCTGTAACAGGTACAGCAAGAAGCTTGCTTTCGTCCTCGTCAGGCTGCTTGTAGCGGAGGGACACTGTGAGAAGCTCGTTTTTATTGCCTGTTGTAGTGTTCTGCTGATATTTCAGTTCAGCTTCGGGGATTGATGTACCGTTTTCGTTGAGCACGATTTCGTAGAGTGCTGTAACTGTATGACCTGCTCCGATTTCGCCTGCATCCTTGGTATCGTCGTGGAAATCCTTGTCTGCAAGTGCTCTGTTTTCGTAACCTATAAGGCGGTAGCCGCTTACGTTTACAGGGTTGAACTCAACCTGAATTTTCACGTCCTTTGCAACGGTGTAGAGTGTTCCTGCCATTTCTTCAACGAGAACCTTCTTTGCTTCCATTTCGCTGTCGATGTAGGAGTAGTTGCCGTTGCCGTGGTCAGCAAGTGCTTCCATACGGTCGTCCTTTACGTTGCCTGTACCGAAACCGAGTACGGAGAGGAACACGCCTGACTCACGCTTTTCCTCGATAAGCTCGGTAAGTTCTTCCTCGGAGGAAAGACCAACGTTGAGGTCGCCGTCTGTTGCGAGGATAACACGGTTGTTGCCGCCGTCGATGAAGTATTTTTCAGCAAGGTCATAAGCACGGTTGATACCTGCTTCGCCGTAGGTTGAGCCGCCTGCTTCGAGGCTGTTGATTGCGTCAATAATCTTATCCTTGTCCTCACCGCTTGTACCCTTGAGGACAACCTTTTCATCGCCTGCGTAGGTTACGATGGAAATTCTGTCGTCTTCTGTGAGGGTTTCAGTAAGCATTGTGAAAGCCTTCTGCACGAGAGGAAGCTTATCCTCGGAGAACATTGAGCCGCTGACGTCGATAAGGAAAACAAGGTTGAGTGGCTCGCGCTCGGACTTCTTGATATCCTCTGCTTTTAAGCCTACAAGCATAAGCTTGGTTTCTCTGTTCCACGGGCAATCGGACATTTCCACGTTTACTGAGAACGGGTCGTTGGTTGTTGGCTCGGAGTAATCGTAGTCGAAATAGTTGATGAATTCTTCGATACGGACTGCGTCGGGATTGATATATTCGCCGTACTCAATCATTCTGCGGACGTTTGCATAGGACGCTGTATCAACGTCAACGGAGAATGTGGAGAGTGGATTTGCGGCAACGGACTTATAACCGCTTTCGATGATTTCGTTGTATTCTTCGGTGTTGAAATAGTCTTCATAGGTAAAATAACCTTTACCTGCTGTTGTGCCGTCTATCGGAGCACCAATTACTTCCTCGGCTTCAACTTTTACCTCGCCATGCTGAAGAACACCGCTTGGCTTATCCCAGAGGGGTGCTTCTTCTTCGACTACTTCCTCGGCAGCAGGTGCTTCATTAACTGCTGCGTCACCTGCTTCATAGTAATAATTATCGGCAGCTGAGTTTACTTCGACAGTTACTGCTGTTGTTGCATAATAATCACCTGCCGCACCGTCCATTGCGGCATTTGTTTCTTCCTTAGGTGCACTGCTGCAAGCTGTAAGCATACCTGCGCATAATGTAAGAGCGATTGCTGTATTAAGTATTCTTCTTGTCTTTTTCATAATATCAATCCTTTCGTCAATCGTTGAAGTTCTGTATTACTCCCATAAACAGGGTTTCGCCTGATGGGGATTTGATTTCGTACATAAAGGGGCGGTCTACGATAAATTCTATGGGCGGTTCTTCTACAAGCATTGCACCTACGCCATCTTCTGCCATTGTTACGGCGGCGGCTTCTGTTCCCTCTTCGTCACATCTGATTTTTGCCGCCTGAATGATTTTGGATATGTAAAGCTGTTCGCCCTCGGCGGTTGCGTTGAACTCTGCACCCAATGGGTCAAAGGCTTTGTTTACACCCAAAAGCTGAAGCATTTCTTTCAGCGAGCCGCTGTAGTCACACTCAAACTTCGGCATTGCGATATTGACCATTTTCTCGGTACGCTTTGTTACAAGCTCCTCGGTAAGCTTATCAAGGCTCATTTCCAAGATGATGTCGGCAATATTTGCGTCCTCGTCCTTCGGGAGGTAGATGTTCATTACCGAGCCGTCTGTATAAGGCATCGTCACGGATTTAAGCTTGCTTCCCTCACCGTAATCGAGGTAAATTTCATACTGGTGCATTGTAGGGACGGTTTCTATACCATTATTGCCGTAGAATTCATTGTCACGGGTTGCGTAGCTTTTAAACTTGTACATCCACTTGTTGTTAAAATAAAGGGTATTGACAAGTACAAGACGTGCTTCACTGTCAAGCGGTTCGCTGAGAAGCTTCGGAATTAAGCCGTTAGTGTTTTTGTCAACCCAGCTGTTAATGTCATTGACAAAATCTGCGGAAGTGAGGTCAGCGTTGTAGCTTTCGGCTCTGAACATGGATTCAAGCTGTTCGGCGTAATCCTTATTGATTTCGGCAAGCTTATCTGACTTCCAGTATGAATTATTTGTGGTAAGAGTGCCATTCTCACGGTTGAGTTTATCCATAAGGTTCTTGCTTTCGTCCTTCATTTCATTTACGCTTCCGTAGCCGAAAAGGCTGAGCAATTCCTGCTGTGTAACGGAGTTTTCGTCTGCTCCCATTGCAGCGATATTGACAACCATTTTTGCGCTGAGGGGCGATACTATGACGTTGTCCTCGTTTTTCAATGCTTCCTTGATGAATGCGGCATTGAAGTTGCCTGAGATTTCTTCGGATGTGTACACTGCTTCAATCGGGGTAAACTCGGTCACTTCGGGAATTTCCATCTGCGTATTTACCTCACTTTCGATTGTTTCAAGCTTTTCCTCTGGAATTTTACCTGTGAACAAGCCGCAGCCTGTCAGCATTGACGTGCTCAAAAGCATTGCAAGAACTTTTTTCATAGTATCACCTTTTCTTTAGTCTTTAATATCGTGCCACTTTTCGATAAGGTTGTCGAGAGTACCATAGGAAAATTTCATTCTGTCATAGAAGAAATCGTCAACGTTGCTCTGAGGATAAATAACATCGAGTGCATTTTCATCAAGGCTTTCCCAGCCGTTGTGGAAGATGTAGCCGCCGTCGAGGGTGCACTCAATCTGCGGTGCGTTCTCAAAAACAAGGCTGTAGCCTGTTTCGTCTGCTTTCAGAGGAAGAACATAGCAACGGTTTTCAAGCATTACATAAGGGGTGCGGCTTGTGAGGTAAATGCTTTCCGTTTCGCCTGTTTCCACGTTGTCAGCGGTAATTTCGTAGCAGATTTCACCGTCACCTCCGCCGTATACACGGTCGATATAAGCGTTGACTATTATATCCGTTTCGATAAGCACATTTTCCTCAACGAAGAAATCGTCGCCTGTTGCTGCACCGTAAGGGGTGGGCGGTGCATTTGCATAACCGAGCTGTAAATCCTCATAACGGATAGCTTGCTGTCCCGTGCCTGCGTCTGTATCTTCTTCGGCAGGTGCTTCAACAAGTTCCTCATCTGCTATTGCATCATTCTGTTCGAAGCTGTTGTCAAAATAATTTTCCTCAGGTGCAAAGTCTGCTGCACCATCCATTGCAGGTGCTTCTGTCATTGTCTGCTCAGCCATCGGCGCTGCACCTTCGGCAGCCATTTCGCTGTTGGAGATATCCATATTTCTCATAGCAGCGGGAATGATGATAAGTGCCGCAACACAAGCTGCTGCGAGGGCTGTTTTCTTAGTGAATGAAATGTTTCTGCGAATTGGTTTTGAGGTTACTGCCTCGTCTGTTTTTTCTTCGAGATTGCTTTCAATTCTCTCCCAGAGAGCGTCCATATCAGGCGCAGTGTTCTCCGCGTGAGATTTGTAAAGCTGTTCTATTTTCCTGTTATTCATACGGACTGCACCTCCCCGACATATTTTCTCAGCTTGGAGATTGCGTTCCTGTATTTCCAGGTTACTGTTCCAAGCGGCTTTCCGAGAACGGCGGCAATATCCTTGAAGGTCATATCGGCGAGAATTTTCATATTGACGATTTCCCGCTCGCTTTCATCAAGGTATTCAAGTGCTTCTGCAACCGCAAGCTTCCCGGTAACGGTATCTTCTGTAGACGTTGTATCTGCTATTTCATTTGCAGCAGAATTTTCGTTGTCCTCATCAAGGGTCAGCTGTTCACGCTTCTGCTTTTTCAGCAGGTCGAGAGCCATATTTCTTGCTATCGTAACAAGCCAGCGCTTATGCTTGCCTCCGAAGCAGTATGTATCGGCTATTTTCCACAGCTTTAAAAAGAATTCCGACGTTATATCCTCGGCGTCCTGCTGATTGCGCAAAATCAGGTACACGCTCTGATAAATGGTCTTACCGTATTCGTCGTAGATTTCCTTCAGACCCTGTTTGTCGCCCTGCTGAATAAGCAGTATACGGCGTTCAAACTGTCTGTCAGTCATACCGTTATCACCCCTTGCTAATTTATATACTGTTTGGTAAGGTTGTTTTTATGGGTAATTGTTGTACAAATTTGCGAATGATATTTTGTGCAACTTGTCTTTTACGTACTATAAATTTTATTATACCACAAAATGACATTTTTTTCAACGTTATATTTATCGGATTAACCCACGTTCCGACATATTCTGCATATAAACTGCTGTAAAATAGTTTTCAGCAAAATACTGTCAGAGAGGAGGATATGCTTTTCAAAAGCATAATTAATGATATGAATGTTATTATTGACACTGACGAAAACACAGTTATTGCACGAATAAACGGTGAGGTTGACCATCACAACGCAAAATCAATCCGTGATGATATTGACCTTGCCATTGACCGTCATCATCCTGACCGCCTTATACTTGACTTTGACGGGGTAACCTTTATGGACAGCTCGGGAATAGGGCTTGTTATAGGACGTTACAACAGCATAAAGCCTTACGGAGGGACGATTGTTATTGAAAACACGGGTACTCAGATTAAAAAGGTTATGCGTCTTGCAGGTCTGGACAGGCTTGCTGTTATAAAATAATAAGGAAGTGAAAAAATGAAAATTCTGAATGAAATAAAAATATCCTTTCCAAGCAACAGCTGCAACGAGGGTCTTGCAAGGTCGGTTATTTCGGCCTTTACAGCACAGCTTGACCCGTCCGTGTCGGAAATAGGCGAAATAAAAACCGCTGTTTCAGAAGCGGTTACGAATTGTATTGTTCACGCTTACCGCGGCACTCACGGTAAAATCGAAATTGTGGCACGTCACCTTGAAGGAAATGTGCTGTACATAAAAATCCGTGACAACGGCTGCGGAATATCGGATATCAAACAGGCAATGGAGCCGCTTTACACTTCTGCGCCTGAGGAAGAACGTGCAGGACTTGGCTTTGCTGTTATGGAAAGCTTTATGGACAAGGTTACTGTACGGAGCACTGAAAACAAAGGCACGACGGTTATTATGAAAAGAAAAATCCTTTCGAAGCAGTCTGATACATAAACTTACGAAAGGAAAAGTCTGAAAAAATTTCAGACCCGAGTTTTGTTTTTCGGACTAAAGTCCGAAATTTTCTAACGAAAATCACAAAACATCGAGAGAGGAGGACACACGCTTCTCACGAAGCGTGGTCATAATAATTGTGAATGCATTAAAAAATGATAGCTTTGTTGAAGATAACCTCGGACTTGTTCACCTTTGTGCAAACCGTTTCCGCGGCAAGGGGATAGAATACGATGACCTTTACGGTGCAGGCTGTGTGGGGCTTGTGAAAGCTGCTTCCGCATTTGACCGTGAACGAGGCGTCAAGTTTTCTACTTATGCTGTACCTGTAATTTTAGGCGAAATCAGACGGCTTTTCCGTGACGGCGGTACAATTAAGGTAAGCCGCTCCGTTCGTGAACTGGGTTTGAAGGTGAGCCGTGCTAAAGAGCATTTTATTCTTATGCAGGGACGTGAACCCACGATTTCGGAGCTTGCGGATATGACTTGTTCATCTCCTGAGGATGTTGCTGAAGCACTTGCTGTAAATCTGCCGCTGATATCGCTGACGGACAACTCGGATGATGGTGATGAGGGACAGCTTGACATAGCGTCACCATCCCCTGACCACGAGCTTGTGGATTTGATTTCCCTCAGGCAATCGCTTTCCGCCCTTGACGAAAAGGACAGGAAGCTGATTTATTTCCGCTATTTCAAGGATATGACCCAGACTGTAACGGCGCAAAAGCTTGGTATGACGCAGGTGCAGGTTTCAAGGCGTGAAAAGAAGCTGCTGATGCTGTTGCGTGGTGATTTGATGGGGTAAAAAATAATCCACATAGCAGATTTAAATATGCTTAAAAAAGCAGACATAAATTTAAAATCTGAAAAATGTAAAAGCTTCTTTTGTGACAATTCGGGAGAGGTTGTTTACTGTGAAAAATATCATTTCACTGACGAAAGTGAAATATACTTGAATGGAGTTACAGGAAAAATAAATGAAAACAGAAAAGCAGTCCGAATTTTCTCGGACTGCTTAGCCTGTCGATAAACTCGACAGGCTAATGAAAAATGAAAAAAGAATAATGAATAGTGAATAGTTAAGGTGTCCGCTTTGCGGACATTTTTAATAATATTGCCGAAGGCAATTCCTTAATTATTCATTCTTCATTATTCACTATTCATTGTCGAAAAGATTTTTTCGACAAACTGAGCAGTCCGAATTTTCTCGGACTGCTTTTGCCATTTAAGGATTTGTCTTGTGCAAATTATAAAGCTGTGCAAGCCTGTTCCACGTCCTGTAATCAACATCACCTGTCTGTTCCTCACCTGCAATTTCCTGCAAATGCCTTACAGCGTCAGAAGTTTTTTCACCGTAAATTCCGTCCATATCAAGCAGGGGAATGTTTGCATACCTCGAAAAAACCGTGTTCAGCATAGCCTGCAAAATGTAAATGTCAAACCCCGTTTCGCCCTGCTTCAGATTTTCGTCAGCATTGATAATCGGCAGAATTGAAATCAACTCCGCATAATATTCCTCCGTCTGCAAGTAAACCTCGTAAAGCTTCTCCCACGTTTCACGGTCAACCTTTCCCGTCACAGTCAAGCCGTATTCACGCTGAAATTTTCGGATAGCGTCCTCTGTACGTTCATCATAAACCCCACTCGGAACAACCAGCGGAATATTCTCATTATCACGGGCAACTCTCCGCAGATAGTCCTGCAGCTCGAAAATGTGCCCCTTCTTATCTTCATCTGTGTAAGCCATAATCTCACCTCATTCAATAACATATCCTGGATACTGCCCCGGCTGTTTCTGATAACCAAAACGCAAATCCGAGTAAACATCGGAAATAGCGTCCCATACTCCCGCACTGACTGACCCCGTAACAGGATAACCAAACTGCCGTTGAAAAGCCGAAACCGCATTTCTTGTAACAGGACCGAAATACCCCGTCGCCGTAACCGTCGGAATTGACGGATAACTCTGCGCAATGTAGGAAAGATATTCCTGCAAAACACGCACATATTCGCTTGTAATGCCCTCCGTCAGTACCGTTCCCGGGAACAGCACCGCATTTTCTCCCTCAATGTCAATGGGTACGTTCTCCACAATTCCCGCATATGCACGGTATAAATCGTCCCACGTCCTCTCGTCAACCTCTCCCGTCATTGGCAAGCCGAATACCTGCTGAAAAGACCGTACCGAAGCCGCCGTCGCTTCATCATAAGTCCCTGTCTGCTCAACAGGTGTTACGTCTTTGTAGTACGCACCGATAACCTGTAAGTAATACTGAATGTACTCCGTCGGCAGCCCCGTTGCACCAATCCCGATTGGCAAATCAAACTGCTTTGGCAGTTCACCGAGAGTTAACCCCTCAGAATTAAGCTGAGCAAGCTTTTTTACGCTGGTGTAAATGTAATTTATCCTGTACCACGTTGCCTTGTCAACAACACCCGTCTGCGGCAGGTTGAAAATTCTCTGAAACTGTCTTACAGCGTCAGCCGTCTTTACATCATAAGTAAAATCCGTAGGATAAATCTTCGGAATAGCAGGGTAATTCGCCGCAATCCTGTTCAGCTGAATTTCAAGTCGATTAACGTCCGTGCCGCCCGACCCGATAGTAAGGGGTTCTCCCGGGTAGCTGGGAACATTGGTGCGGACGGGAGCATTTTCCACAATATTTATGTCATCCCCGTAATAATAGGTCAGAATGTTGTACGGTACAAATCCCTGCTTTGCAAGGTCAACGCTGCCCCATTGGTAAAGTCCGTCACAGGTAACCTCAATGCCGTCACAGTAGGTTGCATAAAACGGCTCAATATTTCCCTGACGGACAAGATAATCGTTGAAAATATCATCAACAATGCGGCTTATCGGCTCAAAAATATCACGGTTTTCCACAAAGGAATGGTCGTACTGAATTGAGTTGGTAATGTCAAAATTGTACCCCTGTGACGGATACCATTCCGTGTAAATCCTGTTGAGAGTGTAGGAAATAATGGCGTAAATATTGGCACGGAGTGCACTCTCAGGCCACGTCGGATAAAGCTCGCTTGAAGCAACATTCTTGATGTAATCGGGAAAGCTGACCGTAACATTTCTCGCACTTGTGTTGTTGGGTCTGCCTAAATGTACGGTAACCGTCTCAGGAATGTAAGGTGTTCCATTAGCCATTCATTGCACCTCCGTCAGGTCTCTGCGTGCCTTGCAGTTCATTTTCCGCAAGCGGAATAAGCGCAACAGGCTGAATGGATTTAACCGTGTCAAAAATCGGCACAGTTACCTCAGGCACCGTGTAAAAACCCTTCTTGTACACCGTCACATTGTATTCGCTGAACGGTCTTTCTGTCGGGTCAGGCGACTCCGAAAAGCTTGCAGACGGCGCAGGCAGGGGAATAACATCCGTTGCACCGCTCCTGTCGGTAAGCTTCATTGTCACAAGATAGCTTTGTCCGCCCAATTCCTGCGTAACAATAACCGCCGCCTTAGGGACAGGTACAGCACCGTTACCCGTCGTAACCTCAACCTGTAAGTACCCCGTACCTTTCATATCAGGCGCATTGTAGTTGTCATCATCGTCATCATCATCAAATAAATCTTCAAAATCCGTGTCATTGTCAGGGTAATCAATGTCAGGAATAATGTCCTCGATATAGTCCTCCAAATCCTCCAGCGGCTCAGGTGCATCATAATTGTAGTTGCCCTGATTGTGCGGCAAATCTCCTGCAGGTTCAAATCTCGGGTCAGATGTTATTGTTGCAATTGTTTGTACGGCAGTTTCCGCCTGCATAATTTCCTCAGCAGATGGAAACTTGCTCTTTTGTGCAGGAGTCTTAACAACCTCTGCCGCACCCTTTCCGTAATTTTTCGGAATGTCAGGCATAGGCGGTCTCATAAGCTGTTCAGTAGCCTTGGATGGTTCGCGGGCAGCTTTCCTTTCCTCAGTATTTGCCTTGATATCAACCGCAGGCAATTTCTTTTCTGTATCTTCCGAAACGACAGGAACAACCTTTGGAGCAGAAACAGCTGCCGTCTTTTGGTTGCTTTTGTAAAGCCGCATCATTTCTTCCTTGTATTTCTCTGCCATATTATCAAGCTTGTTTTGATTCTGCATAAAATCCCTCCATATAGCGTTTGTAAAAGAATATTCACCACACTGCAAAAAAATTCCTTGTTCCACTTGATTTTAGCACTGTTTTGCGGTAAAATATAATATGTATAAGTATTTTGTTTTGGAGGTAATTTATGGCAAATTTTAATCTTGCAGCAATTTTCACAGACCATATGGTCTTGCAGAGAAATAAAAGTATAAATGTCTGGGGCAATGCCTATAATGATATAATCATCACTGTTGAACTTAACGGCAGCAAGGTTACAGCAGTAACCGACGAGGGCAGCTGGAAAGCCGTACTTCCTCCTATGGAAGCAGGAGGACCCTATGAACTGAAGGTGACAGACAACAGCGGTATGGAAATTGTCCTTCACGACGTAATGATAGGCGAGGTATGGCTTGCAGGCGGTCAGTCCAATATGGAACTTGAGCTGCAGAATTCCCTCAACGGCAAGGAAGTCCTTGCTGATATCAAGGACGTTAACGTCCGCTTCTATTATACTCAGAAAATTCCTTACATAGATGACTATTTCCACTTTGTCGAGCGTAATGGCAGCTGGACAATTGCATCTCCCGATACAGCAGCCTGCTATTCAGCAGTTGGCTATTATTACGCAAAAATGCTATCAGAAAAGCTTGGTGTAACCGTCGGAGTAATCGGCTGTAACTGGGGCGGTACATCCGCTTCTGCCTGGATGAGCAGAGAGCTTCTGGAAAAGGATATCGACACAAAAACATACGTTGATGAGTACGATGCCGCTATGGACGGCAAAACCTTTGAGCAGTATTGCAAGGAACGCAAGGAATTCTTTGAATGGGAAAAGGAATGGCAGCCTAAAATCGGTGAGTTTTACGCAAAAAATCCCGAAGGTACTTGGGACGAAGCACAGGCTTACGCAGGACCATCCCGCTGGCCTGAACCAATGGGACCCAAATCCCCATTCCGTCCGTCTGGTGTTTACGAAACAATGCTGAAACGTGTTTGCCCATATACAATTTCAGGCTTCATCTACTATCAGGGCGAAAGCGATGACCATAAGCCTAAAACCTACTATAAGCTCCTCAAGCTTCTTATTGAGCAGTGGCGCAGCGATTGGGGGGACGACAGCCTCGCATTTATGCTTGTCCAGCTGCCTATGTTCCTCAACCGAGGTGAGGAGGACCACAAGCGTTGGTGCTATATCCGTGAAGCGCAGATGCGTGTCCACGAAACAACAAAGAATACAGGTATCGCAGTAATTCTCGATAAGGGCGAGTACGGTAACATCCACCCCGTTGATAAACAACCAGTCGGCGAAAGACTGGCTTTGCAGGCGCTCTACCACACCTACGGAACAATCCCCGCAAACGAAGCTTACGGACCGTTATACAAATCCTGTGACTATGTTGAAGGCGGTATGCTTGTTTCCTTTGACTACGCTTGGGACGGTATCGAGCTTTGCGGCGAAAAGCCAATAGGCTTTGAAATTGCAGGTGCAGATAAAATATATACCGAAGCAGAAGCTGAAATCCGTGGTGATAAGATTTTCGTCAAGTCTGATAAGGTTGCAAATCCTGTTTACCTCCGCTACAACTGGACAAACTACGGCGACGTGACGCTTTTCGGCAGAAACGGAATTCCCGTTGCACCATTCAGAACAAGCAGAAATGACGAATAAAGAAAGGAAGTAACATAATGAAGCTTTCATCACTTTTTAACAGCGATAAAACAATCCTGTCCTTTGAGGTGTTTCCGCCAAAAAAGACAAGCCCCATAGAAACCGTGTATAGTACCCTTGCCGAGCTGAAAGAGCTTAACCCTGCCTTTATCAGCGTAACCTACGGCGCAGGGGGCAATGCCGCAGATACAACAACCTGCGATATCGCCGCATATATCCAGCGTGAGCTTGGAATTCCCTCAGCAGCACATCTTACCTGCGTTTACAGTACAAAGGAAGGCGTGCTTACACAGCTCCAGCAGTTCAAGGAAAGAGGCGTGGAAAACATTCTTGCACTCCGTGGTGACGTAAACCCCGAAATCCCACGTCTGCACGAGTTTGAGTACGCAAGTGACCTGACAAAATTCATCAAGGAAAACGGTGACTTTCACGTTTCGGGTGCGTGCTATCCTGAGTGCCACCTTGAAGCATCTTCTCTCGCAGAAGATATCAAGCACCTCAAAATCAAGGTCGAAGCGGGCGCAGAGCACCTTATGTCACAGCTTTTCTTTGATAACAATACATTCCACCGCTTCCGTGAAATGGCGGATATCGCAGGAATCAACGTGCCAATCGAAGCAGGAATTATGCCTGTTGTGAATAAAAAGCAGATTGAACGAATGGTGTCAATGTGCGGAGCAAGTCTGCCGTCGAAGTTTGCCAAAATGATGCAGAGATATGAGCATAACCCCGAAGCACTCCGCGACGCAGGTATCGCATACGCAGTTGACCAGATTGTTGACCTTATCTCCAACGGCGTTGACGGTATCCACCTCTATACAATGAATAACCCATACGTTGCACGAAAAATCAGTGAAGCAGTGAGGTCACTCCTGTGATTATCACATCAATAAATCGCACCGAAGCATTCCGATATCTCGGAATAAAAAGCACACCCGACAACGCTACCTTGCAGCTTGCAGATGAGTGCGAAAAAATTCTTCTTGCGGAAATGGCACCGAAATTCTGCTGGTCTTACGCAGAAATTTTCAAGCATTCTGACACCTCTGTCAAGCTGTCAGGATACACACTTTCGCTTGACGGAAATGACATATCTGCGCACCTTGACGGCTGTATCGGAGTTGTGCTTATGTGTGCTACTCTCGGAAATAACGTCGATATGCTGCTGAGAAAAACGCAGACTCAGGATATGGCAAAAGCCGTAATTCTCGACGCAATGGCTTCCACCGCAATCGAACAGGTCTGCGATGAAGCTGAAAAAAAAATTTCCGCACGGCTTGAAAACAAGCATTTAATATGGAGATTTTCTCCGGGGTACGGTGATTTCCCAATTGAAGTGCAAAAGGATTTTCTTTCGGCACTCAATGCACAAAAAGTCATTGGCTTGTGTGCAAATTCAAGCGGAATTCTTACTCCTACAAAATCTGTAACCGCAGTAATCGGCGTGCACAAAAAGTCAGTGCAAAATAAAAAGCACAGCTGCGAAAGCTGTAATATGCGTGACCGCTGTAACTATCGAAAAACAGGAGGAACCTGTCAATGAAAAAGGAAAAATTCTATAAATTGCTGTCGGAAAACGAGTTTGTTTTCCTTGACGGCGCAATGGGCACAATGCTCCAGTCAAAGGGACTCGAAACAGGCGGAGTACCCGAACTTCTTAACCTTACAAAGCCCGAATGGCTTACCGAAATTCACAGTGCATACGTTTCCGCAGGCTCACAGCTTGTCTACGCAAATACATTCGGAGCAAACCGCTATAAGCTTGCTGAAACAGGCAAATCCGTAGCCGAAATTATCCCCGCCGCAATTGCAAACGCCAAAAATGCAGTAGGGGACAAGGCTCTCGTTGCCCTCGATATCGGACCAATCGGACAGCTTCTTGAACCCACAGGAACACTCTCTTTTGAGGATGCCTACGACATTTTCCGTGAGCAGATTAAAGCAGGCAAGGAAGCCGACGTTGTTGTTTTCGAAACAATGACCGACCTCTATGAACTTAAAGCCGCAGTCCTTGCCGCAAAGGAAAACTGCGACCTGCCCATAATCTGTACAATGACATTTGAGCAGAATATGCGTACCTTTACAGGCTGTGCAATCTCCTCAATGGCAATCACCCTCGAAGGTCTCGGTGTTGACGCAATCGGCGTAAACTGCTCCCTCGGACCAAGAGAGCTTGAGCCTGTTGTTGCCGAGCTTTCCAAGTGGACAACCCTGCCAATCGTTGTAAAAGCAAACGCAGGTCTGCCCGACCCTGTAACAAATACATACGATATAACCCCCGAAGAATTTGCCGAAAGCTATGTGAACCTCGTAAAATACGGCGTAAAGCTTGTTGGAGGCTGCTGCGGAACAAACCCCGATTTTATCCGTGCAGTTGTGAAAAAGCTTGACGGTATGAAGTACACCAGACCAGAAGTGCAGCTTGAAGCCGCAGTTTGTACACCTGCAAAAACTGTTGAAATCAACCAGCCGAGAATTATCGGCGAGCGTATCAACCCAACAGGTAAAAAGCTGTTTAAGGAAGCACTGAAAAGGGGAGATATCGACTATATTCTCAATCAGGCTATCCAGCAGATTGAAGCAGGCGCAGATATTCTCGACGTTAATGTCGGTTTGCCCGATATCGACGAAAAGGAAATGATGGTCAAGGTTGTCAAGGCAATCCAGTCCGTAACAGATTTGCCTTTGCAGCTTGACTCAACACGTCCTGACGTCCTCGAAGCAGCACTCCGTATCTATAACGGTAAGCCAATCGTTAACTCTGTAAACGGAGAAGAAGGCTCACTCGAAGCAATCCTCCCTCTCGTTAAGAAGTACGGCGCCGCAGTTGTGGGACTCACCCTTGACGAAGGCGGTATCCCGAAAACAGCCGACGGACGTTTCGCAATTGCAGAGAAAATCCTTGACCGTGCACAGAAAATCGGTATCCCTAAGCGTGACGTTTTCATCGACTGCCTGACCCTGACCGCATCTGCCGAGCAGAAAGCCGTTATGGAAACAATCAACGCCCTCCATAGAGTAAAAACTGACCTCGGACTGAAAACCGTCCTCGGTGTTTCTAATATCTCATTCGGTCTGCCAAACCGTGAGCTTGTGAATTGCAACTTCCTGCAAATGGCGCTCACGAACGGACTTGACCTGCCGATTATCAACCCTAACGCCGCACTTATGACAGGTGCAGTCCGTGCATATAAGCTGCTGACAAACATCGACGAAAACGCAAGCGAGTTTATCGCCGCTTATGCCGAAAGCAGTATGACAACCTCAATGAGTAGTACCTCATCCGCACCTGTCCAGCAGAAAAGCGGAGTAACCGACCTGCCAACGGCAATCGCAAACGGACTTAAATCCGAGGGCGCAAAAATTACCGAGGAACTGCTTAAAACCCACGATACAATGGACATCGTTGACAATATGCTTATCCCCGCACTTGACAAAGCAGGTGCAGAGTTTGAACAAGGCAAAATCTTCCTGCCACAGCTTATTATGGCGGCAAACGTTGCACAAGCCGCATTTGAGGTAATCAAATCCCATATGTCAGCAGGCGGCGAAACTGTCAGCAAGGGCAAGGTTGTACTTGCAACCGTAAAGGGCGATATCCACGATATCGGCAAAAATATCGTCAAGGTGCTCCTTGAAAATTACGGCTTTGACGTAATCGACCTCGGCAAGGATGTCCCACCCGAAACAGTTGTTGAAGCGGCTGTTTCCCACAGCGTAAAGCTTGTTGGCCTGTCCGCACTTATGACCACAACCCTCGGCGCAATGGAGGACACAATCAAGCTTCTCCACGAAAAGAACGTCCCCTGCAAAATCGTAGTAGGCGGAGCAGTTCTTACCCCCGAATATGCCGAAAAAATCGGCGCCGACTACTATGCAAAGGACGCAAAGGAAACAGTTGATATTGCCAAGAAGATTTATGCGGAGTAAGTCAGCATCAAGGAGTCAAATAATATGAATGAATATTTTAAGAAATACGAACTTATATCCTTTGTGCTTTTCCTTATCTCCTGTACTGCCGTTTTTGCTGACGGCTTATTAATGCTGTTTAGGGGATTATATTTAATAGGCGGTGTAGCTATAATTGTTTTTACAATAAAGGCTATGGCAATCTTGAACAAATCAAAGGTCAAAAAGGTATTGCTTGTTATTGCTCAATTAGTTGGATATGTTATTTTGTATATACTTTGGTTAATTATTTATTTGAGTTTCTTTTGGACAGGCGTTTTTGGACCTGGATAACATTAAAAAATGGGTACTCTTTTCAGAGTACCCATAAATTTTATCCGAACAAATCCACATCGGAAATATTACTGTTATTCTTGCCTTCTTGAACCTTCATCATTTTCTCATAAGCACGGTAGGAATTTTCCCCACGCTCATTAGCCGCCGCTTCTTCATATTCCGCAAGATTAGGAGCAAGATGCCCAAGACTCTGCGCAACCTCGTCACGCAAATCCTCAGGAACATCGCTTACCTCCTTGACAGTTTCACGTTCATACGCAGTAAGCTGTTTTTCTTCCTCAGTAACCGCCATACCCTCCGTGAAAATTTCATCCATATCCTCCGACGGTTCTAACGGTGCAATGAAACGTTTACCGCGTACTTCCTCATAAACAACAGGCTCATCGGCAAGTATTTCATCCGCACCCATTTCATCCATTGCCGCAAAGCTTGCATCATCAAGTGAAGCATCGAACATAGGATATCCTGGTAAGTCCTTGATTTCAACAAGAGCCGAAATATCGTGTGCAGCTCTGAAAACGGTAAGTGCAGAAACAACATAAGCAAGCAAAGCAAAGATGGAAATTGCTTCTCCTCCCGTTATAGCCGTAACGCCTGCAACAAGCGCCAACGGAACAGAAAACAGACAAAACTTCGGACGCCTTGCATAGCAGCCGATAAGCGAAAGCAGCGAAAACGGAATTCCCGTTGCAAAGAAAACAGCCATAGCCGCAGGTGAATACATTACGCTGAGAAAGCCCAGAATAAACGCAGCGATTATAATAGCTGTACCGAACGAAACAGAAAACCTGTAATTCAGAAATCTTTTGTGTCCCTTTTCGTAATGTGCAAGGGGCATTTCGGGATTAAAAATAATTTCCTCGTTGTCCATAATAACCTCCGAAAAATTTGGTTACTGTTATTATACCATATTATTCGTAACAATGCAACAAAAATCCCCGTATCACAGACACGGGGATTGCAATCAAATTTTATCATCCAAGAACATACTTACAGCCATCTTGTTGTAGTAATCGAGATTACCCTTAACGTTGTATGTAACCTGTGCCTTGAGGTCAGCAGCACGGCTGATGTCGGAAGCCTTGTCAGCAACCTTGCTTGCGTAGGAATAATTGCCTGAGAAAAGGGAACGGAAGGTTTCGGGCTGTGCAGCCTTGAGCTTTTCCTCATCAACAGTAAGACGGTTGTCGCTTCCTACCTTAAGACCTATTCTTGAAAGTGTACGAGCATAAGCCTTTGTTGTGTTTACGAGTGAAACGCCCTTTTCAAGCGCCTTCAGACTGTCAGTTTTCTGGAGTCCGTCAAGAGTATCATTGTAGCTTTCAGCAAAATCCTTGACAGCCGCAAGCATCTGCTCAGGCTCTTTTATAGTGTTGCCGTTGTAAGCAAGTGCACCTGCATAACCGCTTAAAAGCTTGGAGCTTTCAGCAAGCTTGATTTCAACATCTTCAGCAGATTCATTTTCACCTGCAAACTGCTTTCTGAATTCCTCAGTAAGATTTTTCTGATAATTTTTTGAACGAACAAGGTCAACCGTTCTTGCAAGTGTACGCAAATCAGTGTTTCCGTCAACCTTAACAGCATTGAGCATATTGGAAAGATTGCTGTTGGAGGCATTCTTATTAAATGAAGAAAGAGAGTCGGCAAGTGACTGATTTTTTCCTGCAAGAAGAGAGCTGTAATATGAATTTGAGGTATAAGCGTTAATTCCGTACAAAGACATAGCACCGCATCCTTTCTGTGTTATTTTTCAAGCTTTGCCTTAGCAGTAGAAAGCATAAGCTTGATACGATTTTCCTGATTTACCTTTGTAGCACCGGGGTCATAGTCGATTGCCACAATATTTGCATCGGGGTGAACGGCACGGATTTTTCTTATCATACCCTTGCCGACAATGTGATTTGGCAGACAGCCGAAGGGCTGTGCACAAACAATATTATTTACGCCGCTGTGTACAAGCTCAACCATTTCCGCCGTAAGCAGCCATCCTTCACCCATCTTGTTAGCAGGTGAAACATAGGGGAGAACATTTTTCTTTGTCTCCTCAAAATGCGCAGGGGGATTGAAACGGGTTTTTTCAACAGCGCTGATAATTGTGTTCTGCATCTTTTTCAGGAACAGTTTAAGTGCCCCCGAGCCGATGTATTTCTTGTATCTGACGTGGTAAAGCTGTGTGTCAACGATATGGTGGTCACACATAAAGAGAATGAAGTCCAGCAGACCCGGAACAACAACCTCAACGTCCTCACCACGGAGAAATTCCTCCAGACAGTTGTTGCCGAGAGGTGCGTATTTGATGTAAATCTCTCCGACAATACCAACTTTGACCTTTTCGGATTTTGTGTAAGGGATTTTTTCGAAATCAACAAGAATTTCGCGGATAGTCTTACTGAAAGCGGGGAGAGAAAAACCTCTGATCATCAGCTCATCAACCCACTTGTCAATAAGCTTGTCAACATCACCCTTGTTGTTTTCGTAAGGGCGAACCTGATTGCCGACCCACATCAGCGTATCGGCATAGCAGATAGCAATAATAAGGTCAAACAGCAGACTTGCTGAAAGACTGAATCCGGGATTTTTCTCCATATTTGAAAGGTTCAGTGAAACAACGGGAACGTGAGCCATTCCATTGTTTTTCAGTGCCTTTCTCAAGAGATTTATGTAGTTGGAAGCACGGCAGCCGCCGCCTGTCTGAGTAATCATAAGAGCAGTCTTGTTCAGATCGTATTCGCCCGACTTGAGAGCGTCCATCATCTGACCGATAACCAGCAGAGCAGGGTAACAGGTGTCATTGTGAACATTTCTCAGACCCTCATCAATAATTTTTCTTCCTGTTGAAGTAAGCAGCTTGACCTTGTAGCCGTGATTATTGAAAATCTTTTCAAGCAGAGTAAAGTGAATAGGAAGCATCTGCGGAATAAGTATAGTATATTCCTTGCGCATTTCCTCGGTAAAAAGCAAGCGACCCTGCTCATTGTAAATAAGTTCGGCCATAATAACGTGAAGCTCCTTAAAAAACTATAATCCTTCATAATCATTATAGCACAATGCTTTTTAAATTTCAACAGTTTTTTTCAAAAAATCTTTACAAAATATTTATCGGCAGGAAAAAATAAAACTTTAGAAAAATTAAAAATAAAAAACGGACATCGAGCAAATGTCCGTTTTTCTTAATAAAAAATATTTTAAGAGAGAGTCAAGGGTTTTATTTCCTTGTGTTGATTATATTATAAATCATCACAGGAGTTTTTGCAATTAATTTATTACAGATAAATTCATACAAAAATTAGAGTTGAATTTACTGCTGATTTAATTATTGCAGCCCTTGAGTAATATAAAGTGAATTTTTAAAAACCAAGCTCCTCATTGACAAGAATAACCTTTATTCTGTCCTTGATACGCTGCTGAGCAGTAACAACATACGAACAGCAGATTCTTGAAGCACTCTTGCAGCCGTCTGTCATACAGCTTCCGCCCGAAGCAAGTGACATACATTCGCCCTTGCTGTTGCAGTAGGTTTCACATCCAAGACGTGCAGTATTCATCGGAGCAGCAATTCTCTTTACACGCACGATTGCATCGTCAAGGGAGCGGACAATCTTGTTTCTTCCCGCAACAATAATAACCGATTTCGGACCGAAGCAGATAGCCGCAACACGGTTGCTGTTTCCGTCAACATTGTATAATTCGCCATTCTCAGTAATTGCATTTGCACTTGAAAGATAGCAGTCAGCAGAGAATGCACCTCTGAAAACAGCCTGAAGCTCATCACCTGTCTTGCCGTCCCTGTCAAGGAAGTTGTATGCACCTGATTTAAGAAGCTCCGTAACACCACATTCAGCAAGAGTCATTGAACCTCCGCAGGCAACAGTGTCACCCTCCTGCATAATTTGCTTTACAAGCGGAACAACATCATCCTTAGTGTCAGCAATATAGCATTTCATATTGTTGGCTTCAAGATTTTTTGCAGTACGTTCCATAATTGATTTCCATAGTTCGTGGCTGTATGCGGTCATATAATCTTCCTTCCGTTACCTTGTTTAAATATTATTCATCATTATATCATACAATTTTCTAAAAATAAAGAGAAAAATGAAATTTTGTCACTTTATCCAAATAAATTGTTAAATTTTGTGACCAACTTTACAAACTTGTTATTTTCACCAAAAAGAGATGAAACACATATTATAAATCAGTATAAGAATGGAGTTGATTAAATGAAAAATCATCGTTATTTTCTTGGAGGAACATCACCAACAGGTTTCAAAACCCGTTTCGGAGATACGGTTTTTGATACGGATTATCATACCTACATAATCAAAGGCGGACCCGGAACAGGGAAATCATCGCTTATGAAAAAACTTGCAAAGGCTTTTCCTGATGCGGAGAAAGAGTTTTATTACTGCTCAAGCGACCCCGACTCTGTCGATGCAGTGGTTTTCACAAAAAGCAGAATTGCCCTTGTGGACGGTACCGCCCCCCATACCTTTGACCCCGAATTCCCAGGGGCAGTCCAGCAGATTGTAGACCTTGGAGTATGCTGGAATTCAAAGCTCCTGCAAAAAAATAAACCTGAAATAATTTCTGCAACCGCCGATTATCTTCATCATCACGGAATATGCCGCCGCTATGTAACCGCCCTTTCTGCCGTTGCAGAGGATACGATGCAGCTTGGCAAATTGGCTCTCAATGAAGAAAAACTGGAGAAATTTACTGAAAGACTTGCCAAAAAAACACTCCCGAAAAAACAGGAGTGCGAGGAAGGTATAATAATGTATCGTCAGCTGTCAGCGCTGACTCCGAAAGGATATCTTACCAATATACCTGAGGATTATACGGTTTATCTGCTTAATGACAATCTTTATTACGGCTCAGAAAAGTTTCTGCGAAGCTTCACCGATATCGCCGTTTCAAAGGGGTACGATGTGTGCGTAAGCCTTATTACAATCCTGAGCGGCAGCAGGTTTGAGCACATTTTTATTCCTGAGCTTAAAACAGCATTTCTGACAGCAACTCCGATTAATAATCTTGACGTTTCCGAAAAACAGCCTGTGAATTTCAGACGATTTTACGATAAGAATATTGTACGTCAGCGCAAAATGAGGGTCAGGTTCAACGAAACTGCCGTCAGAGAACTGTGCGACGAAGCCGTTTTATCACTTGTAAGCGCAAAATCAGAGCACGACAGACTTGAAGCATACTATATAAAAAACGTTGACTTTGATAAAGTAAATGACATTGTTCAAAACCTTGAAAACGAATTGAAAGCTGTAATACATTAGTGTGAAAATAAAAAAAGACGGGAAACCCGTCCGACAAACATTACCGATAGAAGAACCGCCCCCTATGCAGACTCGGGGACGGCTTTCTAAATGGAGCTATCTATCGGATTTGAACCGACGACCTCATCCTTACCAAGGATGTGCTCTACCAACTGAGCTAAGATAGCACACTTCACAAGTGCTTAATTATTATATCTCGTTTTATGCTGTTTGTCAAGAGTTTTTTGCATTTTTTATCTGTCGGTGTATAATTTTTCCTCTTTTGTTCAATAATTCATTTACTGAAAGAGAGGGAAAATAAATGAAAAAATTTGAACTTGCAATGCTTCTTGGAATGATAATAGCTGTGTTCAGTGCAGGCTTCTGCAGCTTTGCGGAGGATTACGGAAATATAACCGATACCGTATTCAGACTGCATATCCTTGCAAATTCCGACAGTGAAGCGGACCAGTCATTGAAGCTGAAAGTCCGTGACGCTGTTCTTGAAGAGTGCTCCTATCTTTTTGAGAATTGTGAAAATGCAGAGCAATCAGCAGCTGCCGCCGAAGAAAACATAGACTTTATAAAAGCAACCGCCGAAAAGGTTATTGCCGAAAATAACCGCAATTATCAGGTCGAGTGTGAGGTTACCGAAATGTATTTCACTGAACGTGTGTACAATTCTGTAACAATGCCAGCGGGAGAGTATTCTGCCCTCAGAATAACAATCGGAGAAGCACAGGGGAAAAACTGGTGGTGTGTGATGTTCCCGCCGCTTTGCGTACCTGTTGCCTCGGGAGAAATTGAAGATTACAGCGATGTGTTTTCTGCGGAAGAAATGGAAATGCTTAACAATCCTGAAAAATACGAATATAGATTTTATATCCTGGAGCTTATCGGAAAACTTGAAGATTATATTAAAGCACAGCAGTACACATCAGAAAACGAAAACCTTTAAGTTAAATCGAATTGTTAATCCAGTTAATAAAATTATTATAAATCACTAAAAAATTAAACTATTTTTTGTGTACTAATTTTTTAAAATCTACTTGTGAATTTTCTGAATATATGATATAATTCTACTATGTTCAAGTGTAATTTTGATAAATACACCTGAAAAAATTATCTGGTTTTTGGAGGTATTCACAATGGATGGTACAGGTTTCCTCAAAACGGTAAGCTTCGGCGGATTTGATAAGAAGGACGTTCTTGCTTATGTTGACGAATTAAATACCAAGATTTATACACTCGAGGCTGAACTCGATGAAAAGAAGGCTCTGCTTGAAAGTGCAGGCGGTGCAGGCGATAACAGTGAAAAGTATGAAGAACTTCTTGCTGCTGATAAGGCTAAGATTACAGAGCTCCAGACAAGCAACGATTCCCTCAAGCTTCAGATGAAGACTATGGAAGATGACCTTGCTAACAAGGATAAGGAAATCGAAGCTCTCAAGGCTCAGAATGCTGAACTTGAAGAACAGCTTCAGGAAGCTAAGAACAAGGCTGCTTCAAGCGCTGGCGAAAGCAGTGCTATGGACCTCAGTAACGTATTCCTTGAGGCTCAGAAGACAGCTAATACCATCGTTACACAGGCTAAGGAAAATGCCCGTAAGATGGACGAAGATGCTAAGAAGCTTGCTAATCAGGTTGTTGATGACGCTAACGGTAAGGCTTCCACAATCGTTAAAAATGCGGACGAAAAGGCTTCCAAGATTCTTTCTGAAGCCGAGGATAAGAGCTCCGAAATGCGTGCTGCTGCTGATAAGATTAAAAAGCAGGTTGAAGATGAAATTGCTGAGATTGATGAAAATGTTATCAAGCTCAAGGAAGTTCTTGAAATGTTCTCCAGCGAGAGCCTTTCCAGACTCGATGAAGCTAAGGCCCAGCTTGACAGTGCTCAGAATGCTATGAAGAAGGGCAGTGCTCCTGCATCTGCAGCACCTGCTGCTAAGCCGGCACCTGCTCCAGCTCCTGCTCCTGCACCAACACCGGTTGTTAATGAGGCTCCTAAGGCTGAAGAAAAGCCTGCTGCTAAGCCGGCATTTGCAGGTTTCGATATGAGCGAACTTGAAAACCTCGCTGCTGCTGCTGAAGCAAATCCTGAGGTGTAATTTAAAATGTATTTTTATGCTTAATCGGCTTCGGTCGGTTAAGCATAAAATATTGAAGAAGGAAGTCATTTTATGGCACAGGTCTATGAAATCAACGTTTCGGAATTAAGAGATTATTGTCCGAAACTCAAAATAGGTGATAAGGTTCTTCTGACAGGTACGGTCTATACCTCCCGTGATGCAGCCCACAAGCGCTTTGATGCACTTATGAATGAAGGCAAACCGCTTCCGATTGATATAAATAATGCCGTGATTTATTATGCAGGACCAACTCCTGCGCCTGAAGGAAAGCCAATCGGTTCCTGCGGACCGACAACCTCAGGAAGAATGGATAAGTTTGCTCCAAGACTCCTTGACGAGGGACTTTGTGGTATGATAGGCAAGGGCGAAAGAAATCAGGCTGTCCGTGACGCAGTTGTACGCAATAACGCCGTGTATTTCTGCGCAATAGGCGGTGCAGGGGCGCTTGCAGCAAGCTGTATCAAAAGCTGTGAGGTAGTCGCTTTCGAAGATTTAGGCTGTGAGTCGGTCAAGAAGCTTTATGTGGAGAATTTCCCTGTAACCGTGTGCAACGATTGCAGCGGCGGAGATATTTTCAGCGAGGGCAGGGCAGAATACTGCGAAATATAAATTCAAGGGCACTGAAAAGTGTCCTTTTTGTCATTATGTATATTTTGAACGTTATTGTAATTATCAAGGTTGTTAAACTCACTAAAAATTAAGATGAATTATTGATTTTATTCACAAAAAATAAAAAAACAAATGATAATTTTTTTAATTTCCTTGACAAATCTCGGAAATATGGTTACAATGTAAGTGATGATGTGCGGAATTGCGTTCTTTTTTAAGTCCGTTAAGATTGGTGGGAAGTAAATGAGCCTTGTGGGTTCAGAAATGAATAACTCCGATTTTAATGTGCTTAACCCATTGAGCGATAACGAACTTGTGAAGGTGTACCGCGATGAGCGTGACAATAAACTCGGCAGAAATGCGGTTTCCGTGCTGATTTCACGTTACCTGCGGCTGGTGAGAAAAAGAGCCTGCTTTTTTTCCTCCGAGTATGCAGATGCTGAGGATTTGACACAGGAAGGCTTTCTTGCATTTATTAATGCTGTCAATTCTTTTGATACAGAGCACGGCGCAAAGTTTTCCAGCTTTGCTGATGTCTGCGTGACAAACGGAATTAAATCTGCTGTTATCAAGATGAAAAAGAATTTTGGTGAAGCCTGCTCCGAAATAATTGAGGATGACGCAGAAGACCTTTCAACGCCCGAAAGTATTTGCGTTGAAAAGGATAAAATTGAGGGAATATACAACGAAATCGCATCGCTTCTTTCTGAAAAGGAGTGGAGCATTTTCAGATTGTATCTCGCAGGACTTTCCTATAAGGAAATTTCTGAGATACTGAATATTCCGATTAAAACGGTAGATAATGCGGTTTTTCGTGTGAGGAAAAAGCTGAAAACGCTGTTCTCGCAGGATAAGCTCATTAACTAATATATGGCCAAGTAGCTTAACTCCAGAGCGTTGTTTGTAAAGGCAAAGGTGTCGGTGTGAGTCCGTCCTCAGGTCTAAAAAATAATTTAAGTGAGGGAAATCAAAATGTACGAAGACAAGACATTAGTATGCAAAGAATGTGGCAACGAGTTTACCTTTACAGCAGGCGAACAGGAGTTTTATGCAGAAAAGGGCTTTGTAAACGAGCCACAGAGATGTAAGGCTTGCCGTGATGCAAGAAAGAACAGCGTTAAGGCTGAAAGAGAAATGTTCGAAGCAACATGTGCTTCCTGCGGCGGCACAGCTAAGGTTCCATTCAGACCAAGAGAAGACCGTCCTGTATACTGCAGCGACTGCTTCGCTAAGATGAAGGAAGAAAACTAATTGATTTTTGCGGAACTTGCCTTTGGGTGAGTTCCGTTTTTTATTGACAAGCAGGCTGTAAGTTTTGAAGAAAATGAAAATGCGTCTGGAATGGTGCAGGTTGTAAGTTTCAGATATCAATAAAAACAGGGTACTCCAATCGGAGTACCCTGAATTCATATCTCTTAGAAAAGTCCCGAAATATTACCATTGTTGTCGCAGTCAATCTTGAGTGCGGCAGGAGCCTTAGGAAGTCCGGGCATTACCATAATGTCGCCTGTGAGAGCAACAACAAAGCCTGCACCAGCGGAAAGCTTGACGTCACGAACGGTAATCACGAAGTTCTCAGGCTTGCCGAGTTTTGTAGCGTCATCGGAAAGGGAATACTGTGTCTTTGCGACACAAACAGGAATTTCTTCGAAGCCGAGAGCCTCAATTTCCTTGATTGCCTTTTCAGCCTGTGCAGTGAAGTTTACACCGTCTGCACGGTAAATTTCCTTTGCAATCGTTGTAAGCTTTTCCTTGATAGGCAGCTTTTCATCGTAAAGCGGCTTGAAATCAGCCTCGCCCTTTGCAATAACATCGCAAACCTTCTGAGCAAGGTCAGTACCGCCTTCGCCGCCCTTAGCGAAGATTTCAGCAAGTGAAACCTCAACGCCCATTTCAGCGCAGAATTCCTTGATGTAAGCAATTTCAGCCTCGCTGTCAGTGTGGAAACGGTTGATTGCAACCACAACAGGAACACCGAACTTGCGGATGTTTTCAATGTGAGTTTTAAGGTTTACGATACCCTTTTTCAGTGCCTCAACATTTTCAGTTGTAAGCTCAGCCTTTGGTACACCGCCATTGTATTTCAGCGCACGGATTGTTGCAACAAGAACTGTACAGGACGGTTTCAGACCTGCAAAACGGCACTTGATATCAAAGAATTTTTCAGCACCAAGGTCAGCACCGAAGCCAGCCTCTGTAATGCAGTAATCGCCAAGCTTGAGAGCAAGCTTTGTAGCACGTACAGAGTTACAGCCGTGAGCAATGTTAGCGAATGGACCGCCGTGCATAATAGCAGGTGTGTTTTCAAGAGTCTGAACAAGGTTAGGCTTGAGCGCGTCCTTGAGGAGCGCTGTCATAGCACCGTGAGCACCAAGGTCACGAGCATAAACAGGCTGATTGTCATAGGTGTACGCAACAAGAATACGTCCAAGACGTTCCTTCAGGTCAGTCAGGTCAGAAGCAAGACAAAGAATAGCCATAACCTCGGAAGCAACTGTGATACGGAAGCTGTCCTGACGAGGAACACCGTTAACCTTGCCGCCCATACCAACAACAATGTTTCTGAGCGCACGGTCATTCATATCAAGACAACGGTCAATCATAATGCGGCGCTGGTCAATGCCGAGAGCGTTGCCCTGCTGCATATGGTTGTCAAGAAGTGCGCAGAGAAGGTTGTTTGCAGCTGTGATAGCGTGCATATCGCCAGTGAAGTGCAGGTTGATGTCCTCCATAGGAACAACCTGAGCGTAACCGCCGCCAGCCGCACCGCCCTTGATACCAAACACAGGACCAAGAGAAGGCTCACGGAGAGCAAGTACAGCATTCTTGCCGATTTTAGCCATAGATTCAGCAAGACCAACGGAAATAGTAGTCTTGCCCTCGCCTGCAGGAGTAGGGTTGATAGCAGTAACGAGAATTAACTTTCCGTCGGGATTGCTGGAAGTTTTGGAGAAAAGCTCCTCGGAAAGCTTAGCCTTGTAGTGACCATAAGGCTCAATGTCGTCCTCGGAAATACCGAGATTTTCAGCGATTCTGCCGATTTTCAGCATCTTCGCCTGCTGAGCAATTTCGATGTCTGTCAGCATTGTAGGTTCCCCCTTGCAAATAAATTCGTAATATAAGTATAGCACAATGAAAAAGATTTGCCAATACTTTTTTGTTAATTTTTATTTTAGGCATTTTAGGCACGAACAGACGCAAATTCAAAAAAGTATTGATTTTATTGCGGTAATGTGATAATATTTATGTAGAAAATTTTCACATCAAGGAGGAACAAAATGAAAAACAGAATTTTAAGCATTTTTGCCGCAATCGCAGTAACCCTGTCGCTGTCGGCTTGTCAGAATGGCAATACAGAACAAACCGCACCGTTGAGTGAGGCGGTGGTTAGTGAAACGACAGCGAATGTTAAGGCTGAAACTCAAACGTTTGAGACGACAGAAACTGAAAACTCTTACAACCCTATTAAATTTGAAATTACAGATTGGACAATGGAAGAATTATTATCAAATATATCAATTGAAAATAATACTTTTACTCTTCCATGCACCTTATCGGAATTAGGTACATCATTTATGACAGAATATTTAGGATATGTTTCTGATTATGATTATACTACTGTTAATTTATATATTGGCGATAAATACATTGCACAAATCAGTTTTAATGGAAATTTGACTGAAAATGAAATTGAAAACAGTACGTTAGTGGCATTTTTTATGGATAATATCCGAGGGTTACCGCAGTTCAATATAATGGGGATTACAAATCAAAGTTCCCAAGAAGAAATTGTTGATATTTTGGGAGAACCGAATACAATTAATTCTGAAGACGGAACGATTTATCAATATGCATTTTCTGAAAATGAACGTATTATCATATCATTTGATGATGAGAATAATGGTGAAATTGATCTCTTTTTCATAATTTACGATACGGAGGTAAAATAAAATGACAGTAAAAGATATTAAAAATTAGTTTGAAGATTTTGATAATGATAACAACGTTATTTCTATGTCATTTCCATCGAATTCATTGAAAAAAATGATATAAAATTGTATAATTTATCTTTCGATGATAACTACGATAAAATAGTAAGTATTCTTGGCACACCATCTATTCAAGGTACATTGCTTTTGATTTATGAATATGAAAAAGGTGAAGTGTCTTTCGGTTTAAAAGATGATACTTTAACAATTAATATCTTAAAAATATCACTTAATGGAGGTACAGAAAATGAGTGAAATTACCCACTCAAAATAAATTCCAATTCAGCCCTTGACCTTTTCCCCCGAAAGTAGTATACTATAATATGTCAAATATTATATTTTTAAGGTAGGTAATAACTATGTCAAAAACATTCATCGTTGAAACTTCCGCACGTCACGTTCACGTTTCACAGGCTGACCTCGAAATCCTCTTCGGTAAGGACGCTGTTCTCACAAAGAAGAAGGACCTTTCCCAGCCCGGTCAGTATGCTTGCGAAGAAAGAGTAGAAGTTGTTGGTCCTAAGAAGTCCCTCCCTGGCGTTTCTATTCTCGGACCTGTTCGTCCTGCAACACAGGTTGAGCTTTCCGCAACAGACGCTCGTTCCATCGGTCTTTCCGCACCAATCCGTGAAAGCGGCGACGTAGCAGGTTCTGCAGGCTGTAAGCTTGTTGGTCCTTGCGGCGAAGTTGAAATCAGCGAAGGCGTTATCGTAGCTAAGAGACACATCCACCTTACACCTGCTGACGCAGAAGAACTCGGCGTTCAGGATAAGGAAGTTGTATATGTAAAGGTTGATACAGACGGAAGAAAGGCAATCCTCGGCGACGTAGTATGTCGTGTATCCCCATCCTTCGCTCGTGCAATGCACATTGATACAGACGAAGCAAACGCTATCTCCGCTACACCAACTCTCGAAGGCGAAATCTTCAGAATGTAATTTGATTTACATAGCAAAAGGGTATCCGACTTGGATACCCTTATTTTTTTATAATTCCGCAAACCGTCAGCAAATCTCCCTCAACCCGAAACTGCACATCAAATCCCCCGAAAGCCATCATATAAATACGCTCAGGGGAGTTCTGATACTGCGGACGAGGGTCTTGTGCCAAAATCTCAATCAGTCCCTGCCGAAGCTTAGCAGGAACTTGTCCCAGCAACTCTGCAGGGAAGTCCACCTTCAGCACGCCCTCTTTCTGCTGTAATGCAAAACCGCCCGTCGCCTCAGGGTGAGAGTCTGTGTAAGCAAGATACGGCTTGATGTCGTAAATCGGCGTGCCATCAAGAATATCCGCACCGCTTACATACAGCACGGGACCTTCCGCCGTGTGCAAATCAATCCTCTCCAGCTTGACCGAGGACATACCAATGGGATTGGGACGATAAGGTGAGCGTGTGGCAAAAACACCCATACGAGTGTTGCCCCCAAGACGGGGAGGACGTACTGTCGGAGACCAGCCATCCTGCACAGCCTCAGAAAATTCCCATAAAATCCATAAGTGAGAGTAACCCTCCAGCCCACGGAAAGCCTCAACAACCCGATACTCAGGCTCAAAAACAATCTCCGAGCAAAGCGACGTCAATCCGCTCTGACGTGGGATACCGAATTTCTCCGTAAACGGACTTCTTATGTGTGCAATAGTTTTCATCTCTCTCATTGGCTTATAATCTCCCTTATAGCCGCCTCAACACGCTTGACTTCGTCCTCAAATTCTGCCGCCGAAACACGGAACGCACCATTGCCGAGAATGATAATCTGCTCCGTGCCGTCAGAAGTGGCAACACGAACACGATGGGACTTGCTGAGTTCGTGCGTAACCTTTTCAATGTAAGAGTCAGCCGTCTCCGACTCCTTCGTGTAAACAACGCTTACGTTGTGATGCTGTTCAACCTCACGATGATGCCCCGAAACCCTGTACGCATCAAAAACAACGATAACATTATTCTGTTTGAAGCCCTGATAGTTGCACAAACGGTTTATCAGCGTGGTTCTCGCAAGGTCAAGGTTTTCCTTTGCCAGCTTGTTCAAGTCCTCCCACGCAAAAATAATATTGTACCCGTCAACAAGCAGATATTCGGGACCCGTCGGCAAAGGCTTAGCCTTGTGCGGCTTTGCTTGGGGAATATGCTTTTCCGTGTGCATAGCGTGCCGCTCATCACGTTTTATCTTGCCGTAGGTACGCTCGAAAATTTCCATAAGCTCCTTGTCCTCGGCAATTCTCGCACGGTAACTGCTTACCTGCTGAACAGTAATTTCCTCGTCAGCACTTTCGGTACGCTCCTTCCGTCCGCTTATGTGAGCGTGTGACGGTACTTCGTCCCACTTTACAACAAATCCCGCACCGTGCGAGCAGAACACGCTGTCCGCCGTGTTTTCAAGGTCACCATCGCAGTCGTATCCGATTTCTTCAACAACCTTTTCAGCATTGTGACAAGGGAAATACCCTTTCAGAATAAGGCTTATGCGTCCCTTGCCGTGGGTGTAGCTTATAACCTCGCTTCGGTAATTCTGCATCTCCGAAACGGGTGCACTTCCGGTTATTACAGCCGTTTCGCCCAGCGTTTCGGGCGGCTCAAATTCCGCAGATAACCTCTGCATATCGGACAAAGCACGTCCAACCGACTCTGACGGAACTTCCAGCGTGAAGTTGTACCAAGGCTCTAAAAGCACGCTTTTTGCCGAGCGTAACCCCTGACGTACAGCACGGTAAGTCGCCTGACGGAAGTCGCCGCCCTCCGTGTGTTTAAGGTGTGCACGTCCTGCAATAAGCGTGATTTTCATATCCGTAATAGGCGAGCCCGTCAGCACGCCAACGTGTGTTTTTTCTTCAAGATGCGTAAGAATTAACCTCTGCCAGTTGCGGTCAAGGTCATCAACGTGACAATCACTTGCAAAATGCAAGCCGCTGCCCCTTTCAGCAGGTTCAAGTAAAAGGTGCACCTCCGCATAATGGCGCAAAGGCTCATAGTGCCCCACACCTTCAACCGTGTCGGAAATAGTTTCCTTGTAAACAATGCTTCCCGTGCCGAATTCCGCTTCATATCCGAAACGCTCAGCAATAACCGTTTTCAGAATTTCCAGCTGAATTTCCCCCATAAGCTGAACGTGAATTTTCTGAGCCTGCTCATTCCATACAACGTGAAGCTGCGGGTCTTCTTCTTCAAGCTTGCGCATCTGCGTGAGCGCCGTGTGCAAATCCGTTTTCGGCGGAAGAATTAACTTGTAGGTCAGCACAGGCTCAAGCAGGGGAGTGTCAGCATTGCTTTCCGCACCCAGACCCTGTCCCGAATAGCTGTGAGCAAGTCCCGTAATCGCACATACCGCACCTGCAAATACCTCGTCAACAGCTTGAAATTTCGTGCCCGAGTAAATTCGTATCTGATTTATCTTTTCCTCGCCGATAACCGAGCGTACCTTCAGACTTCCGCCCGTAATCTTTATATGAGTAAGACGCACATTCTGTTCCTCGGTAATCTTGAACACCCTTGCACCAAATTCAGCAGGATATTCTTTCTGTACAGCGTAAAAATCCAAGCCTTTGAGAAATTCCTCAATGCCGCTCATTTTCAGTGCCGAACCGAAAAAGCAGGGGAATATCTTTCGTTCATCAATCGCCCTGCGTAAGCTTTCGGGAGAAATCTCACCGCTTTCAAGAAACTCCTCCATAAGCCTTTCATCACACATCGCCGCTTCTTCGTAAAATGCGTCACGGTCACGGCTTGCCGAAAAGTCAATACAACCGCTGTCCAACCGATTGCACAATCCACCCATAAGCACAGACGGCTCATATGAGGAAATATCCATCTTGTTCACAAAAATAAACGCAGGTATCCTGTATCTCGTCAGCAATCGCCACAGCGTTTCCGTGTGACTCTGTACGCCGTCCGTGCCGCTGATAACAAGCACCGCATAATCAAGTGCCTGCAAAGCACGTTCAGTTTCCGCAGAAAAATCAGCGTGTCCCGGCGTGTCAAGCAAGGTAATGTCGCAGTCACCGTACCGCATAACAGCCTGCTTTGAAAAAACAGTAATACCACGGCTTCGCTCAATCGAATGAGTGTCAAGAAACGCGTCACCGTGGTCAACCCTGCCAAGCTTGCGGATTTCCCCCGCCGAGTAAAGCATAGCCTCCGAAAGAGTCGTCTTGCCCGAGTCAACGTGGGCTATCATACCGATTACCAATCGTTTCATTTTATCGTTCCAATCCTGTTTATTTTACCTCTGCAAAGCGTTTCCATACACGCTCCACAAACTCATCATTTTCAATCATAGCAAGAATTTCAGCCTCCGTTGCAAGCTTTGCACCGCAAACCTCGTCCTCCTGCAAAACCACTTCCGACATATCCACATCACGCTCGTAAAGATAAACGTCCATAATGTAATTGGAGTAAACAACTGTGTTCACAAGCTTCAAATCAGCCTTTTCAGCACGAAGTCCTGTTTCCTCAGCAAGTTCACGAACAGCACCATCAATACTTTCCTCACCGCTTACAACCGCACCGCCTGTGCATTCCCAGTAAAGAGGGTAACTCGGCTTCTTTTCACTTCTCTGTGTGATAAGATACCGCCCGTCAGATGTCTTGACCCATATATCAACCGCAAGATGATAAAGCCCCTCTGGAATTTCGTGTACCCGTTCACGTTCAATAACTTCACCTGTTTTCTGCTTATTGCTATCATATAAATCCCATATTTCAGGCATAGAATTACTCCTTTGCTTCAAGTGGTGTAACGTGCTTTGAAAAAGTTTCTGTGTACCTGTCACAGAAATGAATAATGAAAATATCAGAATATTTTATTTTCAGCAATTTCTTTTTCCAATTGCCCATACTGTCAAAATGTGTAAAATAAATGTGCTTGTCAGTAAGCTTTACAATCTTACCGATTGCAAAATTCCATTCGTAGTTTTTGCTCTCAAATTCAAGTGAAATATATTGTTGTTTATCAAGAAAATGTTTGCATACCGACCGCATATTTTCAATGCTTATTTCAGGTACATCGATACCTTTGTTAATTCCTTCAAGTTCAAGAATTTCGTTGTATTTCCCACTTTTGTCATCAACCTTTTCAATGTGTTTAAGACGAGCAATTTTATATCCGTTGATGAGAAAATCATAATCGTGTGCAGCAAGCAGAAGTTTGTTGCTGACTTTCAGCGGAATAAGATTGTAAGAGTAATTATCAAAGCTGAAATAAAAGCCTGCACAGCTTTTTGATATTGCTATTTTGTTTAAAGTGTTAATTAATGTGTTTCTGTCCATTGTATCCCTCACTTACCAAATCTTTTCTACAATAAGCTCCTCGCTCATACCAATAAACCTTTCACCCTCAAATTCCATCTTCACCACATACGGCATAAAATTCAGTATCCGCATAAAGCTGTTAAAATTATATTCAGGCTTGTAAAAATTGATAATCGTGCTTAAAGCCGTGCCATGTGTGCCGATAACAACCGTCTTGCCCTCGTGCTTGGCAAGCACCTTTTTCAGCGCACGGATATTTCTCTCCTGCACTGAAGCAAGACATTCACCGTCCATAATATGATAGTTGAAGTCCGCCCATTGTGCCTCAATGTATTGCAGAAAATTGTCACCGTGCCAGCCGCCAGCCTCACGCTCACGGAAATCATAGTCCGTAACAATCTCCATTCCAAGCACCTCAGCAAGTCCGCCGATTGTGTCCATACTCCGCTTGTACGGACTGGACATAAGCAGGTCAATGCCCCTGTCCTTCAGCAATTCCGTAACCCTTTCCGAGTCAGCAAGCCCCTCCGCAGTAAGAGGACGCGTGCGGTCATCGTGTATAGTTTTATCAGGCTTTGCGTGCCGTACAAAATAAATCGTGGTCATAGCGTACCTCCGTAAGTAATATATAAAAATTATACCACACAATATTGACACAGGTCAACAATTTCACAAATTTATCTTAATCACTTGAAATATACAGGATTTGTTGTTATAATTTTAGCAGAAAATACCACTTGTGTAGCAGATATTCTTGGATTTATATGTAAGGAGAAATATAATGAGTAATTTCATTTTTTTTGATAATAAAAATCACAATCAGGATGAGAAATTTATTTCAATGTCCAACGGTTTAACCGATGTTTTTATAAATGTTCTTGTTCTGGCAGGGTCAAAGCTTGCCGAAGCTGAAGAAGAAAAACAGCTTATAGTATGGCTTGCGGAAAATGACCAGCGAATGGTTGGAAATTCAGTGGATTTTGATATAGTGGATATGCCTTGGCATAAGGAAAGATTTGATAAAGACAAGCAGTTTATCATAAATGTTATTGAGGCAGCCAAAAACAAAACCGATTGGGATAAGCTTGACTATGAACCTAACGAGGAATGGCTTTTTGAAGCATTGAATGATTATAAGATTTTAATAAAACGAATGACTGAGGACGATGTTATTAGTGAAAAACTAACAGAATGGATAAGTTATAAGCAAGACGATGAACCTGTTAAATGCGGCTTTCCACGCTGTAACAAGCATAATACCTTTCTTAGCCGTTTTGGTTGTCAGCTTTGTAATAACAAATAATTATAGAATAAAAAACGTCCGCTATCCCAATCGATAGCGGACATTTCAATTATTACAATAAATTACTCACCGTAGTAAGCCTTCATATAAAGCGCCTTAAGCTCTTCAATTCTTGGAAGTCTTGGGTTAGCAGTTGTGCACTGGTCATCAAATGCTCTGTAAGCAAGTGTTTCAAGTACACCCTCATACTTAGCAGGGTCAATGTAGGAGCGAGCATCCTTTTCGCCAGCTTCCTTGATGGAGAGCGGAATACCAACCTCTGTCATAAGCTTTCTTACAGCGTCAGCAAGTGCCTTTACGCCTTCTTCGTTAGTTGCAGTCTGTGGAGCAAAGCCCATCATCTTAGCAATTTCAGCATAACGCTCAGGTGCAACGTAGTGGTCATACTTAGGCCAAGCAGCAAACTTTGTAGGTGTTGTTACACCGTTGTACTCAATAACGTGTGGGAGCAGGTAAGCGTTAGCAAGACCGTGCGGAATGTGGAACTCACCGCCAAGCTTGTGAGCAAGGGAGTGGTTGATGCCGAGGAATGCATTTGTGAATGCCATACCTGCGATACAGGAAGCGTTGTGCATTTTCTCTCTTGCAGTCGGGTCAGCAGTCTTGTAGGAGTCAGGGAGATACTTGAAGACAAGCTTGATTGCCTGAAGTGCAAGTGCGTCTGTAAAGTCGTTGGCAAGGATAGAAACGTAAGCTTCGATAGCGTGAGTGAGAACGTCAAGACCTGTGAAAGCTGTGGAAGCTTTTGGGACAGTGTAAACGAACTCTGGGTCAACGATAGCTACGTCAGGTGTAAGCTCGTAGTCAGCGAGTGGGTACTTCATATTCTTTGTACGGTCGGAAATTACTGCAAAAGAAGTAACCTCAGAGCCTGTACCCGATGTTGTAGGAATAGCAACCATCTTAGCCTTCTTGCCAAGCTTAGGGAACTTGTAAACTCTCTTACGGATGTCCATAAACTTCTGGGACATACCAACGAAGTCAGCATCAGGATTTTCGTAGAACAGCCACATTGCCTTTGCAGCATCCATTGCAGAACCGCCGCCGAGAGCGATTACAACGTCAGGCTGGAAGGAGTTCATAAGAGCAGCGCCCTTTCTTACAGTTGTAAGGTCAGGGTCAGGCTCAACGTCGCTGAAAATTTCAATAACAGGCATATTAGCGTTCTTGTTGAGCTGGTAAATAACTCTGTCAACGTAGCCGAACTGAACCATACCTGGGTCAGCAACAATCATAGCTCTGTGAATTTCAGGCATCTTTGCAAGGTACTGAACAGAGCCTGCTTCAAAATAAATCTTTTCGGGAACCTTAAACCACTGCATATTAACTCTCCTCTTTGCAACCTTCTTTCTGTTTACAAGGTTCTTTGCAGTAACGTTTTCAGAAACAGAGTTCTTACCGTAAGAACCACAGCCGAGTGTAAGGGACGGAGCCATAGAGTTGTAAACATCACCGATAGCACCGAAGGAAGCAGGGGAGTTAACTACGATACGGCTTGCCTTCATAACCTCGCCGTACTTTTCAATAATACCGTTGTCGGAAGAGTGAACAACAGCAGTGTGACCTGCACCGTGAAGGAGCATTCTTTCACACATTTCAAATGCTTCTTCGCTGTCCTGAGCCTTTACAACTGCAAGAACAGGGGAGAGCTTTTCAAGAGCAAGCGGATACTTTTCAGCGTCTGTGTCAGGAATTTCAACACAGAGTACCTTAGTTTCCTTAGGGATTGTAATACCGGCCTTTTCAGCAATCTGCCAAGGATACTGACCAACAACCCAAGGCTGAACAGCCATCTTCTTTACATCAATTACAACGTCCTGAATTTTCTGGATTTCTTCAGGCTTTGCAAAGTAACAGCCGTGATATTTCATAAAGCCAACGGCTTCATCGTAAACCTCATCATCAATGATTGCAGCCTGTTCGGATGCACAAATCATACCATTGTCGAAGGACTTGGAAAGGATAAGGTCGTGAACAGCCTGCTTGAGATTAGCGGACTTTTCAATGTAGCAAGGTGTGTTACCCGGACCAACACCGAGAGCAGGCTTACCTGCGGAGTAAGCAGCCTTAACCATACCTGGACCGCCTGTTGCAAGGATTGTAGCAACATCAGGGTGGTTCATAAGCAGACCTGTAGCTTCAACGGAAGGATATTCAATCCACTGTACACAGTGTTCAGGAGCACCTGCCTTTACAGCAGCGTCACGAACAATCATAGCAGCCTTCTTGGAGCATTCCTGTGCAGATGGGTGGAAACCGAAAATGATAGGATTTCTTGTCTTAGCACAAATTATGGACTTGAACATTGTTGTGGAAGTCGGGTTTGTAGTTGGTGTAACACCGCATACAATACCAACAGGCTCAGCAATTTCCATATAGCTTTCATCAACGTTGTCCTCAATAATGCCAACAGTCTTTTCGTGCTTGATAGAGTGCCAGATGTATTCAGTGGAGAAGATGTTTTTAGTAACCTTATCTTCAAAAATACCTCTGCCTGTTTCTTCAACAGCCATCTTGGCAAGCTCCATCTGAGCGGAAAGACCTGCAAGAGCCATAGCCTCAGTAATCTTGTCAACCTGTTCCTGATCGAGCTTCATATATTCTTCAAGAGCGATTTTTGCGTTAGCAACGAGGGTGTTGATCATAGCAGCAGCGTCAACCTTTGTTTCTTCTGCAACGGGAGCTTTCTTTTCCTTTGCCATAATAAAATCCTTCCTTTCAAAACCATTAAAGGTGAATGTGCGAAATAGGGTTTGAATGATTGTTAAATTTATCACAATCTCATTATACCACACACAAAAGCGTACGTCAATGAACTGTTTGTTAATTTTATAACAATCTTAAATCCAACCAATCTATTCGCACTTTATATAATAAAGTATACGATAAGTTGTTGATAATGTCAATATGTCCAAATTGCAGAAACTTTTTGCCAAAATGACACATTTATACAACAACAGTAACAATAACTTGTGAAAAACGAATAAAATTTAATGTTTATCGTTAAATTTGTATTGACAAACGTAAATTGATATGCTATGCTATAACCACAGTAAGCTTACCAAACAGAATTTGGCACCAAATAAATTTTTGGAGGACAATCATATGAAAGCATTAACAAAAGAACGTATCAAGAAACCCCTTCTCTGCGGAGTAGCATTCTCATTTACCCTTATAGTTCCACTATTTATCGGAATTATCATTCAGGTCATCGGCTTATGTGTTGCAGGTGATGACTATGAAATTTCGGACAATTTAATGAATGTACTGACAGAATTCGGATTTTTAGCTGCCGTTGCTGTTATTTGTATATTTATAAAACAGCGTCACGGCACAAGACTTCGTGAAGCAGTAAGCATAAAGAAATTTGACTTTGCTTTGCCTGTAATGCTTATGCTGTTCACTTGGGGACTGGGAGAAGTCGTTGACCATTTCATTGGTCTTGTCCTTAAAAATCATATGGTAGTTGAGCCTAATACAATAGAGGGCGAATTTATCGTGCTTTTCATCTCAGCAGTAATCTGTGCACCAATCTTTGAAGAGCTTGTCTGCCGTTTCGGATGGTGCGAACTTGCAAGAGGAGCGTACTCCCTGCCGATAATCTGTATCGCAAACGGCATTTTCTTCTCCCTGCCGCATTTCTATAACATTCAGGGCTTCATCAACGTGTTTATTACAGGCGTGTGCTTTGCATATGTTTATTGCAAAACAAGAAATATTCTCTATACTATGATTACCCACGCAATTCATAATGCACTTTGTTTCTGCGATTTGGAAATAATCTTCGGTAAGCACGCAACCCATGAAAACGGCTTCGTACAGTACAGCTGGCAGTATCTCGCAGTAAATGCCGTGCTGGTAATTATCAGCGTAATCTACTTTGTAAAGGTGTTCCATAAGAAGTACACCGAAAACTATTTTGAAGTAAACCGCGAAACAGGTCTTGCAATCACAGAATAACATATAAGGATTATTGGAGGTATTATTATGAAAAAGAAAGTAAAAAGCCCCGAAAAGAGTTTTCAGAATGTATGTAAAGATTTACATACGGTTTTCGGCTTCCTGCTTATATTAAATGTTATAGCAGCAGTATTTGTTGCAATTGGTTCAATCGGCGGCTTTATTGACGGGACGCTGATATTTTGGGATTATATATTGATGTATATGAGCAGTGCGATAATGATAACGGTGTTTAATTATCTGCGCTTGATTTTCAAGGAACTGAAAACCTCGGAAACTCCGTTCTGTATTGAAGCTTCAAGAAGAATACAAGCCGTTGCAGAAACCTTTGTAATCGGCGGCGGTGTATATTGGATTTCTTCGATTATACTGTATGGTTTGCAGTATTCAAATGCGTTGCCGACAAATCGTGAGGAAGTACCTATAGACGCAACAGGTATACTGTACATTATAGTAGGAAGCATAATCTGGGGTATTGCGTATATTTTCAACTACGGAAGCAAGCTCCAGCAGGAGTCTGACGAAACAATATAAGGGGGATTTGATGTGAACAAAACAGTAGATATCAACGAGCGTACACTTGAAAAGGAAAAGAAAGAATTTGCAACGGTCTGCAAGTTTTTTGAAGTATTGTGTATCGTGATGCTGGTTGTTGTTGCACTTATAATGCTTGGTGTAGTTGTTGTCATAGCCGTAATGGGTGCAGAATTTAAAGACGTAATGGTTCTTTTCGTGAACAGCGTAATTCTTCTTTTCGGTATGACAAGTGCACTTAATTTCGGACGTGCAATATTCAAATCACTCAAAAGCGGCGAAACACCATTTCGTTACGATATAGCGGATAAGGTGAAAGGTGCAGCACTTGCACTTCTCGTGTGCGGTATAGCAAGTATTATTGTTCAGAGCGTTTCCCCGATTTTTTCTGAGAATTTCTCAGATATATGTCACTATTACTTTTTTATCGCATTAGGAAATATTTTTACAGGTCTGCTTCTCGGCATTATGTCGTATGTAATGAATTTCGGCTGTAAACTCCAGCAGGAGTCCGACGAAACTATATGAGGGGTGTCCAAAATGAAAGAAAAATGTAAACGTATCTGCACAATATCTTCTGTAATACTTATATTGTACCTGATAGTGCCTTGTATAACATCTGCAATTGCAGCAGTAACAGGCTTCAAGGCTGGCTGGAATGAAGCCGCCGCTGAAGGCCCCACAAACGAGCCGTTCTGGCTTATCACGCTTAATCTCGTATTAGCCATTGTGAGTCTTGCAAATATGATTGTGCCAATCGTTACCGCAATCAGACTTCTTCTTGGCGTGCGTAAATCCGACTCGCCATTTACCGAACAAAACGGCAAACGAATAGGTACAATCGGTATCTGCTTTATGCTTATCGAGCCGCTTGGCTTCATCTATGACATCGTTTGCTCAGGTGTGTGGAACATCGATAATTTTGTGGGTCTTCCATTCTCGGCAGGACTTGTAATGCTTTGCGTGTCCTATATATTCCGCTATGGATGCGAGTTGCAGCAAGAATCCGATGAAACAATATGAGGAGGAAGTAAAATGAAACAGCAGAAAACAATAGATATAGAAAAGCAGAATTATATGATGACACTAAAGCTTTCTCGTGTTGCCTCAATAGTTATGTCCATTGTGATTAGTGTAGCATTGGCAGTTTTATGGGTAGCTTCAATTCAAGAAAAGAAAATCGGATTTGCCGTGCATTTTACCGTGTTATTGGCTCCATTTGCGGTGTCAATGCTGTATTTAACAAAAATCTGCAAAATACTTAAAGACGGTGATACGCCATTCAGACTTGCAATTGCAAAATATATTAATCATATCAGTTTGTTTCTTATGGGCGGCGGATTTATAGGATATTTGATAACTCCTCTTTCCGTTTTGGAGGTAGATTTAGGAGGATTAACATTTGGATTTTTCATAGGTTACAGTGCATATTGTTGGATTGGTACAACCTTAACGCTTATTGCCTATGCTTTCAAATATGGCTGTAAACTCCAGCAAGAATCCGACGAAACAATATGAGGTGACAAAATGAATATGTTTGTGTATATGATAATCTATAAAATCTACAGCAATATCGCACAGTAAGGGGATAACAAAATGGCTATTATATTAAGACTCGACCGTGTAATGGCGGATAGAAAAATGTCCCTGAATGAGCTTGCGGAAAGGGTAGGCATATCCAACGTAAACCTGTCCAACCTCAAAACTGGCAAGGTAAAGGCAATACGTTTTTCAACCCTCGAAGCAATCTGCGAGGTGCTTGAATGTCAGCCCGGGGACATACTTGAATATAAAAAAGATGAATAATTGAAAACACCTCTGAACACATAATAATGCAGTTGTTCAGAGGTGTTTTGTGTAAAACGTAAAAAAACAACAAAAATATTGAAAAAATATTCCGTAAGTGCTATAATAAACTTATAATGTAAATTGTGCGTTTTGCGCACTTTTGCAAGGCGATGATAATTCATCACTGATTAATCAAGGAGGATTGGCTATGAAAAAGAAATTGTTGGCAAGAATTGCCGCGTGGCTGGCGGCGGTTTCAATGATTGCTTCTCCCGCGGGAATCAATATTGCGGAAGTAGCAGTTATGGCTGTCGAGGAAACTTCAGTTACAGACGTTGCTGAAAATTCCGATGACAGTGAAATTCAGCCATCTGAAACAACAGATACATCTGTCACGGAAACACCTTCCGAAACAGAAGTCCCTGCTGAAACCACTGTTCCGACAGATGTTTCGGACGATGAAACAACAGAAACTGCTGTTCCTGAGGAAACAACAGTTCCCGTTACGGAAATTCCTGCCGATGAAACAGATACTTCGGAGGAGGAAACTACAGATGATACTTCTGAGGTAGCTGAGGAAGTATCCGAGGAAGAAGCAGAGGAAGCTGCTGAGCCTGAGATATATCACTATATCTCTCCATATATAGGTGAAGGGCTGATGCAGTATGAATACTATCACGAAGATTACGGTGATGACGAAGTTTCCGATGACAGCATTTCCTGTGTTACAGCACCAAGCTATTACTCTGCTCAGAGTGAGTACAGTAGCCTTGATGGATATAATGCGCTTTCAACAAGCCTTAAAAAGGTGTACAATTCTTGTTATGAAGCAGCGGTGAAAATTGATACTTCGGCTGAATATGATGCAGTGCTTCATTCGAGCTATGATAATTATTATTTTGAACCAATAGAGGTTGCAGATTATGATGTCGGCGCTGACCTTTTTAAAGTTTTTGTCGCAATCAGAGCAGATAATCCGCAGTTCTTCTGGATGGGACACGGTTATTATTCTTCTGGTGGTTCAGGTTCTACAAGTATAGCCTTCGGTATTGATGATGCAGCTATCGATTATATAGATGGCGATTACAGAATGACTGTAAAAAATCAGATAATGACTGAGGTTGAGCAGGTACTTAGTGAAGCAGCAATGTATGGTAATGAATATACTCAGGAATGGTATATTCACAACTATCTTTGCGAGGCTACGGATTATGTTTCGGGTGCAGCCCACGCCCACGACATTTCAGGTCTGCTTGTTGACGGTAAGGCTGTATGTGAATCCTATGCAAAGTGCTTCCAGATGTTTATGAATGCTCTTGATATTCAGGTGCTTTACGTTACAGGTATCGGTAACGGCGGCGGACACGCGTGGAATCAGATAGGTCTTGACAATGGCGGTACAACCGAATGGTATAATGTTGACGTAACATGGGACGACAATGATAATGATTACGATTACCATTATTTCAATGTTGTAGACAGTGACGGCTCGTCGTATGATTTTACATACGGACCATATGGCGACGGTACTGTCAATGCCCATACTCCTGAGCAGCCTTCTTCAGATGACTATCTTTATTCAGTAAACACCTGTAACTCCACAACTTATTCCTACGATAATCACGAAGAAAACTATATGGAATCAGGAGACGGCATTGCAAGAATCGGCGGAAGAGTGTATGCAACTCTTGACGCTGCAATCGGTGCTGTCAAGGCAGATGATGCAACAATCACACTTCTTGCTGACGCAGAATATAGCGGCAAAACTATGCCTGAATACGATTTTACAATCAATGGTGCAGGCTTTGCAATTACTTTCAATTCCAATATGGTGCTCAATTCCGACGTAACCATTAAGGGCGTTAAGGGCGTTGAGCAGAATGCACTTTTGCCTGTATACACAATTGAAACAGGTGAACATACCCTGACCTTCGGAGATGGTATGGTTAATTATGTTCCTGTGGTTATCAACGGCTCGGAAACAGGCTCGCTGACTTTTGAAGCATCGGAAAGTGAATATTTGCTTGCAAGCGTTATTGATTTTAAGAATATTACTGTTCCTGATAATACTGCGGTAAAGCTTTTATACAGCACATACGGTACAAACCTTACACTTGGAGAAAATTCTGAATTCAATGTTGTAAGCGGCAGTATTGATTTTGTAAATTACACCGCAAAGGCAACTTCTAAGATTGTGCTTGGAGCTACAGGTGAAAATGCAGGTATACATTTTGGCGGCAAGATTAACGCGCCGATAGTCAATATTTATGCTTCAAGTATTGATTATGCTTCCGATTATGCTATTGTTTATACGGACAATGATTTTTCCGTTGATATGTTCAATATCGTAAATACAGGTGTTGAGCCTAATGTTATATGCGGTATCCAAAAGGTGTATAACGGAGAAGGCTTACGTTACTATTACGCTGTAGCCACTGCTGATTATACCATTACTGACGGAACAAAGACAGTAAGAAGAGTAACATTGGAGGAAGCAATCGCTTATATAGATGAAGCAGCAAAATCTACCGCTAAATATACTGTTACATATACAGGTGAAGAAGATACAATCGTACTGAGCGGAAGCGTATTTAATACAGCTAAGGCTAAGGAAATTATTTTTGAGGGTGCAGGCTTTAATATAACAGGTGATATTACCCTTAAAACAAATCTTACATTCCTTAACGGTGCAGCATTCCACGGAGACATCGCAACAGGCTCTTTTGTGCTGAAACTTTGCGGCAGCGAGAGTTATTACTTTATTTTAGGTGAAGTTCTTTCTGCACAGAATATTACTGTTGATAATACGTCTTTATCATTTGTCAATAACGAAGCTACAGTTGTTGTTAAAAACCTTGTGCTTGAAAATGAGACATATATAAACTCGAATATAAAGGCTTTGAACATTGCAAACCTTACAATGTCAGATAATGCCTTCTTTGCTTCAGTCGGCGAAGGAAATGTTACAATCGGCAATCTGAAGTCAACAGGTTCAAATTCTATGGTTTCGTATGAAGTGCCGATTGAAATAACAGGCAAGGTTACAACAGACGGTACACCTATTACTGTTTTTGCAAGTACTGTAATTGGTGTAGATGATGAAGGTAAAGAAAAAAGAGAAAATATCGCTGAAAACGGACAGACAGCTCTTGTTGTTGCAAACACATCTGTTAAGGCAACCACCTTTACTACATCCGCAAAAACAGAAAGCGGCGATAATCTTTCACTTATCCGCGTTGACAATGAACTCAGATTTGCTTCAGCTTCAATCATAGTTGAGGATCTCGGAAGCTACACTCTCTGGGAGGACGCCCTTGCGGCTATCAATGCGGCAGGCAGCGCAGATAAGGAATTTACAGTTACGCTCCTTGACGATGTAACCGTAAATAACCTTGTTCTTCCTGCGGCAGCAAAGGCAGCTGGTATTACCTTTGTAGGCTCAGGCAAAACTCTTACTGTTAATAATACAGCTATTTCCGCAAAGGGAAATCTTGCTTTTGAAAATATTACCCTCGAAAGCAGTAAGCCATTTACACTCACAGCAAGCAAAAACCTTTCTCTCACAGGCTTTACATCAGCATCTATGAAGACTCTCAAGGGCGGTTCGAAATTTGCTCTTGAATGGGGTACAGACAATAATCTCTGTGTTCCGCTTTCAGGCTTTGGAACAGTTACAATCAAGGAAAATGCATCTATGACAACAGCAGCAACAGCAAGCTTCACAAAGCTTGTTATGGAAGCAAACTCCAAGCTTGTTGTTCCAAGTGCTTCCAAGGTAACAATCAAGGATATTGAAGGTGTTGCTGCATCAGCAATTTATTACGAGGAAGGCTTTACTCCTGTTTCTGTCACAGGTAATGCCAACGGAACAATTACCTTCACAGGTGAAAGCAAATTTACAGACGGACAGCATCTCTTTACTTCCAAGACAGCAAATCTTGCTTGCTTCAAGATAGCAGAAGCATCCTGTCCTGATGAGCTTTATGAATACACAGTAAGCAGAACAGGCAATAATGTTTACCTCAGAAGCGTAAAGCTTTACCTTTCTCCTGACGGAGAAAATGTGTATAAAATGGCAACGTGGGCTGATGTTGTAAGCTCAATAAATGCAGCAAACAACAAGAATGCACAGTATGTAATCAAGCTTCTCGGCGATTACGATATCGGCGGTGCTATGACAATGCCTAAGAAGGGCACATATGCTGCACTCAGCATTATGGCAGACACTGAAACAGACCTTACTTTTGTAGGTAATTCAATTACACTTACAGGCGATACAATGTTTACAAACGTTGCGCTTTCAGCACTTAAAAAATCAGGTACATCCTATAATCCTGTAGCATATAAAATCAATGCAGGCGCATATATGCTGTATCTTTATAATGTTACAGGAAGTGAAATTACAAATATCACTTCAAAAAGCAGTGTGCTTTTCGACAACACAGATATTGCAGGCAGCGTAAGTGCTGCAAATCTCCTTATCAACTCATCAACAATCAACGATAAGGTTACCGTAACAGGCAATCTCAATGTAGGACCTGATGCAGTTGTATTAGGAGACCTCACAGCAGATAAGATAACTGTTCCTGACTCTGAAACAAGTCGCCTTACTCTCACATATGGCAAGAAGTTCACAATCGGCAAGACAGGCTTTGCAAGCGAGGATAAGCTTACAGTTGCATTCAAGGAGCCTGGAAAGGAAAGCAATGTTGTTTTTGACAACGGTATGGAAGTAGCTGCAATTACAGGTAACTACTATGGAAATATCGTTCTCCAGGGTCAGGAAGACCTTTCTGTAATCCGTTCTGGCAATAAGCTTATCGCAGGTCAGACAAATATGCTGTATATCCTTGAAGATGATGCAGGAAATACAACCCTGTATGCAAACCTTAAGGATATTATGAGCGAAATCACACGAATTGGAAATGCAAATGGAAACTATACCATTTACCTTTCCGAAAATGAAGAAATTACAGGTGCACTTCCTCTCCCGACAGCTAAGAAGTATCACTCCATTACCTTTAAACCAAGCGAAGGAGATGTTACACTTTACCTGACAGGTGATATCAAGCTGACAGGTAACATTTGGTTCTCAGCAGGTGTTAATGTAGTGAAAAAGAACGCAAAGACAGGTGCTTTGCTCCCAATAAATATCAATGCAGGAGCATATTATTTTACTACATATAATTATATCAATGCAGGCAATGTAAATGGTGCAAAGGGCGGTGCAGCTTTCTGGAGCGGTGCAGATATAAGCGGCAAAATAAATGTTGCAGAGCTTAATGTCGGCGGCACGATAGTTCTTGGAGAAAAGGCAAGCCTTACAGCAGCAAAAATTTACTCATCTGATGAAACTGTTCTCGAATATCAGTATAAGAACGCATCAAAAATTAAGGTCGGCACATTCATTGGCGGACAGTCTCTCGGCGTAAGACTTATGGATGGCGAACTTATATATGAATTCCCTGACGGTAACTTCGACGTAATGAACATCACAGGCGATTACGATATAGATATGGTAATGCTTTACGGTGAGGACGATTATTATTCCGATTATTCAGTAGTACGTTCGGGCAATAAGCTTATCGCAGGCATAGCTGATGATATGTATATACTCTGGGCTTATGAGAATGAAGATGACGAAGAAGGAAAGCCGTCCTTGTATGCAAGTCTCAAGGATATGATGACAGAAATCAACCGTATCAACAATCCTGAAGGTTACTATACAGTATGCCTTGCTCATGATGAAACAATCAAGGGTGCACTTCCACTTCCTGCAGCTAAGAAATACGGTACTATTGAGTTCAATTCATTAGAATCGGCTGGTAATGTTACAGTTAATCTGACAGGTGATATTAAGTCTACAGGTAATTTAGTGATTTCGCCTTATGTTCAGCTGAAAAAGATTAATGCAAAAACAAATGCAGAGCTTCCGATTAATGTTAATATTGGTACATACGATTTTGCTGTATATTCAGCTATTAATGTAGGTAAGGTAACAGGTAAGGGCATTGCTGTTTTCGCTGATTATGTAAATGTAACAGGAAGCATAAATGTGCAATACATTGGATTTAACAATAAGATAGTTCTTGAGGATAAGGCGAGTCTTACTGCAACATTTGTGGTGACTTCTGGTGAGAATTCAGAAATTATCTACCCATATAAGAATGCATCTAAGATTAAACTTGGTGCAATATATGGTGATCCATTTACAATAACACTTCTTGATGAAAATGGTAATCCTGTTACCCTGACAGAAGACTACGCAGGCAAGGTTCTTATGGCAAAGTGCGGCGATGCAAGCTTGATTACGATTGGAAATACTATGCCTGAAGGATATTATCCTGTTCTTACATCAAAGGGCGCACTTACAATCGGAATTATCATTGAAGAATTAAGTTCTGCCAATGAAGCAATTGTCTCTGAAGAATATGCAGAAAAAATTGCTGAAATTGAAAAAATGAGTTCCTTATTTCCCGCAGCATAAAGTAAATACTCTTAAAGAGTACGCATAACAAAAAATATCCTTACAGTGTAAAAGCTGTAAGGATATTTTCATAAAACAACAAAAGTGCACGGCATTTAAGGTAATGACCGTATAAAAGTAATTAAGGGTACCGAGCAGCAAACTCGATACCCTTGATTTGTTTATTACGGATTGGAAAAGGGAGCACCCCTTAAACCGTGCACTTGCTTTTAATATTTCATTCCCTTTTCAACAAGCGCCATAATCTCATCGTGAGTCGGCATAGCAGGAATTGCTCCTACCTTAGTTGAGCTCAGCGATCCGCAGGCATTTGCATACACCGCAAACTCACGCAGGTCATTCATATCAAGCTCGTCCATAGATTTGCCTGACTTGATAATCTGCGAAATAAATGCACCAAAGAAGCTGTCGCCTGCACCAAGAGTATCAATGGTTTCCACATCAAAAGTAGGGAAGCGCTCAATACCTTTTCTTGTAGCAATGATACAGCCCTTTGCGCCCTGCGTAATACAAACAACCTTTACGCCTTCGTTCAGAAGCTTTGCAATTGACGGAAGCAGATTTCCGCTGTCCGTAATAATCTGCAGTTCAAGCTCCGAAACCTTTATAATGTCGACGTAGCGGAGTACGCTTCTCATTGCCTTTACAGCCTCAGCCCTTGAGGACCATAAATGCTCACGCCAGTTAGGGTCGTAGGTAATGATTTTGCCCTGCTGTTTAGCATACTCAACTGTATTGATAACTGCCGACTTAGACGGCTCTGATGTAAGCAGAAGCGCACCGAAATGGAGCAGCTTGCAGCTGTCAATCAGCTTCAGATTAACCTCACTGTAGCTGAGGTTAAGGTCAGCACTGTTATTTCTGTAAAAAACAAAATCACGGTCGCCGTCCTCATTTTTGCGGACGAACGCAAGGGTAGTGGAGTACCCCTTGTCAAGCTTTACACCTTTAGTGTCAACGCCCTCATTTTCAAGAGTTTCTTTAAGATATGTGCCGAACATATCCTTGCCCATTTTGCCTATGAAGCCGCTTGAAACACCGAGCTTTGCAGCCATAACAGCAACATTTGCAGGCGCACCTCCGGGATTTTGCTTATAAAAGATATCCCCGTTTTCTTCGGTAACAGCAGTAAAGTCTACCAGCATTTCACCGATTGCCATAATATCAGGCATTTGTAACCCCTCTTTCAAAATAATACACCATTATGAATATTATAGCATATTTTTCAACAATTGCAAGGCTTTTTCGTGATTTTGCCAAAATTATTTTATGCAGACTGAGCAACCTGGTCAGGGTACTGTGCAAGAATTTCGAGAATTTTGTCGTAGCTCTTTACAAAGATATCAACAGCGTGAGGAGCGAACTGTGCCCCCCTCTGCTTGACAATTTCAGCATAAGCCTCATCAGGCGGCCATCCATCCTTGTAGGAGCGCTTGGAAACAAGTGCATCAAATACGTCTGCAACAGCAACAAAACGTGAGATATAGTCTATATCCTCACCTGCATAACCGAGATAACCTCGTCCGTCCCAGCGTTCGTGATGCTGTAAAGCGATTCTCCTTGCCATTGTCATAACTTCACCCGGAGAGTTGTGCAGCAATTCTTCACCATAGGTAACGTGACTCTTGATTACAGCAAATTCCTCAGGAGTAAGTCGTGACGGCTTTTCGAGAATTTCAGGCGGAATCATAAGCTTGCCGATGTCATGCATCATAGCCGCAAGAGCAATTTCATTGCATTCTTCTTCGCTGTAGCCGTCATAAGCAGCCATAATCTTCATATATTCGGAAACACGTTTAACGTGCTGACCTGTCTGTCTGGACTTGGATTCGGAAATTTCCGCAAAGGAAAGGATAATCGCTTCCTGCGTTCTGAAAATGTCGTTGTTCATTTTTGTCTGTCTCAGAGCAGTGTTTACGTTGTTGTAAAGAATTTCAAGCGTGTTGTGGAGAAGCGTATCCTCACTGTCAACAGGGAACTCCATTGAAATGTAGCAAAGCAGTTCACCTTGTTCGTAGAAAGTCATTCCGATTCCATTCCGGTGTACCTGAATGTCGTCCCATACTTTCTGACGGGAAATAGGATAAATAAATTTTGTGTTCGGAAGTACGGTTTCAAGGCTGCCGTCCCTTGCAATGCAGGTGCCGTGGACAAGATTGTTGTCAAGGTAGTGGAATACACCGTCCTCACCCCTGAAACCAACAACCGTAACAGGTGCAACAGTGTTTCCCTGCATCTCGGTTGTAACCGTGTAAACCGCGTATCTTATAAGGCTTGCAAGCTCAACCATATCTGTTGCTTCGTAAAGAGAACGTGATACCTTGATAACAGTGTCAAGACCTTTTTTACTTCGTTCAATTTCTGAATTCTGTGTGTCAAGCCTGCGGAACACCTTCTGAGTAATAAGTCCCAGCACAAAGCAAATCAGCGCAAAAGAGCAGTAAATAAATAGCCTTGGCATAAGTCCGTATACTATGATAGCGTGCAGACTTTCAAGAGGGTCATCGTCCATAATTGAAATAAAGAAGCTGATTATGTGAGAAGCAGTCATCATAAAAGCCGACGAAATTGTTGTAAACAGCGTAAGCTTCGGGTCAAAGTACATTACCGACATAACAAGCGGGAATGCCAGCATCATTACCATATGATATGTAAGAACACTGTAAGCAAGATTTATCGCCAGAATTGCCGAAACTATAACAGCATACTTCATCCAGTCCTCATATTTCCTGCGTATCAGCAGCGCAGCCTTGGGCACGCAGAAAATAATACCGCAGGCAAGCGTAACAATTGTGAACGCCGCCTTATCAATTACAAAAACCTCCAATTGGTTCAGAGCCCAGGAAATCGCAAATAATCCGATACAGCAAAGCAGGGCATTAGCAAGAAATCTGGTAGTGCTTTCATCGGATTTCTTGAATAAATTATTGTCCATTATAATCCTCTTTTTCTATAAATAATAGTGTTAAAGATGTACTTGGTTTTTTACTACATAATATTATATCACATATAATGTCACAATGCAAGTGAATTTTGAATTTTATATAATAAATTCACAAAGTTTGCAATTTCGAATGGATGCAACTTGTTTTATTTTATATGCATTATATATAGTTGAGAATACTTTTGACATTTGCTGCTGCAAATTTGTGCGAAAGAAACAATATGTTGTGGTAAATATGAAAAAAATATCAATATATTGATAAATATTGATTTGCTACTTGTAACTCGGGGGAAAATGATGTATAATTTATATAGGTTTGAAATGGTTGTTTTTTTGAAAGGATTGAATGTTTATGAAGCCTATGGAACTCCCTTCCCAGTGGGCGGGATTTAAGCTCGGACGTTGGAGCACTTCCATCAACGTAAGAGATTTTATTCAGAATAACTATACACCGTATGACGGCGACTCGTCGTTCCTTGCCGCACCTACCGAAACAACAAAGGCGCTCTGGAAAGAGGTGCTTGACCTGTTTCAGAAGGAACGTGAAGCAGGCGGTGTTCTTGATATGGACACTAAGATTATTTCCACAATTACATCTCACGGCGCAGGTTACATAAATAAGGACCTCGAAAAAATTGTCGGTCTCCAGACAGATAAGCCGCTTAAGCGTTCTCTCCAGCCCTTCGGCGGCATCAGAATGGCGCAGAATGCCTGCCGCGAAAACGGCTATGAGGTTGACCCTGAGGTTGTGGAGATTTTTACAAAATACAGAAAAACACACAATCAGGGTGTTTTTGATGCGTATACTCCTGAAATGAGAATGGCAAGAAAATCCGCTATTATCACAGGTCTCCCCGACGCTTACGGCAGAGGACGTATCATCGGTGACTATCGCCGTGTAGCGCTTTACGGTGTGGACAGACTTATTCAGGATAAGAAGCATCAGATTGATACATCTCTTGTCAGAATGACATATGAAAATATCAGACTCCGTGAGGAGCTTGCCGACCAGGTTAAGGCTCTCCAGGAACTCAAGGAACTCGGTGATATTTACGGCTTTGACATCTCCAAGCCTGCCGCAAACGCTCAGGAAGCTGTCCAGTGGCTCTATTTCGGCTACCTCGCAGCTGTTAAGGAGCAGAACGGCGCAGCAATGAGTCTCGGACGTACCTCCACATTCCTTGATATCTATATCCAGCGTGACCTCGAAAAGGGAATTCTTTCCGAATCTCAGGCACAGGAGCTTGTTGACCACTTCATTATGAAGCTCCGTATGGTCAAGTTTGCACGTACGCCTGAATATAATGAGCTTTTCTCAGGCGACCCGACTTGGGTAACCGAATCAATCGGCGGCGTAGGTATCGACGGACGTACTCTCGTTACCAAGAACAGCTTCCGTTATCTCCATACACTTGAAAACCTCGGCAGTGCGCCTGAGCCTAATATGACAGTGCTCTGGTCTACAAAGCTTCCGAGAAACTTCAAGGTTTATTGTGCAGAAATGTCTATCAAGTCATCCTCCGTACAGTACGAAAATGACGACCTTATGAGAACAGTCCACGGCGATGACTATGCTATTGCCTGCTGTGTATCTTCAATGGTTGTGGGCAAGGAAATGCAGTTCTTCGGCGCAAGAGCTAACCTCGCAAAGTGTCTCCTTTACGCTATCAACGGCGGTGTGGACGAGCGTCTCAAGGAACAGGTTGGACCTAAGTACCGCCCTGTAACAGGCGATTACCTCGATTACGACGATGTTATGGAAAAGTACGAGGATATGATGGACTGGCTCGCATCCCTCTATGTAAATACACTTAATGTTATCCACTATATGCACGATAAGTACAGCTACGAAAAGCTCCAGATGGCTCTCCACGACAGAGAGGTCAAGCGTTACTTTGCAACAGGTATCGCTGGACTTTCCGTTGTAGCTGACTCCCTCAGCGCAATCAAGTACGCTAAGGTAAAGTGTATCCGTGACGAAAACGGAATTGTTGTCGACTACGAAGTAGAGGGCGATTTCCCTAAGTACGGCAACAACGACGACCGTGTTGACCAGATTGCAGTAAATATCGTCCGTAAGTTTATGGACAAAATCAGACGTCACCATACATACAGAAACAGTATCCCGACTATGTCAATTCTTACCATTACTTCTAACGTTGTGTACGGTAAGAAAACAGGTAATACACCTGACGGCAGAAAGATTGGCGAGCCTCTTGCACCTGGCGCAAACCCAATGCACAGACGTGATACACACGGCGCAACAGCTTCCCTCGCCAGCGTTGCAAAGCTTCCGTTCAAGCACGCTCAGGACGGTATCTCAAATACATTCTCCATCGTGCCTGACGCTCTCGGTAAGGATAATTCCGTGTTTATGGGAGAGCTTGACCTCGACAGACTCAGCGAGGAAGTAAATAAGAACTAAAATCACGAAAGGGCGGTACTGTGGATAACAAAGTAAATGAACTTGTGGATATGCTTGACCGCCTTATGAGTGAAGGCGGCGGTCACGTTAACATTACTGCATCAGATGACGCAGATGAAATGACCGTGCAGACATACCGAAGCAGTGACTGCGGCACAGGACAGAAAGCCTGCTGTCAGCCAACACTGAATAAAGGTATGGATTACGAAGAATATGAAGATGAATTTTAACCGACTATGCAGAAAGGATGGTTATTATGGCAGCTAATCAGCAGGTTGACAACCTTATTGAACTTCTTGACGGTTATGTCAGCAAGGGCGGACATCATCTCAACGTAAATGTATTCACCAAGGAACTTCTTCTGGACGCACAGGCACACCCTGAAAAGTATCCTCAGCTTACAATCAGAGTTTCGGGCTATGCTGTAAACTTCAATAAGCTTACAAAGGAGCAGCAGGACGACGTAATCTCCAGAACATTCCACAAATCAATGTAAAAATCAAGGGAACATCTGATTGATGTTCCCTTATCGTATATGTGAGGAAATAAAATGAACGGATATATCCATTCCATAGAATCCTGCGGAACAGTTGACGGACCGGGAATACGCTATGTCGTATTTATGCAGGGCTGCCCTATGCGTTGTAAATATTGTCATAACCCCGATACCTGGGCATATGACAGCGGCAGGGAAGTAACCGTGGACGAAATAATGGACGGCTGGGAAAGCTGTAAGGAATTCCTGCGCAACGGCGGAATAACCGTAACAGGCGGTGAACCGCTTATGCAGATTGAGTTTGTTACCGAGCTTTTTGAGGAAGCAAAATACAGGGGAGTACACACCTGCCTCGACACCTCAGGAATAACCTTCAGCCGTGATAATAAAACCCTTGCACAATTTGACAGACTTCTTGCCGTTACCGATATCGTAATGCTTGATATAAAGCATATAGACAACGAAAAACACCTTGACCTGACAGGACAGGAAAATACCGCAATTCTCGATTTTGCTGAATATATCAGTGAAAAAGGCGTCGAGCTATGGGTGCGGCACGTTGTTGTCCCGAATATAACCGATGACGAGGAATACCTCCGTAAGCTTGGCTATTTTATCGGCGGACTGCGTACCCTTAAAGCGCTTGATGTCCTGCCATATCACGATATGGGCAAGACGAAGTATGAGCAACTTGGAATTGAGTATCCTTTGGGTGATACGCCTGCGCTTGATAAAAGTGAAGCCGCAAGGGCACGTGATATAATTATGGACGGCATTAAACAGCGGCTTAAAGATAATAAGAATGGCGTCGGAAATTAACTGATGCCATTCTTGAAACCAATATACTATTTTAAAATAAAAAACTCACACTTTCCCACTCCTTTCATAAAATAAAGTGAAAGGAGTGTCTTTATGCTTGAAATCCGCCTTATCGCACTGTTTACAATCTCCGCCGCAGTAATTCTCATCAACGGAGTAATCCTCGTCAAATCCTGCCGCACATACAAAAGCCGTTGTAAGCTGATTGTTCCCGTTACAAACGAAACCGAGGATATCGAACTTATCGTGAGAACCCTTGTCTATAAGCTTGCCGATGAGTACCCCGAAGCAACCGTCCTGCTGATAAATTTCAATGCCGACAGCGAGAAAATACATATCTTTGAAAAGCTTATGGAACGTTCCTGTAAATATACTATAATTAATTGCGAAAAAAGTTCAGAAAATGTTTGCAATATAGAGGAAAGTGTGCTATACTGAAAATGTATTTTCAGTAGTAAGGCGGTGGAATAATATGGATGAAAACAACTTAACGGAACTTGAAGGCGTTGTTGAGTCCGTAATGTTCACCAACCCCAATAACGGCTATATCGTTCTTGATTTGGATGTAAAGGGAGACTACGTTACAGTAGTCGGAGAGCTTGGCAACATCGAGGAAGGCGAAGAACTTATCGTAACAGGCGAGTACGTCAAGCACGCAAAATTCGGTATGCAGTTCAAAGCCCATTATTGCCAGCGTAAAATGCCTGCTACAACTAATGCAATTCTGAAATATCTTTCATCAGGTGTACTCAAAGGCATCGGTAAAACCCTCGCCAAGCGTCTGGTTGACGAGTTCGGCGATAAAACCCTCGAAGTAATAGAAAACGAACCCGAGCTTCTCGTAAAGGTTAAGGGTATTACAGCAAATAAAGTCGAAGAAATCTCAATGGAGTTCAAGCGTATCTTCGGAATACGTGCCCTTATGATTTTTCTTTCTCAGTACAATATCCCACCCTCAGCCGCTGTAAGTGCGTGGAAAAAGTGGGGACAGTACGCTATTGAAATTATCAAGGAAAACCCCTATATGCTTTGCGGCAACGGCATTGAACTTGAGTTCGACAAAGCCGAAGCAATGGCTATAAAAATCGGCTACCCAATGAATAACGAGGGACGCATCAGGGCAGGAATTACCCATATCCTCGTCAACAATACATATTCGGGACACACCTGCCTGCCTTATGACAGATTGAAAAGTACCGCAATCAAGCTTCTTGAAATTGAGGAGCATTTGTTTGATGAGTGCCTTGAAAATGAGTGTAAAGAGGATAACCTTGTCATATATGAGAAGGAAAATCGTAAGTTTGTGTACCTCAGTGATTACTACACAGCTGAACAATACATAACAGGCAGACTTGCCGTAATGAGCAGCTGCCTTAAAGATACAAAGGTTGACTACACCAAGCTTATTGATATAGAAGAAAAAACCAAAATCATTACCTATGCCGAGCAGCAGCGTAAAGCTATTTCACTTGCCTTGTCACAAGGCTTTATGATTCTGACAGGCGGACCCGGTACAGGTAAAACCACAACCCTCAAAGCCATAATTTCCCTGTATGAACAGCGTGGAATGAAAGTAATGATTGCCGCCCCAACGGGTAAAGCGGCAAAACGAATTTCCGACCTGACAGGCTACGATGCAAAAACAATCCACCGTATGCTTGAAGTAGCCTTTGACAACAGCGGCAAAACCCATTTCAAACATAACGACAGCAACCCTATTGCCTGCGACGTGATGATTATCGACGAAATGTCAATGGTAGATACGCTTCTTTTTGAAGCACTCCTGAGAGCTTTGAAGCTGTCCTGCCGCCTGATAATGGTCGGGGACAGCGACCAGCTTCCCTCTGTGGGTGCAGGAAATATTCTCAAGGATATGGTTGACTGCGGACGGCTTCCGCTTGTTAAGCTTACCGAGATTTTCAGGCAAGCACAGGAAAGCTGTATCATAACCAATGCCCATAAAATCGTAAACGGCGAACAGCCTGACCTGTCAAAGACCGATAATGACTTTTTCTTTATGCAGCGCCTTGACTATGAAACAGCGTCAGATACAGTGGTTGACCTTGTGACAAACCGCCTGCCGAATGCGTACAAGCTTTCGCCTACGGAGGATATACAGGTGCTTTGCCCGTCAAGAAAAGGCGGACTTGGCGTCGTTGAGATGAACAAGGTGTTGCAGCTTGCAATAAATCCCCCCTGCAAGGAGAAGAAGGAGCTGAAAGGTATCCTGTATAATTTCCGTGTCGACGATAAGGTAATGCAGGTCAAAAATAACTACGACATAATCTGGACAAAGGGAATAGAAAAAGGTACTGGTATTTTTAACGGCGACATTGGAATAATTTTAAAGGTAGTCAAAGCTGAAAGCAAGGTGCTGATTGATTTTGACGGACGTGTTGCGGAGTATTCCTACGAAATGCTGGACCAGCTTGAGCTTGCCTATGCAATATCCGTCCATAAAAGTCAGGGCAGTGAGTTCAATGCAGTAATTCTTCCGCTTCTTGGCGGCTTTGAAAAGCTGTATTACAGAAATCTGCTCTATACAGCCGTAACAAGAGCAAAGAAAATGCTTATCATAGTCGGCTCGATGCGTGTTGTGGAGTCTATGGTCAACAACAACAGACGTACCCTGCGTTACAGCTGTCTGAAGGATATGCTTGAAAAGGAGCTTGCCAATGCTGAAACCATTCTTGAAGAGCTGTAAAGCGTTTCTGCTTGACATATTATATCCTAACAGATGTCCGTTCTGCAATGAAATAATTATGTGGAATGAGACGGTATGCGGCAGCTGTGCAGACAAGCTTGTTCCTGCAAATGATAAAATATGTCATAAGTGCGGCGGTGTCCCTTGCGTGTGCAGCAAAAATAATAATTTCGACAATGTCTATGCCGCGATGTTCTTTGACGATGAAAACGTGAGCAGCGCTATTTATGATTTCAAGTGTACAGGTATGTCCAACCTTGCGGAGTACACAGCAGAAACAGTGTGCAAATACATTGATAAAGCAGACCTTGTTACAGGCGTGCCAATGGGCAAGCGTAAATTGCGTGACAGGGGACATAATCAGGCGGACATACTTGCTAAGTGTATAGGTGAACGCCTTGACATACAGTTCGGTAAAAATCTTCTTTATAAAATCGACAGCGATGAAGAACAGCATCACCTTTCTGAGGAAGAAAGAGCCGAACGCGTAAAGGATTTGTTTCACGGAAGTGATGCAGATTTAAATGGAAAAACAATAATATTATGTGATGATGTAATGACAACAGGCTCAACGGTTAACCGATGCGCCGGATTGCTGAAAGAAATGGGTGCAGAAAAAGTAATCGTCTGCGTCTCGGCAGTGACAAGACTTGATAAATCACAGAGAAAAGGGTGATTGTTAATGGATATAGGAATTGACCTCGGAACGGCAAACGTAATGATTTCTATGGGAAATAAAGGTGTCGTCCTCAACGAACCGTCAGTGGTAGCGTTCAATAAAAAAATGAATGAGGTTATCGCAGTAGGTGATGAAGCCTACAGAATGGTTGGCAGAACGCCTGAGCATATTACGGTAGTCCGTCCCCTCAGCGACGGAGTAATTTCCGACCATAAAATGACAAAGCTTATGATTATGGCTTTTATTGAAAAGGTTACGGGTAAACAGCTTTTTATGCCGAATATCGTTATGTGCGTACCCTCATCCATAACCGATGTGGAAAGCCGTGCAGTAATTGAAGCTGCAAAAAATGCAGGCGCACGTCACGTTTATCTTATCGACGAGCCTGTCGCTGCAATTATGGGAGCAGGGGTAGATATTTCCCGTGCGGACGGTAATATGGTTGTTGATATCGGCGGCGGTACAACGGATATTGCCGTGGTGTCAATGAACGGTGTTGTTACAAAATCATCGGTTAAAATGGCAGGTAATAAGCTTGATAAAGCGATTGTCAGATATGTATCCAACAGATACAGAATTCTTATCGGCGAAAAAATGGCTGAGAATGCAAAAATTGCAGCAGCAAATATATATTCTCCCGACGGCAGCAGAAAATTTATTGTCAAGGGTCGTCACCTCGTAAGAGGACTGCCCGAGCAGATAGAGCTGTCCGACTATGATATATATGAGGCAATTATAGATAACATCAATGAAATGATTGCTGCCGTGAAAACGGTAATTGAAAAAACACCGCCCGAGCTGGTCGGAGATATCTATCAAAACGGTATTTACCTCACAGGAGGCGGAGCACTCCTTTTCGGACTCGACAAGCTTATGTCATCACAGATAGGCGTACCGTGCCATATAGCCGATGACCCGCTTTCCTGCGTAGCAAAGGGTACAAGATATGCTTTCAGAAATCTCGATAAGCTTCTTGACGGCTTTGAACAGGTATCTATGATTTAGAATAGTACAAGTTTCCCTCCGCATAGTCTGTATAAAAGCTTTGCGGAGGGATTTTTGTGAAGTGTACGCTGTCAGAAATGCGGAATAAAGAAATCATAAACATAAAAAACGGCGCACGTCTCGGCTATGTGGACGATGTTGAGTTTGAAACCGAAACGGCCTCAATCAAATCTTTTATAGTGTACGGCAGAACACGCTTTTTCGGCTTTCTCGGCAGGGAGGATGACCTGATTATAACCTGCGATGAAATAGAAGTGGTAGGTGTTGATACAATACTTATCTCGGCAGATGATACAAAATTAACAAAACGAAATCTTGACTGAAATTCAATATTGTGGAAATGTGACAATAAAAAAAGCTTGCAATTTGCTTTTGAATATGATATAATATTAAAGCAATTCGCACGCATAGCTTTTGACGGACGGTGCTTTCCCAAAAGTAAGCTCCCGTTAAGCTAAACTATGCGGAGGATCAAAAAACCATATTTTAGGAGGAACTACAAATGGGCGTAGTATCAATGAAGCAGCTTCTTGAAGCTGGTGTACACTTCGGTCACCAGACAAGAAGATGGAATCCGAAAATGGCACCATACATTTTCACAGAAAGAAACGGCATCTACATCATCGACCTTCAGAAGACAGTAAAGAAGCTTGACGAAGCTTATAACTTCATCAAGTCTGTTGCTGAAAACGGCGACTCTGTTCTCTTTGTAGGTACAAAGAAGCAGGCTGGCGATTCCGTTAAGGAAGAAGCTATCCGTGCAGGCGTTCACTATGTAAACGCAAGATGGCTCGGCGGTATGATGACAAACTTCAAGACAATCCAGAGAAGAATCAAGAGACTCGAACAGCTCCACCAGATGGAAGAAGACGGCACATTCAACCTTCTCCCTAAGAAGGAAGTTGTTAAGCTCCAGCTCGAAATCGAAAAGCTTGAAAAGTACCTCGGCGGTATCAAGACAATGAAGAAGCTCCCTGGCGCACTCTTCATCGTTGACCCACGCAAGGAAAAGATTGCTGTTGCTGAAGCTAAGAAGCTCGGTATTCCGATCGTTGCAATCGTAGATACAAACTGTGACCCTGATGACGTTGACTACGTTATCCCTGGTAACGATGACGCTATCCGTGCAGTAAAGCTTATCGCTGGCGCAATGGCTGACGCTATCATCGAAGGCAGACAGGGTGAAACAGCTGCAGAAGCTGCTGCTGAAGAAGCAACAGAAGAAGCTGCTGAATAATTATTCCGTAAAATTCGGGCAGACACAGTTATAATGTCTGCCCTAATTTCGATATAACCGAACTAAAATTAGGAGGAATTACAATGGCAAAGGCATCCGTTCAGGAAATTAAAGATCTTATGAAAGTTACCGGCGTTGGTATGATGGACTGTAAGAAGGCTCTCGAAGAAGCAGACGGCGATACAGACAAGGCTGTACAGATTCTCCGTGAAAAGGGTCTCGCAACACAGGCTAAGAAGAGCGCAAGAGTTGCTGCTGAAGGTATCGTAACTTCTGTAGTAGAAGGCAACGTTGGTGCTGTTGTAGAAGTAAATATCGAAACAGACTTTGCTGCAAACAATGACGAGTTCAAGGCTTTCGTTGCTGCAGTTGCTAAGACAGTAATCGAAAAGAACCCTGCTGACCTCGACGCACTCAAGGCTGCTACAATCAGCGGCGGCGACAAGAGCGTTGAAGAAACTCTCCAGGACCTCTTCATCAAGATCAGAGAAAATATGGTAATCCGTCGTTTCCAGAGACTTGAAGGTGTTCTCGTTCCTTACGTTCACGGCGGCGGCAGCATCGGCGTAATGGTTAAGCTTGATACAGACCTCGACGCTGATAAGGTATTTACAGTTGGTAAGGACTGTGCACTTCAGGTTGCAGCTATGAACCCTGCATACCTCAACAGAGAAGCTGTTCCTGCTGAAGTTATCGAAAACGAAAAGAGCATTATGATGGCTCAGATGGCTGAAGATCCTAAGATGGCAAGCAAGCCTGAACAGGTTAGAGCTAAGATTGTTGAAGGTAAGGTTGGCAAGTACTATTCTGAAAACTGCCTCCTCGAGCAGGCATTCGTTAAGGATGACAAGCTCTCCGTTCAGCAGTATATCGACGCTTCCGCTAAGGAACTCGGCGGCAAGATTGCAGTTGTTGAATACGTTCGTTTTGAAAGAGGCGAAGGTATCGAAAAGAAGGCTGACGACTTCGCTGCAGAAGTTGCACAGATGGCAAAGGGCAACGGCTAATAAGAAATCAACTGCTGTGGGAAACCACAGCAGTTTTTGTATATTAACTCATAATATGCATAGTAAAATACGATAAATAAAAAACAAAGATTTTTTAGAAAATTTCAGAAAAAGGCTTGACAAAAGATAGATGTTGTGATATAATTAATTTCGTTGTTGAGAGCAACGCGGGTGTAGTTCAATGGTAGAACTCCAGCCTTCCAAGCTGGTCGCGTGGGTTCGATTCCCATCACCCGCTCCAGATACGCGCCTTTAACTCAGCTGGATAGAGTAACTGCCTTCTAAGCAGTAAGCCACTGGTTCGAGTCCAGTAAGGCGCGCCAATATGGTGGGTGTAGCTCAGTTGGTTAGAGCGTCGGATTGTGGTCCCGAAGGTCGTGGGTTCGATTCCCATCTCCCACCCCACAAAATAAACCGTCTTTCGTTTGAAAGGCGGTTTTGTTTTATACCAATAAAGTAACAGGTGGGGGGAAAATATGAAAAGGAGAAGCATTGGCAAAATAATACTGCGCACTGTAATCGTATTGTTAATAGCTATTGTGTTGTTTGTTTTGCTGACATTTGTAGTACATAAAGTTAAAAGCAAGAAAGAGTTTGATTTGCTGAAAGAAAAGGGATATTATAACCCTGTGTCAGTGGGTGATTATTCTCTTAACGTTACAAAATTCGGTAACGAAAACGGTAAGCACACAATAGTCGGTCTTGCAGGACTTGGTATGGCGGATTATTCACTTGCAGCAAGACAGATGACAGCTTGTTTTGAAGAAGATAATCTTGTTGTATTCGTTGACCGTGCAGGTTACGGCTTCAGTGATGACACAGAAAACGAAATGACCCTCGAATATATAGTTGAGGACTACCGTAAGGCACTCAAAAACGCGGGTGTTGAAGCTCCATATATTCTTATGCCGCACTCAATTGGCGGTGCGTATGCAAATTACTGGGTAAGCAATTACCCTGAGGAAATAGAAGCCATTGTATTCGTTGACGGCTCTCAACTTGATGAAAATGCTTTTTCTGACATAGAAACTTATGAAATTGGCACAGGTGACAAAATTCTTGCATTTCTTGCAAAAATTGGCTTCAGCAGATATGTGTTGCGTGATTATTTCTATCATTATCCCGATAATTATTCAGATGAAGAGCAGTACCTTGGCGATGCACTTACGCTTATGACACTCGACTCTATTGCACCTGTTTCGGAAGACACAAAACTTGCTGAAAATGCACAGGCTGCTTTTAATGGTATTGTTACCAACGATATACCAAAGCTGTATATCTGCGCAAGCTGGGGTATTGAAACAAAAGAAGATTTGATTGAATGCAATAAATGGATAAATCGTCAGATTGAAATAAATCAATTGGATATGAAGGAACGCCCTGTTGAATATGAAGACGATGATGAAACACTGAATAAAATTCTTGAAACATATGAGAAAGCAAGAAACGATACGATTTATCCTTATGCTGAAAAAATGGGGAATTGCAAAGTTATGTGCCTTGCGGGCGAACATTTGATTTATGAGCAGAAGCCCGAAGAATGCGGTGCAATCGTAAAGGCGTTTATAGATGAGTTGGAATAATAAATGATATACCGGTCAGTGTATTCTTGTTAAAAAAATCACACTAATTCATAAAATCCTCTTGCTTTATCTGTCGAAATGTTGTATAATATATGCGTATGCGAAAGTCCCTTGAAGTCAGCTTCGGGACATAGCAAATTCTGAAAGGAGTATGTACATATGATTTATTCTCATGAGGTTGAAAAAATGTGCCCTGTAGCTCAAGGCGTAGCTCACGGTGCAGCACCAATCCCGGAAGAAGCAAAATGGGTAAAGGCTAAGGAGATTAAGGATATTTCCGGTTTCACACACGGTATTGGCTGGTGTGCTCCACAGCAGGGTACCTGTAAGCTTTCCCTCAACGTTAAGGACGGCGTTATTCAGGAGGCTCTCGTTGAAACAATCGGATGTTCCGGTATGACACATTCAGCAGCTATGGCTTCTGAAATCCTCCCAGGCAGAACTATTCTCGAGGCTCTCAATACTGACCTCGTTTGTGACGCTATCAACACAGCTATGAGAGAGCTGTTCCTCCAGATCGTTTACGGTCGTACACAGAGTGCTTTCTCTGAAGACGGTCTTCCAATCGGTGCAGGTCTTGAAGACCTTGGTAAGGGTCTCCGTTCACAGGTTGGTACAATGTACGGTACACTCGCTAAGGGTCCTCGTTACCTCGAAATGGCTGAAGGTTATGTAACAGGTATCGCTCTTAACGAAGAAAATGAAATCATCGGCTATAAGTTTGTAAGCTTCGGCAAGATGATGGACTTCATCAAGGCTGGCGATGACGCTAACACAGCTTTTGAAAAGGCTCAGGGTCAGTACGGTCGTGTAGCAGACGCTGCTAAGATTATCGACCCAAGAAAGGAATAAGGAGGTACACTACAATGGCTTTATTTGAATCTTATGAGAGAAGAGAAAAGCAGATCCTTGCAGTTCTCGCTCAGTACGGCATTAACTCCATCGAAGAGTGTGCTGAAATTTGTAAGGCAAAGGGCTTTGACCCATATAAGATTACAGAAGGCATCCAGCCAATCTGTTTCGAAAACGCAAAGTGGGCTTACACAGTAGGTTGTGCAATCGCAATCAAGAAGAACTGCACAAGAGCTGCTGACGCTGCTGCTGCAATCGGTGAAGGCCTCCAGGCTTTCTGTATCCCTGGTTCTGTTGCTGACCAGAGAAAGGTTGGACTTGGTCACGGTAACCTCGGTAAGATGCTCCTCGAAGACGAAACAGAATGTTTCGCATTCCTCGCAGGTCACGAATCCTTCGCAGCTGCTGAAGGTGCTATCGGTATCGCTGAAAAGGCTAACAAGGTTCGTAAGAACCCTCTCCGTGTTATCCTCAACGGTCTCGGTAAGGACGCTGCACAGATTATCGCTCGTATCAACGGTTTCACATACGTTGAAACAGAAATGGATTACTATACAGGCGAAGTTAAGGAAGTATTCCGTAAGGCTTACTCCACAGGTCTCCGTTCCAAGGTTAACTGCTACGGCGCTAACGACGTAACAGAAGGCGTTGCTATTATGTGGAAGGAAGGCGTTGACGTTTCCATCACAGGTAACTCCACAAACCCAACACGTTTCCAGCACCCGGTTGCAGGTACATATAAGAAGGAATGTAACGAAAAGGGCAAGAAGTACTTCTCCGTTGCTTCCGGCGGCGGTACAGGCCGTACACTCCACCCGGATAATATGGCTGCAGGTCCTGCTTCCTACGGTATGACAGATACAATGGGTCGTATGCACTCTGACGCTCAGTTTGCAGGTTCTTCTTCCGTTCCTGCTCACGTAGAAATGATGGGTCTCATCGGTATGGGTAACAACCCAATGGTTGGTGCTACTGTTGCTTGTGCTGTTGCTGTCGAAGAGGCTATGAAAGCTTAATTAAATGGCTTAAATACGTCATTTTATAAAAATATTCTCCCCTTGCATTTTTATTGCAAGGGGAGATTTTTTGTCTATATATGGTAAAATATTGCCCACCGCCCACATTTTGCCCACCAAAATAAAAATGGTGGGCAGCTTTTATTGATATGGTGGGCAAAAAAATTAAGGATAACATAGCTTTGTGGGCTGTGTTATCCTTTTTTTTATGTATTGTTATTGATTGTTTTGTGCTTTGAATTAGCTTATTTGATGGGTGAAGTTAGTTGATGGAATAATTATTTATGATTATTCTCTATATGGAGGGGTATCAATATATCCCAAATTGTAATTAAAACAAAAGAATAATTTATGAAATAGATTTTCAGCATCATATTTTTCGTTATTCTTATCAAACAATTGTTTGTCAATCAATACATAATCAAGTGTAGGTATTCTATTTCCAACCAGTACTGAATTATTTCCATATTTATTTTGATGTTGTTCCAAATACTCTATATTTTGCTGATTATCTATAGGATTGTCTGATTTGCGATATGGAGTAAATTGCTTTAATACTGTTACTCGTTCATATTTATGTGCTTGTATGAATATTCTTGCAAAATCCTCTCCGAGTAATTCCATATATATTCTTTTATAAATATCTTGTACAAAGAAAAAAGCATGTGATATATTAACTTTTTCACTATAAGAATGGTCACTTGTTAAAATAACTCTGCATCTGACACTTCCATCAGCCATTATTTCAATGAAATTTTGTAACCCTGCTGGTAATAACAAATTATTTCCATTATCATCTTTGATGTCAATTTTTCCTACACCAAATACATAAGAAAGACCTACTCTTGAAATACTGCAATAAGGGGCAGCTTCGTCTAAAATCGCTTTTATTTTTTCAAAATTAATATTAAAAAAGTTCTTCTGTAAATTTGTTGCTTCAGAGCAAACTACTGAAAATCCTATATCTATATATCCGCAGAAATTATTAGGTTCACCGACATTTAATTCTATTTTGTCAAGTTCAATTCTTTCTTTAATCCTTTTTAAGTGATTGTCTTTTTTCTGACATAATTGAGATAGACGTATAGAGTCTGTTATTTTACAAGTCCCTGACGAAATCCTTTCATATATTCCGCCTTTGTTGGTAATATATGGAGGCATTGTTCCTTCTTCTATTTTTATAACATATATTGTTTTATCATTTAATCTAAATTTTTTGACATCGAAATTAGGTGTAGGTGTTATATTATCATGAAATGTTCCATTGATTTTTTGTTCATTCCATTTTTTGCATCCACCAATTGTTTTGTCATCATTTATACCTAATAATATATATCCTCCGTATGTATTAGCAAAAGCACTTATTTCATGTGCTAATTTTTCTGGTGAAACATCGTCAGCTTTTAATTCCAAAAAACAGTTTTCTTCAAATTCTTCCGATAGTAATTTTCTAATGTCAGAGGAACGAAGTTTATCCCAACTCTTATTATTTATGTTTATCATATTTAGCCTCCGTATTTGTTATTTTGAGGTAATATCTTTTATCAATGATATTGCAGTAGTAATATCTTTAAATTTAATTTTCTGTGATAAAGGATGAGCAACATAGTTGTTCTTAAAAAAGTAAATTGAATTTTGTTTTTCAGCATAACTAATTTTAGATAACATTTTTAAATACCAAATACTATATACTAAGCATAAAATTGCCCAAAATATATGTTTGGTTGCAATTACAGTAAATAGCAGCAGTAAAAACAATGTGAATAATATTGCTGGAACGGAGAAATTACTTATTACTATAGGCAAATAATGAGGATTCAGTTTATACATTATATATTCATTTTCTGACAGGATTTTTTTTACTGAAACTTTCTTTCCATTAATTTTTATTTTTGAATTATAAAATGCTTTATTAGATTTTAAAAGTAAGTAACGATTAATAAATTGATTTGTTTGGCAAACAGTCAACATAAGATATTCCATAACATTTTTAAAATCTTCATTACTGTTGATGTCGGTTTTATTGATAAGTGCGTCAATATAGAAATTGAAATCATCATAATATTTTTTATATTCTACATATATGTCTTCTTTTGATAACTCATAATTGTGTGCTTCATATTTGTTCAAAACACTATTTTCTAATTTGTCTGCTAAAATGAGGCTATTTATACCGTTATAATATTTTTTGAGTTGTACTAATTGAAAAATTTCATAGTAGTAATAGTAGTCTCTATCATTTGTAGGGAATTTCTCTATAGGTTTATTTTGTTCTTTCTTTTTAGACAATGTAAATCCTCCTTATAAATCTTATATATTAATTATATCAGCACGTTTGTTTACTGTCAATATTTGTCGAATGATAATATACATTTTTATCCATTCAACACCATCCTATCACATTTACGAACAATGTTAAATATTTAACAATCTTCATCAAACCCTTATATTTCCTGATAAAACGCCACATTCCCCAAAATCATAAAACCACTCAAAACCAACATCAAAACATCGCTCAAACACAGTAAAAACCTTGCTTTTCCTCGAATGATACATTCCAATCCCTTATTTTATAAGGCTTTTGCAGCATTTATAATACTAAAATACAAAGAAAATGGCTATTCTACGTTGCTTCAGGTGCTTGTACCGAATATACAACGTATTATAGCCATTATTTTGTAGTATTAGATTTATAAAACAGCAGAAAACATAGAAAAATAAAGGGATTTACAAGGTTTTATCTATGTTCTATTTCGATTTGGTATCCGAATACAAGGATTTCTCATAGTTCTTGATAAGCTTATTCAAAGTTGGTCTTGATGTGCCTAATTGACACGCAAATTCAGCTTTTGTAATTTTCCGTTTTATATATTCCTCATACAGCGTTTCAAATTTGTCAGACTTAAAAGGTTTTCTTCCTTTGTATTTGCCGTTTCTCTTTGCAATAGCGATACCTTCACGCTGACGCTCCAACAGATTTTCACGTTCAAATTCAGCTATACCTGCAAGAAAAGTCAGCATTAATTTTCCTGTTGGTGTAGATGTATCAATACTTTCCTTGTTGCTTACAAGATGAATACCCTTTGATTTCAGATGCTCAACAATGTCAAGTAGGTCTTTTGTGCTTCTTGCAAGTCTTGTAAAATCATGGACATAGATTGTATCACCTTCACGGGCAAATTCAAGCATCTGCTGAAGCTGTGGTCTGTTGGTATCCTTGCCTGATACCTTTTCAGTAAACCATTTTTCTATTCCGTATATCTCCAAAGCTTCAATCTGTCTTGCTTCGTTCTGCTCAACTGTTGAAACTCTGACGTATGCTATTTTCATTATATCATCTCCAAAGTAAAATTAGGGTGTACCTTATATTTAATATCAAATTTCCGCTGAATAACGTTAAGATGAAGTTGTTTTTTGAATTGTTTTACGTTATGTAAACAGGGTCTTGATTTCATCTTTACGCTTTAATGTAAAGCATAACCGTCCATTACAGACGGTCACACAATATACATTAACATTCAGATGAATGATATTTTCTTATTTAGCGATAAGTGCAGCGAGTCCCATAAATACAAGCATAACTGAAGCTGTTCCGTCAGGCTCACCAAACTCATTTGTAATACACATTGCAGGGATGGCAAGCAGTATCATAGCTACTCCAAGCAACTTTTGTTTAGCATTTTCCGATAATGCCTTTTTACGTTTTATATTAGTGGTTCTGCTGATTGTTTTTTCCCGTGGTTTTGTTTTATACGCAAGCATATTTATTCTCCGTTCTTTTGGCTGTATTGGGTATCGGTGTTGATACCCTGTACAGCTTTATTTTTTTATGCATTGTAAATTATCTTAGCAAGGCTTTTACACAAATACTTTCTGTCATTATCATCAAGTTCAACATTGAAATATATTTCAGTTTCTTCAGTTTCATCGAATGATGTAATATCAACATTAATTTTAGTTGTATCTGTATTAAAGTAATACACAAAACTAATTCCAATGTCAAATTGTTTATAGCTATGACTAAAGCCTGAGCTTAAAATATGGAGTGCAATCGAGTCATCTATAAATCTTTTTACCTTGTCATAATTTATGAACTCAAAATACAAAGCAAATGCGTTTGAATCTTTTTCATATTTTGTAAATTTTAACGAGCAAACAAAATCGGTACAAATACCAAGTTCTGAAAGTTCAATACATATTTTTTCATCACTCACATTATCATAAATAATCATTTGTAATATCCTCGTTACAGCTTTATTTCTGCGTTATAAATCATCTCTGCAAGACACATACATAGATAATTTTTATCTGTAGCATCAAGGTCAACATTAAGCCATGTTGCAGACATATCATCATCAAGAAATTCCGCATCAGCCTTATCAACAGGCTCAATCCAGATACCTATTTCCGCTGTGCCACTCTCAAAAAAATATACAAACTCAATTCTTGACTTGTACTTAATAGCCTTGTCAGTATGCTCATTACCGTAATAACCATTTTCCATCGCAAACATTTCAACATCGTCTTTTAAAAGTTCCATAATTAAATCATTATTTGCAAAGGGGAGGTCTAAAGCAAATTCGTCAGACCCTTGTGTCCTGTCATATTTAAGAGCATTTTCCACATCAATACAGATTTCAGAAAGACCCATTTCAATTTTATTCTCACTGTAAATAATCATATATTTTACCTCATTTCAAAATTATTTGGGGCAACTGTTATATTAATATCTATTTCTCAATTGCCCCGAAACATTAAGCTGATTTTGTCATATCACTTATAAAGTTATCAAGTGCATTGTCAATAATATCTTGTCTTTTCTCAACAGTAGCACGGGAATAAAGTCCTCCACCACTTGCAAGCTTGCAGCAATATCTGTTGTATTCCTTGTAATCTTCCGATGTAAGGAAGTAATTAAGAAACGCTGTATAATTTCCGTTGCTTAAATTTTCCGTTGTATTATACTTATATAGATTCTTAATCAGATGAGGAATATTGCATGGAGTAAGGAAAGTATATTCTTCATCTTCCATCTGTCGGTGAATAATGCTGTCAAGCTGATTGAAAAGGCTGTTGAGCTGTTCAATTTCTTTAATACTTCCACTTTCAGCAAATTCTTCCGCAAATGTAATCATTTCGCTTGTGCTAAGTGACTTGAAAGGGAAGTCCTTTAAAAGCATTAAAGTTCTGACTACACAACCAAGTACACCATCATTCTTTGTCTTGATACTTTCGGCTTTTTCCCAAAACACACCGTCACAAACAGGCTGTAAGTATTCCATCATAGCAGAGCCTAAAACAGTTCTCAGCTTTTGAAATGGCTTAAAAGAACTTCCGTTGTTTACGCAAAATACAATATCGTCAAGTTCCTCATCGGAAAAGCCTTCGTATGAATATACGGTCAATCTGTATTCAAGTATAGCTTCCTTTAAAACGTCAGGAAGTGCCTTGAATTTCTTTCCTGCAAGGTCAAAATTTTCCGTTATTATATTACCGTCATCGTCACGATAACAACAGCGTATTGGTGCTGTATTCTTACTTAAAGCAAAACGGTTATTGATATAATCGCTTATGGCTGTACTTCTCTGCAAACCGTCAATAAGTGTTTTCTGTGTGTAGCTTTTACTGTCCGCACGTCCCTTTGCTGTCAGGATTGTTCCTACTGGACGATTTAGCAGAATGGAAAGAATGAACTTTGATTTTTTCGCACTGCTCCACTGGTCAGCCGTTCTCTGAATGAGTGGGTCTCTGCATATATCGCCGTTGTCAAACTTCTCTGTAAATTCCTTTACATTGTAAGGGATTTCCTTGACGTTGCGATTTGCTGACAAATCTATGGACATAAGAGTGTAGGATTTTCCGTTATATTCAATAATTGAAGTAACTTCTTCAGCTTGTGTATTTTTCCGTTTTGCCATAATTAAAACCTCCGTTACAGCTTTACAGCTTCTTTAAATTCTTGTAATTGCTTCTGATATTTAGCATAGTCAGGGTGATTGCTGATGCTCATATCTGCTATGATACCTGAAATAATGTCAGGTCTGTTTAGAACTCCAAGCATACCTAATCTTGATTTTGCTTTAATATTTATTGGTAAGCCTGTGTTATCGCATACTATATAATAGTTACTGCGTTCAAAAATACAAATTTCAAAAAGTCCTTTTTCAAACACGTCTTTAACAGAATGGTATGTTATTGTAAGTCCGTAACTCTTTTTGATTTCAATTTTTGGAGTCGGTAAAAGCTCCATATTAAGATTGAGATAGATTTTTCCATCGTCACCAACAAAAGAATTTTCCATGTTGATATATTCCATCTTGATTAAGCTGAGCAGATATATTTCAAATGCTGTGATATTGATTCTTTTTTCCATTGTATTGACCTCCTGAGTTATCGTTCTTCAATTCTGAAAGTTAAATCATATTCAGGGTTATTCCGTGCAAGCTGTTTTTCAAAGTCTTTAACCATCATACGATTTTTCAATGATGCTTCAACAGTATCAGCACAAATAACGCAAACATTACCGTTCTGCTTATGCTTACCGTATGCAACACGGGTTTTAAACTTCATTGTAAAACCTCCGATTAATTAGTGTTGACATAACAATGATTTGATTGATTTTCCCTTTGTTTCAGTTCTTTTTATATCTGCAAGTTTATCTGAAGCAAGTACGGCTTTATCGTGTGAAAGAGTGATAAGGGTATCAATAGCACAAATACTGTCTGTGATTTTGTTTTCAAGTGTACTAAGCTTATTTTCATACAAATCATCTATGAGCAATCTAAATTCACCGAAATCAAAATTATCCATAATAGCTTGTATGCCTAAAATAACTGCTTTTGCTTGTTCAATGTAGCAAATAATATCTGTTGTATCGTTTATAACGTTCTGAATGTTATCCATAAAACTTCCATAAGTTATTGACTTAATAGGGCGGTCAGTGCTATAATTTAAACAGTAACCGCCCTTTGTAGTGATTGGGAGTTGCTATGCCCTTGTGCTTGTTGGTAGCTTGCATAAGGGCTTTTTCTTATGCGATTGAAAAACGCTTTGAAAATGTAGTCTTGCAATACTGCTCATAAAGGTCAGCGTGTGTCTTCTTAAATGCTGTACTGTCGAATCTGCTGGACTTAACTTCCTTGTAACGTACCTTAAAACAGGAAACCGTCATTTCATCAACGCCCTTTGCGTTCATTTCAGCCTTGACTTCATCTTTTACAGCTTCCATTTCTGCTGTGAGTTCGTCAATCATTGTCTGTAATGTCTTGATGTTCTCGATTTTACTTGTAAGTTCGATATTGCTCATATGGCAACCTCCTATAAAATAATGTTAATGTATAAGGCTTTAAGCCTTTGGAATAGGGCTGATAGGCTCAACCCTTTAGAAGCCTTTATGTATTAACGATATATAACGCCATTTGTTGTTTCTTCGTAACCGTCAAAACCTAAATCCCTTGCAAATGCTTCATAATCAAAGTAACGCTGTGCAATTTCAGGAAGTTCATAACATTCTTCAACGATTTCATAGGCTACTTCTTCAAGAGTTTTACCGTTGTAATATGTATAATTGTCTATATCTTCAATAGCTTCCTGAAGGTCTGCTCCGTATGCTTCAATGATTGCACCGACTTTTTCAAGGTCATATTCATCAAGGTTTTCAAGCTGTTCAGCAAGTTCATTAAGTTCTTCAATGTTGCTGTATTCGTCAACGTTCAAACCGTCAATTTCTGTTTCAAAGTCTGTGATGAAGTATTCCTCATACTGTTCATTGATACCAATACGCTCCAGAACTTCTTCAAGTTCGCTTTCATCTACTGGAAGGCTTACCCATTCACCGATTAACTCACCTTCGTTGTACTTGCCTAAGTTTGTGATAAATACCTTTAATAATGTTGTAGCTGTCATAGTTGTGTACCTCCTAATTTTTATTTGGTTTGTGTTTGTTTCATTGATATTATTGTACACTATTCGATACACAAATACAATTCGTAATGTACACAAAAATATACATTTGTTTTTATTGATATTGTACACATTTGTATACAATAAACTCGCTTGACAAAAAATAATAATTAATGTACAATTAATTATAGAGGTGAATATATATGGGAATTTCATATAGAAAATTGTTTGAACTAATGGAGATAAAGGAAATAAAAAAATTTGATTTGCGTAAAAATGGCTTTTCACCAACTATTGTTGATAGACTTGTTAAGAATAATAATGTAAATACATCAACGATTATTGAATTATGTAAATTATTAGATTGTCAGCCTGCGGATATAATGGAATATGTACCAGATGAAGAAGAAACTTCTTCAGAAAATTAGTGCAAAGGAGTAAAACATAATAAAAGTTATCAAATAACACCATATTCCTTTTACAACACATAACATAGCTATAAAATCAGCACAAAACCCTATAAATAAAGGCTGTAAGCCTGTTTAAATGGTACTATAAAGGAGATAAACAATATAATAAACATCATTTTAAATAGTATCATAGGAGAAAATAACAATGTTTCATCACAAAAAGGAGTGATTTTATGCCAATGACAAACGAACAAAGATACACAGCAGAACAATTTTACAAGCTTGATTTACAAGAGCCTTGCGAACTTATCAACGGCATAATAGTAGATATGTCACCGTCACCAAATATAAAGCATCAAAGAATATCGGCAAGGGTAACAAACTTTATAACTAATTACATCAATAAAAATAAAGGCAAGTGTGAAGTATTTAATGCCCCTACAGATGTAAAGTTGAACGATGATACTATTGTTATACCTGATATTTTTGTAGCGTGTAAGCCTGAGAACTTTGACGAACAAAAATACAATGGTGCTCCTGATTGGATAATTGAAATAGTATCACCAAACAATTCAGAACGAGACTACAAAGATAAATTGCTACTATATAAAAATGCTGGTGTCAAGGAATACTGGATAATTGACCCGACAAATGACAAGGTTATAGTATATTTGTATGGTAAATCAAATATTTTGGAGTTCTATAGTTTTGATGATGAAATCACAGTTGATTTATACAAGGACAATGCAGAGCCTTTAAAAATTTGCATTAGTGATTTGCTTCAGTAATAACTACAACACAAATAATAAAAGGTACAGCCATAATAAAAATGGTTGTACCTTTTTTGTACTATTATATAGTATAATTATAGCGTTGTGCAGCGTGTACAGTGGTAGTAATCAGAGCAGGGAGCAGGTACACGGGCATAGTTTACATTTAAAAAGCAAGTGATTATGTGGTATATAGGTGTAGTAGTTCCACTCTACTCACGGCTGAATTTTTCGTTACCGAATCGAAAAATCAAATCTCAAATTACTTGACAATATGAAATGCAAGTGATATAATCAAAATATAAAACTCAAAATCGCCCTATTTTTGAGTTTTAAAATACTATACATATAGTTTGAACCTCAAATTACTTAACGTTTTGAGTTTGATATGAATAAAATGAAGCATATGGCATCAAAATATATTGAGAGGTGAGATTATGTCAAAGCAGTCCTTATATAAGTTATTCTATGCAGATAACAATGAACATAAAAAAGAATATGAAAGACGTTCCACTTCAGATGATACGATTAAGTTCAATATCAATATCGGAGAATATCAAGCGTTCTTTTGCCAAACAGTATATATATATAAATTAATGGTATCCATTGAAAGAACTGATAAAGAGATTTGTTATCTTTATGGCTTATTACCACCAAAAGCAATAAGACAATTTGAAAATCGTTGTCTTATTGATGAGATTGTTTTAACTAACAATATTGAAGGTGTTCACAGCACACGAAAAGAAATTGATGCCATTCTCAATGACTTATCACAACATAATGAGAAACAGCGTTTTTGGGGATTAGTAAAAAAATATTTATTGCTTATTAATGGTGAACATATACCTATGAATACTTGTCAGGATATAAGAAATATCTATAATGATATTTTCTTGGATGAAATAAAAACGTCAAATCCTGAAAACATTCCTGATGGAAAAATATTTAGAAAAAGTTCTGTAAGTGTATATTCAGCAACTCAAAAAGAAATTCATAAGGGCTTATATCCTGAATCAAAAATTATTGAGATAATGGAAAAGTCACTTGATATTCTCAATAATGACAGCATAGATACATTAATCAGAACAGCTATATTCCATTATTTATTTGGATTTATTCATCCATTTTATGATGGAAATGGAAGAACAAGCCGTTTTATAAGTAGCTATATGCTGTCTCATGAACTAAATCACCTTATTGGTTATCGTATTTCATATACAATTAAAGAGAATATCAACAAGTATTATGAAGCATTCAAAGTGTGCAATCATCCAAATAATAGGGGAGACTTAACTCCATTTGTTGAAATGTTCTTGGAAATTGTCGATATGTCCGAAAAGCAGCTTAGTTTAGCATTAAGAAAACGTGTAGATGCTCTTGAATATTATGAAAATGCACTTTCTGAAATGTTTACTAATGACAAAGTAATATTTGAGTTGTATTATGTACTTGTTCAGGCAACATTGTTTTCAAACTGGGGAATATCGTTCAAAGAACTTGAGGAGCATTTAAAAGTATCATACAATACTATTAATAAGTATATGAAGAACATTCCTCAAAACATCTTGATAAAGCAAAAGCAGAACAGGTTGATGTACTGTAGCTTTGACCTTACTGAATTGGATAAATACATTGAAGCAGAAACCAATTGATAAAATTATAGCCATTACTCAAAACGGGTAATGGCTATTTCTATTTATAATAGTGGGGAGGGGTATAGTTTACAATTGAAACTATTTAAGTACCTATAATATAAGTACCCGTATACACCTATAGGGGGTATAGTTTACATCAAAGATATTGAGGTGTGGTCAATTTGACGACACCTGAAAAGTTCAATTGAACATATCAAAAAACAATAAGGTACTAACGTATTGAAAGTGCCTACAGAAGAATACTATTTCCTTTACCGATAAAGTGAATATTTAACTATACACGATTTGTAGGTAGTTAATCAGCTTAACTGTAGCTGTCAATATTCTCTTAAAGAATAAAGAAAATATTTGTTTGTAGTGAGTATTAACCATTTTGGTTAGTGCTGATGTTTATTTTGTTTCAGATGTACGGATTTCGTACATTTGAATGTGATTGAACACTATGTACGGTGATTAGGGTTAGTCCGAAAAACGGACAGACCACAAAAACGTTAAACAACTTTATGTACCCTTGGGGTACTATTCAAACACGAAAAATTGATTTGGTTAGTACCCTAGGGGTACGGAATGACCAATGTATAAATATAAACTATTTTTATAAAGAGAGATTAATTCGCAGCAATAAAAATGCTACTGTAAATGACTACTTAAAACAGGAAGTAATTGTTGTAAAACCAAGTGTCCGAAATTCGGACGGCTGATTTTGTGTGTCCACAACGGACACTCACAAATCATATCGAAATTAACGAATCTGAATGGCATTTCAGGTGCTTTAGATTTTACCTGCTAACTTTACCAACAACGCAGAAGAATGGCAAATATCCCATTCAAATTTGATTACAGCTATACTATTTATAATGATTTTGAGCAGGTGGATTTTTAGCTGAAATACAAAAGAGTATTTCTTTTAATTTGGAGATGTGAGTGCTTCAGAAGATAATTTGTAGAGTGAAAATAGAGTGCTGGATTTATGGTTATTTTGCTTTGGAGATGGAGAAATATGAGAAGTTATTTATATTTTTCGATTTTGATGTCCATTTTTGATTTTTTTAATAGATATGATTGTAATATATATGATACATTATTTTTAGTTTCTTTGGAAGGAAATATCTCAAAATTAATATGCTTTTTTAATTTATTTTTTATTACTGTAGCTGTTTGTGGATTGTTATATATTTTATCTATATTTTCATATATTTCGTCAATGATGTCATTGCTAAATGCATTGAGATAATAAATTGTTTCATATCCAGAATCGATAATGTTATTAATCATTTTTTCATCTGTATTGTGTTTATTATATTTAGTCGTATTACATACAACATACTCACAAAAATTTAAATATGAATCTAAAACTTCACGTAGCAATGTTATCCTATCAAATGAACCTAAAAGATTATGTACTTCTTGATTAATATATAATTCATTGAAGATATGCGAAAAATCTACCAATGTGATATTAACTTCATCGCACGAAGAGTTTCCGCTTTCTGATATTAGTCTTGCTGAAATCTCTTGGTCAGTATTTCTGAAATTTGAAATGCCTAACAGATAATCCGTTGATACATTAAAATATTCAGCTATTTTTATCAATGTGTCATAAGGTGGTTCAGCGTTATTACTATTAAGATAGTATGATAATTTAGAACTGGTATAATCAAGTGCAGCAGCAAGGTCTTTTAGCATAACACCTTTTTCTTCTTTTAATTCCTTGAATCGTTGATTAAATAAAGACATAATATATACACTCCTCGTATCGTGTATATATTATAACACAAACAAATCAAAATGTCAACATTCAAATAAGTTGAATTTAATAAAATTAAATTTGATTTTTTTGTATAATTAGCACATTGACATTGAGAGTGCTAATATGTATAATGTTAGTATACTACCAAAAGGAAAAAATGCCTCCTTAATGCTGGTAACATTAAAGAGGCTTGGTAAATATGGATTGTGAGCTATTGTTGCCCACACATTAAAAATTGTCCTTGATTTTCTGGTAAAAAATCAAGAACTATGTATAAAGTGAATAGACCACACCTTGACGATGTAATCTTATTCCATTAGATTATACCACAAGCGAAATCGATTGTCAAGGTGACGATGGACAAGCTATATCTGTATGGATATGGTTTATTCAGTGTCACCTTTTTTAATTTCAATTGTTATGTCAGGGTGTGACTCTATGGAAAGGAGAAGTCCAATGTAGAGATATGCCCTGACTTTTTACATTAACAGAGAATATCCCGTAAGTGAGATTAGCGGATTTATATAAATGAAAGGATTAGAATTATGGCGTATTCAAAATATCTTATCGAAAATGCAATTGAACAGATGGCTAAAGAGGTTGAACTGGAATTAAAGGATGTCCCTTTAGATGAGGGCTTACCTATACTTAGAGCCAAAGCTGATAAGCTTGCTCAACGTTTCAATACAACATCTGTTGAAATCGGCAAAATGTATATGGACTATATGGCAAAGAACAAAAAGTAATTTAAAAGGAGATTTTTATTATGTCAAACACAATTAATGTAACTATTTCAGAAAACGCTGTACTGGCACACGCACTTTATGAGGTAATTGATGAACATTATGATCGTCATTATTTTGAGGATTTTGTTAGTCATCTTCCAAAGCGAGAATCAAAAATCAAGGGCTTACTTGACATTCACAACTATGCTCCATTGACACACTGTATCAGAGAGTATATATGTGAAATGCTCATTTGTGCTACAAAGGCTGATAAGAGAGTTAAAAATGCAGTGTTTGACAAGTTGAGCGAGTTGATTTCGCATAATGAAAAAGATATATAACTAATTAAAATATAGTGTAGAACGAAAAATTATGAAGGGGAAGATGAATAATATAGATGGCAAGATTTAGTTTAGACAATTATTTAAAGGTGCTGTTTGATTTTGACGAAGAAACAGACGATTTCAGCCTTGAAGATAACGAATTTGTAAGAATAGTTGCAATTAAGGCTGAAAACGAGGATATTTCCTTGCAGAAATTCTTCAAACATAAATCAGAAATTGAGGAATTTATCAAGAAATATAAGTACAATTACCATATTTATATAGGACTTGCAACAACTAAAGGTCAATCAGGAGAAGCTTCTCATATGTACAAAAGAAAAGTGTTGATGCTTGATTTTGACAGAAAGGATTATCCTGAATATACTGACGTTACGGATTTTTCAACACATATCAAGAGCAGAATAAAAACACTGTTTAACCATATGATTGTTGATACTGGACACGGTTATCACTATTATATTGCTACAAAGAGATATAAAAATAATGAGCGTATGACAACAGTAAATCATGAATTAGGGGAAATTCTTGGTGCTGATTTGAAAGCAACCTTGATTACACAAATTGCGAGAATCCCTACAAGCATTAATTTGAAGAATAAGGAAAATCAAAAGGTTGTTGCGATTGTAGCTAACAATTTTGAAAGTAATCCTGAGAGATTTAAACCGTATAATCTGCTTAAAATAGAAGCATTAATTGAGCAGAAAAAATACAATAAAGTATTTTGGGAGCAGGTGCAAAGAATACCTCCTTCAGAATTTACAACAGAATCCTCGTACTATTGCATTGAAGCTATGATTGCTGAAGGTGTGCGAGAGGGTGAGCGTAATTTTGCTTTAGGACGTATCACAAATTATTTAAGAGATATAAAGGCATACACAGAATATAATGCGTTAAGAAAAGTCCACGAGTGGAATTTGAGATGTCAACCACCTAAACCACCTGAAATTGTAGAACAGGACTTTAAAGCATATTGGAATGGAAAATACAAGCTTTTAGGTTGTACTGTTCCGAATGAACGTGACCAGCAAACTATAAATAGATTTTGTGATAGAACATTATGTAGAACCGTAGAGAAGCAAACAGGAAATGTTAAAAGTGAGGAACTGATGATGGATAATAACCAGCTTAAAGATAAGGTAATTCAAAAGCTTAATGGTTATCATTATATGATTATAAGCGTACTTGATTTTAACAGTAAGGGTTTGTCAAGAAAGCGTTTAGTGGAGAAATTAACAAACACTACGACAAAGAAATGTTGTATTACAAGAGATACATTAACAAAATATCTTAATGACCTGTTGGAGAGAAACTATATCACATATAATGACACTAAAAAAATTTACTTAAAGACCGAGATTGCAAATTATGGTGCTGGATATACTCGATATTCATATTTTGCAACACTTTGTTTAATAAATAAACTCATAAATAAGCAGGAATACTTAGTTTATTTGTGTCTTGCACGAAATTTACAACTCAATAGAGATGTTACTTACGCAACTCTTGCAAAAGATTTGAAAATGGATGAAGGTAACATAAGCAGATATATTCAAAGGCTTAATAAAGCTGGAATTATCGCTATTGAAAGAAATACTAATCTCAATGGAAGAACTTATAATGTATATAAAATAGCTTCCTAATAATTATTTATAAGCATTTTTTTATCTTAATTGAATTATAAGTACATTATTATGTGTACTATATTCCCGTAGGGGGTCTCCGACGGTGGTATCCCTACGGGATATAATTCATTTGTTATACAATGGTTGTAAAAATCTTGCATAAATCTTTGCAATGATAGGATTTTACTGACATTCAAAATTGAAAACTCACTTGTAAAAATCTTGCATTTTTGTTGAGCGTAAAAATCAATGTGGTAATTTTTGAGGTTTTTTCAAAGTTTGTAAACAAATTTAAAGGAAGGTGATTATTATAGCAGAACTTATTGACGTATTTAAAGAGTACAGGAACGGAAATAAAGAGATATTTGATACTCTGTATAGAGATAAAATAGAAACAAAGACCAGTGATAATGGTGAAGAATTAATTTATCAAGGCAGCAGTTTGGTGATAAATGATGAGGGATTAAATAACCACATTTGTACTATGTACGATAAATTTAGTAAGCCATATAAGTATGAGAAAGACAGTGTATGTCCTAAATACTATGAGCAGGTTTATAATGGGTCAAAACAAGATTTAAAGCTTGATGCTATTACAGTGTTGTATAGACTATTTAATAATAGTAGCTTCAATCCAGTAACAAGCGAGGAAATCTATGCTGTGTGGAAATATGAGATGATAACGCTATTGAACGATAACATCAAGTTTTCTGCTCTGGCTAAATCTGATAGGGTATATGACGAAGATGAACAAGAAGAATATACACTTATTGATAAACAGAGCATGGATAATCGCTTTGATATAGAAATTACTTATGATTATGTTGGGGTTGTAGCAGAAGTCAAGAGATTTCTTCCCAACATAAAGAAGCTTCTGCAAAAGGGAGCTGATACACAATGTCAGATTATTGACTTGATTTGTAAGTATTATGATTACAGCTATAATGCTGAAACTGATACTTTTGAGTTGCCAACACAGGAACATATGATTGAATACTATAAAAAAGAATATGGAAAGACCATATCACAGCCCCGTTACTCTCAAATCCTAAACAGTATATTTAATGTGATGGCTGATTGTACATTAGGGTTAAAGGGAAAATGTGTAGAACGAGAACAATTTATCAAAAGTAAGGGGAGCAATAATGATTTACAAGAATTACAATGAAAATCACGATGATAGACTTATTGATATTGCAAATGAACTAATTGATTACAAGCCTAAAAAAGTAAGAAGAGATAAATATTTTAACTTCATTTCAAGGGTGTCAATTATTGAAATGTGTGTAAAAAACAAAGGTGTCATTGATGGCATTAACCATAAGATGCAGCTTGACCTTGAAGATTATACAGAACTTCTGCAAGCAATTGGTTTTGTTATAAAGGATTGTTGTAAAGCAAGATTTGAAAAATACTGCGAGCAGGTGAAAACAAAGTATAAGGAGTATACGATTGTTGCTGAACATCCCATTATTAATATTGCTTTGGGTGAACATAGTTCTCATTTAAAATGGTATCTGCAAGGTGGTAAGGGTAAGGTACTGCTTGTAAGATATAAGGAAAATAAAAAAGGTGAATTGACAGTTTGCAGGAATACAAAAGATGATATGATTAGAACTGTTGATGTTACCGATTGTCAAGTTATTCAAATCGGAAGATTAGAGTTAATCGTTTCTGATGTCGATATGAAAATATATGCTTTGTCTGTTGATGATGAGTTTCTTTCAATAAAAAAGAACGCTGATAACACTTTTGAATTTTGCCAAAAAGTTGCATAAATATACAAATTTGTACAAAATCTATTATATTTTGGTATATAAAGATAGAAAGCGGAAAGACTTCAAAACACCTTTTCGCTTTTGAATTACAAAAGGTATGTGTTTGACTTTTGTAATCTACTCACGGTTTTGAGAACGCCGTGAGTATACCATACCTGATACTGCATGAGGTTGAGGGTGTGCCTTGACATATTATGTATATGTCACTAAGTGTTTAAACAGGGATAATTCGTGATGTTATATGAACTGTTAGCACTATAAATCGAGTATGTGCCTTGCTATCAGGTGGAATAATCCTAAGATAGACAACATCAAAAAAATACTCACGGTGTTCCACAGCATCGTGAGTATAGTACGATAATTCCTATGACTGATTGACTGTCATGAGTTTCCTTTTTACCCACAATGTTTATAACACTTCCTCATTGTGGGTATATCACATCCGAAACTGCAATGATGTTAAAGATGTGCCAGTAAATTGCTACTTGGTCTTAAATGTATTTGTTTATAGTTTGTGTGAACAGAGAATTTCTTTGTTGTTTGTAGATTGGTGAAATACATTTAAGATACAGGGCAATGTTTAGATGGTGCTTCTCCACCTTGTCGATTGACAAAAGCGAGACCTTTATGTGAAGACTCCTCTGTTTTATGGTTCAAGCGGAACAGAGGAGTTTTACTATTAAAAGAATTTCTTATGAAAGGAGATGAGAAAAGATGGACATTAAATATAACGTCATAGGCGTTATTAAATCACAGCTTTGTTCTTCAATCGTACAATCAGAAGATGTGCGTAAAGCATTAAACTTTAATGGAACAAATTGTGATGATTATGACCCAGATGACCCTTTTACACTTATACATAACTGTGTTATACCGTGGTTGCAATATCCTGAAACTATTACCACTACAGAACCGTTAGTATTCGTTGGTGTCAAGACTACTGAAAATGTCAGAAATCCATATCTTACAACTGCAACTGTAACTATTATTTGCTCTGTGGACAAAGATAATATGAGAACAACTGCTGGTTATTTCCGTAAGGATTTACTTGAAAAAGGTTGTATTTGTTATACAAGAGCAGATTGGATTGCAGATGAAATCATCAAGTGTATTTCAGCACAGCAAGGCACTTGGATTGGCGATATTGACGTTGTTGAATCACCTGAATATGCTATGAGCAGTACACGATATGCAAGAAGTATTGAATTTAAGCTGAAAGATATTAATATAGGAAAGTTAATTCAGAATAGGTAATATAAAAATCAAATAATGACGGTTAGCAATGACCGTTTTATTATTTTACTGTTTTAAGTTCAGGAGGTGAAAATTATGACCGTATTCAATTTGAAAGAAAAAGTAAAAGAATTTCTCAAATTAAGCAAGCTAAATAAAACCGTACTATGCAAGGGTGCTGAAATCAGTGCTACATCTTTAAATAGTTGGTTGCGTGGAGACCGTGAATTAAGTACACATACGGAAGACAGAATAGCACAGTTTATCGTTGATTACACGATGAAGCTTGTTAATCTTTGTAAGTAGCCGTTTTTATATTTTGAAAGGGTGTGGTTTAATGATTGTGTGAAAGTAAAAATTAAGGTCAGTTAATTTATTGAAAAAATATTAATGAAAGCGAGGAATTAAGTATCTAAATTGTATCATAATTTATGAAGAATTAAGTCAATGTCAAAAAGAGAACTGTATAGTATTACATCATTTAATATCAAGAAAGGAGGTATTATAATGATACAAATAATACGAAAACAAATTTATGGCAAAATCCCCAATAACAATAGAAGATTTAAAAAATTATATCGAATATCTCGACAAGGAAGAATGGAGACCTGTTGTTGGAGTTGATAACTACTTTATCAGCAACTATGGCAGATGTTTTTCGTTACACAGGAATGCACTTATTAAACCGTCCTTAAATTATTTCAAAAGTAACACACCTTATTTGTGTTATTATCTCATGAATAATGCAAAAGGTAAATGGTATAAAGCACATAGACTTGTAGCACAAGCATTTATCCCAAACCCATTGTCGAAAGAAGAAATACATCATATTAATGGTGATGCTACTGATAATAGGGCAGGAAATTTGGCATGGGTAACACAGGAAGAGCATTTCAAGGAACATAATAGAAAAAGCCGTAAAACAGCTTAATTTAAAAGGTTAATTTTATCGGATAAAAAATAATGGCTGTACCGACAAAGTACAGCCTTATATATAAATGCAATTACCATTTGTAAGAGCAGTTTTTACAGCAGTAGGTTTTAGCAAAATCACTACTAAACACACCGACAGCAGCGTAACTAACAATCTTTTTACCTGTTGAAATTTTCTTGACATTGTAAGAGCCACAGGTGGGGCATTGAGGAACATTAATACGGACAGTTTGGTCTTCCAAATATATATTTCTATCTGTGTGTTCAATATTGCACTTTTCGCAAACGAGTTTATAATCGTCTTTGAGTACACAATGTTCATCATCGTGATACTCCATATCAGAGTAATCAATAAACTCTATATTGCCACATTCACATCGGAACATTGCACTATCACCATCAAAATCATCAACGAGATTAAACATATCAACACCTCCATATTATCTTTAATTTAGTTATACCATAAATAAAAAAATATTGCAACTGAAAAGAAAGGAATAGAAAGGAAAATAGAATGCAAAACAACTTAAATATAAAAGTTACAGCAGACTTGAATGTAACAAGGTCTGTTGCACAAATAAACGCTGATATTAAAAAGATTGAAGGTCAATTAAGATACCTTAAACTTACAGCAACACTTGATAAGGGTAAGTCAAACGCTGAAATTCAGAAGCAAATTGCTACACTTAATAAACAGAAGAAATAGCTTTATGTTGATTTAAAGTTAAGACAAAAAGACCTCAAAAATCAGTATAAGCAGATTGAAAAGCAGAATAAAATGCAACTTAATGTTGATACAACATCTGCACAAAGAAATATTGCTAATGTTGGTACAACAATTAAGCAGACCGCAAGTGAAACAGCTACTTTAGGTTTTGCATTAAAGTCAGCACTTAGTAATGCTGGTCTGGTTTTATCCGCACAAACAGCTTTACAATTAGTTCGTAAGGCAGCAAGAGAAGCAACGGAAGCTGTTAAGGAATACGATACATACCAAACTAATCTATCTGTAATTACAGGTGGTACAAGGGCAGATTCAGATGATATTATTGCTGACCTTGCAGATAAAAGTTTTGAATATAAGGTTGATATTTCCGAGTTGGAAAGTGCTACTGAAACACTGTTAAGAACAGGTAAATCAATGGAGGAGATTGAACACTATCTTAAAGATACAATCTATTTGAGCAAAATCGGATTTGGTGAGGCAACTGAATCTGCTGAAAGTCTTGTTACCATTGGTAATGCCTTTGAATTTGAAGCTGAACAGATGGAATCTGTTGTTGACAAACTGTTGGTATTGGACACAGCATCCAACACAGTGGCATCAAAACTGGCTTCTGCGTTGCAAACCACGGCACAAAATGCTAAGCTCGCTGGTATGAATATCGACCAACTGGGAGCAACAGTAGCAGCGTTACGAGATATTTCAGGTCGGTCGGAAAGCGAGATTTCAACCGCTCTCAACAGCATCACAAGCAGAGTATATAATGTCAAACTCGGTAAATATGAACTTGAACTTGAAGACGGTACAACCGAGGATATAACACAAGAGTTAAACAACGTTGAAAGAATGTTAAGCAATGTCGGAATTTCTGTTCGGGACAGCAAAGATAACTTTAGAGATTTGTATGATATTATTAATGACATTGTTCCCAAATGGAGTGAATTTTCAAATGTTGATCGAAATTCGATAGGCTTTGTTTTCGGCGGTACAAGACATAAAAACACATTCATTAATATTATCGAAAGTTGGGAGCGTATTAATGAACTGACAAAATTATCTGCTGAATCTTCTGGTCAAGCCGAAGCCAAATACAGCACCTACATTGACAGTATTGAAGCTAAAAGTGCAGCTTTGAATACATCAATGAAGGAACTTTGGAACGGTCTTGTTACAAACGAATTTGTAGGTAATTTGACCGATGCTACAACAGGTGTAATCAAGTTTGCAGATGAATACAGAGTGCTTCAAAACCTGCTTAAAAGCGTTACATTTTACGCATTTGCAAAGGGTTTAGTATCAACTAAAAATAGTCTGCTTGGTATTGCAACAGACGTAAAGAACGTATCAACTGCATTTGTTCAGCTTGAAACCGTGCAGAAATCTACAAGAGGAACAGAACTTTATAAGAGTAATATAAAGGCACTTGGCACAACCGTTTCTGCTCTTTCTGATAAACAAATAAAGTTGCTGTTAAGTACAAATCAGTTAAGCAACTCGCAAAAGGTTGCTATTCTTCACGCAAGCGGATTGAGCAAAAAGGAAGCGGAATTGAAGTTACAGACATTAGGTTTGGCAACAACACAAAAAACAGCTACAGCTTCTACTGTTTCACTTTCAGCCAGTATGAAAGCATTGTGGAGTGTAATAAGTGCAAATCCGATTATGGCTTTGACCATGCTGTTCTCAGGTGTTTCAATGGCTGTTTCAGCTTACAAGCAGAAAGTAGAAGAAGCAAGAGAACAGGCTGTTGAATCGGCTGAAGAATGTAATGAGCAGATTAAGGCACTTCAGAATTTGCGTACTGAGTACATTAACATTGTTGAAAGCGAAAATACAGTAAGTGAAAAGACGGAAGAACTTAATCGCTGGAAACAGACGTTAATTGAAACGTATGGATTTGAAAAGGATGCTATTGAACAGGTTAATACAGCCCGTGAAGAAGGTTTGGGATTACTTGATAAAGAAATTCTTAAAAACCAAATCAATGCAGCGGAAACATGGCTGACCGACAACAAGGATGCCTACGATGAAGCAAAAAGTGTACTTACTACACAGGACACTTCAAGACAGCGTGTGAAAAATACCGTTATGAGTGTTGCAAAGGATGAACTTGATGATTATTCAGATAATTTTGATGACATTATCAAGCAGTTAAGTATTAAAAATCCTACTAAGGATAATCCTTTAGCACAAATCAATATTAAGGGTGGTACAACGCTTGAACAGCTTGAAAACCTTAATGCTGTACTTAATGATATTACATCTATAAAAGTATCAAAGGGATTAAATAAGGCTGAAGAAGAACTGTATGATGCATTACTGAAAAAGCAGAAAGAGTACAAAAAGATTGTTACCGATGATATGGTTGACATTTTTGAGAACGGTAAGAAATATACCGAAATGCTTCAGGTATATAACTTTGAAACAACCGAGGGTATCAATTTTGAGAATGTAACACAGGATAATTACAAGACATTCAGAGATGAGTTTTTAACCTCTCTTGGATTTGGCTTAAAGAAAGACAGTACAGATTTTAGTCTTGATATTGAACAAACATTACTTGAAATGCTTCCTGACCTTGAAAAGTCATATAGGGGTATTGAAGATGTTGTTGATGAGAGTGCTGAAGCAACTGTTGATGCTGGTAATACCATTGCAACAGCTAATGAAGAAACTGCTAAATCCTTTGATGATATTCAAAAGGCTTATGATGAACTTGCTAAGTCAGCTTCAGCATATACCAAAAATCAAAAGGCTGTTACAGAAGCCATTGAGGAACAAGCTAAATACGGCAAACTTTCAGCTACTACAATTCAATCTCTTATTGAAGCTGGATATTCACAGGCACTTGTTACTGACAAGGAAACAAATGCAGTTACATTAAATGTTGATGCTTATAATAAGCTTAATGCTGAAAAGAAACAGACACTTATTTATGAAGCAAAACAGCAAAAGGCTGATATTGAGAAGAAATATCGTGATGAACAAGCAGCAATTTCTGATTTGGCTATTGAAATGAGATATGCAAATGAGGAACGCAGGAAAGCTATTGCCCTTGAATTAGCACAGCACGGTCAGAATATGGCTGATTATGCTGATATGATTGATGGTATCAATAGCAATATTGTAAGTCTTGATGCACCATCCGATTATGGTAGTAGCGGAAATAGCAAGCCTACATCTGTAACAAACTTTGAGAAAGAACTTGCAAGAAAACAGCATTTGATTAATACGGGCAAAATGCGAGAAGATGAAGCGTATTATGATTGGCTTGAACAGGCAGCGTATACAGCTTATTCTGGTTTGACTGATTATGAATATGAGTTATATAAGTATCAGGAACAGGTTTACAAGGGGAGACAACAGCTTGCAGAAAATTATTTTAACGAGCGGGTTAATGAACTTGAAGAATATGCTGAAAAGGTAGAGAAAACCTCTGTTACTCCAGATGGTACAAAGCTGACCTCACAAGAAAAATGGCGTGAAATCGCTGATATTTACCGTGAAATTCAGAATGAAATCGCACAGCGTATCAATGATATTGTTAAAATAGGTGCTGACAGCAATAAGGAATTGCTTGATGAACTTAATAAGCAATATGAGGAATACGCTGAAAAGATTAGCGATACCTTTAGAAATGCTGTTGAGGAGGAAGAAGATTTAGTCAATGCTCAAAAGGACAAGTATTCTGACCTTTATGATGAGAGAATTGATAAAATCAAGGAACAGCAAGAAGCTATGGAAAAGGCTGTAAACACTGAAATTGAAGCCATTGACAAAAAGATTGAACGTCTCCAAAAGGTTAATGATGAAGAAAATGCAGCACTTGAAATAGAAAAAGCACGTCAGGAACTTAGGAAAGCGGAACAATATACAAGAAAAGTATATGGTGCTGATGGTAATATTACCTATGAGCAAGATAAGGTAGCTATTGCTGAAGCAAGAAAAAACCTTGATGAATTGCTTATGGAACAGCAGATTACAGCATTGGAAAATGAAAAGTCTGTACTTGAATCTATCCGTGATACTGAAACAGAAGGGTACAATAAACTGATTGAAAGCCTTGAATCTGAAAAGGAACAAGGTGAGAAACAGTTTGATATTCTTCTTCAGGTGCTTGATAATTATTTAAATCCTAATGACAGCACTTCAAATGTTGATGTATGGAGCAAGCTCTCAAAAACAGAGGGTGCTAAATATAGTGACGGTGTATGGAGAGATAAGGATAACAATGTAATTGACATTGATAAAATGCTTAATTCTTCAAATGCACCTCAGATAATGCGTGCTATTGATATTGATGCTTGGCTTAAAAAGCTGAAGGCTTCACCAGAATTTATTCAGGGTGTACAGAGTGGTGATAGTAATGCTGTTACTGCAAAACTGACAGATTCAATAAATGCTAATGCAAACAAGCAATGGAATGACCAGCATAAGCCTGATTTCTCTGCAAGCAGAGATGATTATAAGATTAATAATCAGAGTCAGATTATTAATAATACAATCGGTGATGTTCATGTTCATAATCCTGTTAAGGATGGTAAGGATGTTGCAAATGAAGTTTTAACAGAACTTACACTGGCACTTGAAAGACAGATGTATACTAACATAAAAAAGTATTAAGGAATATAAAGATACTGCACCTATTAAAAAATAGTAGGTGCAGTTAAATTAATGAAAGGATGATATAATGTCAAAAACACCTGCTGAAAGATTGGCACAAACGATAGACAGGTTTATGACAAAAAGAGATTCAGAGTTTCATTTTGATAAGACTTATTCAGGTATTATCTCTGCTATATTATTTGAGCCTGATACGGATATTAAGGATGTTAAGTTTGGAACTTACAAAGTCAGATATGGTGCAGGAAATGAAAGAGTAGTTAAGCTTACGGATGGCATTGTGCATGAGGTTGGGGAACGTGTAAATGTACTTGTACCACTGAATAATCCTAATAGGGTAATTATCGAGCCTACTATTAAAGAAGTGACACCATATAAAATTGTATATGACAAAGAAACTGATTCATTTATTGAATATAGAAAAGTTGAAACTGATGGTAAGGTTTATGAATTGGCAAGTGAATATAAGCTAACTACTGAAGAAAAGGGCACTGATAATGAAGAAGTAACTAAAATGACATTACCTGATGGTAGAGAGATTAATTTTAAAAATTGGGATATTTAAGTGTAAAAAATTATACGCCCTGCTTGATGGTGGGGCATATAATATTGTTATTTTTGTCAAAATTCATGAATGACCTGTGTTATAATTAACAGAATATATTTGAAAATATTGAATTGATAGAATTATTGTGTTACAATGGGAGGTAATGGAGGTATATGGGTATGCTGAAATCTATTACATTAGAAAATTATAAATGTTTTAAAGATGAAACTACAATTGATATTGCACCATTAACAGTATTATGTGGTGTTAATAGTAGTGGTAAATCTTCAATTTTAAAAAGTTTGTTGATGATGAAGCAAAGCTATGAAAATAATCCTTCAAAAGGACAAATAGTTTTTTCAGGCAATTATGTTGACAATGGTTCATTTAAAGATGTTGTATTTAATAATAATGGAACATCATTTGAAATAAATACATCATTTATAGTATCAGATAGTTTAAATAATCTCAATAATCGTAAAAAATATTCTGTGGATAAATCAAATTTTCGAGAATTAACTAGATTATATAAGTCATTAATTGGTGATATGAATATTAAAGCTCCAGCATTTATAATATCAATAAATTTAGTTATTGCTGGTACAGATTCTCCTAAAACACAAATTCAAGCAATAAAAAATACTATTACAAATTATAATATACAAATACAAATTTTTAATGCTGATAATTTAAAAAATGAATTATATAAAAGTGATTTGAAAATTCAAAGATGTAAATCAGGTTTATATTTGGTTGATTTATTAAATTTTCCTTTGATTAGTGATAATAATGTTTTTGAATCAATAACTACAAGTATAGAAAACTGTCATTGTTATTATGATGGTATGAAATTAATAAAAATTTATTCAAGTGATGCTCCTAAAGAATATAATATGAGTGAATTTTTACCTAATATCTATACATTATTCTCTATAGTTGCAAATCAATATTATAATATTAAACATATTTCTCCATTACGTTTTTCTCCAAATAGAAGTTTTACAATATCTCGTTCTATTAAAGATATGTCCCCAAATGGAGAAGATATGATTCAAATTTTAGCACAATATGGTACAAGTAAAATTAATTATTCAATATTAAATAATCAAAAAGAGTGGGAAAATAAATCTGGAACATTATTGTCAGCAGTACAGCAATGGAACACCTATTTAGAAACAGGAGAATTAACATTATCTCAAAATGGAGATAATATTAAATTAAATATTTCTGGACACAATATTCTTGATGTTGGAACTGGTGTAAGTCAATGTTTGCCAATTATCATTAATGGACTTTACTCCCCATCAAACGTAACACTAATGATTGAACAACCTGAAATTCATCTTCATCCTAAAATGCAAATGAATATGGCAGATTTTTTATTATCACTTATTCTTCAAAATAAGCAAATTATTATTGAAACACATAGTGACCATATTATTAATAGGTTGGTAAGACGTGCAATGGAAGACAAAAATATACGTAATAAAATATCTATACATTTTATTGACAAAAATGAGGATTGCGCATATATAGAGAATGTTATAATAGATGAATTTGATGGTGCTGTTTGTAAAAATGAAGATTTCTTTTATCAGTTTGCAAGTGAAACTGAAAAAATAATAGATATTGGGTATAGAAATTTACAAAAGAGTCAAGAAGGTAGTAATGATGTATAAAATATTGCTAGATGACGATTTTTACAGAAATAGTTTAGAAGTAAAAGAATATCTTGAGAAATTGATTGATGTAATAAAAAAATATTTTGATGCAGAATTTGTTTTATTTGAACCTTTTTATCGTTCTAAAGAATCATATCACCTCATGGCTAAATGCCAATTTGTTAATAAAAAAATTCTCGAAACACATAAGTTAATGAAACGTGATTTAAATGAAGTATCAAGTATTAATGATAGCACATTATATGATAGATTACCATTTTCTCAATCTTTTATTAATAAAATAAACTATATATTGGCTGAAAATCCAGAATACAAAATCATAATCCCACTAGTGTATAATATAAAAAATAGGAAATTAGCTATTAAAAATTGCGGTGATAGGTTATTTATTATAGGAAATTATGATGAAGAAGTTGAATCAAATATATCACAATGGATTATACATAATGAGTTAATACATATATCGATGCCCAATATTAATAGTAAATTTCCTGCTAAAGAATTATGTGCAGGTTTTAATGACTGGCGTTCTAATATATTACAGCCTGATTATAAAGGAGACAAAATTAGTGATATTTCAGAAATTGCCCTAGAAGTTGCATTAAGAAATAACTATATTTATGATAAAAAGATTACTTCTATAAATAGTATTCGTGCAAAAAAAGATAAAAAAGGTAATCATCCTAAAAGACAAGTCTTTAAAAACGATAAACAAGATGTATATTTATCTACTGATTTTGAAAATGGTGGGTTTGAGGTTTATGATAAAAAAGCTACTCATCTAGGTCAATATAAATTTAATGGAGATTTTGAAAAGAAATCTGACAAACGTAGCCATCCATTATACTTAAAATAAAATCTAAATTTCATAAGGAAATTCGTGTCCGCAAATGGCTTACCTACGTCGTTTGCGGATTCGCTTTTTTATAAAAAATCAAAAAATGAAGGAGATGAGGCGATTTGCCTACTTTTAAAGACTTAAACAGCTTGTTTAAGCACATTGAGACGAAAATTCAGGACATAATGGTTGATGAGGTTGCAGAAACAGTAAAAGAGAATATGGCTGAGTCAGTCGAGGAGACAGTCTATGATGCTTATGTTCCAATGCAGTATAAAAGACGTATGCAGAATGGGGGATTGATTGACCAAAGCAATATGGAGGTTACTGAAATACCAAATGGAATAAGTGTCCGTGACGTTGCCCCATTGGATAATGGGAATAGTCAGTATTCTCTTGATGAGATTGTTGTTGAGGGTATGGGACGGATGCCATTCAAGCGTGATTTTTATACTGATACGGAAGATAAATTATCTACTAATCAGGAACACATTACAGCTTTGAAAAATGGATTGAACAAGCGAGGTATCAAGTGTGACTAAAAATAAATCTGTTGCTAAAAAAGATACCGTATATAATACATATAAATGTAGATGGTGCGAAAAAGAGAAGCGAGAGAGCGGGTTTTATCGGTGCAGCATTACAAACAAATCCTTTATATGCAAGAACTGTATTGATCATAAGTTTGATGAGTTAATATTAAAGTATGATTACAACAGAGCAATTTTTATAGTATGTCATTATCTTGATATAGCATATTATGAGGATATTGCAAAGGTTGTAGAGAACGAAAACATAGGTTATTATATAAGACAGTTAAATTTGATACAGAATACTATAGATAACTTTGAAACAAGCATTATCAAAAATAAAAGTGTGGAATTTACTCCACCTGATTATAAATACACAGAGACAAAGCATCGGTTAGGTGCTATAATAGAAGAAATAGAACAATTGAGAGACTTATTTTAAGATTGGAGAAACGCTTATGTTAGATGAAAAGATTATTTACACAGTAAAAGAAGTAGCAGAAATTATACACACAAATCCAACTTATGTGTATTCGTTAATTAAAGCAGGTCTTCTTCCTGCATTGAAATTAGGTTCATACAAAGTAAAGAAATCAAGTTTACTTAACTTTTTAAATGATAATGAGGGTAATGACCTGACAGACCCTTTTAACATTAAGCCTATCGAATTGTAATTAGTAGGGGAGTAGTATTTTTATATTACTCCCTTTTTCTTTAAAGATTTTATAATCACATTAATGATATAATTAAGCATAGAGTAATTTATAGGAGGATGCTATATGGCTGATTTAGCAGCAAGAAAAAGAGGTACTAAATGGGAGTACCGATTTGAAGGTGCTAAAATAAACGGTAAACGACAACAATTTAGTAAAAGTGGGTTTAAGACCAAAAAAGAAGCACTTGAAGCTGGAGCAAAAGCATTATCACAATATAATCAAGGTGGTACATTCTTTGTACCGTCAGAATCAAGTTTCGCTGATTACCTTGATTATTGGATAGAAACATATTGCAAAACAAATCTTAAACCTGCTACAATAACGAATTATAATAAGAAAATAAGATTACATATAAAACCTGCACTTGGTCAGTATAAAATAAAAGCACTTACATCTGCTGTATTGCAACAATTCATAACAGATAAATTTAATGATGGATATAGCAGGAACACACTTTCTGTTCTTAAAGGTATTTTATCAAACTCATTAGGCTATGCTGTAGAGCCTTTGAAATACATAGACAGTAATCCAATGGTATATGTTAAATTACCTTCTAAAAGAGTTGTTGCTGATAATCCTACAAGGTCAGCACCTCATGTCTATATTCCTAAAGACAAGATGAATGAGATATTCAAAAGATTTCCTGAAGGAACATCAACACATTTGGCTTTAATGATAGGGTATAAATGCGGATTAAGATTAGGTGAAACATTTGCTTTGACTTGGGAGGATATTGATTTTGAAAACAAGACACTTTCAGTAAATCGTCAAGTTCAATGGCATGAAAAAGATAATACTGAAACTGCTGGGTATTATTTTTTTACAAATCCTAAATATGATTCATTCAGAACTATTACAATTGATGATGAATTACTTGAACTTCTTAAACGTACTTATGAAAAAAGTGAACGTGCAAAAACATTTTATGCTGAATTTTATACACATCTTTTTGAAAGTGAACATAAAAGGGTATTAAATACAGAATGTGATGGTAATGAAATACATTTGATTAATGTAAGAGATTCAGGGCAATTTATTCAACCCCGTACATTACAGCATACATCACAGATAATACATAATCAGCTTAATTATCCTGAATTTGACTATCATTCATTACGTCATACGCATTGTTCTATGTTGCTTGAAGCAGGTGCAAGTCCTAAGTACACACAAGAAAGATTAGGACATAAAAACATTCAAGTAACTATGCAGGTTTATCATCATCTAACAGAAAAATTACTTAATCAAGGTGATGATATAATCAAGAATTTGTTTTGAGATTACCTTTATATATTTGCCCACTATTTGCCCACCAAATATGAATTATACTATGTTTTTATAAATACCAATAAATGACAATTAGGTATATGTTGATTGAGTAAATGGCTTATTTACGTTATTTGCAAGTGATTGTAAATAAAAGGGAATTACAATAAAACTAAATAAAATGACGTATAAAAATATGGGTAACAACCCAATGGTTGGTGCTACTGTTGCTTGTGCTGTTGCAGTTGAGGAAAGCTGGAAAAAGTAATTCTGGACTTACCCAACTTGCGAAAGCAAGAATAGAAAAAGGTCTTAGTATTGCCGATATAACCCGACTTACAGGCTTAAGCTATGATAATTATATCAAGTACGAGCGTGAGGAGATTGAGGAGCAATACAAGTGTATCGAAACGCTGAAAAAACTTTCAGATGTGCTGGGAATTGACCTTTTGACTGATTACCATAAATTTAAGATGGAATCTTCTCATTTTGTATGTGAATATATGGAAAGAAACAATGTTTCAATCCGTAAATTTGCTCAAAAATGTGGAGTGAGCGACACTACTGTCAAAAATTGGCGTAAAGGTGTATGCGCACCGTCTTATGAAATATGGGAAAAGTTCTTTAAATAATTAATAGGCTGTTGTACCGATTGGTATGACAGCCTATTTTCTTTTTTCAGATTGAACTATGTAGGATTTTGGTATTATAAAAAAAAGTGTATGGATATAAGCAATACAACATATGCAATATTATCCCGTATTTTATATAAAATTCATCGTTCCAAAGTAGAATATTGTAATTAGCTACTTTAAGCACATATATTGATATAAATTCAGCATATGAAATGGGATACTTAGATGAAAGTGATATTGAAGCAATAGCCTATTATATAAATCTGGGATAAAACATTACCAAACTGTAAATATATGTAACCGATTTGTCATTGTAACAGATTTAAACAAGATGTATAATTTAAGAAAGTACAAAAATCAGGGGTGACTTTATGAGAAAGAAATTGCTTGTTCTTATGGCTGCGGCGGTGCTTCTTACCGCGTGTACGGAGAATAAAAGCGAAGGGGAGGCAGCAAGCAGCGAAAGCGTATCTTCAGCAACAACAGCGTCGGCTGCTGTTTTCGAGGAAAAGGAAATCACAGTGGATTTTACATATACAATCCTCAATGACAATGTTACAGTTACAGCGTACACAGGCAAGGATGACATTGTAAAAATTCCCGACGAGATAGAGGGACTACCCGTTACAGCCGTAAGCAAGGATGCTTTCAAAGGCTCAGCCGTCAGGGAGGTTGTATTCCCCGAAAGCGTTACGGTTGTGAAGGGATTAGGCGGTGCCGAAAAGCTTGAAAAAATCACATTGCCATCATCAACAGAAACCATTGAAACGCATAACTTCGGTCAGCTTCCCTCGTTTAAGGAAATCGAAATTTCAGACAGCAGTCTTTTCACGTCAAAGGATGGTATGCTTTTCAGCAAGGATATGAAAAAGCTTATTCTTGTGCCAATGGGAATTGAAAAGGTTATAATTCCCGATGAGGTTGAGGTTATAGGTGAGTATGCCTGCCATAATGGAAAGATGAAAGAGGTTGTTTTTTCAAACAATCTGAAGCGTATGGGAAAGTACGCTTTTGCAGGGTGCAAAAATCTGCTTGCTATAGAAATGCTATTCAGCCTCACGGAAATCGGTGAAAATGCTTTTTCAACAAGCGGACTCATAAGCCTGAAACTCAATAACGGTCTTGAGAAGATTGGCAACTATGCTTTTCAGAACACGCAGATTGAGGAACTGCGTATTCCCGCAACTGTGACCGAGGTTGGCAGGACAGTTATCAACAATGATTGTCCTGTTTATGCATACAGCTATATTGACGGACTTGAGCAATATTATCCCGAGTATATAGGGGAAACACGTCTGCAAAAGGCTGGAAGGACGATACCAAAGCCGTCAGAAGGCACCAGATGGCGTGTTTATATTGATATGAACAAGGATGGTATTCCCGAGTTTTTTGAATGCGATTACGGCTATGTGGAGTTTCGTCAATTTGGCAGCAATGACAGCTGGAACTGTGATTTTTATGGCAATTCAATGCTTTATGAATTTTATGACAGCGAAAATGATTGTTATTTTTATGTAACATCTTACCCCTTCGAAGTAGGATATGGGGAAGCGTACTATGCAATAATACCCCTCAAAGATGAGATAGCATTTTGTTATTTGGGTGAATGTACAGGATTTTATTACGGAGAAAATGACGAACAGCTTTACTACGGAGTTGTAAACGGAAAATTCATCTATAAAGATGCTTCTATAAGCAACGAAGAAGTATTTGCGGAGGCTTTTTCCGAATATGAGCTTACGGGGGCATATGACCTTAACGAGCTTGCCAAGGAAACAGCGGAGGGACATAAATTCAGCATTACTATCGGTGAAATTCCCGATTATCCCAATGAAACGAATTTGATGACCAAGGCTGAATATGAGGAGAAATACGGCGAAACGGGTGATAATGATTATTTCAGACACAGTAAAGGATGTCATTATCTGGAGAATGAACAGATAAACAAGGAGAACCTTGAAAGGCTTGCGGAAGAGGGCATTGTATATCTTAATATACATAATAATTCAGAGGAAGAACGTTCTATTGAAGGAATTGAAAAGCTTACAAATTTAAGAGAACTTACGGCAAACGGTATTTCTGACCTTTCAGTGCTTTCGGAAATGGATGGAATTATCCGTCTGTATGTAAGCGGTGCGGAAAATTATGATTTTCTCAGCGGAATGGACGGGGTAAGAATTCTGGAATTCCGTGACACACTGGACAAGCCTGACGATTTCTTCAAGGTGCTTAAAGAAATGGACAGCCTTGAATTTCTGCTTGTAAACTGCTGGGAAAGGTCTATTACCGCAGAGCAGGAGCAGTGGCTTAAAGAAAATATGCCTGATTTGACAGTAATACGTTACAAAATATAACGCATTGAAGGGAATGAGCAGATTATGAGAAAGACAATATGTATTATTGTAGCGATTTTGTGCTGTGTTTTTCTAACGTTTACGGTTAATGCGGAAAATATTGATATTCCTGAGGATTTTGAATATAAAACAACGGAAGACGGCAGTTGTATTTTAACAGGCTACAAAGGCACGGGAGAAATGATAATTCCTGATGGAGTAACGGAAATAGGCAGAAGTGCGTTTGAGGACAGAACAGATATTACAAAGGTTGTTATACCGTCATCCGTGAAGGTTATACGAAACAGAGCTTTTTGCAGCTGTGAAAATCTTACCGAAGTTGAATTTTCAGATGGGCTTGAAACAATATGTGAGGAAGCTTTTGCTTTTACGGGAATAATGTCTGTAATTTTACCCAACAGCGTGACAAGCATAGAGCCCTATGCTTTTTGCAGATGTGATTGCACGGAGGTAAAGCTTCCTGATGGGCTTACTGTAATATCGGAAAATTGTTTTGAATTATGCTATAATCTTGAGAATGTAACCTTCCCATCAAAGCTGAAAAGACTTGAAGAGCGTGCATTTACGGGTTGTTCAGGGGCAAAGCTTGTTCTTCCCGAGGGCGTGACATATCTTGGCAAATGCTCACTGCAGGATGTGACAAACATTCATTTTCCCACAACGATAACCTATTTTGCAGATTATTTTATGGGACCGCCGAATGATTTTAGAGAATACAGGCTTACAACTCCGAAATATAATCCTGCTTATGTTGTACATCTGGGAAAATACGGTGAAATAACCTATACCGAACAGACACAAGAGCAGTTTATGGAAGCTGTTTCGGAGTGTTACAAGAAAAAAGCTTTCATTGATATGAGCTTTGACGGGATTTATGAAATTCTTGTTCTGAAAGATAACGGTTGTGGCACGGCTTACTCTGTCAGCAGTAACTCTCACGAGAAAATATATGTATATGGCGACAGCTTCAAGGACGAGATTTTTTTCGGTGAATACGACAGAAAGCTTTATCATCTCAAAGACAAGGACGGCAGGGAATTTTACTTTGTTGCGGCATTCAGAGAGGACAGGAATTACCCCGTAAAGTTTTATACTATTGAGTATACAGGGTACAATCTGAGATGTATTGACATAGGCGGTCAGCAGCTTGAATTTTATGACGAAAAGGACGGAAAGCTATATTTTCAGACTGTACATACAATTGGTGATAGGTACACGATTGAATATGACAGCTGTACCGAGGATAATCTTTACGAAAAACTGAAAACTTACGCAGATGCTGTTGTAAAGGAGTATATAAGCGGCTTTGAGCTTGTTGCCGAATATAATCTGGAGCCATTCTTTGATGAAGAAAATCCGCCTGAGTCCCTTTATCTCGGCAAGGATAAAATTGAGGTTAAGGAGTACACGGTCAATGAAATTGACTATATCGAGATACACGGCAAATTGTATTATCCGACTGAAAATGCCGTTTCTGTTACACTTGTATCGGACGGCGATGTGGTTGACTTTGAAGAACTGGAAAAGCTTAATGACCTTACAAGTCTTGAAATATATACAAATCAAAACACCTCTCTTGCAGGAATAGAAAAGCTTGAAAAGCTTTGTGAGCTGCGGCTCCACACCTGCTATGAGGGTAGCTTTACAGATACGGAAAGCGTTGCAAAGCTTAAAAATTTAAGCGTTGTGACCCTTGACGGTGATTTTGAAAATATTGATTTTCTCAGCAAGTGCAGTAATCTCAGCTGTATCAGGCTTTTCCCCGAAGCCGAGCAGGACAACAGCTATTATGAACCTCTTGGCATGCTGAAAAATTTAAAACTTGTTGTGCTTGGAAGAAGCAGTCTTGACGGTACGGTTAATTTTTCCGATGAGAATGTAAAGTTTATTTCGGAAGAAACAGAAGCGTTCCTACAGAAGCACAAGTGGGAGCAGGCTGTTGAAAAAGCAGGGGCAGAGCCTGTGAAATCAAACGGTTATGAGGTCGAGCTACCTTGGGCAAGCGATAGGATTCAGTATTCAGATGGTATCAGCATAACTGTATGCGGACAGGATATTCTTTACGGCGAGCCTGTTGAAGGCATAACTTTTGAGGATGATATACTTACTTTAAACAACGTAGAAATCGGAACGGGAAAAGAGCATATAGGCATTAATATTGAGGGAATAGACTCTATAAGAATAAAGCTAATAGGAGAAAATAAGTTTAATATAGCTACTGCCGCAATAAGAGCCGGCAACTCAGTTACTTTTTTTGGCGATGGCAGTCTTTACAGTACAAACAAGCTTTGTACAACAATAGATTCTTTTAATGAGATGTATTTAACTTTTGAAGACAGCGTAAGTGTTACGGAAACAAAAGAATCAGCATATAAAAGCGTAACTGTGAATGGTAATGCATCAATGAATAGCACAACTATAAGGCTTGGTGAACTTATCTTGTGTGAAAACGGAACTTTCACTGCTGAACATTGTGCGGCAAGAAATATAAAGCTTAATGACAGCAGTGTTCTTACTGCAACGGGAAATCCTTATGATAATGGCAACTATTTAGGTGCTGCGATAAGGAATGTAAATACGTTTCATATAAATGACAACGCACGGGCTGTTGTTTCAAATTATCGCGGCTCAACGTTTGATTTCTACGATCACAATCCGGAGATAATTGTATCTGATAATGGTGTTCTTGAAATAAAGGGTAATGCAAATTCCAAGGCAATTCCCGGCGAAAAGGTTGTAATGAATGACAATGCTGTGGTGAAGATAACAGGTGCACTTGTAGGATATTACGGTTACAGCTTTATTATCAATGGCGGTAGTTTCAGCTGTGAGGCGGCAGAAGGCGGTGTTCCGCTTTTGCTTATAAATAATAGTTTGAAAATAACAGGAGAAATAATTTCACGCAGTCAGGATGGATATTCATTTATGAAGTATGGAGACACCAACTGCTACAGCATTTATGCCGACGGTGAATTTGTTGAAAGTTTCAGTATATCTGTTAAGCAGGCTGAAAAAACGACAGACAATTAACGCATGGAGGAAACAGACGTGAAAAAACATATAGTTTTTATTACTGCAGTTTGTCTTCTGCTGACTGCCTGCACACAAAAGGCGGAAGAAACTTTGACTTCCGAAAGTGTGAGTACAGCCGCAATTTCAGCGGACACTGCTGTTGTAAGTGATATAAGCGAAACGGGAAAAGCAGATGAAACAACTAACAATGATTCTAATGTCGATGTTGCTGAAAACAGCGTGGAAGATGAAGAGTGGAAAATGCTTGAGCCTATTGTAAATAAGCTTACTTCAGGGGAAACTACACAGGTAAATCCAATTACATATGATTGCAGAAATATTTACAGGTATGGTATGAATACTGATGACGAAGAGGCTATGCAGATTTCTGTCGTAAGCGATGATTACAACTACTATATGTATATAGATGGTTATTGCTATGCTTTGGACAGTGATGAATATGATATTATAAACAACTTGGCAGCAGGAAGTGCAGACCCAGCCCAAAGACTAATAGGCAGCAAATTCGAATGTGATGAGCCTATTAATGAAGAAGATTACATAAAGGCTGCTCAGGGATGCGTTTACAGTTGGCTTGAAACCTTGAAATCCGAAAAAGGAGAATATGCAATAACTTCATATGGTACTTCAAGCAAAGCTTCAGGAAAATTTCTTGATGCTGGAATGGTAAGCGATGCAAAGGAATTTTCAGTTGAGGTGTTTTTCAGCGTATGTGTTCCGAGTTTGTATCAGGAGAGTGTTTTCCGTGAGCCATCAAATTCAGGGTATAATACTTTTTATCATTACTACGACGGCACCTGTGCGTTTGTACGTTGCCGATGGGAGGACGGCATCTGCACAGTTGTTGACTATGACAGTGCGTATATGGCTAACCTTTCAGAAGGACTTAACGGCATAAATACCAACAGCAGATATGCAACCTTTTTTGATTTTCTCAATGATAAGGAAGCTGTTCGTGATTATAGGGAAAACGGCGTAAAAAGTGCTATGTACAGAATTATATCGCATAACCCGTTTATGCTTTCCGACGGTAGAATATTCTTTGTTGATATTGATCTTTACGAGGACAGAATAGTCAAAGAGCTTGATGACGGCAGATTATCAGCGCAGTTCAGCAACAGTTTTTATTCGGCTGACGGCATTGGTGTGTACAGTTCGCCTGTACGTTACAATAATGATATGAGAGTACCATATACGATTGCATTCTATGAGGATTTTGAGATTATTTTTGACGATTATAATTATGACGGCAACCCTGATTATGCAATCAAGGTAGATGACGATAAAAAGGGTGCACTTTATTCTATTGAGGGCATTGATACTGACGGCAGTCCCCGTGCATACAGAGATGAGGTGTATATTGCAGGCCGTTTTGAAGACAGCATACGTTTGCAGAATACGGCAAAAGGATATGTTACATGGGATATCGATGACAGCGGCAAAATGATTTCCTCAATAGAGGTTGACGACTATACAATGTATTCGCAGAAATTTTATCTGCCGATACAACTGAGAGGCTATTCGGAAAACGACAATAATATTATATGTTATTTCTGGAACAACACGGACAGCGAGGTTACGGTAGGAACAACTTTTACTGTTGAACGAAAAGACGGTGACGTATGGACAGAGGTAATGAACGGAAGTGTACCAAGCCAGAGCATTTCTCCATATCACGAGGGAGAATTCAGTTTTGACATTTCAGCGCTCAAAGACAAAATTTCCGGAGAATATAGAATAGGTGTTACTTGCGGAGAAAACAAGATTTATGGTGGTTTTTATATTGGCGGTGAAACCGATAAGGATTATGTAATAACTTGTGAAAATGAAAAGGCATTGCCTGCTGACAGGTTATCTATTCCATTTATGCTTAAAAACGAAGGGCTTCTTCCCATAAGAATAACAGCTGCCGAGCTTATGAAGGACGGCTCGAAGGTATGTGATATTGATGTTTCACATCTGGGACTTATTTCTGCAGGAAATACTGCGATGCTTGAAGCGTTTTCTGATAGCTGTGATGGTTTTGAAAAGGGTACTTATTCAGTAAAGCTGAGCAGTGGAAACCGTACATTTACGGTAGGAAATACTGCCTTGATTGATGTTCCTGAAAGCAGTCGCACCTATTTCGGAGGAACTGCCGAGGTTATCTGTGAGGATGGAAAATATATTGTTACTGTTACAAACAATATATATGACCATTCAGATGCACCTGTTGATTATTCTTCTATTGAAGTGCTCAGAGACGGAATATGGCTGAGCACAAGCTATTGTGAGGAAAATATTGGCTTGGATTACTATCTTGAAGAAAAAGAAAGTATCCCATACGGAGAGAGCCACACTTATGTTTTTGCCGACCTTATAGATACCGTTCTCAGTAATGAAGAGTACGCAGAGTATTTTCGTGAGGAATATGAAATGCTTGAAGAGGAACTGGGAGAATGGCTTGAAAATGAATATATAACTCAGCAGGAATATGATAATTATATGGGACTTGATTTTGAGGAATATCTGTATGAAACTTTCGGCATTCCAAAGGTTGAAATTAAAGAAAATGATTTGTGCAGGGTATCTTTTGCAGGAGAGTATGTTTATTTTTATGTGAAATAGGGGAAAGCGAATAAAATTACGGCGTACATTTGGTGATGTACGCCGTTTTCCGATTCAATAAATATTATTGGTCAATTTTTCAGTTATAAATTGAATATGTAGCTTCAAAACTCAACTCAAACCAGATTATCCTCATTAACTATATCATTATAGGCAAACAATAATGTTTTTAAGCATTTACTTTTTGTAAGAAGTAATATATTTATTGAAGAATATGGATATATGTGCTATACTAAAAAAGACATATCTCAATAAATGTAAGGAGAACAGCTATGACAATAAAAGTAAACATAAAACAGCTCGGAAAAAAGAAAAGCAAAATTGCGGAAGCTCCGTTTAAGCTTGAAAATTCTCCCGTTACTGTTAAAGAACTGATATCAGAGGCAGTGCATACCTGCGTGACGGAATATAACCGCCGTATCGAAAAGGGTGAAGCGGCAGAGCCTCTCTCGGCTGTTGAAATAAATGATATGAGCGAAATAGGGAAGATTGCTTTCGGGATAAATTACAGCGGCAAAAAAGCAAATGAAGCTGCTGCATTCGAAAATGCTTTGCAATCCTATGAGGACGGTCTTTATCGTATTTTTATCGGTGAAAATGAAGTGGGCGGTTTATCCGACAGCATAGAATTAAATGAAAATGACAGCGTTACATTTATAAGACTCACAATGCTTACAGGAAGGATGTGGTAATATGGCAAAGGTGAACGAAACCGAAGCAAGAGAAATAGGCAGGGCTTATTTGAAGAAATGGCGTGCAGAAAGAACAGCTGCTGAGGAAAAATTACCTCAAAAGCTGAAAGATTTTTTTGTTGATTGCAAAAAATCGTTATCTGAGAATTTCACATCTGAATTGTATGATGTATTTTTGTATGGTCTCAAGGACGGTATATACAAAAAGCCCTCCGACTTTTTCAAGGCAAAATGTTCCGAGTTGTTCAAGGGAGTGATTTATCCCCGAAGAGAGCAGGTCTTTTATCAGATTATTGACAATATTCAGGATTGGGCTTATTCTGAATCGTCAGTACGACGTTCGTTAAGAACAACTGTTCCTGTGGTGCTGTGTCCTAAAATTATGGAAGTGGTATATACCTTATATGAGCGTGACCATATTGACGCTGATATTTGCGACATTATTGAGGGTAAAAATCTTACGGAGGAGCAGATGTTCCATAAAGAGTATTTTTATTCTAATTTTCATAATATGGACAAGGTTGTGGCTGCCGAAATTGATATGGGCAATGAACGTATGATAAAGCTTGCTTCGGAAATTATTATGTGCGAAAGCGAAGTGCCTATGAGCTATATGATAATTTCCGCAGTAACCAAAAGTCATAATGCTGACCTGCACGAAAAACTTGGAAAGCTTCTTCTTGCAGCACGTCTTCAGGAGGGACTTCGTCAAACTATTTGTGAGACAATGGATACGGGAACAAAGGAAGCTTTTTTTACACTGCTTGATGTAATAATTGAAAATAACCTTATCCGTTTTTCTTCCGTAAAGCGTGCTGTGGGTGTATGGCTGGGCTTTGTTGAGGAGGAAACTGTAAAGCTTGAAAGAATAAGTGACAAGTCAGTAAAGCTTATTCACGATTGTATTCACGATAAAGATGTGTGTGATGAATATCTTGCTACCGAGGATACAATGAAAATTTATATTGCACTCTGGGCTTACGGCTTTCACGAGGCATTCTATATGCTCCATCTGATAAAGGAGTATGCTCTACACGGAAGTAAGCATCAGATAATGGTTGCAGGATATATGACAGCACAGTTTGACAACGTTGTTTTTATGAGCACAACGGCAATGAATGTCATAGAGGAGCACAAAAATGAGCCTGAAATACTTGCGGTATATATGAAAAGCTTTATGGTCGGATGCACAACGGCAATATATAAGCAGTTGGGTAAGTACAATGCTATAGGCACATATAGCTTTGATGGCTCTGTAAGAACATATGCACCCCTTGAGCCATATTTCAAAAGCTGTGAAGAAGCAGAAAAAATGTACGGTATTTTACTGGAGATATACAACGGAATGTCAAAAAAATCTGTGGATTTTTCACCTTGTATTTTCTCGTGGAACAGCGAAAGTCTGTCCCGTTCTGATGTGGTTATAAGGCTTGCCTACATAGCAAGTACACTCCGGGACAATGATAAAATAGATTATGTTGCTTCTCTTATTCCGCAGATTGACTATTTCAGAAACTCTGTTGTTTTGCTTCTTCTCGCACAGCCTGAAACAGACGAACAGAGAAGAATACTTACAGCAGAGGTCTGCGACAAAGAGGAGTATACCCGACGTGATGCTTTCAAGCTGATAAACAAGATTAAGCTTGCAGATGAAAATTACCGTCAGCTTGAGGATATGCTCAGATATAAGAATGCAGATATGCGTTCAAACTGCATAAAGCTTCTTATGAAACAGAATGATGACGCACTTTTCGGCAGTATAGCCAAGCTTATTTCCGATAAAAAAGAAGAAAAGCGTACAGCTGCCCTTGACATTATAATACAGCTTTCAAAGGACGAAAACAGAACGGCACTTTTCAACAGGTGTATTCCTCTTGTAAAGCAGAATGAAAGCACATCTGCCGCTGAAAGAATACTTATAGAGAACATTCTTCCGTCCGAAAAATCTGAAAGCGATATCCCCGCACTTTATTCCGACAAGGATATTTATACACCTGTTATAGATGAAAAGTTTATTGAAAAAGCGGAGCAGATGTTCAGAAAATATTTCAATGGGAAGGAAGAAAGCGAGCCTGCGTGGAGAACAGCATTGGTAAAACTTGACGAGCTTGTGGAAGCTCACGCTGATGAAGAATTCAGATACGGTTATGGTGGGGAAATCGTAAACCTCGGCACGGCACATTCTCTTTTCGGTGTTGAAAACGGAAAAAGGGTTATGCCTTTCAGCGTATACTGGGATAAATTTTACGATGAAGAAATCAAAACTCCCGTAACACTGTTTAAAATGATGGTGTCACTTTGTTCAGAGGGGAATTATGACGAATACTCCGTAAAATGCAATAAAGTCCTTGAAGGCATAATCGGAAAACAGCTTACAGTCCGTTATGAGTACAAGTATTTTATAAAGCTGTTTGAAATATGCGAGTATTTGTTAAATAAGCATTCCGATAAGGTCGAGTTGTTCTATGTTTCTGCGGCTTTCATAAACAGACTTATGCCGATTGACAATCTCAGCATTAAGTTCAAAGTCAACGTAAATGGAACAGAAAAAACAGGCAGTGCTCCGATTTTGTCGTATTATCCTGTAAGAATACTGCTTAGCGGTATTGAACGAACAGGAGATAATATTAAGCTTGCGTCAGAGGCTTTTCCGCTCAAATATGCTTTTGAGCAAAAGGACGGTTTCACTATCACAACAATATACGGCAGAGCATTTTATCTTACCACAATGCCATTGTATCACGGAATAAGCGTACATCAGTATATCCACGCCGCATATCACGGCATTATCACAGAAGCACAGCTTTACAGAATACTGTTTACGGAACAAAGTCATAGCTACTATAGCTCACCGATACTTGGCGGAGCACTTTCTGTAGTATCGTATGTTTATGCAGGTGCAAGGGAACTTGAAGCAGCTGTTGATACGAGAGAACGCAGTTGGGAACGAAACAGAAAGTTTAATGAATTCCGCAGCTTTATAAACAGCGATAACCTTTCCGAGCTGACCGAGGAGCAGAAAAAGCTTATTGACTTTGCTGAAAAGCTGTACAGAAAAATGACGGAAACAATCCTGGCAAAGGAAATTAAAAGAGGTGACCTTGAAACTGAGTATTCAGGTGCGATTGACGGAATAAAGCGTATTTACGGCATAGACCATCTTGTGAAGATACTTTGTGCGTTGGGAGAATTGCCGCTTGAACGTTCACTTTACGGCAATACAAAAACGAAAAAGGGTGCATTGAGTCATCTTCTCAGCGTTTGCCTGCCTGACTATGAGGATAATGCTGAAAAGCTGAAATCAGCCGTAAAGGGTACAGGTATCAGCGAAAAGCGTCTTATAGAAGCGGCAATGTATTCTCCCGAATGGCTGCCGATGGTGGGTGAATATCTCGGCTGGGAGGGCTTCTCATCTGCCTGCTATTATTTCATTGCACATATGAACGAGAAGTTTGACGACAAGCGTAAGGCTGTTATCGCAAAATATACTCCTCTTACAGATGAGGAGCTTAACGCAGGTGCATTTGATATAAGCTGGTTTAGAGCAGCTTATGACACCTTGGGTAAAAAGCGGTTTGATATGATTTACGACGCCGCAAAATATATTTCCGACGGCGCTAAACATTCAAGGGCAAGAAAATATGCAGACGCTGTTCTCGGCAAGTTTGAAACGGAAGAAACCGTCAAGACTATCGCCGATAAGCGTAACAAGGATTTGCTTATGGCGTATGCCCTTATTCCTATAAAGAATGAGGATGATATCTGTAACCGCTATCTCTATTTACAGCAGTTCTTAAAGGAAAGCAAGAAGTTCGGCTCACAGCGAAGTGCAAGCGAGAAAAAGGCTGTTGAGATTGCAATGCAGAATCTTTCCATAAATGCAGGTTATGCCGATGTGACAAGGCTTACGCTGAGAATGGAAACAAAGCTTATTGATGACAGCCGTGAGCTTTTTGAGGACAAGGAGATTGACGGAACAATATTCAGGCTTGCAGTAGACGATACGGGCAAGGCGGAAATAATCTGCACAAAGGACGGAAAACAGCTTAAATCTGTTCCTGCAAAGCTTAAAAAGAATGAGTATATTGTAAGGCTTACAGAAACAAAGAAAAAGCTTGTTGAACAGTATCGCCGTACAAGAGTAATGTTTGAGCAGGCTATGGAGAACAGCACTGAATTTACAGTTGAGGAGCTTAATATACTCAGAAGAAATCCTGTTGTTCTGCCGATAATCAAAAATCTTGTGTTTGTCTGCGGAGATAAGCTTGGCTTCCTTGACGGAAACGAGCTTACCGATTATGCAGGAAATATCGTGAAGCTTTCCGACAGCGACAAGGTTATTGCTGCTCATCCTTATGCACTCTACAAGGACGGTCACTGGTCTGATTATCAGAGACATCTGTTTGACAAGCAGCTTGTTCAGCCCTTCCGTCAGGTGTTCAGAGAGCTTTATGTAAAGACAGCAGATGAAGCTGAAATGACACATTCGCTCCGTTATGCAGGAAATCAGATACAGCCTGCAAAGACGGTTGCCTGCCTTAAAACAAGACGTTGGGTAGCTGACGTTGAGGACGGCTTGCAGAAGGTTTACTATAAAGAAAATATTGTTGCACGAATTTACGCAATCGCAGATTGGTTTACTCCTGCGGATATCGAAGCACCTACTCTTGAATGGGTCGAATTCACCGACAGAAAAACAGGCAGGGCACTTGTTATCAAGGATATTCCCGATATAATTTTCTCAGAGGTAATGCGTGATGTTGATATGGCGGTAAGCGTTGCTCACGCAGGAGGCGTTGACCCTGAAACAAGCCACTCCACTGTTGAAATGCGTGCGGCTATTATTGAATTTACATTGCCGCTTTTCAAGCTTACGAATGTTGAGATAAAAGGCAGCCATGCACATATCAGCGGAAAATACGGCGAATATACCCTCCATCTCGGCAGCGGAGTTATTCATAAAAAGGGCGGGGCAATGATAAATATTCTCCCTGTTCACAGCCAGCACAGAGGAAAGCTTTTCCTGCCGTTTGCGGATGAAGACCCGAAAACTGCGGAAATTATCACAAAGATGCTATTCCTTGCTGAGGACAGTAAGATAAAGGACCCGAGTATTCTGGCACAGATAAAGTAAGACACTGCCGGATTTCGCATAATCAAATATAGCCGTTACAGATTTGTTACGTAATGGGCGTGACGGTTACATACGCAGACATAAAATTAAGGCACACTGCTTAAAGTATATTGAGCAGTGTGCCTTTTATCTTAAATCTTATTTATGCCGCTTGGGTTTCGTCAGTATTGATTATGTCATCAATTTCGGATACATCATCATCAGAAGTGTCACCTTCAATTTCGGATACATCATCATCAGAAGTGTCACCGCCAATTTCGGATACGTCATCCTCAGATGTGTCATCGTCAATTTCGGAAGTGTCACTCTCAGAATTGTCACCGTCCTCAGCAATATCATCCTCAGTCTCAATATCAGGAGCTGTTATTTCTTCCTCAGAGATATTTTCATCAAGGCTTTCAGCTTCATACGGATTTTCAAGTATCAGCTTGTTTTTGCTGCAGCTGATTGTAAGACTGCCGTTTTCAGCGTCAAGCAGAAGCTTGTCAGTGCTGCCAATAAATTTTGTTGAAATAACTGTACCTGATTCCGCTGAAACAGCATTTCCGTTTGCGTCAATCAGCCTTAATGTAATTTGTTCCGAATCAACAGCGATACCATTTTGAGTTACATTCAGATATTTTCCGTAAAGAAGATTAAGCTTTGCGCCTGCATCTGATGCATTAAGTGAAGCAGTCTGAATTGTGTTGAGTACGGTATTGTTTCCGCTGAGATTGAGAAGCGTTGCAGTTACAGTTCCTGAAATAAGGTTTCCGTTTTCAAGGTTAAGTGCTGCCGCCTTGACATTGCCGTTAAGAACAGTGCTTCTTAATGTAACATCAGCAGATGAGGTAATTCCGCTTGCAAGTCCGAAATCGGCATTTACAGCTGTAAGGCTGTATTTTCCTGCGTTTACGGAATACTTCACGGAAACGTCCTTGCTGTTGACAGATATCAGGGAAGTATCTGAAATAATCAGTTCGCCTGTTGCGGTAATTCCGCCTGTGAAGGTGAGCAATTTGTTTGCTGAGGAAACAGTAATACTGTTGTATGTTCCTGCCTTAGGAAATTTCAGCGCACCTTCAGCGTCGTAATTGTCAAGCAGAGTCAGTGTGTAATCTGCACCCGAATTTTCCGCTTCAATTGCTGAAACTGCGTCTGCCCATAAAGCATAGCGTGAACCGTTAAGGTCAAGAAGTATCGGCTTGATGTAAGCCTTGCCGCCAACTATGGAAACGGTGTGACCATATTCACTTGCAGCAACTGCACCGCTTGGGTCAAATACATTGTTTCCTGCATATTTTGCAGCAAAAACAGGTGTATCGGAAGCAATTTCAGTATCAGCCACAAGCTTGATTGTACCTGTTATGCAATCGTTTGATGTGCCGCTTAATTTTATAGGAGTAAAGCCCTGTTCAAGCTTAATGTAAGAGCCTGTTTCACCGTTAAGGAATTTTGCGGATACTGTTGATTTTGTACCCGGAACAATTATTCCCGCATTCTCGCAAAGATTGAGAGTAGTGGTTGTAAACGCAGTACCAATTGCGTAATCGTCCTTTACATTGATTGTGCCAAAGCCTGTAACAGACGGAATTGTACTGCATTCACCCAGATTAAGGGAGAACTTAGCACCGCCCTTGACGGATTTCACAGACTCCGAAACGAAATTCTCCAGAGTAAGCGATTTTGAAGCCGTCAGAGCATAAGGCTTTGTGCTTTCAATTCTTACATTTTCAAGAATGAGCTCTGTTGCCGATGTTACAGAGGATACATTTAAAAGATTGATTGTTCTGCATTCACCATTGCTTCTGATTGTTACGGAGTTTGCAGTCTTAGGAACAGCAAGCTTTGCCGCAGATATGTCGGAATTAAGTGTAATTACATAATCCTTAGTTGCATCTGTAATAGCCTCAAAGGTCTTTTCAAGATTAGGATAATTGCCGTTGCCGCCTCCGCTTAATGTTATAGCATCTGCATATTCCGCACGGATTTCCTTTCCGTAAATGAATGGGTCAAGGTCAAGTCCGTTTGCGGTTTTGTTTGTAATTGTTATCTTATCGGTGAATTTGTTTTTGCCGCCGCTGTAAATAACAGCTGTACCGCTTGCAAGGTCAGCTTCCTCACCGTTTTCGTCAACAACAGTAACAGTAAGATTTTCAAGTGCATCAGCTACCGTTACCTTGGGGAAATTACCGCTGATAAGTACGATTTCAGCATCTCCCGCTGTCAAAGCCGCCGCCGTTTTTGCGTTTGTAAGCTTCAATTTACCGTTGAGCAGTGAAATCGCAGAAACCTTGCCGTTTATCGTAAGTACAGCGTCCTCAGCAATGTTTACTTCCTTGAAGGTTGCAAGGCTTGCAGCGGTCAGGTCAGTATTAACATTAAGCAGCGATGTCTTTGTACCGCTCAATGCACCGAGATTTGTAACAGTGCCGCCGAGAGTAAGTGTTTTACCTGCCGCAGCCTTTAATGCAAAAGGCTTTTTGCCTGTTCCGTTCAGGTCAGCCTCAATTGTCATATTTACAGGAATTGCAACAGAAGCCGCAGCTATATTAAGTGCACCGTCACCGTCAATTGTAATGCTGTTTGCAGTTTTGGGCAGCTTGAGTGTATTTACAGTCTGGTCGTCATTAAGTGTAAGTACATAGTCCTTTGAGGACTCCTTAATTGCGTTCAAAGCAGCAGAAAGGTTAGGGAAGTTTTTGCGTGTTGTGCCGTCATATAAAGAGATTGTGTCTGCATATTCAGCACGGATTTCCTTGCCGTACATAAAAGGTGTAAGCACAAGACTGCTTTGGTTTTTATTTACTACCGTAACCTTGTCAGTGTAATCTGTTTTTCCTGCCGCAAACAGTACCGCTGTTCCGTTTTCAAGAAGAATTGTATTGCCCTCGGAGTCAACAACCTTCAATTCAAGGCTGTCTGTTACATCGTTGATTGTCACCTTAGGAATTACGCCGTTGCTCTCGCTTAAAACAAGGGAAGCCGTGCCTGCTGTTGTTATAGCAGCAGTAGACTTTGCGTTTGTAAGATTCAATTTACCGTTGAGCAGTAAAACTGCGGAAACCTTGCCGTTTACAGTAAGCACAGCATTATCCGCAATATTTACCTCCTTGAAGGTTGCAAGACTTGCTGCGGTAAGATTTGTGTTTGCATTAAGCACAGATGTCTTTGTACCGCTTAATGCCCCAAGGTTTGTTATATTGCCATTGAGGTTAAGGGTTTTGCCTGCCGAAATCTTTATTGCAAGCGGCTTTGTACCGCTGCCTATGATGTCTGTGTTTATAGTTGTGCTTGCAGGGATTGACAGGGAAGTGCCGCTTATGCTTAATGTGCCGCTGCCTGTAATTGTAATGGACTCAGCCTTTTTAGGCAGAGCAACGCTTTTTACGGAAACATCATCAAGCAAAGTGATAGTCAGAGATTCTGACGATGAAGCGTATGCTTTAAGTGCAGATTTAAGGTCAGTAAATTTCTTTTCCTCAGTGCCGTCAGATACCTTTACCAATGCCTGCAATTTTGGTATTGACTCTGTCCTGATAACATAGTCGCATACAGTGCAGGAATATGTGCGGAGTCCCTCCGAATCTGCTGTAGGCTCTACAGTAACAACACCCTCATCGCTTGTGTGATTTTCAGCATAGGCTTCACCTGTACCGCATACAGTACAGCTTTTCCAGTGTCCCGTTTCATTTTTCTGATAGGCAGAAGCCTTTTTATGAGTAGCCTTGTCAATATCACTGCCGCAGTCATTACATTCGTGCCAATGATGTGTTTGGTCGGAAGACCATTCTTCCTCTATGCCTATATGGTTGGAGCTGTCCATATTACCATAGGACTGACTGCATATTTCACAGACAGCCTTTGCATTGCAGGAAGCAGTACCGCCGCTGTGCTTTTTCACATCAAGCTTTTCCTCACAGCCAATACATTTGTGCCAGTGACTTGTTTCGTCATAAAGCCATTTGCTTGTGTCAGCAGTGTGCGTTGTATGACCAAGTGCAGGAGTAATTACATATCCGCATACTGTGCACGTTTCTGCCGTTGTTTCTGTTGCAGCACCGCTTGATGAGTGTGAAGATTTATCAACATCTGCACCACAGCCGCCGCATTCATACCAGTGACCGCTCTCGTCAAAAGAATAATTTTCTGCCACGCTTGTGTGGTTTGTGCTGTCAACCTTACCGTATGGTTTGCCGCAGAGACCACAGATTGCCTTATCCTTGCAGGTAGCAGTACCGCCGGTGTGAGCACAGCCCGAAGCGTAATCAGTTTCAACAACTCTGAATTTGTCACAGCCGCTTACAGAGCAGGCAACAGTCATTCTGCCCTTTGTGGTTTCGCTTGCCTCAAGAGTAACAGTTTCTGCACCGTTATAATTATGTGTGTGTGCATTTGGATTGTTGATGTAAACCTTAGATACCGTCAGAGCAGCACCTGTGTCACCGATAAATACGTTGTCAAGACCTACGAAGCCTTCACCATAATAATTTACAATAGTCGAGTAGCTCCAAACAGCAACACCGTCTGATGTACTGTCAGGGGGAACTTTTACCCAGCCTTTATCTGAAACTGAAAGACTCTGCAAAATGAGTTCAGGAGCTTTTGAGCTTGAATACTCAGCATAAACGCTTTCTCCCTGAGACATTGATTTGATAAGTCCTCCCGAGAAGCATACAGCCTGTCCCCAGCTGCCCGTAGTGCTGCCGCCTGTAGAAGAAATAACAGTTTCTGCGGAGCAGGAGACTTCATAATCAGGGTCTCCATCATAAGCGGAAACAAGCGCATTTACTATTCCTTCATAAGTAAATGTGCGGCTGCTGCGGTTGAAAAGCCCGAAGTTTTCCTCACCGACTTCATAGCAGTTGTTATCCCATACAACACACGGAATATTCTGCTCTGCAAATTGTCTTGCAAGAGAAGTGTAAACCTCTGTGCAGGTTACACGGTCAGCTGTGTTGTTCTTGTTGCAGTTGCCGAATTCACCGATAACCACAGGGATACCCTTGCTGAGAAAATAAGTGTCAAGCCTGTCAAAGAATGAATTCAGCTCAGCAACGTCTGACTCCAGCCAGGTAGTATGTCCTTCACCGTTAAATGCAAAATCAAAGGGGAGATATGCGTGGATTGAAGCAGCAATCATATCATCCGAAGCATTTTTTGTCCACGCCGCAGCCTTTGCTTCATCAGCTGACGCACAGTAAGTAGGCAGCATAACAAGACGTTCGGTGTTGTTTCCGCCTGTCGCACGGATAGCAGCTCGTGCAGCCTCGTTGCAATCGTTTACACAAGCGTAATACTCAGCATTGCCTGTCCAGTCATTCTGACTTCTCGGCTCATTGTTCACCTCAAAAATAAGCTTGTCGCCATAGTTCTTGAAGCGATTGCCTATCTGTGTCCATATAGCTGAAAGCTCTGCTGAAATAGCATCAGTGTCAGGAACATTATGCTGCAAATCATTGTGATGCACGTTAAGAATAACATACATATCATTTGCAAGACCGTAGTTTACAACGGTTTCCACTCTGTCCATATAGTTGTCCTGAATTGTATATGAAGAAGCGTTGGAATAATGGTCATCCCATCTTACAGGAACACGCAGAGTAGTAAAGCCCTTATCTGCAATTGCATCAATCATTGCCTTTGTAGTAGTAGGGTTGCCCCAGTTTGTTTCGTTATCTACGCTTTCAAGTGAATTTCCCAGATTCCAGCCTGCCCCCATATCGCTTGCAATCTGAAAGGCAGTAAGCCCCCTCATCTCAGTTGAATATGTATACCCAGAATCAAATTCACTTGTGTCCATTGCCGCATATGAAACCATAGGACTTGCCGAAAGCATTACCGCAGCCGATGTCAGCAGCGCCGCCGCTTTTTTTAAAATCGTTTTCATAAATCTGACCACGTTTTCAGAAAAACGTGATTCCTCCTCCCGTATAATTTTTGAAAAACTATGCTTTTGAAACCTGTTGTCAACTCCTTTCATATATCTATGAAATAAACATATTATATTCCATTTAATTTTATCATCAATATACAAATATGTCAATATTTAAAGCATCAATAATATTAATTTCAAACCATTATTCTGAAAAAAAGAGGTACCCTACGGTACCTCTTACCATTTTAACTTCCTTCACCCGAAATAAGAGCAATCGGGTCAATCCATTCGCCGTTCTTTTTTAAGGCAAAGTGCAGATGAGACGGCTCGCTGATTTCGCTTTCAGCAGTGTCACCGACCATACCGATAATTGAACCTGCGGAAACATTCTGACCCTCTGCAATGGGAATATCCTTGCTCAGATTGCAGTAGTACCCCTCAAGACCGTTACCGTGGTCAATAATCACGCACGCACCCATCATCTGGTCCTCATAAACCTTTGTGACAGTGCCGCTTGCCATACTCTTTACCTTTTCGTCAAGTGCACCTGCAATGTCCACACCATCGTGTGTTTTCCATACATTGAGTGTTCTGGACTTTACAAGCTCACCGCCCGAAAATTCGTTGATAATTTCACCATTGAGCGGTCTGACCATTGTCTGAGGAGCAACAACAGCCGCTTCCTCAACGACTTCAACCTCAGGTGCAATTGCTGACTCAATGCTTTCTGTCTCAGTAACCGTCGTAACCTCTGTCTTAGCAACGTTAGTCTGTTCAACATTAACAGGTGTTTCAGGGTCAACCTCTGCGGACAATGTAGTTTTGTTGCTGCCGATAATCTCAGCATTCAGCTGGTCTGAAGCCTTGTTGTAGGTGTAAATCCCCGCAACAGCTGCAACAGCAATACAAATACCCGATGTTATAATCAGACTTTTGCTTGAAATCTTGAATTTCTCATTACTCATAAAATTCACCTCGGACATAGTTTTGACCGTTTAAGACGGTTTATACTTGTCCGAGGTGATTTTTTTGGAATTATTTTAAATCAACGTCATAGTATTTGTAATTGCTGTCCCTGTCCCTTGCTTCTGAAAGCATATAGGACTCGCCGTTATACCTGACTCTGAATGAACGCAGTCCTTCGGGTGCTTCGAAAGTAATTGAATGTTTGATTGTTTCTCCCGGCGGAATTAACGTTTCATTCAAGGATTCATAAAAGTAGCCTTCCGGATATGGTGTATTCGGATAATCAATATAATTGTAATCCCCATATTCAAGCTTTAGAGTGTATTTGTCAATATACGCATCATAAGCACTTGTGTTTTTCACATCAAGCGTCAGCTTGTATTTTCCGTCATCAAGCTTTTCAATAGTATGACCTGTAATCTCCCATTCATAATAACTGTCATATGATGAAAGAACAGAGGTTTCTCCAACTATCAGAACTGTGCCCCAAACCATAATTAATACAAGAATAAACAGCGCAATTGCAATAAGCTTTACAAAGATATTGTATCTTTTTCTCTTAAAAAAAGCCATCAGGATTCCTCCTTTGCAGCTGTAATGTCAATTCTGTGTACTTCTTCAAGAGTGAGAGCGTAATCCTTGACGGTATAATCACCGATACACAAGCTTATATCAGTATCATTCTCATCAGCTATAAAGCACCAGTAACCATCTCTTTCACTGGAAAAGCTGTAGAAATTGGTCAGTGTAAAGGTTGTCGTGCCATATATTTCAGGAATTGAATTAAGTGCAGAATATCCAAGCTTTTCACGGCAGATAACACCATTGGTTATGTAAGGATTTACTCTTGCATAATCGTTGTAATCATAACCGTCATATTTATCTTCGTCAATACTGCCCTTAATATGAACAACCAGCAGCTTCATACCGTCAGGAAGAAGCGCCTCCACAACCTCACTTTCAGCATAAAACGCATCATCAATTTCCAAAGTGATTTTGTCATCGTAAAGGAATTCCTCGTTCATTGCGTGGTCAGCATATGTGATTTCATCAATAACCTGAAGATTTTCAGCAGCTTTCTTTGCCACGGAGTTTTCTGCCATTTCAGGAACGTAAGTAAGTACGATAATCAGAAAAATCCAAAGCGGAATAAGCTTTACAATTACCGTCATAAACATACTTGAAGGAGGCTTCTCAGGCGTGTAATCAAGCTTGACAGCAATTTCGGGTGATTTTTTAGCCTCAGCCTTAGCAGCAGCCTTAGCCGCAGCAACCTTCTTTTTATCAGGAATAGCCGCACAGTTCGGACAAGTATGATTTTCGCTGAAATCATAAAGTGAACCGCAGTATTCACATTCAATCATAATCTGCATAGTTTTGTACCTTACATCTTTTCAGGGCAGGTGATTTTAAGCATATCAAGTGTGTTTCTGAGAGTAATCTTAACAGCCTCGCAAAGCGCAAGACGTGCATAAAGTACATTTTCCTCAGCGCCCTTGATTCTGCACTTGTCATAGAATTTGTGGAATAGAGTAGCAAGGTCCTGAGTGTAACGTGTAATCTTAGCAGGGTCGTAATCCTTTGCAGCCGCATCAACAGTGTTAGGCAGGGAAGCGATGAAGCGGATAAGCTCGATTTCCTCAGGTGCATCAAGAACGTTCAGCTGTTCAGCGGAAAGCTCCTTCACAGAGTAACCCTCAGCTTCGAGATTACGGATAATTGAGCAGATTCTTGCGTGAGCGTACTGAACATAGTAAACAGGGTTCTTTGAGGACTGCTCAATAGCAAGGTCAAGGTCAAATTCAAAGTGCGAGTTTGCTTCACGGAGATTGAAGAAGAAACGTGCTGCATCAATCGGAATTTCATCAAGCAGAGTTTCAAGTGTAACAGCCTTGCCCGAACGCTTTGAAAGCTTGTATGTTTCGCCGTTCTTTACAAGACGTACCATCTGCATAATAATCATATCAAGACGGTTAGGGTCAACATCGAGCGCCTGCATAGCAGCCTTCATTCTTGGAATGTAGCCGTGGTGGTCAGCACCGAGAATGTCAATTGCTGTATCAAAACCACGGGTAACAAGCTTGTTGTAATGGTAAGCAATATCAGGTACAAAGTAAGTAGGAATACCATTTGCACGAATAAGAACCCTGTCCTTTTCGTCACCAAGCTCAGAGGACTTGAACCAGAGTGCGCCTTCCTGTTCGTATGTGTAACCGCTCTTCTTGAGAAGCTCAATTACATTCTTGATAGCGTCGCTGTTGTGGAGAGTGCTTTCACGGAACCAGGTGTTGTACTCAATTCTGTACTTGCGAAGGTCGTCTTCAAGCTTCTGAATGTTCTTAGGAAGTGCAAAAGCAACAAGAGCATCCTTGCGTTCTTCTTCTGTCTTGTCAGCATAAGCGTTGCCGTTGATATCGTAGAAATTCTTAGCGTGAACAATAATGTCCGCACCGAGATAAACATCCTCAGGCATAGGGAATGTTTCAGCGTCATTGTAAATTGCCTGACAAAGCTCCTCGTTGTCAGCGTACTTGGCAATAAAAGCCTGTCCGTTTTCGGAGCAAAGCTGTAAATAGCGGAGGTTAAGGGAGTTGCCGAACTTTTCAATCTGATTGCCTGCGTCATTTACATAGAACTCACGTTCAACATTGTAGCCTGCCCAGTCAAGAACAGCAGCAAGACAGTCACCGATAGCACCGCCTCGTGCGTTGCCGATGTGCATAGGACCTGTAGGGTTTGCGGAAACGAATTCAACAAGAATTTTCTTTCCTGCACCTGTGTCTGTACGTCCGTAATTTTCCTTTTCAGCAAATACAGAGCCGATTACATTTGAGAACCAGCTTCTTGACAGGAAAAAGTTAATGAAGCCCGGACCTGCAATTTCAACACGCTCAAAAGAGCTGCCCTCAAGAATAATAGCATCACAAAGCATTTCAGCAATCTTTCTTGGTGCGGACTTCAAAGGCTTTGCACAAGCAAGTGCAATGTTTGAAGCAAAGTCGCCGTGGGATTTGTCCTGAGGAATTTCAATGTTGAAAGCGGGCAGGGGAACAGCCTCAATTTTTCCCTCGGAAACAAGTCTGCCGAGAGCCGCCATAAGCAGCTCACGAAGTTCATTTGAAGCGGATTTGATTGGGTTAGTCATTTTATTTCATCCTTTCAGTTATTTAACATTCAGATAAATTTCGTTGTCGGAAACGTATCCGCCGTTTACATCAATAGTGTATTTAAGATAAAGCTCACCGCCGTCAAAGGTAATATTGCTCCGTACAGCGTGAGTTGTAATGCCCATCATAATATCACCGTAAGGCGTACCGTAGTGGCAAAGGTGCTTCTGGTCAGCCTCAATCGTAAGAATAGACGGCGCTGAGCCTACTCTTTTAAGCGTAACAAGCATATTTTCGGAAATGGTAATAAACGTTGTAGAGCCTTTGAAGCCTGTAGCCTCTGACTCCTCATAGCTTACTTCAATATCACCGTTGTCAAGAATTCGCAGTACACCATCTGAGTTAAGCTCAGTTTTGCTGCTGTCATTTCCGACCGAATTAATGCTTTTCAGATTTAAAAAAATTTTTCTTTCCATTTCAATCCTCTGATTATAAGGTTCAGCAGGAAATCAATTCCTCAATACCGACCTTGTAGATTTTACCATTTATGGAGTTTCCGAGAAAAGCGTGTGCATTTTCCTCAAAAAGCTCAACACTGTCCGAAGTGTAGTAAGTATTTGTCCCTTTTTCTTCACGGTCTGTAAGCATATCGTTGCGCATCAGCATATTGTATGCGTACTTTGCAACTTCCTCGCCCGAAGAAATCAGCGTAACATTTTCGCCCATATAATCAGCAATTGTGTCACGGATAATAGGGTAGTGAGTGCAGCCCAGAACAAGAGTATCAACTCCCTCAGCCTTCAGCGGAGAAAGATACTGTTCAACCACAAGCTTTGTAACAGGATTATCCCTGTCAGTAAATCCGTTTTCGACCAACGGAACAAACAGCGGACAGGAGTTGCCGATAACCTTTACATCAGGGCGTATGCTTCTTATAGCTTTTCCGTAGCTTCCTGATTTTATAGTCGCATCAGTGCCGATTACGCCGATTTTTCCGTTTCTCGTAACACTGCACGCAGTCTGTGCCGCAGGAAGAAGAACCCCCGAAAATGCAGTTTCACCGTCTGATGTCTTGCTGCTTCCGAGAACTGAAGAAACCGTGCCGCAAGCCGCAATAATCATCTTTACATTGTGTTTTTTTATAAAAGCAATATCCTGTTTTGCGTATTCGAGTATAGTTTCACGTCCTCTTGCACCGTAAGGAACTCTTGCATTGTCACCGAAATAAATAATGTTTTCATTCGGAATAAGCTTGTTAAGCTCCTTGACGCAGGTCAGACCACCGAGTCCCGAGTCAAAAACACCGATTGCATTGTTATTCATAGCAACCTCCTTGTGTTGAAATCAGCCATAATATTGCTCATTATTCCATACTGAGTGAAATAAGCTTATCAAGAAGCTCAGGCTGAGAAATACCCATATTCTCCATAAGCTTCGGATACATACTAATCTGAGTAAAGCCTGGGAGAGTATTGATTTCATTGAGATAAACCGTACCGTCATCAGTAAGGAAGAAGTCAATTCTTGAAAGACCCGAGCAGCCCATCAGCTTGAATGCCTTAACAGCAGTTTCACGGATTTCCCTTGAAGCCTCAGCAGGAATATCAGCAGGAATTGTAAGTCCCGAAGTGCCGAGAATGTATTTGGCTTCATAGTCGTAGAATTCATTGCAGGAGCTGATTTCGCCGACTTCCGAAGCGAATGGTGTTTCCTTGCCGAATACAGCACATTCAACCTCGTGTCCCTTGATGAATTCTTCAACAATAACCTTTTTATCGTGACTGAAAGCAAGCTTGATAGCATTTTTCAGTTCTTCAAAAGAGCTTGCCTTGTTTACACCAACGGAAGAACCGCTGTTTGCAGGCTTTACGAAAAGAGGATAATCAAGCTCGCCCGCAATTTCATCGCAAACATCATCAAGTCTGTTCAGGTCAGCAACAGAAACGCACTTCCACTTAGCCATTCTTATTCCGCCTGCTTCAAGCATAACGTGAGCCGCAGCCTTATCCATACAGTTAGCGGAAGAAATAATGTCACAGCCTACATAAGGAATTCCCGAAAGCTTGAGCAAGCCCTGAATAGCACCGTCCTCACCGTTCTGACCGTGTAAAGCAGGGAATACCACATCAATTTTAGTTGTAGTGCAGCATCCTTCACTGATTTTCACAATGCCCTTATACATCGGGTCAGGAAGAATTACCGCAGGAACGCAGTCAGGATGAGACTCCCAGTTGCCAGAAGAAATCAGACCTATATCACCGGGATAGAAAAGCCATCTGCCTTTTTTTGTAATACCGATAGGAATGACCTCATATTTATCGGATGGAATGGCAGAAATAATATTAGTTGCAGAAATAAGTGAAATGTCGTGCTCGTTTGAAATACCGCCGAACAGAACGGCAACCCTGATTTTTGACATATAAAGACTCCTTGCTGTACAAAATAATGTAAAACGCTCAACCTGTCCGTGCAACACCGTTTACGGCAGGTTAAAGGCATATTCAATTAATTATATCACACATTTATGAAAACTGCAACAGTTTTTTGCTGTTAAATAGTACGGAAACAGCGAAAATTTCACCGTTTCCGTAGCTTTAATTATTCAATTGTGATATAATCAGCAGCCGCATAACCGTCAATATCATTGTAACGGATAACATACCAGTTGCCCGTCTGTCCGTAAATTGAAACAGCAGCACCATTCGGGATTTTGCCTATAATCGCCGCATCTGTTGACGGAAAGCTTCTGATGTTCAGATTTGAACCATCCGTTGCAGCAATACCTCTCCGAACAGGCTGAGCCTCAACAAACGGAATACCGAAATAGTCGCAAAGACCCTGAACAAGACTTCTTGCAATCGGAACAATGTTAGCCTTAATCCATTCAGCATCAGCCTGATTGTCGTGGTAGCCCAGCTCCGCAAGCACTGCAACCGCCCTTGTTCTCGAAACCTCACCAAGAGAAGTGGTAGGCAGAATATTTACCTTTGCAGGGTCAGGGTAAACATATTGCAGATTGTTGGCAAGATTTGAAGCAAGCTGCCTGCTCTGTTTGGAATAAGGGGAATAATAAAGGTCAATTCCACGAAGTCTTCCCGCAAAACGACCGCCGCCTGCATTTGAATGAAGGGCAAGATGTACATCATAATTTCCTGTGTTGGAGTCACTTATTGCACCACGCACATCACGGGCAGGGTTGTTTCTTCGGTATTCAATACCCGATGACCGTAAGTAAGGCTCCATTTCATCAGCAATAAGGTTCATATATTGCTCCTCATTGCCGCCATTGATATATGGGTTCCATTCCTGAGTGGAAGGACTTAAAAAAACACTTGGCATAATAATTGTGTCCGCAGCGCAGACCAATCCTCCTCATAAATTACTACGGATATACTCCGTGGGGAGCTGCTCCGCTGTTTCATTATATGCCGTAAATTTTGAGAAGATACAAGAAAACCGCCCTTTATCAAAAGAGCGGTCTGATAATTATTCCTCGTTAAGCTTTTCAACCTTGTAGCGTTTAACAGCAGCGTCATTTACAACAACATCCTGACCCTCTGTCCAGCTTGCAACAGTCGCGTCAAATTCTTCACCCTTGAGCTCGTTGAGAACATCTGTCTTCTTGTAATCATAGTATTCTTCATCAGCAAAAAGGTCCATCTTGTAAACAATGTAGTAAACCTCATCTTCTTCAATGAGCAGGTATTCGCCAACGTTGAGAGCGTCACCGACAACCTTTTCGTGAACGGAAGCAGACGGAACAGGGTAATCAGCAGAAGTTACGCTTCCAAGAAGAACAAGCTCATCAGCTTCTTCGGTGGCTGCTGTGTCATCAACAGGTTCTTCAGCAGCTGTGCCGTCAGCTGTACCTGCAGCAGCTTCAATAAGTCCGTTGTAATACTCATCATATTCCTTGGAAATTTCCTCGAAAGTAACATCTGTAGTGCTCATTCTTTCGATGTATTCCTCAGCCATAGCCTTGATTTCAGCCTTGCCTTCAGACTTGAGCAGGTTGCCCTCGCCGTCCTTGAGAGGCATATCAATGTACTTTATTCTTGCGAAGTTATCATTGAGATAAGCCTTGATATCAGCTTCAGCAACTTCCTTTTCGCCGCCTTCGCCGTAGTAGTAGTCAAAAATAGCAGCCTTCTTTTCGCCGTTGATAACAACATCAAGGTAGGACTCCTGACTTACACCGATACCCTCGAAGTATTCGCTTACATATTCCCACCACTGTTCAACGTTAGCCTTTGCAAGCTCCTCTTCATTGTTTTCAAATTTGAGTCCGAGTTCGTCGAATTTCTTTTCAACAGCAACGTGTTCCTGCATACTCTTTACAGCCTGGTCATTGACCCAGTCCTCTGTAGACATACCATCAATTGTGATTGCCATAACATCGGTATCTGTCTCAGACATATAGTCATAAGCACCGGATAATGCATCAGACTGATAATAGATGAAAATACCTGCACGAAGCTTTGTATCGTCAATTTTAGCACCCCATGTAGTATCCTGACCGCATGAAGCGAGTGAAAGTGCCATAGCAGATGTTACCGCAACAGCAGAAAGCTTTTTAATCAAAGACATAGTCTTAAAAACCTCCATACATATTAATAAATACAAATTATTATAACATATATTTTGGGGCTTGTCCAGTATTTTGACAAAAAAATATAAATATGTTTTGAACGGCTATGAAAAAGAGTTATATTTAAGCTGTTGACAAACACAAAATGATATGGTATAATCAACTTGTAATAAATCAAATGCGCTGATAGGAATAAAAGCCGATTGACTTTTTCAGAGAGCTGCCGTAAGGTGAAAGGCAGTAAAGAATTTCGGTTATAACTCGTCCTTGAGCAGTCCGCTGAACATCTTGTGCACAGATAAGTAGGTTGGAACGGGTTCTCCCGTTACAGAGATACGCATTGGATATCGAATGATTGAGATGCGGTGAGGTGCAGACGAAAGTCTGAACAAGAGTGGTACCGTGGAAGTTACAAGCTTTCATCTCTTACAAGGAGATGAAGGCTTTTTTTATTGCCTGACCTTCTTGACTCAACCGCAAGAACGAAAGGAAAGAAAGCTATGAAAAACTACAACCATTATCAGAAACGCTACTTTATGCCGCCTGTTCCGTGCTACGACTGGACAACAAAGGAAAAAATCGATAAAGCACCAATTTGGTGTTCCGTTGACCTGCGTGACGGCAATCAGGCTCTTATAATTCCTATGTCGCTGGAAGAAAAGCTGGAATTCTGGAAGTATCTTGTTAAGGTAGGATTCAAGGAGATAGAAATTGGTTTCCCCGCAGCAAGCGAAACTGAGTACGCCTTCTGCCGTGCACTTATCGAGCAGAACCTCATTCCCGATGATGTAACAGTTCAGGTACTCACACAAAGCCGTGAGCATATCATCGCAAAAACTTTTGAAGCACTCAAAGGCTGTAAAAATGCAATCGTCCACCTCTATAACAGTACCTCCGTTGCACAGCGTGAACAGGTGTTCAAGAAATCCAAGCAGGAAATCAAGGATATCGCAATTTTCGGCGCTAAGCTCTGTAAGGAATACCGTGAAAAAACCGAGGGCAACTTCCGTTTTGAGTACAGCCCCGAAAGCTTTACAGGCACCGAGCCCGAATTTGCTCTTGAAGTCTGTAACGCTGTAATTGATATATGGCAGCCGACCGAAAATGATAAGGTTATCATAAACCTCCCCGTAACAGTTGCAGAAAGTATGTCCCACGTCTATGCCTGTCAGGTTGAGTATATGTGCAAGAACCTCAACCGCCGTGAAAACGTAATTGTTTCGCTCCACCCACACAACGACAGAGGATGTGCTGTTGCAGACTCCGAAATGGGACTCCTCGCAGGTGCAGACCGTATCGAGGGCACCCTTTTCGGCAACGGTGAAAGAACAGGCAACGTCGATATCGTAACAGTTGCAATGAATATGTTTACCCACGGCGTTGACCCTAATCTTGATTTCTCCAACCTGCCCGAAATTACAGAAGTGTACGAAAAAATGACCCGTATGCACGTCTACGAGCGTCAGCCGTACAGCGGAGCACTGGTTTTTGCCGCATTCTCAGGCTCACATCAGGACGCTATCGCAAAGGGTATGAAGTGGCGTGAGGAAAAAGCACCCGATTACTGGAATGTGCCATATCTCGCAATCGACCCGAAGGACGTGGGCAGAGAATACGAGGGCGACGTTATCCGTATCAACAGCCAGTCGGGAAAGGGCGGTATCGGCTACCTTATGGAGCAGAAATTCGGCATAGATATGCCGCCTAAAATGCGTGAGGACTTCGGCTACGCTGTCAAGAGCGTTTCAGACCACGCACACAAGGAGCTCAATCCTGACGAAGTTTACGATATCTTCTTTGCACGTTACGTCAACAAAACCGACCACTTCCGTATTGACGAGGCACACTTCACACAGAAGAATGGTATCATCGCAACAGTTACCGCAGATTTCCGCGGCAAGCTTATTACCCGTGAAGCAAACGGTAACGGTCGTCTGAATGCCGTTTCCAACGCAATCAAGGACGCATTTTCAATCAATTACACAATCCTTTCCTATACGGAGCACGCCCTTGAACACGGCTCATCCTCCGAAGCTGCCGCTTATGTAGGAATTCAGACCGAAGGCGGCGTATACTGGGGCGTAGGTATCGACACCGATATTATCGTTGCTTCTGTAAATGCACTTGTTTCGGCAATTAATAACAGTGGGCTTTTGAAATAAGATTTCACCCCGAGAGGAATAATTTTTCCTTTCGGGGTGATTTGATTTAAAATTTATGCTTACAATTAACACAAACCCTATCAACTTTATTTGTCATAAAACCTGTAAGCAAACTCCATTTACGCTGAACCATTTGAATTTGAGTTGAGCCGCATTTAGGACAATGGACATCGTTTTTCTTGGAAGTATTAGAGGAAGAAACTACAGGAGGGGTCTTATTGGGACGATAAGAAGATATCTTCTTTTTTACTTCTTCGGGAAGGCTATTTTGCCAATCCAACCGAACATAATAAGGATGTAAAATCGGAAGAGAACGTATTGCGGTTTCATCACGAGGAGATAAAGTTAAAGAATTCAATGCCATTGTCCTAGGATAAGTCATATATAACGCTTCATATTCTAGTATATTACAACACCAAAAAGAAATTTGAGGAAAAGGCATATTAGCAGTAATATATAAATTAGTTGAACCACATTCAAAACACGTCAAGCTTTCACTGCGTTTATGAATACGTTCTTCTAGGTCAGGCTCATCGTATAAAACTTGAACATCAAGTTCCTGCTCTTTACCACAATTACAACATACTTTCCAGTTGTAGGTTGTGTTATTTTGCTGTAACAATTCTACATATTTATCGTACATTTTTTTCTCATATTCGGAATTAAAAGGAAAGTACATATTATTAGCCGTAGGACATCCACAGTTGGGACAAGTGGATGCTTGATTGGAGTATTCTTTTTCACATTCTTTACATTTAATTAAAGCCATGTTTATCACCTCTTTAATTGTTTTTTATATTATACTATATTAACAGTGAAAATACAATATATTTGTAGAAATTTCCTCATAAATTTTTACAAACGGTAACAAGTTGATTTTAACACTGTTGTGTTGTTTGCATAATGACTTCATTTTTATTTTTAGCCCCAAACCACATCTTATCCACTTCATAAAGCACAACAAAAACAATCCCCGCCACACAAAGATAAATAACCGCCTCAAACATAACCGACGAATAAGAAATAAACCTCGTCAGCATATCTGCAACCTGACAGCAGAAAAAGCACATCACAAACGGCTTGACAATATAATTCCATACCTCAAACCGCACACCTGCCGTCCTGCATACAAAAATAATCCTCACAATATTGCTGTAGATATTGCTTGCGTAATAGGAAATCAGCACGCCCGTAAACCCGTACAAATCCACAAAAATAATCATGCAGACAATTCGTATCACATATTCGCATAAGCTGTTCACTGTGGAAAAATTCTGCTTGCCAAGTCCCTTTATAATGCCCTCCAGCACAATTTCAAGATAAATAAACGGCACAACAGGGAACATCTTTACCAGCGTTTCGCTGACAAGACTGTCTGACGGGCAGAGAATTTGTCCGATTTTATCGCCTGCCGCAAGAAGCATACCCGAAATGAAAAAGGAGTATGCAAAAGCACGGCTGAATATCTTTTTTATCAAATCCCGAACACGTCCGACATTTCCCGACGAATTTGCCCTTGCAATTTCAGGTATAATGATGTTTGACAAACTTGTGAGAATTACCGCAGGGTAGAAAACCGTAGGGATAATCATAGCCTCAAACATTCCGTATTCACTCATTGCACGTTCAGCAGAAATATTATATTTCAGCAATGCAACAGGCACAAGTGCCTCGTTAAGCGACGACATAATCATCTGTACATATCCACCCGCAACAATAGGCAGCGAAAGCTTCAGATAATTCGGAATACGCACAATTCTCGGATTTACCTCAGGCAATGCAGAAAATCGCCTGTATTCTTTATAATAATTCACAATGTAGAAAATACAGCTGATAATCTCACCAATAAGAATTGCACCCGAAATCAGTATGTAAATGCTTAACCCACGGTCAAGGAGAAACAGCACACCGAATGTCAGCACACTCCATTTTGCCGCAAATTCAATAATATCACCATAGCAGGGGATACGCACATTCCGTACAGCATTGAAATATCCCTTTATGCACGACCCGAAAGCTGCAGGCGGCAGCGAAAACGCAATAATTCTTATCGCAAGCACAAGAGCAGGTTCACCTTTTGCATATACCGCAATAATACCTGCAAGTCCGAAAGAAAGCAATGCAAAAAATGAGGATAATAACAGCGAAAATCCAGTGGATAACCGCATTATATGCGTAACATTTTCATTTCCTGCACCGATTTCCTCCGAAACAAACCTGCTTGTTGAAATGAATATATTTCCGTTGGCAAGTACCATAATAAACCCGAACAGTGAAAATATAAGCGTCATTACCCCGACAGAGGCTGTACCAAGTTTATTTGAAATAACAATGTTGAGCCAAAGACTGAGTCCCTGCAAAATAAACGAAACAGCAGTAAGCCGTGCAGTATCTTTTGCAATACGGTTCATAAAAATTTTCAATGTTTATCCCTCTTTTCTTAGTTATATTTATGAATTTGGTAAAAAAACTATGTATGCTGTTGCTATTTTAATAAAATTTGGATATAATAAAATATGTATGCAATTTTAATGTTGGAGATGAACAGTGTAATGACAAAAGCAGAACGATTTTTCAATGATATAAAAGATAAAAAAGTTGCCTTTATCGGAACAGGTGTAACAAACAACGATACTATCCGCCTGTTTCTGAAAAAGGGAATTGATGTTACTCTTTGCGATAAAAAGACCCGTGAGCAGGTAGGCTCTCTCGCAGATGAATTCGAATCAGCAGGAGCAAAGCTTTCCCTCGGTGAAACATACCTTGACGCAATATTTGAATGTGATATTGTTTTCCGTGCACCCGGGGTCTACTACCATATTCCTGAGCTTGAAAAGGCACGAAAAATGGGTATTGTCGTAACCTCTGAAATGGAAGTTTTCTTTGACCTTTGCCCTTGCAAAACCTACGCTATAACAGGTACAGACGGCAAAACAACAACCACAACAATTACTACAGAAATCCTCGAAAGAAGCGGTAAAAAGGTACATAAGGGCGGCAACATCGGCAGAGCACTTTTACCGATTATCGATGAAATCAGCGAAGATGACGTAGCAGTTGTGGAGCTTTCAAGCTTTCAGCTTATCAGTATGAGGAAATCTCCCGACCGTGCCGCAATTACAAATATCTATCCCGACCACCTGAATGTCCACAGCTCAATGCAGGAGTATATCGACGCAAAGAAAAATCTTATCCTGCATCAGAATGCGTTTTCAGCAACCGTACTCAATCTCGATAACGAGGTGAACAACCTCAGCGAATTTGTACGAGGCAGTCTATATAAATTCAGCCTTAAAACCAAGCCTGAGCGTGGTTCATTCCTTGACGATGAAGGCTGGCTTTGCTTCACGGATAAGGGCAAAACCGAAAGAATTGTCCATAAGGACGAAATAAAAATCCCGGGTATGCACAACGTTGAAAATTACCTCACAGCAATTTCTTTGGTGCACGGTGAAGCAACAAATGAAGCAATCGCAGAAACCGCAAGAACCTTCGGCGGCGTTGAACACAGAATAGAATTTGTCCGTGAGCTTGACGGTGTACGCTACTATAACGACAGCATCGCAACAAGTCCCGTCAGCGTAATTGCAGGACTCAACGCATTCGGCAGAAAAGTAATAATGATTGCAGGCGGCTCAGACAAAAAGCTTGACTATAATCAGCTTGCAGAGCCTATCAACAAGTACGTTAAAACCCTTGTCCTTCTCGGTGCAACAGCAGATAAAATCGAAGAAGCTGTAAGAGCGTACTCAGATTATAACGAAAATGAGTGCAGAATTATCAGAGTGAAAACGATGGAGGAAGCAGTTGAAGCTGCAAGAAAAGCTGCTGTCAATAATGATATTGTAACTCTCTCTCCTGCAAGCGCAAGCTTTGATATGTATAAGAATTTTGAAGAAAGAGGCAGACACTATAAGAGTGTTGTAAATGCCTTGAAATGAGGAATAATATGAATTTGGAACAAACGATAATTCAGCTTGCCGATACAAGCGGCGTAAGCGGCGACGAAACAAAAGCCGCAGAGCTTGCTCTTGAAATGCTGAAAGAATTTACCGATGATTGCTATATCAGAAACGGCAACGTAATCGGTCATTTCGGAAAAAAAGGTGCAAAGCCCCACATTATGATTGATGCACACATTGACCAGATTGGCTTTGTGGTAACTTATATCACAGATGACGGTTTCCTTAAAATCTCTAATTGCGGAGGCATCGACCGCAGACTGCTTCTTGCACAGCAGGTAACAGTCCTCGGTAAAGAGCCTGTTACAGGAATAGTCTGTGCAATTCCGCCCCACCTTGCAACCGATGAAAGCAGCGTGCCTGAAATGGACGAAATCTGCATTGATATCGGTATGACAAAAACGCAGGCAGAGGAGAAAATTGCTCTTGGCGATAAAATTGTTTTTGCGGCAAATTGCAAAAAACTTCAGGGCGACCGCATCACAGGTGCAGCACTTGATGACCGTTGCGGTGTAGCGGCAATTCTCCGTGCACTTGAAATTATCAAGGAAAATAAGCTTGATTACGAGTTGACGGTTATGTTTTCCACTCAGGAAGAATTAGGCGAGCGTGGAGCAAAAATCGGAGCTTTTGATATCGACCCCGATATCGCACTTGCTGTTGATGTAAGCTTTGCGCTTACCGCAGATGACTCCGAACTTAAATGCGGAAAAATGGGTAAGGGATGTATGATTGGTTTTGCACCAACCCTTGATAAGGAGCTTTCTCAGCAGTTCAGGTCAATTGCCGAAAAGAATAATATGCCGTATCAGATCGAAGTAATGAGCGGCGAAACGGGTACAAATGCAGACAGATTTTCAGTAAATAAGGACGGTGTAAAGGCTGTAACCTTGTCAATACCACTGAAATATATGCACACCCCCGTAGAAGTAATTTCTATTTCTGACGTTGAAAATACAGCTAAGCTTATTGCCGCATATCTTCAGGAGGTGAACGTATGAGAACAGAACTTCTTGAAAAGCTTTGTCAGCTTAACGGAACATCAGGCGATGAAGGCAGAGTAAGGGATTTCATCATTTCCGAAATCTCAGGGCACTGCGACTATACCGTTGACCCGCTCGGAAATATTATTGCGCACAAAAAAGGTGCAGAACCTGCACAGAATAAAGTTATGATTTCCGCACATATGGACGAAGTCGGAATGATTGTCACTTCGATTAAATCAGACGGAACTTTAACCATATCAGCTGTCGGCGGTATTGATGCACGCGTTGCAATCGGCAGACAGGTTTCCGTGGGCGACAATGGCATAAATGGCGTAATCGGTGCAAAGGCAGTCCATAACCTTTCGGCAGATGAGAGAAAAAAAGCACCGAAATTCACTTCTCTTTATGTTGACATCGGCGCAGCAGATAAGGAAGAAGCTGAAAAGCTTGTTTCACTCGGCGACAGAGTTCATTTTTCGTCAGAGTTTCTCACATTCGGTGACGGATATGTCAAGGGTAAAGCGATTGACGACCGTTTCGGCTGTGCAGTAATGATTGACCTTATCAAATCCGAGCTTCCTTATGATTGTACCTTTACATTCGTGGTGCAGGAGGAGGTCGGACTCCGTGGAGCACGTCCTGCTGCATATACCGTTGACCCCGATTTTGCACTTGTGCTTGAAGCAACAACTGCTGCCGATATCCCGCTTGCAAGCGGAGAAAAACGCTGCTGTGAGCTTGGCAAGGGTGCGGTCGTTTCCCATATGGACCGCTCAACAATTTATGATAAAGAGCTTTACAATATTTCCCGTGAAATAGCGAAAGAGCAGGGCATAGGCTGGCAGACAAAGACAATGGTTGCAGGCGGAAACGACAGCGGTGCAATTCATATTTCAAGAAGCGGTGTACGCACAACAGCAATTTCCGCACCGTGCCGTTATCTCCATTCACCGTCCTGTGTGGTTAAGCTTTCCGACCTTGAGGACTGCGAAAAGCTTGCAAAACTTATAATTGAAAAGATGTGTACACTTTAATGAAACGGATTTATGACGGCATACCTGAGCTGGTGACAGAGTCTTATTATGGATACAAAATATTGGCAGCTTATCGTGCCTATGGAGCAGAATATGACTTCTGCAAATTCTATTCCAGCGGCAATGGAATTGTTCATATTTATAACTCATCTATGGTTATTGATGGAAATACTGATTTGGCAGAACTGGAAATGCTTATCGAAATGACAAAACCTGCAACAATAGAGGTGTCAAGTGCGCACACTTTACAAGTTGGCCCGACATATCAGAAGCATAACCGTACTATGTTTTGCCTGAAATCTTATAAAACCGATGTTGATGCAAATGCCGTAAAGATAAACAACTTTACAGATGAGTGCTACAAAATTCTCTCTGAAAGCTTTGAAAATATGGGAGATTTTGAAAGCTGGTACGTTGATATCAATCATAGAATACGACATAAAGTGGCAAATCTGTATTTATTTGACAGCACAACGGCTACACAGCAATTTAACATAAATGGATTTGTTTTCCTGTCGCATATTGCAACAGCCGAAGCCGCAAGGGGCAGGGGGACTGCAAGAAAGCTGCTGTATTTTCTTGCACAAAAATACAAATCAGTAGGCTGTGAAGCTTACCTCTGGGCGCTTGACCACAGAAAAACTTTTTATGAGTCAATAGGCTTTGAGCCTGTTGCGGAAGATATACTATATGAAATGGAAGGTTGATTAAAATGGCAGAAATTTTTGACCCGAAGCCTGTTGAAGTGAAGGGCTTTGAAATAGATGAAAGAATTCTGAAGCTTGCTGATAAGGCAGAAGAAAATTGCTCGGCGAGATTTGCAGAAATTGATAGAATTGCACGCACAAACGGCGAAAAGGTGCTCCGTGCATTTATTAATAACAAAGTAAGCGCCGCTTGTATGACAGGTACAACAGGCTATGGCTACGACGACGTGGGACGTGACACTCTCGACAAGGTTTACGCAGAAGTAATGGGAGCAGAGGACGCTCTTGTACGCCATACTTTTGTTTCAGGTACGCACGCCCTCACCTGTGCACTTTTTGGTGTTCTCCGTGCAGGCGATAAAATTGTAAGCCTTACAGGTGCACCTTACGATACACTTGAAGAAGTTATCGGTATCCGCGGCAGCGGTAACGGTTCTCTTGCTGATTACGGAGTTAAGTACGACCAGGTTGACCTTCTTCCTGACGGTAAACCAAATCTCGGTGAAATATTCCAGAAGGTAAAGGACGCTAAAGTTGCATACATACAGCGTTCAAGAGGATATTCACTCCGTCCGACACTCACAATCAACGGCATTGCCGAAATTGTAAAGGCTGTAAAGAACGCTAACCCAAAGGTAATCGTAATGGTTGACAACTGCTACGGCGAATTTGTGGAAAGCCGTGAACCAATTCACGTCGGTGCAGACCTTATTATCGGTTCTCTTATCAAAAATCCGGGTGCAGGTATTGCCGAAACAGGCGGATATATCGCAGGTAAAAAGGAACTCGTTGAGCAGTGTGCGTACCGCCTCACCTGTGTGGGTATGGGCAAGGAAGTTGGCTGTACACTCAATCAGAATAAGCTTATGTATCAGGGACTGTACTTTGCCCCCGAAGTTGTTGCAAATGCAGTCAAAACAGCAACCTTCACAAGTGAAATTATGACTCTGCTTGGATTTGAGTGCTTCCCTAAGCGTGATGATGTGCGTGGAGATATTATTACAGCAGTCCTTATGAAAAATCCCGAAAATCTTATCGCATTCTGTCAGGGCGTGCAGAAGGGCTCTCCCGTTGACAGCTATGTAACTCCCGAGCCGTGGGATATGCCGGGTTATGACTCACAGGTAATTATGGCGGCAGGTGCTTTCAATATGGGTGCATCAATTGAGCTTTCAGCAGACGCTCCTCTCCGTGAGCCGTTTGCGGCATATGTACAGGGCGGTCTGACTTATCCGACAGGCAGAATGGGTATCCTTGTTGCACTTCAGGAAATGCACGAGAAGCATTGTTTAAGATTATTTTGATTTTGGGTATTGACAAATATTCTTTTATAGTGTAAAATATTACGGTAATATTTTTTATGAAGCAATGACGCTTTAACAACGGGATAGTTGCCGTTTGTTAAAGCGTTTTTTATTGGGAGGATTATTTTATGGCAGAAACAGTAAACACTTTTAAAAACGTTCCTGATTATTTTGCGTGCAACGTTTTTAATGAGGAAATAATGAAAAACAGACTTCCTAAAAATATATATAAAGCACTTCTCAGAACACAGCACCTCGGTATCGCGCTTGATGCCGATGTAGCCGAAGTAATCGCTTCCGCAATGAAGGAATGGGCTGTTGAAAAGGGCGCAACCCACTATACACACTGGTTTCACCCAATGACAGGTGTAACAGCTGAAAAGCACGACTCTTTCATTTCACCTACAAAAGACGGCAAAATCATTATGGAATTCTCAGGTAAGGAGCTTATCAAGGGCGAGCCTGACGCTTCTTCTTTCCCGTCAGGCGGTCTCCGTGCAACCTTTGAAGCACGCGGCTATACAGCCTGGGACCCGACTTCACCCGCATTCGTAAAGGACGGCTCACTCTACATACCAACAGCTTTCTGCTCCTATACAGGTGAAATCCTTGACAAGAAAACACCGCTTCTCCGTTCTATGGACGTAATTTCCGAGCAGGCGCTCCGTGTACTCCGTCTTTTCGGCAATACAACAGCAACAAGAGTTACAACAACAGTGGGCGCTGAGCAGGAATACTTCCTTATCGACAAGTCCCTCTATGACCAGCGTAAAGACCTTATGTTTGCAGGAAGAACACTTTTCGGTGCAAAAGCACCTAAGGGACAGGAGCTTGAAGACCACTATTTCGGAAACATTAAGGAACGTGTTTCCGCATATATGAAAGACCTTGACGAAGAACTCTGGAAGCTTGGTATTCCTTCCACAACAAAGCATAACGAGGTTGCACCTGCACAGCACGAAATGGCACCTATCTATACTACCTCGAACGTTGCCGCTGACCAGAATGCACTTACAATGGAAATAATGAAGAAAACAGCCCTTAAGCATAACCTTGTCTGCCTTCTTCACGAAAAGCCATTTGCAGGTGTAAACGGCTCAGGTAAGCACAACAACTGGGCTATGTCCACCAATGACGGACAGAATCTCCTCGACCCCGGGGCAAACCCAAAGGACAATATCCAGTTCCTTACATTCCTTGTTGCAGTAATCAAGGCTGTAAATAACTACGCCGATTTGCTCCGTCTTTCTGCCGCTTCAGCAGGCAATGACCATCGTCTCGGTGCAAATGAAGCACCTCCCGCAATCGTTTCTATCTTCCTCGGTGATGAATTGCAGACAATCCTCGATGCACTTGAAACAGGCAAGATGATTGACGAAAATCAGGACCAGGAATTTGTAATCGGCGTTGAAGCGCTTCCGAATTTCCCTAAGGATACAACCGACAGAAACAGAACCTCTCCGTTTGCTTTCACAGGTAACAAGTTTGAGTTCCGTGCCCTCGGTTCAGCAGACTCAATTGCTTGTACAAATATGATTATCAACACAAGCGTTGCACACGTCCTCAAGGAATTTGCCGATAAGCTTGAAGGCTCAAAGCACTTCAAAAAAGATCTCAACAAGCTTCTCATCGAAACAATCAAGGAAAACAAGCAGATTATCTTCAACGGCAACGGCTACGACGATGCGTGGGTTGAAGAAGCCGCAAGAAGGGGACTTCCTAACCTCGTTTCCACAGTTGACGCAATTCCTCATTATACAGATGACAAGAACGTTGAAATTTTCGAGGAATTCAAGGTTCTCACAAGAACAGAAATCCAGTCCAGACAGGATATCCTGCTTGAAAACTATTCCAAGATTATCAATATTGAAGCACTCACAATGGTTGATATGGCAAGAAAGCAGATTATCCCCGCAGGTATCGAGTTTACCAAAATGCTTGCCGAAGCAATGGTCGCAAAGGAACAGGTCGGTATAAACTGTACAGCAGAAAAGAAGCTTGCCTCCAAGGCTTCAAGCCTCACAAACAGTATCCTCGAAGCAACGGATATGCTTGACGATAAGCTTCTCGAAGTCAAGAACTGTGCAGAGGGCGAGCCAACTGCAAGATATTACCGTGACGTTGTCTTTGCAGCAATGCAGGAGCTTCGTGCTGTAGTTGACGAACTGGAAACAATCACACCCGACAAGATGTGGCCGTTCCCGACTTATGCAGATTTGCTTTTCAAGGTTTAATTCAATATGTATTTCAAAGTCACTTTCGGTTATTATCGGAAGTGACTTTTATTGACATTATTTGTATGTGGTGTTATAATTTTAGTATTACGGAGATAAGGGGGTAAAATTATGTTTAGAAAAAAGATACAGCGTATTTTTTCAACAATTTTGGCAGCAATAATCAGTATTTCGTTGTTATCAGCCTGCGAAAAAACAGAAAGTATTCCTGAAGAAACCACAATTTCGGAAACAACTGTCGCAACCGTTCCCACAGACCTGACCGAAGAAGAAATGGCAATCTGGGAGAGTATGCCTGATATTGTTACTATGAGGGTGTATAATGACTACGAAACAAAAACTACGGAGATTCTTTATATCGAAAAAAGCGGGGCAATGAAAAGCTTTGTGAGTGATGAATATTATAAAGGATATAAAGACAGTGAGTGGCTTTCTAATAAAATAAAAACCAGTGAAGCGGATGTCACTGGTGAGGTTGATATTTATAAATTAATCGAATACTATAAATTATTATTACTTATTGACGAAAACTGTCCAATGAAATCCCGTCAATTTATATCACAGCAAATACAACGAGAAGCTAAATTTTCTTATGAAATTTATGGAAAAAATAATTTAAACAACACAATTACGTTTATTGCGTATAAATATGCATCATCTGAAAATATATGCGATAGTTTATATGGAGAAGAATTATTTGATCTGTACTTTGAAATTGATCCATTCACAACTACAAATGAAACGATATTTTTGTATTAAAAAGGAATGATTTAATGTCACGAACAGAAACAGTCAAATTAACAAATATGTGTATGGTCTACGATGGAGATAAAGTCCTGATACAGAACAAAGTCGACGACGAAAGCTGGAACGGAATAACATTCCCTGGTGGTCACGTGGAAAAAGGAGAGCCCTTTACCGACGCAGTAATCCGTGAAGTTTTCGAGGAAACAGGTCTTACAATTTCTTCCCCTCAGCTTTGCGGCATAAAGGACTGGATAAAAGATGACGGCTCACGATATATGGTTTTGCTGTATAAAACAAATAGGTTCACTGGTGAACTTAAATCCTCTGAGGAGGGAGAGGTTTACTGGATTGCCTTGAATGAGTTGTCCCAAATGAAGCTTGCCAACGATATGAACGATTTGATGAAGGTTTTTCTTGATGATAACCTGAGCGAATTCCGCTATTACATCGAAAATGGAAAGTGGAAGCACGTTCTGAAATAATTATTTATCCATTTCCATTAAAATCCCACAATATTTATTGCTTTTTTGAATAATATTTTCAAAAATAGTTGAAATCCAAAGTGAAATGTTGTATAATTATTATGATATTTTTTGTAAAGGAGTAATCGCCAATGTATAATGATATTATTGATACAATCGGCTACGTTGCCGAAGTTGACCCCGAAGTAGGCGAGGGTATGAAGAAGGAGCTTGCAAGACAGCGCCGCAACCTCGAACTTATCGCAAGTGAAAACCTCGTTTCCCCTGCAGTAATGGCTGCAATGGGTTCTGTTCTTACAAATAAGTACGCTGAGGGTTACCCTGCAAAGCGTTATTATGGTGGATGTGAGTGCGTTGATATCGTTGAAAACATCGCAATTGAGCGTGCTAAGAAGCTTTTTGGTGCAAACTTTGCAAACGTTCAGGCTCACTCAGGTGCACAGGCTAACACAGCTGTTTACTTTGCACTTCTCCAGCCGGGCGATACAGTTCTCGGTATGAGCCTTGCTGACGGCGGACACCTTACACACGGTTCACCTGTAAACCTCTCAGGTAAATACTTTAATTTCGTTTCTTACGGCCTTGACGACGAAACAGAAATGATTAATTACGATACAGTTCAGAAGCTTGCCGAAGAAAATAAGCCAAAGCTTATTGTTGCAGGTGCAAGTGCATACCCAAGAGCAATCGACTTCGAAAGACTTTCTCAGATTGCTAAGTCTGTAGGTGCTTACTTTATGGTAGATATGGCTCATATCGCTGGTCTTGTTGCTGCAGGTCAGCACCAGTCCCCAGTGCCATACGCTGATATCGTAACAACAACAACTCACAAGACTCTCCGTGGTCCAAGAGGCGGTCTTATCCTTACAAACAGCGAAGAACTCGCAAAGAAGATTAACTCCGCTATCTTCCCGGGTACACAGGGCGGTCCTCTTATGCACACAATCGCAGGTAAGGCAGTTTGTTTCGGTGAAGCTCTCAAGCCTGAGTTCAAGGAATACGGCAAGAAGGTTGTTGAGAACGCTAAGGCACTCGCTGAAGGTCTCCTTAAGAGAGGCTTCAACCTCGTATCAGGCGGTACAGATAACCACCTTATGCTCGTTGACCTCCGTCCTTTCAATATCACAGGTAAGGAACTTGAACACCGTCTTGACGAGGTTTATATCACAGTTAACAAGAACGCTATCCACAACGACCCTGAAAAGCCTTTCGTAACAAGCGGTATCAGAATTGGTACACCAGCTGTTACAACAAGAGGTCTCGGTGTTGAAGAAATGGACAAGATTGCAGAATACATCTACCTCTGCGCAACAGACTTTGAAAACAAGGCTGACGAAATCCGTGCAGGTGTAAATGAAATCTGTGCAAAGTATCCTCTTTATGAGTAATTGAATAACATTGTTGCAAAACAGAGGCAAGAGGCGCTATGTCTCTTGCCCTTGTTTATTTATGGGAAGTGATATTATGATAGTAGCCAATGCACCATTCTATATTGAAGTTTCAGAAGATACCGATTATTCTCTTAATTCAACAGACAATGTTCATAGCTATGATGTTATACTTAATCCAGAAAATTGTCATTGGAATGATTATCATAAAAGTTTTTCAATTATAACGGACGATAAATCAGCCCTTCTGATTTGCGGATATTATTCTTATCCTGAGAATGTATTATTTGTAGATAATATTCTTGTTATAATGTGTGAAAATATTATTTATAAAATCGATGTTGATAAAATGGAAGTCGTATTTCGTAAAGTTATGTATGATTTATCGAAAACTACATTTGACATTTATAAAGTTTCAAATGGTTATATAGTTTATGGCGAAATGGAAATAGCAAAGCTTGATAATGATTTCAACGTGATTAATATATTTATGGGCAGGGATATATTTGTTACTATTGATGGTTTAAATGCTTTTGAAATGAATGAAAACGAAATAGTTGTCCGTGATTTTCTTGGTAATACATACTATCTTGATTATAACTGCAAATTGATTAAGGAAGTGATAAAATGAGTGCCCCACTTGCCGACAGAATACGCCCCAAAACGCTTGATGACGTAGTAGGTCAGTCTCATATACTTGGCGAAGGCAAGCCACTTCGCCGAATAATCGAAAGCGGAAAAATCCCCAATATGATTTTCTACGGCAGTTCGGGTATCGGTAAAACCACCGTTGCCCGAATTATCGCCGAAAATACAAATATGAAGCTCCACAAGCTCAACGGCACATCTGCTTCAATTTCCGATATAAAGGACGTTATCGCCGATACAAACACAATCGACGGAATGAACGGAGTCCTGCTCTATCTGGACGAAATCCAGTACCTGAACAAGAAACAACAGCAGTCCCTGCTTGAATATATAGAAAACGGACAGATTACCCTTATTGCTTCAACAACCGAAAACCCGTATTTTTACGTCTACAACGCAATTATCAGCCGTTCAACGGTTTTCGAGTTCAAACCGATTACAGCTGAAGAACTTGCACCTGCAATCAGCCGTGCCTTCCGAATTGTTGCGGACGAACTTGGCGTAAAGGTCAAGGTTGCAAAAGGCGTAGTCGAACATATCGCAAGAGGCTGTGGGGGAGATGTCCGCAAATCCATCAACACAGCCGAACTCTGCGTGCTTTCCGCCGCAAGCACAGACGGCGAAATCGTAATAAAAATGGAAACCGCCGAAGCACTTACCCAGCGCAGTAATATGCGTTATGACCGTGACGGCGACTCTCATTACGATATTTTGTCAGCATTGCAGAAATCAATCCGTGGCTCAGACGAAAATGCCGCAATCCACTATGCCGCACGTCTTATCGAAGCAGGGGACATCATTTCCTTGTCACGCCGTCTGCTTGTTATTGCCGCCGAGGACGTAGGACTTGCATATCCGCAGGCAATTCCAATAGTCAAAGCCTGCGTTGACAGTGCAATGCAGTTAGGTCTCCCCGAAGCACGGATACCCCTTGCAAATGCAGTAATTCTCTTAGCCACAGCACCAAAATCCAATTCCGCATATTGTGCAATCAATTCAGCACTTGCCGACGTTCAGAATATCGAGTGCGGCGACTTCCCACGCCATTTGCAGAATAAGCATTTCGACGGCGAGGGTGCAAAGGTTGTGGGACAGCACTATCTCTATCCCCACGATTATCCTAATCATTATGTTAAACAGCAGTATCTGCCTGACCCGATTAAGGATAAGGTTTACTATGAGTTCGGTGATAATAAAACCGAACAGATAGCTAAGCAATATTGGGAGAAAATAAAAAAATAACCAAATTATTTGTGCACAAGAAAGGGGCGTTTATATGAAAATTCAATTCAGTGACAACCTTATTAAGTATTATCTGCGAAATGTTTATTTCATTAACGGACACAGTTATGCAGGTAAATCCACTATGGTAAAAATGCTTTCTGAAAGATATGATATGATATTCTGCGGTGAAAATTATCACGATGTATTTCCCCGTGAAAAACTTTCCCGTTGGAAACAGCCGGGATTGTGCTATTTCGATACAATGAGTGGTTGGGAAGAATGGCTGAATATGACTCCAGAAGAGCATTACAATTGGACAACTCACGTTTCCCAAGAATGTATAGAAATTGAAATTCTTGAATTGATTAAATTAGCCGCAAGCGGAAAGAAAGTAATTGTTGATACAAATATTCCGCCTGATGTACTGCGTGAAATTTCTGATTATAACCACGTTGCAATACTTCTTTGCGACCCTCCTGATATTTGTGCAACACGCTTCTTCGACCGTGACGACCCTGATAAAAAGTTTATGATGGAACAGATTAAGCTTTGTAAAGACCCTGATGCAACTCTTAAAAATTTTAATTCGTGGGCATTGTATCACCCACCTGTAGAGCTGGATTGGAATAATACAGGCTTCTTTACATACACACGTTCAGATTTTGAAAATGATACACGAGAAGAAATGTTAAATGCTTTAGCTGAACATTTTGACTTGAAAAATGAGGTGTCTGAATGAAAAAATTAACCGCAATAATAATATCAGTAATATGCCTTATTCTGTTTGCAGGCTGCCGCAGAGATTTGAATTATATCATCAGCAATAAACCAAGCGTGCTCGGTACAGTTGAAGAAATAACCGACAGTGCACTCCTCATTACCTGCCACGATTTGCAGGGCTATGAGCAGGACGTGCAATGCTGGATAAGCCTTGATATTCAGTACGAGGACGGCCTGTCAGATTACAGCGTCGGCGATATCGTAGATGTTTTCTATGACGGCACAATAGCAGAAAGCTATCCCTTGCAGATAAATACAGTTTACGCGATTTTTCTGCAAGAGCCTGCAGACAGAACTGTAAATGAAATTGCTGAATTAACTACAACATCTATTCAAACAGAAAACTTTACGGAAATAAGTGAATTATCAAAAACAGAAATCAGCACTCAGCCGCTTGAATATGCAGAGGTTGTCCATAATTATGAGCGTGAATTCTATGACTTTATTGAGCTTGAAGACGGTTTTTTCGATGATGTGAGCAATTATGAAAATACACTTGTTGCCAAAGAAATAAAAAGCGATTTTGAAGCATATATGGCACAAAACAATGATATGCTTTGCTTTGAAAGCTTTTGGATTGACTCTGTGGTTGCCGATGACTTTGATGGGAACGGCACAGAGGAAACCTTTATTGTCGTAAAAGGTAAGCTTGATTTTTCAAATCTTGATGAAGATACAAAAGATTTTTTTGAAAGTAACGGTTATTATAGTCATTCGGGTTTGTATTTTGTTTCAGATGACGGAAAAGTGACAAGACTTGATATGTTTAGTGACATTTTATGGGATGAAATAGATATATGTTCAATGTATATTTATCCCAATGAAAAGCAGCTTGTTGTTTCAGGGTATAGCTTTACTTGTTACGACAGAATAAACATTATTTACGCATATAACGGTGAAGAAGCGACAAGTGTGCTTGCATTGCGCGATATGTGGTATAAGGATAATTGTTTTATAAATTCAGATGCAAGAGTTGGAATATCAAATCTTGTAGAACCTGGGTTATGGTATTGGAATAAAGAAAATTTTTCTTATGAAGAGATAGCCACTAATCGAATACATATTGATGATTTCATAAAGTTGCTTGAAAACAGTGTTGTAAATGACGAAGAAGAATACAGTGAAATTTTGACAATTACTGAAGAATGTAACGATATAATCGGAATAGCAAATCATATTTTCCTTTTATCCACCGATAATGATGTTTGTATTGTAACTTTACTTGAAGATGGTAGTTTCAAGATTAATTTAACTTTTTGGCAATTTGCTTGGGCTGATAATTCAAATTGTGACATAGATTACTTTGAAGCAGTCAAAAATATGATATCTGTTGAATAATAAAACAATGCCGCTGTGACAAAGAAATCGCTAAATAAAGCGTTTTCTCAATCACAACGGCATTTTTAATCAATCCGCGAATCTGCTTTCAATCACTTTAGGAGATAAATCCGATGAATATCTCCAATGTGAAATATGCCCCTCGGTTATGAAATATTCAGGCGCACGATGAATGTGTGTTCCACTGAAAACATCAACAATAATCAGTTTAACCTTCATCTTTTCGGGAATAAGAGCCTTTATGTATACGCTTGCGTGCTGACCGACAGCAACGCCCTCTTTAGGTTCGGCAAGTCCCGCAAGATTTGGTGCAAGCTCAACAAAAATACCATAATCCTCAACACTTCGGATTATTCCCGAAACGGTTTCGCCGTAGTGAAACTTTGAAGCATTTTCTTCCCAGGTCCCCAGAAGTTCTTTGTGCGAAAGCCATACACGTCCGCCGCATACATCCTTGATTACAACGAAAATGTTCTGTCCCGGCTGAAAACGGTCTGACGGATGAGAAATGCGTGAGATAGAAATTGCGTCAATGGGAATAAGGGACGGAATTCCGCACCCGATGTCCACGAATGCACCGAATTGTTCAAGATGTGTAACTTTAGCAGGAATAACATCACCTGCCGAAAGTCGGTTGATAAACTCATCCATACATCTTTCCTGTACCTTTCGCCTTGAAAGTACAGCAGTGTAATTACCGTATTCATCTTTGGTAATTTCCGTAACAACAAAGCAAACGGGCTTGTTTACCTTGGTAATCAGCGCAATATCCTTTGTTGTTCCGTCAGAAATTCCCAGCGCACCTTCCTCACGGGGAATGATACCCTTTGCACAAGGCAGGTCAATGTGAAGATTGTGGTCATTGTCGCATAAGGAAACCCGTGCTTCAAGAATTTTTTCCTGAAGCATAGCTTCCTGCAGCGAGAAAATGGTTTTAATGCTGCTTTGATTGTCAGGCGTAAAAAAAATTTCGCCCTCCGGATAGTAATTTCTCATTTTGTACCTCCCGAGTTTTGATTGAATTTTGAATTGTATCCGCTTTTCAATCTTATGCACGGGATGATTTTGTTATTCTAAATTTTGGTAATGTTTCGTCCGCCAAATCCGATTATAATTCTCATTGCTTCTGCAGCTTCATCTTTTCGGCAGACAATACTGAGTGTGCAGTCATCAACTGATTTTTCGTGACCTGAAGTATTTCTTCTCACGGGTACGGAATAGCTGGGCGTAATACTTGAAAGATTAAAAACAGGGAAAATGTTAATACTTATGTTGTCGTTGTCCGCTGAATAATTTTCAGTTTCAATTTTGGTCAGCGGAGAAAGAGCTCTCTTTATAGCTCCCGCCGCAAAGTCAGCGCTGTCAGGTGAGTCGAAATGCGCAGTTATTTTCATATTTTACCTCCTTTAGCTTTGTGCAAAACGCTTTTTTTAATGTGATTTTTCTGTGCTTTTAATCTATTTTGTTTTAAATTTGCATAAATATTTCAGAAAATAATTGCCTTTGTGATATAAAATATGGTATAATAATTTTAATTTCGAAATTTTAAGAAAGGAGCGTTTTTATGGATATTTGTCCCAATGATGTTCTTGTAATGAAGAAAAAGCATCCTTGCGGCAGCCTGCGTATGATTGTACTTCGTTCAGGTATGGATTTCAAGCTTCGCTGCGAAGGCTGCGGACACGAATTTATGGTTCCGAGAAGCAAAATCGAAAAGAATATAAAATCCGTTGAACGTTCCGAGGAAAAGGAATTGTAGCGGATTGTTCCTGAAAAAATATATTAAGGAGCTGTTACAATGTTTGAAAAATTAAAGCTTACAGAGCAGAAATACAATGAAATCAGCGAAAAGCTTACCGATATGGCGGTAATAAGCGATAATAAGCTTTACACCTCGCTGATGAAGGAATATAAAAACCTCACTCCGATTGTTGAAAAATATCGTGAGTATTGCAACTGCAAAAAGACAATGGACGACGCAAAGGAGCTTCTCGATGAAGGCGGACTTGACAAGGAAATGAAGGAGCTTGCACAGCTTGAATTCGACGAAAGCCGTGAGCAGATTGAAGTTCTTGCTGAGGAGCTGAAAATCCTGCTTCTCCCTAAAGACCCCAACGACGATAAGAACGTTATCATTGAAATCCGCGGCGGTGCAGGGGGAGAAGAAGCCTCACTTTTTGCAAATTCACTCTATCGTATGTATTCAATGTATGCAGAGTCACGCCGCTGGAAAATTGAAATTCTCAATGCCAACGAAACAGAGCTTGGCGGATTTAAGGAAATCAGCTTCAGCGTTGAGGGCGAAGGTGCATATTCCCGTCTTAAATACGAAAGCGGTGTACATCGTGTGCAGCGTGTTCCCGAAACTGAGTCACAGGGCAGAATTCATACCTCAACAGTAACCGTTGCAGTGCTTGTTGAGGCTGATGAGGTTGAACTGGAGATTTCGCCTACTGACCTTAAAATCGACGTGTTCAGAGCTTCAGGTGCAGGAGGTCAGCATATCAATAAAACAGAATCTGCCGTGAGAATTACACACCTGCCGACAGGTGTCGTTGTTGAATGTCAGGACGAAAGAAGCCAGCACAAGAACAAGGATAAGGCAATGAAAATCCTTCGTTCAAGACTTTATGAAGCACTCCAGCAGGAGCAGAACGATAAAATTGCTTCTGAAAGAAAATCACAGGTTGGTACAGGTAACCGTTCCGAGCGTATCAGAACATATAATTTCCCCGAAAGCCGTGTGACAGACCATAGAATAGGTCTTACGCTTTACCGTCTCGAATATATTTTAAACGGTAACATTGATGAAATCGTGGACGCTCTTGCAACCGCTGACCAGGCTGCAAAGCTTTCCGAACAGGAAGAGATGTAAAATGAATTACAATACAAAGCTGCTCAGTACCTCTGAGCGTGATATAGCATATGCAGCAAAGCTTCTTGCTGACGGCGAGGTTGTCGGAATACCAACCGAAACCGTGTACGGTCTTGCAGCTGATGCTGAAAATGAAGATGCCGTAAAAAGAATATTTGAAGCTAAAGGCAGACCGCAGGATAATCCTCTTATTGTTCACATTGCAGATGTTGCACAGCTTGAGGATTATGTGCACGATATACCTAAGCTTGCGTATAAGCTTGCGGAAAAATTCTGTCCGGGACCTCTTACTATGGTTCTGCCAAAAAAAGACAGAATACCTGACGTAACAAGCGCAGGACTTGATACGGTCGGAATAAGAATACCTTATCATCCTGCCGCAAGAAAGCTTATTCTTGAAAGCGGAAAGGCACTTGCCGCTCCTTCTGCAAACCTTTCGGGAAGTCCAAGTCCTACAACAGCAATGCACGTTATGAACGATATGCACGGAAGAATTCCTGCTGTTGTTGACGGAGGAAGCTGTCCCGTAGGCGTTGAAAGTACGGTAATATCCTTTGAGGACGGTAAAATCCGTCTTTTAAGACCTGGCTTTATTTCAGCAGACGAGCTTTCGGAATTTGCCGAGGTAATCTGCGATAAGCATATTACAGAAGCAGCGATTGACGGTGAACAGGTTCGTTCTCCGGGAATGAAGTATAAGCACTATTCACCAAAAGCAAATGTCACAATAATCAGCGGCAGCGTAAGCCAGTACATTGATTATGTGAACAGTCACGGGGGCAGCGGCGTATATGCAATGCCATTTGACAGCGATAAAGATAATTGTAAAATACCGTGCATAACTTACGGCGATACACCTGAGGAACAGGCAGCAAAGCTTTTCGGAGTCCTGCGTGAATTTGATGATATAGGAGCAAAGCAGGTCTATGCAAGATGTCCGTCAACAGATGGAGTAGGTCTTGCAGTGTATAACCGTTTGCTTCGTGCTGCAGGGTTTGAAATTATATCATTGTAAAAAGTCAGGAAGGGGATTAAGACAAAAATGTGTGAAACTGCAGACATAGCCGTTATTGGTCTTACAGGACAAAGCGGTGCAGGAAAAACTACAGTTTGCCGTGTTTTTGAGGAAAACGGATTTGCTATAATAAATGCAGATAAAATTGCACGTCAGATAATGGAAAAAGGGATGCCCTGTCTTGATGAGCTTGCAGAGTGCTTCGGTGCTGAAATTTTGCAGGAGGACGGTGCTCTTAACAGGCAGAAGCTTGCTGACATTGTTTTCAGTGATAAAGAAAAGCTGAAACAGCTCAATGCAATCAGCTATCCATACATAACATCTGAAATTCTGAATAAAATAAAGAGGTTAAGCGAAGAAAAATGCAAGTATGTGCTTCTTGATGCACCGACGCTTTTTGAAAGCCGTGCAGATGATTTCTGTAACCTCATAATCAGCGTTACCGCAACGGAAAAAAATCGTACTGCAAGAGTTGCAGAACGTGACGGTATTACTGCTGAGCAGATAAAAAAACGTTTTTCATCTCAGCATACAGAGAGGTTTTTCATAAATCATTCAGATTTTATTATCAAGAACAATAAGTCTGTTGACGAGCTGGTAGAAAAGGCGAAGGAAGTTGCCGAGAAGATTAAGGAGTATTATAATGCGGAAGAAGCTCGGTAGTTTCCTGTTAATTGTTTTTTTAGGTGCATTGGTATTCGGAATATTCAATATTGAGAATATATGCAAGAAATATATTTATCCTATAGAATATGGAAAATACGTTGAAGAAGCGGCATATAAAACAGGTGTTGACAACTATCTGATTTATGCCGTAATAAAAACTGAGAGCAATTTCAACACAGATGCAACCTCTGACGTTGGTGCACGCGGACTTATGCAGCTAATGGAAGATGCATATGAATGGGTAAAATTCCGTATGAATGATGAAAGCGATATCAGCTATGATGATATGTATGACCCGTACTATAATATCAAGTACGGAAGCTACCTGCTGAAACTTTTGTATGATGAGTACGGCGATGTTGAGACAGCAGTTGCTGCATATCATTCAGGACGCGGAAGCGTAAATGAGTGGCTGAAAAATGAAGCATACAGTTCAGATGGTAAGACTCTTGACAAAATTCCGTCTGATACTACTGCACATTACGTCAGCAAGGTTATGAAAGCGTATAATGCATATACTAATTTATATGAACAGAATAAATAATGAAAGGATTGATTTAAATGTCAAAGGAAAAATCAGCAGCTGCTTTGCTTAAAGAAAAGCTTTTTATGGACCGCAAGCACGCAGGTCTTATTATGAACGATGCGGAAATTGCCGCTTGTGATGATTTCTGCGAAAGCTATAAAAGCTTTCTCGACAGTGCAAAAACCGAACGTGAAGCTGTTGTAACAACAATTGCCCGTGCAGAGGAAGAAGGCTTTGTTGAGTACAAGCAGGGTATGTCCCTTAAAGCAGGGGATAAGATTTACTACAACAACCGCGGTAAGGCAATTATCCTTGCAGTAATCGGTAACGAGCCAATTGAAAACGGTGTACATCTCGCCGCTGCACATATCGACTCCCCAAGAATTGACCTTAAACAGAACCCACTCTATGAGGATAACGAGGTTGCTCTCTTTAAAACTCACTACTACGGCGGTATCAAGAAGTATCAGTGGGCAACAATTCCGCTTTCTCTCCACGGTGTAGCCGTAAAGAAGGACGGTACAAAGGTTACAATCTGCATCGGTGAGGACGAAAACGACCCTGTATTCTTTATCAGCGACCTTCTTCCGCATCTTGCACAGGAGCAGGTCAAGCGTACCCTCAACGAGGGCATCAAGGGCGAGGAACTCAATGTAATCGTTGGTTCAAGACCTTTCCGTGACGATGATATCAGCGAAAAGGTAAAGCTGAATATCCTCTCTATTCTCAACGAAAAATACGGTATGATTGAGTCCGACTTCCTTTCTGCAGAATTTGAAATGGTGCCTGCATTCAAGGCAAAGGATATCGGCTTTGACAGAAGCCTTATCGGCGCATACGGTCACGATGACAGAGTCTGCGCATATACAGCACTTGAAGCAATCCTCGGCTGTGACAAGGTTAATAAGACAGCGGTTGTATGCCTTACAGACAAGGAAGAAACCGGCAGCGACGGCAACACAGGTCTTTGCTCCGCATACCTCGAAAACTTCCTCTATGACCTTGCAGAAAGCTTTGGCGTAAAGGGCAGAACTCTCATTTCCAATACAGAGTGTCTTTCCGCAGACGTTAACGCAGCATTCGACCCGACTTTCCCTGACGTTGTGGAAAGAAGAAATGCGGCATTCCTTAACTACGGCGTCGTAGTAACAAAGTTCACAGGTGCAAGAGGTAAGTCAGGCACATCTGACGCTTCTGCTGAATTTGTGGGCAGAGTCCGTGCACTTATGGAAAAGAATGATATTATCTGGCAGACTGGTGAGCTTGGCAAGGTTGACCTTGGCGGCGGCGGAACGGTAGCCGCATACCTCGCTAATATGAATATGGACGTAATCGACGTAGGCGTACCTGTTCTCGCAATGCACGCACCTTATGAAGTGGTTGCAAAGACAGACGTTTATATGACATATAAGGCTTTCAGCGCATTTTTTGCTGAATAAGAATAATGACCTTAGAAGAAATCTGTTCTTCTAAGGTCAATTTATCAATTTATTTAGTTCAGCTATAAAGTCTTTTAGATATGTCTGGTCAAAGGAGTTTTCAAATTCCAATGAATGACTGTATCCATCAGTTATTGAGCTAAGGCTGCCGGAAACATCAATATGTCCTGTTTTGTTTGCTGAAAAAGTGATTTTTTGTGAACCGTATGGTTCGGTAATCGTTGTGCTGCCTTTCAATGTATTGTAAAGATTGTTTATTTCAGAAATAAATATCTTAAATTCTTTAAAATCAATATCCATAGTAGTTTTAGCACTGAAACCATTGCTGTAAAGTTGTATATGTAAAATAGTATTTTCGGGATATTCAATATCTGAAAAATATATTTCAGGATTTAATGTAAGAGAAAATTTTCCTGTATCTAACGTAATATCCATAAATATTTCCTCCCTTATTTTATTTATTTAAGTATATCATTATTATGTGATGCAGTCAATAAAAAAAGAAAGGATTTGATATAATGAACAACTTAACAATAAAACACAACGAACTTACCGCCGAAGAATTCATTTCCCTTTGGGAAAGCGTCTGGGACGGTGCACCGTCTTTGGAACAAACTGAACTTGCTATGCAGCATACTATTTTCAGAGTTTCGATTTATGACGGTGAAAAAGCAATTGCAATGGCAAGAATGATAGGCGATATGGGACTATGCTACTATATCAAAGATGTGGTTGTCCGTCCCGAATATCAGGGCAAAGGAATAGGCAGAATGTTAATCAACGAGTTGTTGAAATACATAAATGACAATGGTATAAAGGGTACGCAGATATTCGTTGAGCTTGCGGCTGTACCCGATAAAATGCCGTTTTATGAAAAATTAGGCTTTACAACAAATGAAGCACAGCGTTTGAGAATGATGTATGAAGTAAAGTAACTTTACACCTCTGTATGAATTGCAGAGGTGTTTTTTACTGCAAAATTTATGTCGATAAACGAAAAAATTCATAGAAATATATTGACTTTTTGACTATAATAGAGTAAAGTATAAATTGTATGTCTTTAATACAAATTAAGATATGAAAGGAAGCTGGGGAATTGAACAATATTGTAGAATTAAAGGATATTGTGGTTGAATTTGACGGAGAAAGAATACTTGACAAAATCAATCTTAATATTAAGGATAAGGAGTTTGTAACTCTCCTCGGTCCCTCAGGCTGCGGTAAAACCACTACACTTCGCATTATCGGCGGTTTTATCAATCCCGACAGCGGTACGGTTATGTTTGACGGAAAGGAAATCAACGGACTTCCACCATATAAGCGTAACGTAAATACCGTTTTCCAGAGATATGCACTTTTCCCGCATCTTAACGTATATGAAAATATAGCTTTCGGACTCCGCGTCCAGAAAGTTCCCGAAAAGGAAATCAATAAGCGTGTTGCTGAAATGCTCAAGCTTGTTAACCTCGTTGGTTTTGAAAAGCGTACCGTCCAGCGTCTTTCAGGCGGTCAGCAGCAGCGTGTTGCAATTGCCCGTGCCCTTGTAAATCACCCGAAGGTGCTTCTGCTTGACGAACCTCTCGGTGCGCTTGACCTCAAGCTTCGTAAGGAAATGCAGATTGAACTGAAGCGCATCCAGCAGCAGCTTGAAATCACATTTATATATGTAACACATGACCAGGAAGAAGCCCTCACAATGAGCGATACCGTTGTTGTAATGAACGGCGGTGTTATTCAGCAGATTGGCTCTCCCGTTGATATCTACAACGAGCCTGAGAATGCTTTTGTTGCTGATTTTATCGGCGAAAGCAATATCCTTAACGGTCTTATGATTAAGGACAAGCTTGTTGAAATCAGCGGCAGGGAATTCGACTGCGTTGACGGCGGCTTCGGTGAAAATACACCTGTTGACGTTGTAATCCGTCCTGAGGATATCACAATCGTACCACCTGAGCAGGCTAAGCTCTGCGGTGTAGTTGAATCGGTTATCTTCAAGGGTGTGCACTACGAAATGCTTATCGACGCTTACGATTACCGCTGGATGGTACACTCCACTAAGGCAGCTGATAAGGGTGCTTCTGTAGGTCTGTCCTTCGGTCCTGACGATATCCATATTATGCACAAGCTCAAGGAAACAGAAAAATCCGAGGAGGAAGTGCCTGATGAAGAATAAGCTTATCGCTGCACCTTACCTCGTGTGGATGGTTGTGTTTATCCTTGTACCGCTTATTATGGTAGGATACTTTGCTTTCACTGACAAGGAAGGCAACTTTACACTTGACTATGTTGCTGATGTTGCACAGTATTCTCAGATTTTTGTCCGTTCAATCTGGCTTGCAGCAATTGCTACAGTAATCTGTCTTGTTATTTCCTATCCGCTTGCGTATATTCTTACAGGCTTCAGCAAGAACACTCAAAGTACAATGCTGATGATAGTTATGCTTCCGATGTGGATGAACTTCCTGCTTCGTACATATGCCTGGATGACAATGCTTGGCAACAACGGTATTATCAATACAATTCTCGGCTTTATTGGTCTCGGACCATTTAAAATGCTTAACACCGAAGGCGCAGTTGTCCTCGGTATGGTGTATAACTATCTGCCGTATATGATTCTGCCGATTTATTCTGTAATGGTCAAGATTGACAAGAGCGTTATCGAAGCAGCATCCGACCTTGGCTGTAACCCGTGGAAAACTATCCTTCGCGTAGTATTCCCACTCAGCCTTCCCGGGGTAATGTCAGGAATAACAATGGTTTTTGTCCCTGCAATCAGTACATTCATTATTTCAAGAATGCTCGGCGGCGGCGGTAACCTGCTTATCGGTGACCTTATTGAAATGCAGTTCCTCGGCAACGCATATAACGTAAACCTTGGCGCGGCAATTTCGCTTGTGCTTATGGTTATCATACTTCTTATTATGACGATTATGAACCAGTTCGATAACGACGACGGTGCAGTATTGCTGTAAGAAAGGGGAGTACACGATGAAAAAATTAAGTAAAATATATCTTGGACTTGTCCTTTTCTTTCTCTATGTGCCTATTTTCGTGCTGATTGTGTTCTCTTTCAACACAACTAAGAGCCGTACTGTAATGTCAGGTTTTACCTTTGATTGGTACATAAAGCTTTTTCGTAATGAAATCATTATGGAGTCACTCTGGAATACAATTATCATTGCCGTAATTGCTTCCATAACCGCAACAATTCTTGGTACAGCAGCTGCAATCGGTATCAATAATATGAAGAAAGTACCGAAAGCAATTGTAATGAACATTACCAATTTCCCGATTATCAACCCTGAAATCGTAACAGGTGTATCTCTTATGCTCCTGTTTGTGTTCTTTGCAGCAAGAATGAACTTTGAGTTTGGTTTCTGGACATTGCTTATCGCACATATCACATTCAGCGTGCCGTATGTAATTCTCAATGTAATGCCTAAATTCAGACAGATGGACCCGTTCCTCTATGAAGCAGCACAGGATTTGGGCTGCAATTCACGTCAGGCGTTCTTCAAGGTTGTTCTTCCTGAAATTATGCCGGGTGTGCTGTCAGGCTTTATGATGTCCTTTACATTTTCACTTGATGATTTCATTATCAGCTACTTTACAAGCGGCTCCGATTCTCAGACGCTTCCTGTAACAATATATTCAATGACAAGACGTAAGGTAAGTCCTGAAATCAATGCCTTGTCAACAATTATCTTCCTTGTTGTTGTAATTGTTCTTGTGCTGAAAAATGTTATCGAAAGAAAGAGCGAGAATAATAAAGTCAAGGTAAAGGGGGAGAAGGTTTGAGAAATTTCCTAAAAAGAAGATTTGCTGGAGCAGCTTTGGCAGTATTAATGTGCGGAAGTATGTTCACAGGCTGTTCCTCCGAAACTGATGCTGTTGAAGAAGAGGAAGAAACGGAAGTGCAGACCCTTACCGTTGCCGATGAGGAATATTATAAACGCTTTTATGACGACGGAATAAGTATTAATGTCTATAACTGGGGCGAATATATTTCTGACGGTTCAGACGAGGGCACACTTAACGTCAATGCCGAGTTTACCAAGCTTACAGGCATTAAAGTCAATTATACCAACTATGCTACCAATGAAGAACTTTATGCAAAGCTGAAGGGCGGCGGAGCAAGCTATGATATTATAATTCCTTCCGATTATATGATTTCCCGTATGATTAAGGAAGAAATGATTTTGCCGTTGGATATGAATAATATTCCGAACTATAAATATATTGGTGAAGCATATAAAAATCAGGCTTTCGACCCTGAAAATGAGTATTCAGTGCCATATTTCTGGGGTACTGTAGGTATCATCTACGATACAACTCTTATTGAGGAAGAAAATATCGACTGGGATATTCTCTGGAATGAGGATTACGCAGACAGAATTCTTATGTTTGATAACCCAAGAGATGCATTTGCGATTGCTGAGCTTCGTCTCGGTTATTCTTTGAATACCGAAGATGAAAAGGAGCTTGAAGCAGCTGCTGAGCTTCTCAAGGAGCAGAAAAAGGTTGTACAGGCCTATGTAATGGATGAAATCTTCGATAAAATGGGTGCAGGTGAAGCGCTTATCGCACCATATTATGCAGGTGATGCCGTTACACTTATGGCTGAATACGAGGACTTGGGATTTGTAATTCCCGAAAGCGGAACAAACCTCTTTATTGACGGCATCTGTATTCCTAAGGGAGCAAAGCAGAAGGAAGCTGCCGAAATGTATATCAATTTCTTGTGTGAGCCTGATATTGCATATTCAAATACCTATTATGTAGGTTATTCAACACCTAATACAGCTGCATATGAAATGCTTGATGAGGAAACAAAGAATGACGGTATTTCGTATCTTCCTGACGAATATCTTATGTCAAATACAACTGTATTCCGTAATCTCTCCGACGAAGCAAATCAGAAAATGCAGGACTTGTGGACTGAACTCAAATCTACACAGGATCAGACCAAAAATAAGTGGATTGTACCTGTATTTATGCTTGCGTGTGTAATTCTTTCCATTACAATCCTTATAATGCGATATATAAAAAAGAAAAAGGATATCTTTTAATGAATATTACTATCAGAACAGCTGAAAAAAGCGACATAGAAACATTAGTCAGATTCAGATTTATGTATATGACTGACGTAGAAGGTGAGCTTTCCGAAACACAGATAAATGCGCTGAATTCTCAGCTTCCGGAATATTTTGAAAAGCATATAGGTCAGGATTTTACCGCTTACCTTGCAGAGGACAACGGAAAAGCCGTTTCTGTAATCTTTATGGTACGTCTTGAAAAACCGGCAAGCGTCCACTTTCTCAGCGGAAGTACCTGTTACCTTATGAATGTATATACGGATTCTGAGTACCGCAGACTTGGAATAGCTTCGCAAATTCTTGACAGACTTATTGCCGACGCAAAGTCTGAGGGTATAACCTGTATTGACCTCTCCGCAACAGAAATGGGCAAGCACGTTTATCTGAAAAAAGGATTTATTGAACGAGGCAATACCGAAATGCGTATGGAGTTATAAAAAAAACGGAAGAGGTTACTCTTCCGTTTTTTTATACGTGCCCCTTTATTTTGATAAGTGTGTTTTTTTCAAGCCTTGAAACCTGCGCCTGAGAAATACCTATTTCATTTGCAACTTCAACCTGTGTTTTGCCAAGGAAAAAACGCAGATACAGTATATTTTTTTCACGGGGCTGCAGCAGATGAATAGCCTCCTTCAGGGAAATTTCATCAAGCCAGTTGGAGTCATCATTTTTATCTCCAACCTGGTCAAGTACATAGAGGGTGTCTCCCGCGTCGGAATATACAGGCTCATAAAGTGATACAGGGTCAGTGATGCTTTCAAGAGCAAGTACCACGTCAGATTGTTTTACTCCGATTAAATCAGAAATTTCCTTCATTGTGGGTTCACGCTGATTTTTGTTTGTAAGCTGTTCCTTTGCCTGCATAGCCTTGTAGGCAAGGTCTCGTAATGAACGGCTGACGCGTATCGGATTGTTGTCACGCATATACCTGCGCACTTCCCCGCAAATCATAGGAACAGCATAGGTCGAGAAACGAACATCCATTTCAATATTGAAGTTGTCAATCGCCTTTATTAAACCAATACATCCAACCTGAAATAAATCATCTGCGTTTTCACCGCGTCCTATAAATTTCTGAATAACACTCAGAACAAGTCGCAGATTACCGTTTATCAGTTTCTGACGGGCTTTTTTGTCACCTGTTTTGCTTTTTTTCAGCAATTCCATTTTTTCAGCTTCTTTTAAAACGATAAGCTTTGAAGTGTCAACACCGCTTATATCAACTTTATTATAATACATAAAAGTGCTCCTGATTACAATCTTATTAAGATTATTGTCAGGAGCACTTTTTAATATTCATAGCATCTGTGAAACAATAATTGGAAATCAGGTGATAACCTTTTCAAGCTCTTTTCTGAGCTTTTTGATAATTCTTTTTTCAAGCCGTGAGATATAGGATTGCGAAATTCCAATTATATCAGCAACCTCTTTCTGAGTTTTTTCCTTGCCGTCAATTAATCCGAAACGCATTTTCATAATACATTTTTCACGTTCAGGCAGCCGTTCAACCGCTTCTCTCAGCACTGATTTTTCAGCCTCACATTCAATATTGCTGTTTACAGTATCTTCCTCTGTTCCAAGTATATCAGAAAGCAGAAGCTCATTTCCATCCCAGTCGATGTTAAGCGGTTCATCAATGGATATCTCATTTTTATGCTGACTTGTTTTTCGTAAAAACATAAGTATTTCATTTTCAATGCACCGTGAAGCATAAGTAGCAAGCTTGATGTTTTTACTCGGACAAAATGTTTTTACTGCCTTTATAAGTCCGATTGTGCCTATCGAAACAAGGTCCTCTATTCCGATTCCTGTAGACTCAAATTTTTTTGCTATGTAAACAACAAGCCTGAGATTGTGAGTAATAAGCGTCTGACGAGCCTGTTCCTCATTGATTTCAAGCAGCTGAAAGGTTTCTTCCTCCTGTGCCCGTGAAAGCGGGGCAGGCAAGGTTTCAGGACCATTTATGTAAAAGATATCTTTAACCCTTTTTCTGAACAAAAGATAATTGACAATTGATTTTATTTTTTCTGAAAAGAGCATTTACAACCATTCCTTTCAATGGGTTATAGAATTTTAGGATTAAATACAGCAGCGTGCATTTTTCTGTTGACAATTCCAATGTAAACATCTGCTGTTTTTACAATGTTTTTTTCGGGACATTTTATAATAGTTCCTGTTGGCTTGAATATCGGAAGAGTACCGTCTGAATGGATGGTTGAAAATGGAATTAACCGCCAGCCCTCAATGAATTTAAGTTCGTCCTTTTCAGAAATAAAATCAAGTTCAGCTTTATCAAAAAGCTCAGAAATATTATTTTTACCGCATACAATTACAGGCTTGCCTGTGAATACATCCGTCAGATTGTTGCACGTATCTCCAATGCCGTCTATAACTACGGTTTTTCCATTATGCGTAATAATAATTGTAAACTTGTAGTCATCAGCATTTTTGCTGTCAAGATAATATCTGAAAAAGCTTATTGCAGCGTAGGAAATTATTGTCGATATAATCAGTGTAGCCATAGAAATGTTGACATAAAGAGTAGAGTTATGCCATATCATATTTCTGCTGTTTGAAAGGATTGTTATGCCATACTCAATGCCTGCAAAGATAAAGCTTACAAAAAAGAATATCAGACCAATGTGGTAGGTTTCACGAAATGTTTTTCCGCTGAAACCTATAATAATCATAACCGCGGCAGTCAGTATTCTTATCAGAAGCAGCAGTGCTGAATTTAACTGAGGCAGTAAAATTACCAAAGAAAACAAGCTTCCTGCCAAAGCCGCAAGAATACATTTTGAATTTCTCATAGGCGTATGGGTAAGGCGTGCCGTAGTCTTTAGCAGAAAGAAATTGGTGTAAATGTTTGTAATCAGTAAAATATCTATATATATGTACATAAAATCACCGTTGAATAAGATTGTGTATTAATTATAAGATAATTTTTTTTCAAAAACTGTCGATTATGGGACAACATAAATTTTCAGCATAATAAATAAAAAAAGTCCCCTGAAAATATCAGGGGACAAGCAATATGTATTTATGACAATATCTGTGTAAGGTAGCTGATTAATTCCTTAATCTGTGGTTTTGAGAACTGTCCGTCAGCACCAACCGACTTACCCTTGGCAATCATCTGGTCATTGATAAGTGAGGAGAACAGCAGAACAGGAATTTTGCGGAGTATCTTATCATCCTTAATAAGCTTTGTAAGTCTGTGACCGTCCATCTTCGGCATTTCAATGTCACTGATGACGCAAGCTATATAATCATTGACATTATCGCCCTTGTCACGATAAGACTGAACATAATCCCAGGCATCCTGACCGTTGCTGAAAGAAATGATATTGTGGAATCCGATGCTGCTTAAAGAATCGGTAATCATCTTGTTAAGGAATTTGGAGTCATCAGCAACAACAAGATGCTTATTGCCAATAACAGCAGAAGGCTTTACAAGTCTGTCAAGACCGTTAACATCAAGACCGGCATCGCGATTAAGCGTGGAAACAATCTTTTCGAAGTCCATAATAATAATAATTCTGTCATTAATCTTAGCAACGCCTGTAGCGAGACCAACAGCGTCTGTACCGTTACCGTTTGCAACGGAAGGCGGGTCAGAAATGTCAGACCAGGAAATACGCTGAATACCTTTAACCTTTGAAACGTGGAATGCAACATTCATACGATTGAATTCGCATATGATAAAGATTTCTTTTCCTGACTTTGTGTGAGGTGTATTGATAACCTTATGTAAATCAATAACGGAAATCAGCTTATCTCTTGGGATAAACACACCCTCAACCTCATCAGGAGAGTTAGGAACAGGAGTAACCTCCTGATTTATCATTATTTCAACAACCTTGGAAATATTAATGCCAAAATTACTGTCACCAACCTGAAATTCAAGCAATTCAAGCTCGTTGGTACCGCTTTCGAGTAAAATATTAGTATTCATAGGAAAACTCCTTCCTGGATTTTAGTATAATTATACAACATTATACTGGAAAATGCAACATATTTTTTGCAAAAAATAAAATTTTTTTAAAATTCATTACGCAAACGTTTTAGTTGCCTGATATCATCACCAAAGAACATAAGTGTAGTGAATACGCTGAACAATCTTGAGATTATACGTTCATTGTAATTCCGCTGAAGTTCTTCAACAGAAAGATTGCTGCTTATGATTGTGGGAAGTCCGAGATTTATACGCGAATTAATTATATTGTATAAAGTGGACTCATAGAAACTGGTCTGGAATTCTGAACCGAGGTCATCAAGAATCAGCAGGTCAGTATCAATCAATACCTGCAAAGTATCTGTTTCGGAATTAGGGGTGCGTCCGAAATGTTCCTTTTCAATAATACGAAGATAATTGAGAAGCGACCCGTATGCAACCGTGTAGCCTTGTGCGGAAACTTCTTTTGCTATTGAAAGGGAAATATGTGTTTTTCCGATGCCTGTCTGACCGAGGATAAAAAGACTGTCGGATTTTAATGAGAAGTTATTGGCATAATGCTTACAGAAAGCAAGATTTTCAGACATCTTTCTGTAGCAGTCAGGGCAGCTGGGGTTGCTTGTACCCTTGTAGTAGTCCAAAGAAAAGTGTTCGAAATCACATTCAGGCATATTGGCTTCAGAATTAAGCTTTTCAACTGCAAAATGTGTGAGCAGCTTGTTGAAGCAGGAACAGCGTTCTCCGTTGATATGTCCTTTGTCCTTGCAGCTTGGGCAGGTGTACACAGGTTCAAGGTAATTTTCAGAGTATCCATTCTGAACAAGCAGCTGTTTTATCATAGCCTGCCCCTGAAGATTCTGTTCCTTGATTTTATTGAAGCTTTCAGTAAAATTTGATTCCTTGCGGATAATAAGCTTTGAAAGTTCAATGCTTGTCTGTGAGATTTTATTTGCAATTTCTGTTATTTCAGGGATTTTCACGTTAATTTCGTCCATACGTTCAGTAAGGCGGTTTTCTGCACGAAACCTACGTTGTTTTATTTCATTTTCAGCTTTTTCGTATGTAAGTCTGTCAAATGCCATTATGTGTACTCCTTTCTGATGTTATTTGATTTTGGGAGTGTTATTGATTGCGTGCGCAACAAGTAAATCCAAATCGTAAGAATGTTTTTTTGCCTCTTTCTGCGGAGTGCTTTTTGCGGCAGCACGTTTGCTTTCGAGCGATTTTACATCATTCGGTGCAGCACAGCCCTTGTTGTACCAATCTATAAGAATGGAATTCATATAACTGAATTTGACCTTGCCTATTGAGTCTATGGTTCTCTCATACGCAAGAACAATAAGCTCTATCGAAATGTTTTTTAAAGCCCATTCGTTTACAAACTTACGTTCTGTAGGAGTAAGAGTTCTGTTAAGTTCAAGTCTTGACGTAACTTGTCCCGACAGTGAATAGAAATTCTGAAGCTGACGTATTTCACGTTCAGCCTGTTCGTGAGTAGTAATGCCGTTATCGTGCCATGTGGTTGCAATTTTTTCAATAAATCCAATGGTTGCCTTGCTTTGTGATACAGCAAAATCCATAATCATCATCAGAATATCAGGAGCGATTCCGTAATATTCATACAGCCAGATGATTGTTCGCTGTTCAGTGTATGTAAGAACCTTTCCGAGTGTGGCTTCTGCAGCACTGAACAGGAATTTAATTTCTTCATTATTTTCTGCACGTTCAGCAATTTCAGCAGGGGAAAGCATTTTGGTTGCCTTTTCCTTGGCAAGTTCAGAAGAAATTTCAATCGGATTTACAGACGGTGCAGAAGGAACTGCTTTTTCAACCTGTACAGGCTTGTTTCCGTCAGCGTAAATAACACCAACCTGCTGCCAGAATGAAATAGCATCTTCAGCATCTTCATCACTAACACCAACTGCCGCAGCAATTGAATTATAATCAATATCAGTAATTTTGTTTTTCAGTATATAAAGAAGTACCTTCACAGCTTTTCCGTTTGCAAGCTTCAATGAGTCTGCAACGCTGTCAGGAACAGCAAAAACTCCGTTTGCACCATCCCAGTTGATTTTGTAATTCATCATCTTAACCTTCCCAATCTTAGATAAAATTAATTATATCATAATTTGCAAAAAAAAGCACTATAAACTTGACCAAAAAAAAAATTCGTGATATTCTATAAATAACATAGTCCCGAAAGGAGCAAATTGAACATATGGAAGAGAATGTGAATATTAATGAAAAACAGGAGCAGCCTGATGAAGCAGTTCATATCCCTAAAAATACCAAACAAGAAACTGTGATTTACACAATTATCTCAATAGCCTTGTTTTGCGTGATATATTTCGGAGGAAAAGGCTTGATTGATATGATAAATCGTCCTTATTATATGATGCAGTATCCGGATAGCGTGAATAGTGAGCTTCTGGAGCTGCAGTACGACTATGCCCGTGTTTCCAAGGAGTATGGACTTGACTATATGAATTCCCGAGTTGAATACAATGAAGCGGGATATAAGCTGTCTATCCTTTTTTCTGGAATAGATGATATGGAGGACTTTGCCGAAAGCGGTATACTTTTTGACTATGGCGATGCTGTGGAGAATGTTGAAAATGAGTTTTATCCGTATGGCGATAATTCATTAAACTGTGAATATGTTACGGCAATCAAGTATGTTGATAACGATAACCCGAACAACGAAATTCTGATTTTTGAATATGACGGGGAAATATATGCTGAATTTCAAAGCTATGGTGCTATAATACCTACAGATGTGAAAATATTGTTTGACGGGTGCGAAAAAGTGTATTAAAATTGTTGCAATCAGCTTGAAAAAGTGATATAATAATATAGAATATCGTTAAGACTTGAAAAGGAGAGCAGTCAAGTGACTGATTACAAGAATAAAGTACAAAAAATCCTGTCTCTGAGAGAAACTCCTCCGCTTTGCTACCTGCATAGCTTCGGTTGTCAGCAGAACGTAAGTGACGGCGAAAAAATACTTGGTTTGCTTACAGAAATGGGATATGGAGTAACGTCCGATATGTTTTCGGCAGATATGATAATATACAATACCTGTGCCGTGCGTGAAAACGCTGAGCTGAAAATATACGGACTTATCGGTAATCTGAAACACCTCAAAGAGCAGAAGCCTGATTTGATAATCGGTATATGCGGCTGTATGGCACAGCAGGAGCAGGTCGTTGAGAAGATAAAGAAAACCTATAAGCAGGTTGACCTGATATTCGGAACATTTGCTTTGAATGAACTTCCGAGACTGGTATATGATGTTCTTTCAGAAAGAAAAACAGCTGTTGATATAACGGAGTATTCTGCTGAAATTCCCGAAAATATAAAGGCTGTCAGAAGCGGCAGCTTCAAAGCAGGAGTACCTGTTATGTACGGGTGCAATAATTTCTGCTCATACTGTATAGTCCCCTATGTAAGAGGCAGGGAACGAAGCAGAGAACCGCAGGCGATACTTGATGAAATCAGGGAACTTTCTAAGGCTGGATACAAGGAAATTATGCTGTTGGGGCAGAATGTCAACTCATACGGCAAGACGCTTGAAAAGCCTGTTAATTTTTCGGAATTGCTGCGGAGGATTAATGAAATAGACGGCGATTTTAAAATCCGTTTTATGTCACCGCATCCTAAGGACGCTACAAAAGAGTTTATTGATACTATAGTCGAGTGCGATAAGATTTGCAAGCATCTGCACTTGCCTTTGCAGTCAGGCAGCAACCGTATTCTTGAAGCGATGAACAGACGCTACACTGTTGAAAAATATATGGAAATAGTTGACTATGCAAGAAGCCGTATTCCTGATTTTTCATTCAGTACGGATATAATCGTAGGTTTTCCCAATGAAACCTATGAGGACTTCAAGGGAACACTTGATGTTATGCGCAGGGTTAAATATGATAATATATTCTCGTTTATCTATTCAAAACGTACAGGAACAAAAGCTGCTCTTATCGATGATAAAACCTCTGATGAAGACAAGGGCAAGTGGATGAGGGAGCTTCTTGAAGTCCAGCGTGAAATTTCCACTGAGTTTTTCAAGCGTTTTGAAGGAAGAATTCTTGATGTGCTGTTTGAAGCTGAAAGCAAAAATGTCGGCTGGTACAACGGAAAAAGCGACGAATTCATAATAGTTGAGGCAAAGTCCGATGTGAACATAATCGGACAGCGTAAAAAAGTTAAAATCACTAAAGCTTTTAATTGGGCTTTACAAGGTGAAATAATAAATTAAATACAAAGGAGTAATAAAAATGAACGTAATCGACAAGGCAAGAGAATTAGGTAAAATGATACAGGCAGATGAAAGATATGCTGTATACTGCAAGGCTAAGGAAGCAAATGACAATGACTCTGCACTCCAGCAGCTTATCAACGAATTCCAGATGAAGAGAATTGAGCTCAACGCTGAAATGGGCAAGGAAGACCGCAGCGCTGAAAAGCTTACAACACTTGATAACGAAATCAAGTCTCTTTACGGAACAATTATGGCAAATCCTAATATGGCTGCATATAACGAAGCTAAGAATGCTATGGATACTATGCTCAGCCAGATTAATATGGTTATCACATATTCCGCAAACGGTGAAGACCCTGAAACCTGTCCTACAGAAGAACCTCACAGCTGCGGCGGAAGCTGTTCAACATGCGGCGGCTGCCACTAAGTGAAATAAAATATGTTCCGATTGACCTGCCGTATATGCGGCGGGTCAATTGTGATAAATTTGAAATTCATTTTAAAGTATAAATTCCGAACATAAAGAGAAAGGAATACTTCCTGACGGAAGTGTAATGAATATTATGAATATGCAGATTGATTTTAACCGTCTTTCACCGATGATGAAGCAATACTTTTCTGTTAAGAAAAAGTATGACGGACATATTGTTTTTTTCAGACTCGGTGATTTTTATGAGATGTTTTTTGATGACGCACTTCTTGTATCAAGAGAACTGGAGCTTACACTTACAGGACGTGACTGCGGACTGGAAGAAAGAGCACCGATGTGCGGAATACCGTATCATTCAAGCGAAGTATATATCAAGCGTCTTATAGAAAAAGGCTTGAAGGTTGCAATCTGCGAACAGCTTACTGACCCTAAGGATGCAAAGGGCGGAATTGTGGAGCGTGATGTTGTAAGAATTGTTACCCCCGGTACTCTTACAGAAAGTACGCTTCTTGATGAATCCAAAAATAACTATCTCTGTGCTGTATATACGGACGGTGCAGAGTGTGCAATGTGCTTTGCCGATATTTCAACAGGTGAGGTGCACCTGTTCAAAAAAAGCGGTAAGGATTTTCAGAACGAAATTATCAATGAGCTTTCCAGATTTGAGCCTGTTGAAATTCTGTTCAATGATAAATTCCTTGACTGCAAGCCAGTAACTGATTTCATACGCAATAAGCTTAACAGTTCAGTACAGCTGCTGGACAAGGAATGTTTTGATGTAGAAGTTAAAAGAAGCGTTGTTCTTATGCAGTTCAGCGTTTCCGAATTGTGTGAAATCGGAATTAATGATGAAAGTATTGAAGCCTGCTGTGTTTGCGGACTTTTTGACTATATAAGTGACACTCAGAAAGTCTTGATAGGTCGTTTTACGGAAATCAAGCGTTATAACGACAGCTATTTTATGGAGCTTGACCTGACTGCAAGACGCAATCTTGAGCTTACCGAAACAATGCGTAACAAGGAGAAAAAGGGAAGCCTGCTTTGGGTGCTTGACCATACGGAAACCTCTATGGGTAAGCGTCTGCTTAAAGCGTACATAGAACAGCCACTTATCAAGCCTGCGATAATTATGAACAGACTTGATGCAGTTGAGCAGCTTTGCAAGCAGTCCATAATCCGTGAAGAACTCGCTGATGCACTCTCAGGTGTGTACGATATCGAACGTCTTATGACAAGGGTTATGTACAAAACCGCTACACCGAGAGATTTGAAATCCCTTTCTCTTACAGCCTTACAGCTTCCGTCCATAAAAATGCTTATGGAGAATTTCAACTGTAAGCTTATGCGTGAGCTTAACAATAATATCCATACTCTCAGTGAAATTTCAGGACTTATTGAAAATGCAATTGTCGATGAACCTCCTGTCAGTGCTAAAGAAGGCGGAGTAATCAAGGACGGCTTCAACGACGAGCTTGACCGCCTGCGTGGAATAATCAAAAACGGCAAGGGTATCATTGACGAAATTGAACAGCGTGAAAAGGAAGCAACGGGAATTAAAAACCTTAAGCTTGGCTACAACAGGGTTTTTGGTTATTATATTGAAGTAACAAAATCATACTATGACCTTGTCCCTGAGCATTATATCAGAAAACAGACCCTTGCAAACTGCGAGAGATTTATCACAGATGAGCTTAAAAAAGCAGAAAATGAAATTCTCGGTGCAAATGAAAAAGTCCTTTCGCTTGAATATGAAATTTTCTGTGAGGTAAGAGATTTTGTCGCAACTCAACTTGTTAATGTGCAGGAAACAGCTTCTGCAATTGCACAGCTTGATGTCCTTTGCTCTTTTGCTTATACAGCGCTGAAAAATGAGTATACAAAGCCTGATATTGCAATTGACGGTATTATTGATATCAAGGACGGCAGACACCCCGTTGTTGAGCTTATGCTTACAGATGAGATGTATGTGCCGAATGACACATATCTTGACCTGAACAACAACCGTATGGCAATTATCACTGGACCGAATATGTCAGGTAAATCAACATATATGAGACAGACTGCACTTATCACACTTATGGCACAGATAGGCTGTTTTGTTCCTGCCAGATATGCTAAAATCACTATTGTGGATAAAATCTTCACCCGTGTAGGAGCTTCCGATGACCTTACAGCAGGTCAGTCAACATTTATGGTTGAAATGAGTGAGGTTGCAGATATTCTCAAAAATGCAACAAAGCAAAGTCTTGTTATTCTCGATGAAGTAGGACGAGGCACGTCTACATATGATGGTATCAGCATTGCAACCGCTGTTGCGGAATATATTGCAAACTCCCGTATTCTTGGCTGTAAAACACTTTTTGCTACTCACTATCACGAACTCATCAAGCTTGAGGACGAGCTTGATGGTGTAAAGAATTTCAGTGTAGCTGTAAAAAAACGTGGCGAGGATATAAAGTTCCTGCGTAAAATTGTTCCCGGAGGAGTAGATGACAGCTATGGTATCGACGTTGCCAAGCTTGCGGGGCTCCCTAATAAGGTTCTGAAAAGAGCAAAAGAGCTTCTTGCGCAGATGGAACAGGAAAAAATTGAAACTGTTAAAAAGAATGATGAACAGATATCCTTCGGAAGCATAGGAAACGATAAAATAATTGAAAAGCTTACGAAAACAAATGTTGATGAGCTCAGTGATGAGGATGCAAAATATTTCCTCCGTGAGCTTTGCGGAATGTTGGAATAAAAGAGGTGGATTAGTTGGCTAAGGTACAGATACTGAGCAAGGAAACATCTGAGCTTATTGCGGCAGGTGAAGTAATTGAGCGTCCAAGCTCTATTGTAAAGGAGCTTATCGAAAATTCAATAGACAGCGGCGCTACAGCAATTACCGTGGAAATAAAGCACGGTGGAATAAGCTATCTGCGTGTAACTGATAATGGATGCGGAATTGAATACGAAGATGTGCCTACCGCATTTTTGCGGCACGCAACCAGTAAAATCCGTGATAAAGCTGACCTTGACAGTATACTGACTCTCGGTTTCAGAGGTGAAGCGCTTGCGTCAATATGCGCTGTTGCAAAGGTTGATGTTCTGACGAAAATTTCCGATGAGCAGTTCGGTACTCATTACACCATAAACGGCGGCGCAGAGAAAGAATATGAGCGCACAGGCTGTCCCGATGGAACAACAATTATAATCCGCGATATTTTCTACAATGTTCCCGCAAGATTGAAGTTTCTTAAAAAGGACGTTGCTGAGGGTAATGCAATAGCTTCTATTGTGGATAAAATTGCAATTTCCCACCCTGAAATTGCGTTCAAATTTATTCGCGACAACAGACAGGAGTTTATTACCCCCGGTGACGGTGAGCTGTATTCATCAGTTTATGCCGTTATGGGTAAGCAGTTTGCTGCTTCTATGATACCTGTTGACTATGAACTTAATGGAATAAAAATTGACGGTTTTACAGTAAAGCCGCTTTTCGGCAGACCTAATCGTACAATGCAGCATTTCTTTATAAACGGAAGGTATGTCAAATCACTTGTCTGCACCCGTTCTCTTGAACACGCTTACCAGAACAGCATTATGGAGGGTAAATTTCCGTCTTGTGTTCTGAGACTTACAATTCCGCCGTCAATACTTGATGTAAATGTGCATCCTGCCAAAATAGAGGTGCGTTTTACCGATGAAAGAATTATTGCAGACAGTATTTTCTTTGCTGTGAAAAATGCAATACTTCTTGACTCGAAGCCTGTGGAAATAAATATAAAAAAGCCTGTGGTAGATTACAGAAAACCACTTCCTGAAGAACCGCCTCAGTATACGCAGATGAAAATTCAGCCCGAACCTGTTGTGCAGGAAATCAAGCCTGTATATGTTGAACCTACTCCTGAGTGTTATGTAACACCGCAGCAGCATATTCCTGTTATGCCTGACGTGCGTGAGGAAAAGCCGCTGTGTGTAGCTTCTGTAATAAACGAAACAGTTAAAGAAGATATAGTAAATATACCTTATGATATGCCGATTGAGCCTGTGAATGATGAGACTCCGATAGAACAGTTAAAACCTGTTGAGGATATGCAGTTCAAATATATTTCTGAGACTTCATTTGAGAAAAAACAGGTAATTCAGCCTGAACCACAGAAGGAAATATATTTTCGTGTAATCGGTGAGGTTTTTAAAAACTATATTATCGCCGAGGTTGAGGGGGATATAGTTTTTATTGATAAGCACGCCGCTCATGAACGCATACTTTTTGAAAAGCTTAAAAGCGGAAAGCAGAAGCTTGTTTGTCAGATGCTTCTGAATTCACCCGAAGTCCTGTTGGATTTTGAGGAGTTCAACGCACTTATACAAAACAAGGATTTTGTTTCCGAAATGGGTTTTGAATTTGAAATTTCAGGTTCATCAAAAGTAACAGTAAACGGAATTCCAAGCATTCTTGATGGCTGTGACCCGTCTGACCTGATTATTGAGCTTGCAAGAAATCTCAGCGATAACAAAGCAAATCCTATGCCTGAGATACTTGATGATATGTACCATACCTTTGCGTGTAAAGCCGCAATTAAAGCAAATGATATCAATACGCTTTCTGAATTGTCAGTAATTGTAAAGACGATACTTACTGATGAACGTATAAGATATTGTCCGCACGGGCGTCCTGTAATGTTCAAGCTTACAAAGCGTGAGCTTGAAAAGCAGTTCAAAAGAATTGTCTGAAAGAAAGGAGAGGTGTTATGCCTGAAAAAAAATATCCTCTGTTGGTTGTTGTCGGACCGACAGCATCGGGCAAAACAGCTCTCGGTATTGCCCTTGCCAAGGAGTTTGACGGCGAAGTAATTTCAGCTGACTCTATGCAGATATATAAGAGCCTTGATATTGCAACTGCAAAGCCTACAGCTGAGGAAATGGATGGTGTTCCTCATCATCTTATCAGTATTGCTGATATGGACAGTGAGTTCAGTGTAGCAGATTATGTAGCGCTTGCAAAAAAGAAAATTGAAGAAATCAGTTTAAGAGGAAAACTTCCTATTCTTGTAGGGGGGACGGGGCTTTACGTTAATTCACTTATCAATGATGTGAATTTTGATAATGCTGAAACAGATGGAAGCGTCAGGAAAAGGCTTATGGCAGAAGCAGAAGAAAAAGGTGCAGAAGCTTTGTATGAGCGCCTGAAAGAGCTTGACCCTGAAACGGCAGAGATTGTACCTGTTCAGAATGTTGTAAGAATAATAAGGGCGTTGGAAGTGTATGAGCTGACGGGAATTAAATTCAGCAGATATAAAGAGCTTAACAAGGGCGATGAGTGTCCGTATAAACTCTGTATGATTGGTCTCAATTATAAAGACAGACAAAAGCTTTATGACAGAATTAATATGCGTGTGGATGTTATGGTAGAAAATGGTATGCTTGACGAATGCAGAACAGTCTTTGAAAATGAAAAACTTGGTACAGCTTGTCAGGCAATAGGATATAAGGAGCTTATTCCTTATTATCAAGGAACAGCAGCACTTGAGGAATGTCTGGACAAAATTCGACTTAGTTCACGCAGATATGCCAAAAGACAGCTTACCTGGTTTCGTCGTGATGAACGAATTAACTGGATATATATGGACGAAATCAATAATTTTGATAAAATTATTGAAATCTGCAAAAAAACAGTAGCCAAATCAAAAATTTTGTGATATAATAATTATGAGCTTTTTCGGCTTGTGGATTAAACATTTGTTTGTCCTGAGAGGAAAGGATGGTTAAATGAATAAGAATATGAACCTTCAGGATGTTTTTCTTAATCAGGTAAGAAAGGATAAGGTACCCGCTACATTTATTCTTACCAATGGTTTTCAGTTTAAGGGTATCGTAAAAGGATTTGACAGCTATGTTGTAATTCTTGAAAGTGAGGGAAAACAGGAATTAGTATTCAAACACGCTATTTCAACAATAATTCCTGCAAAATCCATTTCTATTCTTGATTCGGAACAGTAAGTTATGAATACTATTACAGTAAGAATACTTGTATTTTTTCTGTCTCTTTTTATCCTTATTACCGTTTCAAGTCAGATAACACTTCAGTTTAATGACGACTATGTAACAGAAACTGCGGTTATTTATTCTTCAGCTGAAAAGGTAACTTTTCAGGGGGTGTATATCCGTAATGAATCCGTAATCAGGGGCAATGCTGACGGCGTACTGAGTTATCGTTGTGCCGACGGAGGAAAAATAGCAAACGGTTCTGTTGTAGCATATGTTTATGAGAGTGAAAATGATATATTCATCAATCAAAGGATAGAAAAGCTAAAGGAAGAAGTTGAGCTTCTGGAGAGTGCCCAGAATCCTGGTACAACAGAAGTTACATCGCCTGCTGAAATTTCTCCCTGGATTGACCAGCAATATCAGAAGATAGCGTTCCTTATCGCCGAAAATGATTTGGAAACACTTGCTGAGGAAAGAAAAAAGCTTCAGACGCTTATGGGGATATATCAGATTGTTATTAATGAAGAAACTGATTTTAACGATGCTATAAATGATATAAAATCAGAGATAGATGAACTGGAAAGAAGGAAAAAAGAACCGATAGATGTTATTAATGCTGATACAACAGGATACTTTATCAGCTATATTGACGGTTATGAAAGTACTCTTTCTCCGGAGAAAATCAGTAATCTGACAGTGGATAAAATTAAGGATATCATCGATAATTCCGTTCAGAAAAATCCGGGAACAGCAATTGGCAAAATGGTCGATGGCTATGAATGGAAAATGGTTGGAATTGTTGATACAGAGCAAAATCCATTGCATTCGGGCAGCAGTGTTACCGTTAAGTTTGCTTCAACTCCCGATACTGTAACAGCTGTTATTGAGGACGTTATAGAAACGGATAATCCTGAGGAAAGCATAATTGTCCTCAATTGTGATGAACTGACATATAACCTTGTTCAACGCAGAGTGGAAAGAGTTGAAATAATACTGAATGATTACGAGGGAATAAAAGTTCCCCGTAAAGCAATACGATTCAATAAAGATAATGACAAGGGTGTATATATTCTTTTAGGTCAGAGGATTGCTTTTAAAAAAATAGAACCGGTATATGAATGTGATGAATACATACTTTCTAAGATTACATCAGATGATGAGTATATAAGCGTTTACGATGATATAATCTGTGAGGGTGAAATTTCAGCAGATTTGTATGTGGAAGAAACAACAGCAGCAGAACCTGTATCGGAAGAAAACCCATTGCCTGAGGAAACAACGTAATTCTGAAGGAGGTGGATTATGGATTTCACAATTTCGGAAAATCTTAAAAGAATACGATATGACGTGGAAGAAGCAAAGTCTAAATACAGAAAAACTGATGACTCGGTCAGAATAATGGCGGTTACAAAAACTGTTCCTTATGAAAGAGTCAATTATGCAGTAAGCGAAGGTGTAACTCTTCTGGGAGAAAATCGTGTTCAGGAGTATCTTTCAAAGAAAGATTTTTATGACAAGAATGCCGAAGTTAATTTTATTGGTCACTTGCAATCCAATAAGATTAAATATATTATAGACAGTGTGACTCTGATACATTCTGTGGACAGTATCAAGCTGGCTGCTGAAATAGACAAGCAGGCTGAGAAAATCAATAAATGTATGGATGTATTAATTGAGGTCAATATTGGCAGGGAAGAAAGCAAAAGCGGTGTATTTCCTGAAATGCTTGAAACGCTTGTTTATGAAGCGTCACAGCTGAAAAATATTAGGATAAGAGGTCTTATGACAATTCCGCCAATAGCAAAATCAGAAGCGTCATTTGAAAAAATGCAGCTTATCTTCAATGATTTACAAGCAAAACGGATAGATAATACTTGTGTTGATATTTTGTCAATGGGTATGTCTTCCGATTATGCTCTTGCTGTTAAATACGGCTCGAATATAGTAAGAATAGGTTCCGGAATATTCGGAATAAGAAAATAAAAAGAGAGGACGATAAAAATGAGTTTTATTGGCAATTTAAAGGAAATGCTCGGTATGGAAACTGAGGAAGACACAGAATTTGATACCATTGACAACACTAATGATATTGACACAAATGATGAAATAGGAAAGAGAAATAAGGTCGTTAATATTCACGCTACTGCACAGCTTCAGGTTATCCTTGTAAAGCCTGAAGTATTCCAGGATACCAAGCAGATTGCTGACCACCTTAATTCCAAAAAGACTGTTGTACTTAACCTTGAGTCCACAACACCTGATGTAACAAGAAGAATTATTGACTTCCTTGGCGGTGTTGCTTATGCAAATGGAGGAAACATCAAGCCTGTTGCGAACAACACATTTATCATCACACCGTACAACGTTGGCTTTGTCGGTGAAGACCTCGTCGGAGAACTCGAAAATAATGGCGTGTTCCTTTAATAAATGAGTAAGCTTAACAGCTATTATGCCAAACTCCCGGAAGATGACAGGATACTTGTTTCGCATATCCTTGATATGATTGAGATATGCGAAAGAAGTTATCAGCCGAAATTTTCATTTTTTCTTGATGAACGTCAGGTCGTTTTAGTTGAAAATGTAATGCAGGAACAAAAATATGAGCATTATAGGTTTTTTGGCGGCTATGAAAATGCATCAAGAAAGGTGCTGGGTATATTTCCTCCGTATTGGGATGATGAGTGCTATCCGATTACTGCACTTACAATTAAGTACAGACAGTCGGACAAGCTGACACACAGAGATTTCCTTGGCATATTTATGTCAAAACAGATAAAGCGCAGTATGTTGGGTGATATAATTGTAGGCGAGGGAAATACAACTGTGTTTGTATACAATACTGTAAAGGATATTTTTCTGTATGAAATCAGCAAAATCGGTTCGGTTGGTGTGAAAATCACTGAGACTGATGACGTTGATATTAATGTTGAGCAGTCATTCACCGAAAAGACTGGTACAGTTTCTTCTATGAGACTTGACAGTATTGTCAGTACAGCAACAGGGTTAAGTCGTGATAAGTCTGCAAGCCTTATTAAAGGCGGAAATGTCACGGTTATGTATAATGTTGTTGAAACACCGTCATATCAGGTTAATGAGGGGGATATTTTTTCAGTGCGCGGGAGCGGAAAATATATTCTTTTTTCAGTAAACGGAAAAACCAAAAAAGATAGAATTCATATTACAATAAAAAAATATAAATGATGAGGTGATACTTATGTTGAGCGTTAAGGATATCAATAATAAACGCTTTGAGCAGGCAAGACCGGGTTATAAGCCGGAGGAAGTTGATGATTTTCTCAGGGAAATTGCACATCAGATTACACAGTATCAGAGAGAAAAGGAAGAAACCGATAAGAAAATTGCCGTTCTCGTTGAAAGTGTAAGAGAATATAAAAAAGATGAGGACGCTCTCAAGGATGCACTTATTGGTGCACAGAAGCAGGGCAGAGCTGTAATTGCTGAGGCTCAGGAACAGGCTAATAAGATTATTGCCGATGCAAGAGCAAAGGCTGATGAAATTATCGGTACTACAAGAGTTCAGCTTGAAAAGGAAAAGCGCTGTCTTGTAAAGATGCAGCAGGAAGTTTCCGATTTCAAGGCTAATCTTCTTAATATGTACAAGCAGCATCTCGAACAGATTACTGCAATCCCTGACTATGATGACGATGATGAAGACGAGGAAATTGCTGAAGAAGTAGCCGAGGCTATTCAGGAAGCTGCACAGAAGGAAGAAGCTGCTCCTGCTCCTCAGCCGGCAGCTCAGGATATGGAAGCAACAAAGGTACTTGATAATCCTTTTAAGTCAGAAAAGACAAACTTCCCGTTTGATAATGCAGTAGCTTCAAATGCTGCAAGAACAGAAAATAAGTTCGGAGAATTAAAATTCGGACAGAATAAATAAAATCCAAGGAGAGATAAAACCAATGGCGCAGGATTACAATTCTACACTTAATCTTCCCCAGACTGAATTTTCAATGCGTGGCAACCTTGTTCAGAAAGAGCCTGCAATGCTTGAAAATTGGGAAGCAGAAAGAACATATTATGAAATGATTAAGAAGAACGAGGGCAAGCCTCTCTATGTTCTTCACGACGGTCCTCCGTATGCAAACGGCGATATCCATATGGGTACTGCTCTTAATAAGGTGCTCAAGGATATTATCGTTCGTTATAAGAATATGAACGGCTTCTGTTCACCGTATATTCCCGGTTGGGATACACACGGTCTTCCTATTGAACTGAGAGCACTTAAAGAAATCGGTGTTGAAAACGGTGCAATTTCTGCTGTTGAACTCAGAAAATATTGTCACCAGTATGCTCTCAAGCAGGTTGACAATCAGAGAAAGCAGTTCCAGCGTCTTGGTGTATGGGGTGACTTCGATGACCCATATCTCACTCTGAAGCCCGAGTTTGAAGCAAGACAGGTTGAAATTTTCGGAAATATGTTTGGTAAGGGTTACATTTATAAGGGACTCAAGCCTGTATATTGGTGTCCGGACTGTCAGACAGCTCTTGCAGAAGCTGAAATTGAGTACGAAAATGACCCTTGTCACTCTATCTATGTTAAGTTTAAGGTTGTTGACGATAAGGGCAAGCTCGCTCCTCTCGGAATTGACCTTGATAAAACATATTTTGTAATCTGGACAACTACAACCTGGACTCTCCCGGGCAACCTCGCTATCTGTCTTGGTCCTGACTATGAGTATACAGTTGTTCAGGCAAACGGCGAAAATTACATTATGGCTGCTGAACTTGTTAAGCCAACAATGGCAGCTGCTAAGATTGATGAATATACAACAACAGGTTCTATCTACGGCAGAGATTTGGAATACATCCAGACAAAGCATCCGATTATGGACAGAAATTCTATGATTATCGTAGGTGACCACGTTACACTTGAAAGCGGTACAGGCTGTGTTCATACAGCTCCGGGCTTCGGTGTTGATGACTTTGAGGTTTGCAAGAAGTATCCTGAAATCGGTATTGTTGTACCTGTTGACGCTAAGGGTGTACAGACAGCTGAGGCAGGCAAGTATGCAGGTCTTACAACAACTGATTCCAATAAGGTAATCGCTCAGGACCTTGAAGATTGCGGTGCACTTTTCGCTCTTGAAAAGATTGTCCACCAGTATCCTCACTGCTGGAGATGTAAAAATCCTGTTCTTTTCCGTGCAACAGAGCAGTGGTTCTGTTCAGTTAAGAACTTCAAGGATGAAGCTATCAAGGCTATTGACGAAGTTCAGTGGATTCCTGAATGGGGTCAGGACAGAATTAAGGGTATGGTAACAGACAGAAGTGACTGGTGTATTTCCCGTCAGCGTACCTGGGGCGTTCCGATTCCTGTTGTATATTGTAAGGATTGTGGAAAGCCTGTTGTTACAGATGAAACAATCAAGGCAATTTCCGATATGTTCCGTGCAGAAGGTGCAAATTCCTGGTATATCAAGGATGCAAAGGATTTCCTCCCTGCAGGAACAAAGTGTGAGTGCGGCTGTACAGAGTTTGTGAAGGAAAAGGATATCTTCGACGTTTGGTTCGACAGCGGCGTAACTCATAAGGCTGTTATGGAAGAACGCGGCTACGAAACTCCTGTTGACCTTTACCTTGAAGGTGCTGACCAGTACAGAGGTTGGTTCCAGTCTTCACTCCTTACATCTGCTGCAACAGCAGGTAAGTCGCCATATAAGGCTGTTTGTACTCACGGTTGGGTAGTTGACGGTGAGGGCAAGGCAATGCATAAGTCCCTCGGTAACGGTGTTGCACCGAACGAAGTAACTGACGTTTACGGCGCAGATATTCTCCGTCTTTGGGCAGCTTCTTCCGACTACCACTCCGATGTAAGAATTTCCAAGGAAATCCTCAAGCAGCTTTCCGATACCTATAAGAAAATCAGAAATACTGCAAGATATATTCTCGGTAACCTTTGCAACGGTGAAGGCTTCAATCCTGATACAGATTGCGTAGCTGTAAATGACCTCCACGAAATCGACAAGTGGGCACTTATCAAGCTTAACGCACTTATCGACAAGGTTAAGGCAGCTTATGATGCATTTGATTTTCATATTGTAGTAAGCAGCATTCATAACTTCTGTATCACAGATATGTCCAACTTCTACCTTGACATTATCAAGGACAGACTCTACTGTACAGGCGAAAAGTCCGTTGACAGACGTGCAGCTCAGACTGCAATGTACAAGATTCTCAGCGCACTTTCAAGAATGCTTGCTCCAATCCTCAGCTTTACAGCTGAAGAAATCTGGAAGTATATCCCACATACAGCTTCCGATGATACAAGAAGCATCTGTATGAACGATATGCCTGAAAAGATTGAAGTAACAGTTGACGAAAGCTTCACAGAAAAGTGGAATACAATCTATCAGCTCCGTTCCGACGTTACAAAGGCACTTGAAGTCAAGCGTCAGAACAAGTTTATCGGTGCACCGCTTGAAGCAAAGGTTATCATCCACGCAGCAGCAAACTATGATACATTCAATAACTTCAAGGATATTCTTGAAAAGGTATTTATTGTATCAGCCGTTGAAATTGTTGCTGACGGAACAGGTGAATATGGAAGCGACAACTTTGAAGGTGTAACTTACGATGTTGAACGTGCTTCAGGTGATAAGTGCGAACGTTGCTGGGCTTACTCTGAAACAGTAGGTGCAAACGCTGAACATCCAACTCTCTGTGCACGTTGTGCAGCTGAAATTAAGTAAAATTTTTCTCTAAGCCAAGGGAAATAAATTTCCTTTGGCTTAGATTAGGTTAAGGATTATGATTATTTTTCTTATTATTTTAGGAATGATTCTTGTTACAGCAGACCAGCTTATCAAAATTTGGGCAATTAACGAGCTTAAACCTGTAAAGGTTATGGACTTTATACATTTTGGTGACCTTGATATAATGGATTTGCGTTATGTGGAAAACACAGGTGCAGCGTTCAGCAGCTTCAGTGGTGCAAGATGGTTTCTTGTAGGACTTGTAATTGTAATGCTGATTGGTCTTACAGTATTTGTTGTCAAATATAAATATAAGCACCCGTTCTTTATGATAAGTGCAGTTATGGTTATGGCAGGCGGCGTGGGAAATCTTATTGACAGAGTAAGATTCGGTTATGTTGTTGATTATCTTGATGTAAAGCTGTTTAACTTTGCAGTATTCAATTTTGCTGACATCTGTGTAGTTTTAGGTGCAATATTCCTGCTGATATTTTTATTTTGGATAGAGCCTAAGATTGCCGCAAAGCAAGACATTCAGAATGTAGAAGAAAAGGGAAATCCCGATGAGCAGATTTGATTATGTTGTTGAAAATATCAGCGATGAGATAAGAATTGACAAATGGATTTGCGAACAGAATCAGGAGATTTCGCGTTCAATGCTTCAGAAGCTGTTAAAGGAAAATCAGGTTACTGTAAATGGGAAAGCTGTTTCCAAAAGCTATAAAATCAATAATGGTGACTGCATATCAGTTGAAATTCCTGAACCAGTTGAGCTTGATGTTTTGCCTGAAAATATTCCGATAGAAATTGTCTATGAAGATGACGATTTGCTTGTTGTGAACAAACCTAAGGGTATGGTTGTACACCCTGCAGCGGGTAATTATAATGGTACACTTGTTAATGCGTTGTTGTATCATTGCAAAGGTCGGTTGTCTTCAATAAATGGAGTAATTCGTCCAGGAATTGTGCATCGAATTGACAAAAATACAAGCGGCTTACTTATAGTTGCGAAAACGGATAAAGCACATACAGGACTTGCTGAACAGATAAAGGCTCACACCTTTACACGAGAGTATCAGGCTGTTATATGCGGCAGACTTAAAGATAGTAACGGAATTGTTGAAGCACCTATAGGACGTCATCCTGTTGAGCGCAAAAAAATGTGTGTTACCGATAAAAATTCAAAGGATGCAAAAACTGAATATACAGTTCTTGACGAATTCAATGGATATTCGCATATCAAATTGAAGCTTTATACAGGAAGAACTCATCAGATTCGTGTCCATATGTCGTATATTGGTCATCCTGTCTATGGGGATGATGTTTATGGCAAAGCATCAAAGTTGTGTGAAGGTCAATGCCTTCACGCCAAGAAGATAGGCTTTGTTCATCCGATTAATGGTGAATATTACGAATTTGACAGTGAGCTTCCTGACTATTTTACAAATGTATTGAATAAACTATCTAAATAAAAGGAAATTGTTTATGACGGATTTTTCAAATTATGTGCTGATTACTGACCTTGACGGAACACTGTTGCCACACAGTAAATTGGTTTCTGAAAAGGATTTGGCAGCTATTGAACGTTTCAAGAACGGCGGGGGAATATTTACAATTGCAACAGGAAGAATATATCAGGCGGCAGAGCAGTTTTTTGGTGTTCTTAAACCGAATGCACCTGTACTGCTGAATAATGGCGGGTTGATTTATGACATAAATAAATCACAGGCACTGTATTCCTGCTATCTTGATACAGCTTCAATTGATTATACCATTGATTTAATGGAAAAATTCCCTGAAATCGGTGTTGAAATAAATACTATGGACAATATTTATGTTGTTCGTATGACTGAATGGGAAAAACGTCATCTTGAAATGACTCATCTGCCTTATACTGAAACAACAATTGATAAAGTAAAAAATGAAAAATGGTGTAAAGTTCTTTACTCAATTGAGGGCGGAAGAATGTATCTGCTTGAAGAATATGTTGAGCAGATGAGATGGAATAAAGCAAGCTTTACAGCTTCGGGTGAATTCCTTTTTGAATGTCTTCCCTTGAATTGTTCAAAGGGCAGAGCACTTGAAAAGCTTGCTGAAATATGTAATTGGCAGGACTATACAATTTCTGCGGCAGGTGATTATGATAATGACCTTGCAATGCTGGAGTACGCCGATATCGCTTTTGCTCCTGCAAATGCGCAGGATATAGTAAAAAAATCCGCTTCATATGTCACAAAAGCGACCTGTGAGGACGGTGCGATTGCAGAGGCAATCGAATATATTGAAAAGGTTTGTAAAGTGAAGTAGCTTTTCACTTACGTCATAGAAAGGAATGGTAAAATTATGGACGCTTCTATCAGAAAACAGCTTGAAACAACAGCGTGTAAGGTAAGAATGGGAGTAATCGAAGGGGTTTACAATGCAAAATCAGGTCATCCGGGTGGTTCACTTTCCATTTGCGACCTTCTGACATATCTCTATTTTGCAAAGCTCAATGTTGACCCTAAGAACCCTAAAATGGCAGACAGAGACAGAGTAGTTCTCTCTAAGGGACACTGTGCACCTGCACTCTATTCTGTACTTGCACAGAGAGGCTTCTTCTCCACAGAAGAACTCAAAAAGCTTCGTCACATCGGTGCAATGCTTCAGGGTCACCCTGATATGAAGGGCACACCGGGCGTTGATATGAGCACAGGCTCTCTCGGTCAGGGTATCTCCGCAGCTTGCGGTATGGCTCTCGGCGGCAAGCTTTCCTGCGCAACCTATAAGGTTTACGCTATCCTCGGTGACGGCGAAATCGAAGAAGGACAGGTTTGGGAAGCAGCAATGTTTGCCGCTCACAATAAGCTTGATAACCTTGTTGCAATCGTTGATAACAACGGTCTCCAGATTGACGGCAAAATCACAGAGGTTTGCTCACCAATGCCTATCACAGACAAGTTTGAAGCATTCGGCTGGCACGTTATTACAATCAAGGCTCACGATTTTGACGAAATTGAACGTGCATTTGATGAAGCTGAAAAGATTAACGGCAAGCCTGTTGTAATTGTTCAGACAAGTACAAAGGGTAAGGGCGTTTCCTTTATGGAAAATCAGGTAGGCTGGCACGGTGCAGCTCCTAATAAGGAACAGTACGAACAGGCTATGGAAGAACTCAACGCACAGCTTAAAGCTTTAGAAGCTTAATCCGTGGAAAGGAACAGGTGAATAAAATGGCAGATGTAATCAAAAAGGCAACCAGAGAAAGCTACGGCGAAGCACTGGCTGAGCTTGCAGATAAATATGATGATTTGGTAGTTCTTGACGCTGACCTCGCAGCAGCTACAAAAACGGGTATTTTCAAGAAAAAGTGTCCTGAAAGATTTATCGACTGCGGTATCGCAGAAGCAAATATGATGGGTGTTGCAGCAGGTCTTGCCACAACAGGAAAGAAGGTTTTCGCAAGTTCTTTCGCAATGTTCGCTGCTGGCAGAGCATACGAAATCGTTCGTAACACAATCGGCTACCCACACATCAACGTTAAAATCGGTGCAACACACGCAGGTATCTCCGTTGGTGAGGACGGCGCAACACACCAGTGTAACGAAGATATCGCTCTTATGAGAACAATTCCAGGTATGACAATTATCAACCCAGCCGACGACGTTGAAGCAAGAGCAGCTGTTGAAGCAGCAATCAATATTGACGGCCCTATATACCTCCGTTTCGGACGTCTTGCAGTTCCTGTTTTCAATGACAAGGAAACATACAAGTTTGAAGTTGGCAAGGGTGTTCAGCTCAAGGACGGCAAGGACGCAACAATCGTTGCAACAGGCCTTATGGTAAATGAAGCACGCATCGCAGCCGATATGCTCGAAGCAGAAGGCATTTCTGTTCGTGTAATCAATATCCACACAATCAAGCCACTTGATAAGGAAATTATCTGCAAGGCTGCTTGTGAAACAGGCGTTATCGTTACAGCTGAGGAACACAGCGTAATTGGCGGTCTCGGCTCCGCAGTTGCAGAAGCAGTAACAGAATGCTGCCCTGTACCTGTTGTAAAGGTTGGCGTAAATGACGTTTACGGTCACTCAGGTCCGGCAGTTGACCTCCTCAAGGAATTCGGTCTTTCCGCTGAAAATATCGTTGAAAAGGTTAAGTATGCAATTACTTTAAAGAAGTAATTCGGTGCAACTGAATATTATTGCAAAGTCGCTCATTAAGGGCGGCTTTGTTTTTGCAATAATTGACTTTTGAGTGGGAGAATGGTATAATTATCAAAGGTATAAATTGTGATTTTGATAAGGAGTACAAGCGTGGTTGAGCTTAAAGAAATAACACCAGATAACTTTGAAGAAGTATTAAATTTAAAGGTTGCTGAACATCAAAAAAGCTTTGTATCAACAGTTGCATATTCGTTGGCGCAAGCGTGGTTGTATAAATCTGCTTATCCTTTTGCAATATATGCAGACGAAAAAGCCGTCGGATTTATTATGTTGGGATATTATGAAGCAAGAAAACAATATACACTATGGAAATTCTTGATAGATGAACGCTACCAAAATAAAGGATATGGAAGAAAAGCATTACAGCTTGCAATAGATTATCTGATTGATACTTTCGAAGTAACTGAAATATTCACAGGTGTTTCTTTAGGCAACGAAACAGCGAAACATCTTTACGCTTCCGTTGGCTTTGAAGCAACAGGAGTTGTTGAGGATAATATGGAGGAAATGAAGTATGTTCCACACAGGCACAAAACCATTTGAAACAGAACGTTTGCTTTGCCGTCCGTTTACAGCAGAGGATTACAGCGATATGCTGAAAAACTGGATTGCAAATCCAAATATCCAGTTTGAATACGGCGAGCCTGTCTACACAACCGTTTCAGAAGTGAAAGAACTGCTGAAAAAATACGTTGAAAGCTATAAAAATCCCGATTTCTACCGTTGGGCAATTATCGAAAAGAAAAGCAGAAAAAACATAGGTCAGATTGCATTTTGCAAGGTCTATTCCGATTGCGGAACAGCCGAAATAGAATATTGTATCGGCGAAAACTTCTGGGGTAACGGATATGCAGGCGAGGCTTTGGCGGGAGTAATTGATTTTACTTTCAAAAATACGGATTTTATCAAGCTTGAAGCATATCATAGAATTGAAAACGATAAATCGGGGAAAGTGCTTGCCAAGTCAGCAATGCACATCACCGATACAGTTGAACGCTTTAAAAGAGAAAATGTGTCACCACACGATGAAGTGTGTTATTGCATAACTAAAGATGACTATATAAATTCTTCCGAAAGGAACAACCAAAATGGATAAATCAATAATTGAAAAAGTAAACAACCTCCGTGCTGAAATCGAACAGCACAACCACAACTACTACGTTATGGACAACCCCACAGTTGACGACTACACCTACGATATGCTTATGCAGGAGCTTAAAAATCTCGAAGCGGAGTACCCCGAGCTTGCCGACCCGAATTCACCGACTCAGCGTGTAGGCGGTGAGGCACTCAACTTGTTTGAAAAAGTTGAGCATAAGGTGCAAATGGGTAGCTTGCAGGACGTCTTTTCCCTTGAACAGGTGCAGGCATTCACAGACCGCTGCCGTGAAGCTTCTCCAAAGCCTGTTTATGTCGTAGAACCTAAAATAGATGGGCTTTCCGTTTCCCTTGAATATGTAAATGGTGAGTTTGTACGTGGCTCAACTCGCGGTGACGGATTTATAGGTGAAGATGTTACAGCAAATCTCAAAACGATAAAATCAATCCCTCTTAAACTGAAAGAAGCCGTGCCTTTCCTTGAAGTAAGAGGCGAGGTATATATGCCCCGTGAAACATTCTTTGCACTTGTTGAAAAGCAGGAAAACAACGGCGAAACACCATTCAAAAATCCACGAAATGCTGCAGCAGGCTCTCTCCGTCAGAAGAACCCGAAGATTGCCGCAGAGCGTAAGCTTGATATCTTTATTTTCAATGTTCAGCAGATTGAGGGCGTGGAATTAACCTCACATAAGCAGTCACTTGATTATTTGAAAAAGCTTGGATTTAAGGTTGTTGCAGAGTATGTTCAGGCTGAAACATACGAAGAAATTTCCGCACGAATTGACCATATCGGTAATATGCGCAGCGAATACAGCTTTGATATTGACGGAGTTGTAATTAAAATCGACGATTTTGTACTCCGTGAAAAAATGGGAGCAACCTCAAAAGTACCGAAGTGGGCGGTTGCATATAAATTTCCACCTGAGGAAAAGGAAACAAAGCTTCTTGATATCGAAGTAAATGTCGGCAGAACAGGGGCAATAACTCCTGTTGCAGTTTTTGAGCCTGTCCTTTTGGCAGGAACAAGTGTAAGCCGTGCAGTGCTTCATAATCAGGAATTCATTACCGAAAAGGATATCCGAATAGGCGATACAATTCTTGTCCGTAAGGCAGGGGAAATCATTCCCGAGGTGCTCAAATCCGTTATACACGGTGAAAACTCTGTTCCGTATACGCTTCCTGAATTCTGTCCCGTATGCGGAGATAAGGCAGTCAAATACGCCGACGAAGCTGTTCTGAGATGCCCTAATGTGGACTGTCCCGCACAGCTTAAACGAAACATTATCCACTTTGCAAGCAAGGGCGCAATGAACATTGACGGTCTTGGCGAAGCAATCGTAACCCAGCTTGTTGACAACAACATCATTTCTGGTGTTGCTGACCTGTACAGGATTAAAGTTGAACAGCTTGAAGTGCTTGAACGTTTCGGTAAAAAATCTGCTGAAAACCTTGTAAAAGCAATTGAAGGCTCAAAAGAAAACTCCCTTGAACGTGTAATATTCGGACTTGGCATACGCAATATCGGTCAGAACGGTGCAAAGCTTCTATGCAGCCGCTTCGGCAGTATTGAAGCAATTATGAACGCAACAGCCGAAGAAATCTCCGAAATCGACGGCTTCGGTGATATTATGTCCGAAAGTGTTTTCTCAGCTTTCCACGATAAACACTTTGCCGAACTTGTCAACGAGCTTAAATCCCTTGGTGTAAAAATGGAGTATGAGAAGCAGGAGAGCGGTGACAATCGTTTTGAGGGCAAAACCTTTGTCCTTACTGGTACACTCCCCACAATGACCCGTGATGAAGCAAAGGAAATTATCGTCCGTCTTGGAGGAAAAGCCGCAGGTTCAGTTTCCAAAAAGACCAGCTATGTTGTAGCAGGCGAAGACGCAGGCAGCAAGCTTACCAAAGCACAGGAGCTTGGCATTACAATTCTGAATGAACAGGAATTCCTTGATATGACAAAGTAAAAAATCCGTACCACTTTAATTGAAGTGGTACGGATTTTGAGCTTTACAGTTTAACATCTGCGTCACTCGGCATAATCAGTGCCGCAATAATATAAGCTGCAATTCCAAATCCCGAAAGACAAAGAACAGCCCATATAAGTCTTACAACCGTTGTGTCAATGTTAAGGTAGCGTGCAACACCTGAGCATACACCGCAAATTTTTCTGTCGGCTTCACATTTCATAAGCTTATTCATAATAAATTACTCCTTTATTCTGTAAAATCAATATTACATTCGCCTAAATCAAGATTGATATTAATTGTACCAATAGGATTAACAGGTTCAACACTGTCAAATGCTCCGTCACCATTATCTGTAATAATTATAGTTGTAGCAGCAAGTTCACCATTATAAGGAACCTCATCAACATTAACTTCGCCAAAATCATTATCAATATCAAGTTTGTAATCTGAACGCTTTCCGAGAAGTGTCATACTAATCTCACCGAAATCAAGATTAATGTTATTTTCACCTGTAAGCTTACATTCCTCAAAAATCATTTCGCCTGCGTCCATATTGATTTCGGAATTATTCAATACACTGTTGTTGAAAGTACATTCACCTGCATTGATAGTGATTTCAGAGGATGCAATTGCTGAAATATTATTGAATTCAGCTTCACCTGCGTCCATATCAATTATAAGTTCATCAGCAAGGATATCGTCAGCATAAAATTCACCTGCATCAAGTGAAAGCTTTACTTCCTTGAAATGACGTTCAGGAACAGTTACAATAATTTCAATCGCTGCATCATCAAAGTTCATAAATGGAGTTGAACCTGTGTTTTCAATTTTCAGACAATTGTCTGAAATTTCCCATCCGAATGTGCTGAGATTGGTTTCAACAGTAAAGCTGTCGCCCCTTACAACCGTAAACACACCTGCATCTGCCGAAAAATCAAGGGAAGTAATCTCCTGAGTGTCTTCAATCGGTATAATGCACGTCTCAGGTTTTTCAAGAGGTGTTTCGGAAGAAGGTCCGATTGAAATACCGTTAAGGTTTATACCGTTCAGCCCAACAGCAGCAAGCCCTATGCCGCCGATTGCAATAAGTATTATACCTGTAATAAATAAATTAAGACATTTTTTCAGCATCATTCAGCCCTCCTTTTTCTGAAAAGGTTTCTTATACCCTTGAAAGTGAAAGGTACAAGCTTGAAGAAGAAGGCAATGGAAGCGGAAAGCAATACCATTCCAACACCTGCTGAAGCCAGCGCTGCACAGATAAATCCTATTGCATTTGCTATGGAAACAGGTATCTGAATAAGACCTGTAATAAGTGAAATAATTGCTGCAATAAAGCATACCGCTGAAACAATGCCAAATACAAACATTACAACAAAGATTGCAAAAATAACCGATATAAGTGCAATACCAAGCGGGATACCAAAAAGAATTCCAAGCACTATAAGGAGTACCAGTACACCTGTATCCATTGATTTCTTTGGTGCATCAAGCTTTACTGCTGTATTTTTTATGTAATCCTCATCAAACATTCCGACCTGATTGCCTGTAGGGAATACATCCTGTTCAGTGTTTTCTTCAGTCTGAGGTGCGCTATTCGGCATAATATCCTCTTCAACGTCCACAGGAGCTTTTTCTTCGAAAGCATCAGGCTTTCTCAATGATGCGAAAACGCTGGTGTTATTCTGCGGCATTGGCTTACTTTCCTTATACTGAAGATAAACCATACTCTTTGAGTACAAGGATGTTTCACCAATGATGCTTCTTGCAAGACTGAAAGGCTTACCTAAGTCAGCAATAACGGCCTGTTCGTTTTCAGGACCTGCCTCATCAAAGTATTCCTCGTAAAAACCGACTGCCATATCACGCTCTTCCTTTGGAAGCGAAATAAGGTGAGAAGCAAGCTCTGATAAATATTCAGAACGAGTCATAAATTAACCCCCTTGTTCATTGGCTCGGAAATAAGTGTGTTGATTTTTTCTTTATAAATCAACCATTCCTCGCGGTAAATTTTGAGCTGTTCCTTGCCTTTTTCGGTAATCTGATAGTAACGTCTGTTTCTTCCGAGATATTCCTGGTCATAGCTTGAAAGCAGTTCATTTTTCATAAGTCTCCTCAGAACAGGGTAAAGCGTAGACTCGGACATTTCCATAGCTTCACGGATTTCCTGAGTGATTTTATATCCGTATGTGTCCTCCTTGGAAACAACGGAAAGTACAAGTGCATCAAGTAAAGCTGCACTAACCGGAAAAACCATAATAGTCCTCCTTTATTTTTGTTTCTGTAGTATATTATATAACATATAATATAATTTGTCAACACATATTTTGAAATTTTTTTCAATAAATAGTTTTTTATATCATTTAGCTAAATAAAACTTGTTATTTACCACTTTTAGACAGAAAATACCCCTGTCGTTCAGGCAGGGGACATCTTGTCTAAGTTATAATTCTTCTGAAAGGAGTACCCATTCGTCCTCGTAATCGGAGCAAAGTTTCTTCATATCTTCGAGCTTTACACACTTTTCCTGCATAAGCTCATAGTCGGAACAAACCTCAGGGTCAGCAAGTTCTTCCTGAATAACAGCCATTTCAGTTTCAAGGCGTTCAATTTCAGCTTCAAGTTCCTTAATGCGGTTTCTTTTCTTTGCATCAGCAGCACGCTGTTCCTTGGAACGATAAGCTTTAACCTTTTTTTCTTCGGCAGCAAGCTTGGCTTTTTCCTGCTTTTCACGTTCTGCAATAGCTTCTTCAGCAGCTTCCTTTTCACGCTTGACAGCAATATAATCATCAAAACCGCCGTTATAGCTTTCAACGGAATTTTCAGTAATTTCAATAATTCTTGTGGAGAGTTTATTCAGCAAATATCGGTCGTGAGAAACAAATATAATAGTACCATCAAATGCACACAATGCTTCTTCAAGCACTTCCTTTGTATCAATGTCAAGATGGTTGGTCGGTTCGTCAAGAATAAGCACGTTGCCTCGTTCCAGCATCATAATAGCAAAACAAAGCTTTGCACGTTCGCCGCCGCTGATAACTCCAACCTGCTTGAACACGTTTTCACCTATAAGTCGTACACAGCCGAGCAGGGAACGTATTTCACAGTCAGACATAGTGCGGTAACGGGAGTGAACTTCGTCCATAACCGTTTTATCAGGGTCAAGATGAGCATTTTCCTGGTCAAAATAGGAAATCTTTACATTTTTGGTCCATTCAATAATGCCGTGATTACAAGGCAGCTTTCGCTGAATAATTTTCAGCAGAGTTGACTTGCCAATGCCGTTTGAACCAATAACTGCAAGCTTTTCACCGCGTTTTACATCAAAAGAAAGGGACTCAACCAACGTTTTTCTGTCTGCACCTGAACCAACAGAAATATCAACATCCTTTACCGTAAGCAGGTCTGTTGGCGGAGTAATGTCGTATTCAAATTTGATTTTAGCTGATTTTTCGTAAAGCACAGGCTTCTCAATAATTTCCATTGCTTCAAGCTTTTTTATACGGCTTTTGGCCATATTTGAAGTTGTGGCACGAACAAGATTTCTGTCAACAAAATCCTGAAGCTTTGCAATTTCTTCCTGCTGAGCCTCATACTCTTTAAGCTGACGTGTAACAGCTTCCTGCTTGAGAACAGTAAACTTGGAATAATTACCTTTGTAACGCTTCAGTACACCACGCTCAATCTCACAAATTGAAGTAGTAAGCTTGTCAAGAAAATAGCGGTCGTGAGAAACAATAAGAAGTGCACCCTTGTATTCCTGTAAATATTCTTCAAGCCACATAATTGTCTGAAAATCAAGATGGTTTGTAGGTTCGTCAAGAATAAGCAGCTTAGGATTTTCAAGCAGAAGCTTTGCAAGCGCAAGACGGGTCTTTTCACCGCCGCTCAACGTAGAAATTATTCTGTCATAGGTGTCTGTGGGAAAGTCCATACCATTAAGAACCTTGTTGATGTTGACATTGATGAGATAACCGTCATTAGCTTCAAAGTATGCGGTTTTCTGTGCATATTCAGCGGAGATTCTGTTGTAGTTTTCCTCATCGTTATGTGCATCAGGCTCAGCCATAAGCTGTTCAAGTTCACGCATACGTTCAGCTGTTTCCAGTAATTCGGAAAAAACAGAACGCATTTCTTCAATAATGGTGCAGGAACGGTCAAGTCCGGAGTTCTGTTCTAAAAAGCCAATGGTCATATTCTTTGAAACCGAAATGCGTGCAACATCAGGTTCCTGCTGAGTTTCAGGGAGTTCCTTTCCTGTTATGATTTTCAGCAGCGTTGACTTGCCGCAGCCGTTTATTCCGATAAGACCAATTCTGTCATTGTCTTCAATTGTAAGTGCAACGTTTTTCAGCACCTGATTTCCGTTGTAAAATTTACTTATATTTTCAAGCGAGATAACCATAAATATGATTTTCCTCCTTTTCAGTACATAAAAATCCATTATAATTATACGAAAAAACAGAATGATTGTCAAGAAAGCTTGTAAATAAAGAGAATTTATGTTATTATAAATGACAGGAGGGATTTACAGATGAGACTTTTATATGAATTCGATTATAATGACTATGATAAATGTATAAGAAGCTATGAAAGAAACGCTGTAAGAGCGATTATCTGTAAGGGCAATGATATTGCTATGGTTAAGAGTGATAAGGAAGGTTATTACAAGTTTCCTGGCGGCGGAATTGAAAAAAACGAAAGTCATATTGAAGCGTTAATCCGTGAAACACTTGAAGAAACAGGATTATCTATAATTCCCGAATCTATAAGAGAGTATGGCTTCACCTGCGAAAAAAGAAAAAGTACATATGACTTTGACGAAATATTTATCCAGAATTCATATTATTATTTTGCCGAAGTAAACGATAGCATTTCAGAACTTTCCCTTGATGAGTACGAAAAAGTGCTCGGTTATCATCTTGAATTTGTTCCTCCCGCAATTGCATATGAAGCTAATAAGGAAATCGGTAAGAATTATTACTCATCATTTATACTTCGTGAAGCAAAAGTCCTTGAATTGCTTATAAATGAGAATAAGTAAAACAACAGCACCACAGCTCATAATGAGTTGCGGTGCTGTTGTTTGTATTGCATATAAATTTAGAAGAAATCAGATTTTAGCAGCTACAAGGTCGCCCATATCTGTGCAGGAAACACACTTGAGTCCCTCAGCGTCAGACATAATGTCAGCTGTGCGGTAGCCTTCTTCAAGAACAGCTGAAACAGCATTTTCAATTGCATCAGCCTCAGCAGACATATCAAATGAGTAGCGAAGCATCATTGCAACCGAAAGGATTGTAGCAATCGGATTAGCCTTGTTCTGACCTGCAATATCAGGTGCCGAACCGTGAATTGGTTCGTACAATCCAAGTGAAGTTTCGCCGAGGGAAGCAGACGGAATCATACCGAGTGAGCCTGTAATCATAGAAGCTTCATCTGAAAGAATGTCACCGAAAAGATTTTCCGTAACCATAACATCAAACTGTCCCGGATTTCTTACAAGCTGCATAGCGCAGTTATCAACGAGAATATCATCGAATTCAACATCGGGATATTCTGCCGCAACCCTGTGAGCAACTTCTCTCCAAAGACGAGAAGAGTCAAGAACATTTGCCTTGTCAACGGAATGAACCTTTGAACGGCGTTTTCTTGCCATATCAAATGCAACACGGCAAATTCTTTCTACCTCATAGTCAGCGTAAGCCATAGAGTCACTTGCGTGCTTGATACCATTTTCGTCTGTGTATGTATTTCTCTCGCCAAAGTATGCACCGCCGATAAGCTCACGGACAATTACAAGGTCAAGACCGCCGTCGGTAATTTCCGTTTTCAGCGGACAAGCAGATGCAAGGGGAGCAAGAAGCTTCGCAGGACGGATGTTTGCAAAAAGCTTGAGTGCACCTCTGATACCGAGAAGACCTGCCTCAGGACGAAGATTACCTGGCAGATTATCCCACTTCTTTCCGCCAACAGCACCGAGAAGAACGCTGTCAGATTTAAGACAGATATCAATTGTTTCCTGAGGAAGGGGAACACCTGTTGCATCAATTGCACATCCGCCCATAAGTACATCTGTGTAGTTGAAAGTGTGCCCGAATTTTTCTCCGACTTTGTCAAGCACCTTGATTGCTTCTGTAACAATTTCAGGACCGATACCGTCACCACGGATAACAGCAATATTCTTATTCATAAAAACACCCCTTACTTTTTAAGTGAATTAAGCAGACCGCCTGCATTGATAATACCCTTCATAAACTCAGGGAAAGGCTGTGCCTGATAAGTCTGATTTTTAGTCTTGTTTGTGATAACACCTGTGTCGAAATCAATTTCAACCTCGTCACCTGCATCAATACTCTTTGCAGCATCATCACATTCAAGGATTGGCAGACCAATGTTGATAGCATTTCTGTAGAAAATTCTTGCAAATGTAGAAGCAATTACACAGGAAATACCGCTTGCCTTGATAGCAATAGGAGCGTGTTCACGGGAAGAACCACAGCCGAAGTTAAGGTTTGCAACCATAATGTCACCGTCAGAAACCTTGTTTACAAACTCCTTGTCAATGTCCTCCATACAGTGAGCAGCAAGTTCCTTAGGGTCAGCGGAATTAAGGTATCTTGCAGGGATAATTACGTCTGTATCAACGTTATCGCCGTATTTATGTACTTTACCGAATGCTTTCATTTTAATAGCCACCTTTCATATTAAGTCAAATTACACTTCTTCAGAAAATATGTCATTGCCAATGTAAGCTACTTCATTTTCTTTAATGATAAAACCGATACATTCGCCCCAATCGCCTTCGCCTTCAACTCTATATGCGATTTTGTCACTGGTTGGAACATCAATATATAATGCTACAAACCAACAATATTTAAGAATATCTCTTGTGCTTTCAAGTTCAATATCTTCATCAAGTCCGTCCTGTTTTGCACATTTTAGAATTCCATTGCAAATATAATCTATCATTTCATCTTGCATTGAATTAAAATGTTCAATACATTGTTCAGCATATTTTACTGCACTTTCGTTTTCAATATATACAATTAATTCATTACTGCCATCATTAAGAAAAACTTTGCTTAAAAAAGTACCTTCTCCAATTCCATCATTGTCGAAAAATAAATTGTTAATCATAAGTAGTCCTCCTTAATAATTACATAATCTCACAAGGACAGCTGATTTTACCTGTAACAGCAGAAGCTGCCGCAACAGCAGGAGAAGCGAGATAAACCTCTGACTCAGGGTGTCCCATACGTCCTACAAAGTTTCTGTTTGTAGTAGCAACAGCACGTTCACCCTTAGCAAGAATACCCATATGACCGCCAAGGCAAGGACCGCAGGTAGGTGTTGAAACCGCACAGCCGGCATTGACGAAAATTTCAAGCAGTCCCTTTTTCATAGCTTCAAGATAAATCTTCTGTGTTGCAGGAATTACAATGCAGCGTACACCATCGTGCACTTTCTTGCCATCAAGAATTCTTGCAGCCATCTCAAGGTCTTCCATTCTTCCGTTTGTGCAGGAACCGATAACAACCTGGTCAATCTTGACCTCACCGACATTGTCAATTGTTCTCGTATTCTCCGGCAGGTGAGGGAATGCAACTGTAGGCTTGATAGCTGAAAGGTCAATGTCATAAACAGCGTCATATTCAGCGTCAGGGTCAGCCTCGTAAACAGTGTACTCTCTGTTTACACGTCCTTCCTGATATGCCTTTGTAATTTCGTCAACAGCAAAGATACCGTTCTTTGCACCTGCTTCAATAGCCATATTAGCCATAGAAAGTCTGTCGTCCATAGAAAGATTTTTCAGACCTTCGCCAGTAAATTCCATAGATTTGTAAAGTGCACCGTCAACGCCAATCATACCAATGATGTGAAGGATAACGTCCTTACCCATAACATATTCGTTAAGCTTACCGGTAAGATTGAATTTTATAGCAGAAGGAACCTTGAACCAGGCTTCACCTGTAGCCATACCAGCCGCCATATCAGTTGACCCAACACCTGTAGAAAATGCACCAAGCGCGCCATATGTACAAGTGTGGCTGTCAGCACCGATTACACATTCACCGGAAGCAACAAGACCTTTTTCTGGGAGAAGTGCGTGTTCAATGCCCATATCACCAACATCAAGATAATTCTTGATTTTAAGATTTGAAGCAAATTCACGGCACTGTTTTGTATGTGCAGCTGATTTGATATCCTTGTTAGGAGTAAAGTGGTCCATTACAAGAGAAATTTTTTCCGTATCAAAAACAGACGTAAAGCCTGCTTTTTCAAATTCATTTATAGCAACAGGCGTTGTAACATCATTGCCGAGTACCATATCAAGCTTGCATTTAATAAGCTGACCTGCCTCAACCTTATCAAGACCTGCGTGAGCGGCAAGGATTTTCTGCGTCATAGTCATAGCCATAGCAATTGTTCCTTTCTTGTTTATAATTTTATAGTTGAATTATAACATATTATATGGTATAATTCAAATACATAATATGAATATCTGATATAAATTAAAGATATATATAAATCAGGGGGGAATTTTTATGATTTCTGAAAGTAATCTCAACCGCTACAGATTATTTTGTGCAGTTGCAGAATGTGAAAGTATATCCCGTGCGGCTGAGATGAATTATATCAGTCAGCCGGCAATAAGCAAGGCAATTACCAAAATGGAAGAAAGCCTCGGTGCACAGCTTTTCATAAGAAATCACAGGGGTGTAACACTTACCGAAGAAGGTAAGATAATGTATGAACAGCTAAAGTCTGCTTTTGACATTATCAAGACAGGTGAAGATACAATACGCCGTATTAATGAACTCGGTATCGGCAGACTTCGTCTTGGCGCAAGCTCAATCCTTTGCAAACACATGCTTCTTCCATATCTTAAAGAGTTCATCCAACTTAATCCACATATAAAAATAACAATTGAGTGTCAGTCTTCATCAAGAATAATGAAGCTGCTTGCTGACGGAAGAATTGATATCGGATTAATTGTAAAACCTGAAGCCCAATCAGATGTAGGCTTCTATTCCCTTGGTGAAATTGAAGATGTGTTTATCGCTACCCAAGCATACGTTGATAATCTCCATATCCGTGAAAATACAAGCATCTTTGAAAAAGCAAATATAATGCTTCTTGACGGTGCCAATTTTTCAAGAATGCACGTTGACCGTTATTTCAAAGAAAATAATATTGTTCCCGAACATATTCTTGAAGTAAGCGGAATGGATATGCTTATTGAATTTGCAAAGACAGGCATCGGCGTAGGATGTGCAATCAAGCGCTTTGTTCAGAAAGAACTGGATGAAGGCACACTTATTGAAATTCCGCTTTCCGTGCCGATAAATAAAAGAGAAGTAGGTTTTGCTTATATGAAAAATACAAAACCTACTTCAGCAATGGAGCGTTTCAAGAATTTTTATGAGAGTTATCTTTCATAAGCTTATATTCCATACTATCTATGAGTGCTATAACAGAAGCGTTTATTACGTCAGTTGAAGCACCGACAGTTGTCCAGATATCTTTTCCGTCCGTGCTTTCAATAAGTACACGAACATTTGCTGCAGTTGCTGCACTTCCGTCAATAACACGAACCTTATAGTCAGTCAGGTGAACATCAGCAATAGCAGGGTAGAATACAGTCAACGCCTGACGAAGCGCCTTGTCAAGAGCGTTGACAGGACCATCTCCTTCATCGGCAGCAATTGAACTCTGACCGTTTACAGCAAGCTTTACAATTGCCGAAGACGGGTTCTGCATACGTCCTGTTTTTTCACCAATAATCTTGAAGTAGTTGATTTCAAAGAAATTTTCTGTCAATCCAAGATATTTCTTTACAATAAGCTCAAAGGATGCACTTGCTGCTTCATACTGAAAGCCTTTGAATTCCATATCCTTGAGCAGGTCAATGATTGTTTTTGTTTCAATACTGTCCTTGGTGAGCTCAGGAGCAATTTCATTAATACGTTTAAGAATAGCAGAACGTCCTGCTACCTCTGAAAGAAGAATATTACGTTTGTTACCCACAGCTTCGGGAGAAATGTGTTCGAAGCTGTGGGAATTTTTTATTACACCATCAGCGTGCATACCGCCTTTATGTGAAAAAGCACTTTTACCCACATAAGGCATATTACTGACAAGTTTCATATTGCAGATTTCAGAAATAAATCTTGCAACCTGAGTCAACTTTGAAATGTTTTCCTGTGCAACACAATCCATACCAAGCTTCAGCTGAAGATTAGCGATAACTGTGGAAAGATTAGTGTTTCCGCAGCGTTCACCGATACCGGTAAATGTACCCTGTACTTGTGAAGCACCTGCCTTTACAGCTGCAACAGAGTTTGCAACTGCACAGCCCGTATCATTATGACAATGAATACCTACAGGAATATTTACATACGCAACCGACATTTTTACAATTTCAGTTATTTCATCGGGAAAACACCCACCGTTTGTATCGCAAAGAACAACAGCCTCCGCACCTGCCTCCTCAGCTGCTTTTAATGTAGAAAGTGCATATTCTGAGTTTGCCTTGTAACCATCAAAAAAATGTTCTGCATCAAAGAAAACCTTTTTGCCCTTTGACTTGAGATAACGTATTGTATCTGAAATCATATTGAGATTTTCTTCAAGAGTAGTATGAATAATATCTGTAGCGTGCATATCCCAGCTTTTACCGAATACAGAAACATATTCAACACTTGTATTGGCAAGCACATTTAAATTTGAATCATCCTCACAAGAGGTGTTTTTGCGACGTGTTGAGCCGAATGCAACAAGCTTTGAGTGCTTTGGCGGGAATTCAGCTGCTTTCTTGAAAAATTCCATATCTTTCGGATTTGAAGCCGGATTACCTGCTTCAATAAAATCAATCCCGAAATCATCCAGAACTTTCATCACATTGAATTTGTCTTCAACGGAGAAATTTACATTTTCACCCTGCGCACCATCACGTAAAGTTGAGTCAAATATAAAGACTTTATTCATAGCAGATTTCCTTTCATTTAATTTCAAGTATTGGCTCAGCAATAGATGCGCCGGCAGGTACCATAGGAAGAACGTTTATGTCCTTGTCGATAATGCAGTTAATCAGTACAGGTTTGTTAAGTCTGATTGCTTTTTCAAGTACAGGTCGGATATCATTTTTATTTTTTATTGTAAGAGCTTCAATACCGATTGCCTTGGCAAGAAGTTCAAAATCTGTAGGCTTTTCAAGAGTTGTCTGAGAGAAATGGTTGTTGTAGAAAAGCTTCTGCCATTGACGTACCATTCCGAGTACGCTGTTGTTAAATACAAGTTCAATAACAGGAAGCTGATATTTTGCAAGAGTAGTCAGTTCGTTCATATTCATATAGAAACTTCCGTCACCTGCACAGTTTACAACCACTTTGTCGGGATTACCAACCTTACAGCCAATAGCTGCACCAAGACCATAGCCCATCGTGCCAAGACCACCTGATGAAGCAAAGCTTCTGGGATTACGGAAATTATAGAATTCAGCAGTCCACATCTGATGCTGACCGACTTCTGTTGAAATGATTGCCTTACCGTTTGTAAGCTCATCAAGTGTTTCAAGAACTTCCTGCGGCAGAACATCATCAGGTTCATCTGATACCTGACAGAGAGGGTAGGCTTCCTTCCATTCAACGATTCTGTCCATCCATTCGGAATGATTTTTCTTTTCAATCATCTTATTGAGCTTTTCAAGTACAAGTTTTACATTTCCGCAAACCTTGTAATCAGCAGTAATGTTTTTGTTAACCTCAGCAGGGTCAATGTCAATGTGGAGAATATTTGCTTTTTCAGCCGCTTGACGGAAAGTCCCCGCATTGCAGGTAACACGGTCAGAAAAACGTGAACCTAAAACAATCATAAGGTCACATTCTGTCAGCGCAAGAGAAGATGCCTTTGTTCCGTGCATACCAAGCATACCTGTGTAACGTCTGTCGGAATTATCAAATGCACATTGTCCCATAAGAGAGAGGGAAACCGGAGCATCAATCAGCTCAGTAAATTCTGCAAGTTCCTTGACAGCATCACAGGATACAACGCCGCCGCCCGCATAAATAAACGGCTTCTCAGCTTTTGAAATAAGCTCCGCAGCAGCCTTGATTTCATTATCATCAACCATATAGCTGTGATTTCTTGGCACTTTAGGTTCGTATTCACACATTGCCGCTGTAATATCCTTAGGAATATCAATCAGTACAGGACCTTTTCTTCCGTCATTTGCAATGAAAAATGCCTCACGAATTGCATCTGCAAGCTTTGTAACATCCTTGACAATATAATTATGCTTTGTAATCGGCATTGTGATACCTGTTATGTCAACCTCCTGAAAACTGTCAAGTCCAAGCAGAGAAGTAGCAACATTTCCAGTGATTGCAACCATAGGTATACTATCCATATATGCTGTAGCAAGTCCTGTAACAAGGTTTGTTGCACCCGGACCTGATGTTGCAATTACAACTCCTGTTTTTCCTGTTGTACGGGAATAACCATCAGCAGCGTGAGAAGCAGCCTGTTCGTGAGATGTAAGAATATGTGTGATTTTGTCACTGTAATCATAAAGTGCATCATAAATGTTAAGCACAGCACCTCCCGGGTAACCAAATACTGTGTCAACACCTTGCTCGATAAGACATTCCAAAATAATCTGTGAACCATTCAGTAACATTTCAAACTCTCCCTTAAAAAAATAAAAACCTTCACCTCAAGATAAATCAAGAGGTGAAGGTAATAAATACTTCCACGGTACCACTCTCGTTCGGATAATTAATCCGCACTCTGCCGCATCAGCCAATGCGCTTCTCTGTAACGGGAGAAACCCGACCTGACCTACTGAATAAAAATTGTTCGGCAGACTGCTCCGAGGTGATTTATTATCAGCAGGAAATACTGTCTTGCACCACACGACAGCTCTCTGAGAAATCCTTGTGCTGTTTTACTTCCTCATCAAAGCATTTAATATATTACTATAATAATATCACGTTAATCTATTCTTGTCAAGAGTTTTTTGAGTGATTAGTATTCCGAAAAGTTATAATTGCAATACCAATGAGTAAAATGTGAAAATCAATTGATTTGACATATTTAAAATGGTATGATATAATTTTATATTAGTATAAAATAAATTGGGGGGAGCTTATGTTCGGTTATGTGAAGCCGTTCAAGCCGCATATGCGCATATGCGAGTTTGAAATATATAATGCAGTTTATTGCGGTCTTTGCAAAATGCTCGGTAAAAACTATGGTTTGATGTCAAGAATGACATTGAGTTACGATTTTGCTTTCCTCGGACTTATGGAGCTTGCCTTGAATGAAAGCGAAGCTGAGTTTGAACCTCAGCGTTGTATGGCACACCCTCTCAGAAAAAAATCCTGTCTTAAATCAACCGATGGACTTGACTATACTGCAGCAGCAGCGTCAATTCTTATTTATAACAAAATTACTGATGATATTACAGATAAAAAATTTTTAGTAAAGCTTCCGTCATTGCTTGCTAAATTTGCTGCAGGTAAAGCATATAAAAAAGCTTCTGCAAAGTATCCTGAGCTTTCAGAATACATTTCGGAACAAATGAAACAACAGAATAAACTTGAAGCTGAAAACTGCAAATCAATTGACCGTGCATCAGAACCATCTTCAAATATGCTTGCAGAAATAGCATCAGGTCTTAGTGATGACCCTGAAGAGAAACGTATACTTCATCGTTTTGGTTATCTTCTCGGAAGATTTATTTATATTGCAGATGCATTTGATGACCTTGAAAAAGATTTTCATTCAAGAGGCTTTAATCCGCTTATTGTTGGTGACAGCGCAATACATGAACTGAATACAGAAGAAGTGCAGAAAAAAACGGAAGACAGCATCAATTTTACTCTTGGGGCTCTTGCTGATACCTATGTTCAGCTTGAACTTAAAAGATTTAAGCCTATTACAGATAATATTGTTTATCTTGGTTTAAAGAACAGTTTTTATGACCTGATTAAGAAAAAGGATGCAAAAATAAAATCACAAGAGGATGAAAAATAAAATGAAAAACCCATACAATACACTTGGAATTACACCGAATGCAACGGATGAAGAGGTCAAGGATGCTTACAAGACCCTTTTGCAGATGTATAATGGAAATGTTGAAAAAACCAATGAAATCACCAACGCTTTTGATTATATAATGAATTCACGCCGAGGAAGCTTTGAACAATTTGCAGCTAATGGCTTTGTTGAAGTGCGTCATCAGCTTCAGAATGGTAATTATAACGATGCAGACGGTATGCTTGATGCAATGACAGACAGACCTGCTGAATGGTATTTCCTTAAAGGAAGCACCTGTTACGCAAAAGGCTGGCTCGACGAAGCATATTCTCACTTCACTCAAGCCTGCAAAATGGAACCTTATAATCAGGAATATGCGTCCGCATTAAAGCATATGACAGCAAACAAGGGCGGCTTTATGAAGGGCAATCCAAATCAGAATACAAACAATGACTCAGGTTATCAGTTCTGTTGCTGTGACACCTGCGATATATGTGAGGGACTCATCTGTGCAGACTGCTGCTGTGAATGTGCAGGCGGCGACCTTATAAGCTGTTGTTAAAAGAAAGGAAGTGAAGCTCTTAAAGAGCATTAATATGAAAAAAGTCAGCTATAGAGTTTCACTTGGCGGAATAGTTGCGGCGCTTTGCCTTGTAATGATGTTCCTTACAGCCGTATTTCCACCGCTTAATATAACCCTACCGCTTTTTGCGGGAATGTTAATTACAGTAGTTGCAATCGAGGTCAGCACATCCTGGTCTTTTGTAACCTACACAGTAGTCGCCGTGCTTTCATTCTTTGTAACACCCGATAAAGAAGCGTGGCTTTTCTTCACATTTTTCTTTGGGTACTATCCCGTGGCAAAATCCTATTTTGAAGCAATGAAAAGCAAGGTGCTGTGCTGGCTTTGTAAGCTTGTTTCATTCAACATTTCCGTTGTGATAATTTTCTATGTAACAATGAACATCCTCGGCACAATCGACCTTTTTGAAGAATTTGGCTTCTACAACCAATGGCTTATCCCCGGACTGCTTGTTTTCGGAAACCTTATTTTTATATTCTACGATTACACCTTAACACAGGTAATCGCCGCATATAAGAAGTGGTTCAGACCTACGTTTTTGAGGAAGTTTAAGTAAAAAAGCTTGTACCCACAAAAGGTACAAGCTTTTTTCATAACTTCTTCGAATTTTCTTTAAGTATGCGTCCGTCACGCAGAAGTGCCTTCAGCTTCTCGTTATCCTCATTCATCAAAGCGTCGCGATATTCCGTAAGGCTCTTTATAATGTAATCAATCTCAAAGCAAAGCGGCTCCTTGTTCAGCATAAACAGGGGAGTCCACATCACTTCATTAAGCTTAGCAACACGGGTTAAATCCTGAAAGCTTCCCGCACTGAAACCAAGCTGCTTCTGATTGGTAGGACTCTTGATATAAGCGTTGGAAACAACGTGAGCAAGCTGGCTGGTGAAAGCGATAATCTGGTCGTGCTCCTCAGGAGTTGCAAAAACAACCTTCTTGAAATGAATTGAGTAAATCAAATCTTCCAGCAGATTAAGCTTAGCCTGCGGAACACTTTCTGACGGTGTAATAATAAAGCTTGCTTCATCGAATAAATTATCAAGCGAATATTCAAATCCCGAAAACTCACGTCCCGCCATTGGATGTGCACCGATAAAAGTTACACCATATTTTTCAAGCACAGGAGTAACCTTATCAACAACCTCTTTCTTGATACCGCAGGTGTCAACAACAATACTGCCTTCCTTGAATTTATCAGCATTTGAAATAATGTAGTCAATAGTATCTGTTGGATAAAGCGAAACAATAGTTATATCAGCGATTCCTAAATCATCGGTTTCAGCGTCAATTGCATTCTGCGACAAAGCCATTTCAATTGTTTCCTTGTTTATATCAATACCATAAACAGTATGGTTTGTATGCTTTTTGATAGCCTTACACATAGACCCGCCGATAAGTCCGAGTCCGACAGCTGTAATTTTCATAAGAACTCCTCTATTCTAATTGATTTGTATTAATATTTTAGCACTTTTATGTACAAAAGTCAATATCTATCAATAATCTTTTCTAAATAACAGTTTGTACGCATAAAATTCAGTAGTAATTTGTGGAGGGATATTATGTGTAATCGTGCTGTTAAATGTTTAATAAACATATTTGCTGCAATTGCTTATATAATTAATTTTATATGTATAAATGCAATTGCGGAAGAAAAAGAATATGCTGACAGTTATGTGTTGATTGAGGCAAATAGCAAGGTGGTTATATCAAGTAAAAATGAGAATGAAAAAGTTCCTGTAGGAACAATGGCTAAATTAATGACTGTATTAATAATTGCAGAAAATATTGAAAACGGAACAATTGCTTTGAATGATACATTGAAAACTTCGGCATATGCCAATTCTATGCAAGGCGCTCAGATATGGCTGATGCAGGGGGAAGAAATAACAGTCAGTGAGCTTCTTAAAGCGGTTATTATAGGAAATGCAAATGATGCGGCAGTGGTACTTGCTGAAGCTGTTTCAGAAACAGAAGAAAACTTTACAACGCTTATGAATGACTATGCAGAAAAAATCGGAATGAAAAATACAGCTTTTACTAACTGCAATGGTTATTATAACGATATGGAACAAATTTCTACAGCTTATGATATGGCAATTCTTTGCGCAGAACTTGCAGAATATGATTTTTTGCAGGAGTATTTTGTATGTTGGCGTGATTTCGTCCGTGGTGGTGAGACGGAACTGGTGAATGCGAATAAACTTGTTAAATCGTACAATGGTATTTTAGGCTTTAAGGCTGGATATACTGATAATTCAGGATATTGTATTTCTGTAGGTGCAGAAAGAAATGATACAGCATATATTTCGGTTGTTCTTGGGTATGAAGACGAGGACAACAGCTTGTCAAAAGCCAAAAGTCTGCTGAATATGGCTTTTTCTGAATATACTGTGTTTACTCCTGCGCTTCCAGAAAATATTCCGGTTGAAATTTCTGTAAAAGGCGGACTTGCAAAAACAGTTGCTCTTGAGTATGAAAAAATCAGAAAAGTAGTATTACCTAACAGTGCAGTCAATTCTGTAACATCTAAAATAGTTATAACGGATTATGTGTATGCACCTGTACCAAAAGGACATAAAGTAGGAGAGATACAATACTTCCGAAATAATAAATTGATGTTTTGTGTAGATATAGTTACCAAAGAAAATATAAATGAAATTAATATAACCAAATCACTTGACATAATACTCAAAAAACTTTTAACATTTTAGTGAAAATATCCAAAACTCGCTTTTGGAAAGCTTTAGATTGATAAAAATTATTGCAAAATCTGCGGATTTATAGTAATATTATCTTAGGAATTATTTTTGGAGGAGATAGTTATGTCAATCTCATTGAACACTAAGTATTTACAGAATTTTATCGCACCGCACGAAATGGAGTCTGTTAAGGCTTCTGTTGAACTCGCAGCAAAAACTCTTGCTGAACGTTCAGGTGCTGGAAACGATTTTCTTGGTTGGGTAGACCTGCCTACAAACTATGATAAAGAGGAATTTGCAAGAATTAAAGCTGCTGCTGAAAAAATTAAGAAGAATTCCGATGTTCTCATCGTAATCGGTATCGGTGGTTCTTATCTTGGCGCAAGAGCTGCAATTGAGCTCCTCAAGTCGCCTCTCTACAACAATCTCAAGAAGGATACTCCTGAGATTTATTATGTTGGTAATAATATCAGCCCAACATACCTCAACGAAATTATTTCTCTTTGCGAAGGCAAGGATTTTTCCGTTAATGTTATTTCTAAGTCCGGTACAACAACTGAACCTGCACTCGCTTTCAGAGTATTCCGCAGTATGGTTGAAAAGAAGTACGGCAAGGAAGGTGCTAAGGATAGAATTTTCTGTACAACAGATAAGGCAAGAGGTACACTCAAGCAGCTTGCTGACACAGAAGGCTACGAAACATTTGTAATTGCTGATGACGTAGGCGGAAGATTTTCTGTTCTTACAGCTGTTGGACTTCTTCCTATTGCTGTTGCAGGCTGTGATATCGATGCAATTATGGCTGGTGCAAAGCAGGCTCAGGATGAACTTTGTGCTGATTTTGATAACAATGACTGCTATAAGTATGCTGCAATCAGAAATATTCTTTATTCCAAGAATAAGTCTGTTGAAATGCTTATTTCATATGATCCAAGCTTCACAATGATGGCTGAATGGTGGAAGCAGCTTTTCGGTGAAAGTGAAGGTAAGGATAATAAGGGTATTTTCCCATCTTCTGCAATCTTCTCTACAGACCTCCACTCACTTGGGCAGTTTATTCAGGACGGTTCCAGAATTATGTTTGAAACTGTTGTTGATATAAAGAAGCCGAAGCAGGATTTCTTCCTCGATGATGATGCAGAAAATCTTGACGGTCTTAACTTCCTTACAAATCAGAATATGTCTGTTGTAAACAGAAAGGCTTTTGAAGGTACAGTTCTTGCTCATACTGAAGGCGGTGTTCCAAATATCGTTCTTGAACTTGAGGATACTTCTGAAAAGAGCTTTGGATATATGGTATACTTCTTTGAAAAGGCTTGTGCAGTAAGCGGATATATGCTTGGTGTAAATCCATTTAATCAGCCAGGTGTTGAAAGCTATAAGAAGAATATGTTTGCACTTCTCGGTAAGCCTGGATATGAGGATCAGAAGGCTGCTCTTGAAGCAAAGCTTGGTTAATTAAGTCTGTTATCACCTGCAGAGTTATCAGGTGTTTAATAAAAAATGCCGTTGAAAGCGGCGGAACGGAGTGTTTTTATGGTAAAAATTATTACAGGAACTAAGGGTACAGGTAAAACTAAGATCTTAATTGATATGATTAATAATGCTGCAAAGGCTACAAGCGGTTATGTTGTTTGCATCGACAAGAGTGAAAAACTCAGATATGACATTCCACATTCTGTAAGAATAGTTGATACAGATGCTAACAATATCTATTCTTTTGAAGCTTTCTATGGTCTTGTTGCAGGTCTCGTTGCAGGCAACTACGATATCAAGGAAATCTTTGTTGATTCTATTCTCAAGGTTGGCGGCGCTGATTTTGAAGCTCTTGGCGCAATGCTCACAAAGATTGACAAGCTTACAGGCAATGACGTGAAGGTTGTTTTCACAGTATCTGCTGATCTTGCTGATCTTCCAGAGAGCGTAACAAAATATTCTTCTAATTAATTTCTGACAAAAGTATTGACATATCAGGCATAATATGTTATAATATTTTTTGTTATGTTTGGGGTGTATTATGGTTATTAACTTAAAGCAAATTTATGACATTGTCGGTGAAAAACTGGCATTGGATTATGCGCTTGATATTCAGGATTTGAATGATTTAAAAGGTTATAGCTTTTCTCGCCCTTTAACAATTAATGGTGCAATCGTAAACCGTGCAGGCGTTGTAACGCTTAATTATACTGCGGCGTTTACTCTGCACGCTTGCTGTGACAGATGTCTTATTGAGTTTGACCGTGACTACAGCTTTGATTTTGAGCATACCGTTGTTCGTTCAGTGAATGGTGATAATGATGAGTATGTTGTTACAGAATTAGATAAGTTGGATATGGACGAGCTTGCATTGACTGATTGTCTGTTGCAATTACCTTCAAAGATGCTTTGCAAAGAGGATTGCTTAGGTTTGTGTCCTCGGTGCGGAACAGATTTGAATGAAAATGAATGCGACTGTAATGGATAAGGAGGTGCTGAATAATGGCAGTACCAAAGAGAAAGGTATCAAAGGCTAGACGTGATAAGAGACGTTCAGCTGTTTGGAAGCTGGATACACCTGCGTTCTCAAGATGCACAAACTGCGGAGCGCTGACTGCTCCTCACAAGGTTTGCAAGAATTGCGGATTCTATAAGGGTGTTGAAGTTATTAAGAAGGAAGTTTAATCTTGCTTCAAAGGGATAGAGGAGGAGTAATCTTCCTCTATTTTTTTTAAAATCAGCACGGAAAGGAAGTTGAATATGTCAGTAGAAATCAAATCTGTTATAAAGAATTCTCCGGTCAGTAAATTTGATATCAAATCCGGTGATATTCTTATATCTGTTAATGAGCACGAAATTTCTGATGTGCTTGACTATATGTATTATTCAGCGGAAATTCATACTGATTTACTTATTGAACGCAATGGTAAACGTTATAATGTGAATGTAACAAAAAGTGAATATGATGACCTGGGACTGGAATTTGAAACTTTTTTAATGGATAAAAAGCAGAGCTGTCAGAATAAGTGCATCTTTTGTTTTATTGATCAAATGCCGCCCAATATGCGTGAAACGCTCTATTTTAAAGATGATGACGCAAGATTATCTTTTTTGCAAGGAAATTATGTAACATTGACAAACCTTAACCAAAAGGATATTGACAGAATTATAAAAATGAAACTTAGCATAAATGTATCTGTTCATACAACAAATCCTGAGCTTCGCTGTATGATGATGAATAACCGATTTGCGGGAGAAAAACTTGATTATTTACGTCAATTTGCCAAAGCCGGTATTTCGATGAACTGTCAGATTGTTTTGTGTCCGGGTATAAATGACGGTAAGGAGCTTGAAAGAACTCTTACCGATTTAGGAAATCTTATGCCTAATATTCAGAGCGTTGCAGTTGTACCTGTAGGACTTACTAAATATAGAGATGGTCTGTATCCGCTTAAGCTTTTTGATAAACAAAGTGCCAATGAAACACTTGACTTAATTGAAAAATTCCAGACGAAATTTCTTGCTGAATACGGAACAAGACTTGTTTTTCCTGCTGATGAATTTTATATTACAGCTGAAAGAGAGTTTCCTTCTGAAGAAGAATATGAAGACTATTGTCAATTTGAAAATGGCGTGGGAATGATGCGCTCATTTATCAACGAATTTGATAGTGCATTTGATAACGCAGAGGATGATGAAATCAATGACTGTCATTCATCTATTGCAACAGGTGCACTTGCATATAAATATATTTGCGAACTTGTTGAAAAAACGGAAAAAAAGTGGCATAATATTAGTTGTAAGGTTTATAAAATCAGAAATGATTTCTTTGGAGAAACTATTACAGTTGCAGGACTTATCACAGGGCAGGATTTAATTGCTCAGCTTAAAGATCAAGACCTTGGTGATGTTCTGTTTCTTACTTCAAATATGATAAAGAAAGATAGTGATTTGTTCCTTGACGATTATACAATATCCGATGTAGAACAGGCACTTAATATAAAAATTAAAATAATTGAAAGTGATGGATTTTCACTTTTTGATGCAATAACAGGAATTTAAAAGGAGATGATAATATGGCTTTACCGATTGTGGCAGTAGTAGGAAGACCGAATGTAGGTAAATCTACACTTTTTAACAAGCTCGTAGGTAAAAGGCTTTCTATTGTAGAAGATACGCCTGGTGTTACCCGTGACCGTATCTATTCTGAGTGTGAATGGAGAAACAGGAAGTTTATGGTTGTAGATACAGGCGGTATCGAACCTAAAAGTGATGATATTATCCTTTCTCAGATGAGAAGACAGGCTGAACTTGCAATACAGCGTGCCGATGTAATTGTTTTTATTACAGATATGAAAACAGGCGTAACTGCTGATGACTATGATGTATCCAGAATGCTTCGTAAGAGCGGAAAGCCAATTGTTCTTTGTGTAAATAAGTGCGATTCAATTGGTGAGCCTCCTGCAGAGTTTTATGAATTCTACAGCCTCGGTCTTGGTGACCCTATTGCTATTTCTGCAGCACACGGTCACGGTTCAGGTGATATGCTTGATGAAATTTTTAAATATTTCCCGGAGAATGATGAGGAAGAATATGACGATGACTATATCAAGGTAGCAGTTATCGGTAAGCCTAACGTTGGTAAATCTTCTCTCATAAATCGTATTGCAGGTGAGGAACGTGTGATTGTTTCTGACATTGCAGGTACAACACGAGATGCAACTGATACAATAGTTGAAAACGAGTATGGTAAATATGTATTCATCGATACAGCAGGTATCCGTCGAAAATCCAAGGTGCTTGAAAAGATTGAGCATTACAGCGTCCTTCGTGCATATATGGCAGTTGACCGTTCAGATGTGTGTGTAATCCTGATAGATGCTTCTGTAGGATTTACAGAGCAGGATTCTAAGGTTGCAGGTTATGCTCACGAACAGGGAAAAGCGTGCATTGTTGCAATTAACAAATGGGATGCTATCGAAAAAACAACTACTACAATGGACGAGTTCAGAAATAAGCTTAAAGAGGATTTCAGCTTTATGTCTTATGTTCCGTTTATCTTTATTTCTGCAAAAACAGGACAGCGTGTTGAAAAGCTTTTTGATATGATTAATAATGTTAACCGTCAGAATAGTATGCGTGTTACTACAGGTATGCTCAATGACGTGCTTTCCTATGCTACAACCCGTGTGCAGCCGCCTTCCGATAAGGGTAAGCGTCTGAAGATTTATTATATGACTCAGCCATCTACAAAGCCTCCGACGTTTGTAGTCTTTGTTAATCGTGCAGATTTATTTCATTTTTCATATCAGCGTTATCTGGAAAATCAGATTCGTCAGACATTCGGACTTGAGGGTACTCCTGTACGTTTTATAACCCGTGAACGCGGAAAAAATGATGATAAATAAGGAGAAATAAGAATGTTAAAATTAATTATTGCAGGTTTAATTTCGGTAATTATTTCATACCTGCTTGGAAGCTGTAATTCTTCAATAATAACTGTCCGCCTTTTAAAGCATGAGGACATAAGAGAACACGGCAGTAAAAATGCAGGACTTACAAATACACTTCGTTGCTATGGTAAAATTCCCGCACTTATTACGCTTATCGGCGACCTTGCGAAAGGAATAATTGCTGTACTTATAAGCCGTTTGATATTCACATTTATTGTCGGTGCAGATAATTTTGATTTGCAGACAATCGGGTACATATCAGGTATTGCAGCAATTATAGGTCATATTTTTCCTATTTATTATGGATTTAAGGGCGGTAAGGGTGTACTTGTTTCATCTTCTATTCTTATAGTTATTGACCCTTTGACATTTGCAATAATTATACCGTTTTTTCTAATCATTACTCTTATTACACGTTATGTATCAGTTGGTTCTATTTCTGCTGCAGTATTCTATCCTATACTTACATTTGTTCTTCATTATTTTGTGGAGAATATCCCGATGAACCTTTGTATAATTCATACTTGCCTTGTTGCTGTAACAAGTATACTTCTTATTTATATGCACCGTGAAAATATCAAACGTCTCAGAAATGGCACGGAAAATAAATTCGGTAAAAAGAAGGAGAAGAATAATGGCTAAATTTACTATTTTAGGTATGGGCGGATTTGGTCTTGCGCTTGCTGTAATGCTTAATAACTTTGGACACGATGTTACGGTATGGTCTGCTTTCAAGCAGGAAATTGAAGATATCCGCCGTGATGGTGAAAACAAGCAGAAGCTTCCCGGAATAAAAATCAGTGAGGAAATTATCCTTACAGATGATATAAGCTTAGCAAGTAATTCTGAAATTGTAGTTTTTGGTGTGCCGACAAAATTTGTTCGTTCTGTTGCAAAACAAATTTCAGGTTATATTTCAAAGGAAACTATAATTGTAAATACAAGTAAGGGACTTGAAGAAGAATCTCTTAAACGAATGAGCGAGGTTCTTGAGGAAGAACTTCCTGAAAAACCTGTAGTTGTTCTTACAGGACCATCTCACGCTGAAGAAGTTGCACTTGGAGTTCCAACAACTGTTGTTGTGGCTTCAAAAGATATGCAGTATGCTGATTATATTCAGAGTATAATGTCAAATAACACATTTAGAATTTATATCAATGATGATGTAATTGGATGTGAACTTGGCGGTTCATTTAAAAATATTATTGCTCTTTGTGCTGGTATCTGTGATGGTATGGGGCTTGGTGATAATACTAAAGCAGCTCTTATGACAAGAGGAATAACCGAAATTGCTCGTCTTGGAGTTGCTCTCGGAGCTAAAGATGAAACCTTTGCCGGACTTACAGGAATAGGCGACTTGATTGTAACCTGTACAAGTATGCACAGCCGTAACAGACGTGCAGGTATCCTTATCGGACAAGGAGTATCTCCAATTGAAGCTGTTGAACGTGTAGGCACAGTAGAAGGCTATATTTGCACCAAAACAGCTTATGCGCTCGCACAAAAGGTTGGAATAGATATGCCTATTACAGAGCAGTGTAACAATGTATTGTTCAATGGACCTAAAGTGAAAAATGCACTGAGTAATCTTATGGGCAGACCTAAACGTCACGAAACAGAAACAATCTGGGTAGATTGATATTTTTGCTCCTATGAAAAATCATAGGAGCATTTTTATTTAATTTGTGGAAAAATAATAAATTGCTTGACAAACATTCTGTATTATTATAGAATAAATAAAAGATAAAAATAAGGAGAAACAAAAGTGGAAAATAAAATAAAAACGGTATTCAGTATTATAATGTCAGTGTTTATTATGCTTTCAACAGAGGGATTGACGATATATGCTGAGGAATTAACAGTTGAAGAAAACGAAATTATTGTAGAAGAAACAATAGCTGAAGAAGAAAAACGTGTTGATGATGCTGTTGCAGGTAAGAATAATGAGGATAATAGGGAAGTAACAATGCCTGCTAAGAATATACGATTAAAAACACCACAAAAAAATAATATTGTTATCGGTGATACATTCCAAATTAAATTTTCATTCAGTCCCTTAAAGTCAGATGACTATGTTACTTATATAAATCTGAATAAAAAAGTAGTCAGTGTCGATGAAAATGGTCTTGTAAAAGCTATCGGTTATGGTAGAGCGCAAATTCAAATAAAAGCTACGAGCGGAATGAAGCGCAATATTTATTTTACAGTAACTGATGCCAATGGTAACTCTCAGGCAGAAGTTGTTAAGGGTGATGTTACAAGTATTGACTTTGTAGATAAATATGCAATGATAAAAAAAGGAGAAACTTTTCAGGTAGAACCTATTTTTTATCCTTTAGGAGTGTATAATGATGTTACATATAAATCGTCAAATTCAAGTATTGCAACAGTTTCTGAAACTGGCCGTATAACTGCAAAAAAAGCAGGTTCGGCAATTGTTACAGTAACAACAGTAAATGGTGTATCAGCGGATATAGAGGTTACAGTTTATAATGATTTTTTCAAAGGAATTGATGTCTCAAAATGGCAGGGTGATATAAATTGGAAAAAAGTTTCGAAAGAAGACATTGATTTTGTAATGATAAGAAGTTCATATGGTTATGAGGATATCGATCCTAAGTTGAAAAGAAATGTTGCTGGATGTAAAAAGTACGGTATAGATTATGGATTTTATCATTATACCTATGCAAAAAATGTTTCAGAAGCAAGAAAAGAGGCGAAATATTTTCTCAGAACAATAAAAAAATACAGTCCGGATTATCCACTGGTTCTCGATATAGAAGAAAACTTTTATAAGAAAATGAGCCGTAAAAAAGTAACAGATATAGTTGTTACATTTATGGAAGAACTTGAAAATGCAGGCTATTATGCAATGATATATTGTTCCCCCTCATTTATTAATGAATGTCTTGATATGGCAAGAATTAAAGAATATGACATATGGATTGCTTGTTGGGGAGATGAGGAAAAATTAAATTCTAATTATAATGGTCATTATGGAATGTGGCAATATAGTGATGAGGGCTCTGTAAAAGGAATTCAAGAAGATGTTGACCTAAATTATGCATATAAAAACTATGCAGCAGTTATTGATAAATACGGTTTGAATAAATAAAACAAGGGTTACATAAGAAAATCTCTTATGTAACCCTTAAATTTGTGCAAATAGAAAGGGTATTGCACTTTTGTACAATACCCTTGAACTGTTTTGTAAATAAAGCTTTTGAATTATCAAAGAATACTAAGGAGTACACCAGCTGCAACAGCAGAACCGATAACACCTGCAACATTCGGACCCATAGCGTGCATAAGAAGGAAGTTTGTTGGGTTCTCCTGAGCACCAACCTTCTGGGAAACACGAGCAGCCATTGGAACGGCAGATACACCTGCAGAACCGATAAGCGGATTAACCTTACCCTTTGTAACCACATACATAAGCTTACCAAAGAGTACACCGCAAGCTGTACCGATAGAGAATGCAATAACACCAAGGATGATAACCTTTGCAAATGATGTATTAAGAATATATTCAGCCTTTGTTGTAGCACCAACAGAAACACCAAGGAAAATAGTAACAATATTCATAAGTGCATTCTGAGCTGTATCAACAAGACGCTGACATACTCCGCTTTCCTTAAGAAGGTTACCGAGCATAAGCATACCAACCAGTGGAGCAGCAGAAGGAACAAGCAATGATACAACGATTGTAACAATGATAGGGAAGAGAATTTTTTCTGTTTGTGAAACAGTTCTGAGCTGTCCCATTACAACACTTCTTTCCTTCTTTGTGGTAAGAGCCTTCATAATCGGAGGCTGGATGATAGGAACAAGTGCCATATAAGTATACGCAGCAAGTGCAATAGTACCTGTGTTGATTGTATCTGTCGGTTTCAGCAGCTTACTTGATACATAAATAGCTGTAGGGCCATCAGCACCACCAATAATGGCAATAGAACCACATTCTGTAGGTGACATACCAAGAACAGCGGCACCGATAAATGTGAAAAATATGCCTGCCTGAGCAGCTGCACCGAGAAGGAAGCTCTTAGGGTTAGCAATAAGAGCAGAGAAGTCAGTCATACAGCCAATTCCAAGGAAGATAAGCGGCGGATAAAGCTGCAACTTGACACCAAGGTATAACAAGTCAAGAAGACCACCGTTAGTAAGGACATTTACAACATCAATATGTCCGTTAGCATCAATGACAAAATATTCAGGATGGTATAATTCTGCACCAGGAAGATTCGTGAGAAGCATACCGAATGAAATCGGGAGAAGAAGTAACGGTTCAAACTTCTTAGCAATTGCAAGAAACATAAAAACAAAAGAAATTAAAATCATAATAATTTCTTTTATTCCAATGTTCATAAAACCACTGTCATTGGCAAGACCGACAATGGCATCTTTAAAAACATCAAACATTTTGACAATTCCTTTCTATACTGAAATAACACCGAACTGTTAGAATGGGGAGGTCGATTCATTAAGACCAGCCACAGCCCACGCACTTCTTGAAGGACGAGTATTATTTGCAGCTTTAATTGATTTGATTTTATATGTCGTATTGTCAGCAATTCCCATCATAGCAATTGCAGCGGCAATTGCAGCAACAACTTCAGTGTCGTCAGATACAGCAGAAAATCCGTTATCAACAGAAGCTACACCTGCATCTTTTGATGGGGACTCAACAGTTTTGTTTTTTTTTGACTTGTCAATAGCTGAAAAAATCTTACCAACAATGCTTATGAACGCAATCAGTAAAACCAAACCAAGAAATACAACTACAAGACCTGTGATTACAACTGCCCATACATAAGACATTTCCATTTGCATTTCCATAAGAAACCTCCTTTAATCAATATCTAATTTATTATACCTCATTTTGAGGAATTTTGCAAGACATTTTTGTATATTTTTATCAGAATTTATAATTTTTTCCGTATCTTTTCCACAGCTTATTTTTTTTACAATTTAGTAATTGTTTTTTTAGAGTGATTAAGTATTAATATTTTGTCAAATAATATATAGTAAACTTATATTGTTTGAAAGGAAGTAAAAATATGGATACAATTTTGGAGTTTATTGAAAATCTGGCTGAAAAAATTCTGTATTATCTGCCTACATTATTCTGGGCGATTGTTATTTTTATCATCGGACGTATATTAAACCGTGTTGTAATGAATCTGTTTGCAAAGGGTGTTGCCAAAACAAAGCTTGACCAGACTGTGCACAAATTCCTTGCATCTGTCATCAAGATAGTTATCACAGCACTTACATTGATTATTGTACTTACAGTTTTGGGAATTCCAATGACATCAATTATTACTGTACTTGGTACAGCTGGTGTAGCGGTAGGTCTGGCTCTTAAAGACAGCCTGTCGAATGTTGCAGGCGGAGTTATATTGCTTATCAACCGTACAATAAAAGTAGGGGATTATGTGCAAATTAATTCCTTTGAGGGCATAGTTGATGAAATTTCAATTCTTTACACAAAGATTACTACCGTAGATAACAAGGATATTTTCTTCCCAAATGGTGTAATAGCAACTTCTCCATTCATTAATTACAGCAGTGAGGGAAAAAGACGTGTTGATCATACCTTTGGAATTTCTTACGGCAGTGATTACAAAAAAGCAATTGAAGCAATCAGAAGCGTAATTGACGAGCATAATCTTATTCTTAAAAATGAAGATGTTTTTGTAAGATTAAGCGAACTTGCGTCAAGCTCAATCAATATCACAGTGAGAGTGTGGGTAAACAATGCTGACTACTGGACAGTGTATTTTGACCTGCTCGAACAGGTTAAGGGTAAATTTGATGAATTTGGAATTTCTATTCCATATAATCAGCTTGATGTACACGTTATTGATAATAAATAAACGAATGGGCTTGTTACCTTAAAAGTAATAAGCCCATCATTTTTATATATCAAGCAATGCTGCCATATCATAAAGTCCAGCTGATTGTGTTGCAAGGAATACAGCTGCATTTACTGCACCAACTGCAAAAACTTCCTTTGAAGCGGCAGAGTGGGAGAGTGTGATAACCTCATCGTGACCCGCGAAAATTACATCGTGTTCGCCAACAATTGTACCGCCTCTGATTGCGTGCATACCAATTTCATTCTTTTCACGCTTTTTGCGCTGTGAGTGTCGGTCGTAAATATACTGATACTTGTTATCAAGCGTTTCATTTATAGCATTTGCAAGCATAATAGCAGTACCGCTTGGAGCGTCAATTTTCTGATTATGATGCTTTTCAAGGATTTCAATATCAAACTGACCGCCAAGAACACTTGCAGCAGCCTTTCCAAGCTTGCAGAGTAAATTAATACCAAGTGACATATTGAATGTAAAGAATACAGGAATTTGTTCAGATGCCTTCTTGATTTTTGCAATCTGTTCATCATCATAACCTGTTGTTGCAAAAACAATCGGTGTACCTGTAGAAAGGCAATATTCAAGTAAATCATCAAGTGCAGAAGGGTGAGAGAAGTCAATTATTACATCAGGTTTTTCTGTAAGCTCCTTTGGTTCGTAATAAATAGGGAAGTTGTCATTTGGCTTAGTATTATGATCAATACCTGAAATGATTTCACAATCAGAGCGTTCGCTGATAATAGATTCAATAACCTTACCCATTTTTCCATTAGCACCTGTAAGTGTAACCTTAACCATTTTTATCATTCCTTTCAATATTTATAAATATGGCAGTGTAAAGATATATACCTATACACTGCCGTATGTTATTACTTGATTAATCCAACGTTCTTCATAGAAGCAGCAAGCTTATCAATCTTGCTCTGCTCCATCTTGAGGAGAGGAAGTCTGCATTCACCAGCATTGAAGCCCATAAGGTTCATAGCTTCCTTTACAGGAATAGGGTTAACATCAATGAACAGGTTATTTGCAAGGTCAAGATACTTAATCTGCATCTTAGCAGCTTCAAGAACATTGTTATCAAGACAAAGCTTTGTCATTTCGTGTGTTTCCTTTGGAAGAACATTGGAAAGAACACTGATTACACCCTTACCGCCAAGAGCCATAATAGGTACAATCTGGTCGTCGTTACCGCTGTATACATCAAGGTCATCGCCGCAAGCTTCAATAATCTGAGCAATTGTGGAAAGATTACCGCTTGCTTCCTTTGTAGCAACAATATTCTTGTGCTTGGAAAGTGTAACATATGTATCAAGAGCAATATTTGTACCTGTTCTTGATGGCACATTATAAAGAATAATCGGAATGTTTACACTGTCAGCAATTGCAGTAAAATGTGCTACAAGACCACGCTGTGAAGTTTTGTTGTAATAAGGTGTAACAACAAGAAGTGCGTCAGCACCAAGTTCTTCAGCGTGCTTGGAAAGAGCAACCGCATATTTTGTGTCATTGCTTCCTGTACCAGCAATAACAGGAACACGCTTATTTACACGTTCAACGCAATAACGGATAGCTTCAACGTGCTCATCATCAGTCATCGTAGCAGATTCACCTGTAGTACCGCAAACGATAATTGCATCTGTACCGTTTTCAATCTGGAAATCAATAATTCTGCCGAATTCATCCCAGTTGATAGACCCATCAGTGTTCATCGGAGTAATAATAGCAACTCCGGCACCGGTAAAAACTGTATTTTTCATAATATTACTCCTTAAAAGAATAGTAGGAAATATTTCAATTAGTCAAAGTAACCCTTTGCAGCAAGAAGCTCAGCCATAAGTACAGCACCGCCTGCAGCACCACGGAGTGTGTTATGGGAAAGGCATACAAACTTGTAGTCATACTGTGTATCTTCACGGAGACGACCGATGGAAACAGCCATACCATTTTCAAGATTTCTGTCAAGCTTAGCCTGTGGGCGGTTATCTTCTTCAAAATAGTTGAGGAACTGCTTTGGAGCAGATGGGAGTTCAAGTTCCTGTGGAACGCCACTGAAATTCTTCCAAGCTTCAAGCATCTGTTCCTTAGTTGGCTTCTTTTCAAAGGATGCAAATACAGCAGCTGTGTGACCATCGGAAACAGGTACACGGAGACACTGAGCTGTGATAGAAGGTGTTGTAGCATTTACAATCTTATCGCCTTCAATCTTACCCCAGATTTTGAGTGGTTCCTGCTCAGACTTTTCTTCTTCACCGCCAATGAAAGGAATGATGTTATCAACGATTTCAGGCATAGTTTCAAAAGTCTTGCCTGCGCCGCTGATAGCCTGGTATGTACATACAAGAGCCTTTGTTACGCCGAATTCAGCCATAAGTGGGTGAAGTGCAGGAACATAGCTCTGGAGAGAACAGTTGGACTTAACAGCAATAAAGCCGCGCTTTGTACCAAGACGTTCACGCTGAGCCTTGATAATTTCAATGTGGTCAGGGTTGATTTCAGGAACTACCATCGGAACGTCAGGTGTACCACGGTGAGCAGAGTTGTTGGAAACAACAGGGCACTCAGCCTTAGCATACATTTCTTCAAGAGCCTTGATTTCGTCCTTCTTCATATCAACAGCACAGAAAACAAAATCGACCATAGAAGCAATCTTGTTTACGTCAGCTGTAGCGTCCATAACAACCATATCCTTCATTGCAGCTGGGATAGGGGAAGTCATAGCCCACTTTGCACCAACAGCATCTTCATAACGCTTGCCAGCGCTTCTTGGAGAAGCTGCGAGAGCAACAACATTGAACCAAGGGTGATTTTCAAGCAGGAGGGAGAATCTCTGACCTACCATACCTGTTGCACCAATAATACCGACATTATACTTTTTCATAATAAAAGCTCCTTTAATTAAAAATTTACATAAAAATAAAAAAATCGGTTGCAAACCGATTAATCATACTATATAATAGAAATACTGACATTTTTATGTTATACATAAATATATGTCGATAGCACTCCACCATACGAATGATGACAATTGCATACTTCTTAAATATGCAATCAGGAAGCCGCTTGCCAAACGAGTCCCTTCGGCAGTATCGCCTTTCAATACCGCATCCAATCGACCCTGGCTGTCTTTGCGGCAATACTTATCTTTACTGCGCCTCTATCGGTTCAATAATTATTATATCCAAACTAAAAAACTTTGTCAATAGATTTTTTAAAATAAATAAGATAGGAAGGTATCAAAATGAAAAAATTAACTTTAAACACCAAACTTATATGTATTTTGGTAATGATTGCAACTGTTTTCTGCACGTTTACAGGTTGCGGAATTCATATGGACGAATTTCCAACTTATGAAATTGGTACGATGCCTAATATTGTTACATATAGCTATGATGAAGTTAATATTTATTATGCTGAATATTTTGACTTAATTGTTGAGAGTCAAGAATACTCAAATGAATTTCCAAAAGGAACAATTATCAAGCAAACTCCTGCTGAAGGTGAAGAGTATATTATCGGTAATACGACTGTAAAAGTAGTAGTCAGCAAGGGTACACAAATGGTAACAATACCAGATGTGTATGAATTGGACTCCGAAACAGCACTTACTGAATTTACAGAAACTATTACCGAAAGCAATATCGAAAAACTGTCCGTAGAAAAAGACGGCAGATACACCACTCCCGAAGAGGTAGCCGAATATATCCACACATTCGGTACGCTTCCATCAAACTTCATCACTAAAAAAGAAGCACAAAAACTCGGCTGGGATAACAAAAAGGGCAACCTTTGGGACGTTACCGACCAAATGAGCATCGGCGGCGATTATTTTGGTAACTATGAAGGCTTGCTTCCCGAAGCTGACGGACGTAAATATACCGAATGTGATGTAAATTATGAAGGCGGCTACCGTGGCGGAGAACGCATCGTATTTTCAAATGACGGCTTGATTTTCTATACAAATGACCACTATGAAAGCTTTACACAGCTTTATTAAGGAGCAATACAATGATAAAACTTACCCTTGACTTTAACATACTTGATACAAAAGAAAAATTCTATAATTATATTTCTGAACAGCTTGATTTCCCTGAATATTTCGGCAACAATGCCGATGCACTCAATGATTGTATTTCCGAAATAAATGATACAATCGAAGTAACTCTTGTTAATTCAAGCACAGCAGGCGAGTGGAGTAAACCAATTTTCGCTGTTCTTCGTGACGTTGAAAATGTAATCTGCAACACTCGGCTTGACATTTCAACTATGAAGCGCTCGGATTTCTATTATGATTTACCCGAAGAACTGATTGCGCAGACACCTGTTGAGCCGAGAAACCATTCTCGTCTGCTTAAAGTAAACAGAACAACAGGCGAAATTGAGCACAACCATTTCTATAATTTATGCGATTACCTTAAAGAAGGTGACTTGCTTGTAATGAATGACTCAAGGGTTCTTCCTGCACGTCTTTTTGGTGTAAAGGAGGGCACTGGCGCAGTTGTGGAATTCCTGTTGCTTGAACAAAAAGGTGACAAGCTTTGGGAGCTTCTTGTCCGTCCTGGAAAAAAAGCAAAGCCTGGAGCAAAGTTCACTTTTGGTGACGGCAGATTGACAGCGGAAATCATCGAAACCGTTGAAGGCGGCAACAGAATTGCCAAATTTGAGTGTGAAGGAAACTTCTTTACAGCACTTGAGGATATTGGACAAATGCCGCTTCCGCCATACATCACAGAAAAGCTTGAAGATAAGGAACGTTATCAGACTGTTTACTCCCGTGAATTAGGCTCTTCGGCTGCTCCGACAGCAGGGCTGCACTTCACAAAAGGAATGCTTGATGAATTGAAGCGTAAAGGGGTAAACCTTGCGTATGTAACGCTTCACGTCGGACTCGGAACATTCCGTCCTGTCAAGGAAGATAATGTCCTTGACCATAAAATGCACAGTGAACATTACTATATGCCAAGGGAAACAGCTGATTTAATCAAGCAGACGAAAGACAACGGAGGACGTGTTATTGCTGTAGGTACAACCTCCTGCCGTACACTTGAAAGTGTAGCAACATTCAATGGTGATATCAAGGAATGTGAAGGATATACAGATATTTTTATTTATCCCGGATATGAATTCAAGGTTCTTGACGGACTTATCACAAACTTCCACCTGCCTGAAAGTACATTGATTATGCTTGTTTCTGCATTTATGGGGTATGATAATACTATGAATGCTTATAAAAAAGCTGTTGAAGAAAAATACAGATTTTTCAGTTTTGGTGACTCGATGATTATTATATAAAAGTTAGGAGAAAACTATGTACACACTGATAAAACAAGAAGGTAAAGCAAGACGAGGACAATTTGAAACTGTCCACGGAACATTTCAGACACCTTGCTTTATGAATGTAGGAACAGCTGCTGCTATAAAAGGCGGTATTTCATCAATTGATTTGAAGGATTTAAAATGTCAGGTTGAACTTTGCAACACATATCATCTTCACGTTCGTCCATCTGACCGTGTAATCAAAGAAATGGGCGGTCTGCATAAGTTTATGAACTGGGACAAGCCTATCCTCACTGACAGCGGCGGATTTCAAGTTTTCTCTCTTTCCAAGCTTCGTAAAATCAAGGAGGAGGGTGTATACTTTAACTCTCACGTTGATGGACGCAAGATTTTTATGGGTCCTGAAGAAAGTATGCAGATTCAGTCCAATCTTGCATCAACGATTGCAATGGCATTTGACGAATGTGTTGAAAATCCTGCAACTCACGAATATTCCAAGCGTTCTTGCGAAAGAACCGTGCGTTGGCTCTATCGCTGTAAAGATGAAATGGAAAGGCTTAATGCTTTACACGACACTATTAACAAAAAACAAATGCTTTTCGGTATCAATCAAGGCTGTACCTTTGAAGACCTGCGTATCAATCATATGGAAGAAATTGCAAAGCTTGACCTTGACGGTTACGCAATAGGCGGACTTGCAGTTGGTGAACCAACAGAGGAAATGTATCGTATCATCGACGCTGTTGAACCTGTTATGCCTAAGGAAAAAATCCGTTATCTGATGGGCGTTGGAACTCCCTCAAATATTATCGAAGCTGTAGCAAGGGGAGTTGACCTTTTTGACTGCGTAATGCCAAGCCGTAACGCACGTCACGCAACAGTTTTCACATGGAACGGAATTATGCACGCTACCAATCAGTGCTACGAAACTGACCCGCTGCCGCTTGACCCTGAATGCGATTGTCCGACCTGCCGTAATTTTTCCCGTGCCTATATCAGACACCTTTTCAAAGCAAACGAACAGCTTGCAGGACGTCTTGCTGTTATGCACAATCTTTATTTTTATAATACACTTATGGAAAAAATCCGTGAAGCACTTGATAATGGTACTTTTGAAGCTTTCAGAGCAAAATATTCATCATTGCTTGCCTCACACCTATAATTATTTGTTAACTAAGTATTCTTTTTGGTTATAGTTATTGAAATGCAATTATAATTATGTTATAATGATAATGTGTAATGTTATTTGCACTGATATTACCTAAATCCAGTAAAAAAGGAGTCAGGAGTATGAACTACAGTATTAAAGAAGTAGCAGAGAGATTAAGAGGACTTCGTGATATTCTCGGAATTTCCGTTGAGGAAATGTGTGAAAAGACAGGATGTTCCGCTGAAGATTATGCACTTATCGAAAATGGAGAAAAGGATTTTTCCGTAACATTTATCTATAAATGTGCAGAGATATTAGGTGTTGATATTATTGAAATTCTTACAGGTGAAAATCCGAAGCTTAAACGTTATTGTGTTGTAAGAAAGGATACAGGACTTCCTGTTAAACGTCGTGAAGGATTTGAATATCACCATTTAGCTTATCTGTTCAAGGATAAAAAAATTGAGCCATTCCTTGTAAAAGCGCCGTATTCTGATGAAGCTCAGGATATGCCGATTTCACTGTCTGTACACGAGGGTCAGGAATATGACTACATACTTTCAGGAAGCTTAAAGCTTGTTATAGACGGTAAAATCAAGGTTCTTACAGCAGGTGACTCAATTATCTACGATTCAAGTGCACCTCACGGTATGATTGCCACAAACGGCGAAAACTGTGAGTTCCTTGCAATACTTATCAAGTAATAATTCAAAGAAGGTTGTAACTAATATGGAAATGAAAGACTTATATAAAAAATATGTCTCTGACGGATATGATGCTGACGGTGTACTTAATAAATTCGATGTGCACGTGCCTGAAAATTTCAATTTCGGTTATGATGTAATTGACGAAATTGCAAAGAATGAACCAAACCGCCGTGCAATGATTTGGGTTAATGAAGAAGGGGAGGAACATATCTTCACATATTCTGACCTTATGAAGAAATCCAATCAGGTTGCAAATATGCTTCTTGCACACGGTGTAAATAAAGGAGATAAGGTTCTTGCAGTCCTGAAACGTCATTATCAATTCTGGTTTCTTACAATTGCTCTTTGTAAAATTGGTGCTGTTCTTATCCCTGCTACAAATCAGCTTATGAAGAAGGACTATACTTACCGTTTTCACGCTGCTGACGTAAAGTATGTTATTGCAACGGCTGATGGAGAGGTTACAGAGCATATTGAAGAAGCTCTTGCAGAATATACAGATATTAAAGAGAAGTATATTGTAAGAGGCGACCGTGAAGACTGGGTAAGTTTTGATACAGAGATGGAAAAGTACCCTGAAACGCTTGAACGTATCGAAAATAAGGTTGACGATGATATGCTGCTTTATTTTACAAGTGGTACAACAGGTTATCCTAAAATGGTACTTCACAGTCACTATTATGCAGTTGCTCATATTCAGACAGCAAAATACTGGCATAATATCAAGGAAGATACAATCCACCTGACAATTTCTGAATCAGGCTGGGGAAAATGTATGTGGGGCAAGATGTATGGTCAGTTTGCTTGTGCAGCAACAGTTTTTGTATATGACTTCAATCGCTTCAATTCTGCAGATATTCTTACAAAAATTCAGAATTACAAGATTACTTCCTTCTGTGCGCCTCCTACAATGTACCGTATGTTCATTAAGGAAGGTATTGAAAATTATGACCTTTCTAATCTTAAATATTCTACAATTGCAGGTGAAGCACTCAATCCTGAGGTTTACAACAGATGGCTTGAATATACCGGTCTGAAGCTTATGGAAGGCTTTGGTCAGACAGAAACAGTGCTTGTTGTTGCTAACCTTCCGGGTATGGAACCAAAGCCGGGTTCAATGGGCAGACCAACTCCACTCTACAATGTTGATATTGTTGACGAGGATGGCAACTCACTTCCAGCTGGTGAAACAGGTGAAATTGTTATCCGTACAAACGGAATGAAGCAAATTGGTATGTTTAAGGAGTATTATAAAAATCCTGATGCAACCAACAATGCTTGGAATAATGATATTTACCATACAGGCGATACAGCTTGGAAGGACGAAGACGGCTACTTCTGGTATGTAGGACGTACCGATGACGTAATCAAGGCGTCAGGCTACCGTATCGGACCATTCGAAATCGAAAGTGTTCTTATGGAACACCCTGCTGTTCTTGAGGTTGCTGTAACAGGTGCAAAGGACCCAATCAGAGGTCAGGTTGTTAAGGCAACAATTGTTCTTACAAAGGAATATAAGGATAAGGGTGATGAAGCACTTATCAAGGAACTTCAGAACCACGTTAAGGTTAATACAGCACCTTATAAGTATCCAAGAATTGTCGAGTTCGTTGATGAGCTTCCAAAGACAATCAGCGGTAAAATCAGAAGAACAGAAATCAGGGCAAAAGATAATCAGTAAAAAGAACAGCTGTCAGGAATTAATCCTGACAGCTGTTTTAATCATTCTCCCTGCGGAACATCTTCATTCAGGCTTTTATTACGGTAATTAAGATTAGTACGAAGCGTATATCCTTGTTCTTCCCAGAAGGCATTTGCCGTATCATTATCCTTAAAAACCAACCCGAATATTTTTGTGATACCTTCATTACGCAGAGCATCTTCCGCTTTCTGTACAAGTGTATGAGCAATGCCTTGACGACGATAATCAGGATGAACACACATATGATGAACAATCGCACGTCTACCGTCGTGACCCGTAAGTATAACACCAACAATTTTCTCAGTATTATCATTCAGATATGCCAAAAAACAAGTTGTAGGATTACGTTTCAAGTAGCGTTCAATACCTTCTCTACTATCATCAACGGGATTCAACGCACGTTTTGATTGCTCAGTACTATTCCAAAGCTCATAAATACCATCGTAATCTCCAATAACAACAGGTCTGATTGTAATATTCATTATGTTTATTCTCCCCACATTCTGTTATGTTAATAAGTAAATTATAGCAATGCTACTATAAAAAGTCAAGCAAGTACACAAAAACCTCCTGCCCAAAGACAGGAGGTTTCGCATTTCAATTAAAGATTGATAATAACCTTACCTTCGGAAGTAGGATTTACAGTAATAGCATCCTTGCCGAATACCTTAATCTTGAAGGAGGAAGTTGTATTAGTGTAAGAAACTTCAATCTTTCCGCCATTATTTGTAGCAGTAAGAGTGAAAATCTGTTCAGCATCTGTGTTGTAAATCTTACACTCAGCTGTCTTGCCTTCTTCAAGTTCGTAAATAACAAACTCTGTATCTGTAAGATAATCATACTCAAAGTTCTTCTCAAAGTTACCATAAGCAACAATGCTGTTTGGTTTAGCAAGGCAGGGGAGAGAGAAGTAGTCGAACTTTTCGTTGTAGAACTTGCCGCCCTCGTACTGCTTACCTGAGATAATATCTGTCCACTTACCAGCTGGTACATAGAATTCAGCTGTGCCTTCTTCATTGAAGATAGGAGCAACGAGGATATTGTCACCAAACATATACTGACGGTCAAGGTTGAGGCAAACCGGGTCATCAGCATAATCAATAACCATAGCTCTCATCATTGGTACGCCAACGGTAGATGTTTTGATAGCCTGACCCCAGATGTAAGGCATAAGCTTACCCTTGAGCTTTGTGAAGAAGCGGAGTACGTCACAGCTTTCCTCGTCAAAGTTCCAAGGTACTCTGTAAGAACTGTTACCGTGGAGACGTGAGTGAGAGGAGAACAGACCAAATGCTGCCCATCTCTTGTAAATGTCAGGTGTAGCTGTAGCTTCAAAACCACTCATATCGTGGCTGAAGTAACCAAAACCTGAGAGACAGAGGGAAAGACCGCCACGGAGAGTTTCTGCCATGGAAGTGTATTCTGCGGAGCAGTCACCGCCCCAGTGAACAGGGAACTGCTGACCGCCGGCTGTTGCGGAACGTGCAAACAGGCAAGCCTTGTTTTCACCATAGTATTCCTTGAGAACGTTGAATACACACTTATTGTAAAGATATGTATAATAGTTGTGCATTGCAATTGGGTCAGAGCCGTCAAAATACTTAACCTTAGTAGGAATTCTTTCGCCGAAGTCAGTCTTGAAGCAGTCAACACCCATATCACAAAGCGCACGAAGCTTGGAAGCATACCATTCGCAAGCAGCTGGATTTGTAAAGTCAACAATAGCCATACCGGGCTGCCACATATCGCACTGGAATACGCTGCCATCAAGGTTCTTAATAAAATAGCCGTTTTCCTTGCCCTCATCAAAAAGCCTGGAACGCTGTGCAATGTACGGATTAATCCATACGCAGATTTCAAGACCCTTAGCCTTAAGTCTCTTGAGCATAGCAGCTGGGTCAGGGAACTGGCGCTTGTCCCATTCAAAGTTACACCATTCAAATTCCTTCATCCAGAAGCAGTCAAAGTGGAATACCTGAAGTGGAATATCACGTTCAGCCATACCATCAATAAAGGAAGTAACAGTTTCTTCATCGTAGTTTGTTGTAAAGGAAGTTGTAAGCCAGAGACCGAATGTGTAAGCAGGAGGAAGTGCAGGCTTACCTGTGAGAGTTGTATAGTTAGCAAGAACTTCAGTGAGATTTTCACCGCCAATCATAAAGTATTCAAGGCGTTCACCGGGAACAGTGAAAGAAACCTTGGAAACAGTATCGGAAGCAACCTCGTAGGAAACCTTATCAGAACTGTTTACAAATACGCCATATCCTCTTGAAGAAACATAGAAAGGAATACATTTATAGGACTGGTCGGAGCAAGTACCTCCGTCAGAGTTCCAGGTTTCAACACTCTGACCATTCTTTACGAATGTTGTAAACTTTTCACCAAAACCGTAAATGTTTTCACCAACAGAAAGAGTAAGCTGTTCACGCAGATAAGTGCTGCGTTCATCCTGAGGATAGCTCCAGAATGTTTCATCCTGAGTATGAGCAAGACGAGAGGAAACTCTGAACTGATTTTCGTTCACAACAGTAGTAGCTCTCCAAGCGCCGCCAGTAAGCTTCTTATCCTTGTAGTAATACTGAACATTCCAGCCGAACTTACCAATTTTAACCTTTGTACCGCCTGAAATAAGTTCCCAGTAATCAGGTCCCTCAACAATCTCAGGAACAAACCCTTGATCTTCATTAAGTTCAAACTTAGGCATATTATCGAGAGTACCCTTGTAGTGGTCAATAGTAACCTTAATAACATCTTTCTGAGTAGATGCAAAAGTAATCTCAAAAACAGGACCACCAAGGGTCATACCTCTGTTCTGGATATAATTTGTAGTAGCAAGAACATTAATATAGTTCTTACCTGTCTGAATTTCATAGGCCTGAGAAGCATAATTTACTTCATAGCCTCTTTTGTTAAGCCAAAAGCCGTCTGCAAACTTCATATACAAAACTCCTTTGTTATGTAATTGATTACATTGTACAACATATACATAAAAAAAGCAAGGGGTTTGAAAACTTTAACCTTTTGTTCACATATATATTATCAGAATAGGAATACAAGCCTTTATTAAGGAATATAAATGTTTTAGCAGTTGTAATGAACTATAACAAGGAGGAATATATATGGAATTAAAAGTAACAAAAGAAAAAATATCATCTGCAGAGGTAATATTTGCGGAAACAAACGAACATTCAGTTGAGCTTGATTATATTCTTCCGGATTACTGTCCGGAGATATTCAAAATTCTTAAATGTATTGCTATTCCGCATATTATTTCTTATGAAATAAGCGGAGATAAGCTGAATTACGAAATGACAGTATCTCTCCGTATACTTTATTGTGCAGAAAATAGTACAGCTGTTCAGATAATAGAGCAGAAGCTTGCTTATTCAAAAAAGATTGACCTTGGCAAAAACGTTATTAATCCGGATGTGAAATTTATTCCGCAAATCAGTTATATGAATTGTCGTGCTGTAAATCAGCGCCGTATAGATGTAAGAGGTGCTGTTTCAATAGAAGCCACAGTTACAGATGTTGTTTTGAACGATGTAATAACTGATGTATCAGGTGGCGGAGTACAGCTGAAAAAATCATCTATTACATATCCGTCGGACTATATAAAAAATAATAAGACAATTAATATTTCAGATGAATTTGATTTGGGTTCTTCAAAACCTCCGATTTTAAATGTTATCAGATGCAATGCTGCTATAACTTCAAGTGATAAGAAAATCATAGCTAATAAGCTTATTATAAAAGGTGAAATATGTATAAATATGTTATATACATATTACAAAGAGGATATTGATGGAATTGAAACTATGCAGTTTACAATGCCCTTTTCTCAGGTTATAGATATGGAAGGAATTGACGAAAGATTTACCTGTTCAGTTGATATGTCTGTTATTTCCTGCGAAATTGAGCCTCGTTCCAATGGGGACGGTGTTTCGGGAATGGTCGAATGTAATGTTAAAATATGTGTGTCAAGTTCGGCTTACAGAACAACTACATCAGATTTGATTATTGATGAATATTCAACCCTATATAAAACAACAGATGAAAAAATGGGACTGAAACTTGAACTGCCGCCTGATGCAATAAATTCCGTGTGTGTTGTAAAAAATACATTGACATCATCTGATGAAGAAATAAGTTGTATTTATGATGCGTGGTGTACAATTAAAAATTATACCGTTCATAACAATGCAGAAAACAATCGTTTTACAATTAACGGTATCGCAATTTATTGTATAATTGGTAAGAATACAGACGGAATGCCTGTAGTATATGAAAAAGAAGAACCATTTACAGCAGCAGTGCAAGTTGAAAAAATATCTGATAATTCACGTGTAGACATAAAACTTATTCCGATTTCGTGCTCATACAATCTTGCCAGTGACAGTAGTGTTGAAATTAAGGCTGAAATAAAAGTAGTTGGATGTTTAAGACATATAGTTGAAATACAAGGGATAACTGATATTTGCATCAATGAAGATGATCCTATAAATAAAAATCAGAATTATGCGCTCAAAATTTATTATACTGATGGAAATGAAGATTTATGGGAAATTGCCAAGAAATACGGCACATCAGTTTCAGCAATAATCGAAGAAAACGAAATTGAGGACGATATTATTTCAGGCAGCGGAATGATACTCATTCCGATTGTTTAACAAAAATGGAGGTATATTGAAATGGTGAATAATGATATTTATTGCGATATAGCAAAACGAACAGATGGTGATATCTATATTGGTGTAGTAGGTCCCGTCCGTACCGGAAAATCAACCTTTATCAAAAAATTTATGGAACAGCTTGTTATTCCCAATATCGCAAGCGAATACAGACGTGAACGTGCTGTTGACGAACTTCCTCAATCATCAGCTGGGAAAACAATTATGACAACAGAGCCGAAGTTTATCCCGGAAGAAGCTGTTGAAGTAACAATAGGCGATAAAGCACGCTTTAACGTCAGAATGATTGATTGTGTGGGATACATTGTTCCCAGTGCAATCGGATATATTGAAAATGAAGCTCCGAGAATGGTTGTAACACCGTGGTTTGAAGAAGAAATTCCCTTTGCAATGGCTGCCGAAGTCGGTACACAGAAAGTAATTCAGGACCATTCAACAATTGGTCTTGTCATTACAACCGACGGAAGTATTTCAGATATTCCCCGTGAGGAATACGAGGAGGCTGAGCAGCGTGTAATCAATGAGCTTAATTCAATCAACAAGCCCTATGTAATCCTGCTTAATTGTCTCTATCCCGACTCAACTGACTCGAAAAAGCTTGCTGCTGAGCTTTCGGAAAAATATAATACCCCTGTTATTCCTGTAAACTGTGTCGATTTGGACGAAGAAGATATCAACGATATTCTCAAACAGGTACTCTATGCTTTTCCAATCAAGGAAATCAATATCTGTATGCCTAAGTGGGTAACAGGTCTTGTTAAGGGGCACTGGCTCAAAAAAGATGTTTTTGATTGCATCAGGGCAGCAGCCGAGAATGTAAAGTATGTTCGTGATGTAAACGGAGTAACCGATACAATTTCCGAGTGTGACTATATCAATAAAACAATTATTTCAGGAATTGACCTTGGAAAGGGAAGTGCAGAAATCTGTGTTGAGCTGAAAAATAATCTTTTCTTTAAAATTCTTGGAGAGGAAACAGGCATTGAAATCAACAGTGAAAGTGACCTTATGCCGCTTCTCAAGGAGCTTACCGCTGTTAAGCGCAAATATGAGAAGATTGAAAATGCACTTTCTGAGGTTGACGCAACAGGCTATGGAATTGTAATGCCGTCTATCGAGGAACTTTCTCTTGAAGAACCTGAAATTGTAAAGCAGGGCGGCAAATACGGAGTACGCCTCAAAGCTTCCGCACCGTCAATCCATATGATGAAAGCCGATATCGTAACCGAAGTAAGTCCAATCGTTGGCTCGGAAAAGCAGTCGGAAGAACTTGTTATGTATCTGCTTAAAGAGTTTGAGGAAAGTCCTCAGAAAATCTGGGAGTCCAATATCTTCGGCAAATCACTCCACGAGCTTGTCAACGAGGGTCTGCACAACAAACTATACCGTATGCCTGTTGACGCCCGTATGAAGCTTCAGGAAACCCTTGAACGTATCATTAATGAGGGCTGCGGCGGTCTGATTTGTTTTATTCTTTAAAAAGTTATAGCCTGAGAAATTTGGTTTCTCAGGCTATTTTTACTTTATTCATTATTGGGGTAATAATGCGAATATGTTCAATCAAATTTCAGTATAAAAACAAATATTTCCTTTTCCAATAAGTTGTATACCATCATCTGTTTCTTTGACTTCAATATCTCCGTGAAAGTTTTCTATTAACGTCCAGTTATCAGGGTACATAATATGTTGATTAAATTCAGGATTATATTCTAATAAACTGCTTAACTTTGTAATCACAAGCATACAGGAGTCAGTACAAAAACTACCAATTATATTACCATTGTTATCAATGACATCAGGGGCATCTTCTTCGTATTCAATACACATATAGTTATTTATACCTAATTTATCCATATGTGAGCCATATTCACACAATTCCCAATCTTCCTCTGATTTAACCATTTCACAGGGGTCACCAATAATAATATCTCCGCATATTTTTAGCTTCTTTTTCATTTTATTTTCCTCTCAAATTTGTCAAAATATAAAGTTTGTTATTAATCATTGTAAAACAGGTCACTCCCGACTAATCGGAAGTGACCTTTAAAAATATTACTTGAAGTAAGCTACGCCGCTTTCGAAAATCTTCTGATCCTTGTTACCAGGAACATTCTTGCAGATTTCAGAGCCGATACGTTCACTGTGACCCATCTTACCGAGTACACGTCCGTCAGGGGATGTGATACCCTCGATAGCTTCAAAGGAAGTATTAGGGTTGAAACGGATATCCATTGTAGGTGCACCGCTGAGGTCAACGTACTGTGTAGCAATCTGACCGTTGTCAGCAAGCTGCTTGATAAGTTCAGGAGAAGCAACGAAACGACCTTCACCGTGGGAAATTGCAATTCTGTGAATGTCACCAACTTCACAGCCTGCAAGCCAAGGAGACTTGTTGGAAGCAATTCTTGTATTAACCATCATAGACTGGTGTCTGCCGATGGTGTTGAATGTAAGTGTAGGGGAGTTGTCTTCCATATCAACAATCTTTCCGTAAGGCACAAGACCAAGCTTGATAAGAGCCTGGAAGCCGTTACAAATACCAAGCATAAGACCATCACGGTTGTCAAGGAGGTCGTGAACAGCGTCCTTGATGCGTGGGTTACGGAAGAATGCAGTGATGAACTTACCTGAACCGTCAGGTTCGTCACCGCCTGAGAAGCCACCGGGAATCATAATAATCTGAGACTGCTTGATAGCCTTTTCAAAGTAGGAAACACTATCTTCAAGTGCAGCTGTGGAAAGGTTCTTGATAACAACAACCTCAGGGTCAGCACCTGCACGTTCAAATACTCTTGCAGTATCATATTCACAGTTAGTACCTGGGAATACAGGAATAAGTACACGTGGCTTAGCGAAAGAAGATGCATGCTGAACAGGATCCTTGGTTGTGTATGTGAATATCTTAGCAGGCTTGTCTTCTGTCTTGATATTGCAAGGGAATACAGGTTCAAGTCTGTCCTCCCACTTCTTCTGAATATCAGCCATATCAACAACATAATCCTTGCAGTCAATCTTGTATTCAGCAATTGTTTCACCGATTACATTTTCAACTGTGAATGGGTCACCGTCAAGCTCAACAACAAATGCACCGTATCTGGAATAGAAAAGAAGGTCTTCAGAAAGCTTCTTATCAAACTTGAAACCGATTCTATTACCAAGTGACATCTTTGCAACAGCTTCAGCAACACCGCCGAAACCAACAGCCCAAGCAGCAACAGCTGTGCCGTCAGCAATAAGCTTTTCAACCTTTTCGTAGCATTCCTTCACGCTGTCAAATACAGGCAGTCCGTTTTCATCAAGCTCAGGAACGATAAGGATAACCTTATCGCCAGCCTTCTTGAATTCAGGAGAAATAACCTTCTTAGCAGAAGCTGTGGATACAGCAAAGGAAACAAGTGTAGGCGGAACATCAATATTTTCGAATGTACCTGACATAGAGTCCTTACCGCCGATAGAGCCGCAGCCGAGTTCAAGCTGTGCCTTGAATGCACCGAGAAGAGCAGAGAAAGGCTTGCCCCAACGTGTAGGATTATTCTGTGTTCTTTCAAAATATTCCTGGAATGTGAGCCAGCAATGCTTGTAGCTGCCGCCTGCAGCAACAACCTTAGCAATGGACTCAATTACAGCAAACATTGCACCGTGATATGGGCTTCTGTCGGAAACATAAGGGTTGAAGCCCCAGCCCATAATTGAGCAAGTATCAGTCTGACCCTTGAGAACAGGAATCTTAGCAGCCATAGCCTGTGTTGGTGTAAGCTGATAAGCACCGCCGTAAGGCATAAGAACTGTACCTGCACCGATTGTAGAGTCAAAGCGTTCAACAAGACCCTTCTGTGAGCAAACGTTAAGGTTTGTCATAAGCTGTTCCCAGCTTTCAGGAGTGTCGCTGTAAGTTTTAATCTGATTTGTAACAGGAACAGGAACTGCAACAGTTGTATGCTTTTCTGCACCATTTGAATTGAGGAATTCTCTGGAAAGGTCAACAATAACCTTATCATTCCACTTCATTTTAAGACGTGGCTCAGCTGTTACTACAGCAACAAGAGTTGCTTCGAGGTTTTCCTTTGCAGCTTCAGCAATAAACTTGTCAGCGTCAGTCTTACGTACAACAACAGCCATACGTTCCTGGCTCTCAGAAATAGCAAGCTCTGTACCGTCAAGACCGTCATACTTCTTAGGAACCTTGTTAAGGTCAATGATAAGACCGTCTGTAAGTTCACCGATAGCAACGGAAACACCGCCTGCACCGAAGTCATTACAACGCTTAATCATCTTTGTAACTTCAGGATTTCTGAAAAGTCTCTGAAGCTTTCTTTCCTCAGGTGGGTTACCCTTCTGAACTTCTGCACCGCAGTTTTCAATTGACTCCTCTGTGTGAGACTTGGAAGAACCTGTAGCACCACCGCAGCCGTCACGACCTGTACGTCCGCCGAGAAGAATGATTACATCATCCGGGTCAGGAACTTCGCGGATAACATTAGCCTTTGGAGCAGCACCAACAACAGCACCGATTTCCATACGCTTTGCAACATATCCGGGATGATAGATTTCTGAAACGTGACCAGTAGCAAGACCAATCTGGTTACCGTAAGAGCTGTAACCTGCAGCAGCACCAACAGTAATCTTTCTCTGTGGGAGCTTGCCGTGTACAGTATCTTCAACAGGAACAAGCGGATTAGCTGCACCTGTTACACGCATTGCCTGATATACATAAGAACGACCTGAAAGCGGGTCACGGATAGCACCGCCGAGGCAAGTAGCCGCACCACCGAATGGTTCAATTTCGGTAGGGTGGTTGTGAGTTTCATTCTTGAACATAAGAAGCCAGTCCTGAAGCTCACCGTCAACATCAACCTTTATTTCAACAGAACAAGCGTTGATTTCCTCAGATTCATCCAAATCCTTGAGAACACCGTCCTTCTTAAGCTTTCTTGCACCGATTGTAGCAATATCCATAAGAGTTATAGGCTTGTCACTTCTGCCAAGTTCATTTCTTACATTGATATATTCATCATATGTCTTCTGAATGTAATCAGCATTGATAGTAGCTTCATCAATAATAGTGGAGAAAGTTGTGTGACGGCAGTGATCGGACCAGTATGTATCAATCATTCTGATTTCAGTAATTGTAGGGTCACGCTTTTCAGTATCCTTGAAATATTTCTGACAGAACTTGATATCGTCGAGATCCATTGCAAGACCGTATTTATCAATGAAGTTTGAAAGCTCAACTTCTTCAAGATAAATAAAGTTGCTGAGAGTTTCTACTTCAGTAGGAATATCATAATCGGAAGCAAGAGTTTCAACTTCATCAAGAGAAGCCTCACGGCTTTCAACAGGGTTAATGATGTACGCCTTAAGCTGAGCAAGTTCATTATCTGAAAGCTTACCCTCTACAATGTAAACGCGGGCATTTTTAACCTTGCAGCGTTCACCCTGAGTGAGAATCTGAATACACTGTTCACAGGAATCCGCACGCTGGTCAAACTGACCCGGGAGATACTCAACAGCAAAAACTGTTTCATTTTCCTTGAGTACAGGCATAGTTCTTGTGCAAGTATCAACAGCAGGCTCTGAAAATACATTTCCGATAGCAAGTGCAAAATCAGCGTCGCTGATACCTTCTGCGTCATAACGGTTCAGAAGACGGATGTTTCTGAGGTTGTCAAGACGGAGAGCCGTTTTTACGTCGGAAAGCAGATTTTTTGCTTCAACGGCATATTCAGGCTTTTTTTCAACATAGATACGAAAAACTGACATAATTTATACGCTCCTTAATATTAAGATAAAATTTCGCCAATACAGCAATCTTTTCCTAACTCTATTATTTTAACATAAAAAAGTTGATTACGCAAACTTTTATCTGAATTTTTTGTTAAAATTTTTACTTGCGTGTAATTTGGTGTAAATCCGTGATGTATTCCATCGGATTTTTCACGTTCAAAAAGAACAGGAAACTCTTTTCCCAATTGACTTTCAAGGAATTTGTGCATACTCTTGTCCGTAATATCAATCATTTGTGCTGCACGTTGATGTTTTATATTTTCAGGAATCTGATTATCAAATTCAGCAGCTGGAGTTCCTTTTCTTGGAGAATAAGGGAAAATATGGGATTTGGCAAAATTCATTTTTTTTACAAAGTTCAGACTCTGTTCAAAATTTTCATCGGTTTCACCCGGAAAACCGACCATAATATCTGTAGTGATTGAACAATTATCAAAAGCACTCCGTAGTGCGCTAACGATTTTTTCATAATCGGCAGTGAGATAACGTCTGTTCATCGCCTTCAAAGTTTTATCACAACCGCTTTGAAGTGATAAATGAAATTGCGGGCATAATTTTTTTTGTTTGGATAGCCGCAATATATCATCTTCTGTTATCATCTCAGGTTCAATAGAACCTAACCTGACTCGTTCTATACCATCAACCCCACAAACAGCTTCAACTGCATCAACAAGTTTTTTACCGAAATCTACACCATAAAACGAAAGATTAATTCCAACCAGAACAATTTCCTTGTATCCTGCTTCTGCAAGCTGCTTAACCTCAGAAATAATATCCATTATAGGTTTGGAACGAAAATTTCCTCGTGAGTAGGGTATAATACAATATGTGCAAAACATATTGCATCCATCCTGTATTTTTACAAATGCACGGGTGTTGTTTTCGTAGCCTGTATTAGACATATATTCAAAAGCTTCTTTTCGGGTGTATTTAGGTATATGGTATAGTTTGTTATAGCCGCCAAAGTATTCCGCAACAAGCTCAGGCAGAATATTACGATTTTTTGTACCTGAAATAATATCAGCCCCATCAATTTTTTGAGCTTCATCTGAAAATGCCTGAGGAAAACATCCCGTAAGCACAATTATCGATTTGGGATATTCTCGTTTTAGACGACGAATTTCTTTTTTGAGTTTTTTATCACCTGTACCTGTAACTGTACAGGAATTAATAACAAAAATATCAGCTTCATTTTCTGTTGCAGCTACAGTATATCCGTGCCTTATAAAATTCTGTTTTATATTTTCAGATTCATATAAATTAACCTTACACCCAAAGGTTATAAAGTAAATATTCATAAATACCTCATATATTTTTTGTGCAACTTAACAAACAAAAACCTTTTCGTTTTGTTTGAAAATTCATACTGTTACAAAAATAAAAAAACTTTTCCAAATTCTCTTGACTTAATAATTCAAAGGTGATATGCTATGCACATACCTTAAAGGTAAATAAAAAGCAACAATTTCAGAGGTTTGAATCACAAGAAAAAAATATGATTTCCAAAGCCTCGCAACGTAAGAAAGGTGGTCATTTTTATGAACAAGACTACAGTAATGTTAGGTACAATCAATGATGTCAAGAATTTTGTTGCAACAGTTTCTCTCTGCGACTACGATGTTGACCTTATTTCCGGAAGATATGCAATTGACGCTAAGTCCATTATGGGTATTTTCAGCCTCGACCTTTCAAAGCCAATCAAGCTCGAAGCACACACAGATGATGCTTCCGAATTCTTTGCAAAGATCAAGGAATATATCGTTGACTAATTGATTATACAATAACAAAACAAATTGATAACTCCATTTTCATTAGAAAGTGGAGTTATCTTTTTATTTTTTAGTGTTTTTGTAAAAAGCGTTCGTCACAATACTCACATTCAAGAGTGTCACCGCTGCCTCTGAAGCTTTTCGGGAGATACGCTTCCTTTTGGGTAATGCAATTCGGATTTGTGCATTCGTTGCCTTTTCTTGTTTTACCGACAAGAAGCTTTGTAGGATATTCATTCTTAAGAATAGTTATTATGAGAGCCATTCTTACATACATACCATACTTAGCCTGCTTAAAATACAACGCTCTTGGGTCATCATCAACTTCAATTGCAATTTCATCAACTCTCGGAAGTGGATGAAGCACACATAAATCTTTCTGTGCCTTAAGCATTTTTGTATGGTCAAGTCTGTAAACATCCTTTTGCTTTTCATATTCTTCAGGTGAAGCAAATCGCTCACGCTGAATTCTTGTCATATAAAGTACATCAAGCTTTCCGATTGCTTCTTCGATGGAGTCAACCTCCTCAAATACACAGTTTGAAGCATTGAGGATACTCTTTATGTAGAATGGAAGACGCAATTCAGGGGTTGATATAAGAATGAACTTATTGTTTTTATAGCAGGATAATGCTTTGCAGAGAGAATGAACAGTACGTCCGTTTTTCAAGTCACCGCATAAACCTATTGTCAGGTTGTCCAATCTGCCTTTTTCCTTAGAAAGTGTAAGCAGGTCTGTAAGTGTCTGAGTAGGGTGAAGATGCCCGCCGTCACCTGCATTTATAACAGGACAATCAGCTGTAAGGGCAGCTGCCTTTGCAGCTCCTTCAAGATTGTGACGCATAACCATAATATCTGCATAGCTTGATACAATTTTAGTTGTATCTTTAAGATTTTCGCCCTTGGATACAGAAGATGTAGCAGGATTGTCAAATCCTATTATTGTACCTCCGAGTTTAAGCATAGCTGTCTGAAAGGACATCTGTGTTCTTGTGGACGGTTCATAGAAAAGTGTAGCCATAATTTTTCCGTCGCATTCGTGTGCATAAGCAGAAGGATTATCAGATATTTTTGCACCAAGGTCAATAACTTCGTTCCACCAGCTGACAGGCATATCATTAAGGTCAATAAGATTAGTGAATTGTGAAATCATAAACAAACTCTGCCTTTCATTATATATCATCTTATTGTAGCAGATTTTCAGTCAATATTCAAGACATTATGCAAAAAAATCCGTCAAGTTTAATATTCTTGACGGATTTTGACATTATTTAATTCCAATTATACTGTGTTAACTTACCTTCAGAAGCAAGTTCAGGAAAATTCCATTGTCTTAAAACCTCATAAACTGCAATCGCAACAGAATTTGAAAGATTAAGGCTTCTGAGTCGTGGTCTCATAGGTATTCGCAAACATTCATCGGGATGTTGTACTAAAAGGCTTTCAGGAAGCCCTGCATCCTCACGTCCGAAAATAAGATAACTATTGTCAGGATAAGAAACATCGCTGTAAGTATTTTTTCCTTTTGTAGTAAAGTAAAAATAATTACCTGGATTTTTTTCGAAAAATTCCTCAATATTATCATAATAAGTAATATCCAGCTCATTCCAGTAATCAAGTCCCGCACGTTTAAGGTTTTTATCTGTAACCTCAAATCCAAGCGGACGTACAAGATGAAGACGTGCACCTGTAACAGCGCAGGTTCTTGAAATGTTGCCTGTATTCTGTGGAATTTGCGGTTCAACAAGAACAATATTCAGGTTGTTGATAATTATCGCTCCTTACATTTGTTCATAATCACATAATGTTGGATTAGAAATGAGAAAATCAAGACAGCTTTCCAGCATAATTCCGTCACGCGTATCTGTAGAATAGCTGTATGTTGTTTTTATAGCACGTTCAAGAAAAGCAGTTGCTCTGTTCATAGCAATAGGCAAACTGTCACCACGGAGAACTGAACCTGTTAAAACAGCCGCAAAGACATCTCCGGTTCCGGGATAGTTGGCATTAATCATATTATATGGAATTCTCCAGAATTTGCTGTGTTCACGGTCATATCCGACATTATATGCTTTGCCATCAGAAAAGACGCTTGTAATTACAATAATTTTAGGACCAAGTTCAGAAAGCCGTACAAGATAGCTTTTTATCTGCTGCATTGATACATCAGGCTGAATAGGGTTTTCACCAAGCAGAATAGCTGCTTCTGTAATATTAGGGGTAATAATATCAGCAATTGCTACAAGCTCTTTCATTCTTGACCTGAGCTCAGGAGTACATGTCCTGTAAGGTTTTCCGTGGTCTGCCATTACAGGGTCAACTACCTTGAGTGCGGTTTTGTAATATTCAAAGAATTCGAGACAATGATCAATTTGTTCTGTTGAAGCAAGAAATCCACTGTAAATACAATCAAATTTATAATTAAGAGTTTTGTAATGCTCTAATGCAGGAGAGATATAATCAGTAAGGTCTCTTAATACAACATCACCGAAACCACCTGTATGTGCAGATAAAATTGCTGTCGGGACAGGACAAACCTGAATTCCCTGAGCTGAAAGAGTAGGCAGTATAACAGATAATGAGCATCTTCCAACACCTGATAAATCGTGTATTGCCGCTACTTTAGCAGGACTACTGTACATAAAAAACAACCTTTCGATTAATACAGTTTTATCTTATAATAGCATATGCCAGATATGCAATATAAGCAGCTGTAAGAATGATACCTTCAATTCTGCTTACACTCTTTTTGCTGATGCAAAAACCGTATGCAAAAAGTGAGATAACAATAAGAATAATAAGGTCAATAAGGCAAAGTGAATTTATACCCATAGGAGTAATAACAGCAGAGGTTGCAAGTATAAATAAGATGTTGAAGATGTTTGAACCTACAACGTTACCGATAGCGATATCACTTTCACCCTTCTTTGCAGCAACAATACTTGTAACAAGTTCCGGGAGAGAAGTACCTACAGCAACAATTGTAAGACCAACCAATGTCTTGCTCATTCCAAAAGCAAGGGCAATCTTTTCAGCACTGTCAACAACAAAGTCACCGCCCAAAATAATAGCAGCAAGACCACCAATTGTAAAGAGAATGCTTATAGGCATACTGTGTTTAGGCTTTTCTTCCTCAGTATTTTCAACAGTTTCCTTTCTTGATTTCAAGGCAGAAGTAATGATGGAGTACAGAAAAATGCCCAAAATAACAAGCAGAATAAGTCCATCACTTCTAGAAAGCATATTTTCTGTGCCGTTTCCGAAGAATACGTCATAAGACATAAGTGCAAGCACAAGTGTAGACATAAGCATAAAAGGATATTCCTTAAAAATTATCTGATTTTTGATACTTACAGGCATAATTATTGCACTTATTCCTACAACACAAAGAAGATTAAACATATTTGAGCCGATTACATTACCGATAGCAATATCGTTAGAACCATTTAAGCTTGCAATAATACTTACAGATGCTTCAGGAGCACTTGTACCGAAAGCAACAATTGTCAGACCGATAATAATTGATGGAATTTTAAGGAATTTTGCAATAGTAGAGCTTCCTTCTACAAAGAAATCAGCACCCTTTACAAGAAGAACCAATCCAATTACTAACAAAACGAATGACAATACCATTTCCATATATTTTCAACTTCTTTCCCATATACTTATAAAAAATATATTATCACAAATAAATAATATTGTCAATTAATTTATCGGTTAAATAACGGAAAAAATATCTTGAAATCGAGTCAAAAATATGTTAGTATATATTAAATGTATGTCTTTGAAAGGTGCTATAATTTTATGAAAAATAAATCACGTTCTTCTAAAGGAACTTCTATCGCAAATGCTCAAAAGAAACGTCAGAAAAGAATATTCTATGCAAGGGTGAGAGCTTTTTTGGCAATTGTTTTGATTGTAGGTACGGTTATAGGTGTTGTACAGTTCAATAAGTCACTTGAAAGACCATTAAGTGTAAATGCTGAAAACTATTATCAGATTAAAGATGAAGCCGAAGTAGATGATGAATTGCTTGAAGAAACAGAAAGTATAGATGCTGTTGTAAATATTGATAACATAAATATAGATGAGGAATTCATTAAATATAAAATTGCACAGCCAAAACTCAGAAGCGAGTATCCTATTGATATGATTATTCGTTCGGAATATGCAATTGTATATGATATACAAGCTGATGAGGTTTTGTATGCAAAAAATGCGGAGCAGCAATGTTTTCCTGCGAGTACAACCAAAATTCTTACAGCTGCAGTAATTCTCGATAATGTTTCTGAGGATTTTCAGTTTACAGCAGGTGATGAACTTGATTTTGTTCATCCTGAGTCAAGTCTTGCTTTTTTAAATAAGGGAAATATCCTTGACCTGCCTACAATGATTGATGCGATTATACTTCCGTCAGGTAATGATGCTTCTTATGTTGCTGCTGCAAATGTAGGGCGCGTAATTGCGGGTAATGATATGATAACAACCGAAAAGGCTGTTCAGACTTTTGTTGATGAAATGAACAGAGTCGCTATGTATGTAGGTGCGGAAAATACACATTTTACTGCTCCGGATGGTTTCCACGATGATAACCACTATACAACTGTGCTTGATATGCTTAAAATAACAATGTATGCAAGACAAAAACCTCTTTTGATGCAATCAGCAGGAAAACCAAATAAGTATGCAACCTTTGTATCAGGAGAAGAAATATCCTGGGAAAATTCCAATAAACTTCTTCACGAATACAGTGACTGCTATTATATGTATGCAAATGGCTTCAAGACAGGTATGACTGACCAGTCAGGATATTGTGTTGTTGCCACAGCAAAACGTTTTGAACACGATGTAGTGTGTATAGTATTTGGTGCAGAAACATCTGATGTAAGATGGAATGATACCATTGCACTTCTTGATGCAACATTTGTACAGATTAGAAACAGGGAAGGTATATAAATGGTTAACATAGGTAATGAATGGGATGAACTTCTCAAAGGTGAATTTGAAAAAGAATACTATCTTAAATTGCGTGAATTTCTGAAAAAAGAATATTTTACATATCAGATATATCCGAATATGTATGATATTTTCAATGCTTTGAAATACACATCATATTCTGATGTAAAAGCTGTTATTATCGGTCAGGACCCTTATCACGGTCCGGGGCAAGCACACGGGCTTTGTTTTTCCGTGCAAAAAGGTGTAGCAATTCCGCCATCGCTCCAAAATATGTACAAGGAGCTTTATTCAGATTTAGGTATTCCGCCTGCAAACCACGGTTATCTGAAAAAATGGGCAGATAATGGTGTGCTTATGATGAATGCTGTGTTGACGGTAAGAGGCGGACAAGCAAACTCTCACCGTAATATGGGATGGGAAGCTTTTACGGATAAAGTGATTGAACTTCTTAATAAACGTGAACAGCCTATAGTTTTTATTTTATGGGGTAATAATGCAAAACAGAAAATGAAGCTTATTACTAATCCGAATCATTTGATTTTGCAGGCTGCACATCCGAGTCCGTTGTCAGCATTCAATGGATTTTTCGGATGTAAGCATTTTTCAAAAACAAACGACTTTCTTATAAGTCACGGTATAGCACCGATTGACTGGAATATTGACTGAAAAGGGGAATGAATATGAAAAAAAGATTAGCATTGCTTTTATCAGCAGTAATGATTTTATCAGCATTTTCTTCTTGTGGAAATGAGACTGCTGAGTCTGTAACAAACTCAACAGCAACTGCTTCAGTAACTGAAATAATTGAAAATGCCGATGAAACAGAAAAAGAAATAATAGATTTTTTTGAAGAAGATTACGACCCATTTGCAGATGATTATGACCCATATGGAGGAAATGGAGCAGTTGGTGCTGAACATACTCCTGAAACAGCATCAACAGAAGCATATTTTGAAGAAGATGAAACGGTAACTGTAACAGAAGCTAAAACTGAGCCTGAAACAACCGATAAAACAGAAGCTGTTACGGAATCAACAACTGCCAAAAAGGAAAGTAAACCAGCTACGACTGAAAAGCAGGTATCAAGCAACGATGTCTTACTTGTCTTAAATACTTCCAACAGCTGGGAAAATGGAAGTGATAAGTTTACTCAGGTTGATGGCACGGTCAAAAATAACTCCGATAAATCAATAGGCAGTTGGACGGTTACAATTCCGGCAGCATCAGGAGTACGTGTAGACCAGTTCTGGAACTGCGAAATATCTGTAAAGGGCGGGACACTTACAGTTACACCTGTTGAGCACAATTCAAAAATCGACAGCGGCAGTGAAGGTACATTTGGAATGATTTTATGCAATGCAGGGAATATTGATGCTTCAGACGCATCTGTAAAGTATGGTACAACTACAGTCACAGGCTCTTCAAATAGTAGTTCCAATAGTAATAATAATTCCAACAGCGGTTCTGTCGGCAACAATAATCCTGAAATCAAGCAGGCTAAGGACGTACCTGCACCGACTACTGATGACTGGCTTCATACAGACGGCAGTAAAATTCTCGATAAGAACGGTAAGGAAGTTTGGCTTACAGGTATAAACTGGTTTGGTTACAATACAGGCACAAACACTTTTGACGGTCTTTGGGCTTGCGACCTTAATACGTCTATTTCAGCAATTGCAGACAGAGGCTTTAATCTGCTCCGAATTCCGATTTCGACTGAACTTATCAAGAACTGGTCTAATGGAAGCTATCCTAATGCTAACTTCAATCAGGCAACCAACTCATACCTTGTAGGTATGAACAGCCTTGAAATTTTTGATTATGTAGTAGGTCAGTGCCGTGCCAACGGTATCAAGATTATGATTGATATCCACAGTGCTAAAACCGATGCTATGGGACATATGAAGCCAATCTGGGCAGATGGCAACATTACGGAGCAGGATTTCCTTGATTCACTTTCCTGGATGTCTGCACGGTATAAAAATGACGATACAATCATTGCCTACGACCTTAAAAACGAGCCGCACGGCAAGGCAAACGAGTCTCCAAGAGCTAAATGGGACGACTCCAAGGACTCTGACAACTGGAAGTATATTGCTGAAAAGGCAGCAAATGCTGTACTCAGCAAAAATCCTAACGTTCTTGTAATGGTTGAGGGTATCGAAATCTATCCTAAGGATATAAAATCCAACGGCGATTTCTCCTCAACAAATATGGGTGACTATTATTGTACCTGGTGGGGCGGCAACCTCCGTGGCGTAAAGGATAACCCTGTTGACCTCGGCAAGTATCAGAATAAGCTTGTTTATTCACCGCACGACTACGGACCAACCGTTTATGAACAGCCTTGGTTCAAGGGTGGATATACCTTTGACAGCCTTTATAAAGATTGCTGGTACGATAACTGGTTCTATATTCAGGAACAGGATATCGCACCGCTGCTGATAGGCGAGTGGGGCGGCTTTATGCGTGAACCTAACCTCAAATGGATGACATACCTCCGTCAGCTTATCAAGGAAAACAAAATCAATCACACATTCTGGTGCTTCAATTCCAACTCAGGCGACACAGGGGGACTTGTTCTTGACGACTTCACAACCTGGGATGAGGACAAATATGCCTTTGTAAAGGAAGTTCTCTGGCAGCAGAATGGCAAGTTTGTTGGACTTGACCACGAAATTCCGCTTGGTGAGAATGGTATTACGCTTTCGGATGCAAAATAAAAACATATATAGGATTGATATGTAATATGGATAAAAAAAGAATATTGTTGTGGGAACCTTGGTTTTTTATTTTTTTTGGATTATTTCATTTACATAGAGTATGGGGATTGATTGACAGAAAATCATATTCAGACTTTTGGATTGGTATTTTAAATACAAAAGGTATTTTCTATTTTGCATTAATGGGAATATTAGCTTTGCCTTGTATATTAGGTATTATAACATTCGTTCGTAATTTACAACATAATTACTGGTGGAGATGGATATATCTGTTTGGCGGAGCATATGTCCTGTTTGATTTGTTCGCAATAGCAATTGAACTGGAGTTTTGGAACAAATTGCTGTTATTTATGTTTGATGTGAATTCACCGTATTGGAATATCATATGGTCTTTTTTCATTGTACTTGGCGGTTTTGCATTTATACTTGGGGTTAGATTATTAAAACAAACCAAACACAAGTAAATCTTATACTAAAATGACCCGAGAAACTATATTCTCGGGTCAAACTTTTATAAACATCAGGGAAGTATAAAAAAGAAAAACGGCAACTGAAAAATCAGTGCCGTTTGTTGTGTACATATACGGTAAATTATACAGCTCTTGTAACCTTGCCGGAACGGAGACATCTTGTGCATACATAAATATGCTTAGGAGTACCGTTTACAATAGCCTTTACACGCTTAACGTTTGGCTTCCAAGTTCTGTTGGAACGGTGATGTGAGTGGGAAACCTTTATACCGAAAGTAACACCCTTTCCGCAAATATCGCACTTTGCCATGGGGTTACACCTCCTTTTCAATATCATTTATAAAGTCAACGCTACTATTTTATCACAAAACTTTCCTAATTGCAAGCCTTTTTTGAAAAAAAGTTTGAATTTCTAAATTATTTTTGAAAATGTGGCTAAAAATTAAGAATTGTCCTTGTAATTTTGTGAAGAATATGGTATATTAAATATGATTGTAATTATATCCGAAAGGAGCATACATATTTAATTATGTTCTCTGTAGAACGAATAACCGAAATTCTTATTCACGGTATAATTCTGCTTATCGCTTTCCCGATACACGAGTGTGCTCACGCACTTGTGGCAAAGTGGCTTGGAGATGATACTGCCGAAAAGCAGGGAAGAATTACTCTTAATCCTTTAAAGCATCTTGATTTGTTTGGTACTGTTCTTATGCTTTTTGCAGGCTTTGGATGGGCAAAACCTGTACCGATTAATCCGAATAATTTCAAGAAACGTAAGCTTGGAATGGCACTTTCATCTTTGGCAGGACCGGTTTCAAACCTTATACTTGCTTATATTGCAATGATTTTGTCAAAAATTCTTTTGTATACAGAAACAAGTGAGGAGCTTTCGATAATCCTCATAAATGCGATGCTTATCAATGTAGGTCTTGCTGTATTCAATCTCATTCCTGTTCCTCCGCTTGATGGTTCAAGAATTTTACTGTTAATCCTCCCTGAAAAGCTTTATTTCAAGGTTATGAAATATGAGAATATTATTTTTATTATCCTTTTTGCAATAATATGGTTTGGTTTGCTGGATACGCCGCTTGCTTATTTACAGGTTAAGGCACTTGAAATTATGTATTTTTTATCTGGTTGGATAGATACGCTATTTATATGATTTGGAGTAAATTAAATGGAACAAATGTCGTTTAAGCTTGAAATTTTTGAAGGTCCGCTTGACTTGCTTCTGCACTTGATTTCAAAGCATAAACTTAACATCAATGATATTCCTATTGTCACTTTGCTTGACCAATATATGGAATACATTGACAGAATGTCGGAACAGAATATGGAGATAGCAGGGGAATTCCTCGAAATGGCTGCACGTCTTGTTTACATCAAAACAGTATCACTTCTTCCTCAGCACGAAGAAGCTGAACAGCTGAAAAAGGAACTTCAGGGCAAGCTTATTGAATATTCCCTCTGTAAAAAAGCAGCTGAGCTTATGAAAGAACGTTATATTGGTAATGTTAATGCTGTAAGAAAGCCATTGAAAATAGAGTTTGACAACACTTATTCACTTACTCATAAACCTCAGGAGCTTCTTGATTCCTATCTTAAAATTCAAATCAAACCACAGAATGAAAAGGTAAGAACAGAAGCTTTTAATACAATTGTAAAAAAGAAGATTGTTTCTGTTACATCAAAAATTATTTACGTTCTTCGTCATCTTTATAAATCAGGAAGCTGTATGATGGACGGATTATTTGAGGGAATGACCAACCGTTCTGAACGTGTTGCGACATTTCTCGCTATACTCGAACTGACAAAATCGGGCAGAATATGGCTTAACGATGATAATACTATTATTACATTCAATAAAAATCGTAATGTTGATGACGCATCTGCTGAGCCAATCGATACGGGGGTATCTTACTAATGAAAATTAATGAAGGAGTTTCTGTGATAGAAGCAATACTTTTTGCTCACGGTGAGCCGATTGAAGCAGAAAAGCTTTCCACGGCGGCAGGTATTGAGCACGAAACCCTGGTTAAGCTTATACAGCTTCTTATGGATAGGTATGAGTCAACAGAAAGTGCACTTACCGTTTTGAAGCTTGGTTCTTGCTACCAGCTTGCTGCGAAAGCTGATTATATTGAATATATCCGTGCAGCAATGGAGACAAAGAAGAACACTCCTCTTTCACCTGCGGCTATGGAAGTGTTAACCATTATAGCATACAATCAACCGGTTACTAAGGGCTTTGTTGAACATATAAGAGGTGTGGACAGCTCAAGCGTAGTAAACTCACTTGTAGAAAAAAATCTTCTCGAAGAAGCCGGGCGACTTGACGTTCCGGGAAAACCTATTGCCTATAAAACAACGTCTGCATTTTTAAGATGTTTCCAACTAACATCACTTGATGATATGCCTGCGCTTCCAAATTCTGAAGGACAGGTAAGCTTTGATGAAATTTTAATTTCAAAGGAAGATACAGTATCTGAAAATACCGATGAAGAATAGTTTTTAAAGGAGGGTAAATATTGACAGCAATTATAGTCATTTCTGTAATAATACTTATATTTACCTTTTTTTTGAATATGAAAATCCGTGCAGAAATCAGGTGCCTTGGCGGAGAATTCAATTTCAAAGTAAAATATTTATGCTTTACAGTATTTCCGTTTAAGAAGAAAGAAAAGAATAAAAAGAATAAAAATAAATCAACAGTGTCAACCGCTGTTTCTCAAGAACAGCAAGCGGATAAACAGGATGATGCAGTGCAATCTGATGAATTAAATCAAGTCGATGACGATTTGAATGAGTCAAAAGAAAAAAGCAAGTCAAAAGAAACGTTATCTGAGAAAATCAATAAGATATTTGAAATACTTGAAAAGGTGAAAATAATCTGGTCCGTTTCAAAAAAATGGCTTGCACATATTTTAAAGCATATCTATATTGAAGAACTGATGATTGATTTCTTGATTACTGATGAAGACGCTTATAATGCAGCTATGAATTATGGGAAAATAAATGCTGCTATATATAATCTTATTAATTTAATCAGGACTTTTTTTACAGTAACAATTAAAACAGTTGATATTTTGTGTGATTTTGATGCTGAAAAAAGTATATATGATATTTCGGCAAAAATTACAGTCCGACCTGCCACAATTCTTCGTGCAGTGTTCGCAATATTGTTTGGTTTATTGATAAACATAAAAAAACTCATAGGAAAAAATAATAGGGAACAATCATCTGATAAAAAGGTTGTTTCAATGTAAAGGAGAATGATTATGGATACAAAAGTAAAAGACTTGATTTCGTCATCAATCGGCAAAATTCACGAACTTTCTGATGCTAATACTATTATCGGTGAACCGATAAAAATTGATGATAATATTACAATTATTCCTATTTCAAAAATTTCATACGGATTTGCTGCAGGCGGTTCGGATCTCCCATCAAAGAATGACAAAGAGCTTTTCGGCGGCGGAAGCGGTGCAGGTATGTCTATACAGCCATTGGCATTTATTGTAGTTGCGAATGGAGAGGTCAAGCTTCTTGAACTTGGCTCCGGTAATTCACCGGCAAATGCTATCGTAAGCGCTGTTCCTGAACTTTTTACAAAAATTCAAACAATGTTCTCAAAGAAAAAGAATGATGCCGAAACAGTAGATTCTGTTGATTCAGAAGCACCGACCGCAGTTGAACCTGAAATCGAAAAAGTAGAAATTAATACAGAAGGTTTTGATTTCTGATATATTTTAACTTCAAACTCCATATTAATATCATAGAATTGTGATATTAATATGGAGGTTTGTATGAAATACGGTTTTGTTTTTCTCTTTTTGGTAATTGCAGTAATTGGGATTACATCTTTTGATGTAAATGCTGTTTCAATCGGCGGCATATCCGCTGAGTCATATATTCTTATAGAAGCGCAAACAGGAAAAATAATTGCTTCACATAATGAATATGAAATGCGTCCTATGGCCAGTACAACCAAAATTATGACAACCCTTTTGCTTCTCGAAAGCGGAAATCTTGAAGAAGAATTCAAGGTTGACAATGAAGCGATAAAGGTTGAAGGTTCATCAATGGGGCTATGTGAAGATGATATTGTAACCAAGATGTCACTTTGCTATGGAATGATGCTTCCATCGGGTAACGATGCTGCAAATCAGACTGCTGTTTTGCTTGCGGGTGATACTGAAAATTTTGCGGTAATGATGAATGAGCGTGCCTCGAAAATAGGCTTGAAAAATACTAATTTTGTTACACCATCAGGTCTGCACAACGACAAGCATTATTCAACAGCTTATGATATGGCACTTCTTGCAAGAGAAGCACTAAAAAACGAAACATTCAAAGAAATATGCGGTACACAGAGGGTAAAAACACAATTTGGAAATCCACCATATGAAAGATGGCTTGTCAATACAAACAAGCTGTTATATATGTATGAATATTGTGTTGGTGTCAAGACAGGGTTTACAGATGAAGCAGGGCGTTGTCTTGTTTCAGCTGCTGAAAAAGATGGTGTTTCTCTTATTTGCGTAACCCTAAAAGCTCCCGATGATTGGAATGACCATATTAAGCTTTATGATTACGGATTTTCTGTAACAAAAACCGAATCTATTGATTATGATTATTCAAAATTATCTGTATCAGTAGCGGGAGGAAATCAATCACAAGTAGCGGTTGTTCCTGTTGATACACCTGTATATACAAAAATTAATGGAGAAAAAACAGATATTTCATCAGAAGTTATACTTGATAAGTTTATATATGCACCTGTTAAAGCGGGACAGATTGTAGGTAAAATCAATTTTTATGCTGATAATAAATTGATTTTTTCTACAGAACTGATTTCACGGGAAAACTGCGAAGCAGTTATTTGTAAATATAAACCTTCATTATTTGAAGAAATTATCGAATTTATAAAAGGATTAACTTGAAAAGGAGAAATGTTGTGGAAAAGATCAGACTTCAAAAACTTATTGCAGAAAGCGGATTATGTTCCAGAAGAAAAGCTGAGGAATATATAAAACAAGGCAAAGTCAAGGTTAATGGCCGTGTTGCGTCAATTGGAGATGGAGCAACATTGAAGGATGTAATCAGCGTTGATGGTGAACGTATTTATCTTTCAAAGAAACGTGAAAAATATTATATTATGCTTAACAAGCCGAGAGGTTATGTTACAACAATGTCAGATGAACTGGACAGACGATGTGTAACGGAGCTTCTTGATGATTTTCCTGAAAGAGTTTACCCGATAGGACGCCTTGACCGTAATTCGGAAGGATTGCTTCTTTTTACCAATGATGGTAAGTTTGCGAATGATATTATGCACCCAAGCCGTCACGTGTCCAAAACCTATCGTGTAACAGTACGTCCCGGAATTACAGATGAACAGCTTGTTCAACTTTCGGAAGGTGTTGTAATTGATGACAGAAAAACACTTCCTGCCAATGTAACTGTACTTACACAGGAGCAAGGTAGGGTAGTGCTGCAGATTGTAATCCGCGAAGGCAGAAACCGTCAGGTAAGAAAAATGTGTGAAGCAGTCGGACTTGAGGTTGCACGTCTGAAAAGAACAGCAATTGGCCCTGTAAAACTTGGAATGCTCAAACCGGGAACATACAGAGAGCTTTCTTCTGAGGAATTGAGAGCATTGAGAAGCGCAATGGGTGACAAGTAAATATGAATTTTTTGAAAATATACAAAAAAATGTCGTTTTTGCCTTGTAAATTCTAAAAAAATGTTGTATAATATAATGGAATATTTTGAATATTGAACGGAGGAACGTTTATGTTGACTGAAAGCCAGAAGGCTAAGTTCGAAGCGTATAAAGCAGCTTCATCAAATAGCTGCAAGGCTAAGGAAAGACTTGCGAATTTATTTGATGAAGGAATATACACCGAGATTGACGCAGGTGTCAAGAATGGTGAAGATTATGCAGGTGTTGTAACCGCATATGGTTATGTGGACGGAAGCCCTGTATATGCTTTTTCTCAGGATAAATCCGTAAAAGGTGGTGCTGTAAATAAGCAGCACGCTGCTAAAATCTGCAAGATTTATGACCTTGCATCAAGAACAGGTGTGCCTGTTGTAGGTATCTATGATTCAAACGGCGCATTCATTGATGACGGTGCAGAAGCAATCAAGGCTTACAGCGATATGCTTATGTGGACTAACAATCTTTCCGGTGTTGTTCCTCAGATTTCTGTTATTGCTGGTATATGCGCAGGAAGCTCCGCTATGGTTGCCTGCTCTGCTGATTTTGTTGTTGTAACTGAAGATGCTGAACTTTACACAACTGTCGGCAAGGAGGTTAAGGGCGAAGATGCTGTGGCAAACGGTACAGCTGCTCTTTCTGCAAAGGATGATAAGGAAGCTATGGAAGCTGTAAAGAAGCTTATTGCTATGCTTCCTGCAAACAATATTTCTGCAATTCCTATGTTTGAATTTGCTGCAACAGGTAAGGCTGCAAACGGTTCAGCTGCTGATATAGCAGAAGCAATTGCAGATTCAGACAGCATTGTAGAACTTTCTGATGGCTTCGGTACAGCTGCATATACAGCTATTGCAACAATCGGTGGTTCTGCTGTAGGTATTGCTGCTACAAACAAGACTGCGGACAAGCTTACATCGGACGACTGTGTAAAGCTTGCAAGATTTGTAAGAACTTGTGATGCATTTACTGTTCCTGTACTTACTTTTATTGACACAGAAGGCTTTGATAACGACGCTTGTGTTCGTGATATGGCTAAGCTCGCTAATGCTTACGCTGAAGCTACAACTCTCAAGATTTCATTGGTTACAGGAAAGGCTTACGGTGCAGCAATGGCTGCTCTCGGTGCAGGCAATGCAGATGTGACATATGCTTATGCTGATGCTGTTATTTCTCCTATAGCGCCAGTTACTGCTGTTGAATTCCTGTGGCACGACAAACTCAAGGGTGCAGCTGACCTTGCTGCTGAAAGAAACAAGCTCGCTGTTCAGTATGCTGATGAAAATGCTTCTGCATTTGATGCTGCTGCTAAGAATTGTGTAGACGATATTATCACTGCTGACGAAGCACGTGCTAAGGTAATGTCTGCTCTTGAGGTTATGTCAGGCAAGAGAATGACAAAGCGTCTTCCTAAGAAGCACAGCAATATGCCTTTCTGATTAAGTCAAGTAAATTTTAAAATATATGAATGGTGGTATATAATTATGAAAAGATTCAATATTACTGTAAACGGTAAAGCATACGATGTTGCTGTTGAAGAAGTAACAGGCGGCGCACCTGTTGCCGCAGCTCCTGCTGCAGCTCCAGCTCCTGCACAGCCAGCTGCTCCAGCTCCAGTAGCTACACCTGCAGCTCCAGCTGCTGTAACAGGCGGTACAACTGTTAACGCTCCTATGCCCGGTACAATTCTTGATGTTAAGGTTAATGTAGGTGATACTGTATCCGAAGGACAGGTACTTATGATTCTTGAAGCTATGAAAATGGAAAATGATATTGTTGCACCTGTTGCAGGTAAAGTCGCTGCTATCAATGTAAAGAAGGGCGATTCTGTAAACTCTAACGATGTACTTGCTTCTATCCAGTAATCTTAGAAAGGTTGATTAAGATGGCTAAAATTAAAGTTACTGAAACCGTCCTCCGTGATGCTCACCAGTCACTTCTTGCTACAAGAATGACAATGGACGAAATGCGTCCTATTCTTTCCACAATGGATAAAGTAGGTTTCTATTCCGCAGAAGTATGGGGCGGTGCAACATTTGACTCCTGCCTCCGTTTCCTTAATGAAGACCCTTGGGAAAGACTTCGCATAATCAGAAAGGAAATGCCTAACACAAAGCTCCAGATGCTTTTCAGAGGTCAGAATATGCTTGGTTATCGTCATTACGCTGATGACGTACTCGAATATTTTGTTCAGAAGTCTGTAGCAAATGGTATTGATATCATTCGTATTTTTGATGCTCTTAATGATATCAGAAACCTCAAGACAGCTATTGCAGCAGCTAAGAAGGAAGGGGCACACGCTCAGGTTGCTATTTCTTATACACTTGGTGATGTGTTCACAACTGATTATTATGTAAATTACTGCAAGCAGATTGAAGCTGAGGGTGCTGACTCTATCTGTATCAAGGATATGGCTGCACTTCTTACTCCTTACAGAACAGCTGAACTCACAAAGGCAATCAAGGCAGCTGTCAAAATTCCTGTTCAGCTTCATACACACTACACTTCAGGTCTTGCTTCTATGTGTCTCCTTAAAGGTATTGAAAGCGGTGCTGATATGATTGATACAGCTATGTCTCCGCTCGCACTTGGTACATCTCACGCTCCTACCGAGTCTATGGTTGCTGCTCTTCAGGGCACTGAATACGATACAGGTCTTGACCTTGTTCTTCTTACTGAGGTAAGAGATTACTTTATGGGTCTCCGTAAAAAGTATATTGACAGCGGACTTCTTGATCCTAAAATGCTTGCTGTTGACGCAAATGCACTTATTTATCAGGTTCCAGGTGGTATGCTTTCTAACCTTCTTTCACAGCTTAAACAGGCAGGTAAGGAAGACCAGCTTACAGAGGTTCTCAAGGAAGTTCCTAATGTTCGTAAGGATTCCGGTTATCCACCTCTTGTTACACCTACATCCCAGATTGTTGGTACACAGGCTGTATTCAATGTTATCACTGGTGAACGTTACAAGACAGTTACTAAGGAATTCAAGGCACTCGTTAAGGGCGAATACGGAAAGACTCCTTCCGAAATTTCTCCTGAATTCAGCAAGATGATTCTCAAGGGTGAAGAACCTATCACTTGCCGTCCTGCTGACCTTCTCAAGCCTGAGCTGGACAAGCTTAAGGATGAAGCTTCTGAATGGGTTGAACAGGAAGAAGATGTACTCAGCTATGCTATGTTCCCACAGGTTGCTCCTAAGTTCTTTGCTAAAAGACGCGATTTGAAGTATGGTGTTGACAGTGCACACGCTGATGCTGAAAATAAGGTACACCCAGTTTAATAAAATCATTTAAAAGAGCCGTTTTTACGGCTCTTTTTTGTTATAAAAGGCTTGATTTTCTTTGCGAAAAATGATATAATTAAAAATAAGTGTTAATACTAATATATGCATCTTTGCAGAAAGGATAACCGCACATGATTAAGAGTATGACAGGCTATGGACGCGGACAGCAAATTATTGACGGACGAGAAATAACAGTTGAAATTAAATCTGTTAATCATAGATATTTTGAATTTTCAGCAAGAGTACCAAGGGCTTATGGATACCTTGAAGAAAAGCTTAAATCTTTTGTTCAGAATAAAGTTTCAAGAGGAAAAGTTGACGTTGGTGTAACTATTTTCAACATCGAAGGTAAGGATGCTCAGATTGAAGTAAATCAGTCCATTGCTGTCGGGTACATTGACGCTTTGAGAAAAGCCAATGAAACAATCGGTCTTACAGATGACCTTGCTTTATCGCAGCTTATCCGACTTCCTGATATTTTCAATGTTGTTAAAACAACAGAAGATGAAGAAGTAATATGGAATATTGTGAAAACTGTGGCTGAAGAAGCAGTTAATAATTTTGTTTCTATGCGTGAAACAGAAGGACAGAAAATGAAGGATGACATAAAATCCCGTCTTTCTTATATAAGTGAACTTGTGGCTAAAGTTGAAAAACGTTCGCCAATGGTTACAGATGCTTATAGAGAACGTTTATATAATAAGATTTCCGAAATACTTAATGATAAAAAGATTGATGAACAGCGTATTCTTACAGAAGCTGCAATTTTTTCAGAAAAAACTGCAGTTGATGAGGAAACAGTACGATTGAAAAGTCATATTCAGCAGTTCACAGAGCTTCTTGATACAAAAGAAGCTGTAGGACGCAAACTTGACTTCTTAATTCAGGAGTTTAACCGAGAAAGTAACACGATTGGTTCAAAAGCACAGGATGTGGAAATTACAAGAATTGTTGTTGAATTGAAATCGGAAATTGAAAAAATAAGAGAACAAATTCAGAATATTGAATAATCGGAGGAATGTATGAAGCTGATTAATATTGGTTTCGGAAATATGATTAATGCCAACCGATTAATTACACTTGTAAGTCCTGAGTCAGCGCCTATAAAACGTATTATTCAGGATGCTAAAGAAAAAGGTCTGCTTATAGATGCAACTTACGGACGACGGACGCGTGCTGTAATCATTATGGATAGTGACCATATTATACTGTCAGCTGTTCAGCCGGAAACCGTTGCAAGAAGACTTAATGATGAGGAGGTACCTGATGATGAGTAAAGGGTTACTTATTGTTGTATCTGGTCCTTCGGGATGCGGAAAAGGAACCATTTTAGCAGAAATTCTTAAAGATGAAAAATTCTTCTATTCTATTTCTGCTACTACAAGAAATGCCAGACCAGGAGAGGTTGACGGGGTAAATTATCATTTCCTAACAAAAGATAAATTTGAGGAATTGATTGAAAATGACGGTATGCTTGAGTATGCTTCATATTGTGACAATTATTACGGAACACCAAGAAAACCTGTTGAAGATATGCTTGAACAGGGTAAGCACGTTATTCTCGAAATCGAAGTTCAGGGCGCAATGAAAATTAAGGAAAAATGTCCTGAAGCAAAGTTTATTTTTATCCTGCCGCCTTCACTCAAGGAGCTTCGCAGACGACTTAACAAAAGAGGTACAGAAAGCGACGATGTCATAGAAAAACGCTTGAACGAAGCTACAGGAGAAATTAAACAAGCATATAAATATGACTACGCTTTGGTTAATGGCGAATTATCAATAGCAGTTGATGATTTACTTGCTATAATCAGAGCTGAAGAACTTAATCTTAAAAATTCAAACAATATTATTGATGAGGTGTTAGAAAATGCTTAGACCATCACTTAACCAGATTGCTACAAAAAATGAAAGTTATTATTCTGTTGTGCTTGCTGTTGCAAAGCGTGCAAGAGAAATTGCAGATGACCTTTACACAAATAATGAAACTCTTGAAGAAAAGCCTGTAAAGACTGCTGTAGAAGAATTTGCAAGCAGAAAGTATACATTTGTTGAAGACGCTTCTCTTCGTTCTGCTAAAGACTAATTATCTGGAGGAATAAGTTTGCTTACAATTAAGCATTTGGCTGCTGTTGCAGTTAGTTCAACTACATTCGGATATGATAAAAGATATCAATATACAATTCCGATTGAAATGGAGAATGAAGTAGCTGTAGGTGCAAGGGTTCTCGTTCCTTTTGGGAAAGGAAACCGAAAAAGAATTGCGGTTGTTATACGTATTGATAAGGTAACAAATGAAGATTTAAGCAAATTTAAACCAATCAGTTCCATAATCGACAGACAATCATTGTTAAATGAAGAAATGATTGATTTGCTGCTATGGATAAGAAATACAACGTTATGCACATATTTTGATGCGTTTAAAACGCTTATTCCTATTGGTTTGGGTGTTAATATGACAACAAAATATGTTTTAACAGATAAACATATTGCGGAAAATGAATTGACAGAAAAAACTTTCATTTGGCTAAATAAAATAACAGATGACATATCTGCTATTAATGAAGCTGATAAAGATGTTATTGACGAACTTGTTAATAAAGGATTTCTGACAGAAGAAAGCATAGTTAAAAGAAAGAAAAAAGATGACACTATTAAAATGGTTCGTTTTACCGAAGATTATGTTAATGGTAAAGTAACCATTAACCTTTCTCAAAAGCAGTATGATGTTGTTTCATTGATTGAAGAAAGTACAACAGCATCTTTTAAAGAAATAACATATATATGCGGAGTGACTTCTTCGGTCGTAAAAAATCTTATTCAGAAAAATGTCTTGGAAACTTACGAATATGAAGTAATTCAAACACCTGATATTAATGCTGAATATAGTGTAGAGGACATAATTTTAAATGAAGAACAGCAGCGGGTTTTTAATGGTATTGCTGAATTAATTGATAGAAAAAAGCCTGATGCGGCGTTGCTTTACGGTGTTACGGGAAGCGGCAAAACATCGGTCTTTGCAAAGTTAATTCAACATACACTTGATATGGGCAGAAATGTAATAATGCTTATTCCTGAAATATCACTTACTCCGCAGGTTGTAAGCAGATTCCAGTCATTATTTGGCGATCTGGTTGCTATTATGCACAGTAATCTTTCATTAACACAAAGACTCAATGAGTATAAACGAGTAAAAAACGGTCAGGCAAGAATTGTCGTTGGTACAAGAAGTGCTGTTTTTGCTCCAATGGAAAATATCGGGTTATTTGTTATTGACGAAGAGGGGGAAAGAACTTATAAATCAGAATCTTCTCCGCGGTATAATGCAAAAGAAGTTGCCAAAAAGAGATGTCTTACTCATAATGCAGTAGTTTTAATGGCTTCTGCAACTCCATCGATAGAAAGCTATTATTATGCCAAAAGCGGCAGATACAAGCTTTTTGAGATTGAGAAAAGATATTCACAGAACAATCTGCCGTTTGTTGAAATGGTTGACCTTGCCACAGAAGGCTTTTACGGCAATTCAACAGTATTTTCTGAGAGATTAGTTGAAGAAATTAATTATAATCTTGAAAAAAACGAACAGGTAATCCTGCTTCTTAACAGACGAGGGTATCATACATATATAAGTTGTTCCGATTGTAAAGAACCGTTGGTTTGTCCTAATTGCAGCATTCCTCTTACTTATCATAAAATCAACCAAAGGTTAATCTGTCATTATTGCGACTATAGTACCGAAATGGTAAGCGAATGTCCAAGATGTTCTTCAGAACATCTGCGTCTGACTGGTATTGGTACGCAAAAAGCAGAGGACGAGGTTGCAGCTCTTTTTCCAAATGCAAGAATACTTCGAATGGATGCTGATACAACTTATTCAAGACACGCTTATGAACAGAAATTCAAAGCTTTTGAAAATAAGGAATATGATATAATGCTTGGTACACAGATGATTGCAAAAGGACTGGATTTTCCTGATGTAACCTTGGTTGGAGTATTATCAATTGATAAAGCTTTGTTTGCGGGTGATTTCAGAAGTTATGAACGTACATTCTCACTTGTAACTCAGGTTGTAGGACGCTGCGGACGAGGAGATAAGCAGGGACGAGCAATTATACAGACTTTTGTACCTGAACACTATGTTCTTAATCTTGCTGCGGAACAAAATTACAAAGCATTTTATAATCAGGAAATAGCAGCAAGAAAAGCTTTGGTTTATCCGCCGTTTTGTGATATTTGTGTAATTGAATTTTCATCGGTTATTGAGAAGTGTGCTGACATAGCTTCAAAAAAATTTCTTGAATTAATCAGTAATTCAATTATCTCCGGACAAATTAACGTTCCATTGCGTGTTTTAGGTCCATCGAAATGTGTGTATGAAAAAATAAACGGTAAATACAGATATCGAATTATAATAAAATGTAAGAATAATCAAATGTTCCGCGATTATATTGGTAATATATATAAAGCGGCATTTAAACTTAAAGAATTTGCAAATGTACAGACTACGCTTGATATAAATGGAGATATAGGTCTGTAATAATGAAAGGGCTGAAATAATATGGCTTTGCGCAAAATAGTATTGAAAAATGATGATGTACTCAGAAAAAAATGTAAACCTGTAGAGAAATTTGACGAAAAGCTTGGTATACTTCTTGATGATATGGCAGAAACTATGTACAATGCAAAAGGAGTCGGGCTTGCAGGACCACAGGTAGGAGTTTTAAGACGAATTGCTGTTGTTGATGTAGGTGAAGGTTTACTTGAATTGATTAATCCAGAAATTGTAAAATTCAAAGGCACTCAGAGAGACGTGGAAGGTTGCCTTTCGTGTCCTAATGAATGGGGATATGTTGTACGACCTAATGAGATTATTGTAAAGGGACAGGACCGTACAGGCAAGTATTTCCAGCTTAAACTGAAAGATTTTTTCGCACGAGCAGTTTGTCACGAACTTGATCATCTTGACGGAAAGCTTTTCATTGATATTGCTGATGAAATGGTAGACCCCAAAGATTTAAAAGACTAAGAAAGGAATTTTCTGTAATGAATATAGTATTTATGGGAACTCCTGATTTTGCTGTACCGTGTCTGCAAGCATTAATTGACAGCAATGAAAATGTTCAAGCGGTTTTCACTCAGCCAGACAAACCTAAGGGTAGGGGCTACAAACTTACGCCGCCGCCTGTAAAGGAATTGGCTTTGACACACAATATTCCTGTCTATCAGCCAGTAAGTTTAAAAAATGGTGAAGATGCAGAGAATACAATGAAAATACTGGAAGAACTTTCTCCTGACTTAATTATTGTAGTTGCATACGGAAAAATTCTTCCTAAAGCAATACTTGATTTACCGAAGTATTGTATTAATGTTCACGCATCATTGCTCCCTAAGTACAGAGGTGCAGGACCAATTCAGTGGAGTGTTCTTAACGGCGAAAAGGTTACAGGTGTAACAACTATGCTTATGGCAGAGGGGCTTGACACAGGTGATATGCTTTTAAGCAAGTCCGTTGAAATAGGAGAAAATGAAACTGCTTCTGAACTTCATGACAGATTGTCTGTGTTGGGTGCTGAAGTTATGTTGGAAACTATTCAGGCTGTAAAGAATAATACACTTACACCTGTTAAGCAGGACGATTCGCTTTCTTGCTATGCTCCGATGCTTACAAAGGATATGTGTGCGATAGATTTTTCCAAGTCGGCACAGGAGGTTCATAATCACATTCGCGGGTTATCTTCATTCCCCGGAGCAATGACTATGCTTAACGGAAAAAGACTTAAAGTATACAAATCTGTTTGTACAAACGAAACATTTGACAATATTTCCAGCGGCACTGTTGTAAACGCAGATAACTTTACAGTTGTTTGCGGCGATGGGAAATGTGTGAAATTTATTGAAGTACAAGCTGAAGGCAGTAAGCGAATGAATACTGCTGATTATCTCAGAGGAAAATCAATTGAAAAGGGTACTGTTTTAAAATAATTCAGGAGGATTACAACTATGTTGTATTTTGACTCGACATATCTGATTGTTTTACCTGCCATTGTTTTTGCATTGATTGCACAATTGATGGTTAAATCAACATTCCAAAAATATAGTAAAGAAAAGAACGAATATGGCTATACTGCTCGTGAGGTTGCAAGACGAATTCTTGATGAAAACGGACTTAATAACGTTCAGATTGAATACATTGGCGGTAATCTTACAGACCATTATGACCCATCAGCAAATGTAATCCGACTTTCTGACACGGTGTACAACAGCACATCTGTTGCGGCAATAGGTGTTGCGGCACATGAAGTTGGACACGCTATTCAACACGCACAGGGATACAGTCCGATAAAAATTCGTCAGGCGATTATTCCGATTACTCGTATTGGTTCTAATTTAGCTGTACCACTTGTTTTAATTGGAATGATATTCAGTGCTTTTGAATGGCTTATTCCTGTGGGAATTTTTCTTTACACAGGTGTTGTATTTTTTCAGGCAGTAACACTTCCTGTTGAATTCAATGCAAGCAGCAGAGCATTAAATACACTTGACAGTCATAATATTTTACAACCTGGTGAAATTAAAATGGCTAAAAAAGTTCTCACAGCAGCTGCGATGACATATGTTGCGGCTATGTTCTCATCACTTATGAGCTTATTAAGGCTTATATTGATTGCCAATAGAGGAAGAAGAAGGTAATATATGAGTGTTAAGTCAACACGCTTTACAGTTCTGGAATTACTAAATAAAATGGATAAGGGAGCATATTCAAATCTTGTCATTGACTCAATGTTCAAATCAATGGATTATTCAGAACGTGATAAGAATTTTATTTCCCATCTTTTTTATGGAATTATTGAACGCAAAATAACATTGGAACATATAATTTCTTCATATAGTTCTAAATCCTTGGACAAGTTGGACACTGTTGTAGTCAATATTTTAAAAATAGGATTGTATCAGCTGAAATTTATGGATGCAATTCCCGATAATGCTGCTGTAAATGAAACTGTTAATTTAACCAAACAAGCTAAAAAGGGCAGTGCTTCTGGTTTTGTAAATGCTATTTTGCGTAATTTTATCAGAGATGGCAAGAATATAAAATTTCCTTCCGAACCTATTCAAAAGTTAAGTATTGAATATTCCTGTAATTATGAGCTTACTGAAAAAATTTGTAATGATTACTCATATGACCTTGCAGAGGATTTGTTAAAGGCTTCTGTTACTCCGCATAAAACATATATCCGTGTTAATAATTTAAAAACAAGTGAAGATAAATTAATTGCTGATTTTTCAAAGTACGGTATAAAAGCTGAAAAATGTGACGTTGTTGATAATTGTCTTATTATAGACAGAATAAATGATGTTGGAAATTCTGAGCTGTTTTTAAAAGGAGACTTCCATATACAGGATTTATCTTCTCAGCTTTGCTGTAAGGCACTTAATCCTCAATTGGGTGAAACTGTAATTGATTTATGTGCTGCTCCAGGAGGAAAAACTTTCACAATAGCTGAAATGATGAATAATCAGGGGAGTATAATTGCTGCAGATTTGCACGAAAAACGTGTTAATCTTATAAAAAAAGGCGCTGAACGTCTGGGCATAAATATTATTGAAACATTGCAGAATGATGCAAAAAAAATTAATGAAAAAATCCCATTTGCTGATAAAATACTGTGTGATGTGCCTTGTTCAGGGTTTGGTGTAATTCGTTCTAAACCTGAACTGAAATATACTGAACTCGATACCGTAAAAAAGCTTCCTGAAATTCAGTATGAAATATTGAAAACAGCAGCAGGATATTTAAAAACAGGCGGTGAGCTTGTCTATTCTACTTGTACGATAAATCGAGATGAAAATGATAATGTAATTGATAAGTTCCTTAGCGAAAACAAAAATTTTGAACCTGTTGAAATATTATCTGAATATAATGACGTTTTTGAAGGTCATAAAGCAACTATTTTTCCTAAACATTTTGGCTGTGAAGGATTTTTTATCAGCAAAATAAGAAAGGTTGACTAATCGTTTTGAAGAAAGATATTTTATCTATGGAGTTGGACGAGCTTTGTTCTGAAATGGAGATTATAGGTGAGAAAAAATTCAGAGGTAAACAAATTTATGAATGGCTACATACAAAAAGAATTCACAAATTTGAAGATATGAGTAATATTTCATCTGCTTTACGTACAAAATTGAATGAAAATTATTGTATAAATAGTATAAATATTGTCAGAAAGCTTGAATCTGCCATAGATAATACTGTAAAATATCTTTATGAATTGTCCGACGGAAATCATATAGAATCTGTTATAATGGAATATAAGCACGGGAACAGCCTATGTATTTCAACGCAAGTTGGTTGTAAGATGGGATGTAATTTCTGCGCTTCAACAATCGCAGGCTTTAAAAGACACCTTACACCATCTGAAATGCTGCTGCAGGTTTATGAAGCAGAAAGAAATACCGGAAAACATATAGACAGCATTGTACTTATGGGAATAGGCGAGCCGTTAGATAATTTTGATAATGTTATAAAATTTCTGAAGATGCTATCTTTTGAAATCGGTAAAAATCTTAGTTTGCGTCATGTGTCGTTGTCAACCTGTGGTCTGGTTGACAAAATATATGAATTGGCTGAATACAAATTCGGACTTACACTTTCTATTTCTCTCCACGCTACAACAGATAAAAAAAGAAGTGAAATTATGCCCATTAATAAAAGATATAATATTGATTCACTTCTTAAAGCTTGCAAGGATTATATTAATAAGACAGGTCGTCGTATTTCGTTTGAATATGCGGTTATTCACGGTGTAAATGACACAGTTACAGATGCTGATGAACTTATAAAGTTATTGCGAGGAATAAATTGCCATATCAATCTTATTCCGGTAAATAAAATAAAAGAACGTAATTATCGTTCAGATAGAAATTCTCTTTTTGCATTTCAAGCGGCTTTGGAAAAAGGCGGACTGAATGCAACAATCAGAAGAACTCTTGGATCTGATATTGACGCTGCATGCGGACAGCTACGCAGAGAATACGAGCTCTGAGTTTAAAGGAAGTGAAAAAATGACTGTAATTTCTGAAACGAATATTGGACTTTCCAGAACGGAAAACCAAGATAGAGTATGTACTGCTGTTATTGACGAAAATACTGTATTGGCGATTGTATGTGATGGTATGGGCGGTCAAAATGCAGGCGGAGAAGCCAGCGGTAAAACAGCACAGATTGTTTTTGATCGAATTACAAAAGTTTTTCGCTCCGATTTTGATAGTAATTCAATACGTAATCTGTTGATTTCTTCAATAAAAACTGCTAATTCTGTAGTATATGATATGTCAATTTCAAGTTCAGAAATGGTTGGAATGGGTACAACTTGTGTTATTGCACTTGTATCCAACAATATACTTTATGCAGTTAATGTTGGTGATTCACGTCTTTATCTTATAAATCACGAAATCCGTCAGGTTACAAAGGATCATACAATTGTTATGCGTATGTACGAAAACGGTGAAATAACAAAAGAACAGCTAAAAAAGCATCCTCAGCGAAATTATATTACTAAAGCGGTTGGAGTATCAAATAATGTTGATCCGGATTACTTTGAAATGGAACTTAATGAAAACAGTTCGATTTTACTTTGTACAGACGGATTATCTAATTGTTGTGACGAAGCCGACATATTCAATATTGTGAAAAAAAATACATCGGCAGAAGTCCCAAAGCATTTGATTGAGTTTGCGCTTAACAATGGCGGAAATGATAATATTACAGTAGCATATATTAAATAAATATATATCGTATTTTTTTACAGGAGTGAATTTGATGGATAAAAACATTGGAAGAAAGCTTGACGGAAGATATGAAATAACTGAGCTTATTGGCGTTGGCGGAATGGCTGATGTTTATAAGGCAACGGATATTCTTGAAGAAAAAACTGTTGCTGTAAAAATTCTTAAAACCGAATTTGCTGATAATGAAGAATTTGTCAGAAGGTTTCGTAATGAGTCAAAGGCCATTGCGGTACTTTCTCATCCGAATATCGTAAAAATATTTGATGTTGGATTTAGTGAAAAAATTCAGTTCATTGTTATGGAGTATATCGATGGTATAACTCTCAAGGAATTTATGGAACAGCAGGGAGTAATAAAGTGGAAAGACTGTGTTCACTTTATTATTCAGATACTTCGTGCTCTTCAGCATGCACATGACAGAGGAATTGTACATCGTGATATAAAACCGCAGAATATAATGCTGTTTTCTGATGGAACAATAAAGGTCATGGATTTTGGTATTGCTCGTTTTGCAAGAGAAGAGGGCAAAACCATTTCCGATAAGGCAATTGGAAGTGTTCATTATATCAGTCCTGAACAGGCACGCGGTGACGTTACTGACGAAAAGAGTGATATTTATTCGGTTGGTGTAATGATGTATGAAATGCTTTGCGGAGTAAAGCCATTTGATGGCGATAACCCTGTTTCTGTTGCATTAATGCATATGCAGAATGAAGCTCAGCCTCTTCGTACAGTAAATGATTCAATCCCTGAGGGACTTGAGGAAATTGTTATACGTGCAATGCAGAAAGAAGCACCAAAGCGTTATCAGTCAGCTTCTGAAATGATTAAGGATATTGAGGAATTCAAGAAAAATCCGAGCATTGTATTTGAATATAAGTACCTTTCTGAAAAAACACAGTATTTTAACGCAAGTGCTGTTTCAAAAGCTGCTGCAGAATCAAATACAAGAGCGGAAAAGGGTAGTGATGTGAAAAAAATGCGTACACGTACCAAAGTAAAAGAGCGGGATAATAATTACGACGACTATGATGATTATGAAGAAGACGATAAGCCGTCCAAATCTTCATATTTTGTTGTTGTTCTCACGGCAATTGCAGCTGGTATTATTATTATTGTTGTTGCATTTATTGCAATTATGATAATAAAGTATCTTGATACAGGAAATGACGATGTCAAAATAGGTAAAATGCCAAACCTTGTTCAATATAGTTACAAGGAAGTTGAAACCTATTATGCCGATTACTTTGATTTGCTTGTTGAAACACAGGAATATCACAACGAAATTCCTGCAGGTGCTATTATAAAGCAGACACCATCTGAAGGTAAGGACTATATCATTGGTAACTCGACAGTTAAGGTTGTTGTTAGTAAGGGACCGCGTATGGTTACGATTCCTAATGTTTATGAACTTGATTCAAATACAGCATTGAATATGCTTAAAGACAATGAAGGCTTTAATGTAATTATTACAAGTGTATTTGACGAAACTGTACCCAAAGATCAAGTAATTATGACTGATCCTCCAAGAAATGAAAAGGTTGCATACGGTTCAACAATAAGAATGTATGTCAGCCGTGGTCCTGAGGAACAGGATGTAAAGGTTCCTGAATGTGTTGGTTATACACTTGAAGATGCTAAAATTCTCCTTGGAGATAAGTTTACAATTCAGACAATGACTGTTGATTCAATTGAACCCGAAGGAACTGTTGTTGAACAAAGTATTCCTTCACTCACTGAATCAGGTCAGCCGAATATTGTTAAACTGAATACAACTATTATTCTTACTCTCAGTACGGGTATTATGCCTGAAACAGAGGAAGTTATTACATTTAGTGTTCCAAGCGGAATAAAAGGTAAGGCGACATTTAATTGTTATGTTAACGGTACAATTATTGGCACAACAACTATTGACAACCTTGCATATGCTTCTACGGTTTCTATTAAAATTAAGGGAACAGAAATGCAGAAAGTAGTTCTTGAGGTGGTTAATGAAACCACAAAGGACAGTGATACAATTGGTGAATATTCTGTAGATTTTGTTGAAGGAATTGTTACAGAAGTCAAGTTTGAAAAGAAAGTATTAAAAAATCTTTTCGTTGACGATGAAGATGAAAATGTGAATACAGAAACAGAAGGTATTACAAGTGAGGAAGTCTTTATTGATGAAGATGACGAGGCATTCTGGAATGAGGTATTCGGATATTAATGAGTAATTTAAATTCAGTCGAAGGTATGCTATTGAAAGCCATAGGGGGTCTCTATTATGCAGAGACCCCTTTGGGTGTTTTGGAATGTAAAGCAAGAGGAATTTTCAGAAAACAAAATATTTCTCCTTGTGCAGGTGATAAAGTAATAGTTACAGATATTACAGGCAATAAGGGGGTTGTAGATAAAATACTCCCAAGAAAAAATAGTATTATTCGACCTCCGCTTGCAAATCTTGATTATATTGTATTTGTTACTTCAACTTGTGAACCGGCACCTAATCTTACATTACTTGATAAATTTCTTGCTATCGCACAATATAAGAACATAAAAAGCATAATTGCGGTAACAAAGCTTGATTTGCAGAAAAATGCTGGACTAATGGAAATATATATGAATTCCGGTGCAGAATTTATCGAAATTGATTATGATACTCCCAATTCATATATGAAGCTGTATGATATGATTGCTGGCAAAATTACAGCTTTTACCGGAAATACTGGAGTAGGTAAATCAACGCTACTTAATCATATTGTTGAAGATTTGGATATTAAAACAGGGGAGATTAGCCAAAAGCTTGGACGAGGACGTCACACAACAAGAAATGTTGAATTATATAAACTTGATAATGGCGGATATATAGCAGATACACCCGGTTTCTCAACATTTGAAACTCAAAAGTATGATATTATTTTCAAAGATAAGCTTGCATTTTGTTTTCCTGAATTTGATGATTATACTGATAAGTGCCGTTTTCCTGATTGTGCACATATAAAGGAAAAGGGTTGTGCTGTTATAGAAGCAGTCAATTTAGGTGAAATTCCATCTTCTCGTCATAATAGTTATGTAGAAATGTATGAAGAAGCAAAACAGATTAAAGAATGGGAAATAAAAAATCGAAATTGAAAAGGAGTTTAGTTATGAAGTCCTGTTGGATTTTCTGTGGTGCACCTTCAGATAATTTTAAAGTATATCCACCTGAAAATGCATATATTATTGCAGCTGATAGTGGGTATTCAGTTTTGAAAAAAATAGGGCTTACCCCTAACATATTGTTAGGGGATTTTGATAGTCTGAATGAAGAAGTTAATGATGATTGTATAATTATTACATCACCAGCTGAAAAAGATGATACTGATACTATGTTAGCTGTAAAAATAGCATTAGAAAAGGGATTCACTGATATAACATTAGCTTCATCAATAGGTGGGCGTTTGGATCATACTTATGCTAATATACAAACTTTAGCATACATAGCAGAGTTTGGTGCAAATGGTTGTATGATGGGGGAAAATGACATTGTTTATTTATTAAATGAAGGAGAGTATTCTTTCGATAAAATTGAGGGTATGTATTTTTCTATATTTTCATATAGTCAAAATGTAACAGTAACAACCACAGGGACAAAGTATAATCTATTTAATTATTGTCTGTCAAATAAATTTCCATTAGGTGTGAGTAATGAAATAATTGAAAATGTATGTAATCTGACGGTGAAAGACGGACAAATCCTTGTTATATTTTCAAAAATGTAAGAACGCTTTTAATCGCTACGAATATAATGTAATAATTTTAATTATGGAGGTATTACATATGAAAATCGTAGTTATTAAGAGTCCTAAAATGCTTTCGAATTTTTTTAGAATTATTTTTAAAATAAAAAAGGAACCAGAGGAATTATAATCCGTATTTTTTTGTAAGTTAAGAATGAATAAAAGGTTTAAGTATAAACGGCAAGGGGAGTAACCTTGCCGTTTATGGTTTTATGAAATTATAGTGGTATTTAAAGACTTATGATAACCTTATGTCGTTTATTTCATTTCTTTCAAATTAAGCATTATCTTCAACTGGCACCGATCGCTCGTGCGGGCTTGCGCGATGAAGTACACAGTCAGGACGGCAATGCACATCAAGCTCGGCAACGTCGTGAAAAAGCTCACGGCTCTATAAATGGTCGACATTTCATACGCCGAAACGCCGGAGCACATGCAATAGACGTTCACGCCCTGCCATATAAGCTGACTGACAACCATATATGCAACAGCGGCAATCGCCAGAAACCGCAATGTGCGTGGCACGTTGTTTTTTATAAAAACCACCGAAAGGAAAAGCA